>NZ_JAJALJ010000001.1:795975-1378499 GCF_020523835.1 Delftia sp. Lp-1 | reverse complement strand
CCTCAATAGCTCAGTTGGTAGAGCGCCGGACTGTTAATCCGTAGGTCCCTGGTTCGAGCCCAGGTTGAGGAGCCAAATTTCAGTGGCCTTGCAATCGCACAAGACCCAACGCCAACATATTCCTCAATAGCTCAGTTGGTAGAGCGCCGGACTGTTAATCCGTAGGTCCCTGGTTCGAGCCCAGGTTGAGGAGCCAGATGAAAAGCCCGCATGCCAACGCATGCGGGCTTTTTTGTTGGGTCAGGCTGCACGCACCATGCCCACGGTGGGCGTGTTCGGTGGCGATGGAGTTGCAGCGGGCTCCACGGTGACGGGCTTGCTGTGCCTGGCATGTGCGCGGCGCGAAACATGGGCAGCACGGGATTGCTCGACACCCTCTTCCCATGCGCGCAGCTCTTCTTCCAGCCGTGCGGCACGTTCCGCATACATGTCAGCAGAGGACTTGTAGTACTCCGCTGCAATGGTGTGCTCCAGCATCGCCATGCGGGCTTCCTGCAGGTAGGCCCGGGTGCGACGGATATAGCGCGGCTCGGCAAGGCTTGCGCCAAAGATTTTGCTGAAAAACATCGCTCATCCTCCTTCGATGCCTTCACAGCGAAAGCCAAGCATCCGCAAGAAGACGGAACCAGCATAGCCCAAGCCTGCCAGGCGGCACTGTCCCCTGGCGCGACAAGGCCGCGTAGGAGGTTCACTTACCCCGGCCAGGCGATGCCCTCGCATCCACGCAGCCCTCTTGCGCATGGTTTGTGCAAGACTGCGGCTGCAGAGAATACGAATCCATTTCCTCCGTTCGCACCCGATCATGTCCCATCCCCTCCCATGGCTCATCCCCCACCAGGCCTTCCCTCCTGTGGAAACGGCATGGGGCCCCAACGACCCCATCCCGGGCCTGCTGGCCGCAGGCGGCACACTGGATGCGGCGCACCTGCGCATCGCCTACAGCCAGGGGATTTTCCCCTGGTTCAGCGAAGGCCAGCCCACGCTGTGGTGGTCGCCCGATCCACGCATGGTGCTGCAGACATCGCAGTTCCGGCTGCACCGCAGCCTGCGCAAGACATTGCAGCGCTTTCGCGCCACGCCGGGCTGCGAGATCCGCATCGACAGCGCGTTCGAGACCGTGATGCAGCACTGCGCCCAGACGGTGCGCCACGACCAGGATGGCACCTGGATCGTGCAGGAAATTCTTGACGCCTATACCGACCTGCACCACCAGGGTGCAGCCCACAGCGTGGAGACCTGGGTGGACGGACGCCTGGTGGGCGGCCTGTATTGCGTGGCACTGGGCCGCGCCGTGTTTGGAGAATCCATGTTCGCGCATGCCACCGACGCATCCAAGATCGCGCTGGCGGCCCTGGTGGCGCTGTGCAGACACCAAGGCGCCGCGCAGATCGATTGCCAGCAGGCCACGCAGCATCTGGCCTCGCTGGGGGCGCGCGAAATGCCGCGCGCCCGGTTCCTGCAAACCGTGGCCGAGCAAAGCCAGCTGCCGCCCATGCGCTGGCAGTTCGAAAACGTATACTGGGACGCGTTGCTGCCACCGTCCGGTGAGGCTGGCGACACATCACCGGCTGCCGCCAGCACACCATGACGCACCCGAACGATCTTCCGCTGCAGGCCCTGCAGTTCTATGCCACCGCCGCCTACCCCTGCAGCTATCTCGATGGCCGGCTGGCGCGTTCGCAAGTGGCCACGCCCAGCCACCTGATCCAGAACAGCGCCTATTCGGAGCTGGTGTCACTGGGTTTTCGCCGCAGCGGAATGTTCACCTACCGGCCGTATTGCGACGGATGCCGCGCCTGCGTGCCGATGCGCATCCTGGTCCACGACTTCCGCCCCGACCGCAGCCAGCGCCGCGCCGCCGCGCGCCACGCCGACCTCACGGCATCGATCCAGCGCCTGCACTACTCGAACGAGCACTACCAGTTGTACCTGCGCTACCAGCAAAGCCGCCACAGCGGCGGAGGCATGGACCATGACAGCGTGGACCAGTACACCCAGTTCCTGCTGCAAAGCCGCGTCAACTCGCGCCTTGTGGAGTTCCGCACACCGGCGGCCGATGGCGGCATCGGCACGCTGAAGATGGTCTCCATCCTCGATGTGCTGGAAGACGGGCTGTCTGCCGTCTACACCTTCTACGAACCCAACGACCCCGCCAGCTACGGCACCTTCAATGTGCTGTGGCAGATCGACCAGGCCCGGTCCATGAGCCTGCCCTATGTCTACCTGGGCTACTGGATCGCCGACAGCCAGAAGATGAATTACAAGGCGCGCTTCCTGCCCCATGAAGTGCGCGTTGACGAGCGCTGGCAGCGCGTGGATCAGCTGCCGCGCTGATACAGCGTCACTCCACGCCTTTTCAGCGACATTTCTTATGCGCATAGCCGCTGTTTGCTGGCGGCACATATGCCGCCATGCCATGGCCGCCGCTAGAATGACCGAATGCCGAAACTCCACTCCGCCTCATGAAAAAAAACGATAACGCGGCCTCCCCCAAGCCCAGCGTCCAGGTCCTGGAACGCATGTTCACGTTGATCGACGTGTTGGCCTCGCGCGAGGAAGCGGTATCGCTCAAGGAGATCAGCGAGCGCACCGGCCTGCACCCCTCCACCACGCACCGCATCCTCAACGATCTGGCCATTGGCCGCTTTGTCGATCGCCCCGAATCGGGCAGCTACCGCCTAGGCATGCGCTTCCTGGAACTGGGCAATCTGGTCAAGGCCCGCCTGAGCGTGCGCGAAGCGGCCCTGATCCCCATGCGCCAGCTGCACAAGCAGATCCAGCAGCCGGTCAGCCTCAGCGTGCGCCAGGGCGATGAAATCGTCTATGTGGAACGCGCCTACAGCGAGCGCTCCGGCATGCAGGTGGTGCGCGCCATCGGCGGCCATGCGCCGCTGCACCTGACGTCCAACGGCAAGCTGTTCCTGGCGGCCGACGATGCGCAACAGGTCCGCGCCTACGCCACGCGCACCGGCCTGCCCGGCAAGACGCACTTCAGCATCACGCGGCTGGCCGACATGGAAAACGAGTTGGACAAGGTACGCCACCATGGCGTGGCCCGCGACAACGAAGAGCTGGAACTGGGCGTGCGCTGCATGGCCGCCGGCATCTACGACGACCAGGGCAAGCTGGTGGCCGGCCTGTCCATCTCCGCTCCCGCCGACCGGCTGGACGAGAGCTGGATGTCCAAGCTCCAGTCCACCGCACAGGAGATCTCGGGCGCCTTGGGCTTCAACGCAACCCGCCCGGCGGCACCGCCACCCAACCCCTACGCGCGCAGCAGCCATTGAACAGCCGTCGGCCCCATTGGCATTGGCCAGGGGCCATTGGCAAGACAGACCCCTGCCCACCAGAAACGACAAAGGCGCCATCGGCGCCTTTGTCGTGAGGGGAAAGAAAACTCAGCCCTTGACCTTGTGGATCATGGGATCGCCAGCCACCTGTCCCATGGACTCCACCCAGTGGCGCACGCGCTCGGCATCGCCGAGGCGGCTGAACTTTCCGGCCGAATCCAGGAAGACCATGATGATCTTGCGGCCAGCCACCTGCGCCTGCATGACCAGGCAGCGGCCTGCCTCGGAGATGTAGCCGGTCTTTTGCAGACCGATGTCCCAGGTGGGGCTCATCACCAGGCGGTTGGTGTTGTTGTACTGCAGCGTGCGGCGGCCAACGGCCACCTCATAGCCGGGCGAGGTGGTGTACTCGCGCACCAGCGGATCGCTGTGCGCCACATTGACGAGCACGGCCAGATCACGGGCGCTGGACTGGTTGCGGCTGGACAGCCCGGTGGGCTCCACGTAGCGGGTATCGGTCATGCCCAGCAGACGGGCCTTGGCGTTCATCTGCTGGACAAAGGCATCAAGGCCACCAGGGAAAGTGCGGCCCAGGGCATGGGCAGCGCGGTTTTCGCTGGACATCAGGGCCAGGTGCAGCATTTCACCACGCGTGAGCGTGGTGCCGACGGCCAGGCGCGAGCTGCTGCCCTTTTCGGTATCCACGTCGTCCTGCGTGATGGTGATGGTTTCATCCATCGGCAGATGGGCCTGGGAAATCAGCAGGCCGGTCATCAGCTTGGTCAACGAGGCGATGGGCAAGACGGCATGGTCGTTCTTGCTCAGCAGCACCTCATGGGTGTCCTGGTCCAGGACCAGGGCCACGCTGCTCTTGAGATCCAGAGGATCGGCCACCGCATGCAGACCGGCCATCTGGCCGAAGGACAGGCGTGGCTCGTAGGCAACGGCGCGAATGGGGCTGGCCACGCTGCGTGCAGCGACGCGGCTGGGCTGGCGCGCGCTCTTGGCAACGCGCTTGCCCTGGGGAGCGGCCGTGGCGCGCTCCTTCACCGCCTTCTTCTTGACAGGGGCCACAGCCACCTGTTTCTTGGCAACTTTCTTGGCAGGCGCGGCATATGCGCCCGGAGCAGCAAGAGCACAACTCAGGGCCAGAAAGGACATGACCTGAGCAAATCGACCGAGGCGGGCACGGCGTAGGGTGGGCATGAGAAATGCTCCAAGCAGCAAGAATTTGTGACTAGACCTTACATTAATCGAAAAAGTCGCACTGTGACAATAACTTGTGCGACTTTTCGATAATTTAAGTGAAATTATAAGGCGAGTGCTTACCCCTGCGCAGCCACGATCTCTGCATTGCTGTGTAATTTGTTCAAAGCGCTCAGATAGGCCTTGGCAGAAGCCACGACGATGTCAGGGTCGGCGCCCACGCCGTTGACCACGCGCCCGCTGCGCTGCAGGCGAACGGTCACTTCGCCCTGGCTTTCGGTGGAGCCACTGATGGCGTTGACCGAGTACAGCAGCATCTCGGCACCGCTCTTCACCTCGGACTCGATGGCCTTGAACGAGGCATCGACCGGGCCATTGCCGTCGGACTGGGCCTTGATCTCTCGGCCGTCGCGGCTGAACACCACCGACGCGTGTGGGCGCTCACCTGTCTCGCTTTGCTGGGCCAGCGAGATGAACTGGAAGGGGTCGGCCTGCTGATGCGCGTCCTGCTCGGTCACCAGGGCCAGGATGTCCTCGTCGAAGATCTCGCTCTTGCGGTCGGCCAGCTCCTTGAAGGCGGCGAAGGCGGTATTGATCGCGGCTTCGCTGTCCAGCTCCACGCCCAGCTCGTGCAGGCGCTGCTTGAAGGCGTTGCGGCCGCTGAGCTTGCCCAGAACGATCTTGTTGGCGCTCCAGCCCACGTCCTCGGCACGCATGATCTCGTAGGTGTCGCGCGCCTTGAGCACGCCGTCCTGGTGAATGCCGGAGGCGTGGGCGAAGGCGTTGGCTCCCACCACGGCCTTGTTGGGCTGCACCACGAAGCCGGTGGTCTGGCTGACCATGCGGCTGGCGGCCACGATGTGCAGGGCGTCGATGTTGACGTCCAGGCCAAAGTAGTCCTTGCGCGTCTTGATGGCCATCACCACCTCTTCCAGCGAGCAGTTGCCGGCGCGCTCACCCAGGCCATTGATGGTGCATTCGATCTGGCGGGCGCCGCCGAGCTTGACGCCGGCCAGCGAGTTGGCCACGGCCATGCCCAGGTCGTTGTGGCAGTGCACGCTCCAGACCGCCTTGTCGCTGTTGGGCACGCGCTCGCGCAGGTTCTTGATGAAGGCGCCGTAGAGCTCGGGAATGGCATAGCCCACGGTGTCGGGCACGTTGATCGTGGTTGCGCCCTCGGCGATCACGGTCTCGATGACGCGGCACAGGAAATCCGGGTCGCTGCGGTAGCCGTCCTCCGGGCTGAACTCGATGTCGGCAATCAGGTTGCGCGCAAAGCGCACGGATTGGCGCGCCTGCTCCAGCACCTGCTCGGGCGTCATGCGCAGCTTTTTCTCCATGTGCAGCGCGCTGGTCGCAATGAAGGTGTGGATGCGCGCGCGGTTGGCGTCCTTGAGGGCTTCGGCCGCACGGGCGATGTCACGGTCATTGGCCCGCGCCAGCGAGCAGATGGTGGAGTCCTTGATGGCGCGCGCAATGGCCTGCACCGACTCGAAGTCACCGTTGGAGCTCGCCGCAAAACCGGCCTCGATCACATCGACCTTCAGCCGTTCGAGCTGGCGCGCGATGCGCAGCTTCTCGTCGCGGGTCATGGAGGCACCGGGCGACTGCTCGCCGTCACGCAAGGTGGTGTCGAAAATGATCAATTGGTCGGTCATGGGGAGTCTCGTCTTTCTTGTGGATGCGAAGCCCCTGCCCACGGGCAGGCGATGAAAAAAGCCGGTGCGCTTGTGGCTGCACCGGCTCGGGAACGAAATTCAGGCGGCGACCGCCTCCTGCTCCACCGCATTCTCGGCGGAGGGAACACGCTGCAAGCCCGACATGATGGCCCGGAACGAGGCAGAGACGATATTCGCATCGACCCCGACGCCGTAGCACACGTGGGACTCGTCCACGCGCAGTTCCACATAGGCGATGGCCTTGGCGTTGGCGCCTTCGCCAATGGCGTGCTCGGCATAGTCCAGCACGCGCACCGCGCGGCCGCTGTGCTCGCTCAGCGCCTGCACGAAGGCATCGATCGGGCCCGTGCCCTCGGCCTCAATCGTGCGCTTGCCGCCCTCGACGGCCAGGTCGGCCGACAGGCTGACCACACCATCGTTCTCGCTCAGCCGGTAGTGCGGCGCCTGCACGGATTGCAGGCCGTATTCGCGCTGGAACAGATTCCACAGGTCGGCGGCAGCCAATTCCTTGCCGCTGGCATCCATCTCGCGCTGCACGACCTGGCTGAACTCGATCTGCAGGCGGCGCGGCAACTGGAGGCCATATTCGCTTTCAAGCAGATAGGCGATGCCGCCCTTGCCCGACTGGCTGTTGACGCGGATCACGGCCTCATAGCTGCGACCCAGGTCCTTGGGATCGATGGGCAGATAGGGCATGTCCCAGACGTCGCCTTCCTTGCGGTCGGCGAAGGCCTTCTTGATCGCATCCTGGTGCGAGCCAGAGAACGAGGTGTAGACCAGATCGCCCACATAGGGATGGCGCGGGTGCACGGGCAACTGGTTGCAATGCTCGACCGTGCTGCGGATGCCGTCGATATCGGAGAAATCCAGCCCGGGCGACACGCCCTGGATGTACATGTTCAGCGCCACGTTGACCACGTCGAGGTTGCCCGTGCGCTCGCCGTTGCCGAACAGGCAGCCCTCGAGGCGGTCGGCACCGGCCATCAGCGCGAGCTCGGCCGTGGCCGTGCCCGTGCCGCGATCGTTGTGGGGATGGACGGACAGCACGATGGAATCACGGCGCTGGATATGGCGGTGCGTCCACTCCACCATGTCGGCAAACAGATTGGGCGTGGAATGCTCCACCGTGGTGGGCAGGTTGATGATGCACTTGTGCTCGGTCGTGGGCTGCCATACATCGGTGACGGCATCGATGACGCGCTTGGAAAACTCCAGCTCGGTGTCCGAATACATCTCGGGCGAGTACTGGAAGGTCCACTGCGTCTGGGGGTAGCCGGCAGCGATCTCGTTGAACATGCGGGCATTGGTGGTGGCCAGCTCGACGATCTCGTCTTCACTCATGTTCAACACCACGCGGCGCATCACGGGCGCGGTGGCGTTGTAGAGATGGACGATGGCACGGGGCACGCCTTCGAGCGCTTCGAAGGTACGGCGGATGAGGTGCTCGCGCGCCTGGGTCAGCACCTGGATGGTCACGTCATCGGGAATGCGGTTTTCCTCGATGAGCTTGCGCATGAAGTCGAACTCCACCTGCGAAGCGGAGGGAAAACCGACCTCGATCTCCTTGAAGCCGATCTTCACCAGTTGCTCGAACATGCGCATCTTGCGATCGATGTCCATGGGCTCGATCAACGCCTGGTTGCCATCGCGCAGATCCACGCTGCACCAGATCGGAGCCTTGGTAATCGTCGCGTCGGGCCAGCTGCGATTTTGCAGACGCACGGGAGCGAAAGCGAACGGACGGTACTTGGTCGAAGGGTTTTGCAACATGGCTGAAGTGCTTTCTATCGTCTAGGTAAAAACAAGACCCACCTGCTCCAGCGACCCCACAAATGCAAACGGCCCGTCGCTGGTGCAAACGGGCCGTGAAAGTAGGTATGTACGCGCGCGCTACTGTCTCTGCCCGTTGGACATCAGTAGTAGAGCTAGCGACAGGTATTGCATTCAGACGACTTTAGCACAGGTTCACAAAGGCTGTGAAGATGCTGCGCCGCATCACTTGTGCAGGCCGCGCTCCTCGGGCTCGTCGGTCGAGGTGCTGATGACGCTGGTGCGCTGGCCCTTGGCCTTGCGCCAGGCGTAGACGCCATAGCCCGAGAAACCGTAGAGCAGAAACACGCCGAACAGCACGATGGGCGGGTGGATGTTGATGATGGCAATGCCCAGCGCAATCAGCACGATGGCGGCAAACGGCACGCTCTTCTTGAAGTGCACGTCCTTGAAGCTGTAGAACGGCACATTGGTGACCATGGTCAGGCCCGCGTACAGCGTCAGGAAGAACATGATCCAGGTGATCTGCGTCCAGCTCAGCCAGGCATCCTGACCGCGCAGCAGGCCCGCTTCGTCCAGCAGCCAGATGAAGCCCGTGACCAGCGCCGCCGCCGCAGGCGAAGGCAGGCCCTGGAACCAGCGCTTGTCCACCGTGCCGGTATTCACGTTGAAACGCGCCAGCCGCAGTGCAGCGCAGGCGCAATAGACAAAGGCGGCAATCCAGCCCCAGCGACCAATGCCCTTGAGCGCCCACTCATAGGCGATCAAGGCGGGAGCGGCGCCGAAGGACACCATGTCCGACAGCGAGTCCATCTGTTCGCCAAAAGCGCTCTGCGTATTGGTCATGCGTGCCACGCGGCCGTCAAGACTGTCCAGCACCATGGCGCAGAACACGCCTGCGGCAGCCAGCTCAAAGCGTCCATTCATGGCCATCACGATGGCGTAGAACCCACCGAACAGCGCAGCCAGCGTGAACAGGTTGGGCAGGATGTAGATACCCTTGCGGCGCTTGCGCACCACCACGCCCTCAATCTCGTTGGACTCATTGTGGTTTTGCATCAATCCAGCCTCCAGCACAGCGCCTACGGGCGCGGGCAGCTATTAAAACGATAGTATTCTAAGGGAGCGGACCGCGCCGCCCCGAAAGGGTCAGTGTACCTGCGCGCCGCACCCCTTCCCTGCACGAAAAAGGCCACCCATCGGGGTGGCCTTGTCCTGCACCTTGCGTAGGCCGCTTGCGCGACCCAGGCAAGATGGAATGCAGCAATCTCAGTTTCGGCTCTGGTCAACCAGCTTGTTCTTGGAGATCCAGGGCATCATGGCGCGCAGCTGGCCACCGACCTTCTCGATGGCGTGGTCGGCGTTCATGCGGCGGCGGGCCGTCATGCTCGGGTAGTTGGTGCGGCCTTCCTGGATGAACATCTTGGCGTATTCGCCGGTCTGGATGCGCTTGAGGGCAGCACGCATGGCTTCGCGCGACTTGTCGTTGATGACTTCGGTACCCGTCACGTACTCGCCGTACTCGGCGTTGTTCGAGATCGAGTAGTTCATGTTGGCGATGCCGCCTTCGTACATCAGGTCCACGATGAGCTTGAGCTCATGCAGGCACTCGAAGTAGGCCATTTCGGGAGCGTAGCCGGCTTCGGTCAGGGTCTCGAAGCCCATCTTCACCAGTTCCACCGCGCCGCCGCACAGAACGGCTTGCTCGCCGAACAGGTCGGTCTCGGTTTCTTCCTTGAAGTTGGTCTCGATGATGCCGCCCTTGCCGCCGCCGTTGGCCATGGCATAGGACAGGGCCAGGTCACGGGCCTTGCCGGACTTGTCCTGGTACACAGCGATCAGCGAAGGCACGCCGCCGCCCTTCAGGTACTCGGAACGCACGGTGTGGCCAGGGCCCTTGGGGGCGACCATGATCACGTCCAGATCGGCGCGGGGCACGACCTGGTTGTAGTGGATGTTGAAGCCATGGGCAAAGGCCAGCGTGGCGCCTTGCTTGATGTTGGGGGCCACGTTGTTGTTGTAGACCTCGGGGATGTTCTCATCCGGCAGCAGGATCATGACCAGGTCGGCGGACTTCACGGCGTCATCGACTTCCGCGACGGTCAGGCCAGCCTTGGCGACCTTGTCCCAGGAAGCGCCGCCCTTGCGCAGGCCGACCACGACCTTCACGCCGCTTTCGTTCAGGTTTTGCGCGTGTGCGTGGCCCTGGCTGCCGTAGCCGATGATGGCAACGGTCTTGCCCTTGATCAGGCTCAGGTCACAGTCCTTGTCGTAGAAAACTTTCATGTTGGCTCCAGGCTTCGTGTGTGTAGGGGTTGAAAAGGGGAAGGGGACAGGTTTCAGGTGCGTTGCAGCGCATCAAACGCGCAGAATGCGTTCGCCGCGGCCGATGCCGCAGGAGCCGGTGCGCACGGTTTCCAGAATGGCCGTGCGGTCCAGCGCCTGCAGGAAGGCGTCGTTCTTGGATTGGTCGCCGGTCAGCTCGACCGTGTAGCTCTTTTCGGTCACGTCGATGATGCGGCCGCGGAAGATGTCCGCCATGCGCTTCATCTCCTCGCGTTCCTTGCCCACGGCGCGGACCTTGACCATCATGAGTTCGCGCTCGGTATAGGAGCCCTCGGTCAGGTCCACGACCTTGACGACCTCGATCAGGCGATTCAGGTGTTTTGTGATCTGCTCGATCACGTCTTCGGAGCCATTCGTCTGAATGGTCATGCGCGACAGCGATGCGTCTTCCGTGGGGGCCACGGTCAGCGATTCGATGTTGTAGCCGCGGGCCGAGAACAGGCCCACCACGCGCGACAAGGCTCCCGGCTCGTTTTCGAGCAGCACGGCAATGATGTGTTTCATGAAAGAAAGATTCCTCTTTTCGCTGCCCTCCCCCGGCGCCGGTAAACGTCGGGCTTGGCAGGCAATAGATTCGTCAAAGGGGCCGCTTCGAGGACGGCTCACTGGAACGGATGCGGCAGAAATGAACCCGGGCAAATCCCGCAAGGGACCATGCTCAGAGGTCGTCAGCTCCCAACAGCATCTCGGTGATCCCACGGCCAGCCTGCACCATGGGGAACACATTCTCGGTGGGATCGGTACGGAAGTCCATGAACACCGTGCGGTCCTTGAGCTTGCGTGCCTCGCGCAGGGCGGGCTCCACGTCCTCGGGGCGCTCGATCAGCATGCCCACGTGGCCATAGGCCTCGGCCAGCTTCACGAAGTTGGGCAGCGAGTCCATGTAGCTGCTGCTGTAGCGACCCGAGTACTCGATCTCCTGCCACTGGCGCACCATGCCCAGGTAGCGGTTGTTCAGCGACACCACCTTGACCGGCGTGTTGTACTGCAGGCAGGTAGCCAGCTCCTGGATATTCATCTGGATGGAGCCTTCACCCGTGATGCAGAACACCTCGGATTCAGGCTTGGCCAGCTTGATGCCCATGGCGTAGGGCAGGCCCACACCCATGGTGCCCAGGCCGCCGGAGTTGATCCAGCGGCGCGGCTCGTCGAAGCGGTAGTACTGCGCGGCCCACATCTGGTGCTGGCCCACATCGGACGTGATGTAGGCATCGGCGTCGCGGGTCATGTTCCACAGCGTCTCCACCACGTACTGCGGCTTGATGACCGAGCCATCGCCACGGCTGTACTGCAGGCAGTCGCGGCTGCGCCAGCCTTCGATGGTCTCCCACCATTGGCCCAGGGCCGCTGCGTCGGGACGGGCACTTGCCTCGCGGATCATGGAGATCAGCTCGGTCAGCACCTCCTTGACGTCGCCCACGATGGGCACGTCCACCTTCACGCGCTTGGAGATGGAAGAGGGATCGATGTCGATGTGGATGATCTTGCGCTCCACCGACATGAAATGCTTGGGGTTGCCGATCACGCGGTCATCGAAGCGTGCACCCACCGCCAGCAGCACGTCGCAGTTCTGCATGGCATTGTTGGCTTCGATGGTGCCGTGCATGCCCAGCATGCCCAGGAACTTGCGGTCGCTGGCCGGATAGGCGCCCAGGCCCAGCAGCGTATGCGTGACCGGGTAGCCCAGCATGTCCACCAGCGTGCGCAGCTCGTTGCAGGCATTGCCCAGCAGAACACCGCCGCCCGTGTAGATATAGGGTCGCTTGGCGGCCAGCAGCAACTGCAGCGCCTTGCGGATCTGGCCGGCATGGCCCTTGCGCACCGGGTTGTAGGAGCGCATCTCCACCTTGTCGGGGTAGCCGGCGTAGAGCGCCTTCTTGAAGGACACGTCCTTGGGGATGTCCACCACCACGGGGCCGGGACGGCCGGTGCGCGCGATGTGGAAGGCCTTCTTCATCGTGTCCGCCAGCTCGCGCACATCCTTCACCAGGAAGTTGTGCTTGACGATGGGGCGGGTGATGCCGACGGTGTCGCATTCCTGGAACGCATCGGTGCCGATGTAGGCCGTCGAGGTCTGGCCGCTGATCACGACCAGGGGAATGGAATCGGTGTAGGCGGTGGCAATGCCGGTCACGGCGTTGGTCAGGCCGGGACCCGAAGTCACCAGGGCCACGCCGACTTCACCCGTGGCACGGGCAAAACCGTCTGCCGCATGCACTGCCGCCTGTTCATGGCGCACCAGCACATGCTGAATGGAATCTTGTTTGTAGAGGGCGTCGTAGATGTACAGAACCGCACCGCCCGGATAGCCCCAAAGCTGCTTGACGCCTTCGGCCTGCAGGGACTTGACGAGGATCTCGGAGCCCATCAGCTCCTGGGATGCATGGGACTGCGACGCCGCTGCTGCCGCGCTGGAGTACTCGGCTTTGGAAATTTCCATGATCAACCTTTGTGAATTTCTCTAACGAAAAACCTTGGGTGCCCCTTGCCTGAAGCCCTTGTGAGGCCGGTGCGGGACTTAGGACCAACAGACATGGGCGAGTGAGTAAACGCCGGACCGTGACCCGTTTGCCTTTTTGAATTGCAGCAGACATTATCGCACTGCAACAAGCCTGCGCACCATCCTGCGAAAAAAATTGACAGTGCGGTGCGATAATCAGGCCCCGCACCCGTTCAGCCCCTCATCAACGAGCCCCTCATCCGGGCCTGCGTTCCTTTTGGCAACCGAGCAAGAACTATCCGACTTCCTCAAAAGCGTAGAAAAGCGAGCCTTCAAGCGCAGCTTTTTTCACGTCCGGGATGAGGAGGCGGCGCTGGACATCGTGCAGGACAGCATGCTCAAGCTGGCGCAGCACTATGGCGACAAGCCCATCAACGAGCTGCCCATGCTGTTCCAGCGCATCCTGTCCAACAGCACGCTGGACTGGTTTCGCAGGCAAAAAACGCAGAACGCCCTCTTCACCCGCATGAGCGATCTGGAGGCGTCGGCCGGCGACGATGCGGACTTCGACTGGCTCGAAACCTATGCCGACTCCGGCCAGAACGGCGAAACCGCCCGCAGCGCCGAAGATCTGACCGAGCGGGCCCAGATTTTGCAAAGCATTGAAAAAGAGATACAGGAGCTTCCAGCACGTCAACGCGAAGCTTTCCTGATGCGTTATTGGGAAGAGATGGACGTCGCGGAGACCGCTGCCGCGATGGGGTGTTCCGAAGGAAGTGTAAAAACACATTGTTTCCGCGCCATCCAGACATTGAGCAAGGCACTGAAGGCCAAAGGAATCGAGCTATGAAGACTGCGCCCACTCTCACTCTCCACAGCGAAATGGCGGCAGACCGCATCGCACGCCGGATCACCGCGCGCCTGGGTGACGGCGAGGCGTTGCTGCCATACGACATCACCGAGCGGCTGCGCGCTGGGCGCGAGCGCGCCCTGTCCGTTCGCCGGCGCGAACTGCGCGCTGCGCCCTTGCAGGCTGCCAGCGCAACCCAGGCCCAGGGCGGCACGCTGACGCTGGGCTCGGGCGACGAGGGCGGCACCTGGTGGCGCGCGCTGATCTCGGCCGTGCCGGTGCTGGCGTTGATCGTTGGCCTGGTGGTCGTCAACGTGCAGACGGACCAAACAGGTCTGACCGAGGTTGCCGAGGTGGATACCGCCTTGCTGACCGATGATCTGCCGCCCGCCGCCTACGCCGACCCCGGCTTCATCCAGTACCTGAAGACTTCGGCCACCAACACGGAACGCTGATCCCCGCCTTGCCTGCCTGCATGCCCACTGATTCACGCGCCGCGTTCCACCGCTCAGCCGCCGCCATCCTGGCGGCGGTGCTGTTGATGGCGCTGGCCTGGACCGGCTGGCGCGTCGTGCAGCAGGTACGACTGGCACCCAGCACCGTCTCGCCGGCCACGATCGCAGCCTCCAAGACCCTGCACGGTGATGCAGCCACACGCCAGCGCGCCACGGACCTGGCCTCCGGCCCGCGCTGGGCAGAGCTGACACCGGCGCAGAGCAGCGTGCTTGAACCCCTGTCCGAGCGCTGGTCCATGATGGATGCGCTGCAAAAGCGCCGCTGGATGGCGCTGGCCGAGGGCTGGGACAAGCTCAGCGAGAAAGAGCAGGAAAAGCTGCGCGATCGCATGCAGACCTGGTCCAGCCTCAGCGCCCAGCAACGCAGCCAGGCCCGCCTGAATTTCGCCCTGACCAACCGCCTGGCCACAGACAAGCGCGCCCAGTGGGAGGCCTACCAGGCGCTCAGCGACGAGGAAAAACGCCTGCTGGCCGCGCGCGCCGCGCCCAAGGCCAAGGGCGCCGCCACCGCCATAGAGCCCGTGGCCCCCAAGCGGCTGGCGCGGATTCCGGCGGCCTCGGTGGCTCCGGCCACCATTCCGAATCCGCCGAAGATTCCGCCCGCCACCATCTACAACCCGCCGCTCCCCGTACCTCCGGCCCCATCCCCTCCAGGTGTGGAAACCCATCCCGTGCGCCCGCCGGCGCTGGTGGAGACGGCGCCGGTGGAAGTGCCC
Organism: Delftia sp. Lp-1; assembly: GCF_020523835.1. Taxonomy (NCBI): domain Bacteria; kingdom Pseudomonadati; phylum Pseudomonadota; class Betaproteobacteria; order Burkholderiales; family Comamonadaceae; genus Delftia; species Delftia sp. Lp-1. The sequence continues at coordinate 1,363,687 of NZ_JAJALJ010000001.1, read as the reverse complement.
TCGGCCACGCCCATGCCTTTGCCGCCCATGGAACTGCATGACAGCCCCGATGCTGCATCCCAGCCATCGCACGGCGAAGCGCCCCTCTCGCATTGACGCACTGACGCACCGATCTCCCCGTCCGCATGACGAACGCCACATCCCCCGCCTCCACCACGGCAGCCGCAATCGCAGCATCCCCACAGATGGCCCCGCGACTGGCGCGGCGCATGGCCTGCTGGCTCTACGAGGGCATGCTGCTGTTCGGCGTGGTCTTCATTGCAGGCTATCTGTTCGGCACCCTGTCGCAGACACGCAATGCCATGGACAACCGCCATGCGCTGCAGGCCTTCATGTTCGTGGTGCTGGGGATCTACTTCGTCTGGTTCTGGTCCAAGGGCCAGACGCTGGCCATGAAGACCTGGCACATCCGCCTGGTGGATGCGGCAGGCCAGCCCGTCAGCCAGTTGCGCGCGCTGCGGCGCTATGTGTTCAGCTGGATCTGGCTGCTGCCGCCACTGGCGGCCTATTCGACCGGCGTGCCTGCACTGACCACGCTGATGCTGCTGGTGCTGTGGGTAGCGCTCTGGGCGCTTCTGAGCCGCTTTCATCCGCGCCGGCAGTTCTGGCATGACGCATGGGCTGGCACCCAGTTGATCCACCAGGCCCCGGCGCCCAGGAAAAAGCGCTGACAGCCCCAGAGGCAGCGTCGCATCTCCTACACTCGCAAGCATGCCCGCCGCATCTCCCGACCCGACCGACAGTGCACCTGTCAATCCCCAGAAAAGCCGCACAGGCCTGACGCGTGTCTGGCACGCGGCAGGCTATTCGCTGGCAGGCCTTCGCGCCGGATGGAATGAAAAAGCCTTCCGCCAGGAAGCGCTCGCCGCCATCGTGCTGATCCCTGCCGCCTTCTGGCTGGGAAGCAGCTGGATCGAGGTCGCACTGCTGGCGGGCACCGTCTTGCTGGTGCTGATCGTGGAGCTGCTCAACAGCGGCATCGAGGCCGTGGTCGATCGCATAGGCCCCGAATGGCACGTTCTGTCCAAGCAGGCCAAGGACATGGGCAGCGCGGCCGTGATGCTGGCGCTGCTGCTGTGCGCCGGCGTCTGGCTGGCCGCCCTCTATCAACGGTTCATTGCATGACAAATCCCACGTTTTCCATTTGTGTGTATTGCGGCTCGCGCCCCGGCGACCAGCCCGGATTCATTGAGGCGGCCCGCGCCACCGGCCGCTGGATCGGCGAGCACGGCGGCCAGCTGGTCTATGGAGGCGGCCGCAGCGGCCTGATGGGCGAGGTGGCCGAGGCCACACGACAGGCCGGCGGCCGCGTCGTGGGCGTGATCCCGCAGGCGCTGGTGGACAAGGAACTGGCCAACCATGCCTGCGATGAACTGCACATCGTCCAGACCATGCACGAGCGCAAGGCCATGATGGCCGAACGCAGCGATGCCTTCGTCGCCCTGCCCGGCGGCATAGGCACCTTCGAGGAATTGTTCGAGGTCTGGACCTGGCGCCAGCTGCGCTATCACGACAAGCCCATCGGCCTGCTCAATGTGGATGGCTACTACGACAGCATGCTGCAGTTCCTGCAGACCTGCGTGGGCCATGGCTTCATGGGCGAGTGGCAGATGGGACTGATCGAAAGCGGCAGCGACATCCCCACGCTGCTGCAATCCCTGGTGCAGAACGCCGGCACCGGCCTGGAGACTGCGCCCTTGCGCGCCGTGATCTGAACAGAAGCGGAAACGGAAACGGCCACCCTTGAGAGGATGGCCGCCAGCGTCGAGATATCAAGAATGCAGGGCGCCGAATGCGCCCTGCCCTGCTCTCGGACTCAAATGGCTCCGTCGTCGAGCTCGCCGGTACGGATGCGCACCACGCGCTCCACGGCCGTGACGAAGATCTTGCCGTCACCGATCTTGCCCGTGCGCGCCACGTTGACGATGGCGTCCACGCAGCGGTCCACGTCCTCGGTGCGGACCACGACCTCGATCTTCACCTTGGGCAGGAAGTCCACCACGTACTCAGCGCCGCGGTAAAGCTCGGTATGGCCCTTCTGGCGGCCAAAGCCCTTGACCTCGGTGACGGTCAGGCCGTTGACGCCGCAGTCGGCCAGTGCCTCGCGGACCTCTTCCAGCTTGAACGGCTTGATGATGGCGGTGATCATTTTCATGGGGTGAACTCCTCAGTGCATGCAATACGGGGCAAGACGGCTGGCCAGGAAACCCCGCCGCCTCAGGTGCTTCAAGCGCGGAAGCGGTTGGTGATGGGGTAGCGCCAATCCTTGCCGAAGCTGCGGCGCGTCAGTCGCGGCCCCACGGGCGCCTGGCGGCGTTTGTACTCGTTGATCTGGATCAGGCGCGTCACTCGCTCCACATCGGCGCTGGCGTATCCGTCGGCCACGATGGAGGCGATGCTTTCGTTATTTTCCATGTAACGGCGCACGATGGCATCGAGCACCTCATAAGCGGGCAGGCTGTCCTGGTCTTTCTGGTCAGGGCGCAGTTCGGCGCTGGGCGGGCGCGTGATGATGCGATCCGGAATGGGGTCCAGCCCCGTGCCGAACGGATCGTTGGCATTGCGCCAGCGCGCCAGCGCAAAGACCTCGGTCTTGAGCACGTCCTTGATCACCGCAAAGCCGCCCGCCATGTCGCCATAGAGCGTGCAGTAGCCGGTGGACATCTCGCTCTTGTTGCCCGTGGTCAGCACCACGGAGCCGAACTTGTTGGACAGGCCCATCAGCAAGGTGCCGCGGATGCGGGCCTGCAGGTTTTCTTCGGTCGTGTCCTCGGCGCGGCCCGCGAAGGCCGGGGCCAGGGCGGCCTTGAAGGCCTCGAACTGGGGCGCGATGGAGATTTCGTCATAGCGCACGCCCACGCGCTCAGCCATGTCACGCGCGTCAATCCAGCTGATGTCGGCCGTATAGGGCGAAGGCATCATCACCGTATGCACCTTGTCCGCTCCCAGGGCATCGACTGCAATCGCCAGCACCAGGGCCGAGTCGATACCGCCCGACAGGCCCAGCAGGGCGCCGGGGAAACGGTTCTTGCCCACGTAGTCGCGCACGGCCAGCACCAGGGCGGACCACAGCGCCGGCAGGTGCCCTGGCTGCGCAATCACCTCGCCTGCCAGCACCAGCGCATGCCCGCCCGTGCGGACCTCCACCCGCGGCAAGGCCTCGGCAAAGGCCGGCGCGCGCGCGGCAATGGAGCCGTCCGCCTGCACGGCAAAGGAGCTGCCATCAAAGACGATTTCATCCTGGCCGCCAACCAGATGTGCGTAGACCAGGGGCAGGCCAGTCTCGCACGCACGCGCGGCCAGCGTGGCTTCGCGTTCGGCCTGCTTGCCCTCATGGAAGGGCGAGGCATTGATCACGGCCAGCAATTGCGCACCGGCCTGAGCGGCGGCGCGTGCGGGTTCGGGATGCCAGGCGTCCTCGCAGATCAGCAGGCCCACGCGCACGCCCTGCACTTCGATCACGCAGGGCGATTGGCCGGCCACAAAGTAGCGCTGCTCGTCGAACACGCCGTAGTTGGGCAGGCATTGCTTGGCATGGCTGCATTCCACGCGCCCGTCGCGCAGCACGCTGGCCGCATTGCGCAACGCGCCAACGGCGCCCTGGTCGCGCCAGGGATGGCCCAGCACCAGCGCCAGGCCCGGCCATTGCGCGGTCTCCAGCGCAAGCTGCTGCACGGCCTGGTCGCAGGCATCCAGAAAGGCGGGGCGCAGATACAGGTCTTCGGCCGCATAGCCGCACAGGGCAAGCTCGGGCGTCAGTAGCAAGCGCGCTCCCGTGGCATAAGCTTCACGGGCCGCGGCAATGATTTTCTGGACATTGCCGGGCAGGTCGCCCACGACAAAGTTGAGCTGGGCAGTGCAGATGGAGAGCGTCATGGAATGCAATGGAGCCAACAGGGCCGACAAGGCCACCCCACAGCGAAAGGCGGCAGCGCGCGTCACACCGGCCTGCAAGGAATGGCATGGCTGAAACCGCAATTATCACCCGCGTGCTGGACAGCGTGCAGCAGCTCGATGCCCAGGCCTGGAATGCGCTGCTGGCATCGCAGGCCGCGCCCACTCCCTTCATGCGCCACGAGTACCTGAGCGCGCTGGAATCCAGCGGCAGCGCCGTGCCGCAAACCGGCTGGGCCGGCCGCGTGGTCACGCTCTGGCAGGGCGGCGAGCTGGTCGCCGCCTGCCCGGTCTACGCCAAGGCGCACTCCTATGGCGAGTACGTGTTCGACTTTGCCTGGGCGCGCGCCTACGCCCAGCATGGCCTGGACTACTACCCCAAGGGCGTGCTGGCCGTGCCTTTCACGCCCGTGCCGGGCAGCCGCCTGCTGGCGCGCACGCCCTTGCTGCGTGCAGCCCTGGTGCGCGCGGTGCGCGAATGGGCCCAGGCGCAGCAGCTGTCTTCGCTGCACCTGCTGTTCAGCGATGCCGAGGATCTGGCAGCCTGCGATGCCGACGGCTGGATGCAGCGCAGCACCGTGCAGTTCCACTGGAGCAACCAGAGCGCCGATGGCGCCGGGCACAGCGATTTCCACCACTTTCTGGCGACGCTGAACCAGGAAAAGCGCAAGAAGATACGCCAGGAAAGGCGCAAGGTACATGAGGCCGGCGTGCGCTTTCGCGCCCTGCACGGGCCGGACATGGGAGCAGAGGACTGGGCCTTTTTCTACCGCTGCCACGAGCGTACCTACCTGGAGCATGGCAACGCCCCGTACCTCGAACCGGCCTTCTTCGAGGCCATGGCGCGCCAGATGCCCGAGGCCTGGCTGATGTTCATCGCCGAGCGCGACGGCCAGCCCATGGCCTGCAGCCTGATCGCGCTGGATGCTGCGGCCGCAAGGCTGTCAGCGGGCCATCCAGGCGGGCGCGCCCATGCGCCGCAGGCCCCGCAGGGAACGGCCTACGGCCGCTACTGGGGTGCACTGGAGCGCGTGGATTGCCTGCATTTCGAGGCCTGCTACTACCAGCCCATCGCCTGGTGCATAGAACGCGGCATTGCGCACTTCGAGGGAGGCGCCCAGGGCGAGCACAAGATGGCGCGGGCGCTGCTGCCCGTGGTCACCCCCAGCGCCCACTGGATTGCCCACCCGTCCTTTGCCGATGCCATCTCGCGCTTTCTGGACCGCGAGGGCGAGGGCATGGCCGGCTATCTGCAGGAGCTGCAGGCCCACAGCCCGCTGCGCCAGGGGTAGGGCTCAGAAGGTTTCCCAGTCGTCATCGCCCTGACCGGGCTGGCCGGGCTGGCGTGGTGCCGGCTTGCCGGCCTGCGTGGGTCCGGCGCGCGGCCGGATGGGGGGCGTGGCATCGCGCTCAAGCCGGCGGGCCAGCGTCTCGCCGCCTGCAGGCGCACCGCCGCCGCCCAGGGCCGCAGGCCGCGCAGGGCTGGCGGGTGGGGCGGGCCGGACAGGCGGGGCTGCGGGGCGCGTTGCGGCGCTGGCCGGTGCCGCCACCCTGTGCGGCACATGCGCATGGCTGTCCGTGGCGCCACGGGGCAACTGGAAGACGGCCACGGCCTCGACCAGGTCCTGCGCCTGCTTGCGCAGCGAGGCAGCGGCGGCCGCGCTTTCCTCGACCAGGGCCGCGTTCTGCTGCGTGGCCTGGTCCATCTGCGTGACGGCTTCGCCAACCTGGGCCACGCCGGAGCTCTGCTCGGTGCTGGCCGAGCTGATCTCGCCCATGATGTCGGTGACCCGGCCGATGGCGGCCACCACTTCGGTCATGGTCGTGCCTGCGCGGTCCACCAGTTGCGAGCCCTGTTCCACACGCTCCACGCTGGCCGTGATCAGCGCCTTGATTTCCTTGGCCGCCTCGGCGCTGCGCTGCGCCAGCGAGCGCACCTCGCCCGCCACCACGGCAAAACCCCGGCCCTGCTCACCTGCGCGGGCCGCCTCCACGGCGGCATTGAGCGCAAGGATGTTGGTCTGGAAAGCAATGGAGTCGATCACGCCGATGATGTCGCCGATGCGCCGGCTGCTGTCGTTGATGCCCTTCATGGTTTCCACGGCCTCGGCCACCACGTCGCCGCCACGGCGCGCAACGCTGGATGCATTGAGCGCCAGCTGATTGGCCTGGCGTGCGTTGTCGGCGTTCTGGCGCACGGTGGAGCCCAGCTCCTCCATGGAGGCTGCCGTCTGCTCCAGGGCGCTGGCCTGCTCTTCCGTGCGGCTGGACAGGTCGGCATTGCCGGAGGCAATCTGCGCGCTGGCCGAGGCCACGCCTTCGGCGTTCTGGCGCACGCTGCGCACGGTCTGCACCAGGCTGGACTGCATGCGCTGCAGCGCGCCCAGCAGCAGGCCGGTTTCGTCATGGCGGTCGATGCGGATGGTCCCGCCCAGGTCGCCGTTAGCCACGCGGTCTGCGGCATCGACCGCATGCGCCAGCGGCGCGCGGATGGAGCGCGTCAGCCACAGGCCGGCCAGCACGGCCAGCAGCACGGCCGCCAGCGCCGCCACGCTGAGGACGACGACCGAGCGCCCGTACACAGCCTCGGCATTGCGGCTTTCCTGCAAGGCGGCATCACTGTTGAGCTTGACCAGCAGATCCAGCGTGTTCGACGAATCGTTGTAGAGCTTCAGCGACTCGCCGCCCAGCACCGCCTGGGCCTTTTCCTTCTCGCCCTGGCGCGACAGCGCCAGCACCTGCTGGCTCAGTTGCTGGTAGCGCTCGCGTTCCTGGACCAGTTGCGCGTAGAGCCTGCGTTCTTCGTCCGATGACAGCAGCGGCTCATAGGCCTTCTTGCGCTCGGCCAGGCGGCGCTGCAGTTGTTCCAGCTGCTTTTCCGAATCGGTCTTGTAGGCGGCATCGTCATTGTTGACATGGCGCACTTCCAGAAGGCGCGTGCGCACGACATCGGTGCCGATCTGGTTGATCACTTCCACGCTGGGCATGGCGTTGCCCGTGATGACTTCCATGCTGGCGCGCATGGAACGCAGTTGCACCAGGGCCGCGGCCACCACGGCCAGCAGCAGCAGCACCAGCAGGCCGAAGGTGCCCAGCATGCGCGTTGAGATCTTGAGGTTTTTCACGTTCATCTTTCTTGTCGAAGTCCTGCCATCTTGTTGTGCCTAGCTTTGTGTTGCGCCATGGACAGGCGTCAGCCAGGCCCGGCGCGGACTTCGCAAAAACAGATCTGCCGCAGCCGCGCAAGTCGGCTCGTTGGCAGGGATTGGAGAGGGAGAGCCACCGCGGTGGCGCGGCCTGCTGGAAGACTGATTGCCGCCAGGCGTGGCGACCATGAGAACAAGGTGATCACGGGATATCCCTTCGCTCCTAGGGAGCGGCGCCAGAAGCCGCCATTGTTCACGCTGTAAGAATAGGACTACATCCACTTACATTCTGCCAGTATCCAGGCATTGTTCAGGACAAGTTCAGGTACTGGTAGTAGGCAGAAACCTTCACTGGCAGATTTGTGCCACAGCCTCTCGCTCCCGTCTTGCGCCAGCTCAGCGGCAGACACAAAAGGAAAGCGGCCCCATGCAAAGCATGGAGCCGCCAGAAAAGGAAGCTGAACTGCGCGTGAGGCCTCAGAACGCGGCCCACTCCTCATCGTCGGCGGTGGCCGTCTTGGTGGTCTTGGTGGCCTTGGCCGGGGTGGCCGCAGCGATCTGTTGTGCCGGCCTGGCGGCCATGGGAGCCAGGGCCGGACGCGGTGCCAAGGAGGCAACAACCGTTGCGCGCGATGCTGCGGCAGTCGCCACAGAGACAACTGGCGCATCGGCAGCCGCCGTGCGAAATACCGAGACCGAGGCCACCATGGCCTGTGCCTGCTGCTGCAGCGACTGGGCGGCGGCCGCGCTTTGCTCCACCAGGGCCGCGTTCTGCTGCGTGGCTTGGTCCATCTGCGTGATGGCATCACCCACCTGGGCCACGCCCGCGCTCTGCTCGCTGCTGGCCGCGCTGATCTCGCCCATGATGTCCGTCACGCGCCGGATGGCGGTGACGATTTCCGACATGGTCTCGCCCGCCTTGTCCACCAGTTGCGTGCCCTGCTCCACGCGCTGCTCGCTGGCCTGGATCAGCGCCTTGATCTCCTTGGCCGCCTCGGCGCTGCGCTGGGCCAGCGAACGGACCTCGCCCGCCACCACGGCAAAGCCCCGGCCCTGCTCGCCTGCGCGGGCCGCTTCCACGGCCGCGTTCAGCGCAAGAATGTTGGTCTGGAAGGCAATGCCATCGATCACGCCGATGATGTCGGCGATCTGGCGGCTGCTGTCGTTGATGCCCTTCATGGTGTCCACCACCTGGGCCACGACTTCGCCGCCACGCGCGGCGATGCCCGATGCGGAGGCCGCCATCTGGTTGGCCTGGCGTGCGCTTTCGGCGTTCTGCCGCACGGTGGCGCCCAGTTGCTCCATGGAGGCTGCCGTTTCCTCCAGCGCGCTGGCCTGGCTTTCGGTGCGTGCCGACAGATCGGCATTGCCCTGGGCGATCTCGCCAGCGGCCAGTGCCACGCCCTGCGCGTTGCCGCGCACCTCGCCCACCAGCTCGGCGAGCTTGCGGCGCATGTCTTCCTGCGCGTTGATGAGCTGGCCCATTTCGTCGCGGCGGCGGCTGGTGACCGGCGTCTCCAGATGGCCGGCCGCCACGTTGCGCGCCACATGGACGGCCTGGGCGACGGGGCCGGTCACGGCACGCGTGATGGCCCAGCCCACCAGGGCGGCAATGGCCACCACCACGGCCAGCGTGCCCAGCACCCAGATGCGGGCGAGGTCAAAGCCGGCCTGCGCCTGCTGGCGTGCCTGCTCTCCCGCCTCGCGCTGCAGGGTCAGCAGGCGGCCGGCGCTTTCGGCCAGCTTGCCGAACTGCGCCTCGGATTCGCCGGCGAACATCAGCCCCATCTCGTCGGCCATGAAGGCCTGCTCCTCGGTGGTCGAATAGTTGCCGGCACGCGCGCGCTCCAGCAGGCGCGCATGCATGGCCAGGAACTGCTGCTTGAAGCCGAGGTAGTCGTCAAAGGCCGCGCGCAGGGCCTGCTGGTCGATCAGCGCACGCAGAGCCGTCTCGTGCTCGCCGATGGTCTGCAGCCGGTCCTGCACCTGCTTGGCAAAGCCATCGACCTCGCCCAGGCTGCGCGCCGAGGCGATGCCGGCCTCGTGACGGCGCAGGCGGTTGTATTCGGATCGCATGGCGCCCGCATGGAACATGCTGGGCAGGGCCACATCCGACAAATGCAATGCGTTGCGGTGCATCTGCGCCAGCTGCAACCAAGCCACCGCCCCCAGGATGGCCGAGAACAGGACCATGACGAGGAATCCCATGCCCAGCTTCGTGCCCATGCGCCAATCTGCCAACTTCATTTGCTCGCTCCCGGGCCGATGGCTCGCACCAGCGCCTGATTGATCTGCCCAAACCCTGATCCACGACAAAACAAAAAACGCACCCGGCGCGTAGGCAACGGGTGCGTTTCAAATTGTATCAACTGCGAAGCGGGCATTTACCTCAGCGCAGTTGAGACTCCCTCAACGGGAGTGAAAAGGATCAGCCCTTGTAGTTGGCGATGCCGTCCACGACTTCCTTCTTGGCCTCGTCCACGCCCTTCCAGCCCAGCACCTTGACCCACTTGCCCTTTTCCAGGTCCTTGTAGTGCTCGAAGAAATGCTGGATCTGCTTGAGGGTGATCTCGTGGATGTCTTCCAGCGTGTTGATCTTGTCGTAGGCGGGCAGCAGCTTTTGCGTGGGCACGGCCAGGACCTTGCCATCCACGCCGGACTCGTCTTCCATCAGCAGGATGCCGATGGGGCGGCAGGCCACGACCACGCCCGGGGGCAGCGGGAAGGGCGTCATCACCAGCACGTCCACCGGATCGCCGTCGCCGGACAGCGTCTGGGGCACATAGCCATAGTTGGCCGGGTAGTGCATGGCCGTGCCCATGAAGCGGTCCACGAAGACGGCGCCGCTTTCCTTGTCCACTTCGTACTTGATGGGATCGGAGTTGGCCGAGATCTCGATGACCACGTTGAAGGTTTCAGGAGCGTTCTTGCCCGGTGTGACTTTGTCGAAAGACATGATGGATGAGGAGAGTTGAAACAAAAAAGCCCCCGCAGGGGGATAGCAGCGTGATTTTAGGCGCAGGCACACGCCCCCACGGATGGCTCCGCAGGAACGCCTGCCATGCTACGGCGGCAAGCCTGCGCCAAGCTTGCAGCGGCCGGGCCGTTTTCAGGCGTGTGCGCCGCCCGCGCGCCGTTGCACGGGCCCGCTGCGCTGCTCCACCGCATGCTGCACTTCGCGGCGCAGGCCCAGGGCAAAGCCCAGCTCGGCCAGCACGAACAGCGGCCCGATGACCAGGCCCACGATGTCATCCAGGAAAGCCGGCTTGCGGCCCTCGTAGTAATGGCCCGCGAACTGGATCACCCAGCCCACGGCGAAGATGCCCAGGCCCCAGCCCAGCCAAGCCCCCATCGGCAGCATGGCGATGGGCTGGGCCAGCGCCAGCATCAGGGCAAGCACCAGGGCCATGGCGATGCCGTAGCGCAGGTCCAGCAGACAGTAGTAGATGCCTGCCGCCAGTGCCGCCAGCAGGGCCAGGCTCAATGGCAGCTCGGGCAGGCCATCACCCAAGGGGACAGCCCACTGCAGGCGGGCCAGCAAAATCACCACCGCCCACATGATCAGCGGCACGCCGACGAAGTGCGTGAGGATGTTGCGCGGATCACGGTGATAGTCCGCGTACTGGGACAGTTGGTCGATGAGGGTTTTCATAGGCTGCACCTGCGGTGGATGTTGCGCAACCATGGTGGTGTCATCAAGGATTGGCGTCTGTCATGGATCCGACACAAGCCTCATCGCACACCTCGGGCTTACCCGCACCCGCCCCGGCAGCTCCGGCAGCCCACGCCGCCCCGCGCGGCGTACGGCGCCGTGCTGCGGCCGGCCCGCCGGGCATGGCCGATCTCTGGGCCACCATCGAGGCGGGCCGCTGGTTCCACGCCCTGCCGCCGGAGCTGGGCGCACAGCTCAAGGCACTGGCCCAGCCCCGCACGCTGGCGGCAGGCGACTGGCTGTTCCGGCGCGGCGACCCGCCCTGCGGCCTGTATGCGGTGGCGCGTGGTGCGCTCAGCATCTCGGGAACGGCCGCCTGTGGCGAGCAGGCCCGCACGGCGCTGCTGACGCTGGTGGAGCCTCCCATGTGGCTGGGGGAAATCGCGCTGTTCGATGGAGCCGAGCGCACCCACGATGCCCAGGCAGCCACGGCCTGCACCGTGCTGCACGTGCCCCAGGCCCCATTGCAGGCATGGCTGGCGGCCCATCCCGAACACTGGCAGGTGCTGGCCTTGCTGCTGACCGACAAGCTGCGCGTGTGCCTGATGGCGCTGGAGGAGCACACGCTGCTGCCTGCGCCGCAGCGTCTGGCGCGGCGCCTGGTGCGCATGGCCGAAGGCTTTGACCAGTGGCAGCCGGACGGCCAGGGCCGCCAGCGCTGGCGCCGCGAGCTGGATGTTTCCCAGGAACAGCTGGCGCGCATGCTGGGCCTGTCGCGCCAGACCACCAACCAGATCCTGCAGGAGCTGCAGCAGGCCGGTTGCCTGCAACTGCGGCGCGGCAAGATGGAGGTGCTGGACCGGCAGGGCCTGCGCGACGCGGGCTGGCCCGAGGACTGAAGCCACTGAAACCGCTGTAGCCGCTGGAGCCACCAAGGCGATCGAGGGAACGCAGCAACGCCCGGGACTGGACAAGCGGCGCGGGCCCCCCACAATCGGGCTCCATGCAATACCACTACATCGGCAATGCGTCCGTGCCCACGGAGTCGGGACGCACGATCCCCGTGCTGGACCCGTCGGACGGGCAGGCTTTCGACGAGCTGCAGCGCGGCTCGCCCCAGGACATCGACCTGGCCGTTCGTTCGGCGCGCGAGTGCCAGGACAGCGTCTGGAGCAAGCTTTCTGCCGCAGAGCGCGGTCGCCTGCTGATGCGCCTGTCGGGCAGCGTGCTCCAGCATGCCGATGAGCTCACGGCCATTGAGCAGCGCGACTGCGGCAAGCCCACGCGCCAGGCCCGTGCCGACGTGCTGGCGCTGGCGCGCTACTTCGAGTTCTATGCCGGCGCCTGCGACAAGCTGCACGGTGAGACCCTGCCCTACCAGCAGGGCTACAGCGCCCTGACCTGGCGCGAGCCCCACGGAGTGACCGGCCACATCGTGCCCTGGAACTATCCCATGCAGATCCTGGGCCGCAGCGTGGGCGCGGCGCTGGCCGCGGGCAATACCTGTGTGGTCAAGCCCTCGGAAGACGCCTGCCTGTCCGTGCTGCGCGTGGCGCGGCTGGCCACCGAGGCAGGCTTTCCAGCCGGCGCCTTCAACGTGGTCACCGGCCTGGGTCACGAGGTGGGCGAGGCCCTGGCGCGCCATCCCGGCGTAGACCACCTGAGCTTCACGGGCAGCCCCGGCGTGGGCACGCTGATCCAGCAGGCGGCTGCCGAGCGCCACTGCCCCGTCACGCTGGAGCTGGGCGGCAAGAGCCCGCAGATCGTGTTTGCAGACGCGGACCTGGACGCCGCCGTGCCCGCCATCGTCAATGCCATCGTGCAGAACGCGGGCCAGACCTGCTCGGCAGGTTCGCGCGTGCTGATCGACTCGCTGATCTACGAGCCGCTGCTCGAACGCCTGGGCCAGGCCTTCGAGGCGCTGCGCGTGGGCCCGGCCGCCATGGACCTGGACCTGGGGCCGCTGATCCGCGCCAGCCAGCAGCAGCGCGTCTGGGATTTCCTGTCCGACGCCCAGGTGGCCGGCATTGCCGTGGTGGCGCAGGGCCAGATCGTCGAGGATGCCCCCGACAGCGGCTTTTACCAGGCGCCCACCCTGCTGCGCGACGTGCCGCCCGAGCACCGGCTGGCGCAGGAAGAGATTTTCGGCCCCGTGCTCTGCGCCATGCCCTTCCATGACGAGGACCATGCCGTGCAACTGGCCAACGGCACGGCCTACGGCCTGGTGGCCGGCCTGTGGACGCGCGACGGCGCGCGCCAGCTGCGTCTGGCGCGGCGCCTGCGCTGCGGCCAGGTCTTCGTCAACAACTACGGCGCCGGTGGCGGCGTGGAGCTGCCCTTCGGCGGCGTCAAGTCCAGCGGCCATGGCCGCGAAAAGGGCTTCGAGGCGCTCTACGGCTTTACCACGCTGAAGACCGTCGCCATACGGCATGGCTGATCCTGGCGCATGACGGAAAATCGCGGGATGCCCGGCGCCAGCCGGCAGCCCGCGACAGAAAGAACAGCTTCCCCCATGCCCTTGTCCCCCATTCCCGACCGCACGCCCCAGCATGAACGCGACGTGCGCTACCGCAGCTACGCCCGCGCCGATGGCCTCTGGGATATCGAAGGCGAGCTGCGCGACAGCAAGACCCATGACATCGAACTGAGCGGCGGCCGCCACATGCCCGCCGGCATGGCCATACACCACATGTGGATACGCACGACGGTCGATGCCCGCCTGGCGGTGCAGGCCATCGAGGTCGTCATGGACTCCCACCCGCTGGGCCACTGCCCCGAGGCCACGCGGGCCCTGCAGAAAATGGTGGGCTGCAGCATGGCGCGCGGCTGGCGCAAGGCCATCAACGAGAACCTGGGCGGCGTGGCCAGCTGCACGCATCTGCGCGAGCTGCTGTTCAACATGGCCACGGCCGCCTTCCAGTCCGTGCCGGGTGTCTTTGGCGATGCCGACCCCAGCCAGCCGCCACGCCACCTGGGCCAGTGCCTGGGCTGGGACTTCAATGGCCCCGGCGTGGCGCGCTATTACCCGCAATTCGTGGGCTGGCAGCCCAGCACAGGCGGCGCGACCCCGATCCCGTCGACCACAGCAACCACTGAAACCCAGGGGGCCTGACCCCCGACCGAGGAGCAAAGCCCGATGCGTGTCCAGGACAAATCCATCATCGTCACAGGCGCCGGCAGCGGCATCGGGGCCGGCATCGCACAGCGGCTGGCCGCCGAAGGTGCCCGGGTCATCGTCAACGACATCGACCGCGAGGCCGGCACGCGCGTGGCACAGTCCATCACCGCCGAAGGCGGCCGGGCACTTTTCGTGCAGGCGGACATGACAAGCAGCGAACAGGTCAAGGCCCTGGTGCAGGCCACGCTGCAGGCGCATGGCCGGCTCGACATCTTCATCAACAACGCGGGCTGGACGCACCGCAACCGCCCCATGCTCGAAGTCAGCGAGGCCGAGTTCGACCGCGTCTACGCCATCAACGTCAAGAGCATCTACCTCTCTGCCGTGCACGGCGTGCCCGCCATGCGCGCCAACCCGGCGCTGGCCGATGGCCGCCCTGGCGGCGGCAGCTTCATCAACATCGCCTCCACGGCCGGCCTGCGCCCTCGGCCAGGGCTGACCTGGTACAACGGCTCCAAGGGTGCCGTCATCATCACCAGCAAGTCCATGGCGGCCGAGCTCGGGCCCGAGAACATCCGCGTCAACTGCATCAACCCCGTGTTCAACCCGGACACCGGCCTGGCCGCCGAGTTCGCCGGCGGCCCGGTGGACGAAGCGCGCCGCGCACGCTTTCTGGCGACCATTCCGCTGGGCCGCTTCTCCACCGCAGGGGACGTGGCCAATGCCGCGCTGTATCTGGCCAGCGACGAGGCCGCCTTCATCAGCGGCACCTGCATCGAGGTGGACGGAGCGCGCTGCGTCTAGACACAGATCAAGAACTGCAGGCTTGCGCAGTGCCTGGACATAGGCATTCGGGCAAAATCGCAGGCATGGCAGAACGAGTGATCCCCCTGGTCGACGAGCGCTCCCCCACGCGCCCGGCCGCCGTGCCAAGTCTGCTGCAGACGCCCACCGGCGATCTGCAGGACAGGCTTGGCCGGTCGCTGCGCGACCTGCGCATCAGCATCACCGACCGCTGCAACTTCCGCTGCAGCTACTGCATGCCCAAGGAAGTCTTCGACAAGAACTACAGCTACCTGCCGCACGGCTCGCTGCTGAGTTTCGAGGAAATCACGCGCACGGCGCGCCTGTTCGTGCAGCACGGCGTGCAGAAGATCCGGCTGACGGGCGGCGAGCCGCTGCTGCGCAAGAACGTGGAAACGCTGGTGGAGCAGCTCTCCGCCCTGCGCACGCCCGGCGGCCAGCCGCTGGACCTGACACTGACCACCAACGGCTCCCTGCTGGCCCGCAAGGCCCGCGCGCTCAAGGACGCCGGCCTGAACCGCGTCACCGTGAGCCTGGACGGGCTGGACGACGCGGTGTTCCGCAGCATGAACGACGTGGACTTCCCGGTCTCCGACGTGCTGGCCGGCATCGAGGCGGCCCAGGCCGCGGGCCTGACCAACATCAAGGTCAACATGGTGGTCAAGCGCGGCACCAACGAAGACCAGATCCTGCCCATGGCGCGCCACTTCCAGGGCACGGGCGTGACCTTGCGCTTCATCGAATACATGGATGTGGGCGCGACCAACGGCTGGCGCATGGACGAGGTTCTGCCCTCCGACGAGGTCATCGCCCGGCTGCGCGCCGAACTGCCCCTGGTGCCGCTGCAGCCCAGCGCCACCGGCGAGACGGCCGTGCGCTGGGGCTATGCCGACGCACGCGGCCTGCACGACCCGTCGCTGGGCGAGGTCGGCGTGATCAGCAGCGTCACCCATGCCTTTTGCGGCGACTGCAACCGCGCGCGCCTTTCCACCGAAGGCCGGCTGTACCTGTGCCTGTTCGCTTCCGAAGGCTGGGACCTGCGCAGCCTGCTGCGCAGCGGCGCCAGCGATGCAGAAGTTGCCTCCGCGCTGGCCCCCATCTGGCAGCAGCGCGGCGACCGCTACTCCGAACTGCGCGCCAGCCTGCCGGCCAGCACGGGCACGCAGCGCAGGCGCATCGAGATGAGCTACATCGGCGGCTGATCCGTGCGGCGTGCGCGGGGCGTCGGCGCCCTGCCATCGCCGCCTCGCCACCTACTCCTTTTCCCGCTGCTCCCTCCCGCCCCACATGCCCCCTTCTTCCCAGCCCGCTGTCCAGCCCACCCCCCTGGCCCTGAACGACATCACGGGCTGCGTGCTGGCAGGCGGGCGCGGCATGCGCATGGGTGGCATCGACAAGGGGCTGCAGCCCTTTCTGGGCCAGCCGCTGGCAGCCCATGCGCTGGACCGCCTGGCGCCCCAGGTCGGGCATCTGTTGATCAACGCCAATCGCCATGCCGAGGCCTATGCGCAATTGGGCGCGGCCCACGGTGCGCCGGTCTGTCCCGATGCCGAACCCGACTATCCCGGCCCGCTGGCCGGCTTCCTGAGCGGCCTGATGCACTGCCGGACGCCCTGGCTGGTCTGCGTGCCCTGCGATACGCCGCTGTTCCCGCTGGACCTTGTGGAGCGGCTTGTGCAGGCGGCGCTGTCGCAGCAGCCTGCGGCCGACATCGTCGTCGCCCATGGCTGGGAGCGCTCGCTTGACGCAGATCAATCCCTGCTGCGGGCCCAGCCCGTGTTCTGCCTGATGCGGTCATCGCTGCGTGATAGTCTGCAGTCGTTCATACGTTCGGGCGGCCGCAAGATCGATGCATGGACGGGCCAGCACCGCTGCGCCACGGCCCTCTTCGACCGCGCAGGCGACAGCCCGCTGGCCTTTGCCAACGCCAACACGCAGCAGGAGCTGCAGGCGCTGGCGCGCGCCGCAGCCACCCCGTCGTAGTGCCCCGCGCCGCCGGCCCGCACGCCGCCTTGCCCAACCGGATTCCGTTCTGATGACAGCATCCTTCCAGCCCGCATCCCCCACCACCGCATCCACCCAGGACCTGAGGGTCGATCAGGCCCTGACACAGCTGGCCAGCCTGCTGCAGCCCCTGGGCCCGGTGGCAGAGTTGGAGACGCTGGCGCTGGCCGATGCGCTGGACCGCGTGCTGGCCGAAGACATCGTCTCCCCCGTCGATGTGCCAGCGCATGACAACGCCGCCATGGATGGCTATGCCTTCGATGGCGGCCAGCTGCAGGCAGCTCACGCCGGTTCGCCCGCTGCACCGCTGGTGCTGCGCGTGGTCGGCCAGGCCCTGGCCGGCAAACCCTGGCACGGCACCGTGCAGGCCGGCGAGTGCATCAAGATCATGACCGGCGCCGTGTTGCCTAGCGGGCTGGACACGGTGATCGCGCATGAACGCACCGTGTCCGCAGGCGCTGACCACATCGGCATTCCGGCAGGCAGCGTGCGTGCCGGGGACAACCGGCGCCTGCGCGGCGAGGACCTGAGCATGGGCCGCGTGGCCCTGGCGGCGGGCCAGCGCCTGCATCCCGCGGCCCTGGGCCTGATCGCCAGCCTGGGCCAGCCCCAGGTGCGCGTGCGCAGGCGGCTGCGCGTGGCCTATTTCTCCACGGGCGATGAAATCCTCCACCCCGGCACGGCGCCGCGCGAGGGTGCGGTCTATGACAGCAACCGCTTCAGCCTCATCGGCCTGCTGCAGCGCATGGGCGTGCAGGTGCTGGACCTGGGCGTGGTGGCCGACGAGCCCGAGGCCCTGCAGGAGCGCCTGCGCGAAGCCGCCTCTTTG
This sequence comes from Delftia sp. Lp-1, assembly GCF_020523835.1. Lineage (NCBI taxonomy): Bacteria > Pseudomonadati > Pseudomonadota > Betaproteobacteria > Burkholderiales > Comamonadaceae > Delftia > Delftia sp. Lp-1. The sequence continues at coordinate 1,346,240 of NZ_JAJALJ010000001.1, read as the reverse complement.
GCCGACGTGGTGCTGACCAGCGGCGGCATCAGCGCAGGCGAGGCCGACCACACGCGCGCCATGCTGCAGCGCATGGGCTGCGTGCACTTCTGGCGACTGGCCATGCGGCCCGGCCGGCCGCTGGCCGTGGGCCTGCTGCAGCCCGATGCGGGCACGCCGTTTGCCGCAAGCCGCACGCCTGCACGCACCACGGTGCTGATCGGCCTTCCCGGCAATCCCGTGGCCGCCATGGTCAGCTTTCTGGTCTTTGTCCGTCCGGCGCTGCTGCAGCTCATGGGCGCTGCGCAGGCAGCTGCCGAGGCGGCCGCCCTGCCCCAGGCCGCGGCTGCCCATGCGCTGTCCAAGCGGACGGGCCGCACCGAGTACCAGCGCGGCCTTCTGTCCACAGGCGCCGATGGCCGCTGCCTGGTCCGCACCACCGGGCCGCAGGGTTCGGGCGTGCTGCGCTCCATGGCCGAGGCGGACTGCCTCATCGTGCTCGAACATGAGCGCGGTGCCGTGCAAGCCGGCGAAACCGTGTCCATCCTGCCGCTGCAGGCCTTTCCCTGACAGGAGATTCCCATGCCCTTCCAGTCCAAGCACCTGACCGACGCCCCCGATCGCAGCACCGTCGACACACTGCCCGGCGCTACCTTGCTGGAGTTCGGCACCGCCTGGTGCGGCCACTGCCAGGGCGCGCAACCGCTGATTGCCCAGGCGCTGGAGGCCGCCCCACAGGTGGCCCACATCAAGGTGGAAGACGGCCCCGGCCGGGCCCTGGGTCGCAGCTACCGCGTCAAGCTCTGGCCCACCCTGATCTTTCTGCGTGACGGGCAGGAGGTGCAAAGGTTGGTGCGGCCCCAGCAGGCCCGCGAGATCGCGGACGCACTGGCCCGCATTACCGCCCAGCCCTGACACTTGCGGCGCGGCCGCTGCCTGTGTATCGCCGACAATGGCCCGCATGCCGCCTCAAAAGAAGCCAACCGAATCCGCGCCCAAGAAGCCCCGCCGCAACAGCGGCCGCCCGCTGGCCGACGATGCCGTGGGACGGGACATCATCCTGCAGACCACGGTCAACCTGCTCAAGACCCGCACGCCGGAGCAGCTGAGCATTCTGGAAATCGCGGCGGCAGCCGGTGTCACGCGTGCCCTGGTGCGCTACTACTTCAGCAGCCTCAAGGGCTTGCTGCAGGAGGTGACGGAGTCACTGATGCGCGAGTTGCAAAACCGCATGGAAGTGGCGCTCAGGACGCAGGGCACGGTGGAAGAGCGCGTCTACCAGCGCCTGCTGCTGCGGCTGGATTTCATGCGCGAGCACCCGCAGTTCGAGCGGCTGGCGCTCTCCGAGATCTACCACTACGAAAGCGAAGAAGAGCCGCCACCCTCGGGCACGCCGCTGCAGCGCATCACGCGGCGCGGGCTGGAGCTGACCTCGACCATGCTGATGGACGGAGCGCAGGCCAGCCACCCGGCACAGGTGGACCCGCGCTTCATCCACCTGGCCATCCTCAGCATTTCGGCCTTCCTGCCCACGGCACGGCCGCTGCTGGCCGAGCTGTTCGGTGAGGGGCCCGAGGCAGACCAGCAGATCGAGCGCTACCTGCGCTTCATGTCCCACCTGCTGGCCGAGCGCATCAGGCAGGATGCGCCGGCGCAAGACCACCCTCCGTCCCCGGGCCACCACCCGGGATGACTTGCGCCGGCGCCCGCTGCTTCCTCCCTCCTTTCGTTCAGCGCCTGTTCAATCTAGTCAGGCTGTATGCCCAGTTCCTTGACCAGCCGCCCGAAGCGCTCGAAATCGCCGGCATTGGTCTTGCCCAGGCGCTGGGGCGGACCGCCCACAGGGACGGTTCCCAGCGTGGCCATGCGCGCCACCACGTCGGGCATCCTGAGGATCTCGTTGAGGTGCGTGTTCAGCAGCTTGACCACCTCGGCGGGCATGTTCCTGGGGCCGAACAGGCCGTACCAGGCAGTCAGTTCCACGTCCTTGTAGCCCAGCTCGGCCAGCGTGGGCACGTCGGGCGCCAGCGGTGAGCGCTGGGCGTCGGCCACGGCCAGCGCCACCAGCTTGCCGCCGGGCAGGTAGGGAGCGATGGAGCCCAGCGTGCTGTAGGTGAAGGGCACATGGCCGCCCACCACATCGGTGACGGCCGGCGCCACGCCCTTGTAGGGTATGGCCTCAAAGCGGGCGCCCGTGGCGCGCCGGACCATCTCGCCGAGGAAGTGCATGGGCGAGCCGTTGCCCGGCGTGGCATAGCCCAGCGAGCGGCCTTGGCTGGAGGAGATGGCCTCCTTGAAGCTGCGCACGCCCGCACCGGGCCCGGCGACGAGGAACAGCGAAGTGGAGCCGACCTCGATCACGGGCGTGAAGCCATTGAGCACGTCGTAGCCGTGGCCCGCGCCCAGCTTGAGCACCAGTTGGGCCATGGCAAAGGTATTGGGCGCCAGCAGCAGCGTGTAGCCATCGGCCGGTGCCTTGGCCACGAAACTGCTGCCTATGGTGCCGCTGGCGCCCGCGCGGTTGTCCACGAGCACGGACTGGCCGATGCGGGCCGACAGCTTCTCGCCCAGCAGGCGCGCCAGCGCATCGGTGTCACCGCCTGCGGGATAGGCCACGACGATGGTGACCGGCTTGTGGGGGTAGGTCTGGGCCTGCGCCGGACCGGCGAGCAGCGCCAGGGCCATGGCCGCGCCCAGGGCGAGCGTTCTGCGTTTCGCTTTCATGGAGAGGGCTTTCATCGTGGTTTTTTCATTGTCAGCAAAGGTCGTTGCCGGGCTCAAGCCTGGCGTATCGCCACACGGTGCATCCGCCGCGCTGCGGGGTGGTAGTCATTGACCGCGTAGTGCTGCGTGGCCAGGTTGTCCCAGATGGCCACCGAGCCCTTGCGCCAGCGAAAGCGAACCTGCCATTCAGGCACCTTGGCCAAGCCGCTGAGCATGGCGATCAGAGCCGCGCTCTCGTCGCTGGTCACGCCTTCTATGTGCGTGGTGTAGAGCGAGTTCACAAAGGCCACGGGCAGCCCGGTGACCGGGTGCACCAGGACCACGGGCTGCTCCAGCGGCGGATGCTTGAGGCGGGTGGCGCGATAGGCCTCGCCAGACGGATCTCGGCGCATCAGGCTTTGCCTGAGCGCTGGCGCCTCCCAGTTGTGGGTGGCGCGCAGCTTGCGCAGATAGGCCTGCAGCTCGGGCGCCAGCGAGGCGAAGGCCGTGGTCATGCTGGCCCACATGGTGTCGCCGCCCGTGGGCGGCACGTCCACGGCGTAGAGGCAGGCACCGGCGGGCGGCTTGGTCTGCCAGGTCAGGTCGGCATGCCAGATGTCGGTGCCGGTGCGCGTGCCCTGGCTGATCAGCAGCTCGACATGGGGATCGTCCGGGTGCGAGGGAAAGGTGGAGGACACGGGCTCTACCTTTCCGAACACCTGGGCCACGCGCACCTGCTGCGCAGGGTCCAGCGTCTGGTCGCGGAAGAAGATGACCTGGCGCTCGGCCAGCAGCCGGCGCAGCGCGTCCGCATGGTCATGCACCTGCGCCGGGTCCGAGAGATCGATGCCGTAGATCTCCGATCCTATGCACGGGGTGATGTGTTCGACTTGCATGAAATTCCTTTTCTCGAAAAAAACGGGTTGGGGTGGTGATCAGGTGGACGCGATGTCCTGCGGCAGCGGCATGGAGCGGAACCGGCGGCCGGTGGCATGGAACAGGGCCGTGGCCACGGCAGGCGCCGTGGGGCCCAGGGCCACTTCGCCGCAGCCCTGGGGCGGCCGGTCGCTTTCGACCAGGACCACCTCCACGCGGGGCATTTCGGACAGTTGCAGCAGCGGGTAGTCGTGGAAATTGCTTTGCTGCACCACGCCCTTGTCAAAGCCCAGCCGGCTCTTGAAGGTGTTGGTCAGCGCAAAGCCGATGCCGCCTTCGACATTGGCCTTGACCAGTCCCGGGTTGACCACGCGGCCCGCGTCGATTGCGCAGATGGCGCGCTCCAGCCGCACGCGGCCTTCCACAACACGCAATTCCATGACCAGCGCGACGAAGGTCTGGAAGCTCTCGCCCCGCCCCGTGTAGACGTTGAAGGTCATGGCGCGGTGCAGCCCTGCCGGTGCGGGCTGCTCCCAGCGCGCGGCCTTGGCCGCCGCATCCAGCACGCCCAGCGCCAGCGGCTGGCCGGCCAGCAGGCGGCGCCGGTACTGGTAGTCGTCCACGCCTGCCGCATGGGCGAGTTCGCTGATGAAGCTCTCCAGGAAGAACACGCTGGACGTGGTGCCCACGCTGCGCAGATAGCTCAGCGGTATGGGCTGCTGCACGTCCACGGCATCCACCAACAGGTTGGGCACGCCGTAGATCAGGTCGTAGATGGACTCGACCATGGTCTCGTCCCAGCCGCCTGCATCGGCCATCTTCTTGGGGTTGATGGCTCCATACAGCGACTGGCCCGAGATGCGCGCATGCAGCGCGGCCGGCAGGCCGTCGGCGCCCAGCACGGCACTCATCCGCCCCGAGGCACCGGGCCGGTAGTAGGAATGCCGTATGTCGTCCTCGCGCGAGCGGATGACCTTGACGGGCCGGCCCACGGCCTTGGATGCCGCTGCCGCATGCAAGGCGAAGTCGGGCATGTACTTGCGCCCGAAGCTGCCGCCCAGGAAGGTGGTGTGCACGATGACCTTGTCCGCAGGCACCCCGCAGGCCTTGCCGAGTTCGCCACGCAGGAAGTCCTGGCCCTGGTAGGGCCCCCAGGTCTCGACCTCGCCGTCGCGCACATGGACAGTGGCGGCCAGCGGCTCCATGGTGGCGTGCGTGATGTAGGGCGAGTGGTAGTCGGCCGTGATCGGCTTGCCCGCCGCCAGCATTTCGCGCGGCTTGCCCAGGCTGCGGGCAACGACGGCCTTGTCGCTGGCCAGGCCTGCGACGAACTGCGCATGGATGCGCTCGCTGTCCACGCCGGCCGCCGCGCCGGCGTCGAATTCGATGTCCAGCGCGTCGGCGGCCTGCTTGGCGATCCAGTACGAATCGGCCACCACGACCACGGTGCTGGGCTCGGGGTCGGGCCACTGCGTGGTGCGCACGATGGCATGCACGCCGGGGCGCGCGCGCACCTCTGCCTCGTTGCGGATGCGCACGATGCGCCCCGTCACGCTGGGCGCCATGCGCACGGCGCCGATCAGCATGCCGGGCACCTCGACATCGATGCCGAAGACCGCACTGCCATCGACCTTGGCCGGGGTGTCCACCCGGCGCAGGTTGCGGCCGATCAGGCCCTGCTCGGAAGCCGACTTCATGCGCGGCCGCGCGGCGATGGACAGCCTGGAGGCATCGGCAACGATCTCGCCGTAGCCCACGCTGCGACCCGTCGCGGAGTGCAGCACCCGGCCGGCGCGCGTGCTGCACTGGGATGCCCGCACGCCCAGCCGGGCCGCGCCGGCACGCAGCAGCACATCACGGGCCTGGGCACCGGCCAGGCGCATGCGCTCGTAGAAATAGTTCATCGACATCGACGCGCCCACGAACTGCTGGAACGGCATCTCGCCCGCATCGTTGCGATAGGCGTCGCGCCCCGTGACGAAGCGCACGGTCACGCTGGCCCAGTCGGCATCGAGCTCGTCAGCCAGCACCTGGGGCAGGCCCGTGTAGATGCCCTGGCCCACCTCGCACTGCGACACGCCGATCACCACCTGCCCCGAAGGCTCGATCCAGACCCAGTCGCCGATGGAGGAGGCCGTTGCTGCCGCTGCACCGGCCCCCGCTGGCGCGGCCTGCGCCAGCGGAATCAGCAGGCTGCCGGCAGCAGGCGCCACCAGCAGCGCGGCAGCGCTCTGGAGCAGATGCCTGCGCCGCAGCGAGATGGCAGAGCCGGCCGTGCGGCCCCGTTCATTGCTTGGACGCTGCGGCATGGATGGCCTCCCGGATGCGGTGGTAGGTGGCGCAGCGGCACAGATTGGTCATGGCCTCGTCGATCTGCGCATCGGTAGGCTGTGGATGGGTCTTGAGCAGCGCGGCAGCGGCCATGACCATGCCGGACTGGCAGTAGCCGCACTGCGGCACGTCCTTGTCCATCCAGGCCTTCTGGATGGGGTGGGAACGGTTGCTGGACAGCCCTTCGATGGTCGTGACCGCCTTACCGCCCACCGTCGAGACGGGCAGCACGCAGGAGCGCACCGGCTCGCCATCGACATGGACCGTGCAGGCCCCGCACATGCTGATGCCGCAGCCGAACTTGGTGCCGGGCAGCTTGAAGTGATCGCGCAGCACCCACAGCAACGGGGTCTGCCCGTCGCCGTCAAAGGCCACGCTTTGGGAATTGAGGGTGAATTTCATCGTGGGGTCTCCAATGCGCCCGCATCGACCGGGCTGCATGTCTCATGCCTCTCAGAACGAGTGGTGTATGCCTGCCGCAATCACGGTCTGCGTGCGCCCGCTGGCAACGCCCACGGAATTCATCGCCGCCACGCCATCCGAGGCGCGCTGGTGCGTGACCGAGGCATGCAGCTGCGTGCGTTTGGAGAAGGCGTAGCGCGCGCCCAGGTGGACCTGGTTCCACTTCGTCTGCTCGAAGCGGCTGAAGGAGTAGCCCGTGTTGATGGTCACGGACTGGCTGGTCTGCCAGGCCAGGCCCAGGTCAAGGGCACTCATGTTGCTGGAGGCCCCGCCGTACTTGAGCGTGGAGCGCGTCAGCAGCGCGTTGAGCCGGACCGGAAGTGCATCGAGCTGGTAACCGCCGCCGATGCCCAGCACCTGGAAGGTATCGAGCACCAGGGGCCGGCCCGCCACCAGGTCCTGGCCCAGCGCGTTCGCCAGGCCCGTGCGCCCGGCGATATCGAAGGCACGGCCACGCGCATCGGTGTAGGCCACGGCCAGATTGAGCTTGGCACTGGAATAGCTGCCCATGACGCTATAGGTGCGGTTGGCCTGCGAGCGGCCCGGCACCTCGCCAAAGCCGTACTGCGCGCCGAACTGCATGCCGCCCATGCTGGGCGTCAGGTAGACCACGGAGTTGTCCACCGGAAACTGGCTGGACAGGCCGTCCAGGTTGCCGGGGTGGTAGAGATAGAAGTTGTAGAGCTGATAGCCGTTGCCCCACTGGCTCAGCGTGCCGGCCGTGAAATCGACCTGGCGACCCAGCCGCACCGAGCCCATCGACGCACTGTCCAGACCCACCCAGGAAGCCCGGTTGAAGTAGCTGGTCGGCGAGATCGGCGAGCCGATGTCCGTGAGGAATCCGTTTTCCAGCTGGAATGAGGCCTTCATGCCACCGCCCAGGTCCTCCGAGCCGCGCAGGCCCCAGAGGTCAGGCTGGGAAATGGCCGAATCCATGCGCGTCAGCCGGCTCCCGCGCACATCGCTGATCCAGGGCATGGTCAGGTCCATGCTGCCGTACAGCGTCACCGAACTCTGGGCCAGCGCCGCTCCCGCGCCGCCCAGCATCGCCAATGCGGCAATTGCTTTGTATTTCATCGCAAGGCTCTTTCATCGTGAGATGGGTAAAAAAATTCCACAAGTGGCAATTTTGAACACCACGCCACGGAAGATGCCTGGCAGGGCGCGAACTAATTTCCACTTATGGAAATATTAGCTGCGCGGGCCGAATTCTGGTTCTGGGGTTTTCATCTACCGCGTTGTAGGTAGGTCTCGGGAGGTGGAAGCAAGGGACGGGCATTGCACCCGCCCACGCACCAGACGCTCAGCGCCCCAGTGCCTGGTCCACGCCCTTGTTGGCCAGGGCGTCTGCCCGCTCGTTGCCAGGGTCGCCTGCGTGGCCCTTGACCCAGCGCCAGTCGATGCGGTGGCCGCCGCCCTGGACCAGGGCGTCCAGCCGCTGCCACAGCTCGACGTTCTTGACCGGCTCCTTGGAGGCCGTCTTCCAGCCCTTGGCCTTCCAGCCATGGATCCATTCGGTGATGCCCTTGAGCACATACTGGCTGTCGATGTAGAGCACCACATCGCAGGGCCGCCTGAGCGCGGACAACGCCTCGATCACGGCCATCATCTCCATGCGGTTGTTGGTCGTGTTCAGCTCGCCGCCGAACAGCTCTTTCCTGGCGCTGCCGGCCTCCAGCACCACGCCCCAGCCGCCGGGACCCGGATTGCCCTTGCAGGCGCCGTCCGTGTAGATAACAACTTGATTCAAAAAATTTCCTTGGGTTGAATGGCCCGGCCTTCAGGCCGGTTGGAATGCGGATCGCTGCCCTGCACCGCCTGCGCCGGCATGCGGTGGGCCACAGGCACGGAGGCGCCCGACACGGCTGCGCGGCCACGCCAGGCAGGCTCCAGCATGCGTGCGCCCGGCACGCGCTTGACGGCCACCACGCAGTACACGCCGCCCAGCATGGGCCAGCCCAGCCGCCCCACGCGGTCCATGAACTGCCAGCGCCGCAGCCAGCGATCCGTCTGCACGGCAGGACGATAGCAGCCGAACTGCACGGCCTCGATCTCGAAGGCCAGCAATCGCAGCCAGTCGCGCAGCCGCCAGTAACCCACGCCCCAGCCCACATCGGGCAGATACACGCCGCGCTCGGCACGGCGCTGCACGCCCAGCAGACTGGCGGGGTTGAGCCCGCACACGACGATACGGCCCTCGGGCATCAGCACCCTGGCCGCCTCGCGCAACACGGCATGCGGGTCCGGCGAGGTCTCCAGCGTGTGCGGCATGACGACGAGGTCGAGGCTGGCCTCGGAAAACGGCAGCGCGGCCGGATCGGCCAGCAGCGCCACGGGCACCTCCAGCGGCGGCACGCCCTCGGCTGGCACCGCATCCTGCATGGAATCCAGGGCCAGCCAGCGGTGCGGCATGCGATTGGCGCGCAGCCCCTGGAGCATGGGCATGCCCAACTGCAGGCTGTGATAGCCGAAAATATCGGCCACCGCCTCGTCGCAGCGCTGCTGCTCCCATTCCAGCAGGTAGTGGCCGAGGGCAGATTGCGTCCAGTGATGCGTCCCTATAATTTTGCTGCTCATGAACCTGTTGCCCATCCCCGCTTTTTCCGACAACTACATCTGGCTGCTGTACGACGCAGGGCAGGCCCTGGTCGTCGATCCCGGCGATGCAGCGCCCGTGCTGGCCAGCCTGCGCCAGCTGGACTTGCAGTTGCAGGGCATTTTAGTCACCCACCACCATGCCGATCATGTCGGCGGCGTGGCGCAGCTGCGCCAGGCCACGGGCGCCCAGGTCTGGGGCCCCGCCTACGAGCAGTTGCCCGAGCCCGTGCAGCGCGTGCAGGGTGGCGATACCGTGCAGGCCCTGGGCGGCCCCTGGCAGGTCATTGACGTGCCCGGCCACACCAGCGGCCACATCGCCTTCTACAGCACGGCGGCGCAGGCGCAGCCCGTGCTGTTCTGCGGCGATACGCTGTTTTCAGGGGGGTGCGGGCGCCTGTTCGAAGGCACGCCGCAGCAGATGCAGCAATCGCTGGACGATCTGGCCGCGCTGCCGGACAACACCCTGGTCTGCTGCGCACATGAGTACACAATGTCCAACCTGCGCTTTGCGCAGGCCGTGGAACCAAACAACCAGGCCCTGGCTCACTACCAGAGGCATTGTCAGGCGTTGCGCGAGGCCGGCCGGCCCACGCTGCCTTCCCTGATGGAGACCGAGCGCTCCATCAATCCCTTTCTTAGAACGCGCGAATCCGCAGTGGCCGCCGCCGCCGCAGGCTTCGACGCACAGGTGAGACAGCAGGACCCCGCCAGCGTGCTGGCCGGCCTGCGCCAATGGAAAAACGTCTTCTGATGAAACTGCTACACACCCTGCTGCTGGGCAGCCTGCTGGCTCTTGCGGGCTGCGCCACCACCAGCAGCCCGGACCTGGCCAGCACGGCCCCCGCCCCCAACACCGCACCGCACTCCCCGATGTACCCCAACGGACCGCTGAGCCCGCTGGGCACAGGCAGCGCCGGCAACGGCGGCGTGGCCTCACTGGAGACCACGGGCGATCTGTGGGTACGCATTCGCCAGGGCTTCGCCATGCCCGACCTGGACCAGGATCTGGTCAAGGACCGCGAGCAGTGGTATGCCAGCCGGCCCGACTACATACAGCGCATGACCGAGCGCTCCAGCAAGTACCTGTTCCACATCGTCGAGGAACTGGAGCGGCGCAACATGCCCACCGAGCTGGCGCTGCTGCCCTACATCGAGAGCGCCTTCAACCCGCAGGCCGTCTCCACCGCCAAGGCGGCCGGCATGTGGCAGTTCATGCCGGCCACCGGCACCTATTTCGACCTCAAGCAAAACGCCTTCCGCGACGACCGCCGAGACGTGCTGGCCTCCACGCGCGCCGCGCTGGACTACCTGCAAAAGCTCTACGACATGTTCGGCGACTGGCACCTGGCCCTGGCCGCCTACAACTGGGGCGAAGGCAGTGTGGGCCGCGCCATCAAGCGCAACGAGAAGCTGGGCCTGCCCACGGGCTACACCGACCTGCAGATGCCGGCCGAGACCCGCATGTACGTGCCCAAGCTGCAGGCCGTCAAGAACATCGTGGCCAACCCCGATGCGTTCAACACCGAGCTGCCACTGATCGAGAACCACCCCTACTTCCAGACCGTCACCATCACCCGTGACATCGACGTGGAACTGGTGGCCAAGCTGGCCGACGTGTCGACCGATGACTTCAAGGCGCTGAATCCCAGCTTCCGCAAGCCGGTGATCTTTGCGGCCGGCACGCCGGAAATCCTGCTGCCCTGGGACAACGCCAAGGTGTTCCGCCGCAACATGCAGGCCTTCGACGAAGGCCAGTACGCGAGCTGGACCGTGTGGACCGTGCCTTCCACCATCAGCGTGGCCGAGGCGGCCCAGCGCGTGGGCCTGGGCGAGTCCGACCTGCGCGCCCTCAACAACATCCCCCCGCGCATGCTGATCAAGGCCGGCTCCGCGCTCATGGTGCCGCGCGGCGCCAACGTGCGTGCCGACGTGGCCGGCCACGTGGCCGACAACGGCCAGATCAGCTTTGCCCCCGAGATCGTCACGCGCCGCACCACCATCAAGGCCCGCAAGCGCGACACGCTCATCAGCGTGGCCAACCGCTACGGCGTCAGCGCATCCAATCTGGCGGACTGGAATGACCTGAAGTCCTCCGCCACCCTGCATGCCGGCCAATCGCTGGTGGCCTACCTGCCGGTGCGCGCCAGCAGCGGCGGCAATGCCCGGGCGGCCAAATCCACAGGAACCGCGCGCAAGGTGGCCGTGCAGCCGCAAAACCGCAACGCCAAGGTGTCGGTCACCACGGCGCCGCGTGGCGGCAAGCCATCCAAGGTGAAAAAGCGCTGAAGGCGCGGAGGGCACCCTCACTGCCCCCTCCACAGAGCCCGCTTTCGCGGGCTCTTTTGCGTACGGCCCGGGGGCTCAGGTGTGGAAACGCTGGCGGGACTGCCGCACGAATTCGTTGGTGAACGAGCGCTCCAGGTCGATACCGCTGCGCGCCAGCGCAGGGTTGAGCCGGACCAGGGCGCGCAGGGCCGTGGCAGGCCCGTCATCGGGCATCAGGCCATCCGGCGAGATGGTGGTGCGCATGTGCTCGAAGGCCGACAGATAGGCGCGCCGCGAACCCAGCAGATAGGGTGCAGGCACGGCCCTGAGCACATCCATGGGCGCGGCGGTCTGCAGCCACTTGAGCGATCGGACCATGGCATTGCTCAGCGCCTGGGCCTTGGCCGGGTTCTTGCGCAAAAAGGCCTGGGTCGCGTACAGCGTGCCCGAGGGCATGGAGCCGCCGTACAGCTGTGCGCTGCTGCGCAGATCACGCAGGTCTCTGACGATGCGCACGGCTCCCTTGTCCTCCAGCACGCTCATCAGCGGGTCCGCATGGCACAGCGCATGCACGCGCCCGGTGCGCAGCGCCTCCATGGCGTCAGGCCCCGAGCCCACACCCACCAATTGCACCAGATCGGCCTCCAGGCCATCGCCCAGCAGCATCAGTTGCACGGCCCGGGCCGTGGATGCGCCCAGCGAGGACACGCCCACGCGCCGCCCGCGCAGGTCGGCCAGCGTCTGGTAGCGCGGCATCCAGCGCGAGGACACGCCCAGCGCAATCTGCGGCGCACGCCCCTGCACGACGAAGGCACGCAGCACACTGCCGCGCTGCTGCGCGACAAGCGTGTGTTCATAGGCACCCGCGCACACATCGGCGGCGCCCGATTCCAGCGCCTGCAGCGACTGCGACCCGCCCGGATAGTCATCGATGCGCACGGTCAGGCCCTCGGCCTCGAAGTACCCCAGTTGCTGGGCAATCACCAGCGGCAGGTAATACAGCAGGCCCTGACCGCCCACGGAAATCGTCACCAGCTCGGCCGAACCGAGGGAAGGAAGCGACCACAGGGAACCCAGCCCCATGAGGCTCAACAAGGTTCGGCGATCAAGCACGTGGGAAGACATGGTGGTTATTTTGCTGCAGTGCAACAAGATCATGCCCAGAGCCCGCATGCACAGCATCGGTGCTTGCCCGTATGTGAAACACCTTAGGCTTCAGGGCCAGCACGGCGCGCGGTGAACACGCGCCCGGCCCTCACCCAGGCCTCACCCAGGCCTCAGCGGTAGCCCGCGAAAAACAGCAGCAGATTCACCACCAGTGCCAGCGCCCAGGCCAGACTGCGCAGCGTGGCGCGGTCCGTCACATAGAAGGCGATGTAGGCAATACGCAACAGAACAAAGGCCACGGCCAGGCCATCGACACGCGCGGACGGTGCACCCAATTGCCAGGCAACCAGCAAGGCGCCAATGAAGAATGGCAGGCACTCGAAGCTATTGGCCTGCGCCGCATTGGCCCGTGCCTGGTAGCCCGTCTGCTGCGCCAGCCAGGCCCGGGGTTCGTGGTTGTCGAAACCGCGCTGCCCCGGCCGGTGCTTCATGCCGGGCGCCTTGGCGATGTAGGCGCAGGCCAGCGGCAGCAGGGCCGCCACCAGCAGGCACCAATGCGCGATGGAGAAGCCGCCGGGCGGCAGGATGACAGAGGTCGGCATACAGGCTCCTGATGAAAAGACAAGAAACGCCAGCCGCCTCGGCCACTACCGGCGGTCCACCAGCGCATGGGCGATCGTACCCAGGTCCACGTATTCGAGTTCGCTGCCTATGGGCACGCCGCGCGCCAGCCGCGTCACATGGATGCCGCGCGCCTTCAGGGCCTCGCTGATCGCATGGGCCGTGGCCTCGCCTTCGGCCGTGAAGCTGGTGGCCAGGATCACCTCCTGCACCTTGCCGTCGCCGGCACGCTCCAGCAGGGATGACAGGTTCAGATCGCGCGGACCTATGCCGTCGAGTGGCGACAGCCGCCCCATCAGCACGTAGTAATAGCCCTGGTAGGCACCCGTGCGCTCCATGGCCGCCATATCGGCGGGCGCCTCCACCACGCACAGCCGGGCCGCGTCACGCCCTTCATCCTGGCAGATGGAGCAGATGCGGCCTTCGGTGAAGGTATGGCAGCGCTCGCAGTGGGTGACCGACTCCACGGCCATGGTCAGGGCACGGGCCAGTTGCCGCGCGCCGTCCTGGTCGCGCTGCAGCAGGTGGAAGGCCATGCGCTGCGCCGACTTGATGCCCACACCCGGGAGCCTGCGCAAGGCCTCGATCAGGCCATCGAGCGATTGCACGTCCGACATGGCAGCTTCCTTTCAATGGAGAAGGGTCTCAGAAAAAAAGCGATCTGCAGGGGCAGATCGCTCGATGGCCACTCCACACGAGTGGGCAGCAGGAGAAGCCGGCATGGCCTCTCCAGGCTGTTCGGCACAACCGCTGGGGCCTGCCTCAGAACGGAAACTTCATGCCGCCCGGCAGGCCGGGCATGCCGGCCGTGAGCTTGCCCATCTTCTCGTTGGAAGTCTCTTCGGCCTTGCGCACGGCGGCGTTGAAGGCGGCAGCCACCAGGTCTTCCAGCATGTCCTTGTCTTCGGCCAGCAGGCTGGGGTCGATGGTGATGCGCTTGACGTCGTGCTTGCAAGTCATGACCACCTTCACCAGGCCCGCGCCAGACTCGCCTTCCACCTCGATGTTGCCCAGTTCATCCTGGGCCTTCTTGAGGTTGTCCTGCATGGCCTGGGCTTGCTTCATCAGGCCGGCCAGTTGTCCTTTGTTGAACATGTGAGTTCCTTCTTCTGTAGGGTAAAAACGAAACGCTCTAGAGCGTGTCAGGGCTGAATGGATACGGGCTTGATACTGCCGGGCACGATTTTCGCGCCATGGCTGCGGATCAGGGTCTGCACCAGAGAATGATTCATCACGATGTCTTCTGCAATGCGCTGGCGCTCATGGCTGGCCACCGCATTGCGCCGCGCGGGGCTGTCTGCCACGGCGCCTTGCTCGACATGCAGTTGCCGCGCCAGGCCAGCGGCCTCCAGCGCCGCACGCAAGCGCTCGCGCGTGGCGGGCTGCGCCAGCGAGCTGCTTTCCACGCGCAGCGTCCATGCATCGCCATCGCGTGCTACCAGTTGCGACTGCAGCGCCAGCTGCCGTGCCAGCGCCGTGACGGCCTCGGCCTGCACCAGTTGCTGGACGGCAGCGTGCCAGACATCGCCGTCGGGCGTGCGCTCCACGGTCGGTGCGGGAGGCGCACCGGGGGACTGGCGGCCACGTTCGGGAGCGAAGTCCTGCACATCGATCTGAGTGTCGATCTGCGGTTCGGCCTGCCGTGCCACGGCAGCGGCAGGCGGCTCCAGGGCCAGATCTCCGTCATCGCTCCAGCGGCCTTCGTCGGCCCAGCCTTCATCGGGCATCCCGGCCCAGGCACCCTCGTCCGGTGCATCGGCATCCTGCGCCTGCGGCGCCTCATCGGCAGAAGAGTCTTCGTCTTCCTGCATATCGTCCACGGGCTCATCCACAGGCTCGTCCAGGGGCTCCTGGGCGACACCGGCGGCCGGCTTCACCTCTGGAGCAGCGGAAGGCCTGGCCTCCTGGACAGGCGCAAGCACAGGTTCCGGCCTGGCAACTGCGGCCACGGGCGCCTGAACAGGCGCTGGAGCCGCAACGGCTTGCACCACGGGAGCGACCACGGCGGGCGCAGCGGTCACGGGAGATGCGACAGGCGCGACAGGAGCAGGAGACGCGACCGGGACGGGCATGGCCGCCTTGGCTGGGACAGCGGGAGCCTCGGGCACAGCGGGCTGTGCGGGCCGCGTCTGCGCCACGGGCGCGGGAGATTCAGGCTTCGCCGTGGAGGGGGTCAGCGCTGGAGTTTTTTTTTCAGCCGCGCCCGGGGCAGGCTCTGCAGATTGCGGCTTGAACGCCAGCAGCCGCAGCAGCGCCATGGTCAGCGCCGCGTACTCGTCGGGTGCCAGGCCCAGTTCGGCCCGGCCATGCAGGCAGATGCTGTAGAGCAGCTGGGTTTCGTCGCGCGGCATCAGCACCGCAAGGCGGGCGATCTCTGCGGCTTCTGGATCGCTGGCGTCGGCGGCCATCTGCGGCACGGCCTGTGCCACGGCCATGCGCTGCAGCACGGCGCACATTTCCTCCAGCGTGGAGGCGGCGGACAGGCCATTGCGGCGCAGCGCCTCGGAGGTTTCCACCACCACCTGGCCATCGGCCTGGGCAAGTGCCTCGATCAGGCGGAACACATGGCTGCGGTCCACGCTGCCCAGCATCTGGCGCACCGTGGCCTCCTGCAGCTGTCCGCTGCCAAAGGCAATCGCCTGGTCGGTCAGCGACAGCGCATCGCGCATGGAGCCACGCGCGGCGCGCGACAGCAGGCGCAGGGCCTGGGGCTCGGAGGCCACGCCTTCCTGCCCCAGCACCTGGCCCAGATGCTCCAGCACGGTCTCGGGCGCCATGGGCCGCAGGTTGAACTGCAGGCAGCGGCTGAGCACGGTCACGGGAACCTTCTGCGGATCGGTGGTGGCCAGCACGAACTTCAGGTATTCGGGCGGCTCCTCCAGCGTCTTGAGCATGGCGTTGAAGGCCGTGTTCGTGAGCATGTGCACTTCGTCGATCATGAAAACCTTGAAGCGTCCCTGCACCGGCTTGTAGACAGCCTGCTCCAGCAGGCTCTGCACCTCGTCCACGCCACGGTTGGAGGCAGCGTCCAGCTCCGTGTAGTCGGGAAAGCGCCCGCTGTCGATTTCGGTACAGGCCGCACAGACGCCGCAGGGCGTTGCCGTGATGCCGCCCTGGCCATCGGCGCCCTGGCAGTTGAGCGACTTGGCCAGAATGCGCGAGACCGTGGTCTTGCCCACGCCGCGCGTGCCGGTGAACAGATAGGCATGGTGCAGGCGCTGCTGCGTCAGGGCATTGGTGAGCGCCTGAACGACATGCTCCTGCCCCACCATTTCAGAGAAATTGCGGGGGCGGTATTTGCGGGCCAGCACAAGATAAGACATCCCGCGATTCTACGGGGCTGGGCGCCCTTGCCTGAGGCGACCCGGGTTTGGCCGGCCATGTCGTCCGGGCGGCCCGGTGTTTGCCCCTATAATCGAGAGTGACGGGCCTCCTCGCATGGGGAAGCGGCCAACCGGGTCAGGTGGGGAACCAAGCAGCCCTAACCGTGAAACCAGTGCCGAGGGCAAGGCTCGTCACCTTCATTGAACAGCAGGCCCTGCAGGCGCCTGCCCCGTCCAAGCCCGCTGCGGCACCCACTCCTTCTTAACGCTCTGCGCCATCCACCTTGAGATAGCGCGCAACGCCTTGCGCCGCCTGCAGGCCGCTGGCCATGCACGCCGTCAGCAGGTAGCCGCCCGTGGGAGCCTCCCAGTCCAGCATCTCGCCGGCGCAGAAAACGCCAGGAGCGGCTGCGCACATGCCGTTGGCATCCAGAGCTTCCAGCCGCACGCCGCCTGCCGTGCTGATGGCCTCGTCAATGGGTCGGGCCGCCACCACGGTGATGGGCAGGGCCTTGATGGCATGGGCCAGCCGCACAGGGTCGGCCACACCTTCCTTGCCCAGCACCTCATGCAGCACGGCGGCCTTGATGCCGTCCAGGCCCAGGCGCCCCTTCAGATGGCTGGCCAGGCTGCGCGAGCCGCGCGGATGGCGCACTTCCACCAGCACGCGCTCGGGCGTCAACTGGGGCAGCAGGTCGAGATGGACGGTGGCCTGCCCATCGCGCGCAATGGCTTCGCGCAGCGCCGCAGAGACGGCATAGATCAGGCTGCCTTCCACGCCCGTGGTCGTGGCAATGAATTCGCCCTTGCGCGAGAAAACATGGCCCTTGCCATCATCAAAGGACAGCGCCACAGACTTGAACGGCTGGCCCGCAAAGCGCTCGGTGAAATAAGGACTCCAGCCGCGCGCAGGCTGGGGACTGGCGCCCAGCAGCTCGGCCATGAACTCCCGGCGATCGATCTGTCCGCCCGAAGCCGCGCCATCCAGACCCACATCGAACCCGCAGTTGGAAGGCTTCAACGCAGCGACTTCAACACCGCGCTGCTCCAGCAATGGCAGCCAGGCGCCATCCGAGCCCAGGCGCGCCCAGCTGCCACCGCCCAATGCCAGCACCACGGCCCTTGCACGCACCTGCAGCCGCCCTTCGGGTGTATCAAAGCCCAGCGCATCGCCGTCTTGCCAGCCCACCCAGCGGTGGCGCGTGTGCAGCACCACGCCCTGGGTCTGCAGACGCACCAGCCAGGCACGCAGCAAGGGCGCAGCCTTCATGTCCTTGGGGAATACGCGGCCCGAGCTGCCCACAAAGGTTTCCACGCCCAGTTCACCGGCCCAGGCACGCAGTTGATCCGGCGACAGCAGCTCCAGCCAGCGCGACACCTCGGCACTGCGCTCGCCGTAGCGGGAGACAAAGGCGGGCAGGTTTTCGGAATGGGTCAGGTTGAGCCCGCCCTTGCCGGCCATGAGGAACTTGCGCCCAGCGGAGGACTTGGCCTCGAACACATGGACATCCAGCCCCTTGCCGGCCAGCCCTTCGGCCGCCATCAGGCCCGCAGGCCCCGCACCGATCACTGCCACATCGCAGTCCATCGTGCGCGCTGCCGCACCGGGTTCAAAAGCATCCATCACATCAGTTTCCATTCCATGCTCGCATTCAACTTGGCGCTGCCGGCCGGCACATATGCCTGCAGCGCGGGCGCGCAGAATACCCTGCCGCAGGCCGGTCTGCGCGCAGGCGCCACTAATTCCCGGAGTCCCGGCAACCCTGTCGCCACCCCATAAACAGCTATGACAGTCATAGCATTGAGCTACCGCCCATACGGTGCAGCAGGTGATAGGTTTCTGTCACAATCTTTTTGCGGTGCGGATTTTCCTGCGCCTTCCTCATTGCGAAAAATCAAGGACTCCACCCATGGCCAGCGAACTGATCAAACACATCTCCGACGCAAGCTTTGAAGCCGACGTCTTGCAGCCTGGCACCACGGTGCTGGTCGATTACTGGGCCGAATGGTGCGGCCCCTGCAAGATGATCGCCCCCATCCTCGACGAAGCAGCGCAGACCTACAAGGAAAAGCTGTCCATCGCCAAGATGAATGTGGACGAGAACCGCGAGATCCCCGCCAAGTTCGGCATCCGCGGCATTCCCACGCTGATGCTGTTCAAGGATGGCCAGCTGGCCGCCACCAAGGTGGGCGCCCTCAACAAGGCACAGCTGTCCGCTTTCCTGGAACAGCACCTGGCCTGATTCCCCCGACGGCCCCGCACACGGGGCCGTCACAGATGCGGGCCAGCGTTGACCGCAGCACCGCATAGCACTGGCGCATAAACGAGGCGCCAGCGCAAATTTCCCTGTGACCTTCGGATTTTTTCCTGTCATAATGCCCTTCATCACCGGCCTTATGCATTGAAGGCCGCGCTGAGACCCTCAGGCAAGCCAGCCCACTTCCACAGTGTTTCGCTTGGCTCAACGCCTTCCCCTGGTTTCTTTCCACTCCGTTCTGGAGTCACTCCATGCACCTTAATGAACTCAAGGCACTGCACGTGTCTGAAGTCCTGAAGCAGGCCGAAGCGCTTGAGATCGAAAACGTCGGTCGCATGCGCAAGCAAGAGTTGATGTTCGCCATCATCAAAAAGCGAGCCAAGGCAGGCGAACAAGTGTTCGCCGACGGCGTGCTGGAAATCCTGCCGGACGGTTTCGGCTTTCTGCGCAGCCCCGACACCAGCTATACGGCCAGCACCGACGACATCTACATCTCGCCCAGCCAGGTCCGCCGCTTCAACCTGCACACCGGCGACATGATCGAAGGTGAAGTGCGCACGCCCAAGGATGGCGAGCGCTACTTCGCACTGACCAAGCTCGACTCCGTCAACGGCGGCTCGCCCGAGCAGAACAAGCACAAGGTGCTGTTCGAGAATCTGACCCCCCTGTTCCCCACCCAGCAGCTGCGCCTGGAGCGCGAGATCAAGGGTGAGGAGAACATCACCGGCCGCATCATCGACATCATCGCCCCCATCGGCCGCGGCCAGCGTGCGCTGATCGTCGCACCGCCCAAGAGCGGCAAGACCATGATGATGCAGAGCATCGCCCATTCCATCACGGCCAATCATCCCGACGTGCACCTGATGGTGCTGCTGGTCGATGAGCGCCCCGAAGAAGTGACCGAGATGCAGCGCTCGGTCAAGGGCGAAATCATCGCCTCCACCTTCGACGAGCCCGCCACGCGCCACGTGCACGTGGCCGAAATGGTGATCGAGCGCGCCAAGCGCCTGGTCGAGCTCAAGAAGGACGTGGTCATCCTGCTGGACTCCATCACCCGCCTGGCCCGCGCCTACAACAACGTCGTGCCCTCGTCGGGCAAGGTGCTGTCGGGCGGCGTGGACTCCAACGCCCTGCAGCGCCCCAAGCGCTTCTTCGGCGCGGCACGCAATGTGGAAGAAGGCGGCTCGCTGACCATCATCGCCACGGCCCTGGTCGATACCGGCAGCCGCATGGACGAAGTGATCTTCGAAGAGTTCAAGGGCACCGGCAACAGCGAACTGGCCCTGAACCGCCGCCTCTACGAGAAGCGCGTGTTCCCCGCCATCGAACTCAACAAGAGCGGCACACGCCGCGAAGAACTGCTGCTGGCTCCCGAGATCCTGCAAAAGACCCGCATCCTGCGCCAGTTCATGTACAACATGGACGAGATCGAGGCCATGGAGCTGATGATCAAGAACATGCGGGCCACGAAGACCAACGTGGACTTCTTCGACATGATGCGCCGCGGCGGCTGATCGCAGAGATCCAGCCCACGGCCCCTACAGACGCCTCGCTCACGCGGGGCGTTTTGCATTCCAGCCGCCCGTCTCACCACGCTGCGGCAGACGTGCCCAGCGCACAGGCCGCGCGCTCCCAATGCATGGGCGCACCCGCCACCTCCACCGGCGCCCGCAGGCGCCGCGCCGCGCCCCAGGAGGTCGCCTCGATCGCCGCGCTGAAATCCTCGGCACCGTTCACCGGCGCCAGCGGGCAGGCATCCGGGTCGCTCACGCCATGCCCCGCCAGAAGATGGGCCGTGCGCGCCAACGAGGCACGCACCGTGCTGCCGCCCTGCCCCTGCATGCGCCGCACCAGTGCCATTACCACGGCGGCAGCCATCAGATAGCCGGTGGCGTGGTCCAGCGCCTGCAGCGGCAGGGGCGTGGGCCGGTCACGGACCAGCCGGTGCATGCCTGCATCGGCAATGCCGGCGCTCATCTGCACCAGGCTGTCGAAGCCGCGCCGCTGCTGCCAGGGCCCGCTCCATCCATAGGCGTTGAGCGACACATCGATGAGCGAGGGATTCAGCCGACGGCGCCACGCGGCCCCGAATCCCAGCCCCTCCAGCGCACCGTACCGGTAACCGTGGACCAGCACGTCGGCACCGGCCAAAAGTTGCTCGAACACGGCACGATCCTGGGGCGCCCGCAGGTCCAGCCGGGCGCAGCGCTTGCCCAGCGTGACTTCAGGCACCGTCCCCGGCTCCTCCCAACCAGGCGGATCGATGCGCAGCACCTCGGCACCATGGCCCGCAAGCCAGCGCGTGGCGGCGGGACCGGCCAGGATGCGCGTCAGATCCAGCACGCGCAGCCCCTTCAGCGGCCGCTGCGCCGATGGCTGCCACGCACCAGCACTGAAACTGAAGGGCAGGCCCGGCTGCGGATGCATCTGCCACGCCAGCAAAGGCTCCTGCTGCACGGCCTGCCCCTGCGGATGCGCAGCCCAGGCAGCCAGCCCGCGCATGGCGGCGGCACAGCCACCCTGCGCGACAACGGCCGACTCCAACTCATGCGCCGTCCAGCTGCTCACCGCCGTCGCCACAGTCTCCCGATCGGCCGGCGCGCCGAGCACGGCCAGCGCCGCTGCGCGGTGGTGGGGCGCATTGGTATGCAGGCGGATCCAGCCATCGGCCGTGCGGTAGTCACCGGCCACGGCGTCCCACAGCGCGGGCATCTCCCAGCCCAGCGGATGCAGGCTGCTGCCAAACCACAGGGACGCGAGCCTGCGGTCCACCACCACCTGCGGCGCGGCAGCGCCGCATTGGGCCATCAGCTCGGAGATGGCAAGGCCTGCCACACCCAGGCTGGCCGCCGCCAGATCGGAGACCGGAAACACCGAGGCCAAGGCGCCTTGCCCGCGCATCTCCAGACGGTGCAGCGCGCCCTGGGCACCTTCCAGTGCCGCCCAGATCTGGGCGACGCAGTGATCAAAAGCGCAAGGGGACGGAAGACTGGACATGGAGCACTCCTGGCAACGGAAACAAGGGTTGGAACTCGCACGATAGATTTCCAGAAAATATTGTCAATATTGATTAAATAAATCAACATATCATCATATCCATGCCCGACTACCTGAACTCGACCGAAGCCACCGCACTGCTGGGCGTGAGCCGCGCCACGCTGTATGCCTATGTCAGCCGAGGACTGCTGCACGCCCATGCGGCAGACACGCCGCGCGAAAGCCGTTACCTGCGCGAAGAGATCGAGCAGCTCGCGCGCCAGCGCGGCCAGGGCCGCAAACCCCGCGAAGTCGCCCAGGCCGCGCTCAACTGGGGCCTGCCGGTGCTGGAGTCATCGATCACGCTGATAGAACAGGGCCGCCTCTACTACCGTGGCGAGGACGCCGTGGACTGGGCACGCGCGCACACGCTGGAAGAGACCGCCGCCCTGCTCTGGCAATACCCGGCCAATGCCGCCTTCGCCGCACACGCCGTGGAGGCCGCCCCTGTGTTGCCCGACCTGCAGCTGCGCATGGCCGGCCAGCCTTGCGAAAACACGCTGCTGCCGCTGTTCACCGTCGCCAGCGATGACGCGGCCACTGCCGCATGGCAGCAATCGCCAGAACGGCTGGCAGCAGGCTGCGGAGCGCTCCTGCGCCTGCTGGCAGCCTGCCTGCTGGGCACGGCGCCGGACAAGACCCCCATCCACCTGCAATGCGCCCAGGCCTGGGCGCTGGACGCCCAAGGCGCCGACCTAGTGCGCATGGCCCTGGTGCTGTGCGCCGACCATGAACTCAACGCCTCCGGCTTCACGGCGCGCTGCGTGGCATCCACGGGCGCCAGCCTGCGGGCGGCCGTGGTGGGAGGCCTTGCCGCCCTGACGGGCGGGCGCCACGGCGGCACGACCGCGCGCGTCGAGGCGCTCTGGGACGAGCTGGGCGAGGCGCAGGCCCCGGCACGCCTGCGCCAGCGCCTGGCGCGCGGCGAGACCCTGCCCGGCTTCGGCCACCACCTCTACCCCGAAGGCGATGTGCGCGCCGCCCTGTTGCTGGAAATGCTGCCCAGGCAGGGACCGGCGGCGGCCTTGGCGGCCGAAGTGATGGCACTCACTGGCCTGGCCCCTTCGGTCGATTTCGCATTGGTGGCCCTGCGGCGGCACCTGCAGTTGCCGGCGGGCAGCGCCTTCGGGCTGTTCGCGCTGGGCCGCTGCGCGGGCTGGCTGGCACAGGCGCTGGAGCAGCGCGCCACACGGCAGATCATTCGGCCACGCGCGGCGTACACGGGCCCCAGGCCCGCCGGCTTGGCACGCAACTGAGCACTATGCGATAATGCAGGGCTTTTTCTTGCGGAAAGTACGCTTGATTTGAACCGCTACAAAGGTTGCAGCGGGTCAGGCACGGCTACCGCACTTGCATCAGAAGGAAAGATCATGAAAGAAGGCATCCACCCCAACTACCGCGAAGTTCTGTTCGTGGACCTGTCCAACGGCTTCAAGTTCGTGACCCGCTCCTGCGTGAACACGAAGGAAACCGACACCTTCGAAGGCAAGGACTACCCCCTGTTCAAGCTGGACACCTCGTCCGAGTCGCACCCGTTCTACACCGGCACGCAAAAGTCGGTGGACAACATGGGCGGCCGTGTGGAGCGCTTCCGCAACCGTTTCGGCAAGAAGTAAATCCTGCTTCTCCGGCCAGAAGGGCAGCACGGGCAACCGCGCTGCCCTTTTGTTTTTCGCAGTCCGGCCAATCCATGGCGGCCAGGCATGCCCCATTCTTTTCGAGGCCTTTGCTTCGCGT
Organism: Delftia sp. Lp-1; assembly: GCF_020523835.1. NCBI lineage: Bacteria > Pseudomonadati > Pseudomonadota > Betaproteobacteria > Burkholderiales > Comamonadaceae > Delftia > Delftia sp. Lp-1. Next base: position 1,322,944 of record NZ_JAJALJ010000001.1, on the reverse strand, counting down.
ATTCTTGCGCCCTCCGTTGCAGAAAGTCCTGTGAGTGAACCAGCCCACCCCTGCCATCGTTGCCCAAAGCGCCGTGCGCCGCCTGCCCCGCTGGTCGCTGCTGCTGCTGTGCCTGGCCTATGTCGTGCCCGGATATGTGGGGCGCAGCCCCTGGCGCATGGCCGACATGGAGGCCTTCGGCTACATGCGGGAGCTGGCCCTGGGCCATACCTCGTGGCTGGCACCGCGCATGGCGGGCCTGCTGCCCGAATCCGAGGGCCTGCTGTCGTACTGGCTTGGCGCGCTGGCCATGCAGGGAGCGCCTTCCTGGCTGAATCTGGAGATGGCGGCACGCCTGCCCTTCATCGCCATGCTGGTGCTCACGCTGACGGCCACCTGGTGGGGCGTGTACTACCTGGCGCGCACGCCGGGCGCGCGCCCCGTGGCCTTTGCCTTTGGCGGCGAGGCACAGCCCACCGACTATGCGCGCGCCATGGCCGATGGCGGCCTGCTGGCCCTGGTGGCCTGCCTGGGCCTGGCCCAGCTTTCCCATGAAACCACCAGCTACATGACCCAGCTCGGCTGCGCGGCCCTGCTGTTCTTTGCCGCCGCAGCCATGCCCTACCACGGCCGCACCGCCATGCTGGCGCTGCTGCTGGGCCTGCCGGGCCTGGCGCTGAGCGGCGCGCCGACAGTGGCCACGCTGTTCGGCCTGGGCGGTGCGACCATGGCGTTTTTCTCGCGCACCTGGGGTGACGAGCCCTCGCCCGCGCCGCGCGAGGCGCGCATCTGGACCGCGCTGTGGCTGGGCGTCACGCTGCTGGCGGCTGCACTGTCCTTGTGGCTGGACCAATGGGCCTGGCGCCTTGTGGACAGCGGCACCGCCAAGGAATGGCAAAGCCTGGTCAGGCTGCTGCTGTGGTTCAGCTGGCCGGCCTGGCCGCTGGCCATGTGGACCCTGTGGGTCTGGCGCCGCCAGATCGCCGCGCCTCGCCGCTATCCCCATCTGGCGCTGCCGCTGTGGTTTGCCGTCATTCCGGTGATCGCTTCGCTGAGCACGCTGCCTGCGGACCGCGCCCTGCTGCTGGGCCTGCCCGCCATCGCCACGCTGGCAGCCTTTGCCCTGCCGACGCTGCGCCGCAGCATCAGCGCCTTGATCGACTGGTTCACCCTGCTGTTCTTCAGTGCCGCCGCCATTGCCATCTGGGTGATCTGGCTCTCGCTGCAGACCGGCATTCCCGCAAAGCCGGCCGCCAATGTGGCCAGGCTGGCTCCGCAGTTCACGCCGGAATTCTCGGTGTTCTCCTTCGCCGTGGCGGTTGCCGCCACCTTGGCCTGGTGCGTGCTCGTCGCCTGGCGCACATCGCGCAACCGCGCCGCCATCTGGAAGAGCCTGGTGCTGCCGGCCAGCGGCGCCACGCTGGGCTGGCTGCTGCTGATGACGCTGTGGCTGCCGCTGCTGGACCACGCGCGCAGCTTCGAGCCGCAGATGCGCCAGGTGCTGGCCGAACTGCCCAAGGACGGCAGCTGCGTGCAAACCTATGGCCTGCCCCGCGCGCACATTGCGGCGCTGCGCTTTTACGGCGACATTGACACCCAACGCCTGAGCATGGCCGGCGCCGCCCGCTGCGACTGGATGGTGGCCGAGGAAGAAACCTGGCTGGACCCGCACAGTGCGCGCCTGCAGGGCACCTGGGAAACCGTGGCCCGCGTGGTGCGCCCCACCGATCGCAAGGACTTCCTGCTGGTCTTGAAGCGCAGGCCCGAGGCGAGCCGAGCCCAGGCCAGGCCATGAGCCAGCCCGCGCGCGCGCCACTGGGCACCGAACGGCGCACCATCGCCCAGCACGCGCTGACCGTGCTGGCCGGGCAACTGGCGGTGATGGCCTTCGGCGTGACCGACACCATCGTGGCGGGCCGCTACGCCGAAGAAGCGCTGGCAGCGCTGTCCGTGGGCTCGGCCATCTTCGTGAGTGTCTATGTCTCGCTGATGGGCATCTTCCAGGCCCTGCTGCCGCTGTGGGCCGAGCATCGCGGCGCCGGACAGCCCGAGGCCATAGGCCGCACGCTGCGCCAGGCCATGTACATGCTGCTGGCCGCCTGCGCCCTGGGCATGGGCGTGCTGCTGTTTCCCGATGCGCTGCTGCGCTGGGCCGATGTGCCGCCACCGCTGCAGGTGGAGGTGCGGGCCTATCTTTCGGTGCTGGCCTGGAGCCTTCCAGCCGCGCTGCTGTTTCGCATCTACAGCACACTGAACCAGGCGCTGGGCCATCCCCTGCTGGTGACCTGGCTGCAGCTGCTGTCGCTGCTGCTGAAAATCCCCCTGTCGATCTGGCTGGCCTTTGGCGGCGCCGGCCTGCCTGCGCTGGGCGCCGAGGGCTGTGCCTGGGCCACGCTGCTGGTGAACTACGCCATGGTTGCCCTCGCATTCGTGCTGATGCGCAGCCAGCGCCTGTATGCGCCCCTGGCGCTGTGGCAGCGCATGGAGCTCCCGAACTGGCCGCAATTGGCACAGTTCGCTCGACTGGGCGTTCCTGCAGGCCTGGCAATTTTGGTGGAGGTGACCTCGTTCACGCTGATGGCCTTGTTCGTGGCGCGCCAGGGCACGCTGTCCTCGGCCAGCCACCAGATTGCTGCCAATCTTGCAGCGCTGTGCTACATGGTGCCCCTGTCCCTGGCGATTGCCACCAGCGCGCGGATCAGCTACTGGCGTGGCGCGGGGGACGAGGCCATGGCGCGCCGCCTTGTCACCATGGGATGGCGGCTTGCGGCAACGGGTGGACTGGTGCTGGCCTCGGCACTGTTCCTGTCCCGCGAGGGCCTGGCCCGCATCTACAGCAGCAACCCCGAGGTGGTGGCCACTACCGCCAGCCTGCTGGCCTGGGTGGCTGCCTACCATGTGGCCGACGCCGTGCAGACCTTCTGCCTCTTCGTGCTGCGCTGCTACCGCATCACCGTGGCGCCGCTGGTCATCTACTGCCTGCTGCTGTGGGGCGGCGGACTGGCCGGCGGATACTGGCTGGCCTACGGCACGGACAGCGCCCTGCCCGCCTGGCTGCACCATGGCACGCCCGTCCCGTTCTGGGCCAGCAGTGCCTGTGCGCTGCTGGTGACGGCCCTGGTGTTCAGCGCCATCGTGCGCAAAGCCACAAGCCGCTGAACGGCAACGGCCGTTCACACGGGGCCACGCCTATGCGGCGCGGCTTTCGCGGGCCTCGCCGACTTCGCGTGTGCCTGGGGCCGCGATGCGGACGCGGCTGGCCGGAAAGGTCACGGAAAACTCCGACCCCTGGCCCGGCGCGCTGGTGATGCCCAGCTTGGCGCCATGGCGCTGCAGCACGTGCTTGACGATGGCCAGGCCCAGGCCCGTGCCGCCGGTATCGCGCGAACGGCTGCGGTCCACACGGTAAAAGCGTTCTGTCAGGCGCGCCAGGTGCTTGGGTTCGATGCCTGGCCCGGAGTCCTGCACGGCAAAGCGTGCCGATCCATCAGGCAGGCTCTCCCAGGTCACCTCGATGCGCCCGCCTGCCGGCGTGTAGCGCATGGCGTTGGCCAGCAGGTTGGAGAAAGCGCTTTGCAACTCGGCGCTGGCGCCGGCCACCTCACCGGCCTGCGCCAGCATCTCGGCCGACGGAAAGCTCAGCGCATGCGGCAGGGATTGCTTGCGCGTGAGCATGGAAGACAGGCCGCGCGCCTCGTTCTCGCAGCGCTGCATCAGCTGGGCCACGGGCACCCATTCGTTGCTGCTGGGCAAGGGGCTGCCCTCCAGGCGCGACAGCGCCAGCAGGTCTTCCACCAGATGCTGCATGCGCTCGGCCTGCTGGGCCATCAGTCCCAGGTAGCGGTTGCGCTCCTCGGGCTCCAGCGGCAGGTTCTGCAGCGTCTCCACAAAGCCCACGAGCACGGTCAGCGGCGTGCGGATTTCATGCGAGACATTAGCCACGAAGTCGCGGCGCATGGCCTCTGCCTGCTCCACCGCGGTGACATCGCGCGCCAGCAGCAGCTTGCGCCCTTCGCCATAGCCATACAGCTGCACCGACAGCTTGACGGGCCGCGAGGCCGTGCTTTCGCGGCCCTGCATGACCAGGTCGCGTGAGAAATCCTGGGTGGCGAAATAGGCGCTGAACTCGGGGTCACGCACCAGGTTGCCAATGCTTTGCAGCAGGTCGCGTTCGGCATCGAAGCCGAACTGCCGCGCCGCAATCTGGTTGCACCATTCGATGCGCCCATCGGCGTCCAGCAGGACCACGCCATTGGGGCTGGCCTGCAGGGCGGAAAGAATGTCGTTGAGGCGCTGATCGCCCTGCTGCACCTGCTGCACGCTCTGGCGCAGCCACCGGCGCATGCGCACACTGGCCTCACCCCAGATGCCGCTGAGCTCGGGCGCCTCCCGCAGCTCCGACTGGCGCAGCCAGGACAGCAGGCGCATGGCGTTCCAGCTGTCCACCAGCCACCAGATCCAGCCCGCGCACAGCGCCCCCGTCAGGGCCGCCACGGCCTGGGCGGCCATGCCGGGGCTGGAGGCGGACATGACGCCCCAGAGCCACCAGCCCAGCAATGCGCCCGCGATCTGGGACGCCAACAAGCGAAAACCTCGCCAACCCATACTTGCGCCTTCTTTGCGTTGTATTCGCTGCCCGGGGCAGCGGCGCCCTGGCATGACCCGTGAAGGCCATGCGTGGATTCATGCGGAAAAAGGCCTCAGGCCAGCGCCTGCGCGCTGAGCCGGTAGCCGGCGCCGCGTACCGTTTCGATCAATGCACCGGCCATGCCCAGCGCCTCGCGCAGCCGCTTGACGTGCACGTCCACCGTGCGCTCCTCGATGAAGACGTGATCACCCCAGACCTTGTCCAGCAACTGGGCACGGCTGTGCACGCGCTCGGGGTGCTTCATCAGATAGTGCAGCAGCTTGAACTCGGTGGGCCCCACCTTGATCATGTCGCCCTGCCAGCTCACGCGGTGCGCGGCGGCATCGAGCACCAGCTCGCCGATATTGACTTTGTCCTGAATCTGCTCGGGCGCACGGCGCCGCAGCACGGCACGGATGCGCGCGAGCAGTTCCTGGGTCGAGAAGGGCTTGGTGATGTAGTCATCGGCGCCCGCATCGAGCCCCGCCACCTTGTCGGGTTCATCGCCGCGCGCCGTGAGCATCAGAATGGGCACGGCCTTGGTGCGGCTGTCCGCGCGCCATTTGCGCGCCAGGGACAGGCCGCTGGCGCCGGGCAGCATCCAGTCAAGCAGGATCACGTCGGGCAGCACGGCATCCAGCTCGCGCTGAGCCGTCACGCCATCCTCGGCCCAGACCGGCTGGAAGCCGTTGTGCCGCAGGTTGACAGCGATCAGCTCCGCGATGGCGGGCTCGTCCTCGACGATGAGGACCATGGGCATCTTCTTCATCCGTTGTTCGCCTCCGGCACTTACAGCACTGCCGACTCAATGGCATCCATGGTCTGGTGACGGACATCCTTGCCCTCCACCAGATAGATGATCAGCTCGGCCACATTCTTGGAATGGTCGCCGATGCGCTCGATGGCCTTGGCCAGGAACAGCAGGTCCAGGCTGGCCGAGATGGTGCGCGGGTCTTCCATCATGTAGGTGATGAGCTTGCGCACGAAGCCGTCGAACTCCTGGTCGATCAGATCATCTTCCTTGAGGATGGCCACGGCAGCCTTGGTATCCAGGCGTGCAAAGGCGTCCAGCGTCTTGCGCAGCAGGCCCGAGGCCATCTCGGCCGCCGTGCGCAGGTCGCCCGTGGGCAGGGAGCGCGCAGCACCGCTTTCGATGATGGACTTGACCATGCGCGCCATCTTGTGCGCTTCATCACCCATGCGCTCCAGATTGGCCGTGGCCTTGGAGAAGGCGATCAGCAGGCGCAGGTCGCGCGCCGTGGGCTGGCGCCGGGCGATGATGGACGAGAGCTCGTGGTCGATCTCCACTTCCATGGCGTTGACGCGCTTTTCCGCGGCATCGACCTGCTCCACGGCCTCGATGCTGAAGCGCGACAGCGCATAGACCGCCTGGCGGATCTGGGACTCGACCAGGCCGCCGAGCTCCATGACGCGCGCAGAGACGCGGTTGAGTTCGCTGTCGAACTGGCTGGAAAGGTGTTTTTCGTTCATCGATTGCTCCTGCTCAGCCGAAGCGGCCTGTGATGTAGTCTTCCGTTTCCTTGCGCTGGGGCTTGAAGAACATCTGCTCGGTGTCTCCGAATTCCACCAGATCGCCCAGGTACATGTAGGCCGTGTAGTCGCTGCAGCGCGCTGCCTGCTGCATGTTGTGCGTCACGATGACGACGGTGTAGTCGTTCTTCAGCTCGGCAATCAGCTCCTCGATCTTGGCCGTGGAGATCGGGTCCAGGGCCGAGCAGGGCTCGTCGAGCAGCAGCACTTCGGGCTTGATGGCAATGCCGCGCGCGATGCACAGGCGCTGCTGCTGGCCGCCGGACAGGCCCGAGCCGCTTTGCTGCAGCTTGTCCTTGACCTCGCCCCACAGGGCCGCCTTGCGCAGTGCCCATTCCACACGGTCGTCCATGTCGGAGGAGCTGAGGTTTTCAAACAGCTTCACGCCGAAGGCGATGTTGTCGTAGATGGACATGGGAAACGGCGTGGGCTTCTGGAAGACCATGCCCACCTTGGCGCGGATCAGCGCCACGTCCTGCTTGCTGGTCAGCAGGTTCTCGCCGTCCAGCATGATCTGGCCTTCGGCGCGCTGCTCGGGGTACAGCTCGAACATGCGGTTGAAGGTGCGCAGCAGCGTGGACTTGCCGCAGCCCGACGGGCCGATGAAGGCCGTGACCTTCTTTTCGGGGATGTCCAGGTTGATGCCCTTGAGGGCGTGGAACTTGCCGTAGTAGAAGTTCAGGTCGCGAACCGTCAGCTTGGAGGAGTTCAGCGCGGTGGAAGAGGTCGCAGTCATTGCGTGATCCTTGTCCTTGTTGATTGCTTATTGCTGCATTACTTCTGGCGGGTCAGGAACCGCGCCAGGATATTGAGACCGAGCACCGCCACGGTGATCAGGAACACGCCGGCCCAGGCCAGTTGCTGCCAATTCTCGTAGGGGCTCATCGCGAACTTGAAGATCGTCACCGGCAGGCTGGCCATGGGCTTGGACAGGTCGGCATTCCAGAACTGGTTGTTCAGCGCCGTGAACAGCAGCGGAGCGGTTTCCCCGGCAATGCGGGCCACGGCCAGCAGCACGCCGGTGATCACGCCGGCACGCGCTGCACGCAGCGTCACCATGATGATGACCTTCCACTTGGGCGTGCCCAGCGCGTAGGCCGCTTCGCGCAGACTGGCAGGCACCAGCACCAGCATGTTCTCGGTGGTGCGGATGACCACGGGAATCACGATCAGCGCCAGCGCCACCACGCCCGCATAGCCGGAAAAGCTCTTGAAGCGCGCCACGACCACGGTGTAGACGAACAGGCCGATCACGATGGAAGGTGCCGACAGCAGGATGTCGTTGACGAAGCGCGTGGTATTGGCCAGCCAGCCGCGCGCATCGTATTCGGCCAGGTAGACACCGGCCATCACGCCGATGGGCGTGCCGACGAAGGTGGCCAGCGCCACCATGATCAGCGAGCCGAAGATGGCGTTGGCAATGCCGCCCGCCTCATTGGGCGGAGGCGTCATTTCGCTGAACAGCGCCAGGCTCAGGCCGCCGATACCCAGCGTGATGGTTTCCCACAGGATCCAGACCAGCCAGAACACGCCGAAGGCCATGGCAGCCAGCGACAGGGTCAGCGCCACCTGGTTCACGCGCTTGCGCTTGGCGTACTTAGCCTGGCGCACGCGCGTCAGTTCGGCGGCATTGATCATCTTGGTGGAGGTGCTGCTCACGAGCGGGCTCCTTCATTCTTCTGCAGACGGTTGAGCAGCACCTTGGAGCAGGCCAGCACCACGAAGGTGATGAAGAACAGCACCAGGCCCAGATAGATCAGCGAAGCCTGGTGCAGGCCTTCGCCCGCTTCGGCAAACTCGTTGGCCAGCGCCGAGGTGATGCTGTTGGCAGCCTCGAAGACCGACAGCGAGTTGAGCTGGTTCATGTTGCCGATCACGAAGGTGACGGCCATGGTCTCGCCCAGCGCACGGCCCAGACCCAGCATCACGCCACCGAGCACGCCGGTCTTGGTGTAGGGCAGCACGACCTTCCAGACCACTTCCCAGGTCGTGGAGCCCAGGCCGTAGGCCGACTCCTTGAGCAGGGCAGGCGTGACTTCGAACACATCGCGCATCACCGAGGCGATGAAGGGGATGATCATGATGGCCAGGATGATGCCGGCCGACAGGATGCCGATGCCCACGGGCGGGCCGGACACGAAGGCTTCCAGATAAGGAACGCCCTGAAACAGCTTTTGCAGCGGCTGCTGCACATAGGTGGAGAGCACGGGACCGAAGACCATCAGGCCCCACATGCCGTAGACGATGGAAGGCACGGCGGCCAGCAGCTCGACGGCGGTGCCCAGCGGGCGCTTGAGCCAGGCGGGCGACAGCTCGGTGAGGAACAGGGCGATGCCAAAGCTCACGGGCACCGCAATCAGCAACGCGATGGCCGAAGTGGCCAGCGTGCCGTAAATCATGACCAAGCCGCCATATTCGTTGCGAACGGGGTCCCAGACGCTGCGACCCAGAAAGCTCAGGCCGTATTCATAGATGGCGGGCCAGGCGCCGACCAGCAGCGAAGCCAGGATGGCCAGCAGCAGGCCCAGCGTCAGCAGCGCGGCCAGACGCGCGAGAGCGCCAAACAAGCGATCCGCCACGCGCCCCGACAGCATCGGGGGGCGTAGCGGAGAAGGTGTGCGTCGCTGGGAAGCCTGTGCAGAGGCGGCCAGCGAGTTCGAGGGCGACGTTGTGGACACGTGAGGCGCCTTTATTCGCGGTTTGTGGGGAGATCAGGGGGGCCATGATGCACCTGCCGGCGGTGCGCCACGGCCCCTTTTCAGGGTTTACTTCAGGGAAATCGCGGTACCCGAGGCGTCCTTGACTTGACCCCAGGATTGGAAGATCACGTTCTTGACTGCGTCAGGCATGGGCACGTAGTCCAGGTCGGTGGCGGTCTTGTCGCCGGACTTGTAGGCCCACTCGAAGAACTTCAGCGAGGCAGCGGCCTGTGCGGGCTTGTCCTGGGCCTTGTGCATGATGATGAACGTGGCCGAGGTGATGGGCCATGCATCCTTGCCGGGCTGGTTGGTCAGGATCTGGTAGAAGCTCTTGGCCCAGTCGGCACCGGCGGCAGCGGCCTTGAAGGTGGCGTCGTCGGGCGACACGAAGGCGCCGCCAGCGGTCTGCAGCTGCGTGTAGGTCAGCTTGTTTTGCTTGACATAGGCGTACTCGACGTAGCCGATGGAGTTGGGCAGGCGGCCCACGAAGGCGGCCACGCCTTCATTGCCCTTGCCGCCGGCACCCGTGGGCCAGTTCACGGCCTTGCCTTCGCCAACCTTTTCCTTCCACTCGGCATTGACCTTGGACAGGTAGTTCGTGAAGCCGAAGGTGGTGCCCGAGCCGTCAGCACGGCGCACGGGAGCGATGGTGGCGTCAGGCAGGGTCACGCCGGGGTTCAGGGCCTTGATGGCCTCGTCGTTCCACTTGGTGATCTTGCCCAGGTAGATGTCGCCCAGCACCTGGCCGGTCAGCTTGAGCTGGCCGGGCTGGATGCCCTTGATATTGACCACGGGCACGATGCCGCCGATCACGGTGGGGAATTGCACCAGGCCCTTCTTGGCCAGTTCGTCGTCCTTGAGCGGCTCGTCCGAAGCACCGAAGTCCACGGTCTTGGCTTCGATCTGCTTGATGCCGGCGCTGGAGCCCACGGACTGGTAGTTGATCTTCACGCCGGTGGCCTTGTGGTAATCGGCGGCCCACTTCGAGTACAGCGGCGCAGGGAAGCTGGCGCCGGCGCCGGTGGCTTCCTGCTGGGCCAGGGCCTGGCCCATACCGCCCGCAGACAGAGCACCAGCCACCAGAATGTGAATCACAGACAACTTCATGTACAGACCTCTTAGGGGTTGAAAGATGCGATGACTGGACTGTAAGAAGGCTTTGTGACATTGATATGACACGAAGAAAAGGCGTCACAAATGCTGGGCCATAGTCTGTAAGACCCAGGTCATCGCGGTGTCACAATTCCGTCTTAGTCTTGTGCCTCGCACGAGCTGGCACCAGACAAGCGCAGCCCTGCCACCCGGCACCGCTGCGCACTCCTGCTCGACGAATCTTGATTGGCGTTTCTTTCATGGCACCAGAATCCCTGCTCGCCGCCGTTGACCTCGGATCCAACAGCTTTCGCCTAGAAATAGGCCGCGTCGGCAGCCACCAGCGCATAGAGCGCGTGGAATATCTCAAGGAGACCGTGCGCCAGGGCAATGGGCTCAACGAGCACCATGAGCTGACCGACGAGGCCATGCAACGCGGCTGGGACTGCCTGGCACGCTTTGGCGAGCGCCTGGCCGGCTTTCCTGCCGACCAGGTCCGCGCCGTGGCCACACAAACCCTGCGGGAGGCCCGCAACCGCGATGTCTTCATCGCACGCGGCAGCGCCCTGCTGGGCTTTCCCATCGAGGTCATCTCGGGCGAGGAAGAGGCCCGGCTGATCTATCGCGGCGTCTCCAGCCTGTTGCCACCCTCGCAGCAGCGGCGCCTGGTGGTGGACATTGGCGGCCGCTCGACCGAAGTCATCATCGGCCAGCATGGCGAGGCGCGCCAGGTGGCCTCCTACCCCATAGGCAGCGTCGCCTGGAGCACGCAGTTCTTTGGCGAAGGCACGCTGTCGCGCGCACATTTCTCGGCCGCCATCAAGGCCGCACAGGCGGCCCTCACCCAGACCGTCTCGGCCTACCCGGCCACTGCATGGGACTGCGCCTATGCCTCGTCGGGCACGGCCAACGCCGTGGGCGACATCCTGGCTGCCAACGGATATTCCGGCGGGCTGATCACGCCCGACAGCCTGCGCTGGCTGCATGAACAGCTGATGGAGGCCGGCCATGTGGACCGCATCCGGCTGGCCGGACTCAAGGAAGACCGCCGCGCCGTCATCGCCGGAGGCCTGAGCATCCTGATTGCGGCCCTGGGCCTGCTGGGCATCAATGAACTGGAAGTCGCCCAGGGCGCGCTGCGCCAGGGCGTTTTGCACGACCTGCTGGAGCACGAGCCCCCCGCCGACCGCGAGGCAGCCGAAATTGCCGCGCTGCAGCAGGACTTCGGCATTGACGCCCCGCATGCGCTGCGCGTGCGCAAGGTGGCACGCTGGGCCTGGCAATCGCTGCACGCACAACAACCGCCCGATGTCCTGTCCACGCATGCACTGGACACGGCTGCCAGCCTGCACGAGATCGGCATGCGCATCTCCCTGAGCGCCTACCACCGGCACGGTGCCTACATCACCGAGCACTGCGGTGCCGCGACATGGCCTGTGGAACTGCGCGCGCGCATCACACAGCTCGTGCTCGGCCACCAGGGCAAGCTGCGCAAGCTGGAAGCCGCCATCGAGGACCAGGCCGTGGCCTGGCCCCTGCTGGCACTGCGGCTGGCCGTGCAGCTGTGCCATGCCCGGCGTGACCCCGATCTGCAGGGCATGCGCCTGCATCGCTCGGACAGCGTCTTTCACCTGACCGTGCCGGAAGGCTGGGCCAAAAGCTATCCCCAGTCCGCCCAGTTGCTACGCACCGAGGCCGTGGCCTGGCAGAAGACGCCCTGGACCTTGCAGCTGCATCTGCACTGAGCACGGCCACCCGCTTCGGCTTGCGCCGGGGGATGGCGCGGGGCGGCCGGCCGTGACGCAGCTCAGACCTGGGGCCCGTAGCGCTCCATCAAGGCGCGCTGCGCACCCAGGCCCGTGGTCGGATAGGGTGCACGCTGGTAGGCGCCATTGGCCTCCAGGGTCCAGGCATCGCGGTTGTCATACAGGCCAGCGACCAGGCATTCGTCTATCACCTGCTGGCGCAGCACGGGGTCGCGCACGGGCCAGGCCAGTTCCACCCGGCGCATCATGTTGCGGTTCATCCAGTCGGCGCTGGACAGCAGCAGCTCCTGCTGCTTGCCCCAGGCAAAGTAGAAGACGCGCGAGTGCTCCAGGAAACGGCCGATGATGGAGCGCACGCGGATGTTGTCGGTCCAGCCCTTGCGCTGCGGCGGCAGCATGCAGGCACTGCGCACGATGAGATCGATGCGCGCGCCCTGCTGGCCGGCACGCACCAGGGCCTGCATGAGCAGTTCGTCGGTCAGCGCATTCATCTTGAGCACGATGCGCGCCTCTTCGCCGCGCTGCGCCGCCTCGCCCACCTGGTTGATCAGCGCCAGCATGCGGTCGTGCAGCTGGAACGGCGCAATCACCAGCTGGTGCAGCTTGGGCAGGCGGTTGTGGCTGGACAGGTGGCTGAATACGGCATCCATATCGGCCGTGATCTGCGCATCGCAGGTCAGCTGGCTGATGTCCGTGTACAGGCGCGCCGTGCGCACGTTGTAATTGCCGGTGGACAGGTGTCCATAGCGCTTGAGCTGTCCGCTGCGCTTTTCGCGGCGCGTGATCAGCAGCATCTTGGCGTGCGTCTTCAGGCCCAGCACGCCGTAGACCACCTGGGCGCCCAGGGCCTCCAGCTTCTCGGCGGAGTTGATGTTGGCCTCTTCGTCAAAGCGGGCCTTGAGCTCCAGCACGGCCAGCACCTCCTTGCCGCGGCGCACGGCCTCGGCCAGCAACTGCATGATTTCGGAGTCGGACCCGGTGCGGTAGATGGTCTGCTTGATGGCCAGCACCTCGGGGTCGTTGACGGCCTCGCGCAGCAGCTCCAGCACGCCGTCGAAGCTCTCGAAAGGCTGGTGGATCAGCACATCACGCTTGCGGATCTGGGCCATCACCGAGCGGCCCGGCTGCAGCTGGCGCGGCCATGCCGGCCGCCACGGCGGGAACAGCAGTGCGGGGTCATCGACCAGATCGACCAGCTGCGACTGGCGCACCAGGTTCACGGGCCCCTTGACGCGGAACAGTGCCTCGGTCGGCAGGCCGAACTGGCCCAGCAGCAGGTCGGACAACATGGGCGAGCAGGCAAAGGACACCTCCAGCCGCACGGCCTGGCCGTAGTGGCGGTGGTGCAGACCCTGGCGCAGCGCCATGCGCAGGTCGCTGACATCGTCCTCATCCACCGCCAGGTCCGAATGGCGGGTGACACGGAATTGCGCGAACTCCGCCACCTCACGCCCCGGGAACAGCTCGACCAGATGGGCGCGCACGATGCTGGAGATGCTCACGAACAGGCGCTGCTTGCCCGCGATCTTCTCCGGCAGGCGCACCAGGCGAGGCAAGGCACGCGGGACCTTGACGATGGCCACCTCGTTGGCGCGGCCAAAGGCATCGACACCCTTGAGGCGCACGATGAAGTTCAGCGCCTTGTTGGCCACCTGGGGAAATGGATGGGATGGGTCCAGGCCCACCGGCATGAGCAGGGGCTGGACTTCGCGCAGAAAGTATTCGCGCACCCATTTGCGCTGGGCGCTGCTGCGCTCGCCATGGGAGACCACGCGTATGCCCTGCCCCGCAAAGGCAGGAATCAGCGATTGGTTGTACAGCGTGTACTGGCGCAATACCAGCTCATGCGCCTTGTCCATCAGCGAGCGAAAGCTCTGCAGCGTATACAGGCCCTTGGCGTCGCCGGCCTTGGCCGCCGTCACATGGGGGGCGCAGCGCACCTCGAACCATTCGTCGAGATTGGAAGAGACGATGCACAGGTAGCGCAGCCGCTCCAGCAGCGGCACATCCTCGCGCACAGCCCAGTCCAGCACGCGTTCGTTGAACGCCAGGATGCAATGGTCGCGGTCCAGAAACTGTTGTTGCTGCTGCTGTTGCACTTCACCGCTTTCGGCTGTGGCGTACAGGCCAGTGTATGCCGCGGCGACCAGCCCCGCAGCAGAGACCGGGGCAGACGCTGGCATCGCCTGGCCCTGCAATTCCAGCAGGGCGGTGGAAAGGCTTTTGGCCAGGGGCATCATCGGGACATTCAAGGGTGCAGAGACGGGTATGGGCGCTGTCTCGCGGGCCATGCCCAGCGAGGCCGGCCCTGCGGGCATGGTGCGCAGCCCCTGTTCATGTTCTGGTTCGGCAGGCGCGGCAGAGGCGCTGGCGGGAATCGGCGTGAATGTCTGGGGCATGGATGCAGGGGCCCGGCCTGTGCAGGACCCGGTAGTCACCCCGTGGACCGGGGATTCGGGCAGTCTGCCCCGGGTTTGTGACATGTTCATGACATAAATCCCGCCCACGCATGACACCTGTCATACAAGCGACTTCCGGCAAGGAATGGCTGCGCTGTCGCTGTCATGCAAAGGTCATGACCAGGTCACGCAGCCACGAGGGCCACGCTGTATCGCCAGGGTGCTAAGCTCACTGCCATCCCCCTGGATGGCGTTGGCTGCTGCAAACCTGCCGCAGCCGTGTCGTCGTCCGCCTTTCGCGCATGCCCTCTTCCAATCCCCCCGAAAGCCGCCTGGCCGCCATCGACATTGGCTCCAACAGCTGCCTGCTGGCCATGGCCCGCAGCGACGGCGCAAAGGTACAGCTGTTCAGCCACCGCAAGGAAGCCATACGCCTGGGCAGCGCCCTGGACGCACAGGGAGCCCTGAGCCTGGAGGCCATGCAGCGTGGCTGGGCCTGCCTGGAGCGCTATGCGCAGGTGCTGGGCGACCTGCCCCGCCACCGCGTTCGTGCCGTGGCCACGCAGACGCTGAGAGAGGCATCGAACCGCCAGGTCTTCCTGGACGAAGGCCAGCGCATCCTAGGCTGCGCCATCGAAGTCATCGACGGCGAGGAAGAAGCGCGCCTGATCTATCGCGGCGTCGCCCAGTTGCTGCCGCCCGGTCCCCAGCGGCGGCTGGTGGTGGACATCGGTGGCCGCTCGACCGAGCTGTGCCTTGGCCAGCAGCGGCAGGTGCTGCAGGCACGCTCCTTCGCCTTCGGCAGCGTGACCTGGGCATTGCGCCACTTTCCCGATGGAGAGCTGTCGGCCCAGGCACTGTCCCAGGCCGAAGCGGCGGTGGCCGACATCATTGCGCCCGAAGCCGCGCGGTTTGCCGCCGGGCAGTGGAGCCATGCCTATGGGTCCTCCGGCACAGCCGGTGCCATCGTCAAGGTGCTGGCCCATGCACCCGATGGCACGGCCGGCTGGATCACGCGGCAGGGATTGGACTGGCTGCAGGCGCAGTTGCTGCGTGCAGGGCATGTCAGCCGCGTGAACATGGACGGGCTCAAGGAAGAACTGCGCCCCATGATCGGCGGCGGCATGAGCGTGATGCGGGCGATCTTCTCCAGCCTGGGCATCGAGCGCATGCGCGTGACGCATGGCGCACTGCGGCATGGCGTGCTGTATGAGCTGGCCGATCGGCTGGATGCCGAAGCCTCCGGAAAACACAGGCGTAGGCAAGTTGCACCCGGCCCCTGATGGCCCATGACGGCCCAGGCCCTGCTTGCGTCAGGGAAGGCCGATGGAGTGTTTTTCGCACAAGTGCTACACTTTGTAAGCTTCCCACCCTCCCTCCATTACCGCCCCACCGCTTCGCCATGTCCGCGCCGACGATTGCGTACGACCCTGTACTCGAACGTCCGTCTTCGATGATGGCGGCGTCCCTGCAACGCAGTCTGCGCGAGCAGCAGGCCCTGCTCGACAATGCTGGCGTCGGCATCGTCTTCATTCGCCAACGCGTCATCGTCCGCTGCAACCAGTGCTACGCAGACATATTCGGCTACGCGGGCGAGCATGCGCTGGTGGGCATCAACAGCGAACATCTGCATCCCAGCCGTGATGAGCTGCGCAGCCTGGGACGCGAGGCCTACCGCACGCTGAGCGCCGGCCTGTCCTTTCGCACGCAGCGCCGCCTGCGCCGCAAGGACGGCAGCCTGTTCTGGGGAGAGCTCACGGGGCGGCTCATCAATCCGGGCGATGCGCGCGAGGGATCAATCTGGATCGTGAGCGATATCGACGACCGCCTGCGTGCCCAGCAGGCCCTGAGCCAGGCCCACGAACTGCTGGAGCAGCAGGTGCGCGACCGCACACGCGAACTCAGCGCCACGGTGGAGAACCTGCACCGGGAGATTGCCGACCGCAAGCTGGACCAGGAACGCATCTACTGGATGGCGCACTACGACGCGCTCACCGGCCTGCCCAACCGCACGCTGCTGGCCGAGCGCAGTGCCCGCGCCATCGAGCTGGCCAAGGCCAACGACACGCCGCTGGCCGTGATGTTCCTGGACCTGGACCACTTCAAGCATGTTAATGATTCGCTGGGCCACCGCGTGGGCGATGCCTTGCTGGTGGAGATTGCCCGACGCCTGCGTGCCGTCGTGCGCGACCGCGATACGGTGGCCCGCATCGGCGGTGACGAATTCGTGCTGCTGCTGCCCGGCGCCAATGCCCAGGGTGCGGCCCGCGTGGCCGGCAAGCTGCAGGAGGCGTCGCGCCAGGCCTACCAGATCGACCGTCATGAGCTGACCATTGCGCCGTCCATGGGCATTGCGCTGTACCCGCGCGACGGCCACGACATCGACTCGCTGACACAGGCCGCCGATGCGGCCATGTACCACGCCAAGCAGGCCGGCCGCAACACCTACCGCTTCTTCACGCCGCAGATGCAGGCCCAGTCCCTGCGCGCCCTGCAACTGGAGAACGCGCTGCGCCGGGCGCTGGAGCGCAATCAGCTGTATCTGCACTATCAGCCGCAGATCACGCTGAGCACGGGCCGCGTGCGCAGCGTGGAGGCGCTGCTGCGCTGGGAGCACCCGGAACTGGGATCGGTCTCGCCGGCCGAGTTCATTCCCGTGGCCGAGGACAGCGGCCAGATCCTGCAGATCGGCGAATGGGTGCTGCGCAGCGCCATGCAGCAGTTGCAGGTCTGGCGCAATGCGGGCCTGTGCGACCTGAAGGTGGCCGTGAATCTTTCGGCCATCCAGTTCCATCAGCAGCAACTGCCCGAGATCATCAACCGCATCCTGCTCGACAGCGACCTGCCGGCCGATTCTCTGGAGCTGGAGCTGACCGAGGGCGTGGCCATCCATGATCCGCGCCAGGCGACGGCCACCATGGACCGGCTGCGCGAGCACGGCGTGCGCCTGGCCATGGATGACTTCGGCACCGGCTATTCATCCCTGAGCCAGCTCAAGCGCTTTCAGATCTACAAGCTCAAGATCGACCAGTCCTTCATCCAGGACCTGGACCACGACAGCAACGACCGCGCCATTGTCAGCGCCATCATCCGCATGGCCCAGGCCCTGGGCATGCAGACCACGGCCGAGGGCGTGGAGACCGAGGCGCAGCTGGAGTTCCTGCGCGAGCAAGGCTGCGATGAAGCCCAGGGCTACCATTTCAGCCGCCCGCTGGCACCTGAGGCGCTGGAGTCCTTCTTGCGCAGCCAGGGCTGACCGGGCCGCATCACCGCGCGCATCGCATCACCTCGCGCACCGGAATCCAGACGAAAAAAAGCCGAGGAATGAAGCCTCGGCCTTCCATGCACAGGAGCGCGCAACCGCTCAGGCAACCGGCGAATTCTTGGCCACGCTGGCCAGGCGCTCGGCACAGCGGCTGGCCTGATCGCCATCGCGCGCCTCCACCATCACGCGCAGCAAAGGCTCGGTGCCGCTGGCGCGGATGAGCACACGCCCGGTATCGCCCAGCTCGGCCTTGACGGCCTCGGTGGCCTCTTCCAATTGGGTGTTGCGCTTCCAGTCCTGGCCCGGCTGCAGCCGCACGTTGAGCAGCACTTGGGGAAACAGCTGCACGGACGACAACCACTGCGACAGGCTCTTGCCCGAGCGCACGCAGGCCTGCAGCACCTGCAGCGCGCTGACCAGACCGTCGCCCGTGGTGTGCTTGTCCAGCGCCAGCAAATGGCCCGAGCCCTCACCGCCCAGGGTCCAGCCCTGGCGGTGCAACTCTTCCAGCACATAGCGGTCGCCCACCTTGGCACGCACAAAGCCCACGCCCTGGGACTTCAGCGCCACCTCCACGGCCATATTGGTCATCAGCGTGCCCACGGCGCCCGGCACGGCCTCGCCGCGCGCCAGCCGGTCGGCCGCCATCAGATACAGCAGCTCGTCGCCGTTGTAGAGCCGCCCTGCCGCATCGACCAGCAGTAGCCGGTCGGCATCGCCATCCAGCGCCACGCCGAAATCGGCCTTGTTGGCGCGCACGGCCAGCACCAGAGCCTCGGGGTGCGTGGCACCCACGTCTTCGTTGATGTTCAGTCCATCGGGCGCACAGCCTATGGCCACCACATCGGCCCCCAGTTCATGGAAGACCTTGGGTGCGATCTGATAGGCCGCGCCATGGGCCGCATCGACAACGATCTTCACGCCCTTGAGCGTGAGTGCATGGTCAAAGGTGCTCTTGCAGAACTCGATGTAGCGCCCTGCCGCGTCTTCAAGGCGCCGGGCCTTTCCCAGAGCGGCAGAGTCGGCCCACACGGGATCTTCGGTCAAGGCCTGCTCGACCTCTTCCTCCCAGGCATCGGGCAGCTTGGTGCCCTGGGCGCTGAAGAACTTGATGCCGTTGTCGTAGTAAGGGTTGTGGCTGGCGCTGATGACCACGCCCAAGCTGGCGCGCTGGGCGCGCGTCAGGTAGGCCACGCCCGGGGTGGGCAGGGGACCGAGCAGCATCACGTCCACGCCGGCCGAGTTGAAGCCGGACTCCAGGGCACTTTCCAGCATGTAGCCCGAGATCCGGGTGTCCTTGCCGATCAGCACCATCGGGCGGGCTTCCTTGCGCCGCAGCACACGGCCCACGGCGTGCGCCAGACGCAGTGCGAAGTCGGGGGTGATGGGCGAGCAGCCCACCAGACCGCGAATTCCATCGGTACCAAAATATGTGCGTGCCATAGTGCTCCTTTGTTGTTCAGTTGTTGTCGTGCATGGTCTGCCAGACCGTCAATGCCGCCACCGTATCGGCCACGTCGTGCACGCGCACCACGCGCGCACCCCGCTCCACTGCCAGCAGCGCCGCCGCCACACTGGGCACCATGCGCTGGCCCTGCGCAAGGCCACTGACCTGCCCGAGCGAGCCCTTGCGCGACCAGCCCGCCAGCAGCGGAAAGTCTAGGCCCAGCAATTCCTGCTGGCGCGCAAGCAGCGAAAAATTCTGTGCCACGCTTTTGCCGAAGCCGATGCCGTAGTCCCAGACAATGCGCTCGCGCGCCACGCCCCGGGCCAGCAGGGCATCGGTGTGCAACTGCAGGAAATCGCGCACGGCGGGCACGGCATCGCCTTGCATGGGCGTGGTCTGCATGTCCTGCGGCGTGCCATGCATGTGCATGAGACAGATGCCGCAGCGCGGGTGCGCGGCCACCACCTGCTGCGCGCCCGGCTGGCGCAGCGCCCAGATGTCGTTGACGATGTCGGCCCCCAGATCCAGCACGGCCTGCATGACCTCGGGCTTGTAGGTATCGACGGAGACAGGCACGCCCAATTGCACCGCGCCCTGCACCACGGGCAGCACGCGCCGCAATTCCTCATCCAGCGGCACGGCCGGTGATCCGGGCCTGGTGGACTCGCCGCCGATGTCGAGGATGTGCGCACCTTCACCGATCAGCTGCTCTGCATGCCGCAAGGCCCGCTCCACGGTGTTGTGCCGCCCGCCGTCGGAAAACGAGTCGGGCGTCACATTGACGATGCCCATGACCAGTGGACGCTGAAGGTCTAGAACAAAGCGCGAAGTCTGCCATTGATGCGGCATGGGATTTCCTGAAGGTAGGCGCTTGCCGGACCGGGCCCCTCGCTCGGCCACCGCTGTGGGCGATTGAACACATCCTGCAAGCAAAGCAAAAGGGCCCCTCGGGGCCCTTTGCATGGGATTGGCAGATTCTGCGTCAAGCAGATCAGGCCGTGGTGGGCGCAGGGTCGGCATCCACTGCCGGCGTGCCGCCGGACGAGTTGCCACCGTCGGAAGACGGCGGGTTGCGCGGCACCCAGTCCTTGGGAGGACGCGGCTCGCGGCCGGCCATGATGTCATCGAGTTGCTCGGCGTCGATGGTTTCCCAGTCGAGCATGGCCTTGGCCATGGCATGCATCTTGTCGGAGTTGTCCTCGATCAGCTTGCGCGCCAGTCCGTACTGCTCGTCGATGATGCGGCGAACCTCCTGGTCCACCTTCTGCATCGTCTGCTCGCTCATGCTGTTGGTCTTGCTCATCGAGCGGCCCAGGAAAGGCTCGCCTTCCTGCTCCGCATAGACCATGGGGCCCAGCGCGTCGGTCATGCCGTAGCGCGTGACCATGTCGCGTGCGATCTGCGTGGCCCGCTCGAAGTCGTTGCTCGCGCCCGTGGTCATCTGGTTCATGAACACTTCTTCGGCAATGCGTCCACCGAACAACATGGCGATCTGGTTGAGCATGAACTCCTTGTCGTAGGAGTAGCGGTCCTTCTCGGGCAGGCTCATCGTCACGCCCAGCGCACGGCCGCGCGGGATGATGGTGACCTTGTGCACGGGATCGCACTTGGGCAGCAGCTTGCCGATCAGTGCGTGGCCCGCCTCGTGGTAGGCGGTGTTGCGGCGCTCTTCCTCGGGCATGACCATGCTCTTGCGCTCGGGGCCCATGATGATCTTGTCCTTGGCCTTCTCGAAATCCTGCATCTCGACGGTACGCGCATTGCGGCGCGCGGCCATCAGGGCTGCTTCGTTGCAGAGGTTGGCCAGATCGGCGCCCGACATGCCGGGCGTGCCGCGGGCGATCACGCCCGGATTCACGTCCTGGCCGACAGGGATCTTGCGCATGTGCACATTGAGGATCTGCTCGCGGCCGCGGATATCGGGCAGCGTCACATACACCTGGCGGTCGAAACGGCCGGGGCGCAGCAGCGCCGCATCCAGGATGTCCGGACGGTTGGTCGCAGCAACGACGATCACGCCGAGGTTGGTCTCGAAGCCGTCCATCTCGACCAGCATCTGGTTCAGGGTCTGTTCACGCTCATCGTTGCCACCGCCCAGGCCTGCGCCGCGCTGGCGGCCCACGGCGTCGATTTCATCGATGAAGATGATGCAGGGTGCGTTCTTCTTGGCGTTCTCGAACATGTCGCGCACACGGGCCGCGCCCACGCCCACGAACATTTCCACGAAGTCGGAGCCCGAGATGCTGAAGAACGGGACCTTGGCCTCGCCCGCAATGGACTTGGCCAGCAGCGTCTTGCCGGTACCCGGAGGCCCGACCAGCAGCAGGCCACGCGGAATGCGGCCGCCGAGCTTCTGGAATTTGTTGGGGTCCTTCAGGAAGTCCACGACTTCCTTGACCTCTTCCTTGGCTTCGTCGCAGCCTGCAACGTCGGCAAAGGTCACGGTGTTGTTGTTCTCGTCCAGCATTCGCGCCTTGCTCTTGCCGAAGCTGAAAGCACCGCCCTTGCCGCCACCCTGCATCTGGCGCATGAAGTACACCCACACGCCGATCAACAGCAGCATGGGGCCCCAGCTGACGAGCAGGGTCATGAGGACCGAGCCTTCTTCGCGGGGCTTGACGTCGAACTTGACGTTGTTGTTGATCAGGTCACCCACGAGCCCGCGATCCAGGTAGGTGGCTGTGGTGCGCACCTTGCGGTCATCGTTGGTCGTGGCCACGATCTCGGTGCCGCCGGGGCTTTCCTGGATGGTGGCGCTCTTGATGCGGTTGCTGCGCACCTCTTCCAGGAACTCGGAGTAACCGACATGGGACGCGCCAGCGCCGCCACGGGTGTCAAATTGTTTGAACACCGTAAACAGCACCATGGCGATGACCAGCCAGACGGCAATTTTTGAAAACCACTGATTGTTCAAGCGGGGCTCCAATGGGGATACAGATAAAACGACTTCCAGCGTGCTCGAAGCGTATTTGCGGTCCATTTTAGGTGTTTCAAGCTGGCTGGTCGCCTATATCCCTCTATAGCAGCCATAGCTTGAATGCGGTCTTGACCCGCGTCAGGGCCGCGCCGGGCGGCTGTGCAGGGCTACTTGAGCCCCATGCCCACCAGAAACGTCTCTGAAGACTTGTCGCGCGAGGACTTGGGCTTGATCGGCTTGACCACCTTGAAGGTCTGCCGGAACAGCGCTACCAGGCCGTCGTAGGCCCCGCCGTGGAAGAGCTTCACGACCAGGGCCCCTTCAGGTTTCATATGGTGGATGGAGAAATCAACCGCCAGCTCCACCAGCAGCGCAATGCGCGCCGCATCCGTCGTTCCGTTGCCCGACAGGTTGGGAGCCATGTCGGAGACCACCACATCGGCCTTGCCGCCGCCCAGCGCCTCCTGCAGCTGCGCCAGCACCGGCTCCTCGCGAAAATCGCCCAGAATGAACTGCACGCCCTCGATGGGCTCCATGGGCAGCAGATCCAGCGAGATGATCCGGCCATTGAGCGCGCCCACCGCCGCGCCTTCTGGCGACAGGCAGCGGCGCACATACTGGCTCCACGCCCCTGGCGTAGAGCCCAGATCCACCACCGTGGCACCCGGCCGGATGAGCTTGAGCTGCTCGTCGATCTCCTTGAGTTTGTAGGCCGCGCGAGCGCGGTAGCCGTCCTTCTGGGCGGCTTTGACGTAAGGATCGTTGACGTGGCTGTTGAGCCAAGCCTTGTTGACCTTCTTGCTTTTTGTGTTGACTTTCATACTTTTAGTATGGACTTTCATTTCTTCTTCCGACTCGTGGTCGATCGGCATGCTTCCGAGCACGGCCAGGACACCTTGTTCGACCTGGTCTAGTGCTCCCTTGATCAGGGCTTCGTGTTCGACATCATCGCTCAGGCCCGATGCCATGCCTTCGATGAGGATTCGTACTGCCTCTTCACGCATGCCTGCTGCTGCGGCGATTTGCGCGTGCTTCTGATAGCTGCAGGGCCTGCCCTTCTTGAAGCCGCTGATATGGGTCTCGGGTATGCCCAAGAGGTGGGCAAGCGCCTTCTGGCTGCCTACAGCACGTGTTGCGGCCTCAATTGTTTCAGCAATAGACACACTTTGCCTCTCTTGCAAAAAAGTTACTAGTCATGGTATCTTCGGCTCATTGATTACCACAGATGGTCATTGCCATCGAAGGTAATTTTCTCACAGGAGCCGCCAGCATGCCTTTTCGATCTTCCTCATGTCCTCTGCCTGGTCAGCGAGACCAGGGCGTGCGCCTGGCGGCTCCCGCCACGGTCGGCCAGGTGGGGGGCACCTCATGCGCTTTTTTGCATGCCCCCGGGCAAGTCTCTCGGGACAGTTCCGAGCCGGCCAGCTCGGCGCAATCCGCGGGGCATGCACCGTGACAGCCCTGCACGCTTCCTCGCGTGCGGGAAAGCGTAGAGCGCTGTTGCTCGCATAGCCCGAACTGCGCGGGATTTCACTACGCAGTCTGTCAAGGAAACACCATGTCTACACCCCTGCCCGCATTCATCAAGGTCCTGGTCGTGCAAGAGGTCCGCAAGGGCACCGGCAAGAGCGGCAAGCCTTACGAATTTCAAGAGGTCGATTGCCTCACTCTCGATGCGGACGGCGTCGAACTGCAGGTCGGCGTTACGCCCGTGCCTGCTCCCCTGGTCGGCAAGATCACGCGGGGCCTGTATGCCCCCGTCTACGGCATGCGCGTTGATTTCCAGTCTCGCAAGATCATGCCCGCCATCGTTGACTTCACGCCCGTGCCGTCGCTCGCACCTGTGGGCCGTGCTGCACCTGCCGCTGCAGCGCCTGCTGCACCGAAGGCTTAGCCATGGTCGCGCTCACCGAAGCCCAGTTGCAGCACTTCGCGCATACGTTGGTATGGCTCGCGATGTGCGGTGGTGCCCTCGGCGCTCTCGCCTTTGGGCTGTTCATGGCGGTTATCACGCGCGGCATTTCGAGCGTCGGTAACTGGATGGATCGGCGCACCCGCATCTACACAGCGCGGATGCGTGCCACTGCCCTGCATCGCATCAACAGCAATGGCTGACCAGGTCATTCAGTGCGCGCAAGCCTGCACGGTCACCGTGCAGCACGAATTTGCCCTCCCGGTGCTCTCGCTGAGTCCCGAAGAGGGCGCAGCAATCAGCGGCGCCGTCCTGCTGATCTGGGCTGTCGGTTGGGGCTTTCGAGTCCTGATTCAGACGCTCAGAAATACCGACGGAAACCAAACTCAAGAGGACTGATTTCATGAATCGCATCAATACCCAAACCGCGCGCATTGCCGCAATCGCTGCTGCTGCAGCCCTGGCCGCTGGTGGCGCGAATGCTGCTGCTGTGGACGTTGGCGCCGTCGTCACCGATATCGGTGCGCAAGCTGTGCCCATCGGCCTGATCGGCGCCGCCGTGCTGCTGATCTTCGTGGGCGTCAAGGCGTTCCAGTGGGTGCGCAAGGCGCTGTCCTGATCAGCGGCCTATAGGAACCCGCAGACCGGCCGGCTGCGGGGCCTTTTTTTTAAAGCGCCACGGGTGGCGTTTCAAAGAGGGGGTGCCATGGGCCTGTTTGTAATCGTCGCAATGCTGGGGGCTGCATGGCTTATCTTTTCCGCATAATTGCTTTTTTATTATCTTGCACGCCATTTGCAATTATTGCTGCAGAGCAGTGCACTTTATATAACACAAATGGTGGTGGCATCGATTCTGGGTGGGTCTCATCTAGGCAGGCTGCTTGTTCTCCTTTGGTGGGTGGGTCTTATACGATGTATCACGGGGTCAGTCCCGTTGTAGCAAAGATTGTTTCGGCGACAGTTACTCCTGGCGGGCTTTGTGAATTAGAAGCAGAGTACGTCTACAAAGGTACTACATATAAAGACTACGATAAGAGGGCAATATCTACAAAATTAGGTGACTGTGGATGCAAGGCCGGTACAAAGATGTATTTTGATGACCGACCTGGTGAGGTGCCGACTGCTATGTGCGAGAAGGGCTGCGTTGTCACCCCGACTATCACAACTAAATTTCAGAATTCGTCCGGCACGTGGGTGTGGGGCGGTGAGGGTACTCAGACTGGCGGTAAATGCGATGGCAACGCAGGTAATACGCCCGGCGATGGTAGTGGCGCAGGCGGCGGCACGGGTGGCGGTACTGGCGGTGGCACTGGGGGCACAGGTGGTGGCACGGGCGGCGGCACGGGTGGTGGCACAGGAGGCGGCACGGGTGGTGGCACGGGTGGTGGCACGGGTGGTGGCACGGGTGGTGGCACAGGAGGTGGCACAGGAGGTGGCACAGGAGGTGGCACAGGAGGCGGCACAGGAGGCGGCACAGGAGGCGGCACAGGAGGCGGCACGGGTGGTGGTACAGGAGGCGGCACGGGTGGTGACACAGGAGGTGACACAGGAGGTGGCACGGGTGGTGGCACAGGCGGCGGCACAGGCGGCGGTACTGGGGGCGGCACAGGAGGGGGCACGGGGGGCGGCACAGGAGGTGGCACGGGGGGCGGCACAGGCGGCGGCACGGGGGGCGGCACGGGAGGTGGCACAGGCGGCGGCACAGGGGGTGGTGTCGATACAGGAGGCGGCACAGGGGGCGGCACAGGCGGTGGCACGGGGGGTGGTGTCGATACAGGAGGCGGCACAGGAGGCGGCGATTGCAAGGGTGACGATTGCGGCGACGGCAAAGGCAAATTCGGTGGCTCTTGCTCTGCGGGTTTCACGTGTGAGGGCGATGTTTTACTTTGTGCGATTGCCAAAGAGCAGCATAAGCGCGCGTGCGAGTTATTCGTAAACGAGTCTCCAGAATCAAAGCTATATGACGCCGAAGTCGCTAAGGGTCGAAATCGCGACGTGACGAAAGATTTACCCGGAAATAAAGATGTGGATGTTTCAGGGAAGCTGAGTCAGGACAATTTGCTTGGTGGCGGCCAATGCATATCTGATTTGTCGGTGACTGTGTGGGGCACCGAAGTATCTTTGCCTATGTCCCGTATTTGTCCTGGCCTTGAATACATGGGCTGGGTGCTGGTCGCAGTGTCTAGCCTGGCTGGATTCCGTATTGTTTCTGGCGTTGCGAGGGAGTAATTAAATGCCTGTTTTTCTCGCTGCGCTGGGCGGCATGTTCCTTAATATTGCTGGCAGTCTCGCAGGACAAGTGTTGATTTCTCTCGGAATATCTGTTGTCACGTACATGGGTGTTGACACTGCGCTTGACCGTCTGAAGTCTGACGCTCTAACTGCTTTTTTCGGCCTGCCTCCTGAGTTGGTCGGTCTGCTTTCGTATATGAAAGTTGGCGTAGCCATCAGCATCATTACGTCAGCAGTAGCAGTGCGTCTCAGCCTCGCGGGCATGACTGGCGCGGTGAAACGTTTCCGTAAGCAGTGAGGCTGGGATGATCTATTTAACTACTGGTGGCAATGGTGCAGGTAAAACGCTGTTTACTCTCAAGGATGTCCGTGAGCAGCAATTAAAAGAAAGTCGTCCAGTCTATTTCCACGGTTTTACTGCGAAGCAGATCCTTCTCGATTGGGGTTGGCAGGAATTCGACCCGAAGAAATGGCAGGATTTGCCCGATGGCTCTATCTGTGTGATGGATGAATGTCAGAATGAGTTTCCTCACAAGATTCAAGGGGAGTTGCCTGAATATATAAACGCTGTCGCTCAGTTCAGGCGCAAGCGTGGTTTTGACTTCTGGATGATTACGCCTCATCCATCCCTGATAAACGTCAATATCAGGCGACTTATCGAGGCGCCTAGCTGGCATAGGCATTTCAAGCGTACTTTTGGCGCGGATATGGTCAGTGAGCTGCGCTTTAATTTTGCTGAAACTGCGTGTGAAAAGCCGGGTGCTGGTGCTCGTGGCGTCGTATCAATGCGTGCATTTCCCAAGGAGGTTTACGACTGGTACGAGTCCGCGTCTCTGCATACTGGCAAAAAAAAGGTGCCTTGGCGTGTCTGGATGGTTGTTGCTTGCGCCTTGCTTGTGCCTGCTTTTGGGTATCTCGCAATCACCGGGGTCTATAAAAATGTGACGAAAGAGCGGCCGCAAGCCACCGTTGCGGGTGCGACGGCTGGGCCTGGTCGTGCTGCAGGCAGCGAGGGGCGCGTGCTGACCGCTGCGGAATATGTAGACGCTCGCGCGCCTCGCATCCCAGGTTTCCCGCATTCGGCGCCCGTCTATGACTCTGTAACCCAGCCCGTTGAGGCGCCATACCCTGCTGCTTGCGTCGTCATGCGCGGAGAGTGCAAGTGCTACACGCAGCAGGCCACCCTCCTGTACATGCCTGAGGGCCTGTGCAAGCACATCGTAGACCGCGGCTTTTTCGTTGATTTCAAATTGCCGCGCGAGGCCCCGCGCCGGTCTGTAGATCAGTCTCGGCAGGAGGTGCGGCCAGTCCAGCCAGTGCAGCAGCAGCCCCCGCAGCAACTGCAGGTTGTCGTCGCGCCCCTCCCGCAGCAGGACCCCGGCGCGGCCTATCTGCAAGGTCTATCTGCGCGCAATGCACAGGTGCGTAGTGGGCTGCAGTGATGTCACCGTCCAGTCGCGCGACGTGCCCGGCGATGTGCTCAGGGCGTCACTAGCGCGCCTGCCGCTTGCTTCCTGCGGCGCTATTGCACGCCCTGCAGCGTCGTTGCCATTGCGCCTGCGCTGGCCCCTGTACGCGAGGCGCAGCGCCCATGCCAAGCGGGCCGCAATCCGTCGCCCTGAGAAACCAGGTAGCCCCCCGCGTAAGCGGCTCTGTGTTCTGCCTGGCCGTGGGCCTGGATGAGGCCAGCGTGCGGGTGGCCCGCCCATGCAGGCGGAGCGCAGGGGCGGGCCGCGCGCAGCGCGGCCTAGATTTATCCCATAAACACTTTGGGACATACAGGGCAGCAGGGCTCTGAAAAAGGTGAACCCCGCGACGGCGGCAACCGTCCGGGGCTCGTGACGTCAACCAACACGACTGGTCAACATGATCCGAATTATCTGTGATGCGAACCCTACGCGTCGATACACCCCTGAAGAACTGCTGCACATGCATCGTCGTGGCGAGGCTCTCACAGTCTTTGATGGCAGCACGGGCGAGGGCATGCGTGTGAAGGCCCATGACCTGGGCAATGGGCACATGGAAATCACAGGCACGGCCCCCACGGTCTGGGTGGAGCGTGAGTGGAATCACATAGCCCTGGAGACCTACCTGGAGCGCGTCATTGAACGGCGCGAGGAAGAGGCCGAAGAGATGCGCGAACGGTCGCTGACCATCGCGGCGAATCGTGCAAAGGTCAAGGTGCGCAAGCTCTGCAAAGCGATGGGATCAGACACCCTGCTGACGCTCACGTATCGCGCAAACGAGACGGACCTGGAGCGATCCAAGAAGGATCTAAAAGAGTTCGTGCGCCGCATGCGTCGGTACATGCCTGAGTTCAAGGCTGTGGCCGTGTATGAGTACCAGGCCCGCGGGGCAATCCATTGGCACATTGCGACGGCAAATGTGCCCCGTGTGTTCGAGCGCAAGAATGACCAGGGCCAAACCTACCAGGTCAAAAGCTTTGACGCTATCCGCAGCGTCTGGCGTGGTGTCACGAAAGAGCGTGGCGGCAACATCGATCTGGCCCGGCGCAAGCGCAACAGCATGCGTTCCCCTGCTCGCATTGCCTCGTACATCGCCAAGTACATCGTCAAGGCATTCCGCGAGGGGCAGGCCTTCACGAATCGCTACAGCACCTTCGGAGACTTCGAAATGGGCAAGCCCGTCGACCTGGGCTGGTTCCCTCGCGTCGCAGATGCTGTGTCGGCTTGCTATGACTGCATGCTTCAAGGTCAGGCTGTTGTCTATTCGGAGCTGTCGCGCTGGCGTGACTGGTTCGTACTGCACGCAGAGGTGCCAAAACGGCCCGCCACGCGTTTTTTAGAAGGTGGTGGCTATGCAGGCATCAACTGACCCTAAGCGCGCAAACAGCACCGGAAACGCTCGCCTGCGGCGATACCGCGACGGCAAGAAGCGCGTTGATCTGTACATAGACCCTGGGCTGCTGCAACAGGTGCAGCGGATCGGGAAGACCTATGAGGCCAGTCAAAGCGAGGTCATAGGTTGCATGCTGAGGCACGCGTTGACGTCACATGACTGGATGCGTTTCGGGCTGCTGTGGCGGAACAAGTGACGGGGTCGGGACGTAGGCATCTCGTCTACGTGATGCCGCTGTGTGGCTGTGGCCCCTACAGGTGCAGTTTGTCGCGTGATTTGACGCCCCTCCCTAGCATCAAGTCGTCGCAACAAAGTGAGTAGGAACATGCTGATTGGTTACGCGCGGGTCTCAACGAGGGATCAAGAAACGCACCTTCAGATGGATGCATTGCATCGGGCGGGTGTGCAACAGATCTATCAGGAGAAGACTAGCTCAGTGAGTGCACGCCCGGAGCTGCAACGCTGTCTTGCCGCGCTGCAGCCAGGTGACACCCTGGTTGTCTACAAAATGGACCGCATCGCTCGCTCGCTGCTGGATCTACTAATGATTCTGGATCGCATCAAAGCGTCAGGAGCTGCGGTGCGCTCTCTCACAGAGCCGCTTGATACGACAGGGCCGCTGGGTGTCTTCATGGTCCAAATTTTGGGAGCTGTGGCGCAGCTTGAGCGAGGGATCATCAGAGAGCGCACGGTTGCGGGGCAAGTTGCTGCGATCAAGCGGGGGCGTGTCTTTGGTAGGCCCAAGAAGCTTGATGATGAGCAAGAAGCGGAGGCCCTACGCATGTTGGCTGAGGGCTGGAGTAAGGCTGCGACGGCAAGGCATTTTGATGTGTCGCTGATCGTCGTGCGTCGGATCGCTGATGAGGCTGCGGGCAAAAAAAACACCGGGCGTTACCCGGTGCTGCGCAAGTTCCTTGATGGTGAGTAGCCATCGCCTGTGACGGCTTCTACTATTGACTTTCATGCTGGATTCTTTCAGCCTCGATAATACGGCCATGCCCCAAATTCAATTGACTCCCGCCGAGCGCCGGGAACACCGCGCCAACGCACACCACCTGGACCCCGTGGTCCTCATCGGAGGTGACGGCCTGACGGCTGCCGTGCAAAAGGAGGTCAACGCCGGCCTTAACGCACATGGCCTGATCAAGGTCCGTGTCTTCAACGACGACCGCGCCGCACGCGAGCAGATGTATCTGCAGCTGTGCGACGAACTTGGCGCTGCACCCATTCAACACATCGGCAAGCTGCTGGTGCTCTGGCGCCCCATGCCGGAAAAGGAAAAAGCCATCGACGAGAACCGCATGCCCGGTCCTCGCGATGTCAAGCTGCTCAAGTTCAGCAAGCGCTCCGGCCAAAAGCCCGAGGTCAAGCAGATCCGCGTGCTGGGCAACCAGCGCCTGACGGCAGGTGGCCAGGTCAAGCGCGCCAAGCCCAAGCAAAAGTCGGTCAAGAAGCGCCAGGCAGACTGAGTCCGCCGCATCCATGACCGTAGCATCCCATGCCGCCAGCGTGGCCCAGGCCGCGCAACCGCCCTCCGCCTCCCCCTCTGCGCAGCAGCGCTTCGTGATCTGCATGAAGTGGGGCAAGAAGTACGGTCCGGAGTATGTCAACAGGCTCTACGCCATGGTGCGTCGGCATCTGAAGGGCGATTTTCGCCTTGTCTGCCTGACCGATGACGGCGTGGGGATTCGTGACGAAGTCGAATGCCTGCCCATTCCGCCGCTGAACCTGCCCGCCGGCATTCCCGAGCGTGGCTGGAACAAGCTGGCCACCTTCAGTGCCGACCTGCATGGCCTGCGCGGCACGGCGCTGTTTCTTGACGTGGACGTGGTCATCACCGGGCCGCTGGACGATTTTTTCACCGAGCCCGGCGAATTCCTGATCATCCACGACTACAAGCGTCCCTGGCGCATCACGGGCAATTCCTCGGTGTACCGCTTCGAGCTGGGTGCCCACCCCGAGGTACTGGACTACTTCCGCACGCATTTCGAAGAGATCCGCAGCAGCTTCCGCAACGAGCAGGCCTACCTGTCCGACATGCTGCACAAGCAGGGCAAGCTCAAGTACTGGCCGCAGGCCTGGTGCCCCAGCTTCAAGTACCACTGCATTCCCGCATGGCCGACGAACTACTGGAAGCCGCCCTTCGTGCCGGATGGTGCACGCGTGGTCATCTTCCACGGAGAATGCAACCCGCCCGACGCGTTGGCCGGCCGGCGCAATCGGCGCTTTCGCTATATCCGGCCTGCCACCTGGGTGGCCGAGCACTGGCACGAGTGAGCAGCTCGACCCACAAAAAAACGCCCGCGCTTGCGGGCGTTTTCGTTTGGCATGGTGCCGAACCGGCAGGACCGGGATCAGGCCGTGGCCTCGGCTTTCGCTTGAGACGGACTGCCTATGCGCCACAGCACGACGAGCGCACACAGCCACTGCAGCGCATACATCACCGTGCCCACGCTGTGCCACAGCTTGAGGTTGTCGCGTGCAACGATGCGCGGCGACACGCCGTACTGGACCAGAAATGCCAGCAGCATGCCTGCGATCACAAAGCCCAGACAGGCCTTGGCCCAGGGCTGCAGGACCTGCTCCTTGTTGCGCCGGGACAGGACCAGCAGCAGGGCCGCGCAGGCGATGGACACCCAGGTCTGCGCGGCAAACAGCTTGGCTGCCATGAAGCCCGCGACAGCCGGCGTGGGCAATTGGGCGAACAGCATGGGCACGGCCATGAAGCCGATGGCCGACAGGCTGCCCCACCACAGGGCAGCAGCCAGCAGGGGAATGCGCTCGTACAGGTTGCTCATGGGCTTAGGCCTTCCTCAATGATCGAGGCACAGGCGCTGGCGCATCAGAGGTAGCGCACCGACACCACTTCATAGCGGCGCTCGCCGCCCGGTGCCTGCACGACGGCGGTATCGCCCTCTTCCTTGCCGATCAGCGCGCGCGCGATGGGGCTAGAGACGTTGATCAGGCCCAGCTTGAGGTCGGCCTCGTCCTCGCCGACGATCTGGTACTTCACCGTGTCGCCGCTGTCTTCATCCTCGAGCTCCACCGTTGCACCGAAGACCACGCGGCCACCGGCATCCACGGAAGAGGGATCGATGATCTGGGCAGCCGACAGCTTGCTCTCGACCTCGGCAATGCGGCCTTCGATGAAGCCTTGACGGTCCTTGGCAGCTTCGTATTCGGCGTTTTCGCTCAGGTCGCCCTGGGCACGTGCCTCGGCGATGGCCTGGATGATGGAGGGACGCTCCACGGTTTTCAGGCGGTGCAGTTCGTCCTTGAGCTTCTCGGCTCCGCGCTTGGTGATGGGAATGGTGGCCATTGAAAAGTCTCCATGTTCAGCGAACGCCGCGCGCTGCGCGGTTTCTTTGGTACAGGCGGGCCGGCGACTTTGCGGCTGGACCTGCACCCCAAAAGCAAACCGCCGCACGTTGCCGCGCGGCGGTTTCATCGAATGATTCGTTCCATTATGCCGTGTTTACCCACCCGAAATGGTGGGATAACCCGGTGGCACTGTCGGACAGTGCCGCTCGCTGCGCGCCATCAAAAAACAGGCGCAGCGGCAATGGAAGGATCTCAGGCAGCCTGCAGTTGGGCGTGCAATTCCTGGACCGAGTGCACGTCCATGTTGCCCATGGACTTCATGCCTTCGACGGCAGCTTCGGCACCGAAGATGGTCGTGAAGGTGGTCACACGCGCCAGCAGGGCGCTGGTACGGATGGCACGCGAGTCGGCGATGGCATTGCGGCGCTCCTCCACCGTGTTGATGACCATGGCGATCTCGCCGTTCTTGATCATGTCCACGATGTGGGGGCGGCCTTCAGTCACCTTGTTGACGAGCTGCACCTCGATGCCGGCCTCGGAGATGGCCGCTGCCGTGCCGCGCGTGGCGCACAACACGAAGCCCATCGCAGCCAGTTCCTTGGCCACGGCCACGGCACGCGGCTTGTCGGCGTTCTTCACGGTCAGGAAGACCTTGCCCTGGGTCGGCAGCGTGACGCCGGCGCCCAGTTGGCTCTTGACGAAGGCTTCGCCAAAGGTCTTGCCCACGCCCATGACTTCGCCGGTGGACTTCATCTCGGGGCCGAGGATGGTGTCCACGCCAGGGAACTTCACGAACGGGAAGACGGCTTCCTTGACGCTGAAGTACGGCGGCGTGACTTCCTTGGTGATGCCCTGCTGGGCCAGCGTGTCGCCGGCCATGCAGCGCGCAGCCACCTTGGCCAGCTGGATGCCGGTGGCCTTGGAGACGAAGGGCACGGTGCGCGAGGCGCGCGGGTTGACTTCCAGCACGTAGATCACGTCGCCGTCGGCCGTTTCCTTGATGGCGAACTGCACGTTCATCAAGCCGACCACGCTCAGCGCGTTGGCCATGGCGGCAGTCTGGCGCTTGATCTCGGCCACGGTCTCGGGCTTGAGGTAGTAAGGCGGCAGCGAGCAGGCGGAATCGCCCGAATGTACGCCAGCCTGCTCGATGTGCTCCATCACGCCGCCGATGAAGACGGCGCCTTCACGGTCGCGCACGCAGTCCACATCGCACTCGATGGCGTTGGACAGGAAGTGGTCCAGCAGCACGGGCGAGTCGTTGCTGACCTTGACGGCTTCGCGCATGTAGCGCTCCAGGTCGCGCTGCTCGTGCACGATTTCCATGGCACGGCCACCCAGCACGTAGCTGGGACGCACGACCAGGGGGTAGCCCAGGCCGGCCGCCTTTTCCAGCGCTTCGGGCTCGGTACGGGCCGTGGCATTGGGCGGCTGGCGCAGGCCCAGCTCATGCAGCAGCTTCTGGAAGCGCTCGCGGTCTTCGGCCGCGTCGATCATGTCGGGCGTGGTGCCGATGATGGGCACGCCTTCCTTTTCAAGACCCAGCGCAAGCTTCAGGGGCGTCTGGCCGCCGTACTGCACGATGACGCCAACAGGCTTCTCGACAGCCACGACTTCGAGCACGTCTTCCAGCGTCAGCGGCTCGAAGTACAGGCGGTCCGACGTGTCGTAGTCGGTGGACACGGTCTCGGGGTTGCAGTTGACCATGATGGTTTCATAGCCGTCCTCGCGCATGGCGAGCGCAGCATGCACACAGCAGTAGTCGAACTCGATGCCCTGGCCGATGCGGTTCGGGCCACCGCCCAGCACCATGATCTTTTTCTTGTTCGTCGGCTCGGCTTCGCACTCCTCGTCATAGGTGGAGTACATGTAAGCCGTGTCGGTGGCGAACTCGGCAGCGCAGGTGTCCACACGCTTGAACACGGGGCGCACGCCCAGTGCCTTGCGTGCCTCGCGCACGGCCTTCTCATTGCTGTGCAGCAGCTTGGCCAGGCGACGGTCGGAGAAGCCCTTTTGCTTGAGCGTGCGCAGCGTGGTGGCGTCCAGTGCGGCCAGCGCGGCATCGCCCTTTTCCTCGTAGACCTGGTCCAGTTCGAGTTCGATCTTCACGATCTCTTCGATCTGCACGAGGAACCACTTGTCGATCTTGGTGATGTTGTGCACCTCGTCCAGCGTCCAGCCGGCAGCGAAGGCATCGCCCACATACCAGATGCGGTCCGGACCTGGCTCGCCGAGTTCCTTTTCGAGGATCTCGCGGTCCTGGGTCTTTTCGTTCATGCCGTCCACGCCGACTTCCAGGCCGCGCAGCGCTTTCTGGAAGGACTCCTGGAAGGTACGGCCAATGGCCATGACCTCGCCCACGGACTTCATCTGCGTGGTCAGGCGGTTGTCGGCAGCGGGGAACTTCTCGAACGCGAAACGCGGGATCTTGGTGACCACGTAATCGATCGAGGGCTCGAACGACGCAGGCGTCTTGCCGCCCGTGATGTCGTTCTTGAGTTCGTCCAGCGTGTAGCCCACGGCCAGCTTGGCAGCGACCTTGGCGATGGGGAAGCCCGTGGCCTTGGAGGCCAGCGCCGAGGAACGCGACACGCGCGGGTTCATCTCGATGACGATCATGCGGCCGTCCTTCGGATTCACCGAGAACTGCACGTTGGAGCCGCCCGTGTCCACACCGATCTCGCGCAGCACCGCCAGCGAGGCGTTACGCATGATCTGGTATTCCTTGTCGGTCAGCGTCTGCGCGGGTGCCACGGTGATCGAGTCGCCGGTGTGCACGCCCATGGGGTCCAGGTTCTCGATGGAGCAGATGATGATGCAGTTGTCCGCCTTGTCGCGGACGACTTCCATCTCGTACTCCTTCCAGCCAAGCAGCGATTCCTCGATCAGCAGCTCATTGGTCGGGGACGCTTCCAGCCCGCGCTTGCAGATGGTCTCGAACTCTTCGGGGTTGTAGGCAATGCCGCCGCCCGTCCCGCCCAGCGTGAAGCTGGGGCGGATGACGGTGGGAAAGCCCATTTCCTTTTGCACGGCCCAGGCTTCGTCCATCGAATGGGCGATGCCCGAGCGCGCCGAACCCAGGCCGATGCGCGTCATCGCATCCTTGAACTTGAGGCGGTCCTCGGCCTTGTCGATGGCCTCGGGAGTTGCGCCGATCAGCTCGACCTTGTACTTGTGCAGCACGCCGTTGCGCCACAGGTCCAGCGCGCAGTTCAGCGCGGTCTGGCCGCCCATGGTCGGCAGGATGGCGTCGGGACGCTCCTTGGCGATGATCTTCTCGACCGTCTGCCAGGTGATGGGCTCGATGTAGGTGACGTCGGCCGTGGCCGGGTCGGTCATGATCGTGGCAGGGTTGCTGTTGATCAGGATGACCTTGTAGCCCTCTTCGCGCAACGCCTTGCAGGCCTGCACGCCGGAGTAGTCAAACTCGCAGGCCTGGCCGATGACGATGGGACCGGCGCCAATGATCAGAATGCTTTTGAGGTCGGTGCGCTTAGGCATTTTTGTGTTTCTCCATCAGCGCCGTGAAGCGGTCAAACAGGTAGGCGATATCGTGCGGGCCGGGCGAAGCCTCGGGGTGGCCCTGGAAGCAGAACGCAGGCTTGTCCTTGTGCTCAAGGCCTTGCAGCGTGCCGTCGAACAGGCTGATGTGCGTGGCGCGCAGCGTGTCGGGCAGGGACTCCATCTCCACGGCAAAACCATGGTTCTGGCTGGTGATGCTGACCCGGCCGTTGTCCAGGTCCTTGACGGGGTGGTTGGCGCCGTGGTGGCTGTTGGCCATCTTGAAGGTCTTGGCGCCGGCGGCCAGGGCCATGATCTGGTGACCCAGGCAGATGCCGAAGACGGGCTTGCCGGACTCCACCAGCTCCTTGGTGGCGGCAATGGCGTAGTCGCAGGGCTCCGGGTCGCCAGGGCCATTGGACAGGAAAACGCCGTCGGGGTTGAGTGCCAGCACTTCCTTGGCAGGCGTCTTGGCCGGCACCACGGTCAGCTTGCAGCCGCGCTCGGCCAGCATGCGCAGGATGTTGAACTTCACGCCGAAGTCATAGGCCACCACATGGAAACGCGGGGCCTGCTGCTGGCCGTAGCCTTCGCCCAGCTTCCACTCGGTTTCCGTCCATTCGTACTGCTGGGCGGCGCTCACCACCTGGGCCAGATCCAGGCCCTTCATGCTGGGGGCCGCCTTGGCCGCAGCCAGTGCCTCGTCGATGCGCGCCTGGGTCACTTCTTCGCCAGCGGCCAAACCGACGATGGCGCCGTTTTGTGCGCCCTTGTCGCGCAGCAGCCGTGTGAGCTTGCGCGTGTCGATGTTGGCAATCGCCACCGTGCCGCTGCGCGTGAGGTAGTCGGGCAGGGTCTCGGACTTGCGGAAGTTGCTGGCCAGCAGCGGAAGGTTCTTGATGATCAGGCCCGCCGCATGGACCTTGCCAGCCTCGACATCCTCTGCGTTGACGCCGTAGTTGCCGATGTGCGGATACGTGAGCGTCACGATCTGCTGGCAGTAGCTGGGGTCGGTGAGGATTTCCTGGTAGCCGGTGATTGCCGTGTTGAAAACGACTTCACCAACCGTGGTGCCTTGCGCACCGATCGAGTTGCCAACAAAGACCGTGCCGTCTGCGAGCGCCAGGATGGCGGATGGGAATGCTCCCTTGAGAGACAAAAGCACTGGGTTCTCCGGTTCTAATTACGGTTACGCCCAGCGTGCCGCACGGACGGATCCGGGCGGGTTATAGCTTGTCTGCAGGGGGTGGCGAGGAAGCGTCGCTAGGCGTAGTGTGGAATGCTTGAAAGCCGCCCATTATAGGCTGGTCGTGCTTCAGCCTCCTGACAGGAGGCGGGATTACCCTTGACGTGAGCCGGCACTCACGCTGCTTGCGTGCAGGCATATCGCCGCTGCAGCAGCCACGTTCAGCGACTCCTCACCGCCCGGCTGGCCGATGCGCACATGCTGCGCTGCCCGCTGCATCAGCGCCTCGCCAACGCCCTGCCCTTCATGGCCCATGGCCCAGGCACAAGGCCAGGGCAGCGCGGCATTGTGGATCAGTTCGCCCTGGTGGGAACTGGTCACGATCAGGGGCAAGCCAAGCGCATCCAGGTCTTCGGGCGAGGCCGACTCGACCAGTTGCAGACCGAAATGCGCCCCCATGCCGGCGCGCAGCACCTTTTGGCTCCACAGCGCAGCCGTGCCCTTCAGGGCCACGACCTGGCTGAAACCGAAGGCAGCGGCACTGCGCAGGATGGAGCCCACGTTGCCTGCGTCCTGCACGCGGTCCAACACCACCGTGGCCACGCCGGCACGGATGACCGCCGATGCCTGCCAGTCCATCAGAAAACCGATGCGCGCCGGGGACTCCAGGCCGCTGACTTCGGCAAACAGGGCATCTGCCAGCACCACGCACTTGCCTGCGCCCTGCACCCATTCCAGCGGCACCAGCGGCCAGAAGGATTCGGCCACCACGGCCACGGAGGGCTGCATGCCACGCGCCAGCGCGGCACGGCACAGATGGTCCCCCTCCAGCCAGACGCGCCCTTGCTTGCGGTAGGCCCCACTGTCCTGGACAAGCCTGCGCAAATCCTTGACCAGGACGTTGTCACGGGACTGGATCAATGTGGCGGCGGGTTGTCGGCTCATGGTGAGGCTTTCGGGCAAAGGGAACAGCGCGCCACGGGCGCAGAAAGAAACGGCAAGGCGCTCAGGCCGACAGCAGCAAGGCTTGCGCGCCCTGCGCCGCAGCTGCCACGCGGGCAGCGGCCAGAGGCTCGGCCATGCGGGCAATGCTCACGACATGGGCCACCGGCGCGAAGGTTCGCCGGTGCTCCTCGCAGGCACCGTGCAGGCGCAGCGCCGCAAGGTGGGCCGCCGTTCCGTAGCCCTTGTGGCCGTCGAAGCCGTATTCCGGATATTGTTCATGCAGCCGTTCGCACCAGCGGTCGCGCGTGACCTTGGCCAGAATGGAGGCGGCCGAGATGGCCTGCACCAGGGAGTCCCCCTTGACAATGGCCTCGGCCTGCACATCCAGCACGGGCAGCTGGTTTCCATCCACCAGCACGAGCACCGGCTTCAGGCGCAGACCCAGCACCGCACGGCGCATGGCCAGCAGCGTGGCCTGCAGGATGTTCAAGCGATCAATCTCTTCGACCGAGGCCTCGGCAATGCTGCAGCACAGCGCCTTGGCACGGATCTCGTCATAGAGTGCCTCGCGGCGCGCAGCCGTGAGCTTCTTGGAATCGTTCAGGCCCTCGATGGGATTGAGATCGTCAAGAATGACAGCAGCGGCCACGACAGGGCCGGCCAACGGGCCGCGGCCCGCTTCGTCCACGCCCGCAACCAACCCCGGCGGATGCCAGGGCAGGCACGCCTGTTCAGGCGGCAGTGGGGGCAATGATTTTCTCGATCGCATGGGCGGCCAGTTCGGCAGTATCGCGCCGCAATTCATGGTGCAGCGCTGTGAAGCGCTGTACCAGCGCCTCGACGGTTGAAGGGGAATGTTCGCACGCCTGCAGCCATTGCAGCACAGCCGCGCTCAGCGCCTGGGGCGTTGCCGCATCCTGGATCAGCTCGGGCACGACGAAATCGCCGCACAGGATGTTGGGCAGGCCCACCCAGGGCTGCAACTGCTTGCCACGCATCAGGCGCCAGCTCCAGGGGTGCATGTTGTAGCCGATCACCATGGGACGCTTGTACAACGCGGCTTCCAGCGTCGCCGTGCCGCTGGCGATCAACGTCACGTCGCAGGCTGCCAATGCATCATGGGACTGGCCGCGCACGATGTGCAGCGACGAGGCCATGCCGGACTCCTGGGCAATGCGCCGCAACTCGTCCAGTTGCGAAGGCACGGCAGGCACTACTATTTTAATAGCTGGCAGCGCCTTCCGGACCAAAGCTGCAGCCTGAAAGAAACAGGCTGCAAGATAGCGGATTTCGGAGCGTCGGCTGCCGGGCAGCACGGCCAGCACCAGACCATCTTCCGGCAGACCCAGCCGACGGCGCGCGGCGGCACGGCCGGGCTGCAGCGGAATCACGCTGGCCAGGGGATGGCCCACGTAGGTGGCGTCTATGCCGTGACGGGCCAGCAACTCAGGCTCGAAGGGAAAGATGCACAGCACATGGTCGGCCGCACGCCGGATTTTCTCGACGCGATCGGCACGCCAGGCCCAGATCGAGGGGCAGACGAAATGCACGGTCTTGATGCCCGCAGCCCGCAGATCGGTCTCCAGGCCCAAATTGAAGTCGGGCGCATCGATGCCGACAAAAACGGCTGGCGGCTGCTTGAGCAGGCGCTGGCGCAACTGCCGGCGGATGTTCAGAATCTCGGCCAGTCGGCGAAACACTTCCCAGCTGTAGCCATGCACGGCCAGCCGCTCGCAGGACCACCATGCCTCAAAACCGCGCTGCTGCATTTGGGGCCCGCCGATGCCAAAGGCCGAAGCCTCGGGCCAGCGGGCCTGCAGCCCCCCGAGGAGCAAGGACGCCAGCAGGTCGCCTGAGGTTTCCCCGGCGACCATGGCAATCGATGGACTCAGGCGCGCCAATGGCGCCGCGTTCTCTGTCATGCCGTCCTTTCGCGCGCCGGATCAGCGCGCAATGCCCCGGGTCGAAGCGGCCAGAAAATCCAGCATCAGCGATACATCGGCAGCGGCCTCGGGCTGCTCGCCAGCCAGCGCGCCAATAGCGTCGCGCGCGGCCTCCAGGGTCAGCCCCTGGCGATACAGCAGACGGTGCATCTGCTTGATGGCCTGGATACGCTGCGGCCCGAATCCGCGCCGGCGCAGGCCTTCGATATTGAAGCCACGCACGGCCAGGGGATTGCCATCCACCATCATGAAGGGCGGCACATCCTGCGAGATATGGCTGGCAAAGCCCGCCATGGCATGGGCACCCACCTTGGTGAACTGGTGCACACCCGTCAGGCCGCCCAGGATCACATGGTCGCCCACATGCACGTGGCCGGCCAGGGTGGCATTGTTGGCCAGGATGGTGTGGCTGCCCACGACGCAGTCGTGGGCCACATGCACATAGGCCATGATCCAGTTGTCATGGCCTATGACCGTGACACCCTGGTCCTGCACGGTGCCCGCATTGAAAGTGCAGAACTCGCGCACCGTGTTGCGGTCACCGATGACAAGCCGCGTGGGCTCGCCTGCGTACTTCTTGTCCTGGGGCTGCGCGCCCAAGGACGCGAACTGGAAAATCCGGTTGTCACAACCAATGCGGGTATGGCCTTCGACAACGCAATGCGCGCCAATCGTGGTGCCGGCGCCGATTTCCACATGCGGCCCGATGACGGCATAGGGGCCGACCGACACCGATGAATCCAGCTGTGCAGCGGAATCTATCAGTGCCGTGGGATGGATGCGTTCAATGCCAGCCATGCGCCCGTCAGCCCACGTTACGCATGGTGCACATCAGCTCGGCTTCGCAGGCCACTTCGTCCTCGACGCGGGCCACGCCCTTGAACTTCCAGATGCCGCCGCGAACGCGATCGATGGTGATCTCCAGCACCAGCTGGTCGCCTGGCTCCACGGGGCGCTTGAAGCGCGCACCGTCGATGCCCACGAAGTAGTAGATGTTGTTTTCGTCGGGAACCTGGCCCATGGCATCGAAGGCCAGCAGGCCGGCAGCCTGCGCCAGCGCCTCCAGGATGAGCACGCCCGGCATGACGGGACGGCCTGGGAAATGGCCCATGAAATAGGGCTCGTTGAACGTGACGTTCTTGATCGCCTTGATGCGTGTATTGCGCTCAAGCTCCGTGACCTTGTCCACCAGCAGGAAGGGGTAGCGGTGGGGCAGTTGCTTGAGAATTGCGTGAATATCCATCATTGCGTTCCGTTATGGCCTTGATCCGCCGATTGCTGCAGTTGCCGCTCCAGGGCCTTGATGCGATCGCGCATGGAGTGCAGCTGCTTCAGCGTCGCAGCATTTTTTTCCCATTTGGCGTTTTCATCCACGGGAAACATGCCCGTGTAAACACCTGATTGTGTCAGCGAACGGGTCACTACCGTCGCTGCCGAAATATGCACCCTGTCGGCCAGCTGCAGATGGCCCAGCACGATGGCGCCGCCTCCCACGGTGCAATGCGCGCCAATGCGCGCGCTGCCGGCCACCCCCACGCAACCGGCCATGGCCGTATGCTTGCCGACGTGCACGTTGTGACCGATCTGGATCAGGTTGTCGAGCTTGACCCCGTCCTCGATCACCGTGTCGTCCAGCGCTCCGCGGTCTATGCAGGTATTGGCGCCGATTTCCACATCGTCGCCGATCCGCACGCCACCGAGCTGCTCGATCTTCACCCATGCTCCGTTCTCGGGCGCAAACCCGAAGCCGTCCGCTCCCAGCACCACGCCGGAATGCAGAAGACAGCGCGCCCCCACATGGCAGTTCTCGCCAATGGTGACGCGCGACTTGAGCACGGTGTGGGCACCGATGGTGGCACCCTCTTCAACCACGCAGAGCGGGCCGATCGTGGCAGAGGCATCAACGATGGCACTCTCGTGCACCACCGCGCTTGGATGGATACCGGCCGGCGCCACAGACCTGCAGTTCCGCTTCCACCACTGCGTGGCCCTGGCGAAGTAGGCATACGGGTCAGGGACCACGATGCAGGCACCCCGCTGCTGCGCCGGCTCACGCATGGCGGGCGCCACAATAACGCAGGCCGCCTCGGAGGCGGCCAG
Source organism: Delftia sp. Lp-1 (assembly GCF_020523835.1). NCBI lineage: Bacteria > Pseudomonadati > Pseudomonadota > Betaproteobacteria > Burkholderiales > Comamonadaceae > Delftia > Delftia sp. Lp-1. Next base: position 1,281,203 of record NZ_JAJALJ010000001.1, on the reverse strand, counting down.
TTGCTGGCGGTAGCGGGGGTTGCTCAGAAAACTGAGATCCCCGGCCCCGGCGGAATCCAGCGGCGCGATGCGGGAGATGGGCATCTCCCTTTCGCCACCGACCAGTTCGCCACCGAGTGCATCGAGGATCTGACCCAACAATACGCTCACGGCATGCAGCCCTGGACGCTGGCTTACTTGCCGCCGCCGTTCAGCGCCTTGATCACTTTGTCAGTGATGTCGTACTTGGGGTTGATGTAGACGGCTTCCTGGAGGATGACGTCGTACTTCTCGGCTTCTGCCACTTGCTTGACCACCTTGTTGGCGCGCTCCAGAACCTGGGCCAGTTCCTCGTTCTTGCGGGAGTTCAGGTCTTCCTGGAACTCACGGCGCTTGCGCTGGAACTCGCGGTCCTGGTCCACCAGCTGACGCTGACGGGAGACGCGCTGGCTTTCGGCCATGGTGGGCGCTTCACGCTCGAACTTCTCCGAAGCGCTCTTGAGCGTATTGCCCTGGTCGACCAGTTCCTTCTCACGCTTGGAGAATTCCTGCTCCAGCTTGGACTGCGCAGCCTTGGCCGTCGACGCTTCACGGAAGATGCGGTCCGTGTTCACAAAGCCGGCCTTGAACTCTTGAGCGTGCGCAGAAACAGCCATGGCGCCAAGCAGCACAGCCAGGGAAAAATGGCTAGATAGAGATTTCATTAGAAAGAGGTTCCAATTTGGAATTGCAGTCGCTGGATTTTATCCCCGGTCTGCTTGCGGATGGGTTGAGCAAAGGCGAGACGCAGGGGGCCCAGGGGGGAAATCCAGCTGATGCCCAGGCCCGTGGAAGCCCGCAGCTCCCCGAGATCGAAGTTCTCGTTGGCCCCGTAGACATTGCCCACATCGAGGAATGTAAAAAGACGCAAAGTCCTGTCATTGCCGGCACCGGGGAAGGGAATCATGAACTCTGCGTTCAAGGTCACCTTCTTGGAGCCGCCAAGCGCCAAGTTTTCCTTGGTGTCGCGCGGACCCAGCGAGCCCTGCTCGAAGCCACGCACCGAGCCCAGGCCACCCGAGAAGAAGTTCTTGAACAGCGGGAACGGACGGCCATTGAGGCCCTTGCCGTAGCCCAGTTCACCGTTCAGTGCCAGCGTGTACTTCTTGCTCAGAGGGATGTACTGCTGGATCTGGTAGTTGGCTCGCACATAGCGGGCCTCGCCACCCACCGACCACTCGGTGTTCAGGCGCTGGTAGAGACCCGAGTTGGGCGCCAGCGCGCTGTCACGGCTGTCACGCGACCAGCCCAGGGTCAGCGGAATGCCGGTGTTGGAGTAGCCGTACTTGTCGGCATAGTCCTTGTACGCCTGGGGCAGGTAGGTGCCGGGCTTGATTTCGGAGCGCTCCACGCCACCGCCGAAATACACCGTGTCGATCTCGCTGAAGGGCACGCCAAAGCGCACGCTACCGCCCGAGGTGACGATCTTGTAGGCCGCATCGTCGTAGTAGGGACGGTCGGTGCGGTAGTACAGATCGTAGGTGCGCGAAATGCCGGTGTCCGTGAAGTACGGGTCCGTGGTGGACAGCACCATGGTGCGGCGGTACTTGCTGGTATTCACGTCCACGCCCAGGTAGTTTCCCGAGCCGAACACGTTTTCCTGCTTGATGCCGAACGAGAGCGAAACCTTTTCGGCACTGGAGAAGCCCGCACCCAGTTGCAGCGAACCCGTGGGCTTTTCAGCCACCGAGATGACCAGATCCACCTGGTCAGGCGAGCCCGCCACTTCCTGGGTTTCGACGTTGACCTCGGTGAAGAAGCCCAGACGGTCCACACGGTCGCGCGACAGGCGAATCTTGTCGCCGTCGTACCAGGAGGCCTCGTACTGGCGGAATTCGCGGCGGATCACTTCGTCGCGCGTGCGGTTGTTGCCACTGAGATTGATGCGTCGCACATAGGCGCGGCGAGAAGGCTCGGCGTGCAGCACCAGGGCCACGCGGTTGGTTGCACGGTCGATGTCCGGCACGGCCTCGACGCGTGCAAAGGCAAAGCCGAAGTTGCCGAAGTGCTCGGTGAAGGCCTTGGTCGTCGCCGTGACCTGGTCGGCGTTGTAGGGCTCGCCGGGCTTGATCTTGACCAGGGACTTGAATTCGTCGTCGCGGTCGAGGTAGTTGCCTTCCAGCTTGACGCCGGAGACCACGAAACGCTCGCCTTCATGGATGTTCAGGGTCAGCGAGATGGTCTGCTTGTCGGGCGAGATGGCCACCTGGGTGGAGTCCACGCGGAACTCCAGGTAGCCACGCTGCAGGTAGTACGAGCGCAGCGTTTCCAGGTCGGCGTTGAGCTTGTTGCGCGCATAGCGGTCCGACTTGGTGTACCAGCTCATCCAGTTGCCGGTGTCCTGATCGAACAGATCCTTGAGCGTGGATTCGCTGAAGGCCTTGTTGCCGACGATGTGGATCTCGTTGATGCGGGCCGGATCGCCCTCGGTCACCGTGAAGGTCAGGTTGACGCGGTTGCGCTCGATGGGCGTGACCGTGGTGACGACTTCCGCGCCATAAAGGCTACGGTTGATGTACTGGCGCTTGAGCTCCTGCTCGGCACGGTCGGCCAGGGCCTTGTCGAAGGGACGACCTTCTGCCAGGCCCACATCGCGCATGGCCTTTTGCAGGGTTTCCTTGTCGAACTCCTTGGTGCCGGCGAAGTTCACCTCGGCGATGGTCGGGCGTTCTTCGACGACGACAACGAGCACGTTGCCATTGGCTTCGAGGCGGATGTCCTTGAACAATCCCAGCGCGAACAGCGAGCGGATCGCAGCTGCGCCCTTGTCATCGTCGTATTGGTCGCCCACGCGCAGCGGGATGGATGCGAAGACCGTGCCCGGCTCCACGCGCTGCAGGCCTTCGATGCGGATGTCCTGTACACGGAAGGGCTCCAGCGCCCAGGCTGCATTGGCAGCCAAAACCATGGCAGCCAGGGTCGATGCAGCGCGCACGCCCAGGCGATTGATACGTTTAGTCATGAATGGATTTGCCGCCGCTGCGGCTTGCCGAAAACGGCTGAAAAGTTAGCCCCAAAGCCGGTTGATATCGTTGAAAAAGGCGACGGACATCATCATCATCAAAACCGCCACGCCTGCACGCTGCAAGCGCCCGGCCCAGACTTCCGACACGCTTCGGCCAGTCACGCCCTCCCAAAGATAATACATCAGGTGCCCGCCATCGAGCACCGGCAGGGGGAGCAAGTTGAGAACCCCCAGGCTGATGCTTATCAGCGCCAGGAACGAGAGGTATTGAACCAGGCCCATGCTGGCCGAGCGCCCCGCATAGTCGGCAATGGTCAAGGGGCCGCTGATGTTCTTGAGCGATGCCTCACCTATCACCATGCGGCCCATCATTCGCAGCGTCAGCGACGACAGCTCCCAGGTGCGCTGCACGCCAGCCCACAGGCCTTCCAGCGGACCGCGCTGCACCAGAGCCATCTCGGGAGCGCTGCCGATGTAGGCACTGATGCGGGCAATGCTCTCCTTGCCATCTTCCGAGCGGCCCAGATCGGGCAGCACGGGGATCTGCAGTTGCCTGCCATCGCGCTCCACCAGCCAGACCTGCTGCTGGACCTGGCCGGATGCACCCATCTTGCGGATGAGATTGCGCAGTTGGGTGCCGTCATCCACCGGGGTGCTGCCCACGCGCAGCACCAGGTCGCCCTGGCGCAAGCCGGCCTTTTCGGCGGCACCACCGGCAATCACCTTGTCCAGCACGGGCTGCGTCCAAGGCCCCAGCAGGCCCAAGCGCTCGAAGAAGGCGGCATCGGGCTCGCCCTGCACCTGACCGGCCAGCGCCAGCCGCAGTTCGGACGGAGCGGTGCGCCGGCCCTGGAGCACTTCCATGCGCACCGACTCATCATCGAGCGCGGCGCGCGTCAGTGTCCAGCGCAGATCATTGATGGAGCGGACCTCTTCCCACTCCTGGTCGCCCAAGGCGATGCGCAGCACGCGATCACCGCCCTGCACGCCCGCCATCTGCAGCACCGTGCCCGCCGGCGGCGTGGCCAATCGCGCCACGGGCTCCTGCATGCCCATCCAATTGACGACGGCCAGCAGCGCAACGGCCAGCACGAGATTGGCCACCGGGCCTGCCGCCACGATGGCCGCACGTGCACGCAGCGGCTGGGTGTTGAATGCCAGATGGCGCTGGTCGGCAGGGACTTCGCCCTCACGCTCGTCGAGCATGCGCACATAGCCGCCAAGCGGCAGTGCACCGATGACGAATTCCGTGTCCGAACCTTTGCGCTTCCAGCGCAGGATGGGGCGACCGAAGCCGACGGAAAACCGAAGCACCTTCACGCCGCAGGCCACAGCGACGCGGTAGTGGCCCCACTCGTGGACGGCAATCAGCACGCCCAGCGCGACCACAAATGCAACTACGGTCAGCAACAATTGATACTCCTTTGAATCCAATGCGCACCTGGACACCGCCGCAGGCCCACCGAGAAACCCGGTCTGGCCCGCGAAACCGGCATTACAGCTGCCACTGCCGCGCCACGGTGTGCGCGATTTCGCGGGCCTGGGCGTCCAGGGCCAGCAGGTCGTCAAGGCTGCCCAGTGTAGGCGGCAGCAAGGTTTCGAGAGTGCGCAAATTCACAGCGTGGATACGGTCAAATGCCAGGCGTCGCTCCAGGAAGGCGGCAACGGCGACTTCGTTGGAAGCATTGAGAACCGCCGTAGTTCCCTCGCTGGCGAGCAGCGCCTGCCAGGAAAGATGCAGGCCCGGAAAACGCACGGCATCCGCCTCTTCAAAGGTCAGGGCCGACAGCTTCGCGAAATCCAGGGGCGCCGCGCCACTGGCGATGCGCCGTGGCCAGGCCAGGCCGCAGGCGATGGGCACGCGCATGTCGGGCGTGCCCAGTTGCGCCAGCACCGAGGCATCCTTGAACTGCACCATGGAGTGCACGATCTGCTGCGGGTGGATGACGACCTTGATCTTGTCGGGAGCCATGTCGAACAGCCAGCGTGCCTCGATGACCTCCAGCGCCTTGTTCATCATGGTCGCCGAGTCCACGGAGATCTTGCGCCCCATGGAGAAGTTCGGGTGCGCGCAGGCCTGCTCCGGCGTGATCTCGGACAAGGTGGCCGGATCGCGCAGGCGAAAGGGTCCACCCGACGCCGTGAGCAGCAGACTGTCCACGCGATCGGGCCAGCTGGCTCGGTCTTCCGGCAGGCACTGGAAAATGGCCGAATGCTCGCTGTCTATGGGCAGCAGGGTCGCGCCATGGCGCTTGACCGTGTCCATGAACAGTGCGCCGCCAACGACCAGAGCCTCCTTGTTGGCCAGCAGCAGGCGCTTGCCCGCGCGCGCGGCCGCCAGACAAGGCGCAAGGCCCGCCGCACCGACGATGGCAGCCATGACGGCATCGACCTCGGGATGCGAGGCGATCTGCTCCAGCGCGTCTGGCGACTGCAGCACTTCGGTCGCCAGCCCATTGCTGCGCAGCTGTTCAGCCAGCAGCTTCGCGTGTGGCGCGCTGGCCATGACGGCATAGGCGGGCTTGAATTCGGCGCACTGGCGCAGCATCAGGTCCACTTGCGTGGCCGCGCTGAGTGCAAAGACCTCGTAGTGCTCGCGGTGGCGCGCCACCACGTCCAGCGTATTGGTACCGATGGAGCCTGTGGAGCCCAGGACGGTGATTTTCTGCTTCATGAATGCGCGAAAGAGGAAAGCATCATGGCCAGCGGCAGGGTCGGCAACAGGGCATCGACGCGATCAAGCACGCCGCCATGGCCGGGCAGCAGACCACTGCTGTCCTTGACGCCCACGCTGCGCTTGACCAGGGATTCGACCAGATCGCCGACCACGCTCATCGCGGCCATGAACACAACCGCCAGCAGCAGGAACCAGGCCCCGCGCGCCAACAGCAACGAATAGAAACTGGGCACGGCCACCCCGTAGTGGCGGTCCGCCCAGACCCAGGCCAAGGCCAGCACCAGCACGCCGGCCATGCCGCCCCACACGCCTTCCCAGCTCTTGCCAGGACTGATGGACGGCGCGAGCTTGGACTTGGTGAATTTCAGGCCCAGGGTCCGGCCTGCGAAATATGCAAAGACATCGGCCACCCAGACCAGCACCAGCACCGACAGCAGGAAGTTGATGCCCATCATGCGCGCCTGCACCACGGCCACCCAGGCCAGCCACAGGGCCAGCACTCCGCCAACCAGTCGCACAGGCCCCGCAATGCGCGGCCAGCCGGCCACGCCTGCGCGCAGCAGTGCCGCTCCGCCCAGCACCCAGGCGGAGCCAGCGACCACCCAGACCGCGGTCAGAGGACGCTCCAGCCAGCCCACGGCCCAGGTCCCCACGCACATCGCCGTGCAGATGGCACCTATGCCTATGGCACCAGCGGAGCCAAAGCCGTTGAGACGGCCCCATTCCCAGGCACCCGCTGCCATGAGCACGAGCACCACCACGGCGAACGGAACGCCCGTCGGATAGAACAGCGCAGGCAGCAAGATGGCCAGCAGGATCAGGGCGGTGATGACTCGCTGCTTGAGCATGGCTCCCCCTTGTTCAGGTCGTCTGTTGATGGGACGACTTCGATTGTGATTGGTGTACTTGCGCGGAGGTCTGGCCGAAGCGCCGCTCGCGCGAAGTGAAGGCGGCAATGGCCTCGTCCAGGCAGGCCTCGTCGAAATCAGGCCACAGGCTGGCACTGAAGAAGAGCTCTGAATACGCGGCCTGCCACAACAGGAAGTTGCTGATGCGCATCTCCCCGCCAGTGCGGATCAGCAGGTCCGGGTCGGGCACATGGGCCAGCGCGAGTGCGCGGTCCAGGCTCTGCGGGGTGATGGGCTCGCCCTGCTCTGCCAGCCGGGCTGCGGCCTGGGCAATGTCCCAGCGCCCGCCGTAGTTGAAGCAGACATTGAGCACCAGGCGGTTGTTGTGTGCCGTGACCTGCTCGGCCTGGGCCAGGCCTGCGCACACTTTCTCGCTCAGGCCACTGCGGTCGCCGATGAAGTGCAGGCGCACGCCATCGCGGCTCAGTTGCTGCACTTCCTTGGCAAGGGCATTGGCCAGCAGGCCCATGAGACCGGAAACCTCCTCTTCGGGGCGGTTCCAGTTCTCGGAAGAGAAAGCGAAGACGGTCAGGACCTGCACGCCGCGCTGGACGCAGGCGCGGGCACAGCGGCGCAGCGATTCCACGCCCTGCTTGTGGCCGGCCAGTCGCGGCAGAAAGCGGCGATTGGCCCAGCGTCCATTGCCATCCATGATGACGGCAATATGGCGCGGCACCGCGCCGGAGTCTTGGTTTGTCAAAGGTACAGGCCCTGAGGCAAGTGAGGCAGAACGCCTCAGACCGCCATGATGTCTTGTTCCTTGGCAGCCACCAGCACGTCGATCTCGGTGATGTGCTTGTCGGTCATCTTCTGGACATCGGCTTCGCAACGCTTTTGGTCGTCTTCCGAGGCTTCCTTGTCCTTGACCAGCTTCTTGACGGCTTCGTTGGCGTCGCGGCGCAGGTTGCGCACGGCGATCTTGGAAGCTTCGCCTTCGTTGCGGGCCAGCTTGGTCATTTCCTTGCGGCGTTCCTCGCTCATCGGAGGCATGGGCACGCGGATCAGATCGCCCAGCGAGGCAGGGTTCAGACCCAGATCGCTTTCGCGAATGGCCTTCTCCACCTTGGCGGACATGCTCTTTTCCCAGGGCTGCACGCTGATGGTGCGCGCATCGAGCAGGTTCACGTTGGCCACCTGGGACAGCGGCACCATGGAGCCGTAGTAATCCACATGGATGGAGTCCAGCAGCGAGGGGTTGGCACGGCCGGTACGCACACGCGCAAGATTGTTCTTGAGCGCTTCGATGGACTGACCCATCTTGGACTCGGTGGTCTTCTTGATGTCTGCAATCGTCATGTTCTTGTTCCTTGAAGAGCTGTGAAACGCGGTATCAAAACGCTCAAGCGTACACCAGCGTGCCCTCATCCTCGCCCATGACCACGCGCTTGAGCGCGCCGGGCTTGATGATGGAGAACACCCGGATCGGCAGCTTCTGATCGCGGCACAGCGCAAAGGCAGTGGCGTCCATGATGCCCAGGTTGCGCGAAATGGCCTCGTCGAAAGCCAGCTTGTGATAGCGGGTCGCGTTGGGATTCTTCATCGGGTCGTCGGTGTAGACACCATCGACCTTGGTGGCCTTGAGCACCACTTCGGCACCGATCTCCGCGCCGCGCAGTGCCGCGGCCGTATCGGTCGTGAAGAACGGGTTGCCGGTGCCGGCGGCGAACACCACCACCTTGCCCTCTTCGAGATACTGCAGGGCCTTGGGGCGCACATAGGGCTCCACGACCTGCTCGATGGCAATGGCCGACATGACACGGGCGATGAGGCCCTGCTTGTCCATGGCATCGGCCAGGGCCAGGGCATTCATCACGGTGGCCAGCATGCCCATGTAGTCGGCGGTGGCGCGGTCCATTCCGACCGAACCACCAGCCACGCCACGGAAAATATTCCCTCCACCGATCACCACGGCCACCTGGACACCCACGCGGGTGACTTCGGCGATTTCGGAGACCATGCGCTCGATGGTGGCACGGTTGATGCCGAACGAGTCGTCGCCCATGAGCGCCTCACCGGACAGCTTGAGCAGGATGCGCTTGTGGGCCGGTGCGGCGTTGGACATGGTGTTTCTCCGAAAGGTGGATGGTGGTGGATGGTGAAGGGAACGGTTCAGGCGCTCAGACGAATCAGGCGCCGGCCTTGGCAGCGGCCACTTGGGCAGCCACTTCGGCAGCGAAGTCGTCAACCTTCTTTTCGATGCCTTCGCCGACCACGTACAGGGTGAAGCCCTTGACGTTGGTGTTGGCGGCCTTGAGCATCTGGGCCACGGTCTGCTTGCCGTCGGCAGCCTTCACGAAGACCTGGTCGGCCAGCGAGACTTCCTTCAGGTACTTCTGAACCGAGCCTTCAACCATCTTGGCGACGATCTCGGCAGGCTTGCCGGATTCGGCAGCCTTGGCGGCAGCAACGGTGCGTTCCTTTTCGATCAGCTCGGCAGGCACGTCAGCGCTGGTCACGGACACGGGCTTCATGGCGGCCACGTGCATGGCGACGTCCTTGGCAGCGGTTGCATCGCCTTCGAACTCGACGATCACGCCGATGCGCGAACCGTGCAGGTACGAAGCCAGGCTGGAGCCGTCGAAACGCTTGAAGCGGCGGAAGGACATGTTCTCGCCGATCTTGCCGATCAGGCCCTTGCGCACGTCTTCCAGGGTGGGGCCGAAACCGTCCTGCTCATAGGCCAGGGCGCTCAGCGCGGCCACGTCAGCGGGGTTTTGCTCGGCGACCAGCTTGGCGGCGGCATTGGCCATCGCGATGAAGCTGTCGTTCTTGGACACGAAGTCGGTTTCGCTGTTGACTTCGATCATGGCACCCTTGTTGCCATCGATGAAGGCGGTGATAACGCCTTCGGCGGTCACGCGCGAGGCAGCCTTGCCAGCCTTGGTGCCCAGCTTGACGCGCAGCAGCTCTTCGGCCTTGACCAGATCGCCCTCGGCTTCGGTCAGGGCCTTCTTGCATTCCATCATGGGCGCGTCAGTCTTTGCGCGCAGTTCAGCCACCATGCTTGCGGTAATTGCAGCCATCGTATTTCTCCAATGTCAGTTCGATTCGTTACAGGATTTCGGCTAAAAAAACGGGGCTACCCTGAGCCCCGCTTCTTATTCAGCGACGAGGTCGCTCAGCCGGACAAGCTCAATCAGGCAGCGGATTCTTCCACTTCCACGAACTCGTCACCGCTCTCGCCGGATGCAGCCTTGACCACGTCGGTCAGTGCAGCAGCGCGGCCTTCCAGGATCGCGTCGGCGATGCCTTGGGCGTACAGTTGCACAGCCTTGGCAGAGTCGTCGTTACCGGGGATGACATAGTCGATGCCTTCGGGGTTGTGGTTGGAGTCAACCACGCCAACCAGGGGGATGCCCAGCTTCTTGGCTTCGGCCACGGCGATCTTGTGGAAGCCCACGTCGATCACGAAGATGGCGTCGGGCAGGCTGTTCATGTCCTGGATGCCGCCGATGTCCTTTTCCAGCTTTTCCAGTTCGCGAACGAACATCAGCTGTTCCTTCTTGCTCATGGCTTCCAGGCCGGCTTCTTGCTGGGCCTTCATTTCCTTCAGACGCTTGATGGACGTCTTGACGGTCTTGAAGTTGGTCAGCATGCCGCCCAGCCAACGCTGGTCAACGAAGGGCACGCCAGCGCGCTGGGCTTCTGCAGCCACCATCTCGCGGGCTTGGCGCTTGGTGCCGACCATCAGGATCGTGCCGCCGTTGGACGCCAGTTGCTTGACGAACTTCTGGGCGTCCTGGAACATCGGCAGCGACTTTTCCAGGTTGATGATGTGGATCTTGTTGCGGTGACCGAAGATGAAGGGGGCCATCTTGGGGTTCCAGAAACGGGTCTGGTGACCGAAGTGGACGCCTGCTTCCAGCATCTCGCGCATAGTGACGGACATATGAATACCTCAAAGGTTAGGTCTAAAATCCAGCCCGACAATTGCCCCCTGAAACACAGGGCGCAACACCTTGAAGGGACTGGTTTGCGATTGACTTTGCGCAGGATCCCCAAGCATGGGCAGGCGTTCTTGACGAACACTCCGCACCCAAAAGCTTTCGCCTGACCCCCGGCAATCGCGGAGAAAATCAGGGGGAACCCCTAGCAAAGCCGCAAGATTCTAGCACACGCCACCCCTCAACCGAGGCTTCGCTCTCAAAGCGCGCTCACCACCCCTCACGGCCCCGGCAGTTGCACAACATGCACACACTCCTGTAGTGATAGCTGCATCCGCTTGATAATCCGGGCACTTCAGCAGATTCCACCCAAAAATGAACATCGCGATTGTGGGCGCCGGCAGCATTGGCGTTGCGACAGCCCACGCACTGGCACAGGCCGGCCACGAGGTCACCGTCTACGAGCGTCACGGCACCGCAGCCGAAGAAGCCAGCTTCGGACATGCCGGCTGGCTGGGCCCCAGCCTGCTCCAGCCCTGGAGCGTCCCCGGCCTTTCAACCGCCGAACGCTCCCCCTCCCTCCCCGGCCGGCAGGCCCTGCCGCGACTGGGCTCCGGAAACCTTGCAGCCCAGCTGCGCTGGCTATGGCAATGGCGCCAGGCCGGACGGCAACTGCGCAAAGGCAACGCGCCCACAGCCGCCATGGCGGCGCTGGAGGCGCTCACGCAGCGCAGCCAGCAGTTCCAGCAATCGCTGTGGCGGCAATGGGAGTTTGACCCGGAATATGTCGCCGGAAGCCTGGTGCTGCTGGGCAGCGAGGCCGAGCACGAACAACTCAAGCCTGCGCTGGACGCACTGGCCGAGGCCGGCACGCGCTGCGAGGCACTGGATGCCACCCAGACCCGGCTGCGCGAACCCGCGCTGGGCGAGGAAACCACGCTCGCAGGCGCCCTGTATTTCCCACAGGCAGGCGCAGCCAATGGCCGCCTTGCCACGCTGATGCAACGCCAGGCAGCGCAGTCGGCAGGAGCACGATTCGAGACGCAGCGTCTGGTGCAGAGATTGCAGCCCGGCGGCGCCGGGCGCACCGCACGCCTGCAGTTGCTGGGCGAAGACACCCCCCGTTCGCACGACGCCATCGTCGTCTGCGCCGGCGCCGAGGCCACGAACCTGCTCACGCCGCTGGGCCTGCGCCCACCCATGATCGCTTTGCACGGCTATGGCGTCAGCGCCCCTTTGCGCGAACAAGGTTATGCACCCCGCCACGCCATCGTGGACTGGAGTGAGCAGATGACCCTGGTCCGCCTGGGCCAGCGCATGCGCATCGTGGCCGGCGCAGAGCTGGGCCGCCGCAGCCCCATGCATGAGGCCACGCTGCAGCGCATGTATCACCGCTTCAACATGGTTTTTCCCGGCAGCGCGGTGCTGGCCTCGGGCGTACAGATCTGGCATGGCACGCGCATGTGCACGGCCGATGGGCTGCCGCTGGTGGGCGCCAGCGGACTGCCCGGCATCTGGCTCAACCTGGGACACGGCAGCTGCGGCGCCGCCATCGCGCAGGGGTGCGCAAGCATGCTGAGCGACCTGATGGACAACCGCGCCAGCTTCCTGGACAGCGCACTGCTAGACCCGCGCCGCTTCGGCTGATCGCCCCCGTCCACCACCCGGCGGCGGACCGCTATGCTCGGTCCATGCTGCGCATTCCCACATCCACCGCCTTGCCGTTGTTTGATACGGCAGCCACTCGCACCCTGGAACAGCAGGCGGCAGCCAGACTGCCCGCGCACAGCCTCATGCAACGCGCTGGCGCAGGCCTGGCACGCCTGGCACGCGCCAGCGCTCCCCATGCACGCTGCATCTGGATAGCCTGTGGCCCCGGCAACAACGGCGGCGATGGCTTGCAGGCAGCCGCCTGGCTGCAACAAAGCCTGAATGCGGCTCCAGAAAAGGCCCGCAGTTGCCGCATTCTGGTCAGCTGCGTGCGTGAACGCGCCAACATGCCCACCGATGCACGCGCCGCCTGGGACGCCGCCCACGAAGCCGGCGTGCAATGGACCGAGCACATGCCCGCCAACATGGGACCACAGGACTTGTGCATTGACGCATTGCTGGGCATCGGCCTGCGCCAGCCAGACGCCGCAAGCCCACGCACCGGCACGAATGAGCGCCTGCTCACTCTGCTGCGCAGCCTGCAGTCCAGCACCAGCCCGGTCCTTTGCGCGGACATAGCCTCCGGACTGGATGCCGACACCGGGCAGTACCTGCCTGGATTCGCACCCCCGAACGCCCCAGCCAGCGCACGGCACACGCTGGCGCTGCTGACGCTGCACCCCGGACTGTTCACAGGAGGTGGCCGCGATGCCTGCGGCCAGATATGGTGGGATGACCTGGACACGGGACTGGCGAAAGGCGAGCCAATCCTCACTCACCTGCCCTGCGCACAACTGTTTTCACCAGGCGCCAGCGCCCCGCGCCCGCATGCCAGCCACAAGGGAAGCTTTGGCGACGTGGCCATCCTTGGCGGAGAGGGGCTGGGGCAGCGCGGCCTTTCCATGACCGGCGCCGCCTGGCTGGCTGCCCTGGCCGCGCTGCATGGTGGCGCGGGGCGCGTGATGCTCGCTCTGCTCGATGCCTCGGCCGGGTCAGGCCAGGCCACCGCGCCCTGGCCCGAAATCATGCTGCGCAGCCCCGAAGCGCAGGACTGGCGCAGCACCACCGTGGCGTGCGGATGCGGGGGCGGCATGGCGGTGCGCGCCTGGCTGCCCCAGATATTGGAACAAGCCCCCAGGCTGGTGCTGGACGCAGACGCACTGAATGCCGTTGCCGAAGATGAATCGCTGGCCTCGCTCCTGAAAGAGCGCCGCCAGCGCGACCTGCACACGGTGCTGACGCCTCACCCGCTGGAGGCCGCCCGCCTGCTGAAGACGAACACTGCACAGGTCCAGGCACAGCGGCTGCACGCCGCCAGGCAGCTGGCGCAACGCTTCGCTTGCACCGCGCTGCTCAAAGGCTCCGGCACCGTGATCGCCGGGCCTCAGGGAGATAGTGATGCACCGCCTTGCTGGATCAATCCCACGGGAAACGCCCGCCTGTCGACCGGAGGAACCGGCGATGTGCTGGCCGGGCTGATTGCCGCGCTGTGGGCCCAGGGCCTGGAGCCCACGCAGGCAGCAACCCTGGCGGCCTGGCGCCATGGATTTGCAGCAGACCATTGGCCTGCGCACATCCCGTTCAGCGCCAGCGCACTGGCCCAGCAGCTCGGGACATAAAAACCCTCAGGACTTGCGCCGGGGCTTGGATGTGTTGCCCGTCACCTTGGACTTGACGGCGCCCAAGGCCTTCTTGCCCAAGGCGCGCAGTGCCTGCACCGGCGACGGTGGAGGCAGCTGCGGCAGGCCGTGGGCAGCAGCATCCGTGGCCGCAGGCTTGCGTGCCTCGGACTTGCGCGCCTCGGACGCCCGGCCTCTGCGGGGTCGCGCAGCGGAGCCAGCAGATGATGGTTCCGCAACCGCCTCGCCCATGTCGCTCTGCCGCGCCGAGGTAGCCGGGCGCGGCTGAGCATTCGCATATTCAGCTTCCAGCGCGGCCAGGTTCACACCCTTGACCATGGCCTTTTTAGACGCCTTGCGCCCCTGCTTGCCGGCCGACGCCGCTGCATCAGACTCAGGCCTTGCACCGCCGGAGCCCCCCGAATTGCGCTGCGCCCGCTTTTCCTTGGCATCGCGCCGGCCCCATTTTTCGCCCTGATGGGCTTCCGTGCGCGCCGGCGTCCTGCCGGGCCGGCCCGAGGCCGGCTGCTCTTCGCCATCGCGCACCAGGCGGAAATCGATGCGCCGGCCATCCAGGTCCACGCGGCTGACCTGCACGCGCAGCCGCGTGCCGATGCCATAGCGAATGCCCGAGCGCTCGCCGCGCAGTTCCTGGCGCGCCTCGTCAAAGCGGAAATAGTCGCCGCCCAGCTCGGTGATGTGGACCAGCCCCTCCACATACATGGCGTCGAGCGTGACGAAGATGCCGAAGGTGGTCACCGCAGAGACCATGCCGCCGAACTCCTCGCCCAGATGCTCGCGCATGTACTTGCACTTGAGCCAAGCTTCGACATCGCGGCTGGCCTCGTCGGCCCGGCGCTCGTTGGCACTGCAGTGCAGGCCGGCGGCTTCCCAGGCCTGGACCTCGGCAGCGGGCGCGCGCTTGCGCGGCTTCTGGCCGGGTGGGCTGACGCGTGATGCCAGACGCTTGGCCAGCTTGGCCTCGGCTTCTCCGGGGGTGGGCAGCTCGGGCAGGCGATAGTGCGTGCCTTCGAGCTCGGCCTTGATCACGCGGTGCACCAGCAAATCGGGATAGCGGCGGATCGGGCTGGTGAAGTGCGTATAGGCGTCGAATGCCAGGCCGAAGTGGCCCGAATTCTCGGGCGTGTAGAAGGCCTGCATCATCGAGCGCAGCAGCATGGTGTGGATCTGCTGGGAGTCGGGACGGTCCTTGGTGGCGTTGGCAATGGCCTGGAACTCGGACGTGGCCGGGTTCTCGCTCAGCGCCACACCGACCCCCATGGCCTTCAGATAGTTGCGCAGAATGTCCTGCTTTTCCAGCGAGGGCTTGTCGTGCACGCGGAACAGGCCGACGCGACCGCTTTGCTCGATGAAGTCCGCACTGCAGACATTGGCGGCCAGCATGGCCTCCTCGATCAGCTTGTGCGCCTCGTTGCGCGTGCGCGGCACGATCTTCTCGATGCGGCCGTTCTCGTCACAGACGATCTGCGTCTCCGTGGTCTCGAAGTCCACGGCGCCGCGCGCCTCGCGCGACTTGAGCAGCGCCTGGTAGACGCCATGAAGATTGAGCAAGTCACCCACGCGCTCCGAGCGCCGGGCAGCCTCCGGGCCGCGCGTATTGGCCAGGATGGCCGCCACCTCGGTATAGGTGAAGCGCGCATGGCTGTGCATTACCGCCGGATAGAACTGATAGGCATGGATCTCGCCCTTGGCGGTGATCAGCATGTCGCAGACCATGCACAGGCGGTCCACATCGGGGTTGAGCGAGCACAGGCCATTGCTCAGCTTCTCGGGCAGCATGGGGATCACGCGGCGCGGGAAATAGACGCTGGTGGCGCGGTCATAGGCATCGATGTCGATGGCGCTGCCCGTGGTCACGTAGTGGCTCACATCGGCAATCGCCACCAGCAGGCGCCAGCCCTTGCTGCGTCCGACCTTGGCGGGCTCGCAGTAGACGGCATCGTCGAAATCGCGCGCGTCCTCGCCATCGATGGTCACCAGGGGCACATCGGTCAGGTCGATGCGCTTCTTGCAGTCGGCAGGCCGCACCCTGTCCGGCAGCGCCTTGGCCTGCGCCAGGCAGGCATCGGAAAACACATGCGGGACGCCGTACTTGCGCACGGCGATCTCGATCTCCATGCCGGGATCATCGACTTCACCGAGCACTTCGATGATGCGTCCCACGGGCTGGCCGAACAGCGCAGGCGCCTCGGTCAGTTCCACCACCACCACTTGGCCGATCTTGGCCGATCCTGTGGCATTGGCGGGGATCAGGATGTCCTGGCCGTAGCGCTTGTCCTCGGGCGCCACCAGCCACACACCGCTTTCCTGCAAGAAGCGGCCAATGATGTTGTGCGCAGGGCGCTCGATGATCTCGACCACACGGCCTTCAGGCCGGCCGCGGCGGTCCTGGCGCACGATGCGGACCTTCACGCGGTCCTTGTGCAGCACGGCACGCATTTCATTGGGGGGAAGGAAGATGTCGCCTTCGCCGTCATCGCGGATGACGAAGCCATGTCCGTCGCGGTGCCCCTGCACACTGCCCTCGATTTCGTCGTTCACATCGGCGCTTTTGGCGTGAGGGTTCATTTTCTTGGTATACAATCTAAATCTTTCCTGAGATGCCCAGGTGGCGGAATTGGTAGACGCACTAGTTTCAGGTACTAGCGGGTAACTCCGTGGAGGTTCGAGTCCTCTCCTGGGCACCAAGTTTAACGACAACCTGCAGAGGTTGCGGTGAACTAAGGAACTATCTTCAGCAGAAGGCAGTTCCCTGGCTTCATGGCTTGGCAGATGACAGTCTCAAGAAAAAAATCGAAGATCGGGATGCTTCTGCAAAAAATGCAGTAGAATTTCAGCTTCAGCAAGCCCAGGTGGCGGAATTGGTAGACGCACTAGTTTCAGGTACTAGCGGGTAACTCCGTGGAGGTTCGAGTCCTCTCCTGGGCACCAAACATGAAAAGGCCGTTGCACACGCAACGGCCTTTTTCTTTTCTGATCGATGAAAGCCGATGGCAAGGGCATCTCGCCAAGAAAAGTTCAGGAAATCTTTGCAAACCTGCCCGGCACATCGCTTTCACGCTATATAATTTGCGTACTCTGAAATGCCCAGGTGGCGGAATTGGTAGACGCACTAGTTTCAGGTACTAGCGGGTAACTCCGTGGAGGTTCGAGTCCTCTCCTGGGCACCAAACATGAAAAGGCCGTTGCACACGCAACGGCCTTTTTTCTTTGCCTCGCCGGCACCGTCGCAAGCCCCTGCACCATCCCGCAGAAATTTCTCAAAAACTTGGGAAATCGGCTTCAGACGGAGATTTCGCGCTATATAATTTGCTCACTCTGAAATGCCCAGGTGGCGGAATTGGTAGACGCACTAGTTTCAGGTACTAGCGGGTAACTCAGTGGAGGTTCGAGTCCTCTCCTGGGCACCAAACATGAAAAGGCCGTTGCACATGCAACGGCCTTTTTTCTTGGGCGCTGCAGACGCATCGACCCCAGAAGGTCGCATCCATGGCGCAAAAAAAAGGGAGCCAGCGGCTCCCTTCCTGGATGAGAGGATCACCTCCCGTGCATCACTTGCGCAGCAGTTGCTTGAGCACGTTCTGCAGGCGGCGCGCGCTGGCATCATCGCGCGGCGATGCCAGCACCCGGGCGGCATCGTTGCCCCAGGTTTCCTGCGGAGCAGGATCGTTGCGGCGCGTCAGCAGCTGCAGCTGCAGGGCACGGCGGGCGCTCAGATGTTCCGCAGGTGTGGGAACGTCGGCGGCCATTTCAAGGCGCAGCAGGGCTTCGCCCGCGTCTCCCTTGGGTGCCTGACCCAGGGCCTGCGACCAGGCGCTGCGCACTTGCGCAGACACACGGCCGCCAAGCTGCTGGGCAGCCGGCATCTGGGCAGCATCACGCGACTCCCACGCCGCCATCAACTGGGTCAGTGCCTCACCATGGGCCTGGGCCGCGAGCTTGCGCAGGGCGTCCTGGGCATGTTCCATGGCTTCACGCTGGGCGCGGAAGGCGGGGTCCGCCAGGCGCGGTCCGCGCTCTTCGCGCGGCTCGCGGCTGAAACGGCCACTGTCGCGGCTGTCTCGGCCATCCCGGCCGTCGCGGCCACGGCCACCATCGCGGCGGTCGCCAGGACGGGCAGCACGTGCACCGCCCTCTTCCTTCTTCATGCCAGGACGATCGTCGCCGCGCACGGCAACCACGGGGCGCACCGGCACCGGCTTGGCTTCGGATTCTTCCGAACCCGCTGCAGCAGCGGCAGGCTCCTGTGCTGGCTGGGCCGCATTCACGGAAGCATCGGCACGGCCACGCAGCGCTTGCTCCAGAGCCTCCACCGCAGCGCGGATTTGCTGCACATCACCCGAGGTGTTGGCAGCTTCCACGGCCTGCGACGCTTCCAGCACGCGGCGATCATGGTCGCTGAGTGCCACGGCTGCGGCGCGGGGGCCCCGCTCGGTGCCCTTGCGGTTGAAGGCTTCGTCCAGTGGCTTGCGGAAGGCATCCCAGAGCTTTTGCTCGTGCTTGCGATCCAGCGGCACGGCCTGCGCCTCGGCCTGCCAGCGCTGCTGCAGGGCCTTGACGGCGTCAATGCGCAGATTGGGCGCTGCGCCCAGCGCGGTGGCTTCGTCGATCATGGCGTGGCGACGCTGCAGGCTGGCCTTTTGCGCGGCATGCAACGGAGCCTCGGCCAGGGCCATGGCCTGCTTGAACTGGGGTTGCAGTTCGGCAAACAGCTTCTCGCCGATGTGGCCGCTTTCACGCCAACGTTCGGCGAACTGGCGCAGTGCGCGCGCCGCGCCCTTGAGATCTTCGCTGGCGGACTGCTGTGCTGCCCAGGCCTTGATCTCTTCGATCAGCGCCAGGCGCTGTGCCTTGGACTGGGTGGTTTCGGTGCGCAGCTTGTCGTGCCAGGACTCGACCACCTTGTGGGCCGTGTTGCAGGCTTCGTCAAACTTCTTCCACAGTGCGTGGTTGGCTGCGCTGCCCTGGTCGGCCAGCTTCCATTGCTCGCGCAGGCTGCGCAGCGATTCCTGGATCTTGCGACCACCCAGCGCCTGGCCTTCAGGGCGGTTCAGCAGGGCTTCCGCCTTGGCAACCAGTTCCTCGCGCAGCTTGTCGGCATTCTGGCGCGGCCAGCCTTCGGACTCGCCAGCTGCCAGAAGGGCCTCATGCACCTTGGTGACCAGTGCATCGTCCACCAGGCGGCCATGGGCCTTGATGGCGGCGCGCACGGCCTGCACGGCGGCGGAACCGGCCTTGCTTTCGCCGGCAGCCGTCTCGGCCTGGAGCTGCTCCAGCGCCTGGGTCAGTGCACTGCTGGCGGCAGCCACTTGCTCAGGCGATGTCTTCGCCTTGGGCTGGGCTGCGCTGCGGGCAGCGGGAGCCGGCTTGGACGGCTCGGCAGCCGCTGCCTCGGGAGGCAGGCCACGCGCCACGCGCAGCTCATCGGCCCACACGGGTACGGTGGGCAGCGGAGCGGCTTCGTCGGCGGCGGCAGCTTCGGTCAGCGCCAGTGCAGACTGGAAGGCATCCCAGACCAGGATCAGTTGTGCGCTGGCGGCTTCCAGCTGGGGCGGGAAACGTCCGTCCACGCTGGCCCAGTTGTCATCGCCAGTCAGTTCGCCGGCCTGCTCCTGCCAACGGGCCACGTCGGCGCGCAGGTTGTCGAGCACTGCCTGGGCATCGCGCCAGGGCTTGGTGGACAGGACCTCGATGCGCTGGGCCAGCAAAACGGCGACTTCGCGCTGGACCTGCACGCGGTGCTGCAGTTCCTCGATGGCCTTGACACGCTCGGCCAGCTGGGCCTTGTGCTGCGACAGAGGTTCACGCGACAGCGGGGCGCCCGCCTTGGCGGCGTCGCGCTGCCAGGCGATGGCGTCGGCGGCATTGAAGGGCGATGCGACCAGCAGCGCCTGGGCCTTTTCAGCCCACTCCACTGCGATCTTTTCCTGGTCCTTGGTGCGGCGGATCTCGTCCAGGCGCTCACGCACGGCACGGGCCGCGCCCTTGTCGCGCGCGCTCAGTTCCTTGAGGACGTCCTGCAATTGCTCGACCGAAGGCTGGGTTGCCAGCCAGTCGCGGATGCGCGCGGCGCGATCACCCGAGGTTTCGGCGGAGAAGGCACCGCCCGTGAGCACATCCAAGGGGTGTTGTTCGGGATTCTTGGCAGAAGCAGGGCTCACTTCAGGTGCATCGGACATGGTGCTGCGGGGGGAAAGAGAAGACATGAATCAATCGTTGAATGTCTGGCTGCCGCGGGCCGCCAGACGCGGCCGGCCAGGCCGCATGCGGGCATGCTAGCCGGACCGGGAAAACCATATTCTCGCCGTTATTTGAAGCGGAGCCAAAACCGGGCTACTGCGTGGACAGGCTGAGCTGGGCGCGCGGACTCCATTCCTGGTCGTCGGAGTCCAGTTTTGGAGCCCCCAGAAACAGGCGCTCAAGCGGCAACTGCTGCTGGGCAAGGTAGTCGCGCACGGCCACGGCGCGGGCCAGCGCCAGTTCGCGCATGGCGTCGTCGGGCACGGCAATCTGCTCCAGCAGCAGACTTCGCATCTGGTCGGTGGGCAGGTCCTTGGCCATGCCGATGACATTGCGCGGCTTGGCAAAGTCGGCGCGACTGTACAGCGCCTTGGTCAAGGCCGGTACTTCGGAGGCGGGCAACTCGGTCACGGACTCTGCCGATTTGCCGTCGCGCAGCACCTGGCGGCGTTTCTGGGCGAGCAGCAGGCGATCGAGCTCCGCCTGCTTCCAGGCCTCTTTGTCCTGCGCCTCGCGCGCCTCGCCGATCACGGTGAGCTTGAGGGCCGGGCGATCCTTGAGGGAGGCAACCACCTTGTCCAGGCTCTCGCGGGCCTTGCCGTCGATCTGGGCACGCCCCGGCGCGAAGGCCACCACGCCCGATTCGCTGCCGCCCCCAAAAGCGCCCGACAGCAGCGAGAACGGCGAGGTGATGGCCTTCATGATCAGGTTGCCAATGATCTTGAAGATGACCGGCGCCAGCCTGAATTGCGGGTCGTTGAGCGAGCCGCTGACCGGCAGGTCCAGGTCGATGACTCCGTTGCGGTCAGCCAACAGCGCCACCGCCAGGCGCACGGGCAGCGAGGCGGGCGCGCCTTCGACGGCTTCGCCGAAAGTGAGCTGATGCAGCACCAGCTTGTTGCGCGCCGTGAGCTGGCCATCGGGCTCGATCTTGTAGTTGACGTCCATGCTGAGCTTGCCGCGCTCGATCCCGTGGCCCGCGTACTTGATGGAGTACGGCGACAGCGGGGGCAGTTCCAGATCGCGCATCTGGGCACGTATGTCCAGGGCCAGCGGCTTGGCCAGCGGATTGACCTGGCCGGTGATCTCCAGCGAAGCCGTGCCCTGGGCGCGGCCGCGCAGTTCCACATCCGCCAGTTGCGGCGCCTGCTGGCTGGCAGGCTGCTCGGACGAGAAGGCGCTCAGGCGGCCCGCCAGCTCGCTGAGGTCGGCCGAGTAGTTGGGCTGGATGAAGTAGTCGGAGAACTGGACCCTGCCGCCCGTCAGCACAATCGGCCCGATCTTGATGACGGGCGCAGGCCCGGAGGCAGCCTGCGGCGGCGCCGGTTCGGCGGAAGCCGCCGTGCCATCCGCGGCCGGCGTGGCGTTCTGCTCCAGTGACTGCTGGGACTTCGCCGATTTGACGATGTCCTGCAGGTTGATGCGCCCGTTGCGCTGCACGATGACGCGCGCAAAGAAGTCGCTGAGCGCCGTCTCGCGCACGCTCAGGCGCAGCGGCTGGGCGGGCTGCATCTGCAGATCCAGCCCGCGCACGGCCAGCGTCTTCCAGGCCACGAGTTCATCGCGCAGGCCGAGTCCCAAGGCAACCGACTGGGCCTTGGCCCGGTCGGCAGTGGACTCGCTGAGCACGGCAGCCACGGCGCCTGCCGCCGTGCGTGGAGCGCCCTGCCCTGCCTCGCCCGCCGCTTGCACGGGAGAGGCCAGCGCGGAGCGCATGCGCAGATCCACGAGCTCGACATCCCCCTGCACCGCCAGCTCGGGGCCGGCCGGTTGGCTGACAAAGCGCAGTTGTCCGAGGAAATTGCCGTCGGCACGCACCAACTCCACATTGAGCATGTCGGCAAAGTAGGGCTCCAGCGCATGCAGCGGCAGGCTGCGCGCCTGCAACTTGCCCTGAAGCGACAGCGGCGCCAGCCCCAGGTCCCCACGCAGGCTCAGCGAGCCCGCCTGGACACGCCGGCCCGAGCTGACCTGCGCGGACAGCTCCAGCGGCGTGGGCGCGGATTTTGCGGCCAGCGGCTCGATGGCGCCCATGCGAAGGCGCAGTGAACCCAGGTCCAGCGACACGGTGCGCGCCGAATCCGCGTTGCGCACGGGCGCTTCGTCACGCAGCGCAATGGCGCCGCCATCGACCTCCACCGCCTGCAGCTTCAGGCCCCAGGGCCGGGACTTGTCCTTGCCGGCGTCCTGCGATGCGGGTGCCGAGGAAGCGGGCGGCAGCCATTGCTCGTACATCCACCGGCCCTGGGCATCGCGCAACACGGCCAGCTGCGGCTTTTGCAGTGCCAGGCGGCCAACGGAGACCTGCTGGCTGGCCAGATTGACCTGCACCTGCTCCAGCTGCAGGTGCGCGATATCGACGGGCGCGGCCTTGTCCTTGAGGCTCAACTGCTCCACGCCCAGCCCGGCCACCTGAACCACCATGGCGGAACCGTTCCAGCCCAGGCCTGCGTCGGTGCTCAACAGACCCGTCAGCTCGGGTCTGATATGGGCAGACAGGTACGGTGCTGCCAGTTGCAGCGGCAATTGCCGCGCGGAGATGGCCAGTTGGCCCTGCTTGTCGGTCAAGGCGCCGCTCAGCTGCAACTCGGCAGGTTTCGCCCCCTCCCCCGCCGATTCGGGCTGCACCTGCATGCTGGCAGCAAGCTGCAGCGGTTGCTCCAGGGGCCAGCGGATATCGCGCACCTGCAACGACAGCTCGCGCGCCTGCAGCGCAGCGCCCGACTTTCCAGCGTCGGGAGCGGCATCGCGCCAGTGCACCGTGGCATTGGCAACGGACAGCCTGTCCAGGCTGACCTTCCATGGCTGGGGCGCGTCGGAGGCAGGCTTTTCCGCTGCCGGCCTGCCATCCGGGGAGGAAGCACCCCCCATCGCCGTCCAATTGATGCGACCTTGCGCATCGCGGGCCGCAAAAATCTCGGGAGCGCTCCACTGCACGGACTCCAGCTCCGCAACCGACTGCAGCGGCTGCACGTTCTTGAGCACGGCGGCCAGGCGCTCGAAGCGCAGCAGGGGGGCGCCGTCGCGGTCGTGCAGCTCGGCGCCGGACAGGCTGACCTCCCCGGTGATGCGGACCACGGCCTGCTCGGCCTGCTCAAAGGAGATGTGCAGGTTGGCATCCAGCACACCGGAACGCGGCTTGACAGGTGCGGTGACGGGCACATAGCCCAAATAAGGTGTCAGGTCCACGCCCTGCCAGCTCAGATCGACAGCGGTCTGGCGCTGCTCGGTGAAGGGCGTGCTCTGGGCGCTGGATTCAAACCGGCTGCCGTTGAGCGCAAAGGACAGGTGCGGGAGCACCTTGATCTCGCGCTTGGACTCCAGGTTGCTGATGAAGGGCAGGCGCAGCTGCAACTGCTCGAGCATGTGCTGGCGCTGCTGGACCTCGTCCTGCAATTCCACGCGGCCGTCGCGCAGCGCAATGTTGTACAGCGCAAAGCCCACTGGTTTGGAGGGCGGCGTGTCGCCGGGTTCGGCCAGCCTGGCCAGCACATCGTCCACATCGAAATGCCCCAGGCGCTGCTGGGTCAGGCGCAGCACCGGCGCATCGACCTCGATGGC
This sequence comes from Delftia sp. Lp-1, assembly GCF_020523835.1. Lineage (NCBI taxonomy): Bacteria > Pseudomonadati > Pseudomonadota > Betaproteobacteria > Burkholderiales > Comamonadaceae > Delftia > Delftia sp. Lp-1. The sequence continues at coordinate 1,257,660 of NZ_JAJALJ010000001.1, read as the reverse complement.
ATCCAGCACCGGCGCCAGCCGAAACAGCGACTGGATACTGGCATTGACATAGATGCGGTCGATCTGAAGCTGGGGGGACGAAGATGAAGACGGCACGGACTCCGGCGCCGCGCCTTCCGCCTGGCTCCTGGCAATGCTCAGGTCCCGCAGGGTCAGCTCCAGCGACCAGGGCCGGAACTCCACTGCACCCACACGGACCTGACGGCCCAGCTTGGCCGATGCCTGCTTTTCCAGTTGACTCTTGGCCACAACGGGCACCAGCGCCCACAGCAGCAGCCACAGCAAAAGGAACGCCACAAGGGCGATGGCCAGCCTGCGCAGCCAGCGGTGCTTGAAGAGAGATTGCATGGGGCTCTGGTAACTAGTACAGCCCCATCCTGGGACACAGGACAGGGCAACGGCTGCATTGCACCAGAAATTGGGGCGGCAGCAACGGCTGGGCCCGCACCACGGCACATTTCTTGACGTTGCGGCCATCCTTGAACGACAAAGCCCGGAAGCCGTGAACCGGCTTCCGGGCTTTACGGCGGGCACAAGTCCCGACCGTTTTCCGCAGTCAAGGAGAGGATGGTCCTTGCTGCTTGGAAGCAAGAGATTGCTTCCAGGAAGGCCGCGGAAGAAGACTTGAACCACGGTGTCCGCACTATCGAACACCACTTTTACCCGTCTTCCACCTTGGCGAGACGACTGCAGCAGCAGTCGCCTCCAATATAGAAGGACGCAGGGTCGGCCTGCCAGTGCTTTTGCATTTCATTGCAATTTCATGACGCACTCTGAAAACGGTGGAAGCGGCGTACATCGGTAGCACGCCACCCGCTCTTCAACACCTCAAAACTGTGTTTGTATCCATGGTTTGTTATTACTCATTGATCTAAAAAGTTGATTTCATAGTGTTGACCGTGTATTTGGTGAACTCCTAGAATCCGCCAGCGCTCGAATAGAGCGTTTTTTGTTTCTGCTGCCTCACGACTGAGCAGATCCCGCAGGCCTACAACGCAATGGTGCACCAAGCGCCAGCCTCCCGGATCCGCAGCACCCAATCCAGGGTGTCAGCCTCACCGGCCTTTGCTTCGGCGAAGGCCGTTTCGGGTTGGTGCCCCTAGAAAGGAAAAAGCTATGCCAGCGTCAGGAAAATTTTTCGCCGCCGCGCGAACGTTCGCCATCGATGTGGCCAACGGTTTTCTTGCCATCATCCACAACAGCTTCGCCCTGCTGGGCCTTGCTGTGGCCTTCATGGCCATCACCTTGTTCGCCCGTCCTGACCTGCGCGATGCCGGAGAGAGCCAGCTGCGCTCCTGGCTGACCGCTCGCCAGATGGCCGAGCTGGGTGTTCCCGTCGAACTCGCTGCCAGCGATCGGGCGACGGCGACCAACCCCAAGAACCTGCCCAAGGAGCAGGCAGCCGTGGCCTTCTGGCTCAGCAAGAAGTACCGCGTGGCGCCTGAGCCGATCGCGGCACTGGTCAGCGAGGCCTATGACCTGGGCAAGGTCAACCGCCTGGACCCGACGCTGATCCTGGCCATCATGGCCATCGAGTCCAGCTTCAACCCGTTTGCGCAAAGCGCTGTCGGCGCGCAGGGCCTGATGCAGGTGATGACCACGGTGCATACCGACAAGTATGAGAACTTCGGTGGCCAGAATGCTGCCTTCGACCCGGTCAGCAATCTGCGCGTGGGCGTGCGCGTACTCAAGGAATGCATCGAGCGCGCCGGCTCCATCGAAGGAGGCCTGCGCTACTACGTGGGCGCAGCCAACCTGCCCACCGACGGTGGCTACGCCGCCAAGGTGCTGGCCGAGCACCAGCGCCTGCGCATGGCCGCCGGCCTGCGTGCCGTGCCTTTGATGACCGCCAAGGTGGATCAGCCCCGGCAGGCCGTACAGATCGCCTCCACCAAGCCGGCCACCCCTGTGGCAGAGGCCTCAGGCCCGGCAGCAGCGGCTGCGCCTGCAGCCGTGCCGGTCAGCTCGAGCAACACCTCTGCCCGCTCCGAGCAGGTGGCCCTTCAGTCCCAGGAGCCGGCGCTTTAGCCTGACTTCCCGGCATAGTGAGTGCACAGCTGGCCAAGGCCAGCTTTTTTCATGCCCGATCCAACTGCAGGTGGCCCACGCAAACGCCTTCTGCAACGCCCCTGCCAGGTCTTCGGCGCCACCGGCTCAGCTACACTAGCGGGGTACGCAACTGGCGATAGGCGCAGCCGCTTCACGCACCGCTGCCGCTGACGTGGAAACCAGCAGAAGGCCCGAGAAGGACCACCTTCTGTGAACCACCGGGGAGCGTACCGCCCAGCCTCCATGCGCACGCGGGATCTGGAGTGTTCCGCCGTTCGCCTGGGCAGCCCTTGGCCTCAAGGGAATTTCAAGTTCACAGGACTGCCATGTTTCAACGCACCAATACCGTCGAGAAGGTCGACGCCGAAGTCTTTGCCGCCATCCAGGCCGAGAACCTGCGTCAACAAGAACATATCGAGCTGATCGCCAGCGAGAACTATTGCTCGCCTGCCGTCATGGAAGCCCAGGGCTCCCAGCTCACCAACAAGTACGCCGAAGGCTATCCGGGCAAGCGCTACTACGGCGGCTGCGAGAACGTCGATGTGGTCGAGCAACTCGCCATCGACCGCGTCAAGAAGCTGTTCGGCGCCGAAGCCGCCAACGTGCAGCCTAACTCCGGCTCCCAGGCCAACCAGGCAGTGCTGATGGCCTTTGCCAAGCCCGGCGACACCATCATGGGCATGAGCCTGGCCGAAGGCGGTCACCTGACGCACGGCATGCCGCTGAACATGTCGGGCAAGTGGTTCAACGTGGTCTCCTACGGCCTGAATGCCGAAGAAGCCATCGACTACGACAAGATGGAAGCGCTGGCGCGCGAGCACAAGCCCCGCATCATCGTGGCCGGCGCATCGGCCTACGCCCTGGCCATCGACTTCGAGCGCTTCGCCAAGATCGCAAAGGAAGTCGGCGCCATTTTCTGGGTGGACATGGCCCACTATGCCGGCCTGATCGCCGCAGGCGTGTACCCCAACCCCGTGCCCCACGCCGACGTGGTCACCACCACCACGCACAAGAGCCTGCGCGGCCCGCGCGGCGGCGTGATCCTGATGAAGGCCGAGCACGAGAAGGCCATCAACAGCGCCATCTTCCCCGGCCTGCAAGGCGGCCCGCTGATGCATGTCATTGCCGGCAAGGCCGTGGCCTTCAAGGAAGCGCTGTCGCCCGAGTTCAAGACCTACCAGGAACAGGTCGTGAAGAACGCCAAGGTTGTCGCGGAAACGCTGACGGCACGCGGTCTGCGCATCGTCTCCGGCCGCACGGAAAGCCACGTCATGCTGGTGGACCTGCGCGCCAAGGGCATCACCGGTAAGGCGGCCGAAGCCGCGCTGGGTGCCGCCCACATGACGATCAACAAGAACTCCATCCCCAACGATCCCGAAAAGCCGATGGTGACCAGCGGCATTCGCGTGGGCACGCCCGCCATGACCACGCGCGGCTTCAAGGAAGAGGAAGCCCGCCTGACAGCCAACCTGCTGGCCGACGTGCTGGAGAACCCCGCCGACGAAGCCAACCTGGCCCGCGTACGCGCCCAGGTGGCCGAGCTGACGGCCCGCTTCCCGGTCTACGGCGCCTGAGTTGCACGCATAGAGGCCTGCCATGAAGTGCCCGTTCTGCAGCCATCCGGACACCCAGGTCGTGGAGACCCGCGAGGCCGAGGATGGGGGCTTCATCCGCCGCCGCCGCCAGTGCGGCGGCTGCGACAAGCGCTTTACGACCTATGAGCGGCCCGAGGTCAGCTTTCCCGCCATCGTCAAGAAGGACGGGCGGCGCATCGAGTACGAGCGCGCCAAGCTGCTGGGCTCGTTCAAGATCGCGCTGCGCAAGCGCCCCGTGAGCACAGAGCAGATCGATGCCGCCATCGAGCGCATCGAGGAGCGGCTGCGCAACCTGGGCGAGCGCGAAGTGCTCTCCAGCCGCCTGGGCGAGATGGTGATGCGCGAGCTCAAGCTGCTCGACAAGGTCGGCTACATCCGCTACGCCAGCGTCTACCGCAGCTTCGAGGATGTGGACGACTTCAAGAACGTCATGGATGAGGTGCGCAATCCCGGCTGATCAGGCCGGCAGGACGCAAGAAAGCCGCCCTTGGGCGGCTTTTTCTTTGGTAGCCTGGCAGTGCTCTCAGGGCGCGGCGGCAGGGATGGGAGCCAGGCCCGAATCCACGTCACCGCACTGTGCGCGGTGGCGCAGCGCATGGTCCATCACCACCAGGGCCAGCAGCGCCTCGGCGATGGGCGCTGCGCGGATGCCGACGCAGGGGTCGTGGCGGCCCTTGGTGATGACCTCGGTGCTCTGGCCCTGCACGTCGATGGATTCGCGCGGCGTAATGATGGAACTGGTGGGCTTGATGCCTATGCGCACTTCCAGGTCCTGACCCGTGCTGATGCCGCCGACGATGCCACCGGCGTTGTTGCTGCGAAAGCCTTCGGGACTCAGCGAGTCGCCGTGCGTGGTGCCGCGCTGGACCACGCTGTCGAAACCGGCACCGATCTCCACGGCCTTGACCGCATTCAGGCCCATCATGGCGTAGGCGATATCGGCATCCAGGCGGTCATACAGCGGCTGGCCCAGGCCCACCGGCATGCCGCTGGCCTGCACGCGCAGCGCAGCACCGCAGGAGTCGCCCGACTTGCGCAGCGCATCCATGTATTCCTCGTATTGGGACACATCAGCCACCGGTGCAAAGAAGGGGTTGTTGCGCACATGCTCCCAGCTCTCGAAGGGCAGGGACAACTCGCCCACCTGGGTCATGCAGGCGCGGAACTCGGTGCCGAACTTTTCCTTGAGCCACTTCCTGGCCACGGCACCAGCGGCCACCGTGGGGGCCGTCAGCCGTGCCGAGGAACGGCCGCCGCCGCGCGGATCACGGATGCCGTATTTCTGGAAGTAGGCGTAGTCGGCATGGCCGGGACGAAAGCTCTGCGCAATGTTGGAGTAGTCCTTGCTGCGCTGGTCGGTATTGCGGATCAGCAGCGCGATCGGCGTGCCCGTGGTGCGGCCTTCGTAGACGCCCGAGAGGATTTCCACCGCATCGGGCTCGTTGCGCTGGGTCACGAACTTGCTGGTGCCGGGGCGGCGGCGATCCAGATCTTGCTGGATATCCGCTTCGTTCAGCGCCATGCCGGGCGGACAGCCGTCGATGACGCAGCCTATGGCCGGGCCATGCGATTCGCCGAAGTTGGTGACAGTGAATAGGGTGCCGAAGGTGTTGCCGCTCATAGGCCGACGATTATGCCCGGGTAGCCCGCAAGCGCCGTGCCCGCGGCGGCGGTGCATTGCGCAGGCAGCCATCGCCCAGCGAGAATAAAAATAGCTATCGAATTGCAAATATTCATAGTTAAAATTGCAATCCACCCTTTTTCAACCCGCCTGCGGATCACCACGCTGGCACCAGCCGCAAACTGCGGGAGGTTCGTGAAATGCAGGCCTCTTACGACTCAACGCAAATCCAGGATCACGGCGACCATGCGGGCAGCACTCCACCGGCATCGCCAGGCCTTCAGCCCAAGGACGAGGAGCAGGACCTTCGCCCCTCGCTGCTGAATGTACTGCTGACATCGTCCAGCCCTGGCGATTTCAGAACCCGCAATAGGCTTGCCCAGGCCAAGCAGTACATGCGGGCCCGGCTCGACGACCCCGAGCTCAAGCCCTTGCAGGTGGCTCGGGACATGGGCATGTCGCTGCGCAGCCTGGCGCGGCTGTTTGCCACCGAAGGCCTGACCCCGAGCCGCTGGCTCTGGAACGAACGGCTGGCCCAGGCGCACCTGCTGCTTCGGGCAGACAATGCGCGGCGCGTGACCGATGTGGCGCTGGCCTGCGGCTTCACCAGCTTCTCGCACTTCAGCCGTGTCTTCAGACAGGCCTATGACGTGCCGCCCAGCGCCTTGCTCAAGCCCAAACGCCGCCGCGTGCACTGACAGGTCCTGCTGACCATCCGCTCGCTGTTCACGCGACTGTCTGCTTTGCGCCCTGCGCGCAAAGACAAAGGCCTCCGCCGCATTTTGCGTTCGGAGGCCTTGCTGCCCAATGTGAAACGGACGAAAGGTCGATATCGCCCCGACGATCAGTCCGCGCCCTGGCGCTCGCCCTCGGGCCAGTCGCGGATGTAGGCCTTGAGCATGCGGTTCTCGAAGTTCTGGCTGTCCACCACAGCCTTGGCCACGTCGTACAGGCTGATCACGCCCATGAGCATGCGCTTGTCCATCACCGGCATGTAGCGTGCGTGGCGGTCCAGCATCATGCGGCGCACCTCATCCATGTCGGTTTCCATGGTGCAGGTCATGGGAGCGTCGTCCATGGCCGAGCGCACCAGCGTCTCGCCCACCCCGCCGTGCTTGACGAAGCCCTGGATCACTTCGCGGAAGGTCAGCATGCCGACCACGTCGCCATGCTCCATGACCACGAGGGAGCCGATATCGCGCTCCGACATCACCTGCACCGCGCTGGCCAGGCTTTCGTCCGGCGACACCGTGTAGAGGGTGTTGCCCTTGACGCGCAGGATGTCACTTACTTTCATGCCGTATCTCCAAATTTGTCTGTGTCGCCGTGGTTGCGGCAAACCCGTGTCTGACAGGAAATATAGCCCACAATGCCCGCTTGCCTTGACAACCATGGAGACAGGAATGCCCGGCTACTCGGACCCCGGCTTTGACACCCTGGCGCTGCACGCGGGCGCACAGCCCGACCCCGCCACCGGAGCGCGCGCGACGCCCATCCACCTCACGACCTCGTTCGTGTTCGAGTCCAGCGACCATGCGGCCTCGCTGTTCAACCTGGAGCGCCCAGGGCACGTCTACAGCCGCATCTCCAATCCCACGAACGCCGTGCTGGAGCAGCGCGTCTCGGCCCTGGAAGGCGGCGTAGGCGCCATCGCCGTGGCCAGCGGCCAGGCGGCGCTGCACCTGTCGGTGGCCACGCTCATGGGCGCGGGCAGCCATATCGTGGCCAGCACGGCGCTGTACGGCGGCTCGCAGAACCTGCTGCACTACACGCTGGCGCGCTTCGGCATAGAAACCACCTTCGTCAAGCCCGGCGACATCGACGGCTGGCGCGCTGCGGTGCGCCCCAACACCAAGCTGTTCTTCGGCGAGACGGTGGGCAACCCGGGCCTGGATGTGCTGGACATCCCCACCATCAGCGCCATCGCACATGAGGCCGGCGTACCGCTGCTGGTGGACTCCACGCTGACCTCGCCCTGGCTGATGAAGCCGCTGGAGCATGGCGCGGACATCGTCTACCACTCGGCCACCAAGTTCCTGTCGGGCCACGGCACCGTGGTCGGCGGCATCGTGGTGGATGGCGGCAGCTTCGACTGGGAAAAGTCGGGGCGCTTCCCGGAGCTGACCGAGCCCTACGACGGATTCCACAACATGGTGTTCAGCGAGGAAAGCAGCACCGGCGCCTTCCTGCTGCGCGCGCGGCGCGAAGGCCTGCGCGACTTCGGCGCCTGCATGAGCCCGCATACGGCCTGGCTGATCCTGCAGGGCATAGAGACGCTGCCGCTGCGCATGGAGCGCCACATCCGCAATACCGAGAAGGTGGTGCAATTCCTGGCCAGCCATCCGCTGGTGGGCCGCGTGGGCCACCCGCTGCTGGAGACCCATCCCTCGCACCAGCTCGCCAAGAAGCTGCTGCCGCGCGGCGCGGGCTCGGTGTTCAGTTTCGACATCAAGGGCAATCGCAACCAGGGGCGCAAGTTCATCGAGACGCTCAAGGTCTTCAGCCACCTGGCCAACGTGGGCGACTGCCGCAGCCTGGTGATCCATCCGGCCAGCACCACGCATTTCCGCATGAGCGACGAAGCACTGGCCCAGGCCGGCATCGGCCAGGGCACGATACGCCTGTCCATCGGACTGGAGGATGCCGACGACCTGATCGATGACCTCAAGCGCGCCCTCAAGGCCGCTGAAAAGGCAGCGTGAGCCGACAAGGGAGACACCAACAATGAAGATCGATGTTCAGGGCCACGCCATCTACGCCTATACCGGCGGCAAGGCCTTCAACCCCGCCCAGCCCACGGCCATCCTCATCCACGGCGTGCTGTGCGACCACAGCGTCTGGGCCCTGCAAAGCCGCTACCTGGCCAACCACGGCTGGAACGTGCTGGCCATAGACCTGCCCGGCCACTGCCGCAGCGCGGGTGACGCGCCCGCCAGCGTGGAGGCAGCAGCGGATTTCATCGGCCAGCTCATGGATGCGGCAGGCATCGGAAAGGCCGCGCTGGTCGGCCACAGCTGGGGCAGCCTGATCGCCATGGAAGCGGCCGCCCGGCTGGGCGCGCGCGTCAGCCACCTGGTGCTGGTGGGCACGGCCTATCCGATGAAGGTCTCGCCCGCCCTGCTGGACTCCGCGCTGAGCACGCCAGAGCAGGCCATCCGCATGGTCAATGTGTTCTCGCGCGCCACGCTGGCACCACCCAGCGGTGCAGGCAGCTGGGTATTCGGCGCCGGCATGGCGCTGGGCCGGCGCGTGCTGGCCAGCAATGACCGCGCCAACCTGCTGCACACCGGCTTCAAGGCCTGCGACAGCTACGCGGGCGGCGAGGCGGCCATGGCGGCGCTGCAATGTCCGGTCCTGTTCGCCCTGGGCGAGCAGGACCAGATGACGCCGCCCAAGGCCGCCAAGGGCCTGATCGAGGCGGCCCGGGCCGCGCAGCGCCAGGTCAGCATCGTGCACCTGCCCAGCGGCCACAACCAGATGACCGAGGCGCCCGACCAGACGCTGTTCGCCATCCGGGATTTCCTGGCGCGCTGAGCCCGGCCGGGTCCTGCCCGCAGGGCCCGGACGCACTCACGCGCCGCGCGCGGGGAAGATGCTCTTTTTCACGAGCGCGTGCACGCCCCAGTTGCCATCCACCACCTGGGTGATGCCGAAGTCCACGGCAATCGACATCAGCGAGATGGCCTCGTCCTCTCCCAGCCCCTGGGTGGTCATGAGGAAGTGGCGCATCTTGTGATAGGCGTCGCGCAGCGCCAGGTCCACGGAAGACTTCTTGAAGATCTGGTTTTGCGCATCAGGCCCCAGCTCCGCCAGGTAGTTGGCGTAGCTGAAGCCGTGCAGCAGCCATTCGTCCTGGGTTTCGAGCAGCGGATAGGCCAGTTCGGCCAGCGGCGTTCCAGGCAGGTCCGCCTTCTTGTGCAGGACCAGCTGGAAGGTGCCGGTCAGCGAGCACTCGATGGCCGTGCCGCACAGCTCGGAGTCCCCCTGCGAGGCATGCGGATCGCCCACGGTGAAGTTGGCCCCTGGCACGGCCACGGGGAAATACATGGTCGCCCCCTTGCCGATGCGCCAGTTGTCTATGTTGCCGCCCGTGTGGTTGGGTGGAATGGAGCTGGCCATCTCCACCTCGGCCGGCGCCACGCCGATGGTGCCGAAGTGCGGGCGCACGGGAACGCGGATATTGCGCAGCACGTTTTCGTTCTTGCTGATCGTGCGGTGGTCCACGGGCACGCCCGGATAGTCGATGGTCGGATGAACCACGCCAAAGGGGTCGGTCTGCGGCGTCCAGCGGTAGTTGTAGACGGCGCGGGCCCAGTTGCGCTCGCCGGTCGCATCCACCTCGTAGATGGTGACCACCTCGCGCTTTCGGGGCTCGGTGAGCGTGTCGCCATAGTGAAAGCCCCAGTTCGCCGCCGCATTGCTGCCGAAGGTCCGGCCCTTGAACTGCGGGTTGCCCGAGGGGCGTGGCACCACATCAATGATGCGCACTTCCAGCACATCGCCGGGCTGTGCGCCCTTGATGCGTACCGGCCCCGTGCAGATGTGCACGCCCTGGCCTCCACCTGCGCCGTTCTTGGCGTCCATGGGACCGGCGCCCCGGCGATCGACGTTCTTGCGCTGGCTGTCCCAGTGGAACACGCTCTCGGCGCCAGGGTCGCCCCGGACCATGCGTTCGGCATCGTCATTGGCGTGGTGGGTCAGCGTCTCCATGGTCACGTAGTCACCCGATTCGACTTCGACCACCGGCTTGGCCGATCTGCTGAAGTAGCCCCAGAGCACGGTGCTGGCAGAGGCGGGAATGTAGTAGTGGCTGGCCATGCCCTGGCCGGCCCGGGCGCCAGGCGCACCCTGGGCAAAGGCCCGGGACGGTGCCATCGCACCGCTGATGGCGCCGGCCGAGACCGCGCCGCCACCGACCACCATGGCGTCGCGCAGGAAGGAACGGCGTGCGACCTGGAATTCCTCGCGGATCAGCTTCTCGTCGGCTGGCGAAGCACCGTGCTGGCAGCCCGGGCCGCAGATATGTTCTTGGTGGGGGATGGTCATCGAAAATACTCCTGCTGTTGTGGATCGGTGCCGGCAGCGCCAGTGTCCAGGCGAGCATGTCCAGGCCGGTTGTTCCTGCGCGCACAAAAACTTGTCGCGGCTGCCATCCGGTGCGCCGGGCTTGGACAGGCAGTACGCGGGCGTTCATAGTTCGACCCTGATGCACGACGATCCAAGACGCTTTTCCACCCACGCATTTCCCGATGCCTTGCGGCAGGCTGCGCTCAATGAGGCGCTGTCCAGGGCAGACATCCATGGCGAAGCGCCCACGCCACCGGCCACCCACCTGGCGCTGCGCAGCTCGCCACTGGGATCGGTGTTCATTACGCTGGCCACCTCGCCGCTGACGCTGCGGGCCGTGGCCAAGCGGCTGCGCGGCCCGGGACTGCTGCTGTGCGCCTTGCTGCAAGGCAGCGCCAATGCGGTGATCGAGGACGCTGCGTTCCCGCTCAAGGCAGGCTCGGCCCTGCTGCTGGAGTCAGACCGGGACTGGCAGTTGCAGTTGCCCGGCGACGGCCGCCTGCTGCTTGCGCGGCTGGAGTCCTCGAGCTTTCTGTTGCGCCTGCTGCGCTCGTGCCCGCCCGAGGCCAGGCACATCGGCGGGACAGGCGGTGTGGGGGCCATGTGCATGGCAATGGCGGCCTCACTGGCAGAGCAGATCGACACACTGGCACAGGACGATCTGCTGTCGGTGGAGGCCACGCTCACCGACATGCTGGTCACCTGCCTGACACCGCGCGCCGGCAATCCCGACCAGGAGCAGGCCGAGGCGACCGAGCCGCCAAGCGCCGTGCAGCTTGGCCATCTGCGCCGCATCTGCCGCGCCATCGAAACCCGGCTGGGCGATGCCGAGCTGTCCATCGATGCCATCGCCGACGCCGAGGGGCTGTCCACACGCTATCTGCAAAAGCTGTTCAAGGGGGCGGCCACCAGCTTCAGCACCTACCTGCGCGAACGCCGGCTGGAGCGCTGCCGCATGGACCTGAGCAACCGCTCGCTGCAGCATTTCTCCATTGCCGAGCTGTGCTTTCGCTGGGGCTTTGGCGATGCCGCCAACTTCAGCCGTGCCTTCACGGCCCGCTATGGTCTGTCCCCCAAGGCCTATCGCGCCAGTCCGGCGCGCGTGCAGGATGCGCCGCCCGGCCAGCGCGGACGCCCCTCGCCCGCCGAGAGCGCTGCGCAGGGTGCAGAACCGGCCGCAGCGCGCCTGGCACACAGCCCGTTCCAGGCCCTGCTGCGCGACCATGCACGCTACGCCCAGGCGCTGGCCCTTGTGCCCAAGCGCTCGGCGCACGCAGACAATGGCGGTGCGTCGCCCCAGCATTACTACCTGCCGGTCTCCGACAAGACCGTGCACTGGGGCTACCTGAGCCGTTCACTCAAGCCCGTGCTTTCGGTGCGCTCGGGTGACGTGGTGACCATGGAGACGCTGACTCAGCATGCCTCGGACGACTGGGAGCGCATGATCGAAGGCGATCCGGGTGCCGAAAGCGTGTTCCACTGGACCGCAGCCCAGAAGGCCGTGGACCGGCGCGGCGCGGGCCCGATGGACGCCTCGATCTACGGCCGCGGCGCGGGCGAGGGCTTCGGCGTGCACATCTGCACCGGCCCCATCTATGTGCATGAGGCCGAACCCGGCGACCTGCTGGAGATACGCATCCTCGATGTGCAGCCACGCCCCAGCTGCAGCCCCGCCCACCACGGCCGTGTCTTCGGCAGCAACGCCGCCGCCTGGTGGGGCTTTCACTACCGCGACCAGATCACGGAGCCCCGCCAGCGCGAAGTGGTCACCATCTACGAAATCGACCACGCACTGCCCGAGGAGCCCACGGCCCGCGCTGTCTACAACTACCGCTGGACGCCGCAGACCGACCCCTTCGGCGTGGTCCATCCGACCATCGACTACCCGGGCGTGCCCGTGGACCCCGCCAGCATCACCCGGCGCTTTGGTGTGCTGGACAAGGCACGCGTGCCGCTGCGTCCGCATTTCGGCATGCTGGCCGTGGCACCGCGAGAGGCCGGCCTGATCGACTCCATACCGCCGAGCTACTTCGGCGGCAACCTGGACAATTGGCGCGCGGGCAAGGGAGCCACCCTCTTCCTGCCCGTATCGGTGCCAGGCGCACTGTTTTCGGTGGGAGACCCGCATGCATCCCAAGGCGACTCGGAACTGTGCGGCACGGCCATCGAATGCTCGCTGACCGGCAGCTTCGAGCTGCGGGTGCACAAGCGCGCCGCGCTGGACAACCGCTTCCTTGCAGAGCTGGACCACCCTTTCCTGGAGACCGGCTCCGAATGGGTGATACAGGGCTTCAGCTTCACCGACCACCTGGCCGAACTGGGCAGCCAGGCGCAGTCCCAGGTCTATCGCAAATCATCGCTGGAAGGCGCCATGCGTGACGCCTTCCACAAGACAAGGCGCTATCTGATGCTGGCCCATGGGCTGGACGAGGACGAAGCCGTATCGCTGATCTCCGTGGCCGTGGACTTCGCCGTGACGCAGGTGGTGGACGGCAACTGGGGCGTGCACGCCGTGATCAAGAAGACGCTGTTTCCGCCGGAACTCTCAGCGTCCGCCCAGGCTGGCCCATGAAGCCCACCCGGGATCAGACCCGTGCCAGGAAGCGGGCGATGCGCTGGGCAATGCGCTCGGGCTGCTCGCGGTGGGGAACGTGGCCGCCACCGGCCACGATCTCCACCTCCACCGGGCCGCTGGCGCGGTCGCGGATGCGCTCGGGGTGGACCAGGGAGCCGAACTCGTCGAGCTCTCCATGGATGGCCAGCACCGGGCAGCGCACGCGCTCCAGCGCCTCATCCAGCCGGTAGTCGGCAAAAGGCGGGGACAGCCAGGTATCGACCCAGGCAGACAGCACCCAGGCGGCCTTGTCGCCGTGGTATTTCTCCAGACGGGCCAGCTGGCCGGGCCGGGCGAAATCCTGTTGGGCCGCACGAATGCCCTGCAAGGTGCGATCTTCCACGAAGGCCTGGGCGGACTCCGTGATCACCGCCTTGCACTGCGCGCCATATCGGGCCGCCACCATGGCGGCCATGCCGCCGCCCACGCTGTGGCCCAGCACAATGAAATCCCCAAGGCCCAGCCCCTGGTGCACGGCCGGAAACACGGTCTCTGCCTCCCGAGCCACAAAGCCCGGCCCCAGCGTGCCCGGATAGGGATCGGACTGGCCAAAGCCCAGCCGGTCATAGGCCAGCACATCGCGGCGCGTGGCCTCGGCCAGTTGCTGCGGGAAATCGCGCCACAGCGCCACCGAGCCCAGCGAGTCGTGCAGCAGCACGATGGGCGCGCGCGCCGGGCCTTGTTCGCCTTCGCCGGCCGCCGGCGCCTGCCAGCGCCTGACGTAGATGCTGCCCTGCGGCGTGGGAATGCGGATTTCGTTCAAGGATGCGGGGATGTCGGTCATGCACGAGGAAGGCATCGAAAAAAACTCCATGCCGGTCGGCGCCGGCCCGGCAGACATCATGCGCCTGCATGCCGCCAGAGGGCGACACCGTGGCGACGCGCTGGGCGGAATGCGGCAGCTTTTGTCTCTCTCGGGGCAGCTTTTGCGAACCCGGGCGCGCGGGTTCCTCCGATGGTGAAAGGCCAGGCAGCGGCGTATAAGTTGAAGCCACCCCATGCACGCGAAGGCCTGCCATGTCACACGCTTCCGCTCCCCTGCCCGGCGCCGCACAGGCTGCCGTGGACCCGCGCCAGTTCAAGAGCTTTGCCGAGTTCTATCCGTTCTACCTTCAGGAGCACAGCAACCGTACCTGCCGGCGCCTGCACTTCGTCGGCTCCACGCTGGCGCTGCTGTGCCTGTTCGCGCTGTTCCTGACCGGCAATTTCTGGTTCCTGCTCGGCGGCCTGCTGTTCGGCTACGGCTTTGCCTGGATAGGGCACTTCGGCTTCGAGAAAAACCGGCCCGCCAGCTTCAAGCGCCCGCTGTACAGCTTTCGCGGCGACTGGGTGATGTGGCGCGACATCCTCACCGGACGCATTGCGCTCTAAAGCGCCGCGCCGGGCACTACGGCCGGGGCCGGCTCTCCAGCAGGCTGGCCAGCGTCATGCCCGCAAGGCCCGTACGCTCCCACAGCGGCTGCACGGCCGCGGAAGGCGCCAGCAGCAGGCGTTCGACCAGGGGTGCCAAGGGGGTGTGTTGCGGGTCCACCAGCAGCATGTAGCGGGGCTCGGTGCCCTCGCTGCCCGCCGCGACGCCTGGTGCCTGCACCGTTCCCACCCAGTCGAGCACGGACAGCGCCTGCAGCACCGGATCGATCTGCTGCCAGTCCACATGCAGACGGCGTGCCAGATCGCTGGCATACAGGCCCTTGGCGGGCGACTCGCGCTCCTGCTCCAGGTACTGCAGGATTTCCACGGCCATCTCGAACTGCCAGCCCTGCTGTCCGGGCATGCGCTGCACGCCGGCCATGACGATGGGCAGATACGCGGTGACCACGGCGCCCAGCAGCACGATGATCCAGGCCATGTAGATCCAGATCAGCAGGATCGGCAAGGTGGCAAAGGTGCCGTAGATGACCGAATAGGTAGGAACCGAGGCCAGGTACAGGCCCAGCGCCTTCTTGGCCAGCTCCATGCAGGTGGCCACGAACAGGCCGCCCACCCAGGCATGGCGCCAGCGCACCGCCGTATTGGGCACGTAGTGGTACAGGCCCGCCATGCCAGCGGCCAGCGCCAGGAACTCGATGGAATCGAAGATGAAGCGCAAGCCTTCGGGCAGCGCATTGACCAGCCCGCGCGAGGCCGACATCACATAGGACGACAGCACCAGGCTCAGACCCAGCACCAGCGGGCCCAGCGTGATCGCTGCCCAGTAGATCAGCACGCGCTGGCCCAGCGGCCGCAGCTGGCGCACGCGCCAGATGTTGTTGAGCGTGCGGTCTATGGTGAGGATCAGCGCGACCGCCGTGATCACCAGAATGGAAAAACCGGCCATGCCCAGTTGGCTGGCCTTGGAGGCGAACTGCGTCAGATAGCCCAGCACCTGGCGCGCAATGGTCTCCGGAATCAGGCTGTCGATCAGCCAGCGCTCCAGCACGATCTGCACGCGCGAGAAGATGGGAAACGCCGTGAACAGCGCCAGCGCCACCGTGAAGAACGGCACCAGGGCCAGCACCGTGGTGAAGGTCAGGCTGCTGGCGGTGACGCCCAGCCGGTCCTCGCGAAAGCGTTCGCGCAGCGTGTGCGCGGTATTGCGCCAGGGAAAGCAGCGCAGGCGTTCGCGCCAGGATGGGGGCACCACCGGCTCGGGCCGCTCCATCAGCGAAAGGCTGCGCTCCTGTTCGGGCGCGGGCAGTGCAACGGCACCGTCCTCCAGGCCACCGGTGGGCTCCTGCCCGGGGCCGCCGCTCATCGCCATATCTCCGCTGCAACGCGCGTGCCTGAAACGGGAACGCGCGTGACCATCCAAGCAATCACATGTTCAAAGGACAAGACCATGGCCGATATGATGCCACCCCGATGACTGATTCCATTTCTCGCCCCGGCGCCGATGTCGCCGCCACCCGCTGGCTGGCGGTCTCCAGCCTCATGGGCCTGATCGTGCTGAGCCTGGCCTGGGAACTGTGGCTGGCGCCCATGCGGCCAGGGGGCTCCTGGCTGGTGCTCAAGGCCCTGCCGCTGGCGATTCCGCTGATCGGCCTGCTCAAGCACCGCATGTATACCTACCGCTGGGTCAGCCTGCTGGTGTGGATCTATTTCACCGAGGGCGTGGTGCGCGCCTGGAGCGACCCGGCGCCCGGCCGCTGGCTGGCGCTGCTCGAAGTTTTCCTGTGCCTGATGCTGTTCACCGCCTGCGCCCTGCATGTGCGCTGGCGCCAGCGCAGCGCGCGCCGCGCGGCCCAGGCGGCCGGCGGCTGAGTCCCCGTTTTCATGCCTTCACGTCTTTGAAAGAAGTTGCAACATGACTGCACTGCTTGAACGCCTGCGCCAGATCGTCGGCGAAGCCCATGTCCTCACCGAGGGCGACCTCGTCGCCTATGAACAGGACTGGCGCCGCCGCGTGCGCGGCAAGTCCCTGGCCGTGGTGCGCCCGGCCAGCACGGCCGAGGTGGCCGCCGTGGTGCGCGAATGCGCGGCCGCAGGCACCAGCATCATTCCCCAGGGCGGCAACACCGGCCTGTCGGTCGGATCCACGCCGGACGACAGCGGCACGCAGGTCGTTCTCAGCCTCACGCGCCTGAATGCCGTGCGCCACATCGACCGAGACAACCTGAGCTTCACCGTCGAGGCCGGCTGCATCCTGCAAAGCCTGCAGGAGCTTGCCGAGAAAGAGGGCCTGCTGTTCCCGCTGTCGCTGGCCGCCGAAGGCAGCTGCACCATTGGCGGCAACCTGGGCACGAACGCGGGCGGCACCCAGGTGGTGCGCTACGGCAACACGCGCGAGCTGTGCCTGGGCCTGGAAGTGGTCACGCCGCAGGGCGAGGTCTGGGACGGCCTCAAGGGCCTGCGCAAGGACAACACCGGCTACGACCTGCGCGACCTGTTCATCGGCAGCGAAGGCACGCTGGGCATCATCACCGCCGCCACCATGAAGCTGTTCCCCCAGCCTGCGGCCCAGCTCACGGCCTTTGCAGCGGTGCCCTCCATGGAAGCGGCCGTGCGCCTGCTGGGCATGGCGCACAAGCACCTGGGCGCAGGCCTGACGGGCTTCGAGGTCATGGGCCAGTTCGCGCTGTCCCTGGTGATCAAGCACATGCCCCAGCTGCGCGTGCCCTTTGCGGGCCTGGACGGCGCGCCACCCTATTACGTGCTGGTCGAGAACTCGGACAGCGAGTCCGAGCAGCATGCGCGCGAGCGTTTCGAGGCGCTGCTGGAGCTGGCCTTCGAGGACGGCTGCGTGCTCGACGCCGTGGTGGCCGAAAGCCTGTCGCAGGCCCATGAGCTGTGGCACATCCGCGAAAGCATTCCGCTGGCCCAGGCCGAGGAAGGCCTGAACATCAAGCACGACATCTCCATTGCGGCATCGCGCATTCCCGCCTTCGTCGAGCACACCGATGCCGTGCTGCAGCGCGAGATCCCGGGTGTGCGACTGGTCAACTTCGGCCACCTGGGCGACGGCAACCTGCACTACAACGTGCAGGCGCCCGTGGGCGGCGACGCCAAGGCCTTCCTCAATGAGCGCGAGCACCTGGTCAACCACCTGGTCTACGAGGCCGTGGCCGAATTCGGCGGCTCGTTCTCTGCCGAGCACGGCGTGGGCGCGCTCAAGGTGGACAAGCTGCAGAAGTACCAGTCACCCGTGGCGCTGGGCATGATGCGCGCCATCAAGCAGGCATTGGATCCTCAAGGCCTGATGAATCCCGGCTGCATCCTGGCGCGCGCCTGATCGGGCAGCGCCGGCTTTTCAGGAACGGGCAGTGCTGCAGCGCGGCGCTGCCCGTTCTTGCATCCAAACGCGGTCAGGTGCGGCCAAACTCGGCCAGGTGCAGATCAGGAAGCGGGCTTGTTGCTCTCGACCACGGCAAAGGACTTCTGCACCTGGCTGGGCCAGGCGATGTCGGCACCGGCCGCGTCGGAGAAGTCGGTCTGCTTGCCATCGGTCAGCAGCCACACGCGCAGTGCGTTGCGCGCGGGATCGATCACGATGGCGCCCATCTCCTCGCCGCCCTGGTGGGGGCGCAGGCCGACGATGCTCCACACATCGCCTTCCTTGGTCAGCGGGCCCACGGTGCGCATATTGCTCAGCAGGGTCGGGTAGCTGGTGCCCAGCAGCGCCTTGAGCCGCTCGGCCAGCACGCCTTGCTCCAGGTAATTGGTGCCGTCATAGGGGTACTTGCCCAGGTACTCGGCCAGGCTGTCCAGGCCGGGCTCGCCAGCCTTGGCCGTGGACGGCAGGCGCGTGCGCTCGGGAAAGTTCAGCGTCAATGCGGGCGCGGGCGCGGCCACATCGAGTGCCACGGACTGCACGGCCTTCGGAGTGGGAACGGCGGGAGAGCGCGGATCACAGGCTGTCAGCGCCAGCATGGCGGCACCCAGTGCGATTCCGGCCTGCCAGGGGGAGAGCATGGAAGACATGCGCAAGCTCCTTGTCAAAGCGGATGCGAAAAAACCATGGCGCCGGTATGAAAGCCCAGGCAAGACACCGGCGCCCGTCGGCAGTCATTTTCGCACCCGGGGTTGCAAACCTTGTTTCGAGGGGCATGGATACCGTCGGACAAGGCGCCGTATTCATCAAGGGATAATCCCCGTCATGAACATGACTGCCGCGCCCCGCCCTGCCCGCTCACAGTACGAAGATTTCATGCGCCATGTCTACGAACATGGCGTGTCCAAGACCGACCGTACCGGAACGGGTACGCGCAGCGTGTTCGGGCACCAGATGCGCTTCGATCTGTCCGAAGGCTTTCCGCTGGTCACCACCAAGAAGGTGCACCTCAAATCCATCATCCTGGAACTGCTGTGGTTCCTGCGCGGCGACAGCAACGTGCGCTGGCTGCAGGAGCGCGGCTGCACCATCTGGAACGAATGGGCACGCGAGGACGGCGACCTGGGCCCGGTGTACGGCGTGCAATGGCGCAACTGGCCCACGCCGGACGGCGGCCACATCGACCAGATCGCCGAAGTGGTCAAGCAGCTCAAGAGCAACCCGGACAGCCGCCGCATCATCGTCAGCGCCTGGAACGTGGCCGACCTGCCGCAGATGGCGCTCATGCCCTGCCACGCCTTCTTCCAGTTCTATGTGGCCGACGGCAAGCTCAGTTGCCAGCTGTACCAGCGCAGCGCGGACATCTTCCTGGGTGTTCCCTTCAACATCGCCAGCTACGCATTGCTGACCCACATGCTGGCCCAGCAATGCGACCTGCAGGTGGGCGACTTCGTCTGGACCGGCGGCGACTGCCATATCTACAACAACCACTTCACCCAGGTCGAGACCCAGCTGGCCCGCCAGCCCTTCGCCTACCCGACGCTGCAGATCAAGCGCCGGCCCGACTCCATCTTCGGCTACGAGTACGAGGACTTCGAGGTCGTCGGCTACCAGCACCACGAGCCCATCAAGGCCCCCGTGGCCGTCTGAGGCTGCAGAAAGACCCGCCCGATGGCCATCCATCTCATCTACGCACGCGCCGCCAACGGCGTCATCGGCAAGGACAATGCCATGCCCTGGCACCTGCCCGAGGACCTGGCGCACTTCAAGCAATTGACCCAGGGCTCGGCCGTGGTCATGGGCCGCAAGACCTGGGACTCGCTGCCGGCCCGCTTCAGGCCGCTGCCCGGGCGCACCAACATCGTGGTCACGCGACAGGCGGACTGGGCGCCCGAGCCGGCCGCCCCCGGCGTGCTGCATGCCACCAGCCTGGAGCAGGCCATGGAACTGGGCCGCCAGGCATCGGCCGACGTCTGGGTCATGGGCGGTGCCCAGATCTACGCCCAGGCCCTGCCGCTGGCCGACAGCATCGAGGTGACCGAGATAGAGCGCGACTACGAAGGCGATGCCTTCGCCCCCACGCTCGGCCCCGAGTGGCAGGAAGCGTCACGCAGCCGCCATGTGGCCGCCAACGGGCTGCCCTACAGCTTTGTGCGCCTGCAACGACGCTGACATACCCCTGTCGCACACGGGGCTGGCGGGCGCGGCGGGTCTGTGCAAATAATGTCGTTTTTCCACGCCTTCGCCGTCTTTCGCGCCTCTTCTCCATGAGCCTCGTCCAGCCCTTGCCCCCCGGTCCGCTCGACATCGTCGGCGACATCCATGGAGAGTCCGAGGCGCTGGACCAGCTGCTGGGGCACCTGGGCTACGACGCGCTGGGCCGCCATCCCCAGGGTCGGCGCCTGGTCTTCGTCGGCGACTTCTGCGACCGGGGGCCCGACAGCCCGGGCGTGCTCGCCCGCGTCGTGCCCATGCTGGAGTCGGGCCATGCGCTGGCCGTGCTCGGCAACCATGAAATCAACCTGCTGCGCGAGGATGCCAAGGACGGCTCCGGCTGGTTCTTCGACAGCCGCGTGGCCTCCGATACGCCCAAGTACGCGCCGTTCGCGCGCATGCCGCTGTGCGATATCCCTGACACCCTGGCCCTGCTGGAACGCCTGCCCATTGCCATGGAGCGCGAGGACCTGCGCGTGGTCCATGCGGCCTGGCGCCCGCAGCAGATCGCCATGGCGCGCGAGCTGCCGCTGGGCAGCGCACGCAGCGCCTACGACCACTACGAGGCCCTGGCCGCCCAGCAGGCCCAGGTCAACAAGGTGGCCGAGCGCATGCGTGCCGAACGCCAGCAATGGCCGCATGACCTGGAAGACCGCAACTGGCTGCCGCCCTTCCTGCCCGCGCACAGCGAGAGCGAACTGGCCAAGGCCATGGTCAATCCGCTGAAGGTGCTGACCTCGGGCGTGGAGCGCGAATGCCGCAATCCCTTCTACGCGGGCGGCAAGTGGCGCTTCGTCGAGCGCGTGGCCTGGTGGAACGAATATGAGGATGCCCAGGCCGTGGTCGTGGGCCACTACTGGCGGCGCCTGAACCGGGGCGGCCCGTCCTTCCACGGCGCCCAGGCCGAGAACCTGTTCGGCCAGACCGGTCCGCTGTCCTGGCACGGCCGGCGCGGCAATGTGTTCTGCGTGGACTACTCGGTCGGCGGCCGCTGGAATGCCCGCCTGGCCGGCGAAGACCCGCAGCAGCGCTTCAAGCTTGCCGCCATGCGCTGGCCCGAGCGCCGCCTGGTGTTCGACGACGGCGCCCAGGCGGACAGCGAGGAGTTTGGCGTTGCGGCGGCCGCTGCCGCATAACACGCGCTAGATCCGCGGCGCGTAGCGCAGCGTCAGCAACAGCGACCTGGGCGCACCGTAGTAGTTGTTGCCCGACACCGTGTTGTAAGAAGGCACGTAGTAGCGCTTGTCCAGCAGGTTGCTGACGTTGAGCGCCACGCTCAGCTCGGGCGAGACCTGGTAGGCCACGCGTGCATTCCACAGCGCAAAGCCTGCCAGGCGGAAGGCTCGGTCGGAGCTGAGGGTGTCGGTCTGCGCATTCACGCCCGTGCCCACCGTCCAGCGACCCAGCTCGCCCGGCAGGCGGTAGCTGCCCCACAGGCGCAGCATGTGCCGGGGCGTCCAGGTGTTGAAGATCTGGCCCTGGTAGTCGGGGTCGGACAGGTAGCGCGTGGTGTTGTAGGTGTAGCCGGCCGCCAGTTCCAGGCCTGTGGCGACCTTGCCGGAGATCTCGGCCTCCAGACCCTGGCTGCGCACCTTGCCGGAGGAGCGCGAGCAGTACCAGTCATCACATGCAAAGCCGCTGTCGTAATCATTGACGGCGCGGTTTTTGTGCTCGTAGCGGAACACGGCCAATGCCATGTTCAGGCGGCCGTCGGCCATCTCGCCCTTGATGCCGGCCTCGTAGTTGCGACCCTGCACCGGCTTGATGAGGTCGCCCTGCACGGTGCGCGCGGTCTGCGGCTCGAAGACGGTGGAGTAGCTGCTGTACAGCGACCAGTTGTCGTTGAGCGCATAGACGGCACCCGCGTAGGGGATGAAACGCCCCGTGGTCTTGCTGGTGGAAGAATCGCCCGATTGCGCGCGGTAGGCGAAGTCATACCAGCCCAGGCGCCCCCCGGCGATCAGCGTGAGCGCCTGCGTGGGCCTGACACGCCAGGTGCCGTACAGGCCCTTTTGCGTGATGTCGTAATTGCTGCGCACATCCGCGCCACGCGCGGCGATGCTTTCCATGTCCTGCCAGGGGCGGTTGTGGTCTATATCGAAGATGTTGCCGCCCGCGGTCCAGGCGCGCACGAAGCGGTCGCTGGTGGTGTAGCCAGCGTAGTTGGCGCCCAGCAGCACTTCCTGCTCCATGCCCAGCGCCTTGAAGCGGCCCGACAGCGACATGTCCAGGCCGCGCTGCTGGTTGTTGAAGTCCACGCCGAAATCGCCGTAGCTCATGCCACTGCCATCGGGCTTGATGGGGCCCACGGCGCGCTGGTGCACGTTGGTGTTCTTCTCGTTCATGGCCATGCCCACCATCTTGAAGCGCCAGTCCGCATTGAAGCGGTGTTCCAGGTCGGCGAACAGCATGTTCTGGTCATTGCCTGCGCGGTTCCACATGGCGCCTGTGTAGGTGGAGCGCGGCAGGCCGATGTCGCTGCCGTCGGCAAAGCGCGGCAGGCCCACGATCATGGGGCGCGAGCGGCTGTGGCGCTGTCCCACGGCCAGGCCCACCGTGGTGCTGGCGCTGATGTCGTAGTCCAGCGCCGCGTAGATGTTGCGCACGCGGTCGCGCGTGTATTCGGTGAACCCGTGGCTGTAGTCTCCGTCCAGCACCACGCGGCCGCGCAGCGTGCCTTCCGCATTGAGCGGCGTGCTGGCATCCATCTGCAGGCCGTAGTGGTCATGGGAGCCGAGCTTGCCCGTGAAGACCACGGAGCGCTCGCGGCCCGGGCGCTTGCGCACCAGGTTGATCGCGCCGCCGGGGCTGCCCGCACCCTGCAGCAGGCCGGCCGCGCCGCGCAGGATCTCCACGCGGTCATAGAACACCAGCGACTCCTGCTCCCAGTTGCCCAGGCTGTAGGTATTGCGCGTGAACGGCAGGCCGTCGTACTGCAGCGAGTCCACGGCGAAGCCGCGCGAATTGATGGCCAGGCCCGCGCCCACGCCCTGCACGGCCACCATGCCGGTGGCGTTGTGGATGGCGTCGGGCAGGTTGGTCATGCCCTGGTCGTCCATGCGCTGGCGCGTGAGCACGCTGACCGATTGCGGAATGTCCTTGAGCGCCTGCGCGGTCTTGCCCAGCGTGACCGTGCCGCTGGTGTAGGAGTCCGAGCCTTCGGTGACGCCGTCACGGATGCGCGTGTCGGTCACCATGACGGCCGGCAGGCCCGCCTCTGCCCCAGCGGCAGCCTGGCCGCGCGATGTGCGCACCTCGGGCAAGGGGCGCAGCGCATAGCCGCCATTGGGCTGCGCATGGGCGGCCAGCCCCGTGCCGGCCAGCAGCGCATCCAGGGCCGCAGGCGCTGCATGGTTTCCACTCAGGCCCGCGCTGCGCCTGCCCGCGATGTCGACCGCCGTGTACGACAGCATGACGCGGCTTTCCTGGGCGAAGCGGGCCAGCGCGCCTTCCAGCGGGCCTGCCGGTATGGCGTAGCTGCGCACTTCGGAGGGTGACTGGGCCTGGGCCTGCGCGGTTTGCGG
Organism: Delftia sp. Lp-1; assembly: GCF_020523835.1. NCBI lineage: Bacteria > Pseudomonadati > Pseudomonadota > Betaproteobacteria > Burkholderiales > Comamonadaceae > Delftia > Delftia sp. Lp-1. The sequence continues at coordinate 1,234,229 of NZ_JAJALJ010000001.1, read as the reverse complement.
CGCAAGGGCTGCGCTGACGGCGCACAGCGCCAGCGTGGTGCTGGCAGCCAGTGCCAGCGCATGGCGCCGGAAGGCCGGTGCCGCAGTGTGAGCAAGTCGTTGGACCATGAAATATCTCTTCCCTGAAAAGTGGCTTCTTCAGGACTTGCCACGCGAGAAAAGAAAACACCTCATGCCAACGGGTCCAGGCATCGATCAAATTGCAACAATTCGCAACGACAACCATCCAACCTGTCTTGGCTCATGTCCGGTTCTGCCGGGCGCGCACGGTCAGCCAGTAGCGGCCAAAGCCGGTGAGCTCAATGGGCTGGGTGCGCACCAGCATGTCGAGCACGCGGTCGGTATCGTCCAGCGGATACATGCCCGAGACGCGCAGCGAGGCGAGCGCGGGATCGCAGGCCAGGCGGCCCCTGCGGTGGCGCGCCAGCTCGGCAATGAAGTCGGTCAGCGGCATGTCCCGCGCGGCCAGCAGGCCCGTGCTCCAGGCGGCGGCCAGTTCGTCGGCGGGCTGGGGCGCGTCCACGGCAAGGCGGTCAAAGCCGGCCTGCTCGCCCGCGGCCAGAATGCGCACGGCCTGCGGGGCGTCTGCCGGCCGCACCTCGACCGCCCCCTCAAAGACGGCCACATGGCTGGCGCCATCGCGCTGGCGCACCGCAAAGCGCGTGCCCAGCGCACGCAGCCGCCCTTGCGCGGTTTCAACCAGAAAAGGGCGGGCATGCGGGTCGCTGGCCGTGGTGACCAGCACCTCGCCGCCCTGCAGCCGCAGCAGGCGCTGGCTGGCGTCAAAGCGCACGTCGATGGCGCTGGCCGTGTTGAGGTGGATGCGCGTGCCATCGGCCAGGGTCAGTGCCTGGCGCTCGCCGGTGGCCGTGCGGTGGTCGGCCGACCATTCGCGCCAATCGCCGCGTTGTATCCACCAGGCGCTGCTGCCCGTGAACGCAGCCAGGGCCAGCAGCCTCATGGCCTGGCGCCGACCACGCGCACGGCTGTGGCGCGGCTGCAGCGCCCCATGCGCCAGCGGTGCGGGCAGATCGCGCAGGTGCAGGCCGCAGGCCTCGATGTGCCGCCAGGCGCGCTCATGGTCGGGATGATCGGCACGCCAGCGCCGCCACGAGGCCTGCGTGTCCTCGCCGGCATCGCAGGCCTGCAGGGCCACCAGCCATTGAACGGCCTGCAGGCTCACGGCTTCTGAAACGGGTGGGCCTTCAAAAACGGGCAGGCCGGTGGATGCGTGGCGGAATTCGGTCATGGGCTGGCGCTCAGCCGCCGAAGAAGCAGCAGTGCGCCGCCTTGGCGATATGGCGCTGCACGGTGGCCAGCGACAGCTGCAGCTCGGCCGCGATGTCGGCCTGCTTCATGCCGTCGAGCTGCGACAGCAGGAAGGCACGGCGCACGGGGGGTGCCAGCGTGTCCAGGCGGCGGTCCAGCTCGACCAGGGTTTCCAGCAGGATGGCGCGCGTCTCGGGGCCCGGCACCTGCGGCTCGGGCAAATGCGCCAGCGTGGCCAGGTACGCCTCTTCGATCTGCCTGCGCCGCATGAAATTGGCCACCACGCCCTGCGCCACCGTGGTCAGAAAGGCACGCGGCTCGCGTGCGGCAATGGGCTCGCTGCGCGTGAGCAGGCGCATGAAAGTGTCCTGCGCCAGATCGGCCGCCTCCGTGGAATTGCCCAATCGCCGCCGCAGCCAGCCCTGGAGCCAGCCATGGTGGACGCGGTACAGCGTATCGACCTCTTGGTGCAAAGCGGCGGGGGCGGCGGGCAAGACAGGCTCCTGGTGCGGCAGCACGTGCAGGCGTGCGCCACATGAATGAGAAAGATTCTCATTCTATAAGGATTAGGCCTTGATGCCCTCCCCTTCGCAAACCGGCGCGCTCCAGAACCAGAGACACCGAGGAAGAGCCGCCTCACACCGAGGGTGTCGTCCCCGGCGCGCAGCGTCTCAGGGGGTCTTCAAAAGCTACCGCGCAGCGTCAGCATCACATTGCGTGGCTCGCCATACCAGTTGTTGCCACCGCTGGTGCCCACCGTGCGGTAGTAGACCTTGTCGAACAGGTTGTTCAGGTTGAGCACGGCCTGCCAGTTGCGGTTGATGCGGTACTGCACGCTGGCACTCCACACGGCATAGCCGCCCTGGCTGAACTTGAAGGGCACGGCCGCGCCATCGAACTTGCCCGTGTCAGGATTGAAGGCATTGGCCGAGCCGCTCACGAAATGCGCGCTCTGGATATTGGCCCCGCCGCCAATCGTCCATTGCGACAGCTCGCCCGGCAGGCGGTAGGTGCTCCACAGCTTGAACAGATGCTTGGGCGTGACGGAGTGGTAGATGCCTTCGATGCCCGGCGTCTTGTTGTGGTTGCGGTTGAAGGTGTAGCCGGCAAACAGCTGCCAGCCGCGCGCCAGCTCGCCCGAGATCTCGCCTTCCACGCCCTGGCTGACCACCTTGCCCTTGCTCAGCCAGCAGCAGTTCAGGCCCGCGTCGCCGATGTCGGTGTTGGGGTAGGAGGGATCGGCCACGGCCTCGCCATTGCGCTCTATGCGGTACAGGGCCATGGAGGCCATCAGCCGGCCTTCGTTGAACTCGCCCTTGGCGCCCAGCTCGAAATTGCGGCCCTTGATGGGGTCCAGCGGCGTGCCGGGCAAGGGCCCGCCCAGATTGCTGGCCTGGGACTTGTGGATCTCGGCGACGCTGCCGTAGGCAGTCCAGCGGTCGTCGATGTCGTAGACCAGGCCACCGTAGGGCGTGAAGATGCCGCTCTCGCCATAGGACGACACGATGCGGCTGGTGAGATTGCCGGCCCGGTCGAAGCGCAGCCAGGGCGTCTGCGTGTCGTAGCTGGCGCGGCGCGCGCCGACGATGGCGGTCAGGCGGTCCGTCAGGCTCAGGTTGAGCCGGCCGTACAGGCCTTTCTGCGTGGCGCCATAGCCCGCGAAGCTGCGCGTCTTCCAGACGAAGCTGGGCAGGGGAATGGCGCCCGGGTCGAAGCCGAACACGTTGATGCCCCCCGGCATGTCCACCTCGGACAGAAAGGTGTCCTGCGTGTCACGGATCTTGGCCCAGTCCGCGCCCAGCAGCAGCCGGTGCCTGCGCCCCAGCAGGGAGAACGTTCCGCTGACGTTGGCATCCAGCGCCTTCTTGGTGGAATAGAAGTCGTTGGAGAAGCCGTTGAGCGTGGCTCCCAGGCCCGTCGTCGGATCGACCGCGCCGGTGACGTCGGCCAACCGGCTGTCGCTGTCCACCTTGACATAGTTGGCATGGGCGCGGACGCGCCAGTCGCCCTCCAGCTTCTGTTCCAGCTGGGCGAACAGCTCCTTGTTGGTCCTGTCGTAATGGCCCCAGCCCGCCATGAGTGCCGTATGGCGCGGCAGGTGCAGATCGTCGCCATTGGCCGCGCGCGGCAGGCCACCGCGCCAAGGCAGGCTGGCCGACTTGTCGTAGCTGCCGCCCAGGGTCAGCTTGGTCGCAGGCGTGAGATCGGCTTCCACGATGCCGTAGAGCAAGGTGTTGCGCGCATCGGCGTAGTCATAGAAGAACTCGCGGTCGCTGTGCGCCAGCACGGCGCGGCCGCGCACCCGGCCATCGGCAGCCAGGGGGCCCGCCACATCAAGTTCTGCACGGCGCTGGTTCCAGCTCCCCACCGAGGCCGAGGCCAGCACCTGGGGCTGCATCGTGGGGCGCTTTCTCACCAGGTTGATGGAGCCGCCGGGCTCGCCATTGCCGCTGTACAGGCCGTCCGCGCCGCGGATCACCTGCACGCTGTCGTACATGGCCATGTTGGGGTCGAAGGTGCCCTGGCTGAAGGCATCCACCGCCGCTCCGTCGATCTGGACATTGCTGATCTGGAAGCCCCGCGCGTAGAAGCTGTTGGCCGTGCCGCCCAGGCCACCCGAGCCCGCGTAGTCCACCGTCACGCCCGTGGTCTGCTGCATCACGTCGCCCACGGAGACCAGGCCCTGGTCCTCGATGCGCTGGCGCGTGACCACGGAGATGGACTGCGGCGTCTCGCGCACGCTTTGCCCCTTGCCCAGCGACACGCGCGAGGCCGCATAGGAGCCCGAACCCTCCGTGGTATCGCCAGCGTGTGCCTGGGCCGTGACCAGCACCGTGACCAGCACCGTGCCCAGCGCAGCATCGGCTGCCGGCGACGGCTCCCTGGCGGGTGCCTTCAGCGTGTAGGCGCCCGGCACGGCGTCGATCACGGTCACGCCAGTGCCGGCCAGCAGCCGGTCCAGCGCCTGGCGCGGCGTGAAGCGGCCCTGCAAGGCCGGTGAAGTGCGGCCTGCAACGATCTGCGGATCGAACAGCACCTGGTGCTGGGCCTGCTGCGTGAACTGGCGCAGCGCGCCGGCCAGCGGCTGGGGCGCGATGCTGAAGGCCAGCTCCCCTGCCTGGCCCGCCTGCCCCGCCTGCACGGACGATGGCTGCTGCGCCTGCACCGCCGGCTGCGCCAGCGCGACCAGGGCTGCGGCCACCAGCGACGGCATCCTTGCCCGCCGCCATGGCCTGCCCCTGTGCTGAAACTCTCCTCCCCAAATGCCCGCGCCCATGGCGGCGCTGCCGTGTTCTTTTCCTGCTTGCATCCCTGCTCCTGCTGCACTGTGTCCATTGCCCGCTGTCGCGGTGTGCGCGGTGGGTGGCAGGCAGACAGTTGAGCGTTCCACCCGCCACGCGCGTGCGCGGCCGTCGCGGTTGTTGGCTGAGCTGTGCACTGGGCAGCGGCCTGGCTGGCAACCATGGAGGCGCGAGAAACCCGGCCTCCATGAAGGTAAAACCCGCTACCGCGCCAAAGTGGGAACGTGGCCGAACCGAGAAAGCGAGTTGTTTACATTAATTTACAAACAGACAAGACACTCAATGCGCCGAGATTCGCCAGCCGCCTTGCGCTTCGGCCTGCACACGCACCGGCAACAAGTGCGGCAGCGAGCGCAGAAACACCTCGGGCTTGCCGGTCAGCGCCACGCCGGACACGGACAGCGCGGCCAGCCGCGCATCGCCATCCACCCGTACGGGCTGGCCCAGATAGCGCGACAGATCGGCGGCGACCTCGGCCAGCGTTGCCTGCTGGAACACCATCTGGCCGCTGCGCCAGTCGCCCACCGTGTCCGCGCCGGCCGCCAGCGGATGCTGCGTGCCGTCGCGGGCATCGACGGACATGCCGGCACCCGCGCCCAGCAGCAGGCGCCTGCCGTCCGCAGCATGGCGGTCGGGACGCAGTTCCACCTTGCCCTCCAGCACCTTCACCACCAGCGCGGGCGGCCCGGCGCGCACATTGAAGGCCGTGCCCACCACCCGGACCTGGCTGGCGCCGCTGTCCACGGTGAAGGGCCGCGAGCGGTCGGCAGCGACCTGGAAGAAGGCCTCGCCCTGGTCCAGCACCGTTTCGCGGCGGCGCGGGTAGTAGCGCACCTGCAGCCTGGAGGAAAAATTCAGCGTGACCCGCGTGCCATCGGGCAGTTCGGCCTCGCGCACCTCGCCGGGGCCGGTGGCCATCTCGATCACATGGCTTGCGTGGTTGTCCCAGGCATACCAGCCCCCGCCCACGGCCAGCGTCGTGACCAGAGCCACCGACAGCAACGCAGGCATCAGGCCGCGGCGTGTGCGCTGACGTGCCGGCGCGGGCAAGTGGGCCTGTGTCTGCGCACGCGGCCCGCTCGCCCTGGCTTGCGGTGCAGCAGCCGCGTCGCAGGCCAGCGCCGGCCTGGGCAACTGCTGCAGGTCCAGCACCGTGCGCCCCAGGCTCTCGAAGATGCTGCGGTGCTGCGGGTCGGCGGCCAGCCAGGCGTCGAGTTCGCGCTCGTCGGCGCCGGTCCAGTCGGCTTCGCGGCGGCGGGCGAAGTAGTCGGCGGCGCGGGCGTGCAATTGCAGGCGTTGCGGGGTCAGCGTCATTCCCGGCCCTCCCCGTCCGTCGCGGCCTGCGCCAGCAGGCTCTGCATCAGGCGCATTTCTTCGGCGCTGCCGTACTGCACGCGCAGTTCGCAATAGGCCATGGCCAGCGTCACATGGTTGTGCACCATGCGGCGCGAGATGCCCATGCGCTGCGCCACCTCGGTCTGCGTGAGACCGTCGATGCTGTGCAGAACGAAGGCCTCTCGGCGGCGCTCGGGCAGCTCGGCCATGGCTTGCTCCAGCCGGCCCAGGCGCTCGCGGTGGTGCGCCGCCTGCAGGGGGTCCGAGCCTTCGCCGGCCGGCAGTTGCTGCGCCAGCTCCATGTGTTCATCCAGCGAGACCGATTCGCGCCCCGGCGCGCCCGCCGAGCGGCGCCAGGCATCGTGCGAGACATGGCGGGCGATCACGCGCAGATAGGGTTCCTGCTCCTCGGGCGGCAGGGCCTTGCCCGAGGCCGCATAGCGCACGAAGACCTCCTGCACCGCATCCTCGGCATCCTCGCGGTTGCGCATCTGCCGGCCCAGCAGGCGGCGCAGAGGCTGGTGCCAGCGCGCATACACGCGAGCCAGCAGGGAGGGGGCGGCATCATCGTCCGCGCCAGGCACGCGCGCGCTCACGGGCAGCCTCCCGGCACGGCGGTCTGGACGCGGGCAGGCACGCCAGCATGGGAAACGGACAGGACGAAGAAGAACGGCACGGGCGGCGATTGTACTGAGAATGGTTCTCATCAACGCCTTTGCGACCGGCACGCGCCATGCGATGCGGGTGCTGCGGATGCCTTACCGACCCGCTGCCCCATGCAGCGCCACCAGCGTGGGCACCACCCAGTGCGGCGCAGGCTGCGCCCCGTCGAAGCACTGGTCCTCGGACGGCACGGCGATGACGGTCATGCCGGCCTGCCGCGCCGCATGCGTCCCCGAGACGGAGTCCTCGAACACCAGGCAGCGCCCGGCCGGCACGCCCAGGCGTTGCGCCGCGAAGTGGTAGATGTCGGGTGCGGGCTTGCCGCGCACCACCTGCTCGGCCGAGACGATGGCGTCGAACGCCGGCCGCAGGCCCAGCGCATCCAGGGTGTGGTGGCACAAAGACAAAGGAGAGTTCGAGGCCAGCGCCACGCGCCAGCCCAGGGCGCGGCAGGCGCTCAGTGTTTCGCGCACGCCGGGCAGGGCCTGTCCATGCGCGCTGACCAGGGCCGCCACGCGCGCGACCACGCGGCTCTCCAGCTCGCGCTGGCTGGGCCCCTGCCAGGGCCGGTGGGCGTACCAGTGCGCGGCAACCTGCGCCGTGGTCATGGGCGCCGTCACGCGGGACATCTCGGCCGTGATGTCGATGCCGACCTCGGCAAAGGACTCGCGTTCGGCACGCTTCCAGAAGGGCTCGGAGTCTATGAGCAGGCCGTCCATGTCGAAGATGGCGGCGCCGAATCCGGCCTGGCCAAGGCCTGCGAACGAGGGAGCGGCTTCAGGGATTTGCATGGCGCGCATGCTAGCGCAGGCGGCAAGTGAAAGCAGTTGCTGTTAGCCTGTGCCGGCTGGCGATGGATGCAGATGCATGCGATTGCCAGCCATTCACAATCCTTAGCGAGCCCGCAATGACCAGCCCCCTGTACACCGCCTCCATTCCCGTCCTGCAGCAGATGCTGAAAGCCCTGTCCGACGTGCTCAAAAAGGCCGAGGAACACGCCGCGCAGAAGAACATCGATCCCGACGCCCTGCTGCAGGCCCGCCTGTTCCCCGACATGTTCCCGCTGGTGCGCCAGGTGCAGATTGCTGCGGACTTCGCCAAGGGCATCGCCTCGCGCCTGGCCGGCGCCGAGGTGCCTTCGTGGCCCGACACGCAGACCAGCTTTGCCGACCTGCAGGCGCTGATCACCAAGGCGCTGGACCATGTGGGCTCGTTCGCGCCCGAGCAGTTCGCGCAAAGCGAGTCCCGCGAGATCGTGCTGCGCCCCGGCACGCCCAAGGAAAAGAAGCTGAGCGCCAGCGCCTACCTGCTGCACTACGGCCTGCCGCAGTTCTTCTTCCATGTGACCACCGCCTATGCCCTGCTGCGCCACAACGGTGTCGAGGTCGGCAAGCGCGACTACATGGGCAGCTACTGAGCGTGCCGTGGCCGGTCTGGCCTGCGCTTCACTGCGCGGCCAGATCCCGGCCTCGCGTCTCCGGCAGGCACATGGCGAACATCACCACCATCACGTAGCCGGCCGTGGCGCAGATGCCGATGGCCGTGCCCAGCGACAGGCCCAGCCGGTCGCTGAACACGCCCACCAGCGCGGGGAAGGTGGCCCCGATGCCGCGGCCGAAGTTGTAGCAAAAGCCCTGGCCGGAGCCGCGCAGTTCGTTGGGGAACAGCTCGGCCAGGAAGGCTCCGGCGCCGCTGAAGATGCCCGACATGAAAAAGCCCAGCGGAAAGCCCAGCACCAGCATCCAGGCATCGGTGATGGGCAGCAGCGTATAGGCATAGGCCAGGCTGCCGGCGCCGATGGCGAACAGCGTGAAGGCCAGGCGCCGGCCCAGCCGGTCGGAAGCGTAGGCACCGCACAGGTAGCCGGCAAAGGCGCCAAAGATGAACATGAACTGGTAGCCGCCCGAGCCCAGCACCGTCAGGTGGCGTTCGTTCTTCAGGAAGGTGGGCAGCCATACGGCAATGGCGTAGTAGCCGCCCTGCATGCCGGTGAACATCAGGCTGGCCAGCACCGTGGTCTTGAGCATGCCGCCCTTGAAGATGTCCAGGAAGTGCCCGCTGCGCTCTCCCCGGCCCACGGCGGCGCGGGTCTTCAAGTAGACCTCGGGGTCCTTGACGGAACGGCGGATGAACAGGATCAGCAAGGCCGGCAGCAGGCCCAGCAGGAACATGGCCCGCCATGAGATCTCGGGCGGCAGAAACGAGAACAGCGCCATGGACACCAGCACGGCCGCCCCCCAGCCTATGGCCCAGCTGCTTTGCACCAGCCCCACCGCCTTGCCACGGAAAGCCGGCCGTATGGTTTCCGCGATCAGCACCGAGCCCACGGCCCATTCGCCGCCAAAGCCCAGCCCCTGCAGCGTGCGGGCCAGCAGCAACTGGCCCGGCGTCTGCGCGAGGCCGCAGGCGAACGTGAAAAGGGCGAACACGAGGATGGTCCACTGCAGCACGCGCACACGCCCGTAGCGGTCCGCCAGGATGCCGGCCATCCAGCCGCCGACGGCCGAGGCCACCAGGGTCGAGGTGCCGATCAGGCCGACCTCGGTCTTGCTCATGCCCCACAGCGACAGCAGGATCGGCGTGACCAGGGGCAGCGTGTAGTAGTCGAAGGAATCGACCGCGTAGCCGCCGAACGAGGCCGTCAGCGCGCGTTTTTCCCGGGGTTCGAGCTGGCCCAGCCAGCTGCCCTGCGACTGTTCGCCAGCCAGGGGCTTGGCATTTTCAAGGCTTGTCATTTTTCAGTCTCCTTGCGCTTCGGTATGGAGAAGCGTCTTGCCCTCAATGGCATTGCATCGGTGATGAACCAGGCCTGGCCGGGCGGCCCTCATCTACCACCCGGACAGACCCCTGCAGGCGGCGTGTCAGGTCGCCGTTCCGTAGCCGCCGCCCCCCGGCGTGCAGACCTCGAACACATCGCCGGGCTGCATCTGCACGGCACCGATGTGCTCCAGCGCCTCGACCTGGCCATCGGCGCGCAGCACACGGTTGATGCCCGGCTGCCCCGGCTGGCCGCCCGCCATGCCGAAGGCCGGGTTCAGGCGTCCGTTGGACAGAATGCTGGCCGTCATGGCTTCCAGGAAGCGCACGCGCCGCACACCGCCGCTGCCCCCATGCCAGCGCCCGCTGCCGCCCGAGCCTTCGCGGATGGCATAGCTGTCCAGCATGACGGGGAAGCGGAACTCCAGCACCTCCGGATCTGTCAGGCGCGAATTGGTCATGTGCGTCTGGACGACGCTGGTGCCGTTGAACCCGCGCTCCACCCGGCCCTCGGCGTCCAGCAACGCGCCCGCGCCGCTGCCGCCGGCAATGGTTTCGTAGTACTGGTGGTGCGCATTGCCGAAGGTGAAGTTGTTCATGGTGGGCTGGCTGCCCGCCATCACGCCCAGCGCGCCGAACAGCGCATTGGTGATGCAGGTGGAGGTCTCCACATTGCCCGCCACCACCGAGGCCGGTGCATTGGGGTTGAGCATGCAGCCCTGGGGAATGATGACCTTCAGAGGCTTGAGGCAGCCCGCGTTGAGCGGAATGTCGTCGTCCACCAGCGTGCGGAACACGTACAGCACGGCCGCCATGCACACGGCGCGCGGCGCATTGAAGTTGTTGGTCTGCTGGGCGCTGGTGCCCGAGAAGTCGATGACCGCGCTGCGGCCCGCCGTATCCACGGTGACGGCCACGCGGATCTGCGCGCCGTTGTCCAGCGGCAGCGTGAACTGCCCGTTCCTGAGCCGCGTGATGACGCGGCGCACCGACTCCTCGGCGTTGTCCTGCACATGGCCCATATAGGCCTGCACCACGGGCAGGCCGAACTGGGCCACCATCTTGCGCAGCTCCTGCACGCCTTTTTCATTGGCCGCGATCTGGGCCTTCAGGTCGGCCAGGTTCTGGTGCGGGTTGCGGCTCGGGTACTCGCCGCTTTGCAGCAGCTCGACCATCTCCTGGCCGCGCAGCACGCCGCGATCGACCAGCTTGAAGTTGTCGATCTGCACGCCCTCTTCCTCGATGCGCGTGGAAAACGGCGGCATGGAACCGGGCGTGATGCCGCCCACGTCGGCATGGTGGCCCCGGCTGCCCACGTAGAAGGTGGGGGAGGCCTCGTCGGCCACGTACACGGGCGTGATGACCGTGATGTCGGGCAGGTGGGTGCCGCCCTGGTAGGGGTCGTTGAGCACATAGACATCGCCCTGGGCCATGCGCCCGGCGTTCTTGCGGATCACCGTCTGAATGCTCTCGCCCATGGAGCCCAGGTGCACGGGCATGTGCGGCGCATTGGCGATGAGGTGGCCCTCGGCGTCGAACAGCGCGCAGCTGAAGTCCAGCCGTTCCTTGATGTTCACCGAGTAGGCCGTGTTCTGCAGCTGCAGGCCCATCTGCTCGGCGATGTTCATGAACAGGTTGTTGAAGACCTCCAGCAGCACCGGGTCCACCGAGGTGCCGGCCGCGTACTCGGCCTTGCGCGCGACCACGCGGTCCAGCACCAGATGGTCCAGCGCCGTGAGCCGCGCCAGCCAGCCGGGCTCGACCACCGTGGTGGCATTGCGCTCGGCGATGATGGCCGGGCCGGGAATGGCGTCGCCGGGCCGCAGGTCCTCGCGCACCACCAGGGCCGCGTCATGCCAGGCACCGTCGGAGTACATGCGCACGGTTTCGCGGCGCGGATGCTCGCGCGGCGGATGCTCCTGCAGCACCGGCTCGCTGGGCGCATCGCCCGCAATCACGGCTTCGACGGAAACGGCTTCCACCACCAGGCCCTTGCCCGCCATCAGGAAGGCGAACCGCTGGCGATAGGCCGACTCGAAGGCCGACTGGATGTCGTCCAGCCCGCCGAAGGGCACGGCCAGGGCGGAATCCGTGCCCTCATAGCGCACATGCACGTTGTAGCGTACCTGCACGGGGCTGGCGCCGACCTGCTGGCGCTCAAGCTCGGCCTTGGCCGCGTCGCCCAGCGAATCCAGCGATTCTGCGATCAGCGGCAAGGCCGCCGCAGACAGCGCCACCTCCATCGCCTGTTCACGGATGACGGTCTGGTCCGCCAGGCCCATGCCGTAGGCGCTGAGCACGCCGGCCAGCGGATGCACGAACACACGGGTCATGCCCAGGGCATCGGCCACCAGGCAGGCATGCTGGCCGCCCGCGCCGCCAAAGCACTGCAGCGTGTAGCGCGTCACGTCATAGCCGCGCGCCACGCTGATCTTCTTGATGGCGTTGGCCATCTGCTGCACGGCGATGCGGATGAAGCCTTCGGCCACTTCCTCGGGCCTGCGCCCAGTCTGCACCGCCAGTTCATCGAAGCGCGCCCGCACGGCCTCGCCATCGAGCCGCTCGTTGGCGGCCGGGCCGAACACGCTGGGGAAGTAGCGGGGCTGGACCTTGCCCACCATCACGTTCGCATCGGTCACGGCCAGGGGCCCGCCACGGCGGTAGCTCACGGGGCCGGGGTTGGCACCCGCGCTCTCCGGTCCCACGCGAAAGCGCGAGCCGTCATAGGCCAGTACCGAGCCGCCACCGGCGGCCACCGTGTGGATGCTCATCATCGGCGCGCGCATGCGCACACCGGCCACCTGGGTCTCGAACTCGCGCTCGAAGGCGCCAGCGTAGTGGCTGACATCGGTGGAGGTGCCTCCCATGTCGAAGCCGATGACCTTGTCGTGCCCGGCCAGCCCCGCCGTGCGGGCCATGCCCACGATGCCGCCGGCCGGACCGCTCAGGATGGCATCCTTGCCCTGGAAGCTGCCCGCATCGGCCAGCCCGCCGGAGGACTGCATGAGAAACAGCCGCACGCCCGGCATCTCGCCAGCCACCTGCTGTACATAGCGGCGCAAGATGGGCGAGAGGTAGGCATCGACCACCGTGGTGTCGCCCCGGCTCACGAACTTCATCAGGGGGCTGGTCTCGTGCGAGGTGCTGATCTGCGTGAATCCCGCCTGCCGCGCAATGCGCGCCGCAATCTGCTCGTGCCGCATGTAGCGGTAGCCATGCATGAAGACGATGGCCACGCTGCGCAGGCCCCGGGCATGGGCCTGCAGCAGCGCGGTGTGCAGGTGCAGCACGTCCAGTTCCTGCTGCACTTGCCCATGGGCATCGACGCGCTCAAGCGCCTCCACCACCTCGCTGTACAGCAGCTCGGGCAGCTGGATATGCCGGTCGAACAGGCGCGGGCGGTTCTGGTAGGCAATGCGCAGCGCATCACGAAAGCCCCGCGTGGTCACCAGCAGCGTGGGCTCGCCCTTGCGCTCCAGCAGCGCATTGGTGGCCACCGTGGTGCCCATCTTCACGCACTCCACAAGGTCCGGCGTGACCGGCTCGCCGGGCTTGAGGCCCAGCAGGTGGCGGATGCCGGCCACGGCCGCATCACGGTACTGCTCGGGGTTTTCCGACAGCAGCTTGTGCGTGGCCAGGCTGCCATTGGGCCGCTTGCCCACGATGTCGGTGAAAGTGCCGCCGCGGTCTATCCAGAACTGCCAGCGCCTGTCATGGGGAGTGGAGCGTTCTTGCATGGTGTCGGAACCCGTTTGTCTCGAAGTTGAAGTCAGGGAAACCGTGGCCTGGAGCACGGCCCTCCGCCGGTGCCCACCACTGGCGTCCAATCTAAAAGTGCCCCTGGACCGCGTCCATCGAGAAGTTTTCGCCCCCTCTGTTCACGAAAACTGAACAGGTGCAGCCCCTTGCCGGCCGGCGACGCAAAGAAAAAGGCCCGCCGAAGCGGGCCCCAAGCCAGGCAGGCAGGCCGTCAGAACGCGGCCAGATGGCTGTTGCGCAACTCCGTCACCAGCATGTGGCCCGGCTCGTGCGTGATGGCGAATGGCAGGGCCGCCGAGCGGATGGCCTGCTGAGGCGTCACGCCGCAGGCCCAGAACACGGGGATCTCCCCGGGTTTGAGCGCCATGGGCTCGCCGAAGTCCGGCCGCTCGATATCGGCAATGCCGATCTGCGCGGGGTCGCCCAGGTGCACGGGCGCCCCATGCACGCTGGGAAAGCGCGAAGTCACCTGGATCGCACGGATGGCCTGGGCGGCCGTCATGGGCCGCATGCTGACCACCATCCGGCCACCGAACCGGCCCGCCTGGCCGTTGGCAATGTCGGTGATGAACATGGGAGCGCCCCGGCCCTCGTCGATATGGCGCACGGGCACGCCCGCATCGCGCAGCGCGTCCTCGAAGGAATAGGAGCAGCCGATGACGAAGCCCACCAGGTCGTCGCGCCACAGGTCCGTGAGGTCATTCACCTGCTCGGCCCTGTGACCATCGCGAAACACCCAGTACGAGGGCAGGTCGGTCTTCAGATCGATATCGCCGAGCTCGGGCACGCGGCTGCTGCCGGGCTCGGTCACGCCGATCAGCGGGCAGGACTTGGGATTCAGCCGGGCAAAGCGCAGGAACTCCTCGCTGCACTCGCGCGGCAGTATCGCCAGGTTGCCCTGGGTGTAGCCGGGGCACTGCCCGGCCGTCTGCCCGCGAAAGCGTCCGGCGCGCACCTCCTGTCGGAATTCGGTCGGATGGGTCCAATGCGTCATGGGGGAGCCTCTATTGAATGGAGATGCCCCCCAATGTAAAAAGCAGCAGGCCACCGGTCCACTCAGGAATTGTGCGCAGCCTCTCCCAGAAAAACTGAACAGCCACCTCAGCCCGCGCAGACCCCCATGAACATCCGCTTTCTGGAAACCTTTGTGCTGCTGGCACGCATCGGCAGCGTGCGCCGCGTGGCCGAACTGGTGCATGCCAGCCCCGGCGCGGTCTCCATGCGCATACGCGGGCTGGAGTCGGACCTGGGCGTGACCCTGTTCCACTGGGACCGCAAGACGCTGCAGATCACCGATGCCGGCGCCCGCTTGCTGCGGCATGCGGAAGCCGTCATCGAAGCCACACGCACCCTGGAGCGTGCCGCCAGGTCCGACGACGCCATCGGCTGCCGCCTGCGGGTCGGCGTGCTGGAGACGGCGGTACACACCTTCCTGCCCGAATTCGTCAAGGCGATGGGCGCCAGCCTGCCGCACATCGAGCTGGACCTGACCGTCGATCTGAGCACCCACCTGTCGGAGCAGATGATGCGGCGCGACCTGGACCTGATCGTGCGCACCGGCAGCGGCGTGGACCCCCAGTTCGCCGTGGTCGAGAACCTGCTGGAAGTGCCCGTGCACTGGATTGCCAGGCGGGGCCTGGTGCCCAGGAAGGATGGTCTGCACAAGGCGCTGGGCAAGCAATTGCTGACCCAGATGCGCGGCACCGGCCCCTATGAGCAGGCCGTGGCCATGGCACAGCAGCTGGCCGTGCAAAACGGCATGGTCTCCAGCGACCTGCGCATCTCGGGATCGCCCTCGCTGGCGGCCCTGGTCTCGCTGGTGCGCGAGGGCCTGGGCGTCGCCATCATGCACGGCATGCTGGTGGCGCCGCAGCTCGAAAGCGGTGAGCTGGTGGAGCTGGAGCTGCCCACGCCGCCCTCCTTTCGCATCACCACCTGGTACCCCAAGAGCCCGTCGCCCGGCGTCACCGACACGGCCCAGGTGCTGCGCCGCGTCTGCAAGAGCTACTGCAAGCGGGTGAGCCCGCATCTGGCGCGGTACATCGGCTAGGGCACGGATGCCGGCGGCGGCTCCTGCCCGTGCAACAGCGCCAGAAAGCTGGCGGCCGCCTGGCTCAGCGGCCGGTCGCGTCGCACCAGGCTGCCGTAGGCCTGCAGGTTGCGGCGCATGCGATAGGGCAGGATGCGGACCATGCCGTGCGCGGCGCTGTCCCGGGCCACGGCCTGCGGAATCACGGCGATCAGGTCGGAGTTGCGCACCAGGTTCATGGTGGTGAGGATGGAGCCCGTCTCGATCAGGCCGCGCGGCAGCGGCAGGCCGTGGGCCTGGAATTCCTGGTCGATCAGTGCGCGCATGGGACTGCCGGGCGGCTGCAGCACCCAGCCATGGGCCTGCAGCTGCGCAAAGCCCAGGCTGCGGGCACGCGCCAGCGGATGGCTGCAGCCCACGATGATGGACAGGGCCTCGTCATCAATCGTGCGGAACAGATGGGCGGGATCGGCCTGCCCGGTCTGCCGGCCCACCACCACCTCCAGCACGCCGTCCTGCAACTGCGCCAGCAGCCGGTCGCTGGTGTCCACGGCCACCTCGATGGACAGCAGCGGCCACTGGCGCTTGAGCGCCAGCAGCGCCTGTGTCAGCCGCCCCGGCGAGGCCGCCATGATGCTGCCCACGGCCAGCCGCCCCGCACAGCCCTCGCGCAGTTCCTGCAGCTCGCGGTTCAGCGCCTCCATGCCGCCGCGCAGATGGCGGAAGTAGCCTGTTACGCGCTCGCCGGCGGCATTCAGTTGCAGACCGCGCCCCACGCGGTCGAACAGGGGCAGGCCCAGCGCGCTTTCCAGCTCATGCAGCATCTTGGTGGCGGCCGGCTGGCTCAGCCCCAGCTCGGCTGCGGCGCCGCGCAGCGTGCCCTTCTGGTCGATGGCCAGCATCAGTGCCACCTGCCGCATGCGCAGGCGGTTGAGCAGTTGCGGCGTGCTGTCCCTGCGGTCGATGGAGCCCATAGGAATATCCCGCGAATTGATTACCCAAGGTTATTGATTCATCAGCAACTTTCAGTTTACGGCAATCAATTGCCTGCCTAGCATGGGTCCACAACAAAAGCACCGGAGACAAGACATGCAACGCCGCCCCCTGCTGCTGGCCGCAGCTGCCCTGCTGCCCGCCATCGCCCTGGCCCAAACCCCGCCGGACTGGCCCACGCGGCCCGTGCGCATGCTTGTGGGCTCGGCCCCGGGCGGCGGCACGGATGCCATGGCACGCGCCGTTGCCGACCGGCTGGCGCCGCTGCTGCGCCAGCCGGTGATCGTGGAAAACCGCCCCGGCGTCTCCAACACCCTGGCCGTGGACATGACGGCCAAGTCCACGGACGGGCACACCATGGTGATGGGCGTGGTCACGGCCCATGCCATTGCCCCGCACCTGCTCAAGCTGGGCTACGACAGCAACCGCGACCTGGTGCCCGTGGCCTATGTGGGCGCAGTGCCCAATGTGCTGGTGGTGGGCAACAACCTGCCCGCGAACTCGGTGCAGGAACTGGTCGCCCTGGCCCGCAAGGAGCCCGGCAGGATCAACTTCGCCAGCAGCGGCACGGGCAGCACCCAGCACATCGCGGCCGAGATGTTCAAGGACGCGGCCGGCATTGAACTGACCCACGTGCCCTACAAGGGCAGCGCCGCCGCCCTGGTGGATCTGGTCAGCGGCCAGGTGCAGATGAGCTTTGACACCATGCCTTCGGTGATCGGCCAGATCAAGGCCGGCAAGCTGCGCGCCCTGGGCGTGACATCGGCCCGGCGCAACGCCCAGCTGCCCCAGGTTCCCACGCTGGCCGAGGCCGGCCTGCCCGGCGTGGAGATAGGCGCCTGGTACGGCATCTACATGCCAGCGGCCACACCCCGCGCCGTGCAGGCCCGGGTGCACGACGAGGTCAACAAGGTGCTGGCCATGCCCGAGACGCGCACGCGCCTGGAGGCCGTGGGCGCCGAGCTGCAGCCCATGGGCCAGGCGGAGTTCATCGCTTTCCACACGGCCGAGTACCAGCGCTTCGGCGAAATCATCCGCAAGAACCACATCAAGATCGACTGAGCCGCACATGCCCGCATCCGAACTTCCCGTCGTCGCCCTGACCCTGGGCGATCCCGCCGGCATAGGCGCCGAACTGATCGCACGCCTGCTGGCGCGGCCCGAGGCCATGCAAAAGGCCAACATCGTGCTGGCCGGCGACCCCTGGCTGTGGCAGCAGGGCCAGCGCATCGCGGGCCTGCAGGTGCCCACCACACCCATCGCCAGCATGGCCCATGCAAGGGGCCGCACCGATACCGCCCTGCCCGCCTTCCTGGCCCTGGACACGGTGGCCCCCGATGCCGTGCACCAGGGCCGTGCCGAAGCCGCAGGCGGGCGCTCGGTGCTGCAGGTGCTGGACCGGTGCATGGACGCGGCCCAGGCCGGCCAGATCGACGCCATCTGCTTTGCGCCGCTCAACAAGCAGGCCATGAAGCTGGGCGGCCTGCGCCATGAGGACGAGCTGCACCACTTTGCCGAGCACCTGGGCGTGACCGGCTATTTTTGCGAATTCAATACGCTGGGCGATCTGTGGACCTCGCGCATTTCGTCGCATGTGCCGCTCAGGGACGTGGCCGGCTATCTGAGCCAGGAGCGCATCGCGCAGGCGGCCGAGCTGATCTACCGCGCGCTGCTGGCCAGCGGCATGGCGGCCCCCAAGGTGGCGATTGCGGGCTTCAACCCACACAACGGCGATGGCGGCACCTGCGGGCGCGAGGAGATCGACATCATCGCGCCGGCCGTGCGCACGCTGCAGGCCCGCGACTGGCCCACGCCCGATCCGTTCCACGGACCCTTCCCGGCCGACACCATCTTCCTGAAGGCCCAGGCGGGCGAGTACCAGGCCATCGTGACCATGTACCACGACCAGGGCCAGATCGCCATCAAGCTGCTGGGCTTCTCGCGCGGCGTGACCGTGCAGGGCGGCCTGCCGATCCCCATCACCACGCCTGCCCACGGCACGGCCTATGACATCGCGGGCCAGGGCCGGGCCAGCGTGGAGGCAACCTGGCAGGCCTTTCTGATCGCCTGCCGCATGGGCGCCGCGCGCCTGTCCTGACTGACTTCACTCCCTCGCCATCACCATCATGAAAATCAAATCCGTCCGCGCCCGCGTCTACGAATGGCAAGGCAAGACCGTGCCGCCCCAGGGCAACTTCTGCTCCAACGCCATGGACCTGCTCTATGCGCCGCAGGAGACCATGTCCACCTTCCGCTTCCATTCCTGGACGGTGGTGGAGATCGAGACCGACGACGGCATCGTCGGCCTGGGCAACGTGGCGCTGGCGCCGCGCATAGCCAAGGCCATCATCGACGAGTACCTGGCGCCCCTGGTCATCGGCCACGACCCCTGGGACTACGAGTACCTGTGGCAGCGCATGTACCGCGCCACGCACGCCTGGGGCCGCAAGGGCGTGACCATGGCCGCCATCTCGGCCGTGGACCTGGCCATCTGGGACATCCTGGGCAAGAGCGTGAACAAGCCTGTGTTCAAGCTGCTGGGCGGGCGCACCAAGGAAAGGATTCCCTGCTACTACAGCAAGCTCTACCGCACCGACCTCAAGGCCATGCAGGAAGAGGCGCAGAAATTCCTGGACCAGGGCTTCAAGGCCTTCAAGATGCGCTTCGGCTACGGCCCGGCCCATCTGCAGGAAGGCGTGCGCGAGAACCTGCGCTCGGTCGAGGCCGTGCGCGAGGTCATAGGCTACGACTGCGACCTGATGCTGGAGTGCTACATGGGCTGGAACCTGGAGTACGCCAGGCGCATGCTGCCCAAGCTGGAGAAGTTCGAGCCGCGCTGGCTGGAGGAGCCCGTGATCGCCGACGACATCGACGGCTACGCCGAACTCAACCGGCTCACCAGCATTCCGATCTCGGGCGGCGAGCACGAGTTCAGCCTCTACGGCTTCAAGCAGCTGCTGGACAAGAAGGCCGTCAGCGTCGTGCAGTACGACACCAACCGCGTGGGCGGCATCACGGCGGCGCACAAGATCAACGCGCTGTGCGAGGCGTTCAGCGTGCCCGTCATCCCGCATGCGGGCCAGATGCACAACTACCACCTGACCATGAGCACGCTGGCCTCGCCCATGGCCGAGTACTTCCCCATCTTCGACGTGGAGGTGGGCAACGAGCTGTTCTGGTACATCTTCGACGGCGAGCCCGTGGCCGAGAACGGCTTCCTGCAGCTCAGGGACGATGTGCCGGGCCTGGGCCTCACGCTCAAGACCGAGTACCTGGACCAGTTCCGCATCGTCGAATGAGGGAGCACGCCATGCCCGGAATTTCTCGGCCGCGCTACAGCGGCATCTTCCCCGTGGTCCCCACCACCTTCCACGAGGACGGCACGCTGGACCTGGCCAGCCAAAGGCGCTGCCTGAATTTCATGATCGACTCGGGCGTGGACGGCCTGTGCATCCTGGCCAACTTCTCCGAGCAGTTCCTGCTGGCCGATGACGAGCGCGAGGTCCTCACGCGCACGGCGCTGGAGCATGTGGCGGGCCGCGTGCCCGTGATCGTCACCACCACGCACACCTCGTCGCGCGTGTGCGCCGAGCGAAGCCGCCGCGCGCAGGACATGGGTGCGGCCATGGTGATGGTCATGCCGCCCTACCATGGCGCCACCTTCCGCTTCGGCGAGCCCCAGATCCAGGCCTTCTTCCAGGCCGTGTCCGATGCCATCGCCATTCCCATCATGGTGCAGGACGCGCCGGCCGCAGGCACGCCGCTGTCCCCCGCCTTCCTCGCGCGCATGGCCCGCGAGATCGAGCAGGTCTGCTACTTCAAGATGGAAACCGCAGGCGCCGCCGGCAAGCTGCGCGAACTCATCGCCCTGGGCGGCGAGGCCATCGAAGGCCCCTGGGATGGCGAGGAAGCCATCACCCTGCTGGCCGACCTGGAGGCCGGCGCGACGGGATCGATGACGGGCGGCGGCTTTGCCGACGGCATACGCCCCATCATCGAAGCCCACAGAAACGGCGACCCCGACACCGCATTCGCCCTCTACCAGCGCTGGCTGCCCCTGATTAACCACGAAAACCGCCAGGCCGGCTTCCTGGCCGCCAAGGCGCTGATGAAGGCCGGCGGCGTGATCGCCTGCGACGCGCCGCGCGCGCCCTGGCCGCCCATGCACCCCGAGGTGCGCCGCCAGTTGCTGGACATTGCACGGCGGCTCGATCCGCTGGTGCTGCGCTGGGGGCGCTGAAAGGCCGGAGCGCCCCTCCCATACAGCCCCGCAGCACGTTCAATCTGCCGCAGGCTGCACAGCCTGCAGATGGTTGGAAAAGCCAGTCTCCGTCTCGCAGCGCCAGGTGGCCCACAGTTTGCTCCCGCCGCTCGATCCGGCATCCAACTCAAGCGCCAGCCAGTTCCTCGCGGGCATCACGTATTTGTTGTGACCAGGGAACAGCATCATCTTCACGGTGTACTGCACATCAATATCCTGTGGCTTGCTTGCCGTGCTGTTGAGCATGAACAGAAACAACCGCTCTGCCACCCCCATCAGCGAAGGGTGCACAACCGCCGAAGAGGTGAACTGCTGGATCTGGGCCCAAGTCTGCGTAGACTGAATGTCGCGCCGGTAGGCAATACCCCAAGCCGCCACATGCACGTCGCCAGACACCAGGGACACGCGCAGCCTCTTGTCACGGGCCAAGCCCGACAGCACTTCCAGCAGGCGCTTGCGCTCGCCCTCATGGTCGTCGTGCGACCAATGGTCCTTGAGATCGTCAGCATTGCTGTCAATGACATGGTCCTGGCCAAAGGTGTCCAGCAGACCCTCCGCCAGCGACAGCTTGGGATGCACGACCGGCACCGAAGACATGAACAGCAGGTGCTGCACGGGCACCTGCGTATCCGGTCCATCAAGGCTTGCAAGCCACCCCTTAAGTCGGGACCAGGCGGATTCACCCAGCACCTGCGTTCTCGATCGCTCAGTGCGCAGGTCCGCAGCGACCAGCGCAAGAGGCCCCAGCCTGTAGGCGCATGAAAAACCTGGCTGCCGATCCAGCAGCGGCAGGGCCAGGGCATCGCCGTGCAGAAGCTCGGACCAATCGATCTCCTTGTAGATCGGATCCTTGACGGAAAAGCCGCCGGGCGTCGCGTCCTGCAGTTCGGGCAGATCCTTCAGCGCATGCTGCATCTGGAACACCCAGAATGCACGACGCGCATGGCGAAAAAGAATGCGGAACAGAGGGGAATGCTGCATTTCGCAGCTATAGGAGCCCCAGCCATCGAAGATGTCATGGTCGTCCCACATCATGACGGTGGGGATGCGCGCCATGGCATCTGCGGCATCCCAGCTTGGCTGCTTTGCATGCCAGGGACCACGGTCACGGGGCAGCCAGCGCTCGGCATAGAGTTCAAGGTAGTAGTTGCCGATTTCGCGCTCGAGCGCCTCGCTCACCTCGAAATGGAGCTGTTTTTCCCTTGGCAGGCGCACCCATTGCTTGAGCGCATCGATCTTCTCCCAGATGGAGTCGAAATAGATCTGGTCACCGCCCATCAGCATCAGATGGAAACGCTGCAGGTCGCGGTCGTGTATCCGCTCTTCGTGCCAAAGCTGCTCCTTGTCCAACAGCTTTTCGCGCTGGGGGTCGCGCAGGCGCCTGTCATGGCTGTACAGCAAGTCTTCCCAGACCGCGTTTTCCGGCCGCACGAGCTTGCGCATTCCGGCAGGGTCCGAAAATCCGTTGCACGACACATAGGCCACGCGCGGTGCATCGGCCTTTCCCGGAACGGTGAATGACCATTTCATGCCGCCCTTGATGCCGAACTCCACCCGCCGCTCGTCTTCTTGCAAGGGGCAGGAAAGGTCGTATCTCAGCGTGCGCTGGCCTTTGTGCAGCAGCAATTCAAGCGGAGGCTGGCAATCACGGCCCTCCACCCTCAGCACGGGTAGCGCCACGGTTTCGTCCACCCCAATGAGCGCGGTCACTTTCCAGGTGCCGCCATCGCCACTGACGCCCCGGAACGAAAGCACCGGGCCGATCAGCAAAGTCTTTACCGCCATGACTCCCTCCGATTTCTTCAGTACCTGAAATGAATGCCGACAGAGCCGCCAAATTCTGCACACTCAAACTTCATCTCCAATACAGGGTAATTCCGAAAATCTTCATGCTCATCCCACTCGGCCAAGACACTTGGAAAGCGCAGTCGGTGGACAACCTCCGGATTTCTCTATGGCAGGCAGGGCTGCACGCTACGTTGACGGACCGTATTCCGCGTTGCCCGGCACGAGCTACCGCTGAACCCAGGCGAAGGCTCCAGGAGCCGGGCTCCATGCGGGGAGCGAGCATCTGCGTGGCCATTGCCATCCCCGCACGCCCTAAAATTGCGGCCGATTGGAGACAAGCGGTTTGCAAACGAGTACCCACGAGCCCATGCTCACCCCCGCCGAGCGCGAGGCCATCAATTCCGGCCAGTGGTTCTGCAGCCTTTCGCCCTCGCTGCGCCATGACATCCTGCGCCAGACCACGGTCCGGCGGCTCAAGGACGGGGCACTGATCTATGCACGCGGCGATGTGCCGCACAGGTGGTATGCCTGTGCGCAGGGCGCCGTGCGCATGAGCTCTACCAGCCTGTCGGGTCGGCAGACCACGCTGGCCTATGTGGAGCCGGGTGCCTGGTTCGGCGCCATGTCCACCTTTCTTGACGAGCCCCGCACGCGCGATGCCTATGCCCACGGGGACACCACGCTGCTGTGCGTGGACAAGGACAGCTTTCACGCCATCCTGGCCACGCATGTGGAGTTCTACGATGCCCTGCTGCGCCTGCAGGCCCACCGCATACGCCAGACCTACGGGCTGGTGGAAGATCTCAACACCCTGCCCCTGCGCGCACGCCTGGCCAAGCAGTTGCTGCACCTGTCGCGCAGCTACGGCACACAGGTGCTGGACGACCCGCGCGAGCTGCGCATAGGCCTGCAACTGGTGCAGGAGGAGCTGGCCCAGTTGCTGGGCGCCTCGCGCCAGCGCGTGAACCAGGAACTCAAGCGCATGGAGCGCGACGCCTGCATTCGCGTGGAAGCCCAGGGCCTGGTGGTGAGGGACCTGGTGGCCCTGCAGGCCATCGTGCGCGAGGCCAGCCTGGCCGGCGCCTGAGGCCGGCGCCGGTTCAGCGCCGCCAGTCGATTCTTGCCGGGCGGCCCGGCAGATGCAGCGCAGCCGTTGCAGCAGGCGCCTCGGCCAGCAACCGGCCCTTGCGGAACACCTTCAGGCGCGTGGCGCGCAGCCGTATCGCCTCGGCCGCATCGCGCGCCTGCAGCAGCACGAAGCTGGCATCGCAGCCGGCCTCGATGCCATAGCCGTCCAGGTGCATCACACGCGCCGCGCGCGTGGTCACGGCGTCGAAGCAGTCGCGCATGCCGTCCTGGCTGGTCATCTGCGCCACATGCAGGCCCATGTGGGCGACCTCCAGCATGTCGCCCGAGCCCATGCCGTACCACGGGTCCATCACGCAGTCATGGCCGAAGGCCACGTTGACGCCTGCGGCCAGCAGCTCGGGCACGCGCGTCATGCCGCGGCGCTTGGGATAGCTGTCCTGGCGGCCCTGCAGCGTGATGTTGATCAGCGGATTGGCAATCACGGCCACGCCGCTTTCGGAGATCAGCGGCAGCAGCTTGCTCACGTAGTAGTTGTCCATGCTGTGCATGGAGGTGCAGTGCGAGCCCGTGACGCGGCCCTGCAGGCCCAGGCGCTGCGCCTCGAAGGCCAGGGTTTCGATGTGGCGCGACAGCGGGTCGTCGGACTCGTCGCAGTGCATGTCCACCAGCAGGCCGCGCTCGGCCGCCAGCTCGCACAGCAGCCTGACGCTGTCGGCACCCTCGGCCATGGTGCGCTCGAAGTGGGGAATGCCGCCCACCACGTCCACGCCCTTGTCCAGCGCCCGCCGCAGGTTGGCGACGCCGCCGGGCGAGCGCAGCACGCCGTCCTGCGGAAACGCCACCAGCTGCAGGTCGATATAGGGAGCCACCTGGCGCTTGACCTCCAGCAACGCATCGACGGCCAGCAGGCGGGCGTCGCTGGTATCCACATGGCTGCGGATGGCCTGCAGCCCCTTGGCCGCCGCCCAGTCGCAATACTCCAGCGCGCGCGAGATCAGCGCCTCGGCCGTGAGCAGCGGCTTGAGCTCGCCCCACAGCGCAATGCCCTCCAGCAGCGTGCCGCTGCGGTTGACGCGCGGCAGGCCGTGGCTCAGCGTGGCATCCATGTGGAAATGCGGATCGACGAAGGGAGGCGACACCAGCTGGTGCTGTGCATCGACCACCTGGTGGGCAGGCGCTGAAAGGCCCGCCGCGACCTCGACGATGCGCCCGCCCTGCACGGCGATGGACATGTCCTGGCGGCCGTCGGGCAGCGTGGCGTGAATGACGAGTAGATCAAGCATCTGCGTATTCTGCGGGCATGGCCGCGCAACCGCAGACTTGCCTGACCACGCTGAATGGCCTGCCAGCGGTCAGACCGAAAGCGCAAGGGATCAGGGGGAACTACTGGTAGCTGATGGTGAAGGTCGCCGCCGCATTGGCACTGCCTATGGTCACGTTCTCTCCGGTCTTGACATAGCGCGCCGTCAGCGGGATATCCAACCGCGCCTGCCCGTAGGCAACAGCCCCTGCAAACCATTGATTCCTGTTGCCGGCGGCATTGGAGTCCGGGCCAAAGCCCAGTATCTGGTCATCCTTGCGGATCTGCACACCCACACCTTTTGCCACCGAGGTTTTGGACAGGGTCAGAGCATTGCCGATATTTCCAGGATTTGCCACATCCGTCAGCGTGACATAGGCGTTGGTCAACGAACCTGGGATGCCGCCCTTGCACAACAACGAGATGAGGAAGGAGCGGGGAGCACCGGTTGAGCCGATTGAGGTGAGTTTTTGAGTGACAGTCTGGGCCATGCGCACGGGCTCCGGCGCCTGTGGGGTACAGGTGGGCACCTTGGGCCGGAGGACGACGGGCGAGGAAAAGTTGTATTGAGCGAGAAGCTGGCCAAATGCATCATTCGCGCGTTCGTACATGAAATCGCTGTCCAGCACGCCACCTGCAGTGATATCGCCATCTGCGGTCTTGATCAACTCAACTGTGACATCGATAAGTGGATATGCAAAAGATCCGGGGTGATCGGAATACTGCGCAGTACTTACAGGCGCAGCACCATATCTAGTCGAAACCCTCATGCCAATACCATCGACTGTCGTCGGGTATATATTATTGACTGGTGTAGATTTACCTACAATATAGCCCGTGACCGATGGATCACAATTCATCAATCTATAGCCAACCCCATTACTCAGTACCGCTATAGCGGTTTTTGAGTAAATCACCGTGTTCTTGGCCACATTGGGATTGAATTCTGGAGGATTGAAATTACTGAACACATACTTGTAATAGCCTGACCCATCAGTTGTCTCTTTAATTGCGCATGCGGACCATGCGGAGGTGGCCATCATTGCCAAAATAAATATCATGACAGCCTTGTTTATTCTGCAAAAAACACCTACGAATATATGCATTTTGAATACCACCGGATAATGAAAAAATTCCAAGGCCGCATTTCCTTGGTAAATTTTCAATCGTAGACACCTTTCATCCGAGATGAAATCAGATCAATCTGATTCAAGGTCTGCCCGGTGCCATGAAGGTCGTGGCGAGGCAGGCCCCATCACGTCAACGGCCCCGCATGCCGATACGCTGGCCGAAGCCAGGGCTGACAGCCGCGCTGCCGCAGCGTGGCGTGAATGACGAGTAGATCAAGCATTTGCGTATGCTGCGGGCAGGGCCCGGCGTTCTCTCTTTCGGTGGGGTTTCATCAGGGCCTGCGGATAGCTGGCCCTGCGCTGCCGGCATGCGCGCGCTCCCCGACGATACCTATCGGGGGCACAGTCCTGCGGCCTGCGCAGACTCGTGCTGGAGCCTGCGCTCCAGGTTTTGCCAGTCGCTATGAAGGTCGCGCGCCACGCGCGGGCTCCTGCACAGCGCAACGTGGCGCGCCTGGGACAGCGGTTGCAACGCGGCCAGTGCCTGCATGCGCAGGGCATCGTCGTTCAGCAGTTGCGCGGCGGCCAGCCGGGCCTGGGCGATTCCGATTTCGGCATATGCACGGGATGCAGGCAGCTGTTGCGCCAGGGCCTGGCGCACTTCAGCGGCATCACCCATGCCTATGGCAATCCAGAGCCAGGCGATCCAGCTGTCCTGGGCTGCGTAGTGGCCGGCCTTCTTCGGCGGGGTGCGCTCCACGCTTTGGCGGGCCAGTGCCACGGCAGCGCCAGTCTGGCCGTGCTCGGCCATGAACCGGGCATGCAGGGTTTCTGCCTGCATCAATGAGAAGATTTTCCATTCACGGCGTTGAGCCGAATCCGCAGTCACGGCATGCGCAGCTTGCGGCGCTGCCTGAAGCGCAGCCTGGAGCGCGATCACATTGGCCTGCAACTGGGCTTGCGCCGCTTCGGGGTGGCCGCTGGCATCCAGCAACCGGGCGAGCTTGATGCGCGCGTGCAGCAGCAGGAAATCGTCCGGCGCATCGGCGTCGGCGCGGCGGATCTCCACGGCTTGCACCATCCGATCAAGCCTTTGCGCCACGGTCTGATCAGGCGGTCCCCAGAACGCAAGAACTTCCTGCACGCTGGCCAGCACCCGGCGTGCAGGGCCTTGCACGTCCTGCAGGTCGGCCACCAGTTGCTGGCGCAAATTCGTTGCCTGCTCGGCGGTATCCGCCGTGTCGGCCATGCCTTTCAATGCATGGGCACGCTGCAGATCACTCTGTGCCCGGGACTGCGTCATCGCCCAGGCCGATTGGTAAAGCGCTTTGGCGCGCGCCTCGGCCGGAGGATGGTCGTCCATGAGTTGCAGTTCCCGGGCGGCCTCCAGGTAGATCTCCACCCGTTGCTCTTGGGCAGACGGGGGCAGTTGGTCGGCCTGGGCCAGGCGGGCCTCGATCTCGGCCAGGTGCTGCTCCGGTACGTAATCACGGCGGGCAGACAGCTCCACATCCCACAGCGCAGCAAGAACCTGCCGCCCCTGCGGCGCAGCTTGATGAATGCCCATGACCATGGCCACCGGCAGCAGCAGGCAGGCCAGGTAGATTGCCAGGCCCGCTGCGCCTTCGGCCCAACCGGGCGCACGCGATTGCAAGGCAGGCAGCAGCGCGCCTGCAACGGCCGCGCGCCGGACAAAGGGCCAGCGCGCAAAAGCGGGTTGCTGCAGCACGCCGAATGCGCGGTGTACGGCATCGGCCTCACTGACCGGGGCCTGGCATGCCTCCTGTTGAGGAAGCGTGTGCAGGGTGCGATGCACGGCCCGCTCCAGTTGCATCACCCGCCATTGCCACGGCAGCCCCATCAGCAGCACGCCGGTGAGGATGGAGATCAGGGGGTCCCGGCTGAACCAGGCCAGCCCACCCAGCGCGGCCATGCCCGCCAGTGCAAACACCAGCCGCATTGCGGGCAGGCGAGCGAACAGCAGGCTCTCCACCACGCGGCCGCCATCCAAAGGCGTGAGGGGCAACAGGTTGAAGGCGTTGACGACCAGGGTCAGCAGCAGCAATTGCATGGTCCAGGCGGGTGGCTGCGGGAGCAGGCCCCAGCCTACGGCAGCCAGCGCTCCCACAGCCAGCAACAGCCCAGGCATGGGACCGGCCAGATAGACGCCCACTTTTTGCAGCGGCGTGGCGTCCGCCTTTTCTCCGGTGGCCATGCCGCCCAGGCCAGGAATGAAGAAGACGGATTGCCGCTGGTAGCCCGCCCAACGCATGGCCAGCCAATGCCCTCCTTCATGCACGGCGATCACCACCAGAAGCATCCACGCCATGTCCCATGAAAACAGCACGGCGCCTGCTGCCAGGAACAGCGCCGCCGTGATCCAGAAACTGCGGTGGCGGTTGTGCGCCATGCCCAGCCCGCGCTGCACGGCTTTCTGGTAGCGAAAGCGCAGCGCCTCGGACACTTGCCGGACCTGCGGCCCATGAAGGCATGCGCCGGCAGATGGGCTGGCGGGCACCGGCCTGTCTTCCTTGCGCACCTGGCGCAAGGCGCGCCAGGCCAGCCGCAGCGACTCGCGCCAGCTGAGCCGCCAGAATCCGGGCCCGGCAGGCAGCGCACGGCCCTGGGCCACCAGTGCAGGGACCTGGCTCCGGCCCCACTCATCCAGGCGCTGTAACGCCTGGTCAAGGCCCTGGACCACGGGAGCCCGGTCGCCGGACAGGCGCTCGGCGTAGGCGGCCCAGGCCGATGCGGTATCGGGCTGGGCATCGTCCAGGTAGGTCCAGCCGGGCGGCGCAGGCAGGCTTGTCTGAGGTAGGCCATTGAAGCCCATCCAATTGCGCCCGTCGGCAAAGAATGTGAGCCAGGTCACGGAGCCCACGGTGCGGCCATGCCTGGCGCTTCCCGCCTGTTCGGCCTGGACCATCGCCCAGGCCCGCCCGTCGGCATGGACGAACAAGTCCACCTCCAGAGGCAGGTCGGGATCCATGGCCTGCGGATGCGTGCCCTGCAGGCTGGCACACCAGGTGAAGCCCAAGGCTTGCAACTCCGGCTGCATGGCATCCAGCACCGCCCGTGATTCGGGCTCCAGCGCCTGGCGCTCCACCACGGCCATGGGCGCAGCACGCAGGCGCAGGCGCATGCAGTTCAAAGTGGCCAGCAGCAGCGAGAGCGCATACAGCAAGGGAATCGCGCCCAGCAGCGCCAGCCAGGGCGCGGCTTGTGAGAGCCAGTTCATCATCTTGAATAGTCTTGTCGATGGAGTGTGACGGTTCTGATGTGCCCTCCCAAAAGCTCCTCCAGGCAGATCAGTCTCAGGATCGTAGCCTTGCCACCCGTGATGCGACAATCAAATCAAAGGACCATTCTTCAAATGAAAATCGCCACTTGGAACGTCAACTCCCTGTCCGTGCGCCTGCCGCAGGTGCTGGCCTGGCTGCAGGCCAATCCTGTCGATGCGCTGGCTCTGCAGGAACTCAAGCTCACCGACGACAAGTTTCCGCTGCAGGCGCTGCAGGAGGCCGGCTACCACGCAGTCAGCCATGGGCAAAAGACCTACAACGGCGTGGCCTGGCTGACGCGCACGCCGGTGCACGACGTGGTGCGCAATATTCCGGGCCTGGATGACGAGCAGGCCCGCATCATTGCCGGCACCCTCGATGCCGAAGGCGGCCCGGTGCGCCTGATCAATGGCTACTTCGTGAATGGGCAGGCGCCGGGCACCGACAAGTTCGCCTACAAGATGCGCTGGCTGCAGGCGCTGCAGGACTGGGTGAAAAGCGAAATGGCGACCCACCCGCGCCTGGTGCTGGTGGGCGACTTCAACGTGGCGCCCGAGGACCGCGACTCCTACGATCCCATCGGCCTGAAGGACACGATCCACCACACGGTGGAAGAGCGCACGCATTTCCAGGCGCTGCTGCAGTTGGGCCTGACCGATGCCTTCCGCATGTTCGACCAGCCCGAGAAAAGCTATTCGTGGTGGGACTACCGGATGCTGGGTTTCCAGAAGAACCGGGGCCTGCGCATCGACCACATCCTGGTCAGCGAGGCATTGCGCCCCAGTGTCACCGCCTGCAGCGTGGATCGCGCGCCGCGCAAGAACCCTCAGCCCAGCGACCATGCGCCGGTCGTCGTGACCCTGGGCTAGGTTTTCAGACTTGCGCTACAGCATGTACCGACGCAGCCAGTGGATGGCCTCGATCTGCCCGCGCAGCATCAGGGACTGGCGATGCAGCACTTCGCTGAGCGGCCCCGGCAGACGGGACTGCTCGGCAGCCTCATAGGCGCTCAGCCATTGCTGCTGGCAGGACTCGGCCTGGTCCAGCACGTAGTCCGCGCCCTCTTCCCTGCCCAGCAGCCCGTCCCAGAAGGCGTTGCGACGCAGTGCGGCACGGCTGTCGCGCACGGGCAGGACCACGCCGCCGCTGGAGCCGATGGCACGTTCCAGGTCTTCGACGAGGATCTGGCTGGCATTGAAGTGCCGCGCCAGCACCTGTCCGATCAGCCCCTGGGGCATGGGATCCATGCATTCACCCAGGCGTGCATGGGCCTGGCGGCCCAGGGCCAGCACGGCATTGAGCAGGGCCGTGCTCTGCAATTCCAACGTGGTGGCCACTGGCTGTGTGGGCGTGCGCTGGCGCGCCTGCAGCCATGAGGCCTCGACGGCCTCGCGCACCTGGCTCCAACGCAGCAGGCTGCTGCCCCGAACCTGCTCCCAGCGCTCTTCAAGCTCGAATTCGACATCGTCGAAATCCTGCTGCGCGTGCTCGGGTTCAAGTGACGCTTTCCAGCCCAGTGCGTAGGCGGGACGGTATTGGTCGTAACCACGCCCTGCAACGAAGTAAGGCTCCAGGAAGTAGCGGTCATGCCAGTACGCATCGACCGGCTCGCCAAGCGTGCGCGGTGTCGATGGGTACATCAGGCCCGGACGAGCGGGCTTGGCTTTTTGCCAGAGGTTGGAGAGGACTGTGGGCACGATAAGTCGGGACGTAGGCCGTTCCAGCGAAGAGGACCCCATTGTCCCAAGCCCGGGCGGCCCGGCCCGTCAGCACCCCGGGCGCCGGCCTGTAGGAGCCGGACCCTTGCCAAGGCAAGGGCCCGGCCGCCCGCCGGCTTGCCTTACTCGAAGGCGTCCTCGTCCATGCCCAGCTCCTGCAGCTTGCGGGTGATGGTGTTGCGGCCGATGCCCAGGCGCTGGGCGGCCTCGACCCGGCGGCCGTGGGTGACGGCCAAGGCCGAGCGGATCAGCTGCGCCTCGAAGCGGCGGGACAGCTGGTCCCAGACTTCACCATGCCCCTGGGCGTGGGTGTGCTCCAGCAGCTGGCGCGCCTGTTGCCCCAGCAGATGGACCCAGTCCAGGTCGGAAGCGGCCAGGGCGGTGTCATGCGGCGGGGCCAGCGCGGACACGGGCACGGCCAGTCGGCCAAGGCCCTCTTCCGCCAGCGGTGCCGGCGCATGCGGCAGCGTGGCCGGTGCAGGCACGCCGCTGTTGCCACCGCCCACGGGCGGGGCGGCTTCGCCCAGCACCTCGGGGGGCAGGTCCTTGACCGAGATGACCTGGGCAGGGGCCATGACGGTCAGCCAGTGGCAGATGTTCTCCAGCTGTCGCACGTTGCCGGGGAAGGCGAAGGTCTGCAGCCGCTGCATGGCATCGACCCCCATGCGCTTGGGCTCCACGCCCAGTTGCCGCGCGCTTTGCTGCAGGAAGTGGCGAGCCAGCATGGGCACGTCTTCGTTGCGCTCGCGCAGCGCGGGCAGGCGCAGGCGGATGACGTTGAGGCGGTGGAACAGATCCTCACGGAAGCCGCCATTGCGCACGCGCTGCTCCAGGTCCTGGTGGGTGGCGGCGATGACGCGCACATGGGCCTTGACGGCCTGGTGGCCGCCCACGCGGTAGAAGTGCCCGTCCGACAGCACACGCAGCAGGCGCGTCTGCAGGTCGAAGGGCATGTCGCCGATTTCATCGAGAAAGAGCGTGCCGCCCTCGGCCTGCTCGAAGCGTCCGCGCCGTTGCGTCTGGGCGCCCGTGAAGGCGCCGCGCTCGTGGCCGAACAGTTCGGACTCCAGCAGGTCCTTGGGGATGGCGGCGGTGTTGATGGCCACGAAGGGGCCACCCGCCACGGGCGAGTGCTTGTGCAGCGCGCGCGCCACCAGTTCCTTGCCCGAGCCCGACTCGCCCGTGATCAGCACCGTGACCTGGCTCTGGCTGAGCCGGCCGATGGCGCGGAACACGTCCTGCATGGCAGGCGCCTGGCCCAGCATCTCGGCCTGCAGCGGGGCCTGGGCCTCGGCCACATCCTCGCGCAGGCTTTCCTCGACGGCGCGTCGGATGAGTTCCACGGCCTTGGGCAGGTCGAAGGGTTTGGGCAGGTATTCGAAGGCTCCGCGCTGGAAGGCCGAGACGGCACTGTCCAGGTCGGAGTACGCGGTCATGATGATGACGGGCAGGCCCGGCTGCTGGGCGCGGATCTGCTCGAGCAGCTCCAGCCCCGAGCCGCCGGGCATGCGGATGTCGCTTACCAGCACCTGGGGTGGCTGGCGCGCCGGGTCGCCGGCATCGACATCGGACAGTGCCGTGAGCACATCGCGCGCCTGGATGAAGCTGCGCGTTGCCCAGCCTTCCCGGCCCAGTGCCTTTTCCAGCACGAAGCGGATGGAAGGGTCATCATCCACGATCCAGATCGGTTTCATTGGTGGTGCATCCTTCCCTTGTTGCAGTGTTGACTTCCGTGGGCCTCAAGGCAGGGGAATGAGGATGCGGAAATCCGTGCGGCCCGGCTGGCTTTCACATTCGATCAGCCCCTGGTGGCGCTGCACGAAGGTCTGCGCCAACGTCAGCCCCAGTCCCGAACCGCCATCCCTTCCCGATACCAGCGGATAGAAGATCCGCTCCTTGATGGCATCGGGAACGCCTGGCCCGTTGTCGATCACATGCAATTCCAATGCCAACCGATAGCGCTGGCGACCAAAAGTTACCTGCCGGGCCACGCGCGTTCGCAAAATGATCTCGGCATCACCGGCGGCGATGCGCTCCTGCAGCGCCTGCGCGGCGTTCTGGACGATGTTGAGCACGGCCTGGATCAGCTGGGCGCTGTCGCCCCGGAACTCCGGGATGGAGATGTCGTAGTCGCGCGTGATGGTCAGCCCGGCAGGATGCTCGACCAGCACCAGCGAGCGCACGCGCTCGCAGACTTCGTGGATGTTGACGTCGCCCACCTCATGCGGATGGCGGTGCGGCGCCAGCAGCCGATCCACCAGCGCCTGCAGCCGGTCGGCCTCATGGATGATGACTTCGGTGTACTCGCGCAGCTCGGGGGCGTCCAGGTCCATCTGCAGCAGCTGGGCTGCGCCACGGATGCCGCCCAGCGGGTTCTTGATCTCGTGGGCCAGGTTGCGGATCAGCTCCTTGTGTGCCTGGGCCTGCTCGCGCAGCCGCTCCTCGCGGTCCTGGCGGGCCTGCTGCTCCAGCGGCCAGAACTCGACCAGCACATGGCCGGGCCGCTCGGCCAGCGAGACCGTGACGTGCACGGGCAGCGCATCGCCGCCCACGCGGTGCAAGCTGGCCTCGAAGCGCAGGGCCGCGAAGTCGTTGTCCTGGGCGCCACGCAAGGCCTTGTCCAGCAAGGCAGGCTCGGTGAAGCAGGCCGCCAGCTCGCTGCCTTCGAGCATGCGGCGCGACAGGCCCAGTGCGTTCTCAAGAGCTGCGTTGGCGAAAAGCACGGCACCCTGCTCGTCGAGCACGGTCATCAGCGTGCACAGCAGGTCAAGCGCCTGATAGGAGGCCGGGGGCGCCGGCCGGTCGTCCTGGATCATGGCCGGGCTCCGGTGGGCCGCGCGGGCCCGTCAGTTCTTGGGAAGTCGATCCAGCTCACGGCGGATGCCGGCGACATCGCCTTCCTGCCGCGAGATGCTGCTCTTGAGCTGCTCGACACGTTCCAGATAGCCCTGGGGATTGCGCAACTCCAATGCGGTGCGCTGGGGATTGCCATCGTTGTACTCCTGACGCAGCTGTGTCAGCTTCTCCTGGGCGCGGGCCAGCTCGCTTTCCAGAATGGTCCGCGCATCGGAGTCGCGGGCCTTCTGGGCGCTGCTGTTGACCTTGGCCGGAGCGGGCGATCCTGCGGCCGGAGCGGCGGAGGTGCGCGGTGCCTGGCTGCCGCCCGAGGCCGCCGGCTTGCTGCCGCCATGGATCACCGTCACATGCCCGCCATCCACCGGCTTGCAGTCCTTGGCCTTGGCCTGGCTGACGTTGTTGGTGTACTCGTTGCCGCAGCGGTAGATCACGTCCTGGGACCAGGCTCCCACCGACAGCAGGGGCAGCAGCAGTGACACAAACAGTTTCTTCATTCCATTCCCTCGGGTAGCCAGATCGGAAGGGCCCAGCTTATCCGGGCAAGTATCGCTCCATCTTCCGGGCTGGACGTCATTTCTTGAGCGGGCCAACCTCTTTTGGTTCCGCGCCCAGCATACCCAGGTCCTGGCCGAAAGCAAAAAAGGCGGCTTGCGCCGCCTTTTTGCCGACTCGCCTTACAGCGAGAAGTACATGTCGTACTCGACCGGATGCACGGCCTGACGGTACCGGGTCACTTCGCCCATCTTCAGCTCGATGTAGGCATCGAGCATGCTGTCCGAGAACACGCCGCCCTTGGTCAGGAACGAGCGGTCCGCGTCCAGCGCTTCCAGGGCCTGGTCCAGGCTGTGGCAGACCGTGGGCACCAGCTTGTCCTCTTCCGGGGGCAGGTGGTACAGATCCTTGGTCGCGGCTTCGCCGGGATGGATCTTGTTTTCCACGCCGTCCAGACCTGCCATCAGCAGGGCCGAGAAGCCCAGGTAGGGGTTCATCAGCGGATCGGGGAAGCGTGCCTCGACGCGGCGGCCCTTGGGGTTGGCCACGTAGGGGATGCGGATCGATGCCGAGCGGTTCTTGGCCGAGTAGGCCAGCTTGACCGGAGCCTCGAAGCCGGGAACCAGACGCTTGTAGCTGTTGGTGCCGGGGTTGGTGATGGCGTTCAGGGCACGGGCGTGCTTGATGATGCCGCCGATGTAGTAAAGCGCGAAGTCGGACAGGCCGGCGTAGCCGTCACCTGCGAACAGGTTCTTGCCATCCTTCCAGACGGACTGGTGCACGTGCATGCCCGAGCCGTTGTCGCCCGGATAGGGCTTGGGCATGAAGGTGGCGGTCTTGCCGTAGGTGTTGGCCACGTTCCAGATCACGTACTTCATGACCTGTGTCCAGTCGGCGCGCTCCACCAGGGTGCTGAAGCGGGTGCCGATCTCGTTCTGGCCGGCGCCTGCCACTTCGTGGTGGAACACTTCGACGGGAATGCCCAGCTGTTCGAGCAGCAGCACCATTTCGGCGCGCAGATCCTGGGTGCTGTCCACGGGGGGCACGGGGAAGTAGCCGCCCTTGTTGCGCGGACGGTGGCCGCGGTTGCCGGATTCGAACTTGGCGCCCGAATTCCAGGGTGCTTCGTACTCTTCGATTTCGTAGAAGGTGCTGCCGGGTTCGGTGTTCCAGCGCACGCCGTCGAAGATGAAGAATTCGGGTTCGGGTCC
This sequence comes from Delftia sp. Lp-1, assembly GCF_020523835.1. Taxonomy (NCBI): domain Bacteria; kingdom Pseudomonadati; phylum Pseudomonadota; class Betaproteobacteria; order Burkholderiales; family Comamonadaceae; genus Delftia; species Delftia sp. Lp-1. The sequence continues at coordinate 1,199,056 of NZ_JAJALJ010000001.1, read as the reverse complement.
GAAGTAGGCGGTGTCGCCCAGGCCCGATGCCTTCAGATAGGCTTCGGCGCGCTTGGCCACGGAGCGGGGATCGCGGTCGTAGGCCTTGCCATCACCGGGTTCGATCACATCGCACTGCAGGAACAGCGTGGTCTCTTCAAAGAAGGGGTCGATGTTCGCGGTAGCGGGATCGGGCATCAGTTGCATGTCAGATGCTTCAATGCCCTTCCAGCCTGCCACCGACGAGCCGTCGAAGGCGTGGCCCGAGGTGAACTTGTCTTCGTCGAAGTGCGACACCGGCACCGTGACGTGCTGCTCCTTGCCACGGGTGTCCGTAAAACGAAGGTCCACGAATTTGACCTCGTTCTCCTTCACCATGTTCAACACGTCTGCAACGGTCTTTGCCATCAGATCTCTCCTGCCAATCTGGCTGATCAAAAAAGATAAATACTCTTAAGCAGTTTGCGTGCCAGGCTGCATCCATTGAGTGCATGCCTGCAGACTGGCACCTGCTTGGCGCGCCAGCCCCGTGATTCTGCCGCCTTGGGAAGGGCTTGTGGATGACATTGAGGCCCCTGTCGGCATTCGATCCACCGCCCGGCATCTTCACCAAATCGGTGCAGATTCAGGGGCTGACCCGTAAATCAGATATTGCGCACCAATTCAGGGCCAAGACTTGCACCAAATGAGTGCAAACCTTCCAGCAGCGTGGGCCAGGCCTTGGTGACGGCACCAGCTTCGCCCTTGACACCAAGTTCTATGTGCCGGCCGTGCTTGGAATCATCCACGCTGGGCAGGCTGAACACCTTGACGCCCGGGTGGTCGCGCTCTATGGCCACCATCAGCGGCGTCAGCGTGGCCTCCATGCCGCCGTAGACGATGACCGAATGCTCCCGCTGCACCGTGCTGTGGAAATGCTTGGCGTAGCGCTGCTCCAGCACCCACTCGACCATGGGCCAGGCCATGACAGGGAAACCGGGCACGAAGTGCACGGTGCCCGCTGTGCCCGAGCAGGAAAAGCCCGGGATCTTGTTGTAGACGTTGGGGATGATGCGCGCGCCTTCGGGGAAGTTGCCCATCTGCAGCCGGTGCAGGTTGTCGGCGCGCTGGGGTTCGTAGGGCTTGCCTTCTTCGGTGGCCACATCGCGCATGCGCTCGCGGATCAGGGCCACGGCTTCCGGGTGCAGTGCCAGCGGCACGCCCAGGGCCTCGGCCGCGCATTGGCGCGTGTGGTCGTCGGGGGTGGCGCCTATGCCGCCAAAGCTGAAGACCACGGCCTGCGATGCGAAGGCGCGGCGCAGGGCGTCGGTGATGCGCGCCCGGTCATCGCCCACGTACTCGGCATGGGCCAGGGACAGGCCACGCGCGCCCAGCAGCTCGATCAGCTTGGGAAGGTGCTTGTCGGCACGCTTGCCCGACAGGATTTCGTCTCCGATGATGAGTGCGCCTACTTGAAGGGTCATGAGGTCTTTTCTTGCGGGGTGGAGGGGGGAGAGGCCGCGCCGGCTCCGAGCGGCGCGTCGGGAGCGTAGGGCACGATGGGCGTGTCGGGCAGCGCCGGTTCCTCCTCGCGCATGCGCTGCAGCGCGGCCAGGCAGAAGTGGGCAAACCACAGTGAGGAGAAGGCGAAGATCAGCGCATAGATCCAGATGGCCACCGGAATCAGTATCCAGAAGGCCGCGATGAAGACCACGCCGGAGGCCCAGACAATGGCCGGCGCCGCGCCCAGATAGCCGCAGACCACGCCCATGAGCATCAGCGCCAGGCGGTGGCGCAGGAAAAGGCTGCGGCGCTCGGGCTTGCTGGCATGGGCAGAGAGCGCGTCAAAGGCCATGACGCGGTAGGTCAGCCAGCCCCAGATCAGCGGCGGGATCACCACCACCAGGGGCGGCACGAACCACAGCGGCACCGAAACCAGCAGCGCGATCAAGGCAATCAGCGAAGAGCCTGCGGACCACACCAGGCTGCCGACCAGGGTGGCGCCCTGCCTGCGCTCCAGCGCGGGAAAACGCCGCTGGGCCACCAGCTCGACCAGGGCCGGCGTCATGAACAGCGCCACCAGCAGCAGCGAGACCACGACCAGCACCGGCGTGACCGAGAGCACGACCAGCACCGGCGCCACCAGCTCGGGCAGCGATTGCACGCCCATCCAGGACCATACGGTGTGCAGCCAGCCCACGCCCTGCAGGACCCCTTCCGTCCAGACGACGGCATCGGCCCAGAAGAAATAGCCCAGCAGCCAGGCCGTGATGGCCATGAACAGCAAGGGAAACAGCGACCATGCAATCACCCGCTTATGCAGGCAATACGCCGTCGCACGCCAGAAGGAATCGAGTAGCAAGCCCATGCCGGCAAGCATACCCCGAGCCCAGCCTCAAGCGCGACCCATCAACCTTAGGAACCCACGCCATTGCTGGGCCCAAAAGCCCTGGCCGTAGTCGCGCAGCTGGCCCTGGGCATTGGGCTGGACCTGGTCGCGCACGCCGGTGGGATCGAAGCGCAGCTCGAAGTTGGCCGTGCCGAACAGCATGTCCCACCAGGGCAGCAGCACGCCGAAGTTGTTGCCATGCGCCTTCTTGTTGCGCACGGGCGCCATGGGCTCATGGCCTATGCCGATGGCGTGGTGGCGGCGGTGAAAGCGCGGGCTGATCCACAGCCGCTCTCCGATGTTGCCGAACCAGACGCGCAGGTTGGCATGCTGGAAGCTCTCGCTGAGCTGGGTGAAGGCCACGATGGCCACGAATTGGCCCGGCGCCACACCGATGAGCTGGGCCACGAGCACGATGATGGTGTCGCGGATCACATCATCGAGCAGGTGGTTGCGGTTGTCGCTCCACACCGTCATTTGGCGCTGCGAGTGGTGCAGCGCATGCAGCTTCCACCACCAGCCGATGCTGTGCTGGCCGCGGTGTATCCAGTAGTCCAGGAAGTCGAAGGCCAGCAGGTAGATGATCAGGCTGACCCAGGCCAGGTCGGTGACGCCGGGCCACACGCCGTCGAGGTGAAAGCTCGGCAGCCCCCAGACATGCAGGCGGCCCATGAGCTCGTCCCACAGCGGGTCCAGCGTGAAGAACAGGGCAAGCCGGAACAGGCCCAGCCGGTGGACCACGGTGTAGATGATGTCCACGTGGATGGCGCGCCGGTCGGTGACGGGCTCGACGGGCCGCCAGTACTGCAGCGGCGCGATCACCGCCACCATGATGAAGATCTGCAGCAGGCCCACCAGCAGCCAGCCCGTGGCGCCATAGGCGTCCTCCAGCAGGCTGGCCTGCCCCAGGCCGAACAGCAGGGGCTGGACAACGCCCTCGAACAGGCGCTGCTGCGCATTACCGAACCACTGAATCCACCAGTCCACACCACGCTCCCATCGCCCGCCGCGCTGCGCGCGCGGACACTATGCGAATTTTGCTACCCAATCCCGATAGTCGGGATGCTCCCGCAGCGTGCGGAAGCAGAACCCCTGCTTGAGCAGGCCCGTGACCAAAGGTTCCAGCACGGCCGGCGCCCAGGGGTCCTTGCGTGACCAGATGCCCAGATGGGCCAGCAGGATGTCTCCGCTGCGGATGTTCTTGAGCGCCTGGGCCAGCAGCTGCGCATTCGGGTAGCGGTCGCTGGGCAGCTCATCGCCCAGAAAACCCGCGCTGGCCCAGCCCACATGCATGTAGCCGCCCTGCCGCGCGGCATCCAGCAGCGCGGGCGAAGTCTTGCCACCGGGCGCACGGAACAGCGGCAGGGGCTTGCGCCCCGTGATCTGCTGCAGCCGCTGTGCGGATCGGCGGATCTCGTCGCAATAGCCTGCCGCATCGACCGTGAAGTTCTCGTTGGCGCGAGGCCCTGCCGAGGGGCGCACGCGAAAACCCGTGACCGGCCCGTTCTTCGAGGCGCGCAGATCACCGCGCCAGTACATGTGGTCGTAGGTGTGCGAGGCGAATTCATGGCCTTCGGCAGCGCGTGCGCGCCACCAGGGCGCCCAGGTCTCGCCCAGGCTGCCATCGCCTTGCTGGGTGGGCTCGTTGGCCGCGAAAAACGTCACTGGCACCGCATGGCGCTTGAGCACATCGGCCACCAGGTCGGCAATGCCCATGTGGCCCGTGTCGAAGGTCAGATACACGGTCTTGGCACAGCCTGTGCCCTGCCCCGCCGCCAAGGCGGGGCGCAGCAGGCCGAAAGCCGCCGCACCGGCCAGCGATTGCGCAAAGAGACGGCGGTCCATCAGCGTTGCGCGTGGGCCAGCGTCCACACGCCGTGCGGCGACTTGCCGACCTTGACCTGCTGGACCACCTTCTTTTCCACGGTGTCGATCACCGACAGCTTGCGCGCCCAGCGCGAGCTGACCAGCAGGTAGCGGCCGTCGGCAGAAACGTCCATGCAGTCGGGACCGCCCGGTGCCGGGTAGCTGGCCACGACCTGGTTGGTCTGCATGTCGATCTTGCTGATGGTGTTGGCCACTCGGTTGCTCACATACAGGTGGCGGCCGTCGCCGGCGGCGCGCATGGCGTGGGCGCCAGCGGCTGTCTTGATGCGGGCCACGCTGCGCGGCTCGGGGCCGGTGATGTCGAACACTTCCACGCCATCGCTGCCGGTCAGACCGATGAACAGCTTGGTGCCGTCCGGGCTGCCGTAGAGATCGGCCGGCATGGGGCCGGTGGGCACGCGGGCCTTGATGGTCTGGGTGGCAATGTCGATGGCCACCAGGGCATCGCTGTCCTGCATGGTGGAATAGATGGTCGTGCTCTTGGCATCGATCCAGAGATGGCTGGGCGTCTTGCCTGTGGGCACGCGCTTGACCAGCTGCGGGTTCTGGCCATCCCAGCGGTAGATGTCGATGTGGTTGAGGCGGTTGGCTGCCGTGACGAACCACTTCATGTCCGGGCTGAAGCGCAGGTGATAGGGGTCGATGATGTCGCGGATCACGCGCTGCACCTCGCCCGTGCGCGGATCGACCAGGGTCAGGGTGTCGCCCAGCGCATTGGCCACGACCAGCGATTTCTCGTCCGGCGTGAGGTACAGGTGATGCGGCTCCTTGCCCGTGGGAATGCGGGCCGTCTCCTGCCAGGTGACCGGGTCCACGATGCTGATGTTGGCATCAAGCGAGTTGAGCACAAAGATGAGTGTGGGGCCTTGGGTCTGCGGTGGCGGCGTGACACGCGCGACCGGGGCCGTGGGAGCGGCCGTAGCCGAGGGAACGGACGGCGCGGCAGGAACGGCGGCCGCCTGGGCCGATGCGGCTTGCGCCTGCACGGCAGCAGACGTGGCCGAGGCCGCGCGGGCCGATTTGGATCCGGGCAGCGATGCCACGGCCAGCCAGGCCAGCGCACCGCCGCCCACAACCAAAGCCACAGCCGCGCTCAAGCGCCCGACGGAAAGACGTTTCACAAAGCACCACCTTCTGAGAATCTGCGCAGTGTAGCTGCGCCAATCAGCCCCTCGGACGCTCTGGGGCATCGGCTTTTGCTGCTGTGCAAAAAACCGACATTTGCGCGACGTTGGCCCGAGATATCGCGGCAAGCGCGCCAATCCATGACTTGCATCAAGGCATGACAACGGCGCATGGAAATACCCGCCACAACGAAAAAGGGAGCCGACAGGCTCCCTTCGCTGGCATGCACCCGAAGGCGCAGTGGCAATCAGATCTTCCACTTCTCCATGAGCTTTTCGGGACGCAGGGTGTCGTAGTGCTCGAAGGGCTGGTGGATCCAGGGGTTGGTCGGCAGGTAGTCCACCGAGTAGTCGGGCGTGAAGGCCGACAGGCCCTTGGTCCAGATCACGGCGCTGCGCAGCTCGGTGATCGGCGGGTAGTTGGTCTTGAGCATGGCGATCACGGCGTTCAGCGTGTGACCCGAATCGGCCAGGTCATCGACCAGCAGCACGCGGCCGGCGATCTCGCCCTTGGGCGTGGTGATGAAGCGCGCGATGTCCAGATGGCCCTGCACCGTGCCGGCTTCGGCGCGGTAGGAGCTGGTGGACATGATGGCCAGCGGCTTGTCGAAGATGCGGCTGAGCATGTCACCGGGACGCAGGCCGCCACGGGCCAGGCAGAGAATGGTGTCGAATTCCCAGCCGGACTGGTGCACTTTGATCGCGAGCTTTTCGATCAGTCCGTGGTATTCGTCGTAGCTCACATACAGGTGTTGACCGTCTTCCGTCAGCATGGAATGGCTCCTGGTTCAATCTTGGGGTTCAGCCGCCAGTGGTTCACTGGGCGGCGTAGGGGTTTTGCATCAGGATGGTGTGATCCCGGTCGGGGCTGGTCGAAACCATGGCGATGGGCACGCCCGTCACTTCCTCGATGCGCTCCAGATAGCGGCGGGCATTGGCCGGCAGCTTGTCGTAGTCGGTCACGCCCACGGTGGAATCGGTCCAGCCGGGGATGGACTCATAGATGGGCTTGCAGCGGGCGATCTCGTCGGCGCCCATGGGCAGCAGGTCGATCTTCTCGCCATCGAGCTCGTAGCCCACGCACAGCAGCAGTTCCTGCAGGCCGTCGAGCACGTCGAGCTTGGTGATGCACAGGCCCGACAGGCCGTTGACCTGGGCGCTGCGCTTGAGCAGCGCGGCGTCGAACCAGCCGCAGCGGCGCGAGCGGCCGGTGGTCACGCCCTTTTCGGCGCCCACGGTGCTCATGTGCCAGCCCGGCGTGCCTTCCTTTTCCCAATCCAGTTCGGTGGGGAAAGGACCGCCGCCCACGCGGGTGCAGTAGGCCTTGGTGATGCCCAGGATGTAGTGCAGCATGCCGGGGCCCACGCCCGAGCCTGCAGCCGCATTGCCGGCGACGCAGTTGGACGAGGTGACATAGGGATAGGTGCCGTGGTCCACGTCCAGCAGCGTGCCCTGCGCGCCTTCGAACAGCAGGTTGGCGCCTTCGGCGTGCGCGGCGTTCAGCTCGCGGGAGACATCGGCCATCATGGGCTTGAGCAGCTCGGCATGGCGCATGGCTTCTTCGTACACCGCGTCGAATTGCACTTCGCCATCCTTGATGTACGGCTTGAGCGCGTCACCGAAGGTGAAGTTCTTCGAACCCAGCACGTTGACCAGGATGTGGTTGTGCAGAGCCAGCAGTTCGCGCAGCTTGGTGGCGAAGCGCTCGGGGTACTTGAGGTCCTGCACACGCAGTGCGCGGCGGGCAATCTTGTCTTCGTAGGCGGGGCCGATGCCACGGCCGGTGGTGCCGATCTTCTCGGTGCCGCCCTGCTCGCGCGCAGCTTCGCGCGCCACGTCCAGCGCCGAGTGGAAGGGCAGGATCAGCGGGCAGGCTTCGGACACGCGCAGACGGTCACGCACCTGCACGCCAGCCTTCTCCAGGCCTTCGATTTCCTCGAACAGCTTGGCGGCAGAGAGCACCACGCCGTTGCCGATGTAGCACTTCACGCCGGGGCGCATGATGCCGCTGGGGATCAGGTGCAGTGCGGTCTTCACGCCGTTGATGACCAGCGTATGGCCAGCGTTGTGGCCACCCTGGAAGCGGACCACGCCCTGGGCGCTTTCGGTCAGCCAGTCCACCAGCTTGCCCTTGCCTTCGTCACCCCACTGGGTGCCGACCACGACCACGTTGCGACCTTTGGTAGCTTTCATATTCAAATCCGATGAAATCCGAAGAAATTGACAAATGCGTCAGATGGCTTGCACGGCCCACTGCCCGGCAACCTGCACGAGCTCGCGGTCGCAGTGGAATTCGTCCACTTCGCTTTCATGCCCTGGCAGCACGCAGACCACGGTCTCGCCCTGCCGGCGCAATGCAGCAATGGCAGCCGCAACCTGGGGATCGTCGCCCCAGGGCGCGCGGATGGCAGCCTTGAGCGGGCGCTCGGGCACGACGGCGACGAGCTGCTTGATGTCCAGGCTGAAGCCGGCGGCGGGCCGGTTGCGGCCAAAGACCGCACCCACCTCGTCATAACGGCCGCCGCGCACCAGCGCATCGCTGGCACCCGGCACATAGATGGCGAAGCGCGTGCCGCTGTAGTAGGCATAGCCGCGCAGATCGGCCAGATCGAAGCTCACGCTCACGCCCTCCAGGCGCTGCGCCAGCCAGCGCAGCTGGTCCAGCAGCGGCTGCACGCCTGCGGTGCGGGCCAGCAGCTTCTCGGCGCGGTCCAGCACCTCGATGCCGCCATACAGCTGCAGCAAGGCCATCAGTCCCTCGCGCGAGGCGGCAGGGAAGTCGCGCGTGAGGCGCTCGAGTTCGCTCGCATCCTTGGCGGCCAGCGCAGCGTGCACGCCGCGCAGCACCTGCATGTCCACCATCACGCCAGCAAGCAGGCTGCGCACGATGCGCACATCGGCCAGATCGACATTGATGTTGGTGACGCCTGCGCTGCGCAGGCAGTCCAGCGCCAGGTGCAGTGCCTCCAGGTCGGCTTCCATGCCCTGGTGGCCGTAGATCTCGGCACCGAACTGCAGCGGCTCGCGCGTGGCGCGGGGGCGGTCAGGGCGGGCATGGACGACGGGGCCGCAGTAGCACAGGCGCGTGAGGCCCTTGCGGTTGAGCAGATGGGCGTCGATGCGGGCCACCTGCTGCGTGGTGTCTGCACGCAGACCCATGGTGCGGCCTGTCAGCTGGTCGATGAGCTTGCAGGTCTGCAGGTCCAGCGCCTCCCCTGTGCCGGTGAGCAGGGATTCGAGGTACTCCAGCATGGGCGGCATGACCAGTTCATAGCCATAGCCACGCGCTGTATCGAGCAGGCCTCGACGCAATTCTTCGATGTGCCGGGCCTCGGAAGGCAAGACATCGGCGATGTGATCCGGCAGGACCCAAGCAGACATGGAAAAGGGGGAGGCTGTTAAAAACGTGATTCTACCGGCTGTTGCGGGCCAGCCCAAATTGGGGGTGACCCAAGGCCCACGGCGGGTGTTCGGTATTCCGAATCGATTCGGTGCACGGGCGACAGCGGCGGCGCAAGAAAAAACGGCGCCCCAACAGGGGCGCCGTGCAGGGGCCGGGCGGCGTTGCCGCTCAGGCGCGCTTATTTTCCAGAGCTTCCACCACTGCGGTAGGCCTTGAAGAAATCGGTCTGCGAAGGATCGAGCACGAGCACATCGCTCTTCTTGGCAAAGCTGGCCTTGTAGGCCTCCAGGCTGCGGTAGAACTGCGCAAACTGCGGGTCCTTGCCAAAGGCCTCGGCGTAGGTCCGGGCGGCTTCGGCATCGCCCTCGCCCTTGACCTTCTGGGCATCACGGTAGGCATTGGCGATGGTGATCTCGCGCTGGCGATCGGCCTCGGCGCGGATCTTCTCGCCTTCGGCGGCGCCGGTGGAGCGCAGCTCGTTGGCCACGCGCTTGCGCTCGGCTTCCATGCGGCGGTAGACCGATTCCGTGATCGTCTCGGCATAGTCCACGCGCGTGATGCGCACATCGACCACGTCCACGCCCCAGGGCTTGGCGCCGCGCACGGTCTCCAGCACTTCGCGCTTGACGTCGTTCATCAGCGCATCGCGCTTGCTGGACAGCAGTTCGCGCACGGTGCGGCGGTTGATTTCCTCCTGGAAGGCATTGCGCACCACGCGGTTGAGCTGCATGGCGCCGGCCGACTCGTCCAGGCCCACATTGCGGATGTACTCCGACGGATCGGAGATGCGCCAGCGCACGTACCAGTCGATGACCACGCGCTGCTTTTCGGCAGTGAGCATGGGCTCGGTGTCGGTGCTGTCCAGCGTGAGCAGGCGCTTGTCGATGTAGCGCACGTTCTGGAACGGCGGCGGCATCTTGATGTTCAGGCCCGGCTCGGTGATCACTTCCTTGATCTGACCCAGGGCATAGACCACGCCGAACTGGCGCTGATCGACGACGAACAGCATGGAGCTGAGCAGCGCGAGCGCCAGAAGAATGCTGGTGATGAAAAATCCAACTCGGTTCACTTGGGCTGCTCCTCAGCGTGCTTCGCGGTCACGGCTGCGACTGCTGTCGCGGCTGCGCGCATCGTTCGAAAGGCCGGGAATGGCGGCAGGCGCAGGCGCCTGGGTGCTGGGGGCCGCCGAGCTGTCGGCTGCCGGCACATTGCCGCTCACGCCTTGCATGATCTTGTCCAGCGGCAGGTACAGCAGGTTGGAGCCCTGGCGCGATTCCACCAGCACCTTGGTCACGTTGCCGTAGATCTGCTGCATGGTTTCCAGGTACATGCGGTCGCGCGTGACCTGGGGAGCCTTCTGGTACTCGGTGAACACCGAGCTGAAGCGCTGCGCATCACCCTGGGCCTGGGCCACGATGCGGGCCTTGTAGCCGTTGGACTCTTCCAGCAGGCGCGCCGCCGAGCCGGCTGCGCGCGGCACCACGTCGTTGGCGTAGGCCTGCGCTTCGTTCTTGGCACGCTCACGCTCCTGGCCTGCACGCAGCACGTCGTCGAAGGCGGCCTGGACCTGCTCGGGCGGACGCACGCCGCCTTGCTGCAGGTTGATGCCCACGACTTCCACGCCCACCTTGTAGCGGTCCAGGATGGTCTGCATCAGGTCGCGCACGCGCGGGGCGATCTGGTCGCGCTCCTCGGCCAGCGCCGTGTCCATCTTCATCTTGCCGACGACTTCGCGCACGGCAGTCTCGGCGGCCTGGACCACGGCCTCGGACGGGTTCTTGCTCTCGAACAGCCAGGCGCGCGCGTCGCTCAGGCGGTACTGGACGGCGAACTTGATCTCGACGATGTTCTCGTCCTCGGTGAGCATGGCCGACTCGCGCAGGCCCGTGCTCTTGATGATGGTGTCGCGCCCCACGTCGGCCGAGCGGATCTGCGTCACGAAGACCAGTTCATGGCGCTGGATCGGGTACGGCAGCCGCCAGTTGATGCCGGCGCCCACCGTGCTCTTGTACTTGCCGAACTGGGTGATGACGGCCTGCTGGCCTTCCTGGACGATGAAGATGCCCGTGCCCATCCAGATGATGAAGGCAATGCCGGCGATCAGGCCCACGCCCATGCCGGCGCTGCGCATGTCCGGCGGCTGGCTGCCGCCGCCATTGCGGATGGGCGGCTGGCCACGGCCGCCGCCCGGCTTGCCGCCGAACAGCCCCGAGAGCTTGCGGTTGAGGTCGCGCCACAGCTCATCCAGATCAGGCGGCTGGCCGCCGCCCGACGAGGGGCGGTTGTCACGGCTGTCGCGGTTGTCGCGTGCAGGTTCCGCAGGCGGGGGCGGCGGCGCGGGACGGTCGGCATCGGGGCGCGAAGCATCGTCGTTCTTGTCGTCGCCACGTCCCCATCGCGGATCATTCAGGTTGAACATCCCGCGAAGGCGCTGCGGCAGCATCGCCCAGCGATGGGCGCGTTGTGAAAGATTCATGCGAGAAGTCTCGGTTTCTTCGGTAAAGACAGGGACCCAATCGGCATTTTGCCCAATCAGGGCGCTAGCCCCTAGTATTCGGCGTCCTGCCCAGGGGGCATCGCGCCATCCACCTCCTCCTGATCCCGCTCATCACCACCGTGCGCTTCGGCGTGTTCCGCCTCCGCGCGCAGCGCATGCTCGGCCAGCAACTGCCGCAGCTGCGGCAGCCCCTCGCCGGAGCGGGCGCTGACGAACACCCGTGAAACAGGCAGCCCGTCAAGCTCGTACTGGTCCTGCAACTGCGCTGGAAGCCGCTCCGGATCGACGGCGTCCAATTTGTTGAAAACCAGTACCAGAGGCACCTCCTGGGCACCGATTTCCTTCAGAACTTTCTGGACTTGTTGGATTTGCTCTGGGAAATTCGGATTGGAGGCGTCGACCACATGCAGCAGAAGATCGGCATCGATCGCCTCCTGCAACGTGGCCTGGAATGCATCGACCAGGCCGTGCGGCAGGTCGCGGATGAACCCCACGGTATCCGACAGGGACACCGATTGCTGGGCTTCATTCAGGTACAGCTGGCGCGTGGTCGTGTCCAGCGTGGCGAACAGCTGGTCGGCCGCATAGGCGCGCGCCTTGACCAGCGCATTGAACAGCGTGGACTTGCCGGCGTTGGTGTAGCCAACCAGAGAGATATTGAAGATGCCATGGCGCTCGCGCCGCCGACGCTGCGTGGCGCGCTGCTTCTTGACCTTCTGCAGCCGCTCCTTGGTGCGCTTGATCGACTCGTCGATCATGCGGCGGTCCAGCTCGATCTGCTTTTCGCCAGGGCCGCCACGGCCGCCGATGCCGCCCATCTGCCGCTCCAGGTGGGTCCAGCGCCGCACGAGGCGCGTGGCCACGTATTGCAGGCGCGCCAGCTCCACCTGCAGCTTGCCTTCATGGCTGCGGGCGCGCTGGGCGAAGATCTCCAGGATCAGCAAAGTGCGGTCGTTGACCGGCATCTGCAGATGGCGTTCCAGATTGCGCTGCTGGGCCGGGCTCAGGGCCTGGTCGAACAGCACTTCCTGGGCACCGTGCATCTGGGCGAGCATGCGGATTTCGTCGGCCTTGCCACTGCCCACGAACAGCGCCGCATCGGGCACCTTGCGCTTGCAGGTCAGGCGTGCAACGGGACGCAGGCCGGCCGTGCCGGCCAGCAGGCCCAGCTCTTCCAACTCGCCATCGAAATGGGGAAAGCCGAAATCCACGCCCACCAGCAGCACTGGCGTTGGCGTGGGCCGGTCAAAAGATTCAGAACTCAAGAAAAACCTCTCCCGAAGGGTGAGGAAGCTCCCCGGCTGTGCGGGGAGGCATCAGGGCGCCGCGAGCTCAAGCGCTGGCGTCGCTGCCGGCAGCTTCGGCCGTGGAGAAGTTCACGGCGCGGCCGGGAACAATGGTGGAGATGGCGTGCTTGTAAACCATCTGCGTGACGGTGTTGCGAAGCAGAACCACGTACTGGTCGAAGGATTCGATCTGGCCTTGCAGCTTGATGCCGTTGACGAGGTAGATGGACACCGGAACATGTTCGCGGCGAAGCGCGTTCAGGAACGGGTCTTGGAGGAGTTGGCCTTTGTTGCTCACGATATTCTCCGTGTTCGAAGAGTGTTGTTGTAAACCGACACCTTACCACAGTGTTTTGGGGCCCTTGTTCGCACAAGGGTTTTCCCGAAATCCCGTGGCTTGTTACTTGTCCTTGTCGGCAAAAGGATTATGAGAGGTTTTCAACTCGATCCGCAACGGCGTGCCGACCAAATTGAATTCCTTGCGGAATCGCCCTTCGAGGAAGCGCTTGTAGGCTTCCGTCACATGCTCGAGCGAATTGCCGTGTATGACGATGACCGGAGGGTTCATGCCGCCCTGGTGCGCATAGCGCATCTTGGGGCGGTAGATGCCCGTCTTCTTGGGCGTCTGGAACTGTACGGCCTCCATCAGCAGGCGCGTGAGCACCGGCGTGGGCATCTTGCAGGTGGCAGCCTTGTGCGCCTGGATGATGGAGTTCCACAGCGGACCCAGGCCCTGGCGCTTTTCCGCCGAGATGAAATGCATGGGAGCGAACTTGAGGAAGGACAGGCGCGTCTCGATCGAGCGCTCCAGCATCTGGCGCTGGTAGTCGTCCACCGCATCCCATTTGTTCACGGCCAGCACCACGGCACGGCCGCTTTCCAGCACGTAGCCGGCAATGTGCGCATCCTGGTCGGTCACGCCCTGCGTGGCATCGATAAGCAGCAGCACGACGTTGGCGCTTTCGATGGCCTGCAGCGTCTTGACCACGGAGAACTTCTCGATGGCCTCGAACACCCGGCCCTTGCGGCGCAGGCCTGCCGTGTCGATCAGCTCGAACTTCTGGCCGGCGCGCTCGAAGGGCACCGAGATGGCGTCGCGCGTGGTGCCCGGCATGTCGAAGGCGACCAGCCGCTCCTCACCCAGCCAGGTGTTTATCAGCGTGGATTTGCCGACATTGGGGCGCCCTGCCACGGTGAGGCGGATGGGCTTTTGGGCCACATCGTCGAACGGGTCGTCTTCCTCGGGCTCGGGCAGGTTGAGCTGGCCCAGGGCCAGGTCGAGCAGGTCGCGCACGCCCTGCCCGTGTGCTGCGGAAACCGGCAGCACATCGCCCAGGCCCAGTTCGTAGAACTCGGTCAGCTGCACGCCTTCCTTCATGCCCTCGGCCTTGTTGGCCACGAGCACGCAGGGCTTGCCCAGCCGGCGCAGGTACTTGGCGATGTCGTGGTCCTGGGCGGACATGCCCAGGCGCGCATCGACAACGAAGACCACGACGTCAGCCTCGGCAACAGCCTGCTGCGTCTGGCGCGCCATCTCCTTGAAGATGCCGCTGGATGCATCTGGCTCAAAACCGCCGGTATCGATCACGATGTACTCGTGCTTACCCTGGCGGCCCTGTCCATAGTGGCGGTCACGCGTGAGGCCCGCGAAATCCGCGACGATTGCATCCCTCGACTTGGTCAGCCGATTGAACAGCGTCGATTTGCCCACATTGGGTCGCCCTACCAGGGCAATAACTGGCTTCATTCCCGAAAATACCTATCAATCCGGCCTGAAGCCGTACACAGTTCCGCTGCGGCTTACCACCACCAGCGTATTGGCAGCCGATACCGGGGGCGAGGCCACGCCGGAGTCGTCCGTCTTCAATCGTGCCAGCGCCTGTCCGTCCGTCTTGGACAGCAGGTGCACCACACCATAGTCATCACCAAACACCACCGAGCGGCCCAGCATCAACGGCGCCGTCAGGCGGCGGTGCTGCAGCTGGTCGATGGACCACACGCGCGAGCCGTCGCCGCGGCGCCAGGCCTGGACGGTGCCATTGCTCTCGGCGCCGAACACGGCATCACCATCGCCGTCGATGCCATCTGCACCCTTGGACGGCTGGGTCCAGCGCACCGATGCGTTTTGCGTATCCACACAGCCCACGGCAGCCTGGAAGGCACGCGCGCAGACGCTGTCACTGACACGGCTGACGCGGCCCACGAGGTCTACCAGGCGCTCCACGTCATTGGTGCCGCGCGGGCTGGCCAGCGGGGCCTCCCAGCGCACGGCGCCGGTGTCGGGATCAATACCCACCATGCGGCCCGACAGGCCGGCCACCAGCGTGTTGCCCACGGCGATCAGCACGCCGGGCTGGCGCAGCACCAGGGGCTCGCCCGGGCGCTGCGCGGTCCACAGCTTGCGGCCGTTGGCGGCATCGAAAGCGGCCAGCGAGCGGTCGGCTGCCAGCACGAAGACGCGGCCTCCCGCCACCAGAGGCGGCGTGTAGGCGGCTGCGGGCAGCGGCTGCTTCCACAGCTGCTTGCCTTGCGAGTAGACGATGACCTGGTTGCTGCGCGTGAGCACGGCCTGGCGCTCGGCGTCACCGCCCACGCCCGCGGTCAGCGGCTCGCCCACGGTGAAGCGCGACAGCTGGCTGCCGTTGCGTGCATCGAGGGCCGTGACGCTGCCGTCCTTGGCAGCGATCAACAGCGTGTCGCCCTGCACATGGATGTCGGTGGCCAGCGGCACTTCGGCGCCGAGCTTGGCGGTCCAGGCCTGGTGCACGGCCAGCAGGCCGGGGTTGGCACCCAGCTCCTGGGGCTTGGGCTTGGTGTCGCTGCTGAACCACGAGGACACGGTGGAGCAGCCACCCAGGGCACCGGCCAGCAGGCCCAGAGCCATCCAGCGCGCAACGCCGCGCGGGCGCGAAATCGCCATCAATTGATCAGCCGAGGTTTTCAAGGTTGCTTCTCCGAAGTCGACGTCTTGGCCTGTGCCAGCACGGTGGGTTCAGCACCCAGCGCATTGAGCTTGAACTCGATCAGACGGCCATAGTCCACGCCCTTGTCCAGGGCGGCATGGGCGCGCTGGTAGGCGTCAATGGCCTCGGCCTGCTTGCCCTGGGCCGCAAGAATGTCGCCACGGCGATCGGCCACGATGCCGGCGAAGGATTCGGGCATGCTGCCTTCCAGCGCCTTGAGGGCTTCGTCGTATTGCTTTTGCTGCTCCAGCACGGCGCTCAGGCGCAGCTTGGCCAGGGCCTTGTAGCCTTCGTCGCCCTTGTCGGCCACCCAGCTCAGGGCTGCCTTGGCGTCATCGAGCTTGCCTTCGTCCACTGCAGCCTTGGCCAGCAGCAGGCCGGCCTGGGCCGCCTGCGTGGTGCCGGCGTACTTGTCCTTGAGATCGGCGAAGGCCTGGCCGGCGCGCGCCGCGTCCTTGCCAGCCAGCGCCACGTCAACGGCATGCGCCAGAGCGGCAGCCTGCGTGGCCTGGCGCTTTTCCCAGTACTGGTAGCCATTCCAGCCGGCAAAGCCGACGAAGATGACCACGAGCACGCCGGTGATCAACGTGCCCCAGGTATTCCAGAAATGCTTGAGCTGCTCTATCTGCTCTTGTTCTTCGAGATCGAAATGGTTTGCCATGGATCGCCTGTGTCGCTTTATGTATGGAGGTCGCCGCTGGAGCGGTCGCTTGAAAAGCTGCGGATGCTGGTCAAACCGCCGATTGTAGGGTGGCAGCCCATTGGGCCGCATCAGCCAGGGCTTGCTGCACCTGCTGGCCCGCGCCGTCGCGCAGCGACTTGACGGTGACCAGGCCCTGCTGCAGCTCATCGGAGCCGAAGATCAGCGCGAAATGCGCGCCGCTGGCATCGGCCTTCTTGAACTGCGACTTCATGCTGCCCATGCCTTCGGCGCTGGCCGCGTGCATCTGCACGCGCACACCGGCCTCGCGCAGCTGCTGCAGGGTGCGCAGCGCCACGGGCATGGCCGCCACATCGGGGACGATGGCATAGGCATGCAGCGTGGGCGCGGGAATGTCGGTGCCGAGCTCCTTGACGAGTTCCAGCACGCGCTCCACACCCAATGCCCAGCCCACGGCAGGCGCGCTCTTGCCGCCCACCTGTTCGATCAGGTAGTCGTAGCGGCCGCCCGCGCAGATGGTGCCCTGCGAGCCCAGCATGTCGGTGATGAACTCGAACACCGTCAGGTTGTAGTAGTCCAGGCCGCGCACCAGGCGCGGGTTCACGGTCCAGGGCACGCCGTTGGCGTCCAGGATGGCCTTGAGCCCGTCGAAGTGGGCCAGCGAGCCCTCGCCCAGGAAGTCCAGCAGGCGCGGCGCGCCGTTGACCATGTCCTGCATGGCGGGGTTCTTGGTGTCCAGCACGCGCAGCGGGTTGCTGTACATGCGGCGCTTGGCCTCTTCGTCCATCACGTCCTGGTGCTGCTCCAGGTAGGCGATCAGGGCCTGGCGGTGTGCCTGGCGCTCCTCGGGCTGGCCCAGGCTGTTGATTTCCAGGCGCCACTGGGTCAGGCCCAGCTGCTTCCACAGGGAAACGGCCAGCATGATGAGTTCGGCATCGACATCGGGGCCGGCAAAGCCCAGGGCCTCGGCGCCGATCTGGTGGAACTGGCGGTAACGGCCGCGCTGCGGGCGCTCATGGCGGAACATGGGCCCCATGTACCACATGCGCTTGCCGCCGTCGTACAGCAGATTGTTCTCGATGGTGGCGCGCACCAGGCTGGCCGTGCCTTCGGGGCGCAGCGTCAGGCGCTCGCCGTTGAGCTTGTCCTCGAAGGAGTACATCTCCTTCTCGACAATGTCCGTCACCTCGCCGATGCCACGAACGAACAGCTGCGTATGCTCGACGATGGGCGTGCGCACGTTGCGGTAGGCAAAGCGCGCCATCAATTCACGCACCTGCGCTTCCAGCCATTCCCAGCGAGCGGACTCGGCGGGAAGAATGTCGTTCATGCCTTTGACGGCGGAAAGTTTTTCGGGTTTGGCCACGTTGTTCTCGTTCGATGAATGCTCGGAAACAGGCGCTGACCCCGCTTTTTTCGCCCCATGCTCTCAACGCCTGTTTCGCGTGAGAGCCAATGAGGCAAAGCGTGGCGCGCTATCTATTTTGCAATAACTGCAGGCGCAGCCGCTCAGGCGGGTGCAGCGGCGGTGGCGCCATAGGTGCGCGCCACATAATTTTCGACCAGTGCCTGGAATTCCTCGGCAATCCGCTCGCCGCGCAGCGTGAGCGCCTTTTCGCCGTCGATGTAGACGGGGGCGGCGGGCGCCTCGCCCGTGCCGGGAAGGCTGATGCCGATGTTGGCGTGCTTGCTCTCGCCGGGACCGTTGACGATGCAGCCCATCACGGCCACCTTCATCGCCTCGACACCGGGATACTTCATGCGCCACAGCGGCATCTGGCCGCGCAGATAGTCATCGATCTGCTTGGCCAGTTCCTGGAAGGTGGTGCTGGTGGTGCGGCCGCAGCCCGGGCAGGCCGTGACGCTGGGCACGAAGATGCGCAGGCCCAGGGCCTGCAGGATTTCGGAGGCGACCACCACTTCCTGCGTGCGCGCCTCGCCGGGCTGGGGCGTGAGCGAGACGCGGATGGTGTCGCCAATGCCTTCCTGCAGCAGCACGGACAGCGCGGCGGCCGAGGCCACCGTGCCCTTGGTGCCCATGCCGGCTTCGGTCAGGCCCAGGTGCAGCGCATAGTCGCAGCGCTGCGCCAGGGCGCGGTAGACCGAGATCAGGTCCTGCACGCCGCTGACCTTGCACGACAGGATGATGTTGTCGCCATTCAGGCCCATAGACTCGGCCAGGCGCGCGGAATCGACGGCCGAGGAAATCAGCGCCTCGAACATGACCTGGCGCGTGTCCCAGGGCTGGGCGCGGCGCGAGTTCTCGTCCATCAGCCGGGCCATCAGTTCCTGGTCCAGCGAGCCCCAGTTGACACCAATGCGCACGGCCTTGTCGTAACGGGCCGCCGCCTCGATCATCTGGCCGAACTGCTTGTCCTTCTTGTCGCCCTTGCCCACGTTGCCGGGGTTGATGCGGTACTTGGACAGTGCCTCGGCGCAGGCCGGGTATTCGGTGAGCAGGCGGTGGCCGTTGTAGTGGAAGTCACCCACCAGCGGCACGTACTCGCCCATGCGGTCCAACTGCTCGCGGATATAGGGCACGGCGGCGGCAGCCTCGGGCGTGTTGACGGTGATGCGCACCATCTCCGAGCCGGCCTGGGCCAGCTGGCGCACCTGGATGGCCGTCTCGACCGCGTCCACCGTATCGGTGTTGGTCATGGACTGCACGCGCACAGGCGCATCGCCGCCCACGGTGACGACGTTGTTGCGCCAGACCACACGGGCCTGGCGGGACTTGCGCGGCAGCGTCGAGGCAATCGCTATCGGCTGCTGCGTGATGGGGAGATCTTGCACGGTCACTTCACCTCAAAGCGGGCCACATTGTCGCGGGTGGTCTTGGCGACTTCCAGCAATTCGCCACGCACACGCACCTCGGTGCCGCTGGCATTGCCGATGATGACCGACAGCGGCAGGGCGCCCTCGGCGCCAATGGATTCACCGGCCGCCAGCGTCTTTTGCAGCACCACGCGGCCGCTGGAATCCTTGACCTGTACCCACGATTGTGCGTTGGCCTTCATGACCAGCACGCCACCAGGCGTTTGCGCCGCGGTGGCTGCCGATGTCGCTGCTGCGCCCTCGGCAGGCGCATCGGCTGCAGGGGCAGCAGGCGTTGTGGTGGACGCAGGAGCCGGAACGGCTGCCGCTGCAGGCGCTGAAGTTGCCGGTGCAGATGCAGATGCAGATGCGGGGGCAGATGCAGCCGGCACATCGGCCGGCGGCGTCGCCGCAGGCGCAACGGGCTCCTGGGCGGCCACGGGCTCGGACACAGTCCCTGCAGGCTGCACCAGGGCAGCGGCATCGGAAGCGCCGGCCTGCGGCTCTTCGGCGTCGCCTTCATGCTTGGGCAGGAAGTAGACGGCAGCGGCAGCGGCCAGCAGCAGCAGCACGATGATGGCCACCTTGCGCGAGCCGTTTTCACGTCCCAGCGATGTTCCGGTGGCCTTGAAGGAGCGCTCCTTGAACGTGGCGTTGATGCTGCCGCGATCATCGGCCAGGCTCTTGAGCTGGGTGCGCGGCAGCAGGGCCAGCACCGATGCCGAGTCCATGCGCAGCGTGCGGCAGACGCTTTGCGCCAGAGCCCGCATGAAGACATGGTCCTGGAATGCGGCGTAGTCATCCGCCTCCAGCGCCTCCAGCTTGGGGGCTGGCACCTTGAGTGCCGCCGCCAGCCCGGCCAGAGACAGACCCGCCGCCTCGCGCGCCTGGCGCAGCAGCGTGCCCGCCGTCATGGAAGTTTGTGCGTTCTCGCCTTGCGTACCTGCTTCGTCATGCACCGCCAACACCTCACTCATTGAATGCTCCACGCTCGTAGGCCAGCCATTGGCGGGACTCGGGGAAGCGCTGGTGCAGCTGGTCAGCCAGCTGCCGCATCGCTGCAGATTGCTGCAGCGCCCTCTCTATCTTGATCCCCAGCCACAGGCTTTCCGCATTGGACTGGGGACTGCTGTTCAGGCGCCGGATGTAGAACTGCGCCCTCTTGGCGTCGCCGCCCTGCAGCATCACGTTGCTCAGGTGGTAGGCGATCACCGGGTTGGCGGGATCGAGTTCATAGCCCTTGAGCAGCGCCTGCTGGGCCTCGACCAGCAGGCCGGCCTGCTGCAGGCACAGGCCCTTGGCCATCCAGGTTTTGGGGCGCTCCAGGTAGCCGGGCTGGGCCAGGGCCTTGTCCAGCCATTCCTGGGCTTGCGCGTATTGCTTGCGCTGGCACAGCAGCCAGCCATAGTTGTGCTGCAGGTCGCCGTCCTGGGGACGCAGCGACATCGCCTTGCGCAGGCTGGCGTCGGCCTGGTCCCAGTCCTGGTTGCGCATGTAGATCAGGGCCAGCAGGCCGTAGCCGTCGGCGGAACTGGGGTCGGAGGCCAGCGCCTGGTTCACCTCTTCCAGGGCCACATCGATGCGGCCGGCCTGGAAATAGGAAGCCGCCAGCTCCAGGCGGATGCTTGCGCGGCGGCGGGGATCGACCTCGGCGGCAGAAGCCATCGAGGCATTGGAGACGGAGGAAGCGTTGCCGGAGCCAGAATTCGTCGGGGGCACCAAAGGCTGCTTGCCTGCGCAGCCCGCCAAGAAAAGAACCAGCGCGGGCACTGCCCAGCGCATGCCTGTATCGAAATCCCCCGTTCGCAGCCGCCGAGCCACTGACTTCATGAACTGTCCTTTGTTCCGTCGGGGCATGCCAGGCATGCCCCAGGTCTTCTCAAGGCACCTGCTTGAGAACAATGGTGCGCTGCCTGGCCATGCGCTCGGCAGCGCGCGTGCGGTCCTTGACATCGCCAGCCAGCTGTCCGCAGGCTGCGTCGATGTCGTCGCCACGTGTCTTGCGCACCGTGGTCACGATGCCGGCATTGCTCAGCAGGCTGGCGAACTCCGACACCCGCGCTGCGGGTGAACGCAGCAGCCCCGAGGCCGGGAACGGATTGAACGGAATCAGGTTGAACTTGCACCAGCTGCGGCCATCGCCACGCGCGCGGACCAACTCTATCAGTTGGCGCGCATGCTCAGGCTGGTCATTGACGCCATCGAGCATGCAGTATTCGAACGTGATGAAGTCACGGGGCGCGAACTCCAGGTAGCGCTCGCAGGCATCAAGCAGCTCGTGGATGGGGTACTTGCGGTTCAACGGCACCAGAGGGTCGCGCAGCTCGTCATTGGGCGCATGCAGCGACACCGCCATGGCCACGGCGCAGTCCTGGGACAGCCGGTCGATCATCGGCACCACGCCCGAGGTGGACACGGTCACGCGGCGGCGCGAGAGGCCGTAGCCATGGTCATCGAGCATGGCGCGCAGCGCCGGCACCAGGGCCGTGTAGTTCTGCAGCGGCTCGCCCATGCCCATCATCACCACGTTGGAGATGACGCGCTCGCCGCCCGTGCCCAGGCGCTTGCGCAGCGCATGCTCGGCATACCACAGCTGAGCCAGGATCTCGCCCGTGCTGAGGTTGCGGCTGAAGCCCTGGTGACCCGTGGAGCAGAAGCGGCAGCCCACGGCGCAGCCCGCCTGGGACGACACGCACAGCGTGCCCCGGTCATCTTCGGGAATGAAAACGGCTTCGACGGCATCGCCGCCCCCCACGTCGAACAGCCACTTGACTGTTCCATCGGCAGACACATGCTCGGTCAGAACCGGCAGGGCCGTGATGTGGGCACACGCCTTGAGCTTTTCGCGCAGGGACTTGGCCAGATCGCTCATCTGGTCGAAGTCGCTGGCGCCTCGCTGGTGGATCCAGCGGAACAGCTGCGTCGCGCGGAAACGCTTCTCGCCGAGTTGCTCGCAGTAAGCGGCAAGTCCGTCGAGATCAAAATCTAGCAAATTGGTATTCATGTCGGCAGGCCGGTGCCACGCCGCTCTCGGCTCTTCCGCGGCAGGCATGGCCTGCACCGGACAGACCATGACGGCCGCGGAAGACGCGGGGATTAGCGCGAGTAGACGTTCATGCCGGGGAAGAAGAAAGCCACTTCCACGGCTGCAGTTTCAGCGGCGTCAGAGCCGTGCACGGCGTTGGCGTCGATGCTGTCGGCGAAGTCGGCGCGGATCGTGCCCTTCTCAGCCTTCTTGGGGTCGGTGGCGCCCATCAGTTCGCGGTTCTTCAGGATGGCGTTCTCGCCTTCCAGAGCCTGGATCATCACGGGGCCGGAGACCATGAAGTCCACCAGGTCCTTGAAGAAAGGACGCTCCTTGTGGACGCCGTAGAACTGCTCGGCTTCGCCGCGCGACAGGTGCACCATCTTGGCAGCGATGACCTTCAGGCCAGCGCCTTCGAAGCGTGCGTAGATCTGGCCGATCACGTTCTTGGCAACGGCGTCGGGCTTGATGATGGAAAGAGTGCGTTCGATGGCCATTTGAATGGTTCCTAATCAGGGTTACTATGGATTTTTGTCAATTGGACAAAACCGTTGATTCTAGCTGTGCCATCAAAGTCCTTGATGACATGGTGCTGCCAAATGGCAGGCTTACAGGGCGGGCCGACCGCCGCTGAATGAACCAGAAGGCGGACGGCCCGGCCGCCTTTCAGCGGCGTCCTCCCGGCTTGCGCTTGGCGTTCTGGCGTGCACGCGACAGGCTGTCGGAGCCGATGTAGCCCACCGATGTACGCATCGGATCGGGCTGCTGGCTGCCGCCGCCCTTGCCCCGCCCGCCTGCGCTGCCCTGCCCCTTGCCCTGTCCCTGGCCGCCGTCAGCCTTGCCGCCCTTGGCTGCAGGCTTGGCACGCGGGCCGTCGAGCATGGCGTTGGGCGCCGGGCGATTGCCGTCGAAGTAGCGGCCGCCGCCTTCGCGGCGAACGGTGTTGCGGTCTGCCGGGCCACCACGGCGGCCTCCGGCCGGTGGCTTGGGTGCAGCGGGCGCACGCGCCTGCATGCCGGCTGCCGAAGCCAGGGACTGGATATCGGCCTGGTCCAGCTCCACCCAGGCGCCGCGCTTGAGGCCGCGCGGCAGCACCATGGCGCCGTAGCGGATGCGGATCAGCCGGCTCACGGCATGGCCCACCGCCTCGAACATGCGGCGCACTTCGCGGTTGCGGCCTTCGGAAATGGTCACGCGGTACCAGCAGTTGGCGCCTTCACCACCGCCGTCCTCAATGGAGCCGAAGGCGGCCACGCCGTCTTCCAGCTGCACGCCGTCGGTCAGGCGCTGCTTTTCTTCCTTGCTGAGCGCGCCCAGCACGCGGGCTGCGTATTCGCGCTCCAGGCCGAAGCGCGGGTGCATCAGGGAGTTGGCCAGCTCGCCCGAGCTGGTGAACAGCAGCAGGCCTTCGGTGTTCAGGTCCAGGCGACCCACCGATTGCCATTTGCCATGCTGCAGGCGAGGCAGCTTGCGGAACACCGTGGGACGGTTTTGCGGATCGTCATGCGTGACGACCTCGCCCACGGGCTTGTGATAGGCGATGACACGCGCCGGCGGCGGGTCGATGCGAAAGCGGATGGGCTGGCCATTGACCTTGATCTGGTCGCCGAACTGGATGCGCTGGCCCACGTGGGCAGGCTCGTTGTTGACCGAGATGCGGCCTTCAAGAATGAGCTGCTCCATTTCGAGGCGCGATCCCAGCCCGGCCTGGGCCAGCACCTTGTGCAGCTTGGGCGAATCGACCTGGGGCAGCAGCACGCGCTTGGCAGGCGCGGCATCGTCGCGCTCTTCGGCAGCGTCGAGCTCGCCCGAGATGACGTCCGCAAAACCGTAGCCTTCGACAGACCCTGAGTCGGTCGGCTCTGATGCATCAGCCGTCACCAGCTCTTGCACGGTGTCTTCGGCATGCACCGCCTCGGCGGCCGGACGCGGCTTGCGCACAGGCTTGGCGCCGGGCCGCGCCCCGGCCTTGGCAGCGCGCGAGCGCGCGGGGCGGGCCTTGCGCTGCGCGCCGGCCTCATCGGACGCCGGCTGGGCGTCCTGGTCTTTGGAGATATCACTACCCGTCATGGCTTTCCTTCTTCGGCCTGCTTTGCAGTGCCGTCCGTATCCGTTGTATCCGCTGTATCCGTTGCGTCTGTTGTCTCTGCCGCATCCGCTGCGTCTGCCGCATCCGCCAGGTCTGCTGTATCTGCTTGAGCCGTATCTGCTGCCAATGCGGCATCTGCCCCGGCCGATCCCATGGCATCTGCCTCGCCCGGGGGCTCTTCGGGCAAGAGAGCGTCACCGGCTGCCGCGGCCTCGTCCGCAACCAATTCCTGCGCACCCGACTCTTCCAGCGCCTTGAACAGGCTTTGCTGGGATTCGGGCTCCTCGAGCATGGGCAACTGGTCCAGCGACTGCAGGCCCAGGTCGTCCAGAAACTGGCGCGTGGTGGCGAACAAAGAGGGCCGGCCCACGGTTTCCCGGTGGCCAATGACCTCGATCCATCCCCGGTCTTCCAGTTGCTTGATCAGCAGGCTGTTGACCGTCACGCCGCGTATGTCCTCGATGTCGCCACGCGTCACTGGCTGGCGGTAGGCGATGATCGCCAGCGTCTCCAGGGTCGCGCGGGTGTAGCGTGGCGGCTTTTCGGGATGCAGCCGGTCCAGATAGACCCGCATCTCGGGCCGGCTCTGGAAGCGCCATCCAGACGCCACCTGCACCAGCTCCACACCCTTTTGCGCCCAGTCTTTCTGCAGGTCCAGCAGCAGGTCCTTCAGCGTGTCGGAGCCCAGCACGTCATCGAACAGCGAGCGCAGCTCACGCAGCGTGACAGGCTGCGGCGCACAGATCAATGCAGTTTCCAGGACCCGCTTGGCATCTACCGTATTCATGGCTCAGCGTCTCGGGAACAAAGGCGCGCGTGCCACCAGAGGTGGCAGCCAGGGTGCGCCGAATCAAAGAAGAGGAAGCAAGCGCTCCACGGATGCCATGCGAGAGATGGTCAGAGGCTTTCGGCGGGATTGTAGCTCAGCCCCCAATTTTCCAGCGCCTGTGCCATATCGGGCGGCAGCGGCGCGCGCAGCACCAGGGCCTGGCCTGTCATGGGATGGATGAAGGCCAGCCGGAAGGCGTGCAGCGCCTGGCGCGCCATGCCGCCAGCCTCCTTGCCGCCATAGACGGCATCGGCCACCAGCGGGTGGCCCAGCGATGCCATGTGCACGCGGATCTGGTGGGTGCGGCCCGTGTGCAGCGTGCAGCGCACCAGGCTGACTTCCTCGTTGCCGGCCAGCAGGTCGATGTCGGTGCGCGCGGTCTTGCCTGCATGCTGCGCCAGGTCGACCACGGCCATGCGCAGGCGGTTGCGCGGGTCGCGGCCGATGGGCGCATCGACCTCGCGGCGCTTGCGCGGGCCCCAGGCCTTGTGGGCCAGCGCCAGGTACTGGCGGCTGACATCGCGCGCGGCGATCATGGCCACCAACGCGTCCATGGCGGCGCGGCTGCGCGCCACCACCATGAGTCCGCTGGTGTCCTTGTCCAGGCGGTGGACGATGCCGGCGCGCGGCACCTCCCGCGCCTTGGGGTCGCGCCCCAGCAGGCCATTGAGCAGGGTTCCCGTCCAATTGCCCGGAGCCGGGTGCACGACCAGGCCAGCCGGCTTGTTGACGACCAGCAGGTGCTCGTCCTCATACACCACGTCCAGCGCCATGTCTTCGGGCTGGAAGGCCATGCTCTGCTGCGTGGGCCGCATCTCCAGCACCATCCGGTCGCCGGCGGCCACCTTGGTGGCCGGCTTGACCAGCACACGCCCATTGAGCGTGACCGCGCCCTGCGCCAGCAGTTGCTGCAGATAGCTGCGGGAGAACTCGGCCACGCATTCGGCCAGCACCTTGTCGGCGCGCAGGCCGTGCTGGGCCGGCGGCACGGTGATCTCGCGCAGCTCGGCTGCGGCGGCCTCGACCTCGCCGCCTTCGGCCTCGTCCTCGACCGGCTCCCACGGCGATTCGCCGGGCGCAGAAGAAACAAGCCCCTGCGGGGCAGGGGCTTGTCCGGTTTGCCTGGTGCTGCGGCTCATCAGCGCGAAGGCAGGTAGCGCGAAGGATCGACAGGCTTGCCCTGGCGACGCACCTCGAAGTGCAGCTTCACGCGGTCCGCGTCGGTGCTGCCCATCTCGGCGATCTTCTGGCCCTTGCGCACGGTCTGGTCTTCCTTGACCAGCAGCGTCTGGTTGTGCGCGTAGGCCGTGAGGTAGGTGTTGTTGTGCTTGAGGATGATCAGGTTGCCGTAGCCACGCAGGCCGGCGCCGGCATAGACCACGCGGCCATCGGCAGCGGCCATCACGGGATCGCCGGCCTTGCCTGCGATGTCGTAACCCTTGTTGCGCGCCTCGTCAAAACCGGCGATCAGGCTGCCCGATGCAGGCCAGATGAAGTCCACATCGTCGGCGCCCTTGCCGGCTGCGGGTGCAGGGGCGGGTGCCGGGGTCGGTGCGGGTGCAGGCGTTGCCGTGGTGCCGCCCGACGATGCCACAGGCGGCAGCGGCGTTGCCACCACGGGCGAGCCGCTGGGCGTGGAGGAGGCGGTGGACGAGGGGCGCGTGCCGACGCTGTCCGAGCTGGTCGGCGGCACGACACGCACCACCTGACCGACTTCGATCAGGTTGGGATTCTCCAGATTGTTCCAGCGCGCGATGTCCTTCCAGCTCTGGCCGGTTTCCAGGCCGATGCGGATCAGCGTGTCACCGGGCTTGATCGTGTAGTAGCCGGGCTTGCCGGCGTTTTCGACGCCGGGCAGCGGCTTGACGGCTGCCGATGGCGAGGAAGAGGTGGAGGAGGTGGTGGTCGTTCCACGGTCCTCCACGGGAGCCCTGTTCACTTGGGATGTGCAGCCTGCCAGAACCATGCCGGCCAGCACCACCGTTCCCCAAGCCCCAAGACTTCGCGATACCAACATAAGTTATTCCCTTCTAGGCGATGCCCGATTTTAGGGGGACAAAGTTCACGGCCTCCAAAATCGACTGCGTAAACCCGTGTGAACTCTTGTCAATCACCAGCAGTGCCTGCTTACCACCCGTAACCACCATGGGGGCGACAAGCCGCCCGCCCACGGCCAGTTGGTCGCACCAGGCCGAGGGCATGCTCTCGCCGCCAGCGGCCGAGATGATGCCCGCATACGGCGCGCCGCTGCCATAGCCTTCCATGCCATCTCCAAAGATCAGATGGACATTGGTCAGCCGCCAGGGACGCAGGTTGCTGCGCGCTTTCTCGTGCAGGCCGCGCAGGCGCTCGATCGAATAGACCTCGCGTGCCACGCGGGCCAGCACCGCCGCCTGGTAGCCGCAGCCCGTGCCGATTTCCAGCACGCGGCCCAGGCCCGACTTCGCGGCTTCCGAACCCAGCAGCAGCTCGGTCATGCGGGCGACCACGCTGGGCTTGGAGATCGTCTGGCCCAGGCCAATGGGCAGGCTGGTGTCTTCATAGGCCTGGTTGACCAGGGCGCTGTCCACAAAGCGGTGGCGCTCCACCGATCCCATGGCGGCCAGCACGGCCGGCGACTGTATGCCGGTGGCAGCCAGCCGCTGCACCATGCGGGCGCGCACGGCGGCCGAGTCCAGGCCGATGCCCGAAGGCTGTTGCGGGACACGGGCACCGGCCGGCGCCAGCGCAGAGCGCGCAGGCGCCGCGCGCGAGGCCGGCGCAGGGGTCTGCACCGAGCGCGCCACCCACGAGGGAACTCCGGGACGGCGCTCGCTCACGGTTGCACCGCCCCGCCCTGGCCGGCCGACGCCAGCCTGGCCGCCGTCTGCGCCCAGTAGCCCAGGTTGTCGTGGTCGGTCAGGTCCACCTTCAGCGGCGTGACGGACACATGGCCGTGCGCCGTGGCATGGAAGTCCGTGCCCTCCGAGTCATCCTTGGCCGCACCTGCGCTGCCTATCCAGTACATCATTTCGCCGCGCGGGCTCTCCTGGGTGATGACGCGTTCGGCCGCATGGCGGCGGCCCAGCCGGCACAGCTTGAGGGGCTTGAGCGCGGACAAGGGCATGTTGGGAATGTTCACGTTGAGCAGCCAGGGCGACAGGCCGATCAGTTCCTGCGATTGCATGTCCATGACCAGCTGGCGCGCAGCGGCGGCAGCGGCCTCGATCTCGGACCAGCCCTTGTCCACCTGCGAGAAGGCAATGGAGGGAATGCCGAACAGAAAGCCCTCCATGGCGGCGCCCACGGTGCCGGAATAGATGGTGTCGTCGCCCATGTTGGCGCCGTTGTTGATGCCCGAGACCACCAGGTCGGGCCGGTAGCCCAGCAGGCCGGTCAGGGCGATGTGCACGCAGTCCGCAGGCGTGCCATTGACATAGCGAAAGCCGTTGTGGGCCTGGTGCACATACAGCGGCGCGTTCAGCGTCAGGGCGTTGGACTTGGCACTGTTGTTGTGCTCCGGTGCCACCACCTCGACGTCTGCCACCGTGCGCAGCGCCTCGTACAGGGCCTGGATGCCGGGCGCCTGGTAGCCGTCGTCGTTACAAATGAGAATCTTCATGGATACAGCAGGGATTGCGGGCGATTGTAGGCGGGCGTCTCGTCGCCCGAGGGACAGGAGGCATTCCCACCACACTCCTATCATCGGCCAGGCATTCAATCACAGGAGACAACCACCATGCACGCTTGGCTTTGCACCACGCCCACAGGCGTCGATCAACTGCAGTGGACGCAGCTGCCCACGCCCACGCCGGGCCCGGGGCAGGTACTGCTCGAAGTGAAGGCGGCCAGCCTGAACTTTCCCGATCTGCTGATCGTGCAGAACAAGTACCAGATGAAGCCTGAGCTGCCGTTCGTGCCGGGCTCGGAATACGCGGGCGTGGTCCAGGCGGTGGGTGAAGGCGTGAGCCACCTGGCCGTGGGCCAGCGCGTGGCCTGCCTGTCGGGCACGGGTGGCTTCGGCACCCATACGCTGGCGCCGGCCGCGCTTTGCATGCCGCTGCCAGACGGTTTCAGCTTCGTCGATGCTGCGGCCTTCATCATGACCTATGCCACCTCGCACCATGCGCTGATCGACCGCGGCCAGCTGCGCGCGGGCGAGACCGTGCTGGTGCTGGGCGCGGCGGGCGGCGTGGGCACGGCCGCCATCCAGATCGCCAAGGCGGCGGGTGCGCGTGTGATCGCAGCGGCCTCCACCGACGAAAAGTGCGCGCTGTGCAAGGCACAGGGCGCCGATGCCACCATCAACTACAGCCAGGGCGATCTGCGCGCTGCCATCAAGGAAGCCACCGACGGCAAGGGCCCGGACGTGGTCTACGACCCCGTGGGCGGCGACTTCGCCGAGCCGGCCTTCCGCTCCATCGCCTGGCGCGGCCGCTATCTGATCGTGGGCTTTGCCGCAGGCCCGATTCCTGCCCTGCCGCTGAACCTGCCGCTGCTCAAGGGCGCATCGCTGGTGGGCGTCTTCTGGGGCGAGTTCTCCCGGCGCGAACCCAAGGCCAATGCGGCCATGATGCAGGAGCTGGCGCAGTGGTACGGCCAGGGAAAGATCAAGCCCGTGATCGACCGCACCATGCCCATGGCCGAGCTGCACGCCGCCTATGCGCGCATGGGATCGCGCCAGGTGCAGGGCAAGCTGGTGATGGTCAACGAGCAGTGAACCGAGCGCCGGCCATGCCACACTGGAGGGCATTGCATTCTGAAACAACTGCCCACCCATGGCCGAGCGCTCCGCTTCCGAACTGGCACGCGAAACCCTGCGGCAACTGGCGCTGAACCGCCTGCCGCCCACCCCGGAAAACTACACCCGCCTTTATGAACAGGCGGCCGGCGAGCCCGGCCCCGCCAGCTTTCCCCAGGGCCCGCTGCGCCATGTCCACGCGCTGCTGCCTGCGCAGACGCCCGGCCAAAAGCGGTTGCGCGACCAGTTGGGCGCCGCCATAGAGCGCAGCGACTGGCAAGGCCTGCAGCAGGTCATCACCGCCTATGCCAACGCGGCCCTGCAGCCGCCTGCCCATGAGGCCAGGCCCGTGGAGCTGCCCGTGCCGCCGCCCGTCCAGGCCCTGCCCGACGACCTGACCCAGCAGTTGGCGCGGCGCTTCGAGGCCTTGTCCACGCTGCTGGACACCCAGGACACAAAAACCGGGCAACTGCACCAGCAGCTGATGGAGCAGCTGCAATCGCCGCCCGTGGATGCCAAGGCCCTGGCGCGGCGCCTGCACGACCAGCACTACCAGCTGTCGTTCGCCATCGCCGACCAGCTTCAGGTCCTGCAGCTGATGCAGGAGTTGCTGCAGACCCTGGTGCAGCACCTGGCCCAGGACCCCACGCATGGCAGCTGGCTGGTGCAGCAGCTCACGGCCATCGAGCAGGCCATCACCCCGCCGCTGTCGCCCGCGCCTCTGGCCGATGCACGGCGCGAGCTGCAGACCGTGATCCACCGGCGCCTGCAGTTGCAGGACGGCATGGCCGCCGCGCAGCAGGCGCTCAGGGACATGCTGGGCGGCTTCGTCCAGCACCTGGCGCAGATCACGAGCAGCAACGAAACGCTGGGCGCCCGCATGGAAGAGGCGGCACGCCAGCTGGACGGCATCCAGCGCCTGGAAGACGCAGCCCCGCTGCTGCAGCAGGTGCTGGAGGCCACGCGCACCATGGCCGCCGGCAGCCGCGTGGCCCAGGAGGAGCTGCAGGCGCTGCGCGCCCATGTCGATGCCTGCGAGGCCCGCATCGAAACACTGCAGCAGGAGCTGGACGAGGCCGCGCGCCGCGCGCGCCACGACCCGCTGACCGGCCAGCTCAACCGCCTGGGCGTGAGCGAGGCACTGGACCGCGAGGTGGCACGCGCACAGCGCCATGGCCAGCCGCTGAGCGTTGCCCTGGTCGATATGGACGGCATGCAGGCCCTCAATGCCGAGCTGGGGCATGCCATGGGTGATGCCGCGCTGGTGCATGTGGCCCAGCTGGCGCGCCAAGGGCTGCGCCCGGAAGACGTGGTGGGCCGCTATGAAGGCCAGGCCTTCGTGCTGCTGCTGCCGCAGACCCCGGAGACGGCAGGCGCCCAGGCACTGCAGCGCCTTCTGCAGTTGCTGGAGCAGGCGCCTTTGCCCGCATCTGCGCAGACCCCAGGCCAGCCCGCGCCCCGGCCCCTGAGCTTCAGCGCGGGCGTTGCCCAGTTGCAAGGCCACGAAAACGGCATGGACGTGCTGCGCCGCGCCGACACCGCCATGCTGCAGGCCAAGGAGCGCGGCAAGCACTGCATTGCCACGGCATCAGGCGCACAATGGCAGCCAGTTGGAAATGCAGGCGCCGGCCTTTGATCCACCCAAGGCCACGCCCCGTCTTTCCCCGCTTTTTTGCGCCACCTGCCCCGAACCGCCATGCACCTGCCCTTCAGCGCCTCCGTCCCTGCACCGCGGCGCCAGTTTCTGGTCGGCTCGGGCCTGGCCACGGCGCTGGGCCAGTTGCCTGCCTGGGCCCGGCTGGGCGAGCGGCCTGCGCACAACCCCTTCACGCTGGGCGTGGCCAGCGGCGACCCCGAACCCGACAACGTGCTGCTGTGGACGCGGCTGACGCCACCGCTGGCCCAGCTGGGCGAGACCGACACCACGGCCATGCCTGCGCTCAAGATCCGCTGGGAGCTGGCGCACGACCCGCTGTTCCGCCACATCGTGCGCAGCGGCGAGGCCATGGCCCAGCCCGAATGGGGCCACGGCGTGCATGTGCAGGTGGGAGGACTGGCGCCCGACCGCTGGTACCACTACCGCTTCATGCTGGGACAGGCGGTCAGCGGCACGGGCCGCTGCCGCACGGCGCCCGCCCCCGGCAGCATGCCGCAGCGCCTGCGCCTGGCCTATGCCTCCTGCCAGCGCTGGGAGCACGGCTACTACGCGGCCTGGCGCCAGGTGGTGCAGGATGCGCCGGATCTGGTGATCTTCCTGGGCGACTACATCTACGAATACGCCACGCCCGCCATGACGCTGGGCCTAGCCCGCACGCACAACCTGCGCGCCGCGCAGACCCTGCAGGACTACCGCGACCGCTACGCCCTGCACAAGAGCGACCCGCTGCTGCAGGCCGCGCATGCCCTGTGCAACTGGTCCGTGGGCTGGGACGACCATGAGGTGGAGAACAACTACGCGGGCGACCAGGGCCAGGGCGATGCCGCGCGTTTCCTGGCCCGGCGCATGGCCGCCTGGCAGGCCTTCTACGAAAACATGCCGCTGCGTGCCAGCGCGCTGACAGGCGCCGGGGCATCGCATGGCGGCGGCGGACTGCAGCTGTACCGCAGCCTGCAATGGGGCCGGCTGGCCCGGCTGCATCTGCTGGACGGCCGCCAGTACCGCAGCGCCCAGGCCTGCCGCATCGAGGGCGAGGCAGACAAGGGCAGCGTGCGCCCTGCGCAATGTGCCGCCCTGTCGGATACGGCGCGCAGCTTCCTGGGCTGGACCCAGGAGCAGTGGCTGTACCGCCAACTGGCCGAGGACGCACGCCACCAGGGCAGCGAGGGGCCGCGCTGGAGCATCCTGGCCCAACCCACCCTGCTGTCGGCGCACCGGCCGCCCTCGGGATCGCAGGCCACGGACAGCTGGGACGGCTACCCGGCCGCGCGCCAGCGCCTGGTGCGCCACCTCACGCCGGGCGCCCAGCCCACGCCGCGCAACAGCGTGCTGCTGGGCGGCGACCTGCACCAGAACTACGTCTGTGCCGTGCACGCCGATCCCGAGGCCGCGCCCGAACGGCGCAACCCCATCGTGGCCAGCGAGTTCTGCAGCACCTCGATCACCTCGCGCAGCGGCACCACACAGGCCAAGGTCGATGCCATCGTCGCCCACAACCCGCAGGTGCTGTACGCACGCTGCGAGGAACGCGGCTATGGCCTGGCAGACATCACGCCCGAACGCTGGACCAGCGAGCTGCGTGCCGTGGCCAACCCCATGCGCGCCGACAGCCGCATCTACACGCTGGCCCGCTTCACCGTCGAGGACAGGCGGCCGGGCCCCGTAGCCAGCTGACAGGGCACTGACGCAGGGCACGACCGAAGGGCACTTTCAGCAGGCCTCGGAATCAGTGGCTATCCTGACATCGCCCCCCGGCATGCCGCCTATCGTATGGTGAGCTGCCTTGCCCCGCCCACCAGAACACGGAAGCCATGCACCTGACTTTCAGCGCCTACTACACCCTGATCTTCGCCGCCCTCGTCCTTTTGCTGGGCAAATGGCTGGTGCAGCACCTGCGCCTGCTGCGCGAATTCAACATCCCCGAGCCCGTGGCCGGCGGTCTGGTCGTCGCCGTCGCCCTGTTCGTGCTCAACCAGACCCTGGGCTACACCTTCAGCTTCAGCAGCGAGCTGCAGATGGCCTTCATGCTGGTGTTTTTCTCGTCCATCGGGCTGAGCGCCAATTTCGCCAAGCTGCGCGAAGGCGGCCGTTCGCTGCTGCTGTTCCTGGCCGTGGTCGCCGTCTTCATCGGCCTGCAGGACCTGGTGGGCGTGAGCCTGGCCACGATGCTCGGGCTTGACCCGTTGTTCGGGCTGATCGCAGGCTCCGTCACCCTGACGGGCGGCCATGGCACGGCAGGCGCCTGGGGCCAGGTTTTCGAGCGCGAATACGGTATCCAGGGCGCGGTCACGCTGGGCATTGCCTGTGCCACCTTCGGACTGGTGATCGGCGGCCTGATCGGCGGCCCGCTGGCCAAGGCCCTGATCACGCGCCGCAGGCTTGCCGTGTACGACCCTGCAGCCGCCCCCGAAAAACAGCCCCCGCTGGGCGAAAGTGCAAGCCACGGCGGCTTCGAGAATCCCGAGCAGACGCGCCTGATCACCACCAGCGCGGCCATAGAAACACTGGCCCTGTTCGCAGGCTGCCTGGGCTTTGCCGAGTTCATGGCGCAGTTCACCGCCGGCACCCTGTTCTCCCTGCCCACCTTCGTCTGGGCGCTGGCAGGCGGCGTCGTGATCCGCAATACGCTGGACTATGTCTTTCACTTCCAGGTATTCGACCGGGCCATCGACGTCTTCGGCAATGCCTCGCTGTCCATCTACCTGGCCATGGCCCTGCTGTCGCTCAAGCTGTGGGAGCTGGCGGGGCTGGCGGCGCCGCTGATGGTGATCCTGGCGGCCCAGACCCTGGTGATGGGCCTGTATGCCGCGCTGGTGACCTTCCGCATCATGGGCAGCAACTACGATGCGGCCGTGCTGGCCGCCGGCCACTGCGGTTTCGGCATGGGCGCCACGCCCACGGCCGTGGCCAACATGCAGGCCATCACCAACCAGTACGGCCCCTCGCACAAGGCCTTCCTCATCGTGCCGATGGTGGGCGCCTTCTTCGTCGACATCGTCAATGCCACGGTGATCCAGCTGTTCATCCGCTGGCTGCACTGACCACCGCAAACACCGAACGCACCATGCCCCTGCTGCGCCGCGCCCTTGCCGCCACCCAAGCGCTCGTCCTGGCCCTGCTGCTGGCAGGCTGCAGCCTGCCGCCCCTGGCGGGCCGCAGCGAATCCACGGCGCTGGCGCCAGAAGCCGCCCAGGCCACGCTGCTGGGCCAGGCGCTGGCACCGCTGCTGGACCAGCATCCGGGGCTTACCGGCATCCACGCGCTTTCCGATGCACGCAACGCCTACGCGGCGCGTGCCCTGCTGGCCCGCGTGGCCCAGCGCACGCTGGATGTGCAGTACTACATCTGGCGTGACGACACCACGGGCCACCTGCTGCTTGACGAACTGCGACAGGCCGCCGACCGGGGCGTGCGCGTGCGCCTGCTGCTGGACGACGGCGGCACGGCGGGGCTGGACACGCAGCTCAGCGCGCTGGACCGGCATCCGCAGATCGAGGTGCGGCTGTTCAACCCCTTTGCGCAGCGCACGCCCAAGGCGCTGGGCTATGTGACGGATTTCTCGCGCACGCAGCGGCGCATGCACAACAAGAGCTTCACGGCCGACAGCCAGGCCAGCATCGTGGGTGGACGCAACATCGGCGACGAGTACTTCGCGGCCACCGACGGCGTGCTGTTCGCCGACCTGGACGTGGTCGCCATGGGGCCGGTGGTGGCCGATATCGCGCACTCGTTCGATCAGTACTGGGCCAGCGCCTCGGCCTACCCCGTGGCCAGCCTGCTGCCGCCGCTGCCCGACTATGCGGTGGCGCGCGCCAGCGAGGCCCTAGCCACCGAGGTGCAGCGCCCCGAGGCCCAGGCCTATGTGCGCGCCGTGGCGCAAAGCCCGTTCACGCAAGAGCTGCTGGCCGGCCGCCTGCCCCTGCGCTGGGCCCGCGCCACCCTGGTCAGCGACGACCCGGCCAAGGTGCTGGGCCAGGTGCCCAGGCAGGGGCTGCTGATCACGCAGCTGGCACCCGCCATTGGCCAGCCGCAGC
Organism: Delftia sp. Lp-1; assembly: GCF_020523835.1. NCBI lineage: Bacteria > Pseudomonadati > Pseudomonadota > Betaproteobacteria > Burkholderiales > Comamonadaceae > Delftia > Delftia sp. Lp-1. Next base: position 1,163,720 of record NZ_JAJALJ010000001.1, on the reverse strand, counting down.
GCCAGCTGGACCTGGTCTCGCCCTACTTCGTGCCCACCGAGGCCGGTGTACGCGCCCTGGCCGGCCTGCGCCGCCAGGGCATTGCCGTGCGCGTGCTCACCAACAGCCTGGAGGCGACCGACGTGGCCGTGGTCCACGCCGGCTATGCCCGGTACCGGCGCCCGCTGATCGAGGAAGGCGTGCAGCTGTACGAGCTGCGCCGCCAGATCGGCGAGCCGGACACGCCCGCCGCCGATGCAGGCGTGCCCCGGCAGGGGCTACCATCGCCCGCCGCGTCCTCGGGCGGGAAGTCGGGCGGGAAGGCGGGCGTGGGTTCGGGCAGCCGCCCCGGCAGCTCGGGCTCCAGCCTGCATGCGAAGACTTTTGCGGTCGATGGCGAGCGCATCTTCGTGGGCTCGTTCAACTTCGACCCGCGCTCGGCCCACCTCAACACCGAGATGGGCCTGCTGATCGACAGCCCCGAGATGGCTTCGCAGATGAGCCGCATGCTCGACCAGAGCCTGCCGTCCGCCGCCTACCACGTGCAGATCGATGCACAGGGCCGCCTGAGCTGGACCACGGAAAGCGGCACGCCGCCTGCGCCACTCACCACCACCACCGAGCCCGGCAGCAGTGCATTCAAGCGCCTGATGCTGCGCGTGCTGGGCTGGCTGCCCATCGAGGGGCTGCTTTGATGCCGGGCCCCGCCGCTCAGTCCAGCCGGATCGACGGGCGCAGGCGCGAATTCATCAAATCGATCAGCCACAGCAGCCCCCCGCGCCAAAAGCCGTAGATGCGGGCCTGGTGCGAGCGGTACAGCATGATGTGGCTCAGCATGGCCATGCGCCCGCGGATCACGCCGCCGTTGAACAGGCCGAATTTGCCCAGCGATCCATAGGCGTCGTAATGGGCCAATGACACCAGGGCGCCAAAGTCGCGGTAGGCAAAGCCTTCGGGGCGGAAACCCGGCTCCTTCAGCAGGCGCGGCAGCGTCTCCACCAGATAGCGGGCCTGCTGGTGCGCCACCTGGGCAGTGGGCGGCAGCGGCACGCTGGCGCCGGGCAGGGTGAAGCTGGCGCAATCACCCACGGCGTAGACATGGGGGTCGCTGGTCTGCAGCTGGCCGTTGACCTTGAGCTGGTTGCCTTGCGTGGTCTCCAGTCCCAGCTGCGCCAGGAAGGCCGGGGCCTTCACGCCAGCTGCCCAGACACGCAGGCCTGCGGGAACGAACTCGCCGCTGGCCAGCACGAACCCCTCTTCGCTGGCCGACTGCACGCGGCCGTTGACGATCACCGAAACGCCCAGGGCCTGCAGCCGCAGGCGCGTGGCTTCGGAAATCTCTTCAGGAAAACCGGGCAGCAGGCGCGGCCCGGCCTCGATCAGCACGATGCCGAAGCGCGCGGCCTCGCCCAGCGCGCCGTAGGCGCGGGCGCTCTCGGCCAGTTGCACCAGCTCGGCCGCCAGCTCCACGCCCGTGGCGCCGCCGCCCACGATGGCCACGCGCAGCTGCTCGCCGCTGGTCATGCAGCGCACCATGCGCAGGCGGATCTCGCTGTTGAAGGCATCGGCCTTGCGGCGCGAGTCGATCATGAAGCAGTGCTCGTCCACGCCCGGCGTGCCGAAATCATTGGCGCCGCTGCCCACGGCGATCACCAGCCTGTCGTAGGCAATGCGCCGGCCCGGCACGATCTCGCGGCCATCGGGCGCCTCGATGGGGGCCAGCAGCACCTCGCGGGCCTCGCGGTCCAGGCCGCACATTTCGCCGGGCTGGTAGGCAAAGCTGGCGTCGCTGGCCTGGGCCAGGTAGGTGGTCTGCTGCTGGGCCAGGTCGCGCGTGCCGGCTGCAATGGTGTGCAGCATGGGCTTCCAGACATGGGCCGAATCGCTGTCCACCAGGGTCACCGAGCCGATGGCGTCCGTGCGCCCCTTGCCCAGCGCCGTGGCAATCTCCAGCCCCGCCACGCCACCGCCCACTACGACGATGCGCGCCCCGCCCGACCCCGTTGCCGAACCCGCTTCTTGTTCCTTGCCCATTGCTGCTCCCTGCCGGAAGGCCCGACCGGCCGCACCATGCGCCGGCTTGCAGGACATTCGCTTCCAGACAGTCTTGATTCTTGTCAGTTTGGGTAGCAGGCGACTTGCTAGGGGTAAGCCCCAAATCTGCAACAGATATCTGATAGAAGACCGTCGATCGCGCAAGGCCCAGTCTTGTACAGGACCGCGCTGCAGGAAAAACATCACCTTTGCCGGATGACCAGCCGGACGTGATCATTGCGCTATCAACACAAGAGCATCCACCCCGTCCGTCACGCAGCATTGCCGACGACATGGCGGCCTGCATCTGAAGGCCTGCACGAATGCCCCGCCTCCGGGCCCGCGATTTGCGATTGTCAATATACGAAACGTATATTCCCCGTATGATCGCCACCCCATGGGAATCGTCAAAATATCCGACCAATTGCACGACCAGATCCGCCTGTCCAGCGCGGCCCTGGGTCGATCCATCAACGCCCAGGCCGAGCATTGGCTGCGTGTCGGCCAGCTGGCCGAACACCATCCCCATCTCGACTACGCAGGCATCTGCGCCCTGCTGCTGCAAGAGGCCGCGGCCACGCTGAAGCTGGGCGAGCCCGAGGCGGCACCGGCTCCCGCCGATACGGCAGCACGCCGCCCGCGCCCCGTGCGCCTGTCGGGAGGCCTGCAATGAGGGGCGCCAAGCTGCGCAGCGTCCCGCTGCACGATGCCCTCGATATCGGGCAATCACGCAAGGCCGGTGGCCTGGCCGCCCGTGTCCTGCAGATGCTGGTGCCCCACGTGCAGCCGGGCGTCAGCACCGAGCACCTGGACAAGCTCTGCCATGACTTCATCGTCGACGAACTGCGCTGCGTGCCCACCAACGTGGGCTACCACGGCTTTCCGAAGACGGTCTGCACCTCGCCCAACCACGTGGTCTGCCACGGCATCCCCGACGCCCGGCAGATCCTGCGCGAGGGCGACATCCTCAATGTCGATGTGGCCGTGACCACGCCCGAGGGCTGGATCGGCGACACCAGCCGCATGTACTACGTGGGCCAGCCCTCCAACCAGGCGCGCCGCTTGGTGGAGACCACCTACGAGGCCCTGCTGGCCGGCATCCGCGCCGTACGCCCCGGCGCCACGCTGGGCGACATCGGCCATGCCATCCAGACCGTGGCCCAGCGCGAGCGCTTCAGCGTGGTGCGCGAGTACTGCGGCCACGGCATCGGCAAGGTCTACCACGACGACCCCCAGGTGCTGCATTACGGCCAGCCAGGCCAGGGCATGGTGCTGGAGGCCGGCATGATCTTCACCATCGAGCCCATGCTCAACGCCGGCAAGGCGGCCACGCGCGAACTGGCCGACGGCTGGACGGTGATCACCAACGACAAGTCGCTGTCCGCCCAATGGGAGCACATGGTGGTGGTGACCGACACGGGCTTCGACGTACTCACGCGCTGGCCCGAGGGCACGGGCAGCTACGCGGCCATCTGAGCATGGCGTCCAACTACCTGTACCTGGGCCTGGCCATCGTCGCCGAGGTGGCGGCCACCTCCTGCCTCAAGCAGTCCGAAGGCTTCACGCGGCTGTGGCCCAGCGTGGTCACGGTCCTGGGCTACGCGCTGGCCTTCTACTTCCTGTCGCTGACGCTGCGCACCGTGCCCACGGGCGTGGCCTATGCGATCTGGTCCGGCGCGGGCATTGTGCTGATCTCCCTGGTCGGATGGCTCTGGCAGGGCCAGACGCTGGACCTTCCCGCGCTGGCGGGCATGGGCCTGATCGTGGCGGGCGTGCTGGTCATCCAGCTGTTTTCCAAGACGGCCGGACACTGAGCCGCTGCCCGCGCTGCGGCCCGGCCCTCAGCCCGTGATGGCCTGGACCGATCCGGCCTGGCGGCGCAGCTCGAACTTCTGGATCTTGCCCGTGCTGGTCTTGGGCAGCTCGCCAAAGACCACGGCGCGCGGCACCTTGTAGCCGGCCAGGTGCTTCTTGCAGTGGGCCACGATGTCTTCGGCCGTGGTCTGCGCGCCGGCCTTCAGCTCGATGAAGGCGCAGGGCGTCTCGCCCCACTTGGGATCGGGCTTGGCCACCACGGCCGCGGCCAGCACGGCCGGGTGGCGGTAGAGCACGTCCTCGACCTCGATGGACGAGATGTTCTCCCCGCCCGAGATGATGATGTCCTTGCTGCGGTCCTTGATCTGTATATAGCCGTCCGGATGCTGCACGGCCAGGTCGCCCGTGTGGAACCAGCCGCCGCGGAAGGCCTCGTCCGTGGCCTGCGGGTTCTTCAGGTAGCCCTTCATGGCAATGTTGCCCTGGAACATGATCTCGCCCATGGTCTGGCCGTCATGGGGCACGGGCTCCATGGTCTCCGGATCGAGCACGCTGGCCGAGCGCTGCAGGTGGTAGCGCACGCCTTGGCGGGAATTGAGGCGCGCGCGTTCGCCGATGTCCAGCGCATCCCAGGCTGCATGCTTGGCGCAGACCGTGGCCGGGCCGTAGACCTCGGTCAGGCCGTAGACATGGGTGATGTCGAAGCCCAGCTGCTCCATGCCCTCGATCATCGAGGCCGGTGGCGCGGCGCCTGCCACCATGGCCTTGACTCCGGCGGGCACGCCCTCCTTCATGGCGGCCGGCGCATTGACCAGCAGGCCGTGCACGATGGGCGCGCCGCAGTAATGCGTGACGCCGTGGTTGCGGATGGCGTCGAAGATGGCCTGCGCCTCCACCCTGCGCAGGCAGACATTGACCCCCGCGCGTGCCGCCACCGTCCACGGAAAGCACCAGCCGTTGCAATGGAACATGGGCAGGGTCCACAGGTAGACGGCGTGCTTGGGCATGTCCCACTCCAGCACATTGCTGATGGCATTGATGGCCGCACCCCGGTGGTGGTAGACCACGCCCTTGGGGTTGCCCGTGGTGCCGCTGGTGTAGTTCAGCGCAATGGCGTCCCACTCGTCGGCGGGCAGCTGCCAGTCGAAACCGGCATCGCCGCCGGCCACGAAGTCGTCGTAGTCCAGGCTGCCCACCTGCTCGGCGGCCGGGCCGTACAGCGCGTCCTCGACCTGGATCACCAGCAGCGGCGCGCTGCGCTGGCGCAGCTTCAGCGCCTTGGCCACCACGCCCGTGAACTCCGGGTCCACGATCAGCACCTTGGCCTCGCCGTGGTCCAGCATGAAGGCAATGGTTTCCGCATCCAGCCGCGTGTTCAGCGCATTGAGCACGGCCCCCGCCATGGGCACGCCGAAATGCGCCTCCACCATGGGCGGCGTATTGGGCAGCATCACGGCCACGGTGTCGTTCTTGCCCACGCCCGCCTTGTGCAGGCTGCTGGCCAGCTGGCGGCAGCGCGCATAGGTCTCGCCCCAGCTGCGGCGCAGCGTGCCGTGGACCACGGCCAGCCGCTCGGGATAGACCTCGGCCGTGCGGGCAATGAAGCCCAAGGGGCTGAGCGGCGCATGGTTGGCGCTGTTGCGCTCCAGATGCTGGTCGTAAATGTGGGTCATCGTGGTCTCCGGTTCGCTGGGTTTTCTGGTGAGATGCCCGCCTGCCGCCGCAGGCTGGCGAAACCTGAAGATATAGCAAGACAGGCTTACACAAGCTTGATGCGCATCCACCCGGCTCGCCACCGCACAGGCCCGGATAACCAAAGCGGCATGCATGGTCTTTGCAGGGCATCACAACTTTCAGAATTTCATGGAAACTGAAAATACCTATGCAGAACAATCACTTGATCTGCCTGCAGGCGCGCCTGCGACTGTCCCCCAGGCGACTGCACAACCACAGTCCTCTATAAGACATCATTTATCAGATGACTCGGCCGCACGGCCCCGGCTTCACTCGTAGAATCGCCGCTTGGATTCGCCGGCCAGCACCGCTGGAAGGCGAACAAGGAGTTCCTAGAGGAGTCGCCTGGCAACGCTCCAGGCATCGTTGGAGACGAGCCTGCACCCCACCGGTGCAGGCTTTTTTTTTTGCTTCAGCGCAGGCTCAGGGACTGGCGCTTCCAGGCCGGGTCCTGCCAGCGCTGGAACAGCGGCAGGGCCGACACATCGCCGGTCACGCGCTCGGTGGCCAGGCCGTCCAGCCGCACCACTTCGAAGCTCTTGCGGTAGCGGCCCTGGCCACGGGCCTCGCGCGCCACCAGCATCAGCTGCCCGCCAGGCACCCAGCCCGCCCATTCGGCCACGCCGGTCTCCGGGGCGGTGGCGGCCGGGGGCAGCACGTCGGCCAGCCAGCCGCCTTCGGTCTTGCGCAGCACCCACAGTTCGCGCCAGCCTTCCAGCGGCTGCACGGCCAGGGCCACGGCCGTGCCCTCGCGGTTGGTGCTGGCCGATGCAGCCCACACCACGCCATAGGTGCAGCGGCGCAGCAAAGGGGCCTTGGCGCCGTGCTGGGCGTCCACCAGCAGCACGCAGGTTTCGCCGGGAGCACCGGGCTCGGTCAGCAGCGTCGGGCGGGCTCCGGCAGCAGGAGCCGCAGCAGCAACAGGCGACAGCGCCCAGCGCACGGCGCTCACCCGCATGGCCGCGTCGTTGTAGGCGCTCTGGTCTTCATCGGGCAGCTCGGACTTGCTGACGCCCGTGAACTCGGCCAGCGCCCGGGCGGCCGATGCCGCCACGGCAGGGTCGGCCATGCCCTTGCGCGCCTGCTGAAAGGCCAGCGCCGCCCACACGCTGGCGCGGCGCATCTGCACGCGGCCGCGCAGGTAGGGCGGCAGGCCGGTCACGTCCACGCGCTCCAGCACATCGGCCTGCCAGGCATGCATGCGGGCGCGCTCATGGGCCGGCAGATCGGGGTCCACGCATTCGGGCCGTGTCAGGGCCAGGGCGGCGCGGGCGCGCTGCGGCGCGTCGGCGGCGGGCATGGCCAGCACGCGGCGGAAGAATTCGCCTTCATAGCAGACCTGCATGCGGCCTTCGACCTCATAGGTCGCAAAGCGCAGGCCGTAGCCGTTGGCCACATCCAGGTGGGCCGACAGCGTGGCGCCCGAGGCCTTGCCAGGCGCAGCGGCGGAGGCGCGCCGCGCCAGCCGGTCGGCAAAGCCGCCCAGTGCGTCGAAGGCCTGCGCGCCTTCGGCGCCGGCCAGGGTCCTGGCGGGCGCGGCCTGCAGGTAGGCGGCCGCAAGGCCGATGCCCAGCGCCTCGGCACCGGGCGTGTCCTGCACGAAGCGCAGCACGGCCAACAAGGCGGGGGCATCGGCCTCGGTCATGGCCACGCGGCGCACATCGCCTGCGCGGATGAAGCCGCCGCGCTCGCGCTTGTGGTCCCAGACCTGGAGGTAGTCCAGGCGTTCGCCCCTGATCTCCAGCACCTCGCCCTGCCACAGGCTGGCCTGCTGCTGGGCGCCATCGCGCGGCGCGGCGCGCAGGCTGGCCTGGTCCTGCACCACGATGGCGCTGCCCATGCCGGTGGCCAGCGCTGCGGCGGCCAAGGTCGATACGGTCAGCATGGCTTATTGCTCCTGAACGGCTGCGTTGGCATCTTCGGCCACCACGGAGGCTGCGCCGGCCTGTGCATTGCGGCTGCCGCCCAGCAGGGCCGCACCGATGAAGTCGCCATTGGTCGGCGGGGGCGCGATGATGACCTGGATCTTGTCCGAGAGCTTGTCGGCCAGCGTCTTCTGGATCAGCAGCGGGTAGCGCGTGACCAGGGTGCCTTCGCGCGCCATCTGCTCGGCGTTGACCTTGCCCAGGCGGTCCATGCGGAAGGCCTCGGCCTCGGCCAGCTTCTGGCGCGCATCGGCTTCGCCATTGGCCTCGATGCGGCGGGCCTGGGCGCTGCCCTCGGCGGCTTTCACGCGGGCCACGCGCTCGGCCTCGGCCTCCAGCTGGCGCTGCTCGATCTGGCGCTGCTTGAAGGGCAGCACATGCTTCATGGCCTCTTCCTGGGCACGCGCCGCAATCACCTGCTCGCGTGCGGCGGCTTCGGCGGCCACTTCGCGGCGCACCTTGTCGGCATTGGCGTCCAGCTCGGTTTCCTTGACGCGCTTGTCCTTGAGCTCCAGCGTGTAGCGCATCTTCTCGGAGGCCAGCTCCTCGGCCAGCAGGCTGTCCATGCCGCGACGGTACTCGGTGGGCAGGTCCACCTTGCCGATCTGGATGCTGCGCAGCGTCACGCCGTCGGCCGCCAGGCGCGTGCGCAGTTCGGTCTCCATGATCTGAGCGATCTCGGCGCGCTTGGTCGAGAAGATTTCGCGCACGGTGTAGCGCGCAAACACCTTGTAGACCAGGCCCTGCACGGCGGGCTCCACGATGTCGCCGCCTATGTCCAGAGGCAGGTTGCCGGCCTTGACGGCGGGCGATGCGGGATCAAGCGCATAGCGCACGTTCAGGTCCAGACCCAGGGACAGGCCCTCGACCGACTGCAGGGGTGCGCTGCCATTGGCCTGGCGCATGGCCTCCGGGCGGTAGCTCTGGTCGCGCAGGGAGAACACGCGCACCGTGTGCAGGCCTGGCACCACCCACACGCTGCCATCGCGCCACAGGCTGACCGAGCCCGTGAACTGGTTCAGGCGCACGCCCAGCGTGCCCTGCTCCAGGTGCTGCACGGGCGGGTTGCGCACCACCACCAGACCTGCCGCCACCACCACGGCGCCGATGGCCAGCCAGCGCACGGTACGTGCCGTGGGCAGCAGGACCGCCCAGTCCACGGGCTGGCGGCGGGGCGCGTTGCCCGGCAGCGTTGCAGCATCGGACCCGGCTGCGGGCGCGGCAGTGGCGGCTTCGTCCAGGCGGGCGGACTTGCGGCCCGTCAGGGCCTGCATGATGCGGTTCCAGGTGGCTTTCATGGTGTTCTCTCTCTCGGCTGTTGTTGGCTGTTTCTGAGGCACCGGAAACAGGGGTGGCTCATTGAGGACCGATTGTTCGGATCCACCCCGGAAGCAACAACGCGGCGCGCGGCCCAATGCGTTCACGGCGCCAGCGCAAACGCTCCGGCCCCGGAAGAAAAACTCACACCCGGGCCGGCGCAGGGCCGAGATAATCCCGCGAACACCGCCACGGCGGCCTCCCCCGACCCCACCACTGCACAGCCCCATGACCCGTATCGCCGTGATCGAAGACGACCTGCCCACCAGCAACCAGTTGGCGGGATGGATACGCAGTGCGCGCAGCGGCATCGTGATCGACCAGTGGTTCACGCGCGACGAGGCCGAGGCCGCCCTGGCCCGCGAGCACTACGACGCCGTGGTGCTGGACATCGAGCTGGGCCGCGAGCGCCACGCGGGCGTGGCCCTGATCAACGCCATCAACAAGCTGGGCCAGGGCACGCCGGTGCTGGTGGTGTCGGCCATGCCGGCCGCCATCTACCGCAGCATCATGAAAGCGCTCGACGCCTGGGACTACCTGCAAAAGACCACGTTCGAAGAGGCGGACTTCATCGAGACCTTCCTGGACATCCTGCGCACCACGCAGCGCGCGGCGCCCGTGGCCGCGCAGGCAGCCGCAGCGCCCGCAGGCGACGCCCTGGTGCTGGACCCGCTGTGGCAGCGCACGCCCACCTGGCGCGGCGAGCGCATCAACCTGCCGCTGACGGCCCAGCGCATCCTGGCCACGCTGCACCAGCGCAGCGGCGAAGTGGTGTCCTACGACGAGCTGTTCGAGGTGGTCAAAAGCGGCCGCAACCGCGACAACGTGCGCAAGCACGTCAGCACCATCCGCGAGGCCCTGCGCGAGGTGGACCCGGGCTTTGAAGGCATAGAGAACGTGCCCATGCGCGGCTTTCGCTGGGTGGGCCAGGCCGGCGCCGCCGTCCGCACATGAAGCGCCTGCTCAACCCCAGGCTGGAGCTGCCCCGGCTGGAAGTGCCGCGCCTGGGCCTGGCCGCCTTCCGCCAGCGCATCCTGCTGCGCGGCGTGTTCGTGCTGCTGGCAGTGGCCACGGTGTCCTTGAGCGTGGTGGTGCTCAAGGACGAGAAGGAACGCGCCTGGCAGGCCTACCAGCACGGCTTTGTGCGCAGCCAGGCCGAGGTCATGGCGCGGCTGCGCCATCCTTCGGGCCGGCTGGCCCTGCTCAACGCCGGCCACCTGGGCCAGGGCTTGACGCCGCTGGCGCCGCTGCTGCTGCCCTACGCGGCCATCGACTTCGACGATCCGCAAAAGTCCCAGCAGGCCGTGGAGATGGCCGGCTGCTCGGTGCAGTATCCCGATGGCGCCTCGCTGTGCGCGGCCATTGGCAACAATCCCTACGCAGGCGGATTCATCTATCTGGTGGGCAGCTTCTTCTCAGGCGAGCTGACACCGCGCGAGCGCGGCTCGCGCGAGCCCGCCCAGGCGCACCGCGCCCGCATTACGCTGGACATGCGCGGCAGCACCTACCGCTGGATCGCGCCCTATGAGGCCATGCCGCAGCAGGGCAACAAGTCCGGCAACGGCGAGCACGGCCGGCTCACCGGCTTTGTGGACAACGGCACGCCCCAGCTTGAGGCCCGCGCGCGGCCCGTGCGCGATTTCCGTGGCTGGCTCTGGCAGAACGGCCATTGCCGCGACCTGCCGCCTGGCGTGCAGGGCAATGCGGGCAATGACAAGACACCCCCTGCAGCCGACTGCCTGCGCCGCACGCACTACTCCATCCGCCTGCCGGTCGAGCTGTTCCGCGAAGCCCTGTTCCGCAGGGACGTGCGCCCCGTCTGGCCGCCCGAAGACCTGGGCAGCATGCGTGTGCGCGTGGAAATGCTGGCCCCCGGCGACACGGAGCCGCCGCTGTTCGACAGCAACTCGCCTGGGGCGCAGCTTGCGGCCTCGCTCAACGACATCTCGCGCAGCCTGCTGCCGGGCGAGCGCGTGCAGATCCGCAAGGTGGGCGCCGACGAAGCCAGCGCCATCACCCTCAAGGGCGTGGATGTGCAGGCCGCGCCGTCGGCGCCCTGGCTGCTGCGCCTGATCAGCTGGCTGCCGCTGGATGCAGCCGGCGTCTCCGCCGCCACCATGACCCCGGCCGTGCCCACGGGCCAGGACATTCTGGACACGCCCACGGGCAATTACACCGTCAGCTTCACCGGCCACCCGCGCGATGTGGAGCAGGGCCTGGCCGCCGTGGCCACGCGCCTGTCCTGGTACCTGGGCGCCATGCTGGCCGCCATTGCGCTGGCCTGGCTGATCGTCGAGCTGGGGCTGATCCGCCGCGTGACCGCCCTCACCCGGCGCGCCGCCGCCGTGTCCTACAACGTGCAGGACGGCCATGTCGGCCCACGCCTGGGCGACCTTGAAGTGTCGGACCTTCGTGGTTCCGACGAGCTGGGCATTCTGGCCGGCGGCCTGGCCGACCTGCTGCAGCGCGTGAAGGACGACCTGCAGCGCGAACAGCTGCGCGCCCAGCAGGAACGCGACATGTGGCATGCCGTGGGCCACGAAATCATGTCGCCCCTGCAATCGCTGATGGTGCTGTACGGCCCCGACGACCCCGGCCACCGCTACGTGCAGCGCATGCAGCAGGCCGTGCATGTGCTCTACGGCACGGCATCGCCTGCCGAGGCGCTGCAGGCCGCCAACGTGCCCGAAGGCCGGCTGGACCTGAACGCCTTTCTGTCCCACGTGGCCGCCAACGCGCACTTCGCGGGCATTGCCAACGTGGTCTACGAAGGCGGGAGCGGGGGCGGGAACAGGGACGTCACGGGCGCCGTGATCGTGCGCGCCGACGAGTTTGCGCTGGAAGACGTGGTCACCCACATCCTGCGCAATGCCGACAGCTACCGCCCGGCGGGCACGGCCATCACGCTGTCGCTGTCGGCCTCGGAGTCCGCCGCCAGCGCCACGCTGCACAACCAGGGCGCCACCATTGCGGAGGACCTGCTGGAGCGCATCTTCGAGCTGGGCGTGTCCGCCCCCCAGGAGCCGGCGGCCGCCGGCAGCGCCGAGCACCGGGGCCAGGGCCTGTTCGTGGCCAGGACCTACATGGCGAAGATGGGCGGCACGATCAAGGCGCACAACACGCGCGATGGCGTGGCCTTCACGCTGACCTTCCAGCGCCTGGGCTGAGGGCCGGGCACCGCCGGCCAGTGCCCCCGGGGCACGGCCGGATGGCCCCGCGAAGGCACAATACGCGGGTGTCCATTCCCCAATCGTTCATCCAGGAATTGCTCTCGCGCGTCGACGTGGTCGATATCGTGGGACGCTACGTGCAGCTCAGGAAGGGCGGCGCCAACTTCATGGGCCTGTGCCCGTTCCACAGCGAGAAGTCGCCCTCCTTCACCGTCAGTCCCAGCAAGCAGTTCTATCACTGCTTTGGCTGCGGAAAAAATGGCAACGCCATCGGCTTTCTGATGGACCATGCCGGCATGGGCTTCGTCGAAGCCGTGCAGGATCTTGCCGGCCAGGTCGGCCTGCAGGTGCCGCAGGACGACATCAGCCCCGCCGAGCGCGAGCGCCAGGCCGCGCAAAAGCAGAAACAGGCCACCCTCACCGACGTGCTGGAGAAGGCAGGCGACGCCTACCGCAAGCACCTCAAGGCATCGCCCCAGGCCATCGACTACCTCAAGCGCCGCGGCGTCTCGGGCGAGACCGCCAAGCGCTTCGGCCTGGGCTACGCGCCTGCGGGCTGGCGGTCGCTGGCCAGCGTGTTCCCGCAGTACGACGATCCCCAGCTCGAAGAATCGGGCCTGGTCATCGTTGGCGAGGGCGACGACAAGCGCTACGACCGCTTCCGCGACCGGCTGATGTTTCCCATCCGCAACGTCAAGGGCGAGTGCATCGGCTTCGGCGGCCGCGTCTTCGGCGACGAGAAGCCCAAATACCTGAATTCGCCCGAAACCCCGGTCTTTCACAAGGGGCGCGAGCTCTACGGCCTCTTCGAGGCCCGCACCGCCCTGCGCGACATGGGCTATGCGCTGGTCACCGAAGGCTATATGGACGTGGTGGCCCTGGCCCAGCTGGGCTTTGCCAACGCCGTCGCCACGCTGGGCACGGCCTGCACGCCCGACCATATTCACAAACTGTTTCGATTTACCGAAGCCGTCGTCTTCAGCTTCGACGGAGACGCGGCGGGCCGGCGCGCCGCGCGCAAGGCGCTCGATGCGGCCCTGCCCTATGCCAGCGACACGCGCAGCGTCAAATTCCTCTTCCTGCCCGCCGAGCATGACCCGGACAGCTTCATCCGCGAGTACGGCAGCGAAGCCTTTGCCCGCTACGTGGGCGACGCGCTGCCGCTGAGCCGCTTTCTCATCGAAGCCGCCAGCGAAGGCTGCGACCTGGGCCAGGCCGAAGGCCGTGCCCACATGGCCAGCAATGCCCGCCCGCTGTGGACGGCCCTGCCCGACGGCGCCCTCAAGCGCCAGCTGCTGGGCGAGATCGCCGAACTCGTGCAGCTTGATGCGCGCGATCTCTCGGACCTGTGGTCGCAGGAAGCCGCCCGCAGCGGCCCGGCACGGGGCTCCATGGCCGGCGGCGCCCACCATCCGGGCCAGGCCAGCCATGCACCGGCCGCGCCCGACTGGGGCCAGCCGGCCGAATACAACGCGCCTTCGGGCTGGCCCGAGGGGGGCAGCCAGGGCGGCGGCGCAGGCGGCTGGCGCGCAGGCGAGCCCGGGCGCGGCGGCAAAAAGCCCTGGCCTCGCAAGCCCTGGGACAAAAATGGCCGCAGCGACTTCAACCCGCCGCCCATGGGGCCGCGCGTAGCCCCCGCCACGCGCACGGACCAGGCGGCGCGCCTGCTCATGGCGCACATGGAGTTCATGGAAGAACTCACCCACGAAGACTTCGAGGCGCTGGCGCGCTGCGCCGCCGGGCACGGCGCGCTGTTCCGCTGGATGGAAGCACAGTTCCAGGAATCCGGCCCCCGGCCCTTTGCCGTGCTGCGCGAGCAGTTGCGCGGCCTGCCCCATGAGGTGCTGGCCGACAAGCTGATGAGCGGCCCCCACGCCCATCCCGAAGGCGAGCTGTCCGAGCTGCGCCGCGAGCTGCGCGGCGTGCTCAACCGCATCGTCATCGACCACATCAAGGCCCAGATCGACGAAGCCGTGCGCGACATGGCACGGGACCCCAGCGCCGCCCAGCGCTATCGCGATCTCTTTGCCCGACAGCAGGTCCTGGAAAACCAGATGCGTACTTCCTCTTGAAATCGAGGTAAGCAGATATAATTAGGGGCTATCGGCAAGAGCGACAGCAGCACCTCCGGACCGGGCCCCGTGAAGAACTCACGTGATTGCAGCAACTGCACGGCCCAATTTCCCGCAAGGACTGCACACCAAATGTTCGCCCAGACATCTTGCCTGGAACGTTTTTCGCTTCCCTGGCGGACCTAGTCCGTCCGCGCGTGCGCCTAGGCGGCGCTTGTTTGAGTTTCCCTTTGTGTGTGTTCGCTCCTGACCGTGAGGTGCTCATGCCCGTTTCAAAGTCCGTGAAGTCCAAGCAGGCCCCCGAAGCTCCAGCGAAGCCCAAGACTTCGACAACCTCTTCAGCCCCGGCCAAGGCCGGTGCCGGCAAAGCCGCTGCAGGACCGAAGAGCGCCGCATCTGCGGCCAAAGCAAAGAAAGATACCGACGTGGTAACCAAGTCCCAAGCCGAACTCAAAGCCATGGCCGACGAGCTGCTCGCCGCCGCGACCCCCAAGCGCGGCCGCAAGAAGGCAGCCGAAGGCGACGACGCCCCCGCCCAGACCGAAAAGAAGCCTGCCGCCGCCAAGAAGGCGCCGGCCAAGGCAGCCGCAAGCTCCACCGCCGCTGCCAAGACCCCCGCCAAGCGCGGCCGCAAGCCCAAGGCCAAGGAAGGCGGCGACGACATCGATGATGCCGACCTGTCCGATATCGATGGCGACATCGACGGCGAAGGTGAAGGCGAGTCCGAGGTCGAGACCGAAGTGGAAGTCGAGGTCGAGACCACTTCGGCCCCGGCCGAAAAGGTCAAGCCCCTGCGCATGAAGATCAGCAAGGCCAAGGAACGCGCCTTGATGAAGGAATTCGGCCTGGACGAAACCGTCCTGACCGAAGAGGAAATGTCCACCCGCCGCCAGCGCCTGAAGGCGCTGATCAAGCTGGGCAAGACGCGCGGCTACCTGACGCACAGCGAAATCAACGACCACCTGCCCGACAAGCTGGTCGATGCCGAGACGCTGGAAGTCGTGATCTCCATGCTCAACGACATGGGCGTGGCCGTCTACGAGCAGACTCCCGATGCGGAAACCCTGCTGCTGAACAACACGGGCCAGTCCGCCACCACCGAAGAGGAAGCCGAGGAAGAGGCCGAAGCCGCCCTGTCCACGGTGGACTCCGAATTCGGCCGCACCACCGACCCCGTGCGCATGTACATGCGCGAAATGGGCACGGTCGAGCTGCTGACGCGCGAAGGCGAAATCGAAATCGCCAAGCGCATCGAAGGCGGCCTGATGGACATGATGGAGGCCATCTCGGCCTCGCCTGCCACCATCGCCGAGATCCTGGCCATGTCCGAGGAAATCCGCGAAGGCAAGGTCGTCATCTCCACCATCGTCGACGGCTTCGTCAACGCCAATGAGAACGACGACTACGTGGCCGAAGAAGACTTCGACGAATACGACGAAGAGGACGACGACGACGGCAAGGGCGGCTCCAAGGCGCTGACCAAGAAGCTCGAAGAGCTCAAGAACGAGGCGCTGCGCCGCTTCGACGCCATGCGCGAGAACTTCGACAAGATGCACAAGGTGTACGACAAGGACGGCTACGGCACGCCCGTGTACATGAAGGTGCAGAAGGCCCTGACCGAGGAGCTGATGACCATCCGCTTCACGGCCAAGACCATCGAGAAGCTGTGCGACCTCGTGCGCGCCCAGGTGGATGACGTGCGCAAGAAGGAACGCGAGCTGCGCAAGATCATCGTGGACAAGTGCGGCATGCCGCAGGAGACCTTCATCGCCCAGTTCCCGCCCAACCTGCTGAACCTGCAGTGGGTGGTGCAGCAGGTCGCGGCCGGCAAGCCCTGGAGCAACGTGCTCGAGCGCAACATCCCGCCCGTGCAGGAGCTGCAGCAGAACCTGATCGACCTGCAATCGCGCGTGGTCGTGCCGCTGGACGAGCTCAAGCGCATCAACAAGCGCATGAACGATGGCGAGCGCGCCAGCCGTGACGCCAAGAAGGAGATGATCGAGGCCAACCTGCGCCTGGTGATCTCCATCGCCAAGAAGTACACGAACCGCGGCCTGCAGTTCCTGGATCTGATCCAGGAAGGCAACATCGGCCTGATGAAGGCGGTGGACAAGTTCGAATACCGTCGCGGCTACAAGTTCTCGACCTATGCCACGTGGTGGATCCGCCAGGCCATCACGCGCTCGATCGCCGACCAGGCGCGCACCATCCGTATCCCGGTGCACATGATCGAGACCATCAACAAGATGAACCGCATCTCGCGCCAGCATCTGCAGGAGTTCGGCTTCGAGCCCGATGCGTCCATCCTGGCGGCCAAGATGGAGATCCCCGAGGACAAGATCCGCAAGATCATGAAGATCGCCAAGGAGCCGATCTCCATGGAAACGCCGATCGGCGACGACGACGATTCGCACCTGGGCGACTTCATCGAGGACACCAACAACACCGCTCCCGTGGACGCCGCCATGCAGGCCGGCCTGCGCGACGTGGTCAAGGACATCCTCGACGGCCTCACCCCGCGCGAAGCCAAGGTGCTGCGCATGCGCTTTGGCATCGAAATGTCCACTGACCACACGCTGGAAGAAGTGGGCAAGCAGTTCGACGTCACGCGCGAACGCATCCGCCAGATCGAGGCCAAGGCCCTGCGCAAGCTCAAGCACCCGAGCCGCTCGGACAAGCTGCGCAGCTTCATCGACTCGCTGTAAGGCGCTGTGGATGCCGGACCCCGGGCCGGCAACCGCCCCCTGGAAAGCCCCGCACTCCCCTGCGGGGCTTTTTGTTTGTGGCGGGCCATCTGCCGGGCAGGGCGACGGTGGCGCGATAGACTGCCGCCTTTGTCTGCACGGGCAACAGCATGGCTCTCGAAATCGAACGCAAATACCTGGTGGCCGACCCTGGCATCGTGGCAGGCCTGACCGGCGTGCGCATGGCGCAGGGATACATCGCCGACAACGGCATGTGGGTGCGGGTGCGCATCGCCGGAGACACCGGATTTCTCACGCTCAAGGGCCCGGCACGCGGCATGAGCCGCGCCGAATTCGAATACCAGATCCCGCTGGCCGATGCCGAGACGCTGCTGGCCCAGCACTGCGCGCATGGCGCCATCGACAAGGTGCGCTACATCGTGCCGGTGGACGGCTTCGACTTCGAGGTCGATGTGTTCGAAGGCCCCCTGGCCGGCCTGGTCACGGCCGAGATCGAACTGGCGAGCGAGGATATCCAGCCGCCATCGCCCGCCTGGCTGGGCGCGGAGGTCACCTCCGACCTGCGCTACAGCAATTCGCAACTGGCCAAGACCCGGCAGTTGCCTTCGCCGGCCCTGCTGCCGGGTTGACGCAGGACGGCCCTGTGGACGCCCCGGGGCTATAGGGACTGACTGCCGGAACTGCCTGCGCTGTGCAGCGGTTCAGCCGCCGGCCCGGTCCAGGGCCATCATCTGCACCCGCAGTTCGCAGCCCTCGCGCAGCGGCTGCAGCCCGCCCACAGGCCGGAAGCCGTGCGCCAGGTACAGGCGCATGGCGGGAGAGTCGGCATCGGTCACACCCAGCCGCACACGCTGCATGCCCTTGTGCCAGGCCCAGGCGACGGCCTGCGCCAGCAGCGCTTGGCCTGCGCCCCGGCCACGCGCGGCAGGATCGACCCACATCTGGAAGAGATCGGCCACGCCGGGCTCGGGGGCACACAGCTTGCACCAGACCAGGCCACAGGCCTGGCCGCCGTTGACGGCGAAGAGCACCCTGTCCCTGCCGCCGGCAGCAGCGGCCTGCAGCCGTGCAGCCCAGTCCGCGTCAGCCCTTGCAGCCTCTGCCGCCCAGGTGCTGCCGAAGGCGTCGGGGGCATCGCGCAGGGCAAGCAGGCGGATATCGCGGTACTGCGGCCATTCATGGGGGTCAACGGGGCGGATGGAGATCATGGAGCTTTCTGCGTCAGGCAAAGGGGTTGGGAAAGAGAACCTCAGCCCCGGCCATGCCGGGCTGCGAGCACCGCCAGCATACGGAAGAAGGCGGCACCGATCTCCTCCTCGCAGACGCAGGCGTATCCCAGCAGCAGGCCGCGCCGCTTGTGCGGGCCTGCGTAATAGCGCGACAGCGGCTTGACGAAGATGCCCGCCTGCCGGAGATCCCCGGCAAGCGCCACATCGTCGTCCTGGCCCGGCAGCTGCATCACGAAATGCAGGCCTGCGCTGCTTTCCACCCAGGGCAGGTGGTCGGCGCCCAGGTAGCGCTCGATCAGGGACAGCAGCATGCGGCGGCGCTTGCCGTAGAGCAGGCGCATCTTGCGGATGTGGGCGGCGTAGTGGCCTTCGGTGATCAACTCGGCAATCACCTGCTGCGGCAGCTGGTGCCCCTCGCGGTACAGCTCGGAATGGATGCGCCGCAGGGGCTCGGCCAGCGCCGGTGGCAGCACCATGTAGCCCATGCGCAGCCCCGGATAGAGGGTTTTGCTGAAGGTGCCTATGTAGATCACGGGCGCACCTTCCTCCATACCCTGCATGCTGGGCACGGGACTGCCGGAGAAGCGGAATTCGCTGTCGTAGTCGTCCTCCACGATCCAGGCGCCCACGCGGCGCGCATAGGCAATCAGCGCACGGCGCCGGGCCATGCTCATGACGGCGCCCAAGGGATACTGGTGCGAGGGCGTGACGAAAATCAGCCGGGGCGCGGGCAGGCCTTCGGGCAGTTGCATGCCCTCCTCGTCCACGGGCACGCTGTGCAGGTGCAGCCCGTGCTGCATGCGCAGCACGTTGGCAATGCCCCAGTAGCCGGGCTCCTCCATCCACACGCAGTCGCCGGGATCGGCGAGGCTGCGCACCACCAGGTCGATGGCCTGGTGCACGCCTTCGGTGATCAGCACCTGGCCCGGCCCGCAGTCCACGGAGCGCGCCACGCGCAGGTGCTCGGCCAGGGCCTGCTTGAGCGCGTCCACGCCGCCGCGCGTGCCGTAGGTCAGCAGTTGCGGCCCGGCGTGGCGCAGCAGGCGGTTGTGGATGCGCGCATAGGTGGCGCGCGGAAATTCGGTCACGTCGGGCACGCCGGGCATGAAGGCGCCCCATTGCTGCTCGGAGGCCTGGGCCGTTTTCAGCAGGGCCTGCGCCTGTGCAGACAGGCCGCCGCCCGGTGCGGGCGCCGCGGCGGTGGCGCGGCGTGCGGGCGCACGCCCGCCGCTCAGCAGCAAGGCCGCAGGCAGGGTGTCCACCACATGCGTGCCCCGCCCCACCTGGCTGCGCACATAGCCCTCCACCTGCAGCTGCTCATAGGCGTGGTTGACGGTGTTGCGCGACACGCCCAGCTCGCGCGCCAGGTCACGCGAGGCAGGCAGACGGCTGCGCGGCAACAGGGCCCCGCTGTCTATGGCCTGACGGATGGCCAGGTACAGGCCCCGGTTGAGATGGGTGCGGTCGCCGCCCAGCCCGCGCCAGTCCATCTGGAGGATGAGATCCGCGCACACGGAGGGTTTTGCCATGCCTGCCTTGGTGGAGTGAGGATAGAGGTGGAGGTGGAGGCGCGCTCAATTGGCACCACCATCTTTTCAAAAGATGGCTCCAGTCATGGAACCAATGGCCACTATAACGGGAAGCCTTGCATCCCCATCAACGGAGAACCCTCTCATGTCCAGCGCCACCGCCTCTTCCCCGAACCAGCAACTCCAGAACCGGCGCAACGCCGCCATGCCGCGCGGCGTGGGCGTGATGTGCGGCTTCCATGCCGTGCAGGCCGACAATGCCCTGCTGACCGATGCCGAGGGCCGGCAGTACATCGATTTCGCGGCCGGCATTGCCGTGCTCAACACGGGCCACCGCCATCCGCGCGTGGTCCAGGCCGTGCAGCAGCAACTGGAGCGCTTCACGCACACGGCCTTCCAGATCGTTCCCTACGAAAGCGCCATTGCGCTGGCCGAGCGCATCAATGCGCTGGCGCCCATCGCCGGCCCGGCCAAGACCGCCTTCTTCACCACGGGCGCCGAGGCCGTGGAGAACGCCGTCAAGATCGCGCGCCATGCCACGGGCCGCTCGGCCGTGATCGCCTTCCAGGGCGCCTTCCATGGCCGCACCCAGCTGGGCATGGCACTGACGGGCAAGGTGGCGCCCTACAAGCAGGGCTTCGGCCCCATGCCGGGCGAAGTCTTCCACGCCCCCTTCCCCAGCGAGCAGGCGGGCGTGAGCGTGCAGCAGTCGCTGGACGCCATTGCCATGCTGCTCAAGACCTCGGTGGACCCGCAGCGCGTGGCCGCCATCATCGTGGAGCCCGTCCAGGGCGAAGGGGGCTTTCACCCCGTGCCTGCCGCCCTGTTCACCGGCCTGCGCCAGCTGTGCGACCAGCACGGCATGCTGCTGATCGCCGACGAGGTGCAGACCGGCTTCGCTCGCACGGGCAAGCTGTTCGCCATGGAGCACTACGGCGTGCAGCCCGACCTGATCACCATGGCCAAGAGCCTGGGCGGCGGCCTGCCGATCTCGGGCGTGGTGGGCCGCGCGGCCGTCATGGACGCGCCGCACCCCGGCGGCCTGGGCGGCACCTATGCCGCCAACCCGCTGGCCGTGGCCGCAGCCCATGCCGTGCTCGACGTGATCGATGAAGAACGGCTGTGCGAGCGCGCCCACGCACTGGGCAACCAGCTGCGCGCGCGCCTGCAAGCCCTGCAGGCGCAGGATGCCGGCATTGCCGACGTGCGCGGCCTGGGCTCGATGCTGGCCGTGGAGTTCCGCCTTCCCGGCAGCGGCGAGCCCGACGCGCAGCGCGTGGCCGCCGTCGTCCGGCACGCGCAGGAGCAGGGCCTGCTGCTGTTGACCTGCGGCCTGTACGGCAACGCCATCCGCTTTCTCTATCCGCTGACGATTCCACAGCCGCTGTTCGCCAGGGCCCTGGACATCATCGACAGCGCCATCACCCAGAGCGCGTCCCAGCCAGTCGCCGCCTGAATCCCCATCCCAGCCACACCCTGCTGCACCATGAGTCTTTCACTGCAACGCCCCGATCTGTTCCGCCAGGCCTGCCTGCTCGCCGAGGGCTGGCGAGCCGTGGGCTCCGGCCCCGCCATCGACGTCTTCAACCCCGCCACGGGCGAGCGCCTGGGCCAGGTGCCCGCCCTGCAGGCCGGCGAGACCGAAGCCGCCATCACCGCCGCACAGCGCGCCCTGCCCGCCTGGGCCGCGCTGACGGGCAAGCAGCGCGCCGGCATCCTGCGCCGTTGGTTCGACCTGATGCTGGCGCACCAGGACGATCTGGCGCGGCTGATGACCCTGGAGCAGGGCAAGCCCCTGGCCGAGGCGCGCGGCGAGATCGCCTACGCGGCCTCCTTCATCGAATGGTTTGCCGAGGAAGGCAAGCGCGTGGACGGAGAACTGCTGCAGTCGCCCACGGCCGGCCAGCAGCTGCTCACGCTGCGCGAGCCCATTGGCGTGTGCGCCGCCATCACGCCCTGGAACTTCCCGGCCGCCATGATCACGCGCAAGGCCGGCCCGGCGCTGGCCGCCGGCTGCACCATGCTGGTCAAGCCGGCCGAAAGCACGCCCTTCACGGCCCTGGCCCTGGGCGTGCTGGCCCAGGAGGCCGGCATTCCAGCCGGTGTGTTCCAGGTGCTGACCGGCCATCCGCAGGACATCGGCCAGGCGCTGACCCAAAGCCCCGTGGTGCGCAAGCTCAGCTTCACGGGCTCCACGGCCACCGGGCGGCTGCTGATGCGCCAGT
Organism: Delftia sp. Lp-1; assembly: GCF_020523835.1. Lineage (NCBI taxonomy): Bacteria > Pseudomonadati > Pseudomonadota > Betaproteobacteria > Burkholderiales > Comamonadaceae > Delftia > Delftia sp. Lp-1. The sequence continues at coordinate 1,141,986 of NZ_JAJALJ010000001.1, read as the reverse complement.
GCAGCGACACGGTCAAGAAGCTGTCGCTGGAGCTGGGCGGCAATGCACCGCTGATCGTGTTTGACGATGCCGATATCGACCAGGCCGTGGCGGGCATCCTGGCCTCCAAGTTCCGCAACGCGGGCCAGACCTGCGTATGCGCCAACCGCATCTATGTGCACGACCGCATCCATGACGAACTGGCCCGCCGCCTGGCGCGGGCCATGGCGGAGTTCAAGGTCGGCAACGGGCTGGAGCCCGGCGTGACGCATGGCCCGCTGATCAACGAGGCCGCCGTGCAGAAGGTGGAAAGCCATGTGGCCGACGCGCTGTCCAAGGGCGCACGCCTGCTGGCCGGTGGCAGGCGCCCGGTGCCGGGCAAGCTGTTCTTCGAGCCCACGCTGCTGGCCGATGTGAACGACAGCATGCGGGTCTGCGAGGAAGAGACCTTCGGCCCGCTGGCGCCGCTGTTCCGCTTCCATGACGAGGACGAGGTGGTGCGCCGCGCCAACGACACCATCTACGGCCTGGCCGCCTATCTGTTCACCAACGACAACCGCCGCATCTGGCGCGTATCGCGTGCCCTGGAGTACGGCATGGTGGGCATCAATACCGGCCTGATCTCCAACGAGGTCGCGCCCTTCGGCGGCGTCAAGCAGTCCGGCCTGGGCCGCGAGGGCTCGCGCCACGGCATCGAGGAATACCTGGAAACCAAGTACCTGTGCCTGCAGACGGCATGAGCACGGCATGAGCACGGCATGAGGACGGCCTGAAGTCCACAGTGCCCCTCGGCAGGGAAGACAGCATGGGGCCTTGACGGCAGCCTGGCTAGACTGGGCGCCATCAAAGGCCTATCCGATTCGCACCATGGACGCTTCTTCCGCCAGCCCCTCCTCCCCCACCGCGCCGCTGCGCATCGCCGTCATGGGCGCAGGCGCCGTGGGCTGCTATTTCGGCGCACTGCTGGCACGCGCCGGCCACCAGGTCACGCTGATTGGCCGTCCCGCCCATGTGCAGGCCGTGCAGCAGCATGGCCTGCGGCTGGAGACGGCGGCGCTGGACATCCAGGTGCCCATGCAGGCATCGACCGAGGCCAGCGCCGTGCGCGATGCCGATGTGGTGATGTTCTGCGTCAAGTCCACGGCCACCGAGGAAGCGGCCCGCGAGATGCAGCCGCACCTGGCGCCGGGCGCCCTGGTGCTGACCATGCAAAACGGCGTGGACAACGACGAGCGCGTGCGCGCCGTGCTGGGCCCGTCCGTTGCCGTGGCGGCCGCCGTGGTCTATGTGGCCACGGCCATGGCCGGTCCGGGCCATGTGCGCCACTTCGGGCGTGGCGAGCTGGTCATCGCGCCCTCTGCACTCAGCGAACAGGTGGCCCGGCAATTTGGCGAGGCGGGCATTGCCGTGCAGGTATCGCCCGACGTGCGCGGCGCGCTGTGGGCCAAGCTGGTGATCAACTGCGCCTACAACGCGCTGTCGGCGCTGTGCCAGCTGCCCTACGGCCCGCTGGTGCAGGCGCCCGGCGTGGCGCACGTGGTGGACGACGTGGTGGCCGAATGCCTGGCCGTGGCCAGGGCCGACGGCGTGGCCCTGCCCGGCGACGTGCCCGCTGCCGTGCGGGGCCTGCCGGCCACCATGCCGGGCCAGTTCTCATCCACCGCCCAGGACCTGGCGCTGGGCAAGCCCAGCGAAATCGATCACCTGAACGGCTACGTGGTGCGGCGCGGCGAGGCCCTGGGCGTGCCCGTGCCGCTGAACCGCACGCTGCAGGTGCTGGTCAGGCTGGCCCCTTCACGCATGCAGGCCAGCCAGGCGCCCCGGAACCCGCCTCAGAACTCGTAGTTGGCAGACACCCACAGGCGGCGGCCTTCCTGGTTGTTCGCGTAGCGGTTGCCAAAGATCACGGTACCCTGGACCTGGCCCGGTACGTTGTACGGCTGGTAGTCCACGAAATCCTTGTTGAACAGGTTGTAGATGGCCGCGTTGATGGTGAACTGCTTGCTAACGCGGTAGCTGCCGCCCAGGTGGAACTGGGTATAGGCCTTGTAGTTGCCCAGCGCGGCCTTGGCGGCCTGGGAGCTGGCGCTGGTGCCGGGGTCACGGTAGCGCTCGCTGCGGTACTCGGCACGCAGCCACAGGTTCCACTGGGCACCCGGCTCCCAGTTCAGGCGGGCGTTGAGCGCATGCTTGGGCGTGTCGCTCAGCGGGTTGCCCCGGTTGGGGCCGCTCTTTTGCTCGCTCTTGGTGAAGGTGTAGTTGGCGCTGGCGTTCCAGCCCTGGGCCAGCGGCATGCGCGCACTCAGTTCCAGGCCGCGCGTGACGGCCTCGTCCACGTTGATGGACTGGCCGAAGGCATCCACCAGCGGCCAGTCGCCGAAGCTCACGCAGCCGGGGCGGTTGGGCGCTGCCGCAAAGTCGCAGTTGATCAGGCCCGGGCCGCTGGTGATCTTGTCCTTGAACTCGTTGTTGAACACCGTGGCGCTGCCTGCAAAGCCCGTGGGGCTGTCGAAATAGACGCCCAGTTCGGTGGTGCGGCTGGTTTCGGGCTTGAGGTTGGGGCTGCCCACCAGCGGCAGGCGGCCCTGCTGGCCGAAGCCGTTGATGCCGGGCGCCAGCTGTTCCACGCGCGGCGTCTTGTAACCGTTGCTGACGCCGCCCTTCACGGTCCACTGCGGCGCGGCATTCCACACGCCGTAGATGCGCGGGCTGAGCTTGCCGCCGAAGAGGCTGTGGCGGTCATAGCGCGCGCCCATGGTGAGCTTGAAGGCGTCGGTCAGGCTCCATTCGTCTTCGGTAAACAGGGCCTTCTGCGTGAAGGCGAACTTGTTCGGCGCCACGCCGTCCTTCATCTCGGCATCCCACCACTGGCCGCCCAGCGTGGTCAGGTGGGCACCCCAGGGCAGGACCAGCTTGCTGTCCAGCACCTTGCTTTCCACCTCCAGCGTGCGCGCGGCACCTGGCGTCGCGCCCGGGGTTCCCCGGGGAATGGTCCGGCCGATGGTCTCGGTCCGGTTGACCATGAAGCTGGTGTCCCAGGTTCCGAAGCCGTAGCGACCGGTATGGGCTAGCGTGAGCTGGTCACGGTTGTATTTCTGCTCGGGGCTGTAGCCCCCCGTGCCCAGCGTACCCAACTGGCCCTGCGAGTTGTCATAGGTCTGGCGGCCCGAGTCCAGGTCCAGCGTGATGTCGTGGTATCTGTTGGGCGTGAGCGCCAGGCGCAGGCCCAGGTTGTTGATCTCGGACTTGACGGGGTTGCCGCCCATGATGGGAACGGCTGGCTGGCCGTTGGCGCCCGCATAGGTGATGTCCGAAGCGGCCCGGCGCTGGGTGCTGCCGCGGATCGACAGGCCCAGCAGGTCCTCCTTGATGGGGCCGCTCAGGTAGAACTTGCCGGACTTGACATCACCGAACTCCGACTCTTGCTGCAGCGTGTAGTCGGCGCTGACGCTGCCCGTCCAGGTCTTGCCGACCTTGCGCGTGATGATGTTGATCACGCCGCCCATGGCGTCGGAGCCGTAGAGCGTGGACATGGGGCCGCGGATGACCTCGATGCGCTCGATGGCGCCGATGGGCGGCATGAAGCTGGTCTGCGTCTCGCCAAAGCCGTTGGGCGTGACATTGCCGGCCGAATTCTGGCGGCGCCCGTCGATGAGCACCAGCGTGTAGTCGCTGGGCATGCCGCGGATGCTGATGTTCAGGCCGCCGGTCTTGCCTGCGGGGGCGCCCACGTCGATGCCTTCCACGCTTTCCAGCGCGTCGGTCAGGCTGCCGAAGCGGCCCTTCGCCAGTTCCTCACGCGGGATGACGGTGATGGAGGCCGGTGCCTCCTTGATGTCCTGCTCGAAACCCGAGGCGGAGACCACGACTTCGCGCAGCTCCGTGGCGGGCGCGGCATTGCCTGTTGCCGTCTGTGCAGAGACGGCGCCCGAAGCGCAGACGGCAGCCACCACAAGGGCCAGATGGGAAGGACGCGACGGAAGAACTCCGCGCAGATCGCGATACGACATGCAAACACTCCAGAAACGGAAAACGGGCCGGGAGGCCCGTGCAACTCGCTTTGAAATGATTGGTTATGCGATGGGATGGGGATATGTAACGAAATTATATGAACATTGAGAATCATTTCCATTCTCATGAGCGCAATAGGATTTATCTGTCGTGCCGATGCTACGTTCCTAGGAGCAAACCGGGCCCATCTTTGCGCTGGCGCAAGCGGCGTTCAGTACACATCGCGCCGGTATCGGCCGCTGCGCACCAGCAGCTCCATCTGCGCCTTGCCCAACACGGCGTGCAGCGCCTGGTCCACGCCCTGGGCCATGCCCTGCAGGCTGCCGCACACGTAGATGGCTGCGCCCTGCGCCACCCATTGGCGCAAGACATCGCCGGACTGCGCCAGCAAGTCCTGCACGTAGCCGCGCGGCGCGCCTTCGCTGCGGTCGCGCGAGAAGGCCAGGTCCAGGCGCTGCAGCACGCCGCCATCGCGCCATGCCTGAAGTTCGTCGCCGTACAGCCGGTCGTGCGCCGCATTGCGCTCGCCGAACAGCAGCCAGTTGGGACCCAGACCCGCCGCAGCACGCGCGCGCAGGTGGCTGCGCAGGCCGGCCAGGCCCGTGCCGTTGCCGATCAGCACCAGCGGGCGCTGCAGGTTGTCTTCCAGCCGGAAATTGCGGTGCGCACGCAGCCGCAGGGTGATGGCTGCCCCCAGGGGCGCGCCCTGCGTGAGCCAGCCCGAGGCCAGGCCCGGCGAGCCATCCTCGCGCCGCGCCTGGCGCACCAGCAGGTGCACGCAGCCATCCTGGGCGATGGAGGCGATGGAGTACTCGCGCGGATGCTGCGGGTCCGCAGGAATGCAGACCTGCGCCAGGTCGCCGGACTCCCACAGCGCGGGCTCCGTTGCAGGGGGCTGCAGCTCGATATGGAACACCGGCTCGCCTGCGCTGCCCGGGTTCATGTGCCGGCGCGCGGCCAGCGTCCATTCGCTGAAGACCGGCTGCTCCCATGCCGGCATGTCGCCCAGGCTGCTGATCTGGGTCAGCTGGTGCTGCCAGGCGGTCTGCGCCTGCGGCGCGCCGTTGTCCATTTCAATGCGCTCGAACCAGGGCCGGGCGCCACCGGCACGCAGCCAGCTGTCCAGCGCGCGGCCAAAGCCGCAGAACTGCGCGTACTGCCGGTCGCCCAGCGCCAGCAGACCGTATTGCAGATGGGACAGGTCCTGCGCCTGCGCCATGGCGTGCGCCAGGAACAGCGCCGCGTTGTCGGGTGGGTCACCTTCGCCATAGGTGCTGGCGATGAACAGCGCCCTTTGCGTGCGCGCCAGCAAGTCGGCATCCACAGCATCCAGGGCGCACAGGTGCACGCTTTCTCCGGCCGTGTGCAGCAGCCGGGCGGTCTCGCGCGCCAGCTCCTCGGCCTGGCCGGTCTGGCTGGCATAGGCCACGAGCAGGGGAAGCGCGCCCTCGCGTGCGCTGGTCAGCGCAGCCGCTTCCTGCAGGGTCCGCATGCGCTGGCGGCGCTCACGCCACCAGATGGCGGCGCACATGGCCGCATAGAGCAGGACCAGCACGGCGGCTGCGAGTACGCGCAGCCCGGTTTCGGACAAGGTCATGGCGAGGACCGGAAATCTACACGGCGGAAAAATGGAAGGAAACGCTCACGGCAGCAGCGCGGCAAAAGCCGTTGTCATCGCCATGGCAGGGCCTTGGGCAGTGCGCTCGCACAGCAGCGCCGCCACGCCGCGCTGCTCGGCAAAGTCCAGGCCCTCGCGCGGCCCCAGCACGGTGAGCACGGTGGCCAGGGCGTCGGCCTGCATGCATTCGGCATGCAGCACGGTGACGCTGGTCAGGCCATGCGCCACGGGCTCGCCGCTGCGCGGATCGATGGTGTGGGAGTAGCGGCGCCCGCCTTGCTCGAAGGCATGCCAGTGGTCGCCCGAGGTGGCGATGGCCATGTCGCGCAGCGGCAGCGCCAGCGGCGTGGACTGGTCCGCCATGCTGGCCACGGCCACGCGCCAGGGCTGGTTGCCAGGGCGCTGACCACAGGCCCGCAGCTCGCCGCCCACCTCGACGAGGAAATCGGTATGGCCCAGCGCCTGCAGGCGCTCGGCGACCAGGTCCACCGAATAGCCTTTGGCGATGCCGCTGAAGTCCACATGGACGGCGCCGGGCTGCAGCGCGCGCCGGCCTGCCAGGTCCAGCACGATGCGCTGGTAGCCCACGCGCTCGCGCACCCGCCGCAGCGCATCGGCATCGGGGATGCCGGCGCCCTGCGACTTTTCCGCACGCGGGCCGAAGCCCCACAGATCGACCAGCGGCCCCACGGTAGGGTCCCAGGCGCCGCCGCTGGCCTGTGCCCAATCGAGTGCACAGGTCAGCACGGTGAAGAATTCGGGCGGCAGTGCATGCCAGCTGCCGGGCTCGGCGCGGTTGAAGCGCGAGATGTCGGAGTCGGCTTCCCAGTTGCTCATCTGGCGCACGACCAGGGTCAGCGCAGCCTCTATGGCCTGGCGCGCCTCATCGAGCGGGCGGAAATCCGGGTTGTGCAGGCGCACGCTCCAGGTCGTGCCCATGGCCTCGCCGGTGAGTGTTTGTAGCGCGGCGGGGTCTGCCCGCCGCACGGCCTGCGGCGCGTAGCCGGAGACGGCAAAGGACGCCGCGCCTGTGGACACAGGCGCGGCAAGGCCCCGGCCTGCGCTGCCCTGCAACAGGGCGGGCGCGAAGCTCACGCGCACGGGCGCGGGCGCAGACGGAGCCCCGGGTGGGGACGCAAGGCTCAGGGCAGCACCTCGAACGTGCCCACGTAGGACAGGCGGCGCTCCTTGGCCTGGGGCAGCGATGTCTTGCTGTCCTGGGCATCGGCATCCACCCAGTACATGCCGGCGTTGGGCCAGGTCACGCTGAACTCGCCCTTGGCGTCGGTCGTGGCCTTGATCTCGCCCTTGTTGTCGCGGTAGCGCGTGGCGCCGGGCACCAGCACGACTTCCAGGTTGGCGGCGGGCTTGCCGTCCACATGGAAGGCGAAGGTGGCCTTCTCGCCCTTGACCAGGTCGTTGGGATGGGTCACGGGCACCAGCTCCAGCCCCTTGCCGGAAGGCTTGACGGCGCTGGGCTTGCCCACGGTCACGAAGGTCTCGATGCGGCCCACGGACTGGGTCACCTTCAGGTCCTGCGCGTCGGCGGGCACATCGGCGGCGAACTTCTCGGGCGAGCCGCGCCAGCGGCGGTTCTGGCCCGTGGCCTTGTCCTTCCAGGAGGCAAACAGGCCGTCGTTGACGATGGCCAGGCGGTAGGTGCCGCTTTGCTGCAGGTCCAGGTCGAACACGCTGCGCAGCTTGCCGCGATGGGCATTCTGCGGCGCGACGGCCGAGCCGTCCGGCGCCGAGACAACGAGGTTGTCCAGGCCCAGCGGCACGTGGTTGAAGAAGAACAGGTCGTTGGAGACAGCGGCATCCACTGTGATCCATTCGGCCTTGGACAGCACCGTGGTCGAGGGCAGCAGCCACAGGTTGTGGGCCTGCGCGGCCTGGAAGGCGCCGCAGGCAATGGCGAGGCTGGCAGCCAGACGGACGGCAAAGCGGGTCTTGGACTTCATGAAAAAATCTCCTTGGTTCATGGATGGGTCTGGCACGTGGATCCCCCGCAAGATGCGTGGCCCACCAACATGCAGGGCTCAGCTCAGGGGTGCCGAGCAAGGGCCTGGCCGCCCCGCGGCGATGGCGTCGTCCCCCTCGTGAGGGAGAAGGCGCACAGCGCCTCGGCGGCTTTCAAATTCAAGGCTTGAGCTCGACGCTGATCTCGCCCAGCTCGCTGCTGCCCTTGGCGCTCAGTTGCTCGGCCTTGGCCGCGGGCCACTTGAAGGGCACGGTGACCACTTCGCGGCCGCCGACTTCGCGCGCGGCCTCGACCACGAGCTTGTATTCACCGGGCGGCAGCTTGGCGAAGGGATTGGCGCCTTCGGTGAAGCTCAGCTGGTGCTTGCCCACGGGACGCGTGGGGCTGGTCACGCCATCGATCGGCAACGTCAGGTCACGGCCCGTGCGGCGCCACCACTGGCGCATGTCCTTGAGCCACTTCGTGCCTTCGGCATTGCGCATCTTCACGTCGTACCAGACCGACAGCGTGGAGGCCACCGAAGCGTCGGCGCGCTCGATCCACACGGCCACGTAGGGGCGGTGGTATTCGGCGACATCCAGGCGCGGAATTTCCACGCCCACGTTCAGGCCGGCGGCAAAGACCGGGACCGCGCCCAGGCAGGCGCCAAGCGCCATGGTGTAGCGCAGAGAGAAGTGCGGATTCATCAAGGCTCTTTCGGTTCTCAGTGGATCAACAGGAGGGCCAGCAGCATGGGAATCACCAGCCCCATGCCGACCATGGGCCAGGTGAAGGGGCGGTTGCCTGCATGCATCTTCAGGATGAACAGGCCCGTGACGGTGAACACCAGGCAGGCTGCGGCAAAGATGTCGATGAACCAGCTCCAGGCGGCGCCCGTGTTGCGGCCCTTGTGCAGGTCGTTCAGATAGGCGATCCAGCCCCGGTCGGTGCGCTCGTATTCGGCCTCGCCATCGGCCAGGGCAACGCGCACCCAGGCATCGCCGCCGGGGCGTGGCAGGGAGACATAGAGTTCGTCGGCCGTCCATTCGGCCTCGCGGCCCTCGGCCTCAAGGCCCCACTGGCCGCGCACCCAGTCCGCAAACGGCGCAGGCACGGGCGCCCGGTCGCGCGACTGGCTGGCCTGCTGCTGGACCAACTGCACGCGCAGCGCATCGGGCAATGCCGCCTCGCCACGCACGATGCGCGGCTTGGACTCGATCTGCCCCGCATGGTTGAGCGTGAACCCCGTGACGGCGAACAGCAGCATGCCGATCAGGCACAGCGCGGAGCTGACCCAGTGCCACTCGTGCAGTGTCTTGAGCCAGTAGGAACGGCGCCGAGGGTCCGGTTTGGGGGATGTCATCGCAACAGAAAAAGGCGGCAGCGCCACGCGGCGTCAACCATCACGGATGGCGGGCACGGGAGCCCAGGAAAGGAAAGGCCCGGGGATTCTACCGCCCACAAATAAGAATTGATCGCATTTACACAAGCTTTACCGGCTTAATCGTGCGCCACGCCAAGGCAGTGCCAGCATCACCCAAAGTAAAATAAGAATGCTTATCACTTGCATCCCCCCTCTTCACCCTTCGTGTCCTGTCCCGCCGTGACTCCCCACCAGGCCCTTGCCCATCTCTACCAGCAGCACCATGGCTGGCTGCGCACCTGGCTGCAGCGCCGGCTGGGCCATGCAGGCGATGCGGCAGATTTCGCACAGGACACCTACGTGCGCGTGATGGAGTCCCGCACCGAACTGTCCGAGATCCGGGAGCCCCGCGCCTTCCTCACCACGGTGGCCAAGCGCGTGATGGCCAACCACCTGCGCCGCCGAGAAATTGAACGTGCCTATCTGGACACGCTGGCGCTGCAGCCCGAGCCGCTGGCGCCCTCGCCCGAGGAACGTGCCATCGTGCTGGAGACGCTGTGCGAGCTGGACCGTCTGCTCGACGGCCTGCCGCCCAAAGTGCGCGCGGCCTTTTTGCACGCCCAGCTGGACGGCATGGCCTATGCCGAGATCGCCTTGCTGCTGCAGGTCTCGGTCAGCTCGGTCAAGCAGTACATGGCGCGCGCCATCCGGCATTGCTATTTCCCGGAACATGCGGCATGACACAGCGCTGCGCTGCCGGGCGCGTCCATGGCGCCGATGGCTCCACCCATAGTGCCGACCCCGCGCTGCCGCCTGACGTGGTCCACAGCGCCGTGGACTGGCTGGTGCAGCTGTGGTCAGGCGATTGCACAGAGGAACAACGCGCGCAATGGCTGGACTGGCGCGCGGCCCATCCGCTGCATGAGCGGGCCTGGCAGCGCATCGAGGCCACGAATGCGCAGCTCAGGCTGCCTGACGCACGCCCGAACAGCGGCCCCCTCAATGGACCCCTTGCCACGGCCACGCTGGCGCGCAGCCTCAAGACCGCCCAGTCACGCCGCCGCCTGCTGGCCAGCGTCGCTGGCCTGGCCGGCGCAGGTGCTGCGGCATGGACTGCGCATGAGCGCCTGCCCTGGCAGGCCTGGAATGCCGATGTCAACACCGCCAAGGGCGAGCGGCGCTCCCTGCAGTTGCCCGATGGCACGCAGCTGCTGCTCAACACCGAGACGTCCGTGGACCTTGCCTTCGACGACCAGCTGCGCCGCGTGCTGCTGTTGCGCGGCGAGCTGATGGTCACCACCGCCCATGACACGGCCCAGCCCGCGCGCCCCTTTGTGGTGGACACGCCCGCGGGCAGGCTGCGCGCCCTGGGCACGCGTTTCACGGTGCGCCATGACATGGAGACTGCGGATACGCGCGTGGCCGTTTTCGAGGGTGCGGTCGAGGCCCGCAGCCGCACGGGCGAGTTGCTGCGTGTCGACAGCGGCGAAGCCGCAAGGCTCAGTGCCACGCAGGCGCTGCCGGCCGGCGCGGCCGGCGAGGGGCCGGGCTGGGACGAAGGCGTGCTCGTGGCCTCGGACATGCGCCTGGACCGCTTCATCGACGAACTGCGCCGCTACCGACCCGGGCTGATCACGCTGGCACCCGAGGTGGCCGGGTTGCGCCTGTCGGGCGTCTTCCCGCTCGCCGATACGGACCGCATCCTGCAGTCCCTGGTACAGGTGCTACCCGTGCGCATCCATGTGCCGGTGCGCTACTGGGTGCGCATAGGTCCGGCATGAAGAAAAGGCGGCGGGACAACCCGGCCCGGTGACATCGGTCTGTACCTTTTCCCATCTCGCGTGACAAGCAGGGGAGAGGCGCTTTGCGGCGCCATGTTTCCTCCCTGATCCAAAGACCGCACCAACATGTCCGACCTCCATCACCAGCGCCGCCTCGCTACCGCGGCGGCACGCGTCCTCCGCCCCGCGCAGCCTGCGCCCGTGTTCCACCTGTCCGCATTGACCATGGCCCTGGCCGTCGCACTGGCCAGCCTGTCCGCCCTGCCCTTGCCCGCGAATGCCCAGGCCCAGACAGGTACCGAGCGCGCCCAGGCCTACGACATTCCGGCAGGACCGCTGGAGGCCGCGCTCACGCGCTTCGCCAAGGCCTCGGGCGTGCTGCTGGCCTATACGCCCGAGCTGGTGCGCGATCTGCAAAGCCCGGGCCTGCAGGGCAGCCATGCACCGGCCGAGGCGCTGACCCGCCTGCTGGCGGGCTCGGGCCTGGCGGCCGCGACCTCGGGCAACGGCGGCTATACGCTGCGCCGCTCGCAGGCATCGCCTGCGTCCTCGACAGCGCCTGCCGCCTCAGCCGTGGGCGCCACCACGCTGGGCGAGGTGCACGTCACCGCCAAGGCCGAGGTCGGCAGCGCCACGGAAGGCACGGGCGCCTACACCGCGACCGGAGCCAGCAGCACGGCCACGGGCCTGGGCCTGTCGCTGCGCGAGACGCCGCAGTCGGTGAGCGTGATGACGCGCCAGCGCATGGACGACTTCAAGCTGGAGACGCTGACCGACGTGCTGGAGCAGACGCCCGGCGTGGCCGTGGTCCGCCAAAGCGAGATGACCACCTTCAACGTGCGCGGCTCCAGCGTCAACCTGCAGACCGATGGCAACCGCCAGCTCACCAATGGCTGGGGCTGGAACACGCACATCATGTACTCGCTGGACGATCTGGCCGAGATCGACCGCGTTGAAGTGCTCAAGGGCTCGTCGGGCCTGATCAATGGCGACGGCGCCTACGGAGCCACGGTCAACCTGATCCGCAAGCGCCCCACGCGCGACTTCCAGGCCAGCGCAATGGCCAGCGCGGGCAGCTGGGGCACCTACCGTGCCGATGCCGACATTGCCGGTCCGCTGAACCAGGAAGGCAGCCTGCGCGGCCGCCTGGTGGCCTCGCGCAAGAGCGGCGACAGCTTCCGCGACCACCAGCACAGCAACAGCTCCATGCTGTACGGCACGCTGGAATACGACCTCACCCCCGACACCCTGCTGAGCGCCGGCATCACCTACCGCCAGCGCGAGCTGCGCGGCTCGGGCGGCACCACGCCCATCCAGGGCTACACGGGCACCGGCCAGTTCGTCGGCTGGATGCCGCGCTCGCTGAACATCGCCGCGCCCTGGTCGGGCTACGAGCAGGAGTCGCTCAACAGCTTCGCGCGCCTGGAGCACCGCTTTGCCAGCGGCTGGAAGGCCAAGCTGCAGATGTCGCATGAAGAGGTGAAGACGCCAGACATGCAGATCGGCCTGCTGCGCTATGCCCTGCCCAGCTCGGCCCAGTTCGCGGCCTACAAGGACATCGAGTCCCGCAACCAGAACATCAGCATCGACGTGCAGGGCCCGTTCACGCTGTTCGGCCGCCAGCATGAGTTGCTGGTGGGTGCGGGCGCCGCACGCAACCGCACCACGCTGCTGCGCGGCGCGCGCCCCGGCCTGGACCTGCCGCAGGTGGACTTCAGCCAGGGCGGCGCCGCCATCCCGGCGCCAGCGGACAACATCCCCTATTCCAACGACCTGTTCAGCAACAAGCGCAGCTATCTCTACAGCGCGGCACGCCTCAATCTGGCCGATCCGCTGAAGCTGATCGCCGGCCTGCGCGTGACCAACTACGACCAGAAGGATGTGACCGACATCAGCTGGTACAACTACAACATGCGCGAGCACGGCGTGGTCACGCCCTATGCGGGCCTGGTGTATGACGTCAGCCCGAACATCTCGCTGTATGGCAGCTACGCCAGCATCTTCAAGGCGCAAAGCGCCAAGGATCTGCAGGAACGCACCCTGCCGCCCGAGGAGGGCCTGACCTACGAGATCGGCGCCAAGGGCGAATTCTTCGACAAGCGGTTGAACGCCAGCGTCGCCCATTTCTGGATGCGCACCGACAACACGGCCGTGGAAGACGGGCTCATGCCCAATGGCGAAACGGCCTACCGCGCGGTCCAGGGCGCGCGCAGGCGCGGCTTCGAACTGGAACTGTCCGGCGAGCTGGCCAAGGGCTGGCAGGCCCAGGGCAGCTACGTGACCATCAACAGCAATCTGGACAACGCCGCCACCAGCCCGCGCCACCAGTTCAAGCTGGGCACCACCTACCGCTTCGCGCAGGGCGCGCTGTCCGGCCTGACCGTGGGTGGCGCCGCGCGCTGGCAAAGCGCCATCTCCACCAGCCGCGGCGCCGCCACGCTGCGCCAGGACGCCTACTGGGTGATGGACCTGATGGCGCGCTACCAGATCAACCGCCATCTCAGCATCGCGGCCAACGTCAACAACCTGTTCGACAAGCACTATTTCTCGGGCGTGACCAACTTCAATGCCCAGGGCCTTTACTACACCTGGGGTGCGCCGCGCAGCGTCAACGTGAGCATGCGTTACGACTTCTGAGCGCTGAGGGACCGCACCAGCGCAGGAACCCGGAGCCGCGCGGGCCGGACTGCGCTGTACTGTGTTGTGTCAAGCAGCTGACGCACATGCTTACATAATCTGCCTTTCTGATTCATTTGCGCCCACAATGGCGCGCGAACCCGATTGGAGACTGCATGCGCCTTCCGAGCTTTTCGCAAACCGCCGCCAACGCCGCCCATACCGCCGCCCATACCGCCGATGGAACGCGCCAGAACCGCCGCCAGATGCTGGCCCAGGGCGCTGCCCTGGCCATGCTGTGCTCTCCTCTGGCCCATGCCGCACCGCCAGCGGCAGCACCTGCAGCCCATGCGCCACGGGCTGCCGGCAGCGCCCAGCGCGTGGCGACCAGCCTGCGCATCGTCATTCCGGCCAATGCCGGCGGCGGCTGGGACCAGACCGGCCGCGCGCTGGGCGCGGCGCTGGTGGCCAGCGGCGCGGCCGAGCGCGTGGAGTATGAAAACGTGGGCGGCAAGGGAGGCACCATCGGCCTGGCCCAGTTTGCCGAGCGCCATGGCAAGGACTCCGACGCCTTGCTGATCGGCGGCATGGTGATGGTCGGTGCGGTGGCACTGCAAAAGCCGGCCGTCAACATGTCGCATGTGCAGCCGATTGCCCGCCTGACCAGCGACTACCTGGTCGTGGCCGTACCGGCCGACTCCCCCATCCGCAATGCCAAGGACCTGGTGGCCGCGCTGCGCAGCGACCTGGCCCACCAGTCGTTTGCGGGTGGCTCGGCCGGTGGCGTGGACCACATGTTCGCCGGCCTGCTCACGCGCGCGGCCAAGGCGGCGCCCGAGCAACTGGTCTACAAGCCCTTTCCTGGCGGCGCCCAGGTGGTGGAGGCCTTGCTCAAGGGCGATGCGCGCATGGGCGTGTCCGGCTACAGCGAGTTCAGCGAAGCGCTGGCCAGCGGTAAGCTGCGCGCCATCGGCGTGTCCTCGCGCCGCAGCCTGTTCGGCCTGCCCTCGTTCCGCGAGCAGGGGCTGGATGCGGACATGGCCAACTGGCGCGCCGTCTTCACCGGCAAGCAGGTCAGCGCCGCACGTGCCCAGGCCCTGCTGGGCGCCGTGGAGCAGGCCACGCAGCACGAGAGCTGGCAACGCGCCCTGCGCCAGAACCGCTGGGAGCCTTCCTGGCAGGCGGGCCGCGATTTCAACGGCTTTCTGGAGCTGGAGCACACCACGGCCAGCGTGATGACCTATCTGCTCAAACTCAAGAGCTGAGAAACCGCCGCGCAGCGGGCAGGCCACGTGGCGGGCCTGCAACACTGGCTTGGTCATACGCGTATTCCTCTAGCGTGGGGCATTGCCGCTGTGGGTTTTGAGCTACCAAACTTGTAGCAGAATGGATCCAGAGCTATAGTTCCCCGGGACTTGGCTCGGCGCGCGTCCCACCCGGACGCACCCGCCGGCTCACCCACACCATTGCGCAAGGAGAAGCGTCATGAGCTCCAAGGAAAACGCCGCCATCAACCAGCTGTTCGAGAAACTCGAATGCCGCTACGCGTTGCGCGTGCTGTGGGCGCTGCGTGACGGCCATCCTCAGACCTTTCGACTGCTGCAAGACAGCGTGGGCGGCATCACGCCCAACACGCTGAACACCCGCATCAAGGAGCTGCGCGAGTGCGGGCTGCTGGAGCATGGCTCCGACGGCTACACCGTGACGCTGGCCGGCCAGGACCTGCTCAAGCGCCTGTCCGATGTGCAGGCCTTTGCCAACCGCTGGGTGGCCGCGCGCGCCAAGAAGTGATGTCAGGCCGGGCGCGGCACCAGGCGCCACGGCCTCTTCCCGCGCAGGGCCACCGGCCCGCCGGGTCGTCTCCTTTCCCCCTACCGTTTCTCTCTCAAGGAATACCACCATGGCTTTCACCACCACCGCATCCGGCCTGCAGTATGAAGACACCGTCGTGGGCGACGGCGCCGAAGCCCAGCGCGGCCGCAGCGTGACCGTGCACTACACGGGCTGGCTCTACAACAACGGCGTGCAGGGCGCCAAGTTCGACTCCAGCAAGGACCGCAACGATCCCTTCGTCTTCCCCCTGGGCGGCGGCATGGTGATCAAGGGCTGGGACGAAGGCGTGCAAGGCATGAAGGTGGGCGGCCAGCGCACCCTGATCATCCCGGCCGAGCTGGGCTATGGCGCCCGCGGCGCCGGCGGCGTGATCCCCCCCAACGCCACGCTGAAGTTCGACGTGGAGCTGCTGGCCGTCTGAGCCTGCACCCACGGATTCATGCAAGGGCAAGGTGCGAAGGCGCCTTGCCCTTTTTCATGGACGGTCCGCCCCAACCCCTCTCGGGCCGCGTGCGGGCCATTCCTCATTCAAGGTGCCTTGCCGAACAGCGCCTCGTGCAGCGGCAGGTAGCTGGCAGGACTGGCCGCCTCGCGCAGGCGCGGTGCCAGCGCCACCAGCTGGTCGTAGCCCATGGCCGCTTCCACGGCAAGGTTGAGCCGGAACCCCTTCAGGCCCAGGTTGGCCGTGATGGCCACGGCCAGCGGATAGGCGTTGCGATAGCGCACGGCCAGCGATGGCTCGGACTGCGCGGGGGCATCGCCAGCCGAATCCGTGGACGAGGCAGCTGCAGCAGGCGCGGCAGGGACCGAAGGCACCGCAACGGCCACCACGCCCAGCCGGGGCTCGGCCGCGTCGCGCGGTGCCAGCCATTCGCGCTCCACCAGCGCCAGGATCTCGTCCTGCGTCACGCCCATGCCGGCGACGGCCTGCAGCACCTGCGCCAGGCTGCGTTGCCCGTCAAACAGCAAAAAGGCCGAGCGCAACCGGGGCGAGAGATCGGCATGGCGTTCCTTGAATGCCTGTTGGCCGGCGGACGTTTTCACAAAATGCATGGCGGACGGGATTCTCTGCAAGGGATCGGATCGGACACGGCTCGCAGCGTGTCATGAGCCTCCGGCTCCCAAAAGCGGGTTTTCCAGCACGCACGGGCTTCAGTGGTGCCGGCAATGATCCAGATCTGCCAAAAGCGCAAAAACGGGGCAGAAAATGGTCATCCTCCCGCCCGGCGGCCTCTGCCCGTCAGGACGCTTTTGCGGGCACGGAACGCGCCGGGGCCCGGCGGCGCGGCTCCAGGCAACTGACCAGCCAGGTCACCAGCAGGCCGGCCGGCACGCCGAAGACGCCCGACGAAATCGGCTGTATGCCCCACCACAGGCGCGCGTGCAGCGCTTCGGGCAACACGGGCTGCAGTGCCGGCACATGCGAGACCATGTAGTACAGCGTGACGCCCAGCCCGGCCAGCATGCCGGCCACGGCACCCCGGCGCGTGGTGCCACGCCAGAAGATGCCCAGCACCATGGCCGGAACGAAAGCCGAGGCCGCCAGCGAGAACGATGCCGTGACCATGGGCAGGATGTCCGAGGAACGGCGCGAGGCCACGAAGGCGGCCGACAGCGCCATCACCAGCAGCGCGAACTTGGACAGGATCACGCGCTGCTCGGGCGAGGCGCGGCGGCGGCGCTCGCGAAAGTACAGGTCGCGCACCAGCGCGTTGCTGATGGTCAGCAGCAGTCCATCGGCCGTGGACAGCGCCGCAGCCAGGCCGCCGGCCGCCACCAGGCCGGAGACCACGTAGGGCATGCCGCCCAGCTCGGGCGTGGCCAGCATGATGAGGTCGGCGCCCATGCGGATCTCGCCGAACTGCAGCACGCCATCGCCGTTGACATCCTCCACGGCCAGCAAGGAGGCATCCACCCTGGCCCACTGCGCCATCCAGTTAGGCAGCTCGTCAAAGCGGATGCCCACGAGGTTGTTCATGACCTCGAACTTGACCAGCACGGCCAGGGCCGGCGCGCTCATGTACAGCACGCCGATGAAGAACAGCGTCCAGCCCACCGAGGCCCGCGCCCCCGACACCGAGGGCGCCGTGTAGTAGCGCGTGAGCAAATGCGGCAGGCCGGCCGTGCCGGCCATGAGGCAGAACATCAGCGCCAGGAAGTTGCGCCGGCTGTCCTCGTAGATCTGCTGCTCCTGGGGCGATCCATCGGGGTTGCCGGCGAATGGCAGACTGTGCAGCGGGATGCCGCCCAGCGGCTTCTCGCGCTCGCGCATTTCCTGCAGCTGGCGTGTCCACAGCGCGCGCGCGGCCGCTTCGTCGCGCGGCATGGCGGCCAGTTCGCGGCTGGCGGCCATGATGGCGCCGATATCGCCACTGCGCGTGCGCAGATCACGTATGCGCTCGGCCAGCGCCTGACGCTCGGCGGCCAGCACGCGCGGCACGTCCTTGAGCTTGTCCTCCAGCACCTCGGCGCGCAGGCGGTAGGCGGCGATCACCTCCTGCTCGGCCGGCGAGTCCAGCAGGCGCTGCTCCATCTCCGCAATCTGGCTGAGCTGGGCCGTATAGGCCAGCGGCGCCACGGGATTGCCCATCTGCCGGTAGGCCAGCCAGGACACGGGGATCAGAAAGGCCAGCAGGATCACCACGTACTGCGCGACCTGTGTCCAGGTGATGGCGCGCATGCCGCCCAGGAAGGAGCACAGCAGCACGCCGCCCAGGCCCAGCATGATGCCGATCTCGAACTGCACGCCCGTCAGCCGCGAGGCGATCAGCCCCACGCCGTAGATCTGCGCCACCACATAGGTGAACGAGCAGATCACGGCCGCCAGCGCCGCGATCACGCGCGGCCAGCGCCCGCCGTAGCGCTGCTGGAAGAAATCGGGAATGGTGTAGAGCTTCATCGCCCGCAGGTGCGGCGCGATCAGCATGGCGACCAGGCAAAAGCCGCCCGTCCAGCCCAGCAGGTAGGCCAGTCCGCCGGCCTGGCCCGGCACGCCGGCAAAGCCCTGCAGGTACAGCGCCCCCGACAGGCTGATGAACGAGGCCGCGCTGACCCAGTCCGCCGCAGCCGCCATGCCGTTGTAGAAGGGCGGAATGCGCCGGCCCGCGACGTAGTACTCCTCGGGGTCGCTGGTGCGCAGGTACACGCCGATGGCCGCATAGACCATGACGGTGAAGAACAGGAAGATGGGGCCTATCCAGTGGCGCGACAGGCCTTGCTGCTCGGCCCAGAACATGAGGGCCAGAAAACCCAGCACGCCCAGCGTGTACAGGGCCACGATGCGGTGCAGCCGCCAGTGGGAGGCCGCCGTCAGCGGTGCTCGCTCAGCCATGGCCGGGAGGCGATGGCGGTGCGGACGGTTGCGTATCGGCCGATGGGGATGCGGGAGCCGGTGCCGTCGCAAAAGCGGCCCGGGCCTCGCGGCGCTCGAAATGGTCCATGGACAGACAATAGACGATGACGATGGCCAGGAACATCAGGACTGCCCCCTGGGCCGCGAACCAGTAGGCCAGCGGCCAGTCGGGCATCAGCGCCTGCAGGTCACGCGCGTAGTAGCAGGCGCCAAAGGAGACGGCCACCCAGACCGCGAACAGCACGGCCTTGAGCCACAGATGGCGGATGTCGTGCAGGTCGGGGGCGAAGGTCTCGCCTTCGGACGGTCCCCCGACCGCGTCGTCATGCAAGTGCGCGTTCGGCGTATGCATGGCGACGCTGCCAGCCCTTACTGCGCCAGGCGCTGCCAGGTGGCGACCACGCTGTCGGGATTCAGCGAGATGGAGGCAATGCCTTCGTCAGCCAGCCATTGGGCGAAGTCCGGGTGGTCCGAAGGGCCCTGGCCGCAGATGCCCACGTACTTGCCCTGGTCCAGGCAGGCCTTGATGGCGCGCGACAGCATCTTGCGCACGGCGGGGTCGCGCTCGTCGAAGTCGGCAGCCAGCAGCTCCAGGCCGGAGTCGCGGTCCAGGCCCAGCGTCAGCTGGGTCAGGTCGTTGGAGCCGATGGAGAAGCCGTCGAAGAACTCGAGGAACTCATCGGCCAGGATGGCGTTGGAGGGCACCTCGCACATCATGATGAGCTTGAGTTCGTTGTCGCCGCGCTTGAGGCCGTTGGCCGCCAGCAGCTGGGTGACGCGCTCGGCCTGCTTGAGCGTGCGCACGAAGGGAATCATGATCTGCACGTTGGTCAGGCCCATGTCCTCGCGCACGCGGCGCAGTGCCTCGCACTCCATGCGGAAAGCCTCGCCGAAGTCCTCGGAGATGTAGCGCGCGGCGCCACGGAAGCCCAGCATGGGGTTCTCTTCCTCGGGCTCGTAGCGGCTGCCGCCGATGAGCTTGCGGTACTCGTTGGACTTGAAGTCCGACATGCGCACGATGACGGGCTTGGGCCAGAAGGCGGCGGCAATCGTGGCCACGCCTTCGGCGACCTTGTCCACATAGAAGGCACGCGGCGAGGCATGGCCGCGGGCCACGGACTCGACGGCCTTCTTGAGGTCGGCATCGACGGCGGGGTAGTCCAGGATGGCCTTGGGGTGCACGCCGATGTTGTTGTTGATGATGAACTCCAGGCGGGCCAGGCCCACGCCCTCGTTGGGCAGCTGGGCGAAGTCGAAGGCCAGCTGGGGGTTGCCCACGTTCATCATGATCTTGGTCTTGATGGCGGGCATCTCGCCACGCTGCACTTCGGTGATCTCGGTCTCGATCAGGCCGTCGTAGATCTTGCCGGTATCGCCTTCGGCGCAGCTGACGGTGACCAGGGTGCCGTCCTTGAGCAGGTCGGTGGCATTGCCGCAGCCGACCACGGCCGGAATGCCCAGTTCGCGCGCAATGATGGCCGCGTGGCAGGTACGGCCGCCACGGTTGGTGACGATGGCCGAGGCGCGCTTCATCACCGGCTCCCAGTTGGGATCGGTCATGTCGGTCACCAGCACGTCGCCGCGCTGGACCTGGTCCATGTTGGCGATGTCATTGACCAGGCGCACGGGGCCCGTGCCGATCTTCTGGCCAATGGCGCGGCCTTCGGCCAGCACATTGCCCGTGCCCTTGAGGGCGTAGCGCTGCTCGGCCTGGCCCTTGGCCTGGCTTTTCACGGTCTCGGGGCGGGCCTGCAGGATGTAGAGCTGGCCGTCCGTGCCGTCCTTGCCCCACTCGATGTCCATGGGGCGGCCATAGTGCTGCTCGATGACCAGGGCATAGTGGGCCAGCTGCTGCACGTCCTCGTCGGACAGCGAGTAGCGGTTGCGCAGCTCATGGGCCACGTCGGTGGTCTTGACCAGCTTGCCGCTGGCGGCCTTTTCCTCGGGCGAGGCAAAGACCATCTGGATCAGCTTGGAGCCCAGGTTGCGGCGGATCAGGGCCTTCTTGCCGGCCTTGAGCATGGGCTTGTGCACATAGAACTCGTCAGGATTGACGGCGCCCTGCACCACGGTCTCGCCCAGGCCATAGCTGGAGGTGATGAAGACCACGTCCTCGAAGCCCGATTCGGTGTCGATGGTGAACATCACGCCGGCCGCGCCCAGGTCGGAACGCACCATGCGCTGCACGCCGGCCGACAGGGCCACCACGTCGTGGGCAAAGCCCTTGTGCACGCGGTAGGAGATGGCGCGGTCGTTGTACAGCGAGGCGAACACTTCCTTCATCTTGTGCAGCACCGACTCGATGCCCACCACGTTCAGGAAGGTTTCCTGCTGGCCGGCGAACGAGGCGTCGGGCAGGTCTTCGGCCGTGGCCGAGGAACGCACGGCGAACGAGGCCGCCTCGTTGCCGCCCTGCAGGCGCACGAATTCCTCGCGGATGGCCTGCTCCAGATCGGCCGGGAAGGGCTGGTTCTCGACCAGGGCACGGATTTCGGCACCGACCTGGGCCAGGGCGCGGACATCTTCCACGTCCAGGGCGGCCAGCTTGGCGCTGATCTTGTCGGCCAGGCCGTCGTGGGCCAGGAACTGGCGGAAGGCGTGGGCCGTGGTGGCAAAGCCCGTGGGAACGCGCACGCCTTGCGGCAGCTGCGAGATCATTTCGCCGAGCGAGGCGTTCTTGCCGCCTACGGACTCGACATCGGTCATCCTCAGTTGTTCAAACGGAACGACGAGGGCGGTGGCCTCGAACAGTTGAGACATGGGAAAGCTCCAGAAGTTGAAAACCGTCGTGCGCCGCCCCGGCTGCCAAAGCCGGGCACGGTCGATCCATCCACGCAGGCATGCGCGAGGCTTTGCTGTTCTGGTTGGAGGCCGGCAGCGAGCATGGATGGGAAATTGGGAATAATGGGCGCCATTGTAGGCGTTTGCCGTGAACCGACGGCAGCCCCCCCCTGTCCAGAGTCCGACCACCATGCACACCCACACCATCTTCGTCATCTCCGATGGCACTGGCATTACAGCCGAGACCTTCGGCACGGCCATCATGGCCCAGTTCGACACCAAGTCGCGCCTGGTCCGCATCCCCTTCGTGGACACCATGGACAAAGTGCACCAGGCCGTGCGCCAAATCAACCATGTGGCCGAGTCGGAAAGCCACAAGCCCATCGTCTTCACCACCCTGGTCAACCAGGACATGCTCGACCTGATCGAGAGCCAGTGCAAGGGCAAGGTATTCGACATGTTCGGCACCTTCGTGCGGCCGCTGGAGCTGGAGCTGGGCCAGAAATCGCTGCACCGCGTGGGCCGCTTCGCCGACATCAGCGAGAGCAAGGAATACCTGGAGCGCATGGAGGCCATCAACTACACGCTGGCCCATGACGACGGCCAGACCCACCAGGACCTGACGGGCGCCGACGTGATCCTGGTCGGCGTCTCGCGCAGCGGCAAGACCCCCACCAGCCTGTACCTGGCCATGCAGTTCGGCCTCAAGGTGGCCAACTACCCGCTGATCCCCGAGGATTTCGAGCGCAAGCAGCTGCCGCCCGCCCTGGTTCCCTCGCGCAAGAAGCTGTTCGGCCTGACCATCGATCCGCAGCGCCTGTCCAGCATCCGCAACGAACGCCGGCCCGACTCCAAGTACGCCAGCCTCGTCAATTGCCGCTACGAGGTGGCCGAGGCCGAATCCATGATGCGCCGCAGCGGCATACCGTGGCTGTCGAGCACGACCAAGTCCATCGAGGAAATCGCCACCACCATCCTGCAGGAGGTGCTGCCCCAGCACCTGGGGCACTAGCCTCCCCTGCGCTGCTCAGGCCGGGACGTTCCAGCGCAGCATGGGCTGCTGCGGCAGCGTCTCGACCAGGTAGTCCACCAGGGCACGCACCTTGGTCGGCACGTACTGGCGGTCGCGAAAGCAGGCGAAGAAATCCAGCGTGGTGTCCTCGAAATGCAGCTGCCCCTTGCGGGCCGGGCCCAGGGTTAGCGGCTGCAGCAGTCCTTCGCGCATGTAGCGGTGGGCAATGAAGCTGCCGATCCAGACAATGCCGCCCCCGGCCACGGCCATCTCGGTCAGGGCATCCACGTCGCTGGCGATGGCGGTCACGCGCAGCTGCGGGTCCACGCGCTTGCCGTCGCGTGAAAACGGCCAGCGCATGAAACGGCCATCGGCCTCGCGCCGGTACAGCAGGCAGGCATGGTCCAGCAGATCCTGGGCCGTCCGTGGCCTGCCATGGGCCTGCAGATAGGCCGGCGATGCACACAGCACGCGCGGCACGGCCGCCAGCTGGCGCACGGCCATGCCGGGCTCCAGCACATCGCGGTAACGCACGCTGATGTCCACATCTTCCTTGAGCACATCCACCTGCCGGTCCACCACCAGCAACTCCAGCTCCAGCCGGGGATGCTGCGCGGCAAAGGCCGGCAGCAGCGGCGCCAGCACATGGCGGCCAAAGGCTGCCATGCAGGCGATGCGCAGCCGGCCCTGCAACTCGCCGTGCAGCTGGGACAGGTCGGACTGCGCTTTTTCCAGCTCCTGCAGCACGGGGCCCACGCGCGCCAGATAGCGCTCTCCCGCCTCGGTCAACGCCATGGATCGCGTGGTGCGCGTGATCAGCCGCGTGCCCAGCTCGCGCTCCAGCCGGGCGATGTTCTGGCTGGCCGCCGCCGGAGAAATGCCCAGCTGGCGCGCAGCCGAGGCAATGGAGCCGCCTTCCAGGGCTTTGACGAAGGTCTCGATGGAACGCAGATTAGGCACAAAAAACTATGGATGAAAAATGGATTCATCAATATAGCTTACGAGTGCACCAAGCTGCAGCCCTCTACACGGCAGCACGGGCCTTGCCTACAGTCGTGCACTTGCCGCGCCGAATCGACAAGCGGCCTGACCGGATCCGTGTCCATGCCTCCTACCTCTGCTTCTGCCTCCATTTCCACTGCAGCCCCCCGCAGCCGCAAGCTGCACCGCCGCTTCGCACCCATCGTCTTTGCCTTCTACATGTCGGCAATCATGGCGTTTCTGATGTGCTGCGCCATCGTCGGCGCCAACAGCGGCCTGGGCGCCGACTACCTGCGGCGCGTGATACAGGCCTATGTGCTGGCCATGCCCGTGGCCTTTGTCTGCGTGATGGTGGTGCGTCCGCTGGTGGGCAGGCTGGTGGCCGCCACCGTGCATCTCTGACGCGGCCCGACGCAGGGCCGGATCTTTGTTTTCAGGGACTGGGTGCGCTCAGGCCAGCGCCTGCGCTGCCAGGCGCGGCAGGCCCGCCACCAGTTCGCGCCAGCCGGGCAGCTCGGCCCGGCCCGGCTTGCGCTCGCCAAAGAACATGGCCATCAGGTCGCCCTGGGCATCGAAGGCCTCGACCGAGGTGACCACGCCATCGGCCGTGGGCTTTTGCACGGCCCAGACGCTGGCGATCAGGTCGCAGCGCAGATGCAGGTTGAAATCCGGGTCCATGACATTGATCCACTGTGCGCCGCCGGGCGTGTCCATGGGCTGGATGTTGTGCACGGGGCCGGTGTGGATCTGTATGCAGCCGCCGCTATCCACGAAGACCATGATGGGCAGGCCGTCCACAGCCGCATCGCCCAGCAACTGGGCCACGGACTCGGGCGCCAGCCGCGCGCAGTGGCCGGGCACCAGGCGGAAGGCCTGCTGGCGCTCGGCGCCAAACCGGCGCAGCAGATCGAAGAATTCATGCGTGTCCTGCATGGCGGCCCAGGCCGTGCTCAGGCCGGGCACGTCGATGGCCTCGTCGGCCTGCGGCAGCGCACGCGGGCGGGCATGGCGGAACAGGTAACCAGCGCTGGGCTCGGCGAAACGCTGCACCAGCGCCTCCCACGCCTGCAGGTCGGTGGACTCGCGCGCATGGACCTTGTGCACGGCACGGCCCTGCGCATTGAAGAACTGCAGGCTGCGCATGGCTGGCCTGCCGGCCTGGGCAGGCTGCTCGGTCACGGCATAGCCGGCATGCCATTGGGCAAAGAACATTCGCAGGTCGATGTCGCGGCCCAGGGCAAGGCCCACGCCGCCGTTGGCCGAAAGCTTCTGGTAGACCCCGGTCTTTTCGTGGACCGTGGACTCGTTGCGCGTCAGCGCCATCACGGGGCCGCAGTCCTGCAAGCCCTTCAGGATGGCCAGCCATTCGGCGCGCAGCGGCACGGCCTGGAGGCTGCCCTCGTGCTGGCCCGCATGCGCGGCAATGGCGGCGCCTTCCGGCAGGCCGAGGGAATCGGCCGCCTCCTTGGCGCGCAGGCCACCCTGGCGCGCCCGCGCAAAGCGCTGGCGGACTGCGGGAGCATCGACGGGAATCAGGAGCCCGCCCTCCTCGGCATCGTGGACGGCGCTGCTCATTGCAGGGTGTCCAGCGGTGCGTGCCAGAGCGCATGGGGCACCGGCTGGGCTGCATGGGCTCCAGGCAGGGACACTCCGGCCTCGGACACGGCGCGGTGCGAGCGCGACGGCGCGTCCGCATCGGCCACTGCCTGCCAGCGTTGCTGCAGCCGCCCCAGCAGGGCGCGCATGTCATGGGACAAGCCGCCCGCGCAGGCCAGGTTTTCGAGCTGCTCGGCCACCCGGGCGGCCATGGCCGGCCTATGGGTGTCGCAGCAGCCATGGCCGAAGCCGGTCATCAGGGCCAGCGTGGCAGCCAGCGCGGCCTCGTTCTCAGGCAGCAGGTATTCCTCGTCCTGGGCAAGGCTCTCACTCTTTGATGGATGCATGGGGTTCTCCTTGCGTTTCAGTTGGCAGCGTTGCACATGCATGCGCCCGCGCCACAGGCGCATGCTTCAGAAATCCTTGACCATCGACACCCGCACATGGCGGCCGGGCTGGCTGTAGGCGTCGGCAATCGCCGTGTTGGCAGCCAGGCCGCGCACATCGGCCCAGCGCCAGTACTTCTTGTCGGTCAGGTTGTAGATGCCGGCGTTCAGGCGCAGGTCGGGGCGTATGCGCCACTGGGCGCTCAGGTCGGCCACGGTGGCCGAGGGGCTGAGCCAGGCGGCGCTGCCGTTGGACACGTCGCCGGCCTTCTTGCCACTCCAGTGCGAGACGTTGAACTGCACGCCCACGGCAGAGCGCTCATAGCGCACGCCCAGCACCAGTTGCTGGGGCGAGATGGTGTCCAGCGGCTTGTCGGTCTGGGTGTCCTTGCCGTCGGTGTACCCGTAGGCCAGGCGTGTCTGCCAGTCGCCACCGCCCCAGCGGCCCCAGTCGTAGTCGGCCTTGAGTTCGAAGCCGCTGATGCGGGCGCGGCCCACGTTGATGGACTGGTAGATGGCGGGGTTGGCCGCGTTGCCGGGCTGGCCCGCAACCAGTTGCTGGTCGACGATGAAGTCCTTGTAGCGCCCCGTGAACACGGCGGCGTCCAGGCGCAGCCTGTCCATGCGCCCGCGCAGGCCCAGTTCGAAGGTCTGGCTCTTTTCGGGCCGCAGGTTGGGATTCGGGATGTTGCGGTAGAACGCCACCGGGTTCTCGAAGAAGGCGTTGATCTGGCCAGCATTGGGCGCCCGGAAGCCCGCCGCGTAGTTGCCGTAGACCGACCAGACCGGGCTGGCCTGCAGCATCACGCCCAGCTTGGGAGAGAGCGCGGAGTCGGAGTTGCTGACCACGGTGGGCAGAAAGCCGTTCTGCCGGGGCTTGATGCTGTAGTGCTCGGCGCGCAGGCCCGGGGTCACGCTCCAGGGGCCGTTGTGCAGTTCGGCCTGGGCGAACAGGGCGGTGGCGCTTTCGGTGGTGTCGGGGAAGCGCTTGAGCGGGAAGCTCTCGCCCACGGGCGGCGTGATGCCGTTTTGCGCGTTGACCACCTTGTTGCGGAGGTAGTCCAGCCCGTAGGTGAACTTGCCACTGGCCGAAGAACTCCAGCGCAGCAGGCGGCTGGCCTGTGCGTGCAGCTGGATCGCGTCCTCGTCATAGGTCACGTCGCGCTCGCGGTAGGGCAGGCCGATGCGCGTCTCGGTGACGAATTCGCGCGCGTCGGACTTCTGGTAGCTGGCCATCAGCTGCAGTTCGTCGGCCAGCGCCGTGCCCAGCTGCTGCCACTGGCCCTGCCAGCTGGCCCGCCAGCGCTTCATGTCGGTGCGCGAGTCGGAATTGGCCACGGTGGCCGAGCGCGCGGACAGCAGGGCGTAGTCGGCGCGCTTGTCCACGTTCTCGAAGGTGAAGACATGCTTTTGCACGGCGCTGGGCGTGAAGACCAGGCGACCCATCAGCGATTCGCTGCGGTCTTTCTCGGGATTGGGCGTGGTGCGCGCCGCGCCCGTCACGTTGTTCGTGCCCATGTTCTCCAGCGCGTGCGAGCGGCCCAGGCCCGCCGACAGCAGCCACGCCCATTCGGGGCTGGCACGGCCCGCCACGGTGGCGCCCAGCTTGCGGCCGTTGTCCGAGCCGTCATAGCCGGCAGCCATGCGGCCGGCGATGCGCTTGTCCTTGCCCAGCAGATCGTCCGGCTGCACGGTCACGAAATTGACCAGGCCGCCCATGCCGTCCGAGCCATAGAGCGCCGGCGTGGAGCCGCGCAGGATTTCCACGCGCTGCACCAGGCCCAGGTCCAGGTAGTCGCGGCCGAAGCTGTTGGCGCTGAAGCTGTAGCTGCGCGGCAGGCGCACGCCATCGACCAGCATGAGCACGCGGTTGCCATCCAGGCCACGGATGTTGAAGCCGCTGTTCTGATCGCGCCCGGCCGACGAAGCCGCCAGCGAGAAGCGGGCCGGGGCACGCGGCACCTCGACATTGGGCAGGAGGTTGACCATCTCGCGGATGTCGCTGGCCTGCTCGCGTTCCATGCGGCCGGCGTCGATCACGTCGATGCTCATGGGCAGGGTGTCAGGGTCCTGCACTTCGCGCGAGGCGCTGATCACCATCTCCTTGAGGGCCGGGGCACGGGTCCGTGCCCCGGACGCGGCCTGCGCCAGCAATTGCGTGTCGGCATCTCCGGCATTTGCAACGTTTGTGGCGGCCCGCCCCGGCTCCTGGGCCAGGGCAGCGGAGGCGCACAGCAGCGCGCAGGCGGCGGCCAGGGGATGACGCGCCCGCCGGGCGCTTGATTGCATTGCGAAGTCGTAAGCCATTGCGAAGCCCTCTCTCTCTGATCAACATGGATGTGCGAGAGCTGGCTTCTGCTTGCAGCAGCTGGCGGGTGGCCCGCCAGCCGTTGGCGCGTCATGTGCTGGCTGGATGAAGAAAAATTATATGCGAATAGTTCTCATTTATTACTTTGATCTGGCGCATAGGCCCCGGAACAAACCCTGCTGGCGCTGCGTGCCGCCAGGCAGTTATCTGTGCGACACCCACAGCGACAAGGCCCGCGCCTGAAGACGCGGGCATGAAAAATAGCCCCCACCCTCCCCTTGCTGCGCCAGGCCTTCTGCCCCTGGCAGGGCGATGAAAAAAGGGCCCGGATGCCATGGCATCCGGGCCCTTTCTCCGGCTTGCTCCGCGGCATGGCGGAGCAGCGGCTGGTCAGTGGCGGATCAGGTGGTCGAAGGCCGACAGTGCAGCCGTGGAGCCGGCACCGGCAGCAATGATGATCTGCTTGTACGGCACGTTGGTGCAGTCGCCTGCGCCGAACACGCCGGGCACGCTGGTGTGGCCCTTGGCATCGATCACGATTTCGCCGAAGCGTGTCAGCTCCACCGTGCCCTTGAGCCAGTCGGTGTTGGGCAGCAGGCCGATCTGCACGAAGATGCCTTCCAGCGCCACGGTCTTGACCTCTTCCGTCGTGCGGTCCTTGTAGGTCAGGCCGGTGACCTTCTTGCCGTCGCCGTTGACCTCGGTGGTCTGGGCGTTGAGGATGACCGTGACGTTGGGCAGGCTGCGCAGTTTCTTTTGCAGCACGGCGTCGGCCTTGAGCTCGCTGGCGAACTCCAGCAGCGTCACGCTGCGCACGATGCCGGCCAGGTCGATGGCCGCTTCCACGCCCGAGTTGCCGCCGCCGATGACGGCCACATTCTTGCCCTTGAACAAGGGACCGTCGCAGTGCGGGCAGTAGGTCACGCCCTTGGTGCGGTACTTGTCCTCGCCCGGCACGTTCATGTTGCGCCAGCGCGCGCCGGTCGAGAGGATGACCGTCTTGGCCTTGAGGCTGGCGCCCGAGGCGGTCTGCACCTCGATCAGCCCGCCTTCCGTGGCGGCCGGAATCAGTTTGGACGCCGTCTGCAGGTTCATGATGTCCACCTCGTAGTCGCGCACATGGCGCTCCATGGCGGCGGCCAGTTGCGGGCCTTCGGTCTTGGAGACCGAGATGAAGTTCTCGATGTCCACGGTGTCCAGCACCTGGCCACCGAAGCGCTCGGCGGCGATGCCGGTGCGGATGCCCTTGCGCGCCGCATAGATGGCAGCTGCCGCGCCGGCCGGGCCGCCGCCGACGATCAGCACGTCGAAGGCATCCTTGGCGGAAATCTTGGCCGCTTCACGCGAAGCGGCGCCGGTATCGACCTTGGCCACGATCTCGGCCAGCTCCATGCGGCCCTGGCCGAAGCGCTCGCCGTTCACAAAGACGGTGGGCACGCCCATGACTTCGCGCTGCTCGACTTCCTTCTGGAACAGCCCGCCGTCGATGGCGGTATGGCTGATCTTGGGGTTGAGCACGGACATCAGGTTCAGCGCCTGCACCACGTCGGGACAGTTGTGGCAGGACAGCGAGTAATAGGTCTCGAAGTGCAGCGGCACGTCGATATTGCGCACCTGCTCCAGCAGCTCGGCCGATTCCTTGGACGGATGGCCGCCGACCTGCAGCAGGGCCAGCACCAGCGAGGTGAATTCATGGCCCAGGGGGACGCCTGCGAAACGCACGCCGCTGTCCACGCCGGGATTGGTGATCAGGAACGAGGGCTTGCGCACCTCGGCGTCGTTGTGCTCGACGACGGTGATCTTGTCGCTCAGCTCGCGGATTTCCAGCAGCAGTTCCTTCAGCTCGCGCGCACCCTGGCTGTCATCCAGCGAAGCCACCAGTTCCACCGGACGCTGCAGGCGCTCCAGGTAGGCCTGCAATTGGGCTTTCAGGTTGTTGTCAAGCATGTCGGACTCCTAGGGAAATACGAATTTTCGGAAAAAAAATGCCGGGCGCCAGGCACCCGGGCGTCTTCAACAGTTCAACGTGCCAATCGGCACAGCTGACTCTGCATGCGACTGGCGCTGCCCAAGCCCGGGACGCCGAGCAAGGGCCTAGGCCGGCCGCGCCGCCCCGCAGCGAGGGCGTCGTCCCCCTCCCGCAAAGCGAGAGAGGGCGCCGTGCACACGGGGGAAGCGGCACAGCCGCTCAGGGGGTGCCTCAGATCTTGCCGACCAGGTCCAGGGAAGGAGCCAGGGTCTTGTCGCCTTCTTCCCACTTGGCGGGGCAGACTTCACCGGGGTGGTTGCGGACATACTGCGCAGCCTTGACCTTGCGCAGCAGATCGACGGCGTTGCGGCCAATGCCTTCGGCGGTGATTTCCACGGCCTGGATCACACCATCGGGATCGACGATGAAGGTGCCGCGGTCAGCCAGGCCCTGGCCGGGACGCAGGACTTCGAAGTTGTTGCTGATTTCCCAGGTGGGGTCGCCCAGCATCGTGTACTTGATCTTGCGGATGGTGTCCGACGTGTCGTGCCATGCCTTGTGCACGAAGTGGGTGTCGGTGGACACGGAGAAGACTTCCACGCCCAGCTTTTGCAGCTCGTCGTAATGGTCGGCCACGTCGCCCAGTTCGGTGGGGCACACGAAGGTGAAGTCAGCGGGGTAGAAGAAGAACACGGCCCACTTGCCCAGGACGTCCTTTTCGGTCACTTCGATGAACTTGCCATTCTTGAAGGCTTGCGTCTTGAAGGGCTTGATTTGGGTGTTGATCACGGACATTGCTGTTTCCTTTGTGGTTGGTGAGTGAACACAGGACGAAGTCTAGGCCCAGGCAATCGATTGATCCAATGAATTGATTGAATTCATCCGATTGCCAAAAACTATGTGAACATCCTTGGTCTCCAGGCCTGCGGGCTTGACCAGCCCGCCACCGGCCTGAAGAGGCTATTTTGGGCCGAAATATGACAAGGCAATGCAGCAACCCCGCAGCCGGCCCGCAAACGAGAACGCGCCTCATAAGCAGCCAATGCGCGATAACAGGGGTTTGCTTGATCTGACGCAGAAACCCTAGACAATCCACCCCTATAGCGGCCGGCGATCGGCGCGGTCCCCCACGTACAACAAAGGAGTTCCCCATGCAAGGCGACGCACAAGTCATCACCTGGCTGCAAGCCCAGCTCAAGAACGAGCTGACGGCCATCAACCAGTACTTCCTGCACTACCGCATGTACAAGCACTGGGGCTTCGACAGGCTGGCCAAGAAGGAATACAAGGAGTCCATCGGCGAGATGAAGCACGCCGACTGGCTCATGGACCGCATCTTCGTGCTCGACGGCCTGCCCAACCTGCAGGACCTGGGCAAGCTGCAAGTCGGCGAGGATGTGCCCGAAGCCCTGGCTTGCGACCTGAGCAGCGAGAAAACCGCGCAGCAGACCATCAAGGACGGCATCGCCCACTGCGAAAGCGTGCGCGACTATGTCTCGCGCGATCTGCTGCAAAAGATCCTGGACGATACCGAGGAGCACATCGACTACCTCGAAACCCAGCTGGACCTGATCGACAAGGTCGGCATCCAGAACTACCTGCAGTCGCAGATGGACGAAGAGTCCTGAGCATCGGACTCAGGGGCGGCGGCACAGGCCGCACCCCGCACTCGAAACGACGGGCCTGTGTGCCCGTTTTTTCATCTTCTGGCCCGGCTATCGGTCACTCGTCGGCGTATCGCAGCGGAAACAACAGAAGAAAGGTCGTGCCGGTCTGTGCGGCCGACTGCACCTCGATCGTGGCGTCCAGCAATTCCGCCAGCCGCTTGACGATGGACAGGCCGATCCCCTCGCCTGCGCCGCTGCGGTAGCTGGCCGCCGCACCGCCTTGCTGCGGCACGCCCCCGGTGCGGACCGCCCCGGATGCCGCCGACCCCAGGTGGCCCGAAGGGTCCATGTCCGTGGCCTGCTTGAGGGCGGCAACCAAAGGCGCCGCAGGCGCCATGCCAGGGCCCGTGTCCCCGATGGAGAGCATCCAGCGGCGCCTGTCCTCCCCATCGCCCAGAGCCCACTTCACCGTGACACCGCCCTCCTGGGTGTACTTGAGCGCGTTGAGTATCAGGTTCTGCGCGATGCGGCGCAGTTTCAAGGCATCCCCTTCCACCGGCATCGTCCCCGGCCCCTGCAGGTGCAGGTACAGGCCGCGATCGTTGGCCAGGGCCTGCAGTCCCTCGCACAGATGGGTGATCACCGCGGCTGCGTCAAAGGAGGTCAGCTGGCGATGCTCGCGCCCGGCGTGCAGCTTGGCCAGCTCCGTCACGTCATCCAGCAGATGGCGCAGCGACTGGACGTTGCGGTCCAGCATGCGCAGGAGTTTCTCGCGCGACTGCGCCGGCGCATGCTGCATGCCCAGGCCATGCGTCACATTGGCCACCACGCCGACGTTGCTGCGCAGGTCATGCGCGACCTGCTCCCACAGTTGCGAGCGCTGCAGGTCCAGCGTGCTCACGTCATGCAGCGCCGCTTCCAGGTCCCGCACATGGCCCTCGGCCTCCTGCTGCTGCAGGCGGAAATACTGGGTGCTGCTGTCCTGCACGTCGCGCGTGTAGGTGGCGGCCCAGGCCTTGCGCGCAACGGGCATGGCGCCATGCGCATCGGGATGCTCCTCGGCATAGGCCTCCAGTTGCGCCACCATGACTTCGTTGAGCAGGCCCAGCTCGCGCACGACTTCATGCAGGTCATAGCCCTGTTGCCAGCGGTGCAGGCCGTGGGCGGCGGCCTGCTCGCCATCGACCGGCGGCTCGGCAGCGCCTGCCGGGGCACCGCCGAGGGCCCGCAATTGCTGCTCGAACGCGGCCAGCACTGCCGGAATGTGATCGTTCAACTGGGTGCGGGGAAGCGCCTCGCCGGCGGTCAGTGCCGGGTCCCGCCTGACGGCCTTGCGCCATGTCTGCAAGAGTCCTTCGCGCTGCGCCGCGAGGGCGTCTGCCAGTATGCAGAGTTCATTTCCTTGGCTTGTCATGGATCGGCATCCGTGGCGGTCTGTAGAGAGGAAAAAATGCGTTGCGCCAAGGATGGTAAGGCCAAAAACCCGGCCGATCGGGCTCGTGCCGGCGCGCCTACAGGCCGGTGGGAAAGTGCACGCCCGCGCGCTGGGCAGCCTGCACGATGTGCGAGGCCATGGCCTGCTGCGCCAGCTCGGGCCGGCCCTGGGACAGGGCCTCGATGATGGCGGCATGCTCCTCGGCGGTCGCATGGCGCGCGCCGCGCTTGTAATACGGCAGGCGCTGGCTTTCCTGCATGACCTCGCCGCTGCCGCGCAGCACGTCGGCAATCGCATGGTTGCCCGAGATGGTGGCGATCTGCAGGTGAAACTCGAAATCCAGGCGCGTGGCCTGCACGAAATCGGCAAGCTCGATGCTCTGCTGCATGGCCTGCAGGTTGGCCTGCAGGGCCGCCACGTCTTCGGGCTGCACCACCAGGGCGGCCAGGCGTGCGACAAAGCCCTCCAGCGCATAGCGCAGCTGATAGACATCGGTGAGCGCATGCGAGTCGGCAAAGCGCCAGGCCTCTGCGGCAGAGGCCGGGGCGTCGGTGGCCTCGGTCACGTACATGCCCTTGCCGGGCCGCGCCACGACCAGGCCCAGCCCCTGCAGCGTGGACAGCGCCTCGCGCAGCGAGGTCCGGCTGATGCCCAGTTGCTCCGACAGGTCGCGCTGCGACGGCAGCAGCGCGCCCACCGGATACACGCCGCCCTCGATCCACTCGCGGATCACGCGGGCGGCATTGCCGGCAACGGCGGTGCTGGCGGAAGGACTGGAAGCGGTGCTGGGTTCCATGCGTTGGCAGGTCTCGGGGTCGGGGGCGGCAGGTGCGCTGATCTTAGCGACTGCGCACCGCTGCCGCGTGGTCGTGTGGTCGTGCTGCGTTGGTGCCTCTACTTGTTGACCAGCTTGGCCGGCACCGTATAGGTCAGGAAGGCGCCGAACAGCAGCACGCCGGCCAGCACGAACATGGCGGCATTGGTGCTCTGTGTCGCATCCTTGATGAGGCCGATCATGTAGGGACTGATGAAGCCCGCCAGGTTGGCAAAGGAGTTGATCAGCGCAATGCCGGCTGCCGCACCCGCGCTGGACAGGATGGCCGTGGGCAGGCTCCAGAACAGCGGAGAGGTCGCCAGGCTGCCGCCCGCAGCCAGCGCCAGGGCGGCCAGCGACAGATAGACGTTGCCGCTGAAGATGGCAGACAGCATCAGGCCCGCTGCGCCCACGCAGAACGGCACGATCAGGTGCCAGCGGCGCTCGCGCATGCGGTCCGAACTGCGGCTGACCAGGTTCATGGACACCACGGCCACCGAGAACGGCACGGCCGTCAGCAGGCCGATGTGAAAGGCCCCCTCCACGCCCGACTGGCGGATCAGGCTGGGCAGCCAGAACGTGAGCCCGTACTGGCCCATGACGGTGCAAAAGCAGATCAGGGCCATCTTGATGATGCGCGGGTCGGAGAACAGCGCGCGCAGCGTCACATGGCTATCGCTTTTGCTGGCGTTCTCGCGGGCGATATTGCGCTCCAGCAGGGTCTTTTCCGCCTCGGTCAACCAGCGTGCGGCGCGGATGCCGTTGTCCAGATACCAGAGTACGGCCAGGCCCAGGATCATCGAGGGAATGGCCTCGAGCAGGAACAGCCATTGCCAGCCGCGCAGCCCCGCCACGCCCTGCATCAGGTCCATGATGCCGCCCGACAGCGGGCCGCCCAGGATGCCCGAGACCGGAATCGCACACATGAACAGCGCCACCATGCGGGCGCGCCGGTACGACGGAAACCAGTAGGTCATGTACAGGATCATGCCGGGGTAGAAGCCCGCCTCGGCCGCGCCCAACAGAAAGCGCAGCACGTAGAACTGCGTGGGCGTGCTCACGAACATCATGGCCGCCGAGATCAGGCTCCACATGATCATGATCCGCGAGATGGTGGCCTTGGCGCCTATGCGGTGCATCAGCATGTTGCTGGGCACCTCGAAGAAGAAATAGCCGATGAAGAACAGCCCCGCACCCAGGCCGTACATGGCTTCGCTGAACTGCAGGTCGGCCAGCATGTGCAGCTTGGCGAAGCCCACGTTCACCCGGTCCAGGTAGGCCGCCACATAGCAGGCCATGATGAAGGGCAGCAGGCGCCAGGCCACCTTGCGGTAGACGGCGGCCTCGGCCGGCGTTTCGCTGGCCAGCGCCGGCGCCGCGCCGGCGACCTCGGCAGATGCAGGAAGAGATGACATCAGGGAGTCCTTGGTTGAGGAGTTGCGACCAACTGGTATTACCGGTATGAAATTACGAAGCGAACGGTACCCCCAGCGCTTTGCCATGTGCACTCGCATTTACCCCAATTCAACGCAAGCAAAACTAATTCCCCGAGGTTTGACAAAAATCCGGTCCAACTGCAAACTGGTATTACCAGTACGAAAACAAGAGGCAAAACTTCGTGAACACCTTGTCAGAGACCCGCCCCGCCAGCCTTTGCCTGCGCGCCCAGCCGCTGACCGCCGAGGCCTTTGCCGAGTTTGGCGAGGTCCTGGACAGCACAGGCCACACACCGCTGCTCATCAACGATGGCATGACCGAGCGCTACCACGCCCTGGCCCGCGTGGACACGGGCGGCAGCGAAGGCCATGGGCTGATCAACCTGTTCCATGCCCGGCCCTATGCGCTGCCCCTGCGGCTGACCAGCATGGAGCGCCACCCCCTGGGCAGCCAGGCTTTCATGCCGTTGGATGCGCAGCCCTTCATCGTGGTGGTGGCCCCCCTGGGCGAACAGGTGGCAACCGCCGACCTGCGCGCCTTCATCACCAACGGACGCCAGGGCGTGAACTACCGGCGCGGTGTCTGGCACCACTCGCTGATCGCGTTGAATGCGCCGGCGCGCTTCATCGTGATCGACCGTGGCGGCCCTGGCGACAACTGCGACGTGCTGCCCATCGGCGGCGCCGAGGGCGTTGTGCTGGACCTGGGCAGCGCGCAGGCCTGAATTCGGCCCGCCCAATGAACCAATGAACAAAGCCGCCCAAGGGCGGCTTTGTGCTGCATGGCGGCCGGCGGACTCAGGCGGGCACCAGAAAGTCCCGGCTGATGCCCTGGCCCAGGTCGTGCACACGGTCCAGGAACTGCGTGAGATAGGCGTGCAGGCCCGTGGCCAGGATTTCGTCGATGCGCGCATAGCGCAGGTCGGCCAGCAGGCGGCCTGCCTTGCGCTGGGTCTCGCGCGACTGGGCGTTGGCCACACTTTCCAGGTTGGCCACCACCTCCAGCATGCTGGCCAGCAGCGAGCGCGGCATGTCGCTGCGCAGCATCAGCAGCTCGGCCACGCGCTCGGGCGTGATCACGTCGCGGTAGACCTTGCGGTAGACCTCGAAGGCCGAGACGCTGCGCAGCAGCGCGCTCCAGTGGTAGAAGTCGAACGGCGTGGCCGCCTTGCCCGATGCGCCATTGCGCGCGCTGCCGTGGTAGTCGCGCTCGATGGCGTGGAACTTCACGTCCAGCAGGCGTGCCGTGTTGTCGGCGCGCTCGATGAAGGTGCCCAGGCGCAGGAAGTGGAAGGCCTCGTCCTGCAGCATGGTGCCCAGCGTCACGCCGCGCGACAGGTGCGAGCGGTGCTTGACCCATTCGAAGAACTGGCCCGGATCGCGCTCCCAGTCGCCCTCGGCCAGCAGGCGCTTGAGCTCCAGCCAGGTCTGGTTCTGGGTCTCCCAGGCCTCGGTGGTCAGGGCGCCGCGCACGGCGCGCGCGTTCTCCCGCGCAGCGCGCAGGCAGGAGGCGATGGACGAGGAGTTGCTCTCGTCGCGCACCATGAAGTGCAGCACGGCCTCGCGCTGCACCTCGCCGTGGCGGGCGGCGTAGGAGGGGATCAGCTCGCTGATGGACAGCACGCCCTGCCAGGCCTTGCGCGCCACCTGCGGCGCCTGGGGCAGCATGGAGGTGTCATAGGAGACGTTGAGCATGCGGGCAGTGTTCTCCGCACGCTCCGTGTAGCGGGACATCCAGTACAGATGATCGGCAGTACGGCTGAGCATTCAATGTCCTCCCTCGTTTGACTCACCGGCCCCGAGCACCCAGGTGTCCTTGGTGCCGCCGCCCTGTGATGAATTGACCACCAGCGAGCCCTCCTTGAGCGCCACGCGCGTGAGACCGCCGGCCACCATGCGCACCTGGTTGCCGCTGAGCACGAAGGGCCGCAGATCGATGTGCCTTGGCGCGATGCCCTGCTCCACCAGGGTGGGGCAGGTGGACAGCGCCAGCGTGGGCTGCGCGATATAGCCGCCGGGATTGGCGATGAGCGCGCGGCGGAAATCCTCGATCTCGCCGCGCGAGGCGGCAGGCCCGATCAGCATCCCGTAGCCACCGGCGCCGTGGACTTCCTTGACCACCAGCTCGTCCAGGTGGTCAAGCACGTAGCGCAGGTCATCGGGCTTGCGGCACAGCCAGGTCGGCACGTTCTGCAGGATGGGCTCCTCGCCCAGGTAGAAGCGGATCATCTCCGGCACATAGGGGTAGACCGATTTGTCATCGGCCACACCCGTGCCCGCTGCATTGCAGATGCTCACGTTGCCGGCACGGTAGGCGCGCATGAGGCCGGGGCAGCCCAGCGTGGAGGTGGGGCGGAAGACTTCGGGGTCGAGAAAATCATCGTCCACGCGCCGGTAGATCACGTCCACGCGCTGCGGGCCGCGCGTGGTGCGCATGTAGACCACGTCCTTGTCCACCACCAGGTCCTGGCCCTCGACCAGCTCCACGCCCATTTGCTGGGCCAGGAAGGCATGCTCGAAGTAGGCGCTGTTGTGCATGCCGGGCGTCAACACCACCACCGTGGGCTCGGGCGTGCCGGCCGGCGCGCTGGCGCGCAGCGTCTCCAGCAGCATGTCGGGATAGTGGGCCACGGGCTCCACGGGATGGCGCGAGAACAGGTCCGGGAACAACCGCATCATCATGCGCCGGTTCTCCAGCATGTACGACACGCCCGAGGGCACGCGCAGGTTGTCCTCCAGCACGTAGTACACGCCCTCGCCCTGGGCATTGGCAGCGCGCACGATGTCGATGCCGGCAATGTGGGCGTAGATGCCGCCCTGCACCGCCAGGCCCCGCATCTCGGGCCGGTACTGGCTGTTGTTCAGCACCAGCTCGCGCGGCACCAGGCCCGCGCGCAGGATCTCCTGGTCGTGATAGACATCGTGCAGGAAGCGGTTGAGCGCCGTCACGCGCTGCACCAGGCCCGCCTGCATTCGCGACCACTCATGTGCGGGAATGACGCGCGGTATCAGGTCGAAGGGGATGAGGCGCTCGTTGCCGGCGCCGCTTTCGTCCTTGTCGCCGTAGACGGCGAACGTGATGCCGACGCGCCGGAAGATGATCTCGGCCTCGGCGCTGCGCGCTCGCAGCGTCTGTTCGGACTGGCGCGCAAGCCATTGCGCGTAGTCCTTGTAGTGCAGGCGCACATCGCTGCCGTCGAACGGCGTCATCGTGTACATCTCGTCAAATGGATGCATTCGTCACCTCCTGTCGCTGCATGTGTACGGGGTCTAGCAAGCTACGGGCCAGCCCTCGTATCGCACCAGTGTAGCGATAGGTAACCTCAATCCGGACAAGCGGTATCCAGCATATGCATCCTGTTCCAACATCGGCGCACGCCCTATCCGCCCTGCCCCTGCGTGACGTGCACATCCCAATAGCGGCGCGCCCTTTCCCGCTCGCAGACCAGGTGCACGGGGTCCGAAGAGCGCCAGTGCGCCGCGCCGCAGCGGGCCGACTGCACCACGCCGGCGCCATGGGCCTCATAGCGACGCACCACCTCGGGGACAGGATGGCCATAACGGCTGCGATATCCCGCCTGCACCATGGCCCAGCGCGGTGCCAGGGCCTGCACCAGGGCGGTGCTCGATGAAGTGCGGCTGCCGTGGTGGGGCACCAGCAGCCACTGCACAGGCGTGAGGGCGCCGGCCCTTGCCAGTGACCGCTCCTGCGCAGCCTCGATGTCACCGGCCAGCAAGGCCTGCACGCCAGATGCCGAGCGCAGCAACAGCACACAGCTGCCCGCATTGGCATGGGCCAGCGCCCGTGCGGAGGGCAACCGTTCGCCGGCAGACGGATGCAGCACCTCCAGCCGCACGCCATCCCATTCCCAATGCTGGCCCGCCTGGCAACGGCGCACAGCGCCCAGGCCGGCCAGCGCAGGGTCGAGGATCACGGAATCCGATCCCCAGACTTCCGCCTGCGGCTGCGCGGCATGCACGGCCAATGCACCGCCCGTGTGGTCATTGTCGCGGTGGCTGAGCCACAGGGCATCCAGCCTCAGACCCAGAGCCTGCAACAGCGGCACCAGCACCCGGTCGCCGGCATTGCTGTCCATGCCGTACTGCGGCCCCGTGTCATACAGCAAGGCATGCCGCGCCGTGCGCACCAGCACGGCATTGCCCTGGCCTATGTCCACGGCCATCAGATCGAACTCGCCATGCGCCGGTGCTGGCGACGGCCACCACAGGGCCGGCAGGCACATGGCCAGGCCCCAGCAGCGCCATCCGGCAGGCACCGGAGCCACCAGCGCCAGGCCACCGCACAGCGCAGCCAGCCCCGCCCACAGCGGCGGCTGCGGCAGTTGCACCACGGCCCATGCCCACTGGTCCAGCCATTGCAGCAGCTCCAGCAGCGGGGCCAGCGCCAGCGCCGCGCCTGTCCACAAGGGCGGCCACAAGGCCCCCAGCAGGGCCAGCGGCGTGACCACGAAGGTCACCCAGGGAATGGCCGCCAGATTGGCCAGCAGGCCCGACAGCGACAGCTGGCCGAACAGCATCAGGCCCAGCGGCGCCAGCGCCAGCGAGATGCGCCATTGCTCGCCCCACAAGGCCAGCGCACGGGCAGGCAGCGAAGGCCGCTGCGCGCCCTGCATGCGCGCATCGGTGGCCAGCAGCACGCCCACGGCCACAAAGCTCAGCCAGAAGCCGGCCTGCCACAGGGCCCAGGGGTCCAGCACCACGACCACGGCCAGCGCCAGGCACCACACGGCGGGCCAGGGCCAGCGCAGTCCGGCGCCGCGCAACACAGCCACGCTGACCAGCATGCAGACGGTGCGCTGTGCCGGCAGGCCCCAGCCGCTGAACAGCGCATAGCCGCCCGCCAGCAGCACGCCGGCCAGCAGGGCCGCCTGCGGCGCAGGGCACCACAGGCAGGCCCGTGCGCTGCAGCGCCACAGCCGCCCCACCACCAGGGCTGCCAGCCAGGCGAACAAGGTGATGTGCAGGCCGGAAATGCTCATCAGATGGGCCACGCCGGTATGCCGGAACAGCGTCCAGTCATCCCGCACAATGGCCTGCTGATCGCCCATGGCCAGGGCGGCCACCACACCCAGCATGCGCGGCGCATGGACAGGGTCCAGGCCGATGCGCTGCAGGGATGCCGCAAGCGCGGCTGTGCGACCCAAGATGGCGTCGCGCATCTGCTGGCGCCAGCGCTGCAGGGCATGGCTGCCGGTGTCGGCCAGTTGGCGTGCAGCGGGCTGTTCGCGCACATGGCCCGTGGCCTGCACGCCCTGCTCCCACTGCCACAGCTCATAGTCGAAACCGTGGGGATTGCGCGCGCCATGCGGGCGCTTGAGCCGCACGGTCAGCGCCCAGCGCTGGCCCGGCCGCAGATCGGGCAGCATGGCAACACCCCTGGACTGCCGGCCCCGGGGGGCGTACCAGGACAGTTCGATCAGTGCAGGAAACGGCGCCAAGACCTCTTCGCTGCCGGCGATCCGAGCCTGCTCCACCTCCATGCGCCAGCGCATGCCCTGGGCCATGTTCTGGGGAAGCGATGCCACGACGCCGACGATGCGCAGGTCACGCCCCTCCAACGGCGCAGACAGCGCCTGGCCCGCAAAGTCCTGGGCACGCCAGCCGGTCAACCCGCCCACCAGCAAGGCAGCGCAGACAGCGGCCCACAGGCGGTGCACACCACGGCCGCGCCGGCCTGCCCATGCCCTCCATGCCAGGCCTGCCAGCCCCATGCCCGCCAAGAGCAGATACATCCACAGCGGCCACAGGCGCGGCTGCGTGACCTGCCAGGCCGCACCGGCCACGCAGCCGAGCAGCAGGGGCGTCCAGGAAGACGGCGAGAGGGTTTGGGCAGGTGCCGCAGGGTGCATCCACACATGCTAGGAGCGGATGCCGCGCAGCCACCATGCACCGCCTCGGATTCAGACAACAATCAGACTGACGGAAGCCCAGGCCCTGACATGCCAGGGTGCAAGGGGCTGTGTCACACTGTCCACCACCCCGGCACTGGTGTCGGATTTTTCTTGTCTCGAAGGAATCAACGATGAGCGTTTACGAACAACTGAAGGCCCTGAACATCGAACTGCCGTCGCCTGCCATCCCGGCGGCGGCCTACGTGCCCTATGTGCAGACGGGCAATCTGGTGTTCCTGAGCGGCCATATCGCGCGCAAGGACGGCAAGGTCTGGGCCGGCCAGCTGGGCCGTGATCTGCAGACTGCCGACGGCCAGCAGGCCGCGCGCGCCATCGCCATCGACCTGATGGGCACGCTCCAGCATGCCGCCGGCGGCGACCTGGGCCGCGTGCGCCGCATCGTCAAGCTGATGTGCCTGGTCAACTCCACGGGCGACTACACCGAGCAGCACCTGGTGGCCAACGGCTGCAGCGAGCTGCTGGGCCAGGTCTTCGGCGATGCCGGCACGCATGCGCGCAGCGCCTTCGGCGTGGCCCAGATCCCGCTGGGCTCCTGCGTGGAAATCGAGCTGATCGCCGAACTGGCCTGATCGGCACGCCGCCGCTCGGCGCCACGGTGCTCGCAGGCGGCTAGAAGCTCTCCCATTGGCCATCCTCGGCTGCCGGTGCGGCAGGCCGGGGCGCCGAGGCCAGCTTGGGCGCCGCCGCCCTTGCTGCGGCAGGCCGCGCGGCAACCGGCCCGACAGCCGCAGGCGCCACGGCTGCTGCCGGCCGCCTTGGCGCTGCGGCCGCGCTGTGCGCAGTGCGCGCCGCCGGCGCAGCCTGCCTTGCGAGCGTCGTCGGCGAAGGCGCCAGGTGCGCCACCTTGAACACCGCCACCGTGCGCGACAGCTGCTCGGCCTGCTCCCGCAGGCTTTGCGCCGCGGCTGCGCTTTGCTCGACCAGGGCCGCGTTCTGCTGCGTCATCTGGTCCAGCTGTCCCACGGCCTGATTGACCTGGGCCACGCCCGCGCTTTGCTCCGAAGAGGCCGCCGTGATCTCGCCGATGGTGTCGGCCACGCGCTGCACGGACTGCACGATGCCCTCCATGGTGATGCCGGCATCGCCCACCAGGCGGGCGCCGTCCTCCACCCGCTCCACCGAGGCGCCGATGAGCTGGCGGATTTCCTTGGCAGCCGCCGCGCTGCGCTGTGCCAGCGTGCGCACCTCGCTCGCCACCACGGCAAAGCCCCGGCCCTGCTCTCCGGCGCGGGCCGCTTCCACGGCGGCGTTCAGCGCCAGGATATTGGTCTGGAAGGCAATGGAGTCGATGACGCCCACGATGTCGGCAATCTGCCGGCTGCTGTCGTTGATGCCCTTCATGGTCTCGACCACCCGGGCCACGACCTCGCCGCCGCGCTGCGCCACCTGTGACGCGCCCGCCGCCAGGCTGCTGGCCTGCTGCGCACTGCTGGCGCTTTGCTGCAGCGTGCTGGTGAACTGCTCCATGGCGGCAGCCGTCTCCTGCAGGTTGCTGGAGGTCTGCTCGGTGCGCACGGACAGATCCTGGTTGCCGGTGGCGATCTCGGCGCTGGCGATGGCGATGCTGTCCGTGCTCTGGCGCACCTGCTGCACCATGCCCGACAGCGATTCGCTCATGGCCTGCAGCGAGCGCAGCAGGTCGCCGAATTCATCAGCACGCTGTGCCTGTCCCTGCACGCCTGCGCTCAGGTCGCCTGCGGCAATGCGTTCGGCCAGTTCGCTGGCCTCGGCCAGGGGCCGGCGGATGCTGGCAATCAGGAAATGGGCGCCGATGACGATGCCCAGCAGCAGCAGGCCCACGGCCGCAGCGGCAAAGCCCACAGTGAGCCTGCGCGAGGCGGCCATCTCTTCCTGGCTGCTGCGCACCACCTGCTCCTGCATCTGCACGAAGTCGCGCAGCGACTGCAGATAGGCATCCACGGCAGGGTTGTAGGACTGCTTGACCAGGACCAACGCCTGCTCCTGCCGGCCATCGGCCTTGAGCTGGCGTGCCTGGGCACGCAGTTCGATCATGGTCTTGCGGGCTGCCGCAATCCTGGCCATCTGCGCCTTGTCTGCGTCGGACAGGGGCATGGCTTCCAGTGATTTCTGCACCTCGGTGATCCGCGCCGAGGTGGCGCTGATCACGTCCTTGAACTCGGCCTCGACGGCGGCATCACTGCTGACCACCACGGCCTGGGTGCGGGCTGCGTTGGTTTCGGTCAGCCCCATCCAACGCACGGCGGCCTGGACCCGCGCCTGCATCTCCTGGGTCACCGCCTCGGACCGGGCCTGGACCTGGGCCGAGCGATAGCCCGACAAGCCGACCACGCCCACCAGCGCCACCACGATGGCGGCCACTGCAAGCCACAGCTTGTGTGCCATGCGAAGTCGCAGCATATCCAGTCTCCCTCATTTTGGAAGACTCCATGTTGAGGCCTGCAGCAGGGCCCGGAGGCCGGAAAAACACAGAGAAAACCCCTGATCCGTCCCTTTCGCGGAGGGCATTGCAGGGGCGGCCGCGCTCTTACTCCACGCGCGTCACGCTTTGCGGCTTGAAGCCCAGGTCGGCCGACTTGCCCTTGCGGCCGCGCGTGCCACGGGCATTGTTGAGACTGCGGATCTCCAGCGTCTCGCTGCGCTCCTTGCCGCCGCGGCCCAGGCCATCGATGCGGATGCTGCGCGTGTAGGCGGCAGCGCCCGCCAGCGTGTCCTTGTCCTCCAGATCGAGCAGCATCAGCCCGCGACCGCCCTTGGCCATGTGCTTGAGGCTGGCGATCTCGAAGGTGAGGATGCGGCCACCCGTGGAAGCGCAGATCACATGCGTGGCCGGCAGCAGCAGGCCCGCGCCCTGCTCGCCTTCCTGCGGCTCGGCACGTGCGCCCATGGGCACGCCGTAGGCCGTGGACGGGGCGCACAGCGTCTCGCCGTCGGCCAGCGTGACGAAGGCCTTGCCCGCCTTCTGGCGCGAGACCATGTCGCTCACCATGGCCACAAAGCCGTAGCCACCCGACCCCGACAGCAGCAGCGCCGTGCCCTCGGCACCGGCGAAGTAGTACAGGATCTGGGTGCCGGCCTCCAGCTCGATGAGCGTGGTCACGGGCTGGCCATCGCCGCGCCCGCCGGGCAGTTGGGCCACCGGCACCGAATAGATGCGGCCGTTGCTGCCAAAGGCCAGCAACTGGTCCACGGTGCGGCACTCGAAGGTGCCGTGCAGGCTGTCGCCGGCCTTGAAGCTCAGCGTGCCCGCATCGACACCATGGCCCTGGCGCGTGCGCACCCAGCCCTTGTCCGAGATGATGACCGTGGTGGGTTCATCGACCACCTTGACTTCGGCGACGACCTTCTTTTCCTCCTGGATCAGCGTGCGGCGCGCATCGGCGAACTGCTTGGCATCGGCCTCGATCTCCTTGCAGATCAGGCGGCGCATGGTGCTTTCGCTGCCCAGGATGTCTTCGAGCTTGCCTTGCTCCGTGCGCAGTTCCTTGAGTTCCTGCTCGATCTTGATGGCTTCCAGCCGCGCCAGCTGGCGCAGGCGGATTTCCAGAATGTCGTCGGCCTGGCGCTCGGACAGCGCAAAGGCATCGATCAGCGCCTGCCGGGGCTCGTCGCTGGCCCGGATGATGGCGATGACCTTGTCGATGTTCAGCAGCACGGCCTGGCGGCCTTCGAGGATGTGGATGCGATCCAGCACCTTGGCCAGCCGGTGCTGGCTGCGCCGGGTGACCGTGGTCTGGCGGAAGGCGATCCATTCCTCGAGCATCAGGCGCAGGCTTTTCTGCACCGGGCGGCCATCGAGGCCGATCATGGTCAGGTTGATGGAGCTGGACGACTCCAGGCTGGTGTGCGCCAGCAGCGCCGTGATCAGTTCCTGCTGCGGCACCTTGCCGGTCTTGGGCTCGAAGACCAGGCGCACCGGCGCATCCTTGCTGGACTCGTCGCGCACGCCGTCGAG
This sequence comes from Delftia sp. Lp-1, assembly GCF_020523835.1. Lineage (NCBI taxonomy): Bacteria > Pseudomonadati > Pseudomonadota > Betaproteobacteria > Burkholderiales > Comamonadaceae > Delftia > Delftia sp. Lp-1. The sequence goes on along the minus strand of NZ_JAJALJ010000001.1, from coordinate 1,097,281 downwards.
CACGGCCAGCATGCTGGCCTTGAGCTGGGTCTGTTCCTGGCTCAAGGCCTTCTTGCCGGTCTTGACCTTGGGATTGGTGATGTCCTCGATCTCTTCGAGCACCTTCTGCGCCGAGACGCCGGGCGGCAGCTCGGTCACCACGATCTGCCACTGGCCGCGCGCCAGCTCCTCGATCTTCCAGCGCGCGCGCAGCTTGAGGCTGCCACGGCCCGTGCGATAGGCGTCCTGGATGTCGGAGGCGCTGCTGATGATCTGCCCGCCACCCGGATAGTCGGGGCCGGGGATGATCTGGAACAGTTCCTCGTCGCTGAGCTGGGGCCGCTTGATCAGGGCCACGCAGGCGTCGGCCACCTCGCGCAGGTTGTGGCTGGGGATTTCCGTGGCCAGGCCCACGGCAATGCCGCTGGCGCCATTGAGCAGGGCGAACGGCAGGCGCGCGGGCAGTTGCTGCGGCTCCTGCGTGCTGCCGTCGTAGTTGGGCACGAAGTCCACCGTGCCCATGTCGATCTCGTCGAGCAGCAGGCCCGTGATCTTGGACAGGCGCGCCTCGGTGTAGCGCATGGCGGCTGCGCCGTCGCCGTCGCGGCTGCCGAAGTTGCCCTGGCCATCGACCAGCGGATAGCGCTGGTTGAAGTCCTGCGCCATGCGCACCAGCGCGTCGTAGGCCGACTGGTCGCCGTGCGGGTGAAAGCGGCCCAGCACATCGCCGACCACGCGTGCGCTCTTGACGGGCTTGGCCGCCGTGTTGTGGTTGGGACCGCTGTAGCTCAGGCCCATGCGGTCCATGGCGTACAGAATGCGCCGCTGCACGGGCTTGAGGCCGTCGGTCACATCGGGCAGTGCCCGGCCCTTGACCACGGACAGTGCGTATTCGAGATAGGCCCGTTGCGCGTACTGGCCCAGGTCCAGTGCATCGCCGGCCGCCTGTTGTGCCAGATCCAGAGAGGTTTGGTCGCTCATGAAGAAATTCGTGATCTCAAAAAATGCAATGAATGCCGCTCATTGCGGCGTGGGCAGTCCTGTGGGCAGCGTCATGCGCACCCGGGGCGTGGTGCCCGGCAACGCCGCTGCTGCAGGCGCTGCAGGGCCCGCGCGCTCGCGCCCGCCCTGCAGCTGCTCGTAGATGCCGAGCACGGCCTTCACGTAATTGCGGGTTTCCTGGAAGGGAGGGATGGCCTGGCCCGCGCGCCGCACGGCGCCCTCGCCTGCGTTGTAGGCGGCCAGCACCAGGTCCAGCCGGCCGGGGAACAGCCCCATCAGATGGTTGAGGTAGCGCGCGCCGGCCGGCACGTTGACGGCCGGATCGGCCAGTTGCTGCTGCACGCTGCGCTGGCGGCTGGCCTCCACGCCGAAGCGCTGGGCCGTGGCTGGCATCAGCTGCATCAGGCCGACCGCCCCCTTGGGCGAGATGGCCTGCGCGTCAAAGCCCGACTCGACGGCGATCACGGCCTTGAGCAGGTCGTAGTCCACGCCCGTGTGGTCCGCCGCCTTGCGCAGATGGCCGCGCACGCTCTTGTAGCGCGGCGAGATGTCAAAGAAGCTTTGCAGCCGCGTATGCGCCTGCAGCCTGCGGCCGGCATCGCCGCTGCCGTCAGCGTCGGCAGCGGCCTCGGCCTGCACCATCGGGGGCTTGAGCCCCTGCTCGGTGCTGTCATAGACCGAGCCGCGAAAGTACAGCCTGTAGCGCTCGTCCAGCGCCTCGGCAGCGAAGTGCGTGATGCCGCGCTCGTCCACGAAGGCCCAGAGATCGGCATGCGCCGGCCGCGCCAGCCCCCACAGCGCCAGGGCCAGGCCCAGCGCCGCCAGCGCGCGCGCCCCGGCGCCGCGCGCCAGGTGCGGGCGGTGCTTCAGGGCGGCGCGGAGCACAGTCATGGGTCAGATATCGACTTCAATGGCGTCGCCATGGAGCTCCATGAGCTCGCGGCGCGCTGCGGCCTCGCCCTTGCCCATGAGCTTGGTGACGACCTGCTCGGCCGCCGCGAAGTCCAGGTTCATGAACTGCACGGGCAGCAGGCGGCGCGTGTCGGGGTTGAGCGTGGTCTCCCACAGCTGCTCCGCATTCATCTCGCCCAGGCCCTTGAAGCGGCTGATCTGGCATTTCTCGCGCGGCACGCCGTCCTTGGCCGATTTGTCGAGGATGGCGGTCAGCTCGCCCTCGTCCAGCGCGTACATCTTGGCCGCAGGCTTCTTGCCGCGCGCAGGCACGTCCACACGGAACAGCGGCGGCAGCGCCACATGGATGTGGCCGGCCTCGATGAGCTTGGGGAAATGGCGGAAGAACAGCGTCAGCAGCAGCACCTGGATGTGCGAGCCGTCCACGTCGGCATCCGAAAGAATGCAGACCTTGCCGTAGCGCAGGCCCGACAGGTCGGGCGTGTCGTTGGGGCCATGCGGGTCCACGCCGATGGCCACCGAGATGTCATGGATTTCGTTGTTGGCGAACAGCCGGTCACGGTCCACCTCCCAGGTGTTGAGCACCTTGCCGCGCAGGGGCAGCACGGCCTGGGTTTCCTTGTTGCGGCCCATCTTGGCGCTGCCGCCGGCCGAGTCGCCCTCGACCAGGAAGACCTCGTTCAGGCTCAGGTCGCGGCTTTCGCAATCGGTGAGCTTGCCCGGCAGCACGGCCACGCCCGAGCCCTTGCGCTTTTCGACCTTCTGGCCCGCCTTCTGACGGGTCTGCGCGGCCTTGATGGCGATCTCGGCCAGCTTGCGGCCCCATTCCACGTGCTCGTTGAGCCACAGTTCCAGCGCGGGGCGCACATAGCCGCTGACCAGGCGCACGGCATCGCGCGAGTTCAGGCGCTCCTTGATCTGGCCCTGGAACTGCGGGTCCAGCACCTTGGCGTTGAGCACATAGCTGGCGCGCGCAAAGACGTCGTCCGGCATGAGCTTGACGCCCTTGGGCAGCAGCGAGTGCATCTCGATGAACGCCTTGACCGCCTGGAACAGGCCGTCGCGCAGGCCGCTGTCATGCGTGCCGCCGGCGGTGGTCGGGATCAGGTTGACATAGCTTTCGCGCAGCGGTGCGCCGTCCTCGGTAAAGGCCACGCACCAGGCGGCGCCCTCGCCTTCGGCAAAGCTGTCGTGGTGGCGATCGGCAAAGCCCTCGCCCTCGAACAGGGGGATGACCGCCTCGCCATGCAGGCTTTGCTGCAGGTAGTCGCGCAGGCCGCCCTTGAACTGCCAGGTCTGGGTGTCGCGCGTCTTCTCGTTGACCAGGGTCACCGACACGCCGGGCATGAGCACGGCCTTGCTGCGCAGCAGGTGCATCAGCTCGCCCATGGGCAACTGGGGCGATTCGAAATAGCGGGCATCGGGCCACACGCGCACGGTCGTGCCCTGCTTGCGTTCGCCCGCGGCCAGCGGCCGCGATTGCAGGGGCTCGACCACGTCACCGCCCGAGAAGGCGATGGTGGCCACCTTGCCCTCGCGGTGGATGCAGGCCTCAAGGCGCGTGGCCAGCGCGTTCGTGACCGAGACGCCCACGCCGTGCAGGCCGCCCGAGAAGCTGTAGGCGCCGCCCTTGCCCTTGTCGAACTTGCCGCCCGCATGCAGCCGCGTGAAGACCAGTTCCACCACGGGCGCCTTTTCCTCGGGATGCATGCCGAAGGGGATGCCCCGGCCGTCGTCTTCGACGCTGTAGGAGCCGTCGGAATGCAGGGTGAAGCGGATTTTCTTGCCGAAGCCGGCCAGTGCCTCGTCGGCCGCGTTGTCGATCACCTCCTGCAGCACATGCAGGGGGTTGTCGGTGCGCGTGTACATGCCGGGACGCTGCTTGACGGGCTCAAGGCCCTTGAGCACGCGTATCGAGCCTTCGGAGTATTCGCTGGCGGAAGTGGGAGATGGTTTGACTGCCATGGGGGCGGATTGTAGTGCGCGGCCCGGCTCAGTGCTGGATGCATTCACAGTCATTGACAGTGACTATCCCGAAAAAGCCGCTGCCATCAAGGGCCGCGCTGGCGCATGGGCGACCCAAGCGGCACAGCGCAAAACCCGGAGTTTCGCTAAAGTTTGCCGCATGCAAAAAAACAACCAACCCATGTCCATGGTGCAGATACTGCTGTGCGGGGGCGCAGTCGTGACGCTGTCCATGGGAATCCGCCATGGCTTCGGCCTGTGGCTGCAGCCCATCACCCAGGAAATGGGCTGGACGCGCGAGTCCTTCGCGCTGGCCATCGCCATCCAGAACCTGTCCTGGGGCGTGCTCGGCATCTTCGGCGGCATGCTGGCCGACCGCTTCGGCGCCTTCCGCGTGCTCCTGGTGGGCGCGCTGCTGTATGCGCTGGGCCTGGCCGGCATGGCCATGGCGCCCACGACAACCTGGTTCGCCCTGACGGCCGGCGTGGTGATCGGCGCAGCCCAGGCAGGCACCACGTATGCCGTGATCTACGGTGTGCTGGGCCGCCAGATTCCCGTGGCGCGGCGCAGCTGGGCCATGGGCGTGACGGCGGCGGCGGGCTCCTTCGGCCAGTTCTTCATGGTGCCCGTGGAAGGCAGCCTGATCTCGAACTTCGGCTGGTCCAACGCCCTGCTGCTGCTGTCGCTGTGCGCGCTGATGATTATTCCGCTGGCCTTCGGCCTGCGCGAGCCGGGCTTCCAGCCCGGCAACGCCCGTCCCGTGCGCGACCAAAGCGCGGGCCAGGCCGTCGCCGAAGCGCTGCGCACGCCCAGCTTCGTGCTGCTGACGGCCGGCTACTTCGTCTGCGGCTTCCAGGTGATGTTCATCGGCGTGCACATGCCCAGCTACCTCAAGGACTACGGCCTGGCACCGCAGGTGGCCAGCATCTCGCTGGCGCTGGTGGGGCTGTTCAACATCGTTGGCACCTACGTGGCCGGCAACCTGGGCCAGCGCCTGCCCAAGCGCTACCTGCTGTCCACCATCTACTTCACGCGCTCGGTGGTGATCGTGCTCTTCCTGCTGGCGCCGCTGACGCCCTGGTCGGTCTACATCTTCTCTGCCGCCATGGGCCTGCTGTGGCTGTCCACCGTGCCGCTGACCAATGCCACCGTGGCCCAGATCTTCGGCGTGCAGCATCTGTCCATGTTGAGCGGCATGGTGTTCTTCAGCCACCAGGTGGGCAGCTTCCTGGGCGTCTGGCTGGGCGGCTATCTCTATGACCACACAGGCAGCTACCAGGTGGTCTGGTACCTGGCCATCGGCCTGGGCGTGGCCGCCGGCCTGCTGAACCTGCCCATACGCGAAGCCCCCGTGGCACGGTTGCGCGCGGCCCAGGCCGCTGCCTGAGATGACGACATCCATGACCACATCCACCAGGCCCCGCCCACGCATCCTGCGCAGGCTGGCGCTGTGGGCCGCCGTGCTGCTGGTGCTGGGCCTGGTCTTCATGCTCTACCTGCAGCCGCAGTTCATGCTGGGCATGGCAGACCAGATCTGGGCCTGCTTCTGAAATGGAGGCGGAGCGGCGAAGGCCTGGCGGCACAATGTCGGCCGCTTTCACTTTATTTCCAAAATTGCACATGCACGCAGCCACGCCGCCCTCGCCCTGGATCCAACGCTGGTCGCACCTTCTGGCGCCCCAGGCCTCGGTGCTTGACGTGGCCTGCGGGCCCGGCCGGCACATGCGCTGGTTCCATGCGCGTGGCCACGCCGTCACCGGGGTGGACCGCGACGCCCAGGCCCTGGCCGGCCTGCAGGGCGTGGGCGAGCTGCTGTGCGCCGACATCGAAAACGGCCCCTGGCCCCTGCCCGGCCGGCAGTTCGGCGCCGTGGTCGTGACCCACTATCTGTGGCGCCCGCTATGGTCGGCACTGCTGGACAGCGTGGCCCCCGGCGGCGTGCTGCTGTACGAAACCTTTGCCCAGGGCAACGAGGCTTTCGGCAAGCCTTCCCGCCCCGATTTCCTGCTGGCGCCCGGCGAGCTGCTGCAGGCCTGCGCGGGCTGGCACATCGTGGCCTACGAGCACGGCCAGCTGGGCGAGCCCGATCGCATGGTCCAGCGCATTGCGGCACTGCGCCCCGATGCAACAGGCCGGGAACCCGTGGCCATGCTGGCGCATCAGAAGGCGTCAGGCTCTGCAATCGCCTGAATCCCTACAGGCGCCCGCCTTGGGCCTGCCTCCGACACTCGTTAGAATGATCCTTTCCCGTTTTTTCTTGCGGACATGACATCCTCCTCCGTCGCTCTCACTGGCAGCATCGTTGCCCTCATCACGCCCATGCACGAGGACGGTAGTGTTGACTACCCGGCGCTGCGAAAACTCATCGATTGGCATGTGGCCGAAGGCACGGACTGCATCGGCGTGGTGGGAACGACAGGTGAATCCCCCACCGTCAACGTGGAGGAGCACTGCGAAATCATCCGCGTGTCCGTCGAGCAGGCTGCGGGCCGCGTGCCCGTGATGGCCGGCTGCGGCGCCAACAGCACGCACGAAGCCATCGAGCTGGCCCGCTACGCCAAGAAGGTCGGCGCCGACAGCCAGCTGCAGGTCGTGCCCTACTACAACAAGCCCACGCAGGAAGGCCAGTACCAGCACTTCAAGGCGATTGCCGAAGCGGTGGGCGACCTGCCGGTGGTGCTCTACAACGTGCCCGGCCGCTCCGTGGCCGACATGCAGCACGACACCGTGCTGCGCCTGGCGCAGATCCCCGCCATCATCGGCATCAAGGAAGCCACGGGCAACATCGAGCGCGCCCAATGGCTGATCCGTGAAGTGCCCAAGGACTTCGGCGTGTACTCCGGCGATGACCCGACCGCTGTGGCCCTGATGCTGTGCGGCGGCCATGGCAACATCAGCGTCACGGCCAACGTGGCACCGCGCCTGATGAGCGATCTGTGCAAGGCGGCCCTGGCCGGCGATGTGCGCACCGCCATGGACATCCAGCTGCGCCTGATGCCCGTGCACAAGAACCTCTTCGTCGAGGCCAACCCCATTCCCGTCAAGTGGGCCGCAGCGCGCCTGGGCCTGTGCGGCCCGGCCATGCGCCTGCCGATGACACCTCTGAGCAAGAACCTGGAAGCCACCGTGGAAGCCGCCCTGGGCTCCGCTGGCCTGCTGTGAGGCGCCCCGCCCCACCGACCGAACGCACCAAGGATATTCGCGTGAAACAGCCCATTGCACGTCTGAGCCTGCTGAGCCTGGCCATCGGCCTGACAGCCTGCACGACCACGTTCCAAGAGAGCAAGATCGACTACAAGAGCGCCGGCAAGCAGCAGGCGCCCACCCTGGAAGTCCCCCCGGATCTGACCCAGCTGTCCACGGATTCCCGCTATGCCGTGCCCGGTGGCGTGGTCTCCGCCGCAGCCATGGAAGCCAACTCCAAGGCGCAAAAGCCCAGCGAAGGCCGCACGGCCACCGTTGCAATGGGCGATGTGCGCATCGAGCGCAACGGCGAACAGCGCTGGCTGGTGATCAAGCGCCCGGCCGACCAGTTGTGGGAGCCCGTGCGTGACTTCTGGTTGGAAAACGGCTTCATCTTCACCACCGAAGACCGCCAGCTGGGCATCATCGAGACCGACTGGGCCGAGAACCGCGCCAAGATCCCGCAGGACGTGATCCGCAAGACGCTGGGCAAGGTCTTCGACGGCCTGTACTCCACCAGCGAGCGCGACCGCTTCCGCACACGCCTGGAGCGCTCGGCCGACGGCTCCACCGAGGTCTACATCACGCACCGCGGCATGCAGGAGGTCTACACCAGCGCCCAGAAGGACCAGACCATCTGGCAGCCGCGCCCCTCCGACCCGGAACTGGAAACCGAATTCCTGCGCCGCCTGATGGTCAAGCTCGGCGTGAGCCAGGAGCAGGCCGATGCCGTGGCCAAGGCCAACACCACCACGGCAGCCGCCACCGGCAGCGTGCGCATGGAATCCGCCAACGGACAGCCTGTGCTGCAGATCGACGAAGGCTTTGACCGCGCATGGCGCCGTGTCGGCGTGGCCCTGGACCGCACGGGCTTCACCGTGGAGGACCGTGACCGCAGCCGCGGCATCTACTTCGTGCGCTATGTCGCGCCTGACGCCAAGGTCGAGCCCAAGGGTTTCTTCGGCAAGCTGTTCAGCCGCTCGCCCGATGCGGCCGCGCCGGTCAAGTACCAGATCCAGGTGCGCAGCGAAGGCGACAAGTCCACCGTCACCGTGCTCAACACCCAGGGCCAGCCCGAGACATCGGCCAATGCCCAGCGCATCGTGCGCGTCATCACCGACGACATGAAGTAAGCAAGCCTCTTTTCGGGCCTTGGGGCGGCAGCGTCCGCCCTTGGCTTGCAGCCACCGCGCAGTCATTTGCCGGTGGCTTTTTTACTGGACCAAAGCAAAGCGAAGACGAAAAAAACCGCAGCCCGAAGGATGCGGTTCTTTCGCGGCAAAGGCCGAAACCTCTGCCATCGGCGAGGGCCGAATTACTGCTTGGTGGCTTCCTTGGCGGCGGCGTCGGCAGCAGCCTTGGCGGCGTCTGCAGCGGCAGCGTCAGCAGCGGGAGCAGGTGCTGCAGCGTCGGCGGCAGGCGCTGCGGGAGCAGCAGCGTCGGCGGCGGGAGCAGCAGGAGCTTCTGCGGGAGCGGGAGCTGCCGGTGCGGGAGCTTCAACGGCGGGTGCGGGAGCGGGGGCCGGAGCCTCTTCCTTCTTGCCGCAAGCGGCCAGAGCTGCAGCAGCGATCACGGTAGCCAGGATCAGAGAGTTCTTCATCACAGTTTCCTAGAGAGTAGGTAAGAAGACAGTACACAGGAGGGGCCCCGCCACTTGCGCCACCGGATGCGGGCAACCGGTACGCGGCGGCCAGGCCACGTCAAACACATTCATTCGACTTGGAGCGAATTATAGGGAGATTTTTTCAAGGCTGACTGAAACTGACAACCTCTGAACAATTCCGCACAAATCCTCTTGCCAAGTCCGAATGGGGCAGCAAGAAGCTGCCTTGGCGTCCACTGTGTAACAAAACCAGGTTGCTGTCAATTTACTGACGAACCCAAGACAATTCTTTACAAATCTATCGGAGTCCGCCTTGAATCAGCAGAACGCTGTCAACGGTGAATGCCCGAACTTAGCATGACTGCGTCACAGCGTCTACCCGGTTCAGGACAGCGGCCCCCCTCGCACCCAGCCGGCGTCAAACCAGGAGGACAGCAGCTCCAGCGCGTCATCGCTGGCCTTGGCCAGATCGGCGCGTGACAGGGCGCGCGTATCGGCCAGCTTGCGCATCAGGGTGGCATCGCGGCCACCGGCCAGATAGCTTTCGCCGTTGATGAAGATGTGTTTTGCGTCATACATCATGCGCGTGCGGCGGTCGAGGACCACGCTCTCGAACATGCCGTGTTCCTCGCCATGCTCGAACCAGACATTGGCCTTGGGCTCGGTCATGTACTCGCCCAGCGCGCGCTCCAGCGCCAGCGGCTCGGCCAGCGCGCGCTCCAGCGCCTTGCGCGCGAAGTCGTGCAGGCTCGACGGAATCTCGCCCGGAGCCTCGACGGCGGGCTGGTCGGGATCGCGGTAGACCATGGGCGCTTCGGGTTCATCGGGCTCGTCGGACATGCGCAGCAGCAGCTCGCGGGCCAGTTCGTCGCGCGCGGGCGAGCGAAAGCCGATGGAGTAGGTCATGCACTCGCCCTCGGCGATGCCGTCATGGGCCCACTTGGGCGGCAGGTAGAGCATGTCGCCGGGCTCGAGCACGAACTCCTCCTCGGGCTCGAAATTCGAGAGCACCTTCAGCGGCACATCGGGTTGCAGCGAAAGGTCCTTCTGGCGGCCGATGCGCCAGCGCCGGCGGCCATGCGCCTGCAGCAGGAAGACGTCGTAGCTGTCGAAATGCGGGCCCACGCCGCCCTGGTCGGTGGCAAAGCTGATCATCAGATCGTCCAGCCGCGCCTCGGGCACGAAGCGGAACTGCTGCATCAGCTGGTGCACGCCGTCGTCGTGCAGATCCACGCCCTGCACGAGCACGGTCCATCCGGGCTTTTGCAGCGAGGGCAGGCTGCGGCGCGACAGCGGGCCGTGGCTGAGCTTCCAGTGGCCACCGTCCTGCTGCTGGATCAGGCGCGACTCCACACCGTCCTCGCCTGCCATGGCCAGCAGCCTGGCGCGGGGAATCAGGGGCTTGAAGCCCGGGATTGCCTGGCGCACCAGCAAGGGCTTCTTGTGCCAGTGGCGGCGCATGAATTGGGAAGCGGTAAGCCCGCCCAGCAGGGCAAGCGGTGTGTTGGTGTCCATGAAATGGTCCGAAGTGAGCGAAGAGACAGGGCGGCATTGTCCTATGCGGGCATTGCCCTGTCCTGGCGCCAGCGCAAGCTGCCCCGCAATGGCTTCGTGGCAGTCAGCCGGCCGGCTTGCGCATGGCCCTGAAATCCGAGGGCGACAGACCCGTGTAGATCTTGAAAGCGCGGCTGAAATGCGCGGTGCTGCCAAAGCCGCAATCCATGGCGACCTCGGTGATGGTGCGCTGCGCCTGGGCGGGCTGCAGCAGCTCGCGCATGCACAGCTCCAGGCGGCTGTGCTGTATGAAGGCGCCCAGGCTGGTCTGACTGTCCGCAAAGGCGTTGTGCAGGTGGCGCTTGCTGCAGTTGAGCGCGGCGGCCACCGACTCCACCGACAGGCCCGGGTCGCGCAGATGGGCCGCCACATGGGCGCGGATGCGGTCCTGCAGCGCCAGTTGCTGCGTGCCTGCCGTGCCCTGCCCGGCCAGTTCCTGCAGCGACAGATGGACCATGTCCACCAGCAGCTCGCCCGCGCGGCGCGCCAGATGCGGCGCCATGCCGGGCAGCTCCTGGTAGGTGCTGCGCATGGTTTCCAGCGCGATGCGGGCAATGCCCGAGCTGCCGCCCACATTGCGCCCCATCAGCCCTTCCAGCCGGATGCCCCGGTCCACGATGGCCTGGCGCGGCAGCATCACGATGAGGTGTTCGGACCATTCGGGGTTGGTGACCTCGTACTCCTGCGCCGTGTCATAGATCACCCAGCTGCCCTTGCGCACGCTGGCCTCGCGGTTGTGCTGGCGCACGCTGGCCACGCCCTCCCAGGGCGCGACGATCTTCAGATAGGGGGACTCATGGGCGCGCAGGCCCTGCATGCTGCGCATGACGCGGTGGCGGCCCGCCTCCAGCCGGGTCAGCACCACATCGCCGGCATTGGCCACGCGCACATGGCCTTCGAACAGGCGATCGCCATAGACATCGGTATCCAGGCCCGCAAACAGGCGCGACATCCAGGCGTGCCAGGCCGACGCCGTCTCGCCGGGCGGCAGTCCGTCGGTGCTCAACACCATGGCATCGGTCATGTGCGGTCTCTCCTGCTCGCCGCACGGGTGAAGGATCTGTGTGCGGCCATGGACGTGATTATGGGAAAGTGCAGGCCCGTCGCGCCCCATGGCTTTCCCCGCGGACAGCCAGGACAAGGGTAAACCCCGGAGCCTGTGCACGATCCGTCATGCGCTTTGTGCGCGCAGCGGGCTGCCTGCGCCATCGCCTGCTTCTACGATGACCGGCACGCCCGGCTGCGCCAACGCCCAGGCCACAACCGCATACCAAGGAGACAGTCATGATCGAACAAACCATGCTCATCGCAGGCCAGGCCGCACAGGCCGGCAATGGCGCCACCTTCGAGCGCCGCAATCCGCTGGACGGATCGGTGGCCACGCGCGCCCCGGCCGCCACGCCCGAAGATGCCGTGCGCGCCGTCGAGGCCGCGCAAAAGGCCTTCCCCGCCTGGGCCGCACTGGGCCCGACCGAACGCCGCCAGATGCTGATGAAGGCATCGCAGGCGCTGGAGGCCAAGACCGAGGCGTTTGCCGCCGCCATGGCCGCCGAGACCGGCGCCTCGGGCATCTGGGCCGGCTTCAACGTGCACCTGGCCGCCAACATGTTCCTGGAGGCCGCATCGCTGACCACCCAGATCAATGGCCAGATCATTCCCTCTGACGTGCCCGGCAGCCTGGCCATGGCCGTGCGCCAGCCCGCTGGCGTGGTGCTGGGCATTGCGCCCTGGAATGCGCCCGTCATCCTGGCCGTGCGCGCCATTGCCACGCCGCTGGCCTGCGGCAACACCGTGGTGCTCAAGGGCTCGGAACTGTGCCCCGCCACGCACGGCCTGATCATCGAGGCCCTGCAGGAAGGCGGCCTGCCGCCCGGCGTGGTCAACTTCGTGACCAATGCGCCCGAAGATGCGGGCGCCGTGGTCGAAGCCATGGTGGCCCACCCGGCCGTGCGCCGCGTGAACTTCACCGGCTCCACGCGCGTGGGCCGCATCCTCGGCCAGACCTGCGCCAAGTACCTCAAGCCCGCCATCCTGGAGCTGGGCGGCAAGGCGCCCTTCGTGGTGCTGGACGATGCCGACATCGACGCCGCCGTGGCCGGCTGCACCTTCGGTGCCTTCGCCAACTCGGGCCAGATCTGCATGTCCACCGAACGCATCATCGTGGATGAGTCCGTGGCCGGTGATTTCCTGGACAAGCTGGTGGCCCGTGCCACCTCGCTGCCGCTGGGCGATCCGCGCAAGGGCCCCGTGGTGCTGGGCTCGGTGGTGGACATGGCCACCGTGGAGCGTGCCAACCGCCTGATCGACGACGCGCTGGCCAAGGGCGCAAAACTGCTGTGCGGCGGCAAGGCCACCAACACCCTGATGGCCGCCACGCTGATCGACGGCGTCACACCCGAGATGGACATCTTCCGCGAGGAAACCTTCGCCCCCGTCAAGGCCATCGTGCGCGTGCGCGGCGAGGAGCAGGCCATCGCCATGGCCAATGACAACGAATTCGGCCTGTCCTCGTCCGTCTACACCCGCGACACCGCACGCGGCTGGCGCGTGGCCGCGCGCATCGAGGCCGGCATCTGCCACGTCAACGGCCCCACCGTGCATGACGAGGCACAGATGCCCTTTGGCGGCGTGAAAAACTCGGGCTACGGCCACTTCGGCGGCCAGGCAGGCATCGATGCCTTCACCGAGACGCGCTGGATCACCATGCAGACCGCACCCCGCCACTATCCGTTCTGATCGGCAGGACTCGCCGCCCGGCCTGCGCAGCAGCCGGGCAGCCGTGGGAAAATCGCGCCAACGCGGCCGCCGGCACGCCTTCGTCAAACACGGGCGCGCGCGGCGGTCTTTCTTTTTCCCCACTGCGGCATGGGCCGCACAAGCTGCACACCATGGAAATCACAGAACAATGCGTGGTCGCTCTGACCTGGACCCTCAAGGACACCCTGGGCGAGGAACTGGACGTGCTCGATGAGCCCGTGGAGTTCCTGGTCGGCGGCGACGATCTGCTCAAGCGCATCGAGGAAGCCCTGCAGGGCCACGGCCAGGGCAAGACCCTGGACCTGCACCTGGAGCCCGAGGAAGCCTTTGGCGACTACAACGAAAGCCTGATCTTCCTGGAGCCGCGCGCCCTGTTCCCGGCCGAGCTGGAGGAAGGCATGAGCTTCGAGGCCAGCGCCCTGCCCAAGGGCTGCAGCGCCGTGCAGCCCGACCTGCTCTACACCGTCACGGAAATCTATCCCGAGCATGTGGTGCTGGACGGCAACCACCCGCTGGCCGGCATTGCGCTGCGCCTGCACCTGAAGGTCGAAGGCGTGCGCGAGGCCACCGAGGAAGAAATCGGCCGCGGCTCGGCCGGTACCGGCTTCTTCCGCATCCAGCCCATGGCACCGGGCAACGACACGCTGCACTGAAATTGCCGCGCTGAAATGGCAAAGGGCTCCCTGCGGGGAGCCCTTTTTGCATGGCGCGGACCTCGCTCTCAGCGAATCAGCTGGTTGTTGTCCACGCGCACGCTCTCGCCTATGCGCAGCTGCGGATTGTTCTGGTAGTCGAACACGCGCGTGCTGCCGTCGTTCAACTGCACGGTGACGCGGTAGACATCGCGCAGGTCGCCAGGGCCGGTGTTCTTCTCGATGGCATTGCCCGCCATGGCACCGCCCACCACGCCCGCAATGGTGGCGATGTCGCGCCCACTGCCCTTGCCCACCTGGCGGCCCAGCACCCCGCCGACCACACCGCCCACCACGGCCCCGGCGCCTATGCCAGAGCCGCCAATGCCGCTGGGCTGCTGGATCTGCACCAGTTGCACATTGGTCACACGCCCCTGCTGCGCATAGCCACCGCCGCCCGGGTAGGCCGTGCCGGGCTGGCCGCCGTTGGGATAGCCACCGCTGGGGTAGCCGCTGGTCGGATAGCCCCCGGCTGGATAGCCGCCGGCCGGATAGCCACCGGCGGGGTAGCCGCCACCCGGGTATCCGCCCTGCTGGGGGTAGCCCGCGCAGGCGCTGAGCATCAGCGCGGCAATGCAGCCGGCGCCCATGGCGCTCAAGCGATGAATGGAAGGCATGAGAATCTCCTGTGTACTGTCCGTGGATCGATCAAGGGCAGCCACCGGACCGGCCAGCGACTGCATACCGCTTCAACGTCCCAGGCCGCATGCCTGCCGACCGGACAGAACACTTGCTGACAAAAATCAGCCTGCCAGCCCGGCCTCAATTGCGTGCGCGGATGCTGAGCACGTTGCCGTTGTTGCCATCGACGTAGAGCTTCACAGGGCGGCCATCGCCGGTCTGGCCCTTGACCTGGTAGAGGCCGTCCTCCCACTCGATCTCGCGCAGGTCGCGGTAGCCCAGGACTTCCATGCGCTCGAAGATTTCGCGGATGCTCAGCCCCGGCCCCTGGAAGGCGCCGCGCACGGAGGCCACCGTGGTGGCCACGGCCTCGCCGGCCTGTACGGTCACGGATGGCCCGCCCGTGGCGGCGGCCTGGGCCTGCACCTGGGCGACCAGCCCGGCAGTGGCGATCAGAACAATGCCCAGGCCCGTCAGGCCATGGCGTGCAGCGCGGGAAATCAGTTGTCGGATGGAAGGCATGAGGTTCTCCTTGGCATGTGAAGGTCGGCGACTGGGCCGGCGATTGGATCGGCGATTGGGCTGGCGATGCATCTGAAAAGGCCGCACCTGCCGGCTGCTGCGCCTTCGTTTCCGTTGGATTGCGACGGCGTGCAGCCATTGTTCGATGCAGGCCATGAACGCAAGCTGAAGCAGCCGTTCATCCGAGGTTCATCCACGCTGGGCTATAAAGTTTTCCATGCCCACTCCATCCTTCTCCATTCCTCGCAGGTCCTGGATGCTGCTGGCCGCACTGCTGCTGATGGCGACGGCCCTGGCCTCCTGGACCACGCCCTCGGACGCCGGCGACAGCGACCATGAACTCGCGCGCCAGGCCCTGCAGCAAGGCCGCGTGCTGCCGCTGCGCACCGTGCTCGACCAGGTCGAGCGCGACTACCAGGGCCAGGTCATCAAGGTCGAGTTCGAGCATGACGACGGCCGCTTCATCTACGAGATCCGGCTGCTGCAATCGGGCGGCCGCGTAGCCAAGCTCAAGATCGATGCACGCGATGGCAAGGTGCTGAGCTTCAAGCGCAAGGACTAGACGCAGATGCGAATCCTCGTGGTGGAAGACGAGCCCACGCTCTGCGGGCAGCTGGTACAGGCCTTGCAGCAGGCAGGCCATACGGTGGAGACGGCCGCGGACGGCGCAACGGCCCAGTACCTGGGCGAGGTCGAGGAATTCGATGCCGCCGTGCTGGACCTGGGCCTGCCCGTGCGCGACGGGCTCACCGTGCTGCGCGCCTGGCGTGCGCAAGGCCGGGTCATGCCCGTGATGATCCTCACGGCGCGCGGCGCCTGGCATGAGAAGGTGGCCGGCATGGATGCCGGCGCCGACGACTATCTGGCCAAGCCCTTCCACATGGAAGAGCTGATGGCCCGCCTGCGCGCCCTGCTGCGCCGGCTCAGCCCGCACGCCAGCGCCCAGTGGCAATGCGGCCCCATCGTGCTGGACTCGCGCCATGCCCGCGTGAGCGTCGCCGGCCAGCCGCTCACGCTCACCAGCCATGAATTCAAGGTGCTGGCCCTGCTGATGCAGCGCGTGGGGCAGGTGATATCGCGCACCGAACTGTCGGAACACATCTACCCGCAGGACAGCGACCGCGACTCCAACACCATCGAGGTCTTCGTCGGCCGCCTGCGCAAGAAGCTGCCGGCCGGCAGCATAGAGACCGTGCGCGGCCTGGGCTACCGGCTGGTGGAAGGCATGCCCGCTGCATGAACGCGCCACAGGAAAGACAGGTATCCCGGCTTGGCGATTCGCTGCGCCTGCGCCTGCTGGCCGGCACGCTGGCCTGGGTGCTGGCGGCCGTGCTGCTGGCTGGCTGGGGGCTGCGCGGCCTGTTCCGCGACCACATCGCGCAGCAGTTGCAGGCGCAGCTGGTGCTGCAGCTCGACCAGCTCAGCGCAGCCGTCAACAGCCTGCCCGGAGGGCGCATCGAAGTCGGACTGGCCGTGGGCGATCCGCGTCTGGCGCAGCCGCTGTCAGGCCTGTACTGGCAGATCGACCAGGTGAGCGATGGCGCGGGTCCGCCCGAGAAGGCCGGCTTGCTGCGCTCTCGTTCGCTGTGGGACCAGACGCTGGACTGGCACCAGTTCCGCGCCGATGCCGGTCGCCCGGATGAGCACCACGAGGACACGGCGCTGAACACCGGCATGCTGCCCGATGGCCAGGGCCACCAGCTCGTGGCCGTGGCCCGCCCCCTGCAATTGCCCGAGGCCGACGCGCCGCCGTTGCGCCTGATCGTTGCGGCCGACAGCGCCCTGCTGGCCGAACCCATGCAGCGCTTCACCACCATGCTGATCGCCGCACTGGGCACGCTGGCGGCCGGACTGGTGCTGGCCGTGGTGCTGCAGCTGCGCCTGGCGCTGCGGCCGCTGCAGTTGCTGCGCAAGGGCCTGTCCGACGTGCGCAAGGGGGCAACGCCGCGCCTCGAAGGCCGGTTTCCGCAGGAACTGCGCCCCCTGGTGCAGGAATTCAATCATGTGCTGGATGTGAACGCCGACATGGTGCAGCGCGCGCGCACGCAGGCCGGCAACCTGGCCCATGCGGTGAACACGCCGCTGTCCATCCTCGGCAATGCCGCCGCGCAGGAAGGCGGGGCGCTGGCCGAACTGGTCCGAGAGCAGGTCGCCAGCGCCAGCCGCCAGGTGGACCACCATCTGGCACGCGCCCGCGCTGCGGCCCGCCAGGCCACAGGCCTGCGCACGCCGCTGGAGCCGCCGCTGGCCTCGCTGGTGCGCACCATGGAGCGGCTGCACGCCGGCCGCGGCATCCGCTTCGCGCTGAAGGGCGATGCGCAGCCTTGGGACTTTCTGGGCGATGGTCAGGACCTGATGGAAATCCTGGGCAACCTGCTGGACAACGCCGGCAAGTGGGCGGCCCAGGCCGTGAGCCTGGAAGTTCAGGGCCTGGAGCACGATCAGGCCGGCGGCCCCTTGCAGCTGACGGTGGACGATGACGGCCCCGGCATCGAAGACGCCGACCTTGGGCGCATCTTCGAGCGCGGCGAGCGCCTGGACGAACGCAGGCCCGGCGCAGGCCTGGGCTTGGATATCGTGCGTGACCTGGTGCAGACCTATGGCGGCAGCATCGCGGCCAGCCGCTCGCCGCTGGGCGGACTGCGCATGCAGCTGCGCCTGCCAGGGGCAAAAAGACAGGCGTGACGGCAGGAGCCGCGCAGCAGCGGCTCTGTGCCCTCTCAAGGGCCTTTCAATGCCCTCTCAGCGCGCGCAGCACCTGCACCAGGGTGTCTGCCTGGGGAAACAGCCAGTCGGCCAGCGCGCCAAGCGCCACGGCGGCCACCAGTGCGCCCAGCACCGGCTTCCAGCTCAGGCGCAGCGCGGCCAGCAGCCAGCCCTCGCGCTCCACCACGTAGAGCGTGCGCGCCATCAGCAGCGCAAAGGCCACCTCCACCGCCACGGCCAGGAACAGGTCGGCCCCAAAGACCAGCCACAGCAGCGACCCTGCCCCCGTGACCGCGACCAGCAGCGCCGCAAACACCAGCAGCACGGGGACCAGGACGACGGCGCCGTCGTCCAGCCCATCGATGCCCGGCAGATCAAAGCCCTTCGATGCGGAAGACGCAGCCTCGGACAGCGCGCCGCCGTCATCCCAGCTGCCGCTGGAGCCACCGCCGCCATACGAGCCGCCCTGCCCGCTGTCGAATCCGCCAGTCTCCGGCGTGCGGGCCGGTGAAGAACCACTGCCGCCGGGCGTCACATCGGGAACATCGGACACATCCCAGTCGCGGCGCAGCATGCACTCGGCCCACAGGCGCAGCAGCAGCAGGTACAGCAGATAGCCGCAGGCCAGGGCCACGCCATAGCGCAGCGCCATGCTGTGCATGCCCGCGTGCAGCAGGCCCAGGCTCAACAGCGACATGCCGGCCAGGCTTAACCCACCCGTCAGTGCCGCATGCAGGCGCAGCCAGTGGCGCTGCTGCAGGCGGCGGCGCATGCGGTCTTCCTGCGTCAGCATCACGCGCGTCCATGATGCAGATGGGCAGTGGCGCGTGCGCCGGGATGGCCTGGCCATGCGGATTCCTCCCTGGAGCGATGCCCGGGCAGCGCGGCTGCGGGCGTTTTCTGGCTGAGCGCCTTATTGCTTGCCTGTAGAGCCGTAGCCGCCCGCGCCGCGCTCGGAAGCCGACTCGAACTCCTCGACCACATTGAAGCTGGGCTGCACCACGGGCACGATGATCAGCTGGGCCAGGCGGTCCATGGGCTGCAGCGTGAAGGCCGTGGTCGAGCGGTTCCAGGCGCTGACCATGAGCTGGCCCTGGTAGTCGCTGTCGATCAGTCCGACCAGGTTGCCCAGCACGATGCCGTGCTTGTGGCCCATGCCCGAGCGCGGCAGGATCATGGCCGCGTAGCCGGGGTCCTTGAGGTACATGGCCATGCCCGTGGGCACCAGTTGCCATTGGCCGGGCTCCAGCGTCAGCGGCGCATCGATGCAGGCGCGCAGGTCCAGTCCCGCGCTTCCCGGCGTGGCGTAGGCGGGCATGTTCTCGCGCAGGCGCGCGTCAAGGATCTTGATATCAACGTTCATGGAAACAATCTGGGGAGCGCCTCACGGCAGGCTCTCTTGAAAAGCAAAGCGCGCATTGTGCCCCGCGCCGTCACCCGGACGACTTGAGCCCGCTGCGAAAGCCTTTGACGATGGCATTGATGATGGTGAGCAGCAGGATGAAGGGGCCGATGCCCGGAATCACCACGGCCAGGATCAGGCCGATCACGATACCCAGCAACTGGCCCGGACCTATCTTGAAGACCGTCTTCTTGACGGCCTTGGCGGCGGAGGACGCCTGGGCTTGCTGTGCCCGCGCCGCCTGCCGGCCGCGATCGGCCCTGCCACCATTCCTGTCGCCATTCCTGTCGCCTGCAGACGGCTGGCGCCCCGGCAGGGCAGGCACCGAAGCCTGTTGCGCGGCGATGCGCGCCTTCTCGGCCGCAGCCTGCACCTGCTCGCGCACGCGCTCGACCACGGACTGGGACTGCGCGCCCGGCGTGGCCACCGCATCGGTGAAATCGCTGCGTCCCTGCGCCATCCAGCCGTGGGCCGCAGAGCGGTACAGGGGGCTGGCGCGCAGCAGCTCATCCACATAGCGCACATAGTCGCCGTGGCGGGGGCCTTCGTAGGTGTTCTGTGACATGCGGGCCTTCGGTGGTGTCAACGGACGGGCGGCAGGCGCCGGGCGATCTCGGCCACCAGCTGGCGCGCCAGCAGGGACTTGGAGGCGTGCGGCAGCTCCACGGTGCCAGCCTCGTCGATCAGCAGCAGTGCATTGTCATCCCGCCCAAAGGTTGCGGGACCGATATTGCCCACCAGCAGCGGCACCTGCTTGCGCAGGCGCTTGGCGCTGGCGTGCTGCAGCAGGTCATGGCTTTCGGCGGCGAAGCCCACGCAATAAAGCCGCCCGCTGCGCGCAGGCTCGGACTGCGCGGCGGCCGCCAGGATGTCGGGGTTCTCGACGAAGGTCAGCGTGGGCGTCTGGCCCGAGCCGTCCTTCTTGATCTTCTGGTCTGACGCCGTGGCCGGGCGCCAGTCGGCCACGGCCGCCGTGGCGATGAACACCCCGGCTTGCGGCAATTGCTGGTGCACGGCATCAAACATCTGCTGCGCCGATTGCACGTCGATGCGCTGCACGCCGCGCGGCGTGCGCAGGTGCACGGGCCCGGCCACCAGGGTCACCTGGGCGCCCGCCTCGCGTGCGGCGCGCGCAATGGCAAAGCCCATCTTTCCGCTGGAATGGTTGGTGATGCCGCGCACGGGGTCGATGGCCTCGAAGGTCGGGCCCGCCGTGACCAGCACCTGGCGGCCCTGCAGCAGCTTGGGTGTGAAGAAGGCAGCCAGCTCCTCCATGATTTCCTCGGGCTCCAGCATGCGGCCGTCGCCCACCTCGCCACAGGCCTGGTCGCCCGTTCCCACGCCCAGCACCAGCGCACCGTCGGCCGCCACCTGCGCCAGGTTGCGCTGCGTGGCCGGGTGCGCCCACATCTCGCGGTTCATGGCAGGCGCCAGCAACAGGGGCACGCGGTCCATGGGGCGAGCCAGGCACATCAGGCTCAGCAGCTCGTCGGAGCGGCCCTGCACTAGGCGCGCGATGAAGTCGGCGCTGCAAGGCGCGATCAGCATGGCATCGGCCTCGCGACTGAGGTTGATGTGGGGCATGTTGTTGGGCTCGCGCGCGTCCCACTGCGAACCATAGACCGGACGGCCCGACAGCGCCTGCATGGTCACCGGGGTGATGAACTGCTCTGCCGCCTCGGTCATCACCACCTGCACGGTGGCCCCGGCCTGCACCAGCAGGCGCACCAGCTGGGCAGATTTGTAACAAGCCACGCCTCCGGAGAGGCCGAGCACCAGATGTTTACCTGCGAACACTTCAGTCATGGCGCGCAATTTAGCAGAGCCGGAGCATCCGAGCAGCCCCGCGCGGCGCGGCGAATTCGGCGGCGCATCTATAATCCTGCTTTACCACCACCAATAAAAGACATGACCAAATTTGTCTTCGTCACAGGCGGTGTGGTGTCTTCCCTGGGCAAGGGAATCGCCTCAGCCTCCCTTGCTGCGATCCTCGAATCGCGCGGCCTCAAAGTCACCCTCATCAAGCTGGATCCCTACATCAACGTGGACCCGGGCACCATGTCGCCCTTCCAGCACGGTGAAGTGTTCGTGACCGATGATGGCGCCGAGACCGATCTGGACCTTGGCCACTACGAGCGTTTCATCGAAACGCGCATGAAGCAGTCCAACAACTTCACCACCGGCCGCATCTACCAGAGCGTTCTGGAAAAGGAGCGCCGCGGCGACTACCTGGGCAAGACCGTGCAGGTGATCCCGCACGTGACCAACGAAATCCAGGAGTACATCAAGCGCGGCGCCGGCCTGGGCACGCCTGACGCTGTCGATGTCGCCATCTGCGAAGTCGGCGGCACGGTGGGCGATATCGAGTCCCTGCCCTTCCTCGAAGCCGTTCGCCAACTGGCCCTCAAGCAGGGACCCAACAACACGGCCTTCGTGCACCTGACCTACCTGCCCTGGATTGCCACGGCCGGCGAGCTCAAGACCAAGCCCACGCAGCACACCGTGCAGAAGCTGCGCGAGATCGGCATCCAGCCCGACGCCCTGCTGTGCCGCGCGCAGCACCAGGTGCCGGAGGAGGAGAAGGAAAAGATCTCGCTGTTCACCAACGTTCCCGAGTGGGGCGTGATCTCCATGTGGGACGTGGACACCATCTACAAGGTGCCCCGCATGCTGCACGAGCAGGGCCTGGACGGCCTGATCTGCGACAAGCTGCGCCTGAACACGCCGCCCACCAACCTCAAGCGCTGGGACGACCTGGTCCACGAGACCGAGCACCCGCAGGGCGAGGTCAAGATCGCCATGGTCGGCAAGTACGTCGAGCTGTCGGACGCCTACAAGTCCGTCAACGAGGCGCTCAAGCACGCCGGCATGCAAAGCCATGTGGCAGTGAAGATCACCCACGTCGATTCCGAGACCATCAGCGACGCCAATGCGCGCGACAAGCTCTCGCAGTACGACGCCATCCTCGTGCCCGGCGGCTTCGGCTCGCGCGGCGTGGAAGGCAAGATCTCCACGGCCCGCTACGCCCGCGAGAACAAGGTGCCCTACCTGGGCATCTGCCTGGGCATGCAGGTGGCCACCATCGAATACGCCCGCCATGTGGCCGGCCTCGAAGGCGCCAATTCCACCGAGTTCGACCCCAAGTCCGCCAACCCCGTGATCGCCCTGATCACCGAGTGGAAGGATGCCGACGGCACGGTCAAGACCCGCGACGAGAACTCCGATCTGGGCGGCACCATGCGCCTGGGCGCCCAGTCCTCCGATGTGCAGGCCGGCACGCTGGCCCACAGCATCTACGGTGATGTGGTCACCGAGCGCCACCGCCACCGCTACGAAGCCAACGTCCAGTATCTGGACCAGTTGCGCGAAGCGGGCCTGGTGATCTCGGCGCTGACGCAGCGCGAGCAGCTGACCGAGATCGTCGAGCTGCCGAAGGAAGTTCACCCCTGGTACATCGGCGTGCAGTTCCACCCCGAGTTCAAGTCCACGCCGTGGAGCGGCCACCCGCTGTTCAATGCCTTCGTGAAGGCTGCGATCGAACGCCAGAAGGCGCCGCGCAAGCCCTGATCCCGCACCGCCGCCCACCATTTCCCAAGGAATCCTCACCATGAAACTCTGCGGCTTCGATGTCGGCCTCGACCGGCGCTTCTTTCTCATTGCAGGCCCCTGCGTCGTCGAGTCCGAACAGCTGCAGATGGACGTGGCGGGGCATCTCAAGGAAATCACGGCGGCCCTGGGCATCCACTTCATCTTCAAGAGCAGCTACGACAAGGCCAACCGCAGCTCGGGCGCCAGCTTTCGCGGCCCGGGCATGGACAAGGGCCTGGAGATCCTCGCCAAGGTGAAGAAGGACCTGCAGGTCCCCATCCTGACCGACGTCCACACCGAGTCCGAAATCCCGGCCGTGTCCCAGGTCGTGGACGTGCTGCAGACGCCGGCCTTCCTGTGCCGACAGACCGACTTCATCCGCGCCGTGGCCCAGTCGGGCCGGCCGGTGAACATCAAGAAGGGCCAGTTCCTGGCCCCGCATGACATGAAGAATGTCATCGACAAGGCCCGCGCGGCTGCAAGGGAAGCCGGCCTGCCCGAGGACAGTTTCATGGCCTGCGAGCGCGGCGCCAGCTTCGGCTACAACAACCTGGTCTCGGACATGCGCAGCCTGTCCATCATGCGCGAGACCGGCGCGCCCGTCGTCTTCGACGCCACGCACAGCGTGCAGCTGCCCGGCGGCAACGGCACCAGCAGCGGCGGCATGCGCGAGATGGTGCCCGTGCTCTCGCGCGCGGCCGTGGCCGTGGGCGTGGCGGGCCTGTTCATGGAAACCCATCCCAACCCTCCCTGCGCCCTCAGCGACGGCCCCAACGCCGTGCCGCTCAAGCACATGAAGGCCCTTCTCGAAACCCTGGTCGCGCTCGACGACGTGACCAAGAAGAACGGCTTCCTCGAAAACGACTTTGGAGTCTGACCCATGGCCAGCGGCTACATCATTGCGTCCGTCACCGTCACCAAGCCCGAGCAGTACGAGGAATACCGCAAGTGGAGCACCGAGGCCATGCGCGTGCATGGCGCCGAAGTCTGCGTTCGCGGCGGCAAGGTCGAAGTGCTCGAAGGCGACTGGAACCCCGGCCGCACCGTGATCCTCAAGTTCCCCAGCTTCGAGGCAGCCCGGGCCTTCTACGACACGCCCGAGTACCTGCGTGCCCGCGAGGCGCGTGAAGGCGCATCCATCATGCGCATGGTCTGCGTGGAAGGCGTCTGACGGCCAGCCATCCCGGCTCGTCAAGAGCGCAGCGCATACAAAGCCATACAACCAATTTGTGCACAATAGCCGCCGCCCGATCGCAGATACTGCGCCGCGGAGCATGGCTGTGCCCGGTGGCACGGCAGCCTGCCACGCCACCGACCACCCATACCGCTTGCCCGGCAAGCACCAGGGCGCAACCTCACCGGAACCCGCCTGCACACCGATTTCAAAAACCGCAAAGGAAATGCCATGAGTGCAATCGTTGACATCGTAGGCCGCGAAGTGCTGGACAGCCGCGGCAACCCCACCGTCGAATGCGACGTGCTGCTGGAATCGGGCGTGATGGGCCGTGCCGCCGTGCCTTCGGGCGCGTCCACCGGCTCGCGCGAAGCCATCGAACTGCGTGACGGCGACAAGAGCCGCTACCTGGGCAAGGGCGTGCTCAAGGCCGTCGAGCACATCAACACCGAGATCTCCGAAGCCGTGCTGGGCCTGGACGCCTCCGAGCAGGCCTTCCTGGACAAGACCCTGATCGACCTGGACGGCACGGACAACAAGGGCCGCCTGGGCGCCAACGCCATGCTGGCCGTCTCCATGGCCGTGGCCCGCGCCGCCGCCGAAGAAGCCGGCCTGCCGCTGTACCGCTACCTGGGCGGCATGGGTGGCATGCAGCTGCCCGTGCCGATGATGAACGTCATCAACGGCGGCGCGCACGCCAACAACAGTCTGGACCTGCAGGAATTCATGATCATCCCCGTGGGCGCGCCGTCGTTCCGCGAAGCCGTGCGCTGGGGTGCCGAAGTCTTCCACGCGCTCAAGAAGATCATCCACGACAAGGGCATGAGCACGGCCGTGGGTGACGAAGGCGGTTTTGCGCCTTCCGTGGAAAACCACGAAGCCGCCATCCAACTGATCCTGCAGGCCATCGAAAACGCAGGCTACAAGGCCGGCGAACAGATCGCCCTGGGCCTGGACTGCGCCGCCAGCGAGTTCTACAAGGACGGCATGTACGTGCTGGCCGGTGAAGGCAACCTGACGCTGACCGCCACCCAGTGGACCGACATGCTGGCCGGCTGGTGCGACAAGTACCCCATCATCTCCATCGAGGACGGCATGGCCGAAGGCGACTGGGATGGCTGGAAGATCCTGACCGACCGCCTGGCCGCCAAGGTCCAGCTGGTGGGCGACGACCTGTTCGTCACCAACACCAAGATCCTGAAGGAAGGCATCGACAAGAAGATCGCCAACTCCATCCTGATCAAGATCAACCAGATCGGCACGCTGACCGAAACCTTCGCCGCCATCGAAATGGCCAAGCGCGCAGGCTACACGGCCGTGATCTCGCACCGCTCGGGTGAAACCGAGGATTCGACGATTGCCGACATCTCGGTGGGCACCAATGCCGGCCAGATCAAGACCGGCTCGCTGAGCCGTTCGGACCGCATCGCCAAGTACAACCAGCTGCTGCGCATCGAGGAAGACCTGGGTGACATCGCCCACTACCCCGGCCGCGAGGCTTTCTACAACCTGCGCTGAAAAGCGTTAGGCTTGCAAGCCATCCGGCCTGCAAGCCTTTTTCCTTTCCGCAACATCTGCTGCCATGGTCAACCGCGTCGTCCCCCTTGTCCTGCTCGCCCTGCTCGCCGCCGTGCACGCGCAGTTGTGGCTGGGCCATGGCAGCGTGGCCTACGTCAAGGAACTGCAGCAGCAGATCCACGACCAGAACGTGGCCAATGCCCTGGAAAAGGCCGAGAACGACCGCCTGGCCTCCGAGGTCAACGACCTCAAGGACGGCCTGGCCATGGTCGAGGAAAAGGCCCGCAGCGAGCTGGGCATGGTCAAGCCCAACGAGATCTTCGTGCAGATCGTGCGGCGCTGAAGGTTGGGATTTCCTGCATCAGGGCCGGCTTCATGCCGGCCTTGTGCTTTTGCAACAAGGCGCCTGCACCCCTTAACCGGGCCTGCGCGCAAGCCGAGACAGGTACTTGGACACAGACCGCTTGCCCCCGCCCCCGGTGATTCTTCTGGGATCGCCGCCCGCGCTCGCGCTTTCCATGGCCCATGCATTGCGCCAGGCCTGGCGGCACCACGGAGCATCTCCTGCCGACTGGCAATGCCTGGCGGCCGAGCCGGGGCAGTCTCTGCCGGAACATGGGGCCGTCTACCTGCTGGGACTGGATTGGAGAGCCTCCGTCACCGAGCACGAAGGGGTGAGCAATGGCCCTGCCGCACAGCTCCAGCATTGGCGTGACCAATTGCAAAGCCAGTCACGCGACTACGTGGTGCTCTACGGCAATACCGCCCGGCAATGGCAACAGCTGGCCGAGTCGCTCAGGCTCAAGGCTCCGCAAATGGACTGGTCCTGGCTGCCCGCAAGCCCCGCGCAACGCAGCGCACGCCTTCGCCCCTACGGCTGCGAGCAATGCAGCGACCCGGACTGCGAGCGGCGATTGTTCGACGCGCTGCGCAGCGGGCGGGACTGACTCCGAGCGTATTTACTGGACGTTCGTCGAGGTCGGCGGCTGCTTGCCGGCCTCGGTGAACAGCTGGGCGGCATCGATGGGATCGAACTCGTACTGCTTGCCGCAGAAGTCGCAGCCCACCTCGATATTGCCGCGCTCCTCCAGAATGCTGTCCACCTCTTCAATGCCCAGCGAGACCAGCATGGCGCCCACGCGCTCACGGCTGCAGGTGCAGGCAAAGCGCGGGCGCTCTTCGTCCTGCTGGGGGACGAAGCGCATCAGCTTTTCTTCCCAGAACAGGCGCCGCAGGATGGTTTCCACATCCAGCGTGAGCAGTTCGTCGCGCGTCAGGCTGGCGGCCAGCGTGGCGATGCGGTTGTAGTCCTCGTTCAGGCCGATGGCGTCCTGGCCCGATTGCTCGCTTTCGGTGGCGGAGGCCAGGTTGGCCTCACCCTTGACCGGCATGCGCTGGATCAGCAGGCCGGCAGCCAACTGGTCATTGGCGGCCAGCACCAGCACGGTGTCCAGCTGCTCGGACTGCAGCATGTAGTGCTGCAGTGCATCGGACACCTTGGAGAACCTGCGGCCTTGCGCATCCTGCAACGGCACCACGCCCTGGTAGGGCTGCTGGCCCGGCTGGCGTCCCTTGGGGTCCAGCGTGATGGCGCAGCGGCCACCACCATTCACATTGAGCAATTGCTCCAGCGTGGCGCCTTCGGGCGCCTCCCCGATCAGGGTGGCGGTGGCGCGCAGGCCGAAGTCGGACTGCACCTCGGC
The DNA here is from genome assembly GCF_020523835.1 of Delftia sp. Lp-1. Taxonomy (NCBI): domain Bacteria; kingdom Pseudomonadati; phylum Pseudomonadota; class Betaproteobacteria; order Burkholderiales; family Comamonadaceae; genus Delftia; species Delftia sp. Lp-1. The sequence goes on along the minus strand of NZ_JAJALJ010000001.1, from coordinate 1,070,400 downwards.
CACGGCCAGCTTGACCGGGCCGTCGCCCATGACCTGGAAGACCAGGGCGCCGTTGAACTTGATGTTGGACTGCATGAGCACGCCGGCAGCCGCCATTTCGCCCAGCAGTTCGCGCACGGCGGCGGGGTAGGCGCCGGTCTCGCCGTTGCCCGCGCGGCGTTGCAGGATTTCCTGCCAGGCGTCGGTGAGGCGGACGATGGAGCCGCGCACGGGCAGGCCTTCGAAGATGAATTTATGCAGTTCAGACACGCTGATGGATTCCGTAAAAAAGTGCCGGGCCTCGCTCAGCCCAGCTTGCGCAACCCGGTCTTGAACCGGCGCGCATTATCGACATAGTGTTGGGCGCTGCGGCGCAAGCCTTCGATCTGCTCGGGCGTCAATTGGCGCACGGCCTTGGCCGGGCTGCCGATGATCATCGAGCCATCGGGAAACTCCTTGCCCTCGGTGATGAGGGCACCTGCGCCGACCAGGCAGTTCCTGCCGATCTTCGCGCCGTTGAGCACCACGGCACCGATGCCGATCAGCGATTCGTCGCCGATGGTGCAGCCATGCAGCATGACCTGGTGGCCCACGGTCACATGGCGCCCCACGACCAGCGGCTTGCCCAGGTCGGCATGCAGCACGCTGGCGTCCTGGATGTTGCTTCCCTCGCCGATGGAAATGCTCTCGCAGTCGCCGCGCAGCACGGCGCCGAACCAGATGCTGGCGTCTTCGGCCAGCTGCACATTGCCCATGACCTCGGCGCTGTCGGCCACCCAGGCCGATGCTGCCACTTCAGGGGCCACTCCATCCAGTTCATAAATCGCCATGGGTCTTTGTCTCCGTCAATTATTGGTGATGGCAGGAAACCTAGAATTGTAGGGATGGAGTTACGTCACCGCGCCCTTGAGGTTTTGTGCCTCCCGGACCCCGAAGAAAAGGCCGCCGCCGCGTTGGACATGTATGCACGGCAGGCGCTTTATTCAATAGCAGCGCAGGCACCGGCCCTGCCCGATCCCGCACCGGACCTGCCGGGCCGCCCGCTGCGGCCCGAGCTGCGCCACCACACCGCCGTTGCAAGGCGCTCGCCGGCCACGCCCGAAGGCCGGGCCGTGCTGATCCACGCCATTGCCCACATCGAGTTCAACGCCATCAATCTGGCGCTGGATGCCGTCTGGCGCTTTGACGGCATGCCGCAGCAGTACTACCTGGACTGGCTGCAGGTGGCCGCCGAAGAGGCCAAGCACTTTCGCCTGCTGCGCGAGCATCTGCGCGCGCACCTGGGCCATGACTATGGCGACTTCCCGGCCCACCAGGGCCTGTGGACCATGTGCGAGAAGACCGCGCATGACGTGGTGGCCCGCATGGCCCTGGTGCCACGCACGCTGGAGGCACGGGGCCTGGACGCCACGCCCCAGATCCAGAACAAGCTGCGCAACACGCGCGCGCCCGATGCGCTGGCGGCCGTGGACATCCTCGACATCATCCTGCGCGAGGAAGTGGGCCACGTGGCCATAGGCAACCACTGGTACCGCTGGCTGTGCGAGCGTGAAGGCCTGGAGCCGGAGGCGCACTACCAGCACCTGACGCAGCGCTACGAGGCGCCGCGCCTGCGCCCGCCCTTCAACGAGCGCGCGCGCCGCGCCGCTGGCTTCACCGATACCGAACTGGCCTGGCTGCAGCAGGTCTGAAGAAAGACTGCCGCAGCCGCGCGGACAGGCCCGTCCCGTCCGCATGGCCGCACAATGGTTTACAAACTAGGATGGGTCCGACTCCGCAATCGGACTTGTCCCAGCAGACACTGCCTGTCGGCATATTTATTCAGAACATTCCTACAATCAGATCTGCTGCTTACCGTGCCTCATCGACCGAACACTCCATGACCGAATTGCCCGTCCATCTCTTCAACGATGCCCCTGCGGCCAGCCCCGCGTCCACAGACCGGGGAATGATCGCGCGCCAGGCCATCGTCAACGGGGTGCAGCAGATCATCGGCTACGAGCTTTTCAATCGTTCGCGCGCCTACCCGGACCATACGGCGGCCTCGGACGTGTCCCTGGTGTTCACGGCCCTGTCGCATGCCGGCGAAGAGGACCTGGTCGGCACCAAGTTGATGTTCGTCAACTGCACGCATGAAAGCCTGGCCGGCGGGCATCTGGAGCTGCTCAACCCCGACAAGGTGGTGCTGGAGATCCCGCAGCTGGGCCTGGCCGCACAACAAGAGGTGCAGGCCCGCCTGCCCATCCTCAGCAATCTGCGCGCGCGCGGCTTCAACCTGGCCTTCAATCACACGGTGCTGGAGTCCGCCTATGCGGCCTGGCTGCCCCTGGCCGACTACATCAAGTTCGACCTGTCCGTGCTGGCCCCTGACCAGTTGGCCGTGCTGGTCAACTTCGCTGGCCGCCACACGCGCGCCGAGCTGATCGCCGAGAAGGTGGAAAGCGCCCAGCAGCATGAGCAGGTGGGCCGCCTGGGCATACAGCTGTTCCAGGGCTTCTGGTTTGCGCGGCCCACGGTGGTGCGCACCAAGCTGCTGTCGCCCTCGCAGCAAAGCATCGTCCAGCTGCTGAATCTGGTGCGCCAGCAGGCCAGCACCGATGCCATCGAGGATGTGCTCAAGAAGGATGCGGGCCTGGCCTTCAACCTGATGCGCCTGATCAATTCCGTGGGTTTTGGCGTGCAACGCGAGATCACCTCCTTCCGCCAGGCCGTGATGCTCATGGGCCTCAAGAAGCTGTTCCGCTGGGCGGCCATGCTGCTGACCGCATCGCGCAACGGCGGCCCGCCGCCGGCCATCGGTCAGACCGCCGTGATCCGCGGGCGGCTGATGGAGCTGCTGGCCCAGGAATCGCTGAGCGAGGAAGACTCCGACCAGGCCTTCGTCGTCGGCATCTTCTCGCTGCTGGGCAGCATGCTGGACCTGCCGCAGGACGTGGCCATGAGCCTGATCCCCGTGCCCGATGCCGTCTCCGCCGCCGTGCTGCGCCATGAAGGCGTGCTGGGCGAGCTGCTGATCCTGGCCCAGGCCTGCGAAGCCAGCGACGACGCAGCCTTCAACCGCAGCGCAGACGCACTGCGCCTGAGCAGCCAGCAGATCAACTGGGCCCATCTGCAGGCCCTGGCCTGGACCGATCAACTGGCAGACAGCTCGCTATAGTCATGAGCTATCGCATGCAACTCAACGCCGCCGCTCCTTCATCTTTCTCAGCTTCCAAATGACTACCAACGACAACTCCTCCGCTCCGCCACCACCCCTGCCAGAAGGAGTGGAGGACGGACAGGTGGCCGTCATTGCGCGCCAGGCCATCGTCAACGAGGCGCGCGATGTCTTCGGCTATGAACTCTTCGATCGCTCCACAGCCCAGCATGCGCACACGGCGGCCTCCGATGCCGCCCTGCTGTTCAACGCACTGTCGTATGCGGGAGCCGAGGCGCTGGTGGGCAAGAAGACGGTCTTCATCAACTGCACGCATGACAGCCTGGCTGGCGGCCACCTGGAACTGATCCACCCCGACAAGGTGGTACTGGAAGTGACCACGCTGGGTGAGAACGCCACCACAGCCGATATCGAAGAGCGCCTGCCCACCTTCCAGGCCCTGCGCCAGCGCGGCTTCCGCCTGGCCTTCAACCAGCACCTGCTGCGCCGCGCCTATGCCAGCTGGCTGCCTGCGGCCGCATTCATCAAGCTGGACATGCAGACCTTTGCACTGGCCGATGCCGAGACCCTGGTGAATTTCGCGCGCGCCCATACCAATGCCCAGATCGTGGCCGAAAAGGTCGAGACCTCCGAGCAGTTCGAGCGCATGCGCGACCTGGGCGTGCGGCTGTTCCAGGGCTTCTGGTTCGCCCAGCCGCAACTCGTGCAGGCACGCACCATCCGCCCCACGCAGGCGACCATCATCCAGCTGATCAACCTGGTGCGCCAGCAGGCCAGTACGGACGAGATCGAGGCCCTGCTCAAGAAGGACCCCACGCTGTCCTTCAACCTGCTGCGCTTCATCAACTCCTCGGGCTTCGGCCTGTCCTGCGAGATCACCTCGTTCCGCCATGCGGTGATGATCCTGGGCCTCAAGAAGCTGTTCCGCTGGGCGGCCCTGCTTTTGACCACTTCGCGCGCGGGCGGCACGCCGCCTGCCGTGGGCCAGACCGCCGTGGTGCGCGGACGCCTGATGGAGCTGCTGACGGCCGAGCTGCTCTCGCCCGAGGAATGCGACAACGCCTTCGTGGTGGGCGTGTTCTCGCTGCTGGACGTGATGCTGGGCCAGCCCATGGAAAAGGCGCTGGAATCCATCGCCCTGCCCCAGCCCGTGATCGATGCGCTGGTGCACAACAAGGGCGTGTTCGCGCCCTTCCTGGAGCTGACGCGCGCCTGCGAAAGCGGCGACGACGAAGGCTTTGCGCGCGCCGCCAACGCCTTGCAGCTGTCCAATCACCAGGTCAACTGGGCGCACCTGCAGGCCCTGGCCTGGGCCGACAACCTCACGGCGGACGACGCCACGGTCTGAACGGGTCAGCCACCATGGCAAAGGGCTTGCGGCCGGGAAGCCGCAAGCCCTTTTTGCATGCCACGCGCCGCAGCGGTATCAGTTCAGCTTGATGCCTGCAGCCTGGATGATGCGCGCGTTGGACTGGGACTCGGCCTCGATCTGGCGCGCGAAATCCTCCGCCTTGCCGCCCGTGGCCACGTTGTCGGTGGCCTCCAGCTTGGCACGCATGTCGGGCTGGGTCAGCACCTGGTTGATCTCGGCATTGAGCCTTTGCAGCACGGGCGCGGGCGTTCCTGCGGGCGCGAAGATGCCGAACACCGAGGTCATGTTGGCGCTCTTGTAGCCCAGCTCGGCCAGCGTGGGCACGCCGGGCAGCGACTCCAGGCGCTGGGGGGCGCCCACGGCCAGGGCCTTGAACTTGCCCGCCTTGATGTGCTGCAGCACGGCCGGCCCGGCGTTGGTGGAGAGCACCTCGAACTGGGCGCTCAGGCCATCATTGAGCTGCTGGCCGCCGCCCTTGTAGGGAATGTGCGTGATCTTGGCCTGCGAGGCATACATGATCTGCTCGAGCATGATGTGGCCCAGCGATGCCAGGCCGGCCGTGGCCCAGCGGACTTCGCCGGGCTGGGCCTTGGCCTGCGCCACCAGTGCCTTGAAATCGGTCGCCGTGGAGCGGGCCGTGCCCAGCAGCAGCACGGGCGAATACATCACGCTGGTCACGGGCACGAGATCGCGCTGCGGATCGAACAGCGGCTTGCCCAGGTGCGGGCTCAGCGTCAGCGGGCTGATGGAGGAAAAGCCCAGCGTATAGCCATCAGGTGCGGCCTTGGCCACCAGGTCCAGGCCGATGGCGCCGCCGGCGCCGGCCTTGTTGTCCACCACCACGGGCTGGCCCAGGCGGGCGGCCAGCTTCTCGCCCAGGGCGCGTGCCACCACGTCGCTGACGCCACCGGCCGGATAGGAAACCACCACGCGGATGGGCCGGCTGGGCCAGGCGGCATCGGCGGCCGACGCGGACATCGGCAAGGCCGCAGCAGCGACCGTCGCCGCCAGCATGGAAGTCACCAGCACATGCCGGCGCAGGAAATCAGTCATCGAAAACTCCGCAGAAACACATCGAACACGGCGGTGATTGTTCTGCAAAGCGCATATCCCCGGGACAGGCTTTGCCACTTCGACGATTTCAACGGCAGAAACACCCAAACCGGCGAACCTTCCACACTCAATCAACCACGCGGATGGTGCAAAGCGTGCAATGCCTTGAGCCGCTCGCGCGCCACATGGGTGTAGATGGTGGTGGTGGAGATGTCGGCATGGCCCAGCAGCATCTGCACCACGCGCAGGTCTGCGCCATGGTTGAGCAGGTGGGTGGCGAAGGCATGGCGCAGCGTGTGCGGCGACAGCGGTGCCGTGACGCCCGCAACCTGCGCGCAGCGCTTGACGATGACCCAGAACATCACGCGGCTCATGGCAGCCCCGCGCTGGGTCACGAAGACCGCATCGCTGCGCTGCCCGCCCAGGATGGCACCACGCGCCGTGGCCAGGTAGCGCTCGAGCCACCAGTGCGCCTCCTGGCCGAATGGCACCAGCCTTTCCTTTTGCCCCTTGCCCGTCACGCGCAACACGCCCGAGCGCAGATCGATGCCATGCAAGGGCAGATCCACCAGCTCGCTCACGCGCAGGCCGCTGGCATACATCAGCTCCAGCATGGCGCGGTCACGCAGGCCCAGCGGCGTATCGACATCGGGCGCCCTGAGCAGCGCCTCCACCTGCGCCTGCGTCAGCGTATGCGGCACGCGCGGCGGCTGCCGGGCCGCCAGCATGCGTGCCGTGGGATCGGCGGCAATGCGCTGCTCGCGCAGCGCCCAGTGGTAGTAGCGGCGCAGCACCGTCAGCCGCCGGTTGGAAGAACTGGCCTTGGTCTGCTCCACCCGCACCGCGAAATAGCCCTGCAGCTCCAGCTCGCCCGCCGCATCCAGCGCCAGCGGCGGCTGCTGGTGCGCCAGCCACCGCCCCCAGGCCGTCAGATCCCGGCGATAGGCCGCCAGCGTATTGCGCGACAGCCCGTCCTCCAGCAGCAGCGCATCCATGAACAGGTCCAGCGCATCCAGGCTGGCCGGCAGCGGCGCCGGCCAGGATGCAGGATCGGCAGCAGATTCGGCTTCGGCAGCCGATGGGGAAGCGATGGAAGCAACAGGCACTTGGGACATCCCATCAAGCCTACAACGAAAAAACCCGAGGTCCGCAAGCAGCCTCGGGTTCTGAGCCAACCGCTCAATGCGGTGCTTACTCCAGCGTGAGTTTCTGCTGAGCAACCACCTTCTTGTAGGTCTCGTACTCGTCCTTGATCTGCTTGGCGAACTCTTCAGGCGAGTTGCCGATGACCAGGGAGCCCGTGTCCTCGATGCGCTTGCGCACGGCCGGGTCCTGCAGCACCTTGCGCACGGCGGCGTTGATCTTGTCCACCACGTCCTTGGGCATGTTCTTAGGGCCCAGGATGCCGTAGTAGGCCATGCGGTTCACCGGCTCCAGGCCCACTTCCTTGAAGGTGGGCACATTGGGCAGCACGGCCAGGCGCTGGGGCGCGGCCACCACGATGGGCACCAGGCGGTTGTCCTTGATGAACGGCAGGGCCGAGGGCAGGTTGTCCAGCACCATGGGCACCTGGCCCGCCACCACGTCGTTGAGCGCCGGGCCGGCACCGCGGTAGGGGATGTGGGTGACGAAGGTGTTGGTCAGGCTCTTGTACAGCTCCATCAGCATGTGCTGGATGCCGCCCGTGCCCGAGGAGGCATAGGAGTACTTGCCCTGGGACTTCTTGAGTTCGGCCTCGAAGCTCTTGTAGTCCTTGGCGGGGAACTTGGGGTTCACCGCAATCACGTTGGGCGTGGCCGCCACGTTGATGATGGGCGTGAAGTCCGTCAGCGTGTTGTACGAGATCTTGGGGTTGATCGCGGGGTTGGTCGCCGTGGTCGAGACCGTGGCGATGCCCAGGCTGTAGCCATCGGGCTGCGAGCGCGCGGTTTCCATGGCGCCGATCACGCCACCGCCGCCGCCGCGATTGTCCACCACCACGGGCTGGCCCAGTTCCTTGGTCAGGGGTTCGGCGATCACGCGAGCGATGATGTCGGTCGTGCCACCGGGGGCGAAGGGCACCACCAGCTTGATCGGCTTGGTGGGATAGGCCTGGGCCAGGGCTCCGGTGCTTGCGAGGACCAGGGTCAGGCCCATCCAGCTGCGACGATTCATACAAGATCTCCTTTTGGGGGTCGTGTTGACGAAGAAGGTTTCATGGACATCCGCAAGGCCGTGCCTGCGGATGGATGGTCTGCGAAACGAAGGCTCGCAAACGCTGCCACGGAACAGCCATGGTGGGGCCTGGAGCCCGCTGCGCGCTTGACGGTCGTCAGGACCTGCGCTTTCGGATCGGCTGTGTGGACCCCAGCGATGCTAAGGCCCGGGGCCCGGTTGTCACAGTTTGTCGCAGCACTGATTTCCCGGTGTTTACCCCTAGCCTCGCGCCATGGTTTCTCGGGAGACGCGGCGACTGCGGGGTTGCGCTTATGCTCTGCCCCCGTGAACTACGCCGTGCTGCTCTTCCCCGATTTTTCGCTCATCGTGCTTGGCTACGTGCTGTGCCGCTTCACACAGCTCAACCGCACGGTCTGGCAGGCAGTGGAGGCACTGGTGTACTACCTGCTGTTCCCGGTGTTGCTGTTCCACTCCATCGTCAAGAGCCCGGTGGACTGGGGTGCCACCTCCCACTTGCTGGCCGCTGGCGTGTGCGCGGCCCTGGTCGGCATTGCCCTGGCCTACAGCCTGCCCTGGTGGCCGGGCCTGCGCGGCCGCATCGATGTGCGCGAGCATGCCGGCGCCGTGCAGGTGGCGTTTCGCTTCAACTCCTTCATCGGCCTGGCGCTGGCCAGCCGGCTGGCGGGGCCTGAGGGCCTGCTGTTCATCTCGGTGCTGATCGGCGTGAGCGTGCCGCTGTGCAATATCGCGGCCGTCTGGCCCATGGCGCGCGGGAGCAACCAGCATTTCCTGGGCCAGCTGGTGCGCAATCCGCTGATCGTGGGCACGCTGTCGGGCCTGGTGTTCAGCGCGCTGGGGCTGAAGCTGCCGGCGCTGATCGAGCCGTCGATCTCCCGCATAGGCGCAGCCTCCATCGCGCTGGGCCTGATGTCGGCCGGCGCCGGCATGCAGTTCGGCGCGCTGGCCGCCGGCAAGCTGCTGGCCGTGTGCCTGCTGGCCGTGCGGCATCTGGTGCAGCCGCTGATCGCCTATGCCATGGTGCGGGCGTTTGGCCTGAGCGGTGCGCAGGCCCTGATCCTGATGGCCTTCTCTGCCCTGCCCACCGCATCGTCGTGCTATGTGCTGGCCGCGCGCATGGGCTACAACGGCTCGTATGTGGCGGGGCTGGTCACGCTGTCCACGCTGCTGGGCGTGCTCAGCCTGCCGTTTGCGCTGAGCCTGCTGCAGTTCTGATGCCGCTGTGCCACGGCACCCCTACAGCACGGCACGCATGTCGTCCGTGAAGGCGGCCGTGATGTCGTCCTGGCGTGCGCGCTTCTTGGCCACCATGGTGATGTCCACGTCATAGCTGAAGAGGGATTCGTCCAGCGCATGCAACAGGCCGGCAGCCACATAGGGCGCCGCATAGTGTTCTGGCAGGTAGCCCAGGTGGGCGCCTGACAGGATGAGGATGGCCGCCGCCTCCATGTTGTCCGCCTCTGAGGTGACATGGCGCGGGCGCCCCGTCAGCGGTGCCTGCGGCAGCGGATAGGTGCGCCAGGTCCAGTCGGCCTCGCCCGCCTCCTGCGCGCCGATGCGGCCCGCGCGTGCGGCAAAGGGATGGCTGGCGCTGCAATAGGCCACCTGCCTTTCGCTGAACAGCAGCGTGTATTCCAGCGCCGGGGCGCGGTGCAGGAAATAGCCCACGGCGACCTGGAGCTCGTCGCGCAGCAGCATTTCCTCCAGCTCGCGCGGCCCGCGCACCAGCACAGACAGGCGTACGGCCTCGTCGCGCTGGCGAAAACGCTGTATGGCCCGCCCCATCAGCGCGTTGTATTCCATGGGCGCATTGCCGATCAGGCCGATGGCCAGGCTGCCGACCAGCTGCCGGTGCATGTTGCGCGCCTGCGCACTGAAGCCTTCCAGTCCCTGCAGGGCCGTGCGAGCCATATCGACGAAGCGCCGGCCCTTGGCCGTCAGGCGAAAGCCGCCGCGCCCCCGTTCGCACAAACTGAAACCCAGCCGCGTCTCCAGTGTGGACAGCTGACTGCTGAGCGTGGACTGGCCTACGCCAAGGCTGGCCTGCGCCGCCGACACGCCGCCCGCGTCAACGATGGCCAGAAACACGCGCAGCAGCCGCAGGTCCAGGTCTGAAACGGTATGGAGCATGGGGTTTTCACTCGGGAAAGATCGATTCTTATCGATGTTTGTAAATGGAACTTGAAATGGATGCAATCCGGGCTGCTGTCTAGCATCCACGGCTGTTGCAGCACATCTGGATTATCCAAAGAGGGACTGCAATACAGAACAAGAGGGACGGGCCAGGGAATTCACTTCCATGGATACCGCTGTTTCAAGAGGCCCCTGCCAACAGGGCCGCAACAAAAGGGAGACAAACCATGTTGCTCGATATCTCGGTCGTGGTGATCTACGCGGCGGCCATGCTGCTACTGGGCTGGTACGGCATGCGCCGCGCGAAGACGCAGGAGGACTTTCTCGTGGCCGGCCGCAACCTCGGGCCGGGCCTGTACATGGGCACCATGGCCGCCACGGTGATAGGCGGCGCCAGCACCGTGGGCACGGTGCGCCTGGGCTATGTGTACGGCATCTCCGGATTCTGGCTTTGCGCGGCGCTGGGCGCGGGCCTGCTGGTGCTGAACCTGTTCCTGGCCAAGCCCCTGCTCAGGCTACGCATCTGCACCGTGACCCAGGTGCTGGAGCGGCGCTACAGCGCCCGCACCAAGCAGGCCAGCGCCCTGGTGATGCTGGCCTACTCGCTGATGCTGGCGGCCACGTCGGTGATCGCCATCGGCACCGTGATGCAGGTGCTGTTCGACCTGCCGCTGTGGATCTCCATCCTGGTGGGCGGGGGCGTCGTGGTCATCTACTCGGCCGTGGGCGGCATGTGGTCGCTGACGCTGACGGACATCGTGCAGTTCGTGATCAAGACCGCGGGCCTGATGCTGATCCTGCTGCCCATCTGCCTGTACCGCGTGGGCGGCTGGGATCAGCTGGTTGCCCAACTGCCGGCGTCCAGCTTCGATGTCACCCACATCGGCTGGGACACCATCGCCACCTACTTCGTCATCTATTTCTTCGGAATCATGATCGGCCAGGACGTGTGGCAGCGCGTGTTCACGGCCCGCAGCGAACGGGTGGCCGCCGTGGCGGGCAGCCTCGCCGGCGTGTACTGCGTGGTCTACGGACTGGTCGGCGCCCTGGTGGGCATGACAGCGCGCGTGCTGCTGCCGGACCTGGACAACGCCAACAATGCCTTTGCCGCCATCGTGCAGGCCAGCCTGCCGGACGGCATCCGCGGCCTGGTGATCGCTGCCGCACTGGCGGCCATGATGTCCACCGCCAGCGCCGCCATGCTGGCCGGCTCCACCGTGCTGGCCGAGGACCTCGTGCCCCTGCTGCGGGGCGGCCGGCCGCTGGTCGATGTGCGCTGGCACCGGTTGCTGACGCTGCTGGTGGGGCTGGCCGTGCTCGGCATCGCCCTGGTGGTGGACGATGTGCTCAACGCCCTGACCACCGCCTACAACCTGCTCGTGGGCGGCATGCTGGTGCCGCTGATCGGCGCCATCTACTGGCGCCGGGCCACCACGGCGGGTGCCATCGCCAGCATGCTGCTGGGCTGCGCCACGGCCGTCGCCTTCATGGTCAGGGACGGCCTGGCCGCCAACACGCCCATCTATGCCAGCCTTGCCGTGAGCACGGCCAGCTTCATCCTCATCAGCCTGGCGCAGCGCACGCAGCAGCGTTCGCTGTCGGGCATTCAATCCTGATCCCGGCACTGAATCGGAGACGACATGACGCTTTTCACACCAGACAGGCTGCAGGCGCTGCGAGCACGCTTCGGCGGCGCCAACGAGTCCGTGATACACGACCCGCATTTCCGCGCCGTGGCCGCCCACATCATCGACGCCAGCGGCACGCGCAACGCACCCTACGCAGGCATGCCCACGCTGCTGGACGCGCCCATGCGTCCCATGGACTGGAGCCGCCCGGATTTCGGCGACCTCCAGGCCGCGCTGATCGGCGTGCCCATGGACCTGGGCATCAGCAACCGCAGCGGCTGCCGCTTCGGCCCCCGGGCCCTGCGTTCCATCGAACGCGTGGGCCCGTACAACCATGTGCTTCGATCCACTCCCACACGCGAGCTGCGCGTGGCGGACATCGGCGACGTGCCGCTGTCCAGCCGCTACAGCCTGGAGCAGTCGCACCGAGACATAGAGTCGACCTTCGCGAAGATCCATGCGGCAGGCGTGATTCCGCTGGCCGCTGGTGGAGACCATTCCATCACCCTGCCCATATTGCGCGCGCTGGGCCGCGAGCGGCCACTGGCCCTGGTGCATTTCGACGCCCACTGCGACACCGGGGGCCCCTTCGACGGCAGCCGCTTCCACCACGGCGGCCCGTTTCGTCAGGCCGTGCTGGACGGCGTGCTCGACCCCACGCGGACCATTCAGATCGGCATACGCGGCGCAGCCGAATATCTCTGGGAGTTTTCCTATGAGTCGGGCATGACCGTGATCCACGCAGAGGAGCTTCCCGCGCTGGGCGTGGACGGCGTCATTGCCCGCGCACGCGAGGTGGTGGGCGATGCGCCCGTCTACGTCTCCTTCGACATCGACTGCCTGGACCCGGCCTTTGCGCCCGGCACGGGCACGCCCGAGGTCGGTGGACTCACCGTGCGCGAGGCACAGGCCATGGTGCGCGGCCTGGCCGGCATCCACATCGTGGGCGGCGATGTGGTCGAGGTGTCTCCAGCCTACGACGCCACCACCAACACCGCCCATGCGGGCGCGCAGATGCTGTTCGAAATCCTCGGCCTGATCTGCGCACGCCACGCCGGGAGCGGCGCCGCCCAGCCTGCCTAGGCCCCCTCCCCGCCCTCCGCATCCCGCAGCAGCCCCAGCGGCGTGCTGCCGTAGCGTGCCCTGAACCGCCGGGAAAAATGCGCGGGTGAGCTGAAACCGCAGTGCTGCGAGATCTCCGCGATGCCCAGCGTTCCCGGCTCCGTGCCACGCAGCAGCGCATGGGCGCGTTCCAGGCGATAGGCCATGAGTTCGGCGCTGAGGCTGGTGCCTTCGCGCGACAGCTGGGATTGCAGCGAGCGCACGGACAGCCCCAGCCTGGACGCCACGCGCTCGGGCCCCAACGCCGGGTCCGGGTACTGGCGGGCAATGAGCTGGCGCACCCTGCGCAACAGCACGTGCATGGGCGCGCCGGGTCGGGCCATCGCCATGTCGGCGCTGGCCTGCAGCACTGTCTTCACGGTGTTGATGACCAAGTCGGACAGCCTGGCGGATTCGGCCTCGGGCAAGGGGTCCTGCCACGCGGCCAGCAATTGCATCTGCTGGACCAGCAGTTGAAGCGATGCACAGTCGGGCAGGCTGCGTGCCAGCAGTTGCGAAGCCAGGCCGCCACGCGAATCAATCAGTGCCAGCGGCACGGCCAGCACCACCAGGTCCACGGCCTCTTTCTGCCAGATGCGGTAGCCGCGCCGCTCGTCCAGCAGGAACAGCTGGCCGGGTTGTGCCTGCAGCCTCCTGCCCGCAACCGCCATGCCCGGCTCCCCGGATGACGCCGAGGCATCCGGTACGTCCGGTACGTCCGGCACGTCCGACAGGTCAGGTACGTCAGGTGCATCCGGTGCGAATACCTGGGCTCCACCTTTGGCATAGAGCACGCACAGCAGGCAGGGCGGGCCTGCGCGCTGGCCATCGGCATGCAGGCGCTCCATGCCATGTTCGGCCGCCATCTGTATGCGGTTGAGCACCACCGCGCCCACGCCGCGCGATGTCAGCACGGCCTCGAAGCGCTCGGGCTGCGCGACCAAGGGCGTGTGCGGCATCTGCGCCTCGCGGCTGGCATCGCTCCAGAACTGCGCTCGCGAAAGCGGCGCGATATGCACCGTGGACCAGCGGTTGTACGTCATACATTCCTCGCCCTGCGCTCGGCGCGCAGCCTCTTTTTTTGATGGGTTGCACGGAGAGTCGGCCGCACCCGAGTGTTGGGGCCAGGCAAGAGGCGGCAGGTCCACGCGGCAGCATGAACCCAGGATTTTCGGGATTGCGGCCCGATCAGGCCATTGGATGATTCTGAAAATTCACCGGGGTGAATTCCTAGGCCTGTGCGCCGCACCAGCCCGGATGAGCGCGTATCAGCGCGCGATGGCAGGCAGCCGCTCGCTCCACAGCGTGGACTGGTTGCGGCCGTTGCGCTTGGAGTAGTACAGCGCGGCGTCGGCACGCTCCAGGCAGCCCTGGGCCGAGGCATCGCTGCACTGCAGCTCGTACACGCCCAGGCTGATGGTGATGTGCAGGTCGCCGGCCAGGCCCGCATCGATGGCGCGCGCGGCAACGGTTTCGCGCAGGCTTTCGGCGCGGCGCAGGCCCACCTCGGCATCGGTGTCGGACAGCAGCACGGCAAACTCCTCGCCGCCCAGCCGGCCCACCATGTCTTCCTTGCGCATTTCCTGCGCCACCGAGGCCAGCAGCTCCTTGAGCACGATATCGCCCACCGCATGGCCATAGCCGTCGTTCACCTGCTTGAAGTGGTCTATGTCCAGCATGATCAGCGTGGAGTGCGCCACCAGTCCGCTGCGCAGATGGTCCAGCTCCATCGCCAGCCGCTCCATGAAGGCGCGGCGGTTGGGAATGCCGGTCAGCGCGTCGGTCAGCGCCAGGGTCTCCAGCTGGGATTCGCGCTGCTGCCGCTCCGTCGCATCGTGGAAGACCCAGCAGTGGCCGATGGAGCGATCACCGTCGCGCAGCTGCATGCCCTCGATCTCCACATAGTGGTCGTCGGGCAGCGCATGCAGGGACCGGCCAGCCACGGGCCCCGCGCTGAGCACGCCAGCCACCGAAGGCGGCAGCAGCTGGATCAGCGCCGGCATGCCCAGCCCCACCAGAGCGGCAGGCGCCATGTCCAGCCGCAGCGCGGCCGCCAGCATGCGGTTGGCGGCCAGCACCTGGCGGCCCTGGGCGTCGGTGACCAGAATGCCTGCGGGAAAGCGGTCGATGATGGCCTCCAGCCGGTGCTGGGTCTCGGCCAACGCGGTCTCGGCTCGCCGGCGCGCGTCGGTATCGATCATGGTCCAGATGACGCGGCCGTCGTCCTCGTCGGGGTCCAGCAGCGAGCCCTGCATGTCGAACCAGTGGCCCGAGCCCGAAGGCATGCGCAAAATCCATTCCGTGCGCACCGTGCCGCGTGCGTTGAGCTGTGCGTAGAGCTGGCCGAAGCGCTCGAAGCTCTCGTCGCTGACATGCAGGGCGCGAAAGTTCACGCCGCCGGGCAGCCGGTCTGTCTCGATCTCGAAGGTCTGCACCGCGCGCTCGTTGGCATAGAGGATTTCGCGCTGGGGACCGGCCATGACGATCAGGGCGCTTCCCCGGTCCAGCAAGGCCTTGATGAGCCGGGACTGCTCCACGCGCTGCTGTATGTCGGTGTGCGTCCCCAGCATGCGCACGGGCTTGCCGTCGGCATCGCGCTGGGTGATTTCGCCGCGCGACTCCACCCACAGCCAGCTGTCGGCAGAGCTGCGCAGCCGCATCTCCACGCGGAAGTCGGCCCCGGCCTCGGCATGGCGCTGCAGCCGCGCCAGCATCCGCGCCCTGTCCGAGGGATGGACCATGGCGCAGAAGGCGTCATAGCTCATGGGGAACTGCGCGGCCTCGAAGCCCAGCATCTGGTAGCAGCGGGCATCCCATTCCACATGGCCGCTGCGGCAGTCCCACTGCCACAGGCCGTCGCGCACGGCGCCCACGGTCAGGCGCAGGCGTTCCTCGCTGTGGCGTATGGATTCCTGCATGGCCTGGTCCTGCGTCACATCGTGCACATAGCCATGCCACAGCAGGGAGCCGTCTTCCTCCTGCTGCGGCCGGGCGTGACCATGCAGCCAGCGCAGCTCGCCTGCAGGGCCGTAGACGCGGTACTTGTGCTCCCAGACACCCTTGCTGCCCACGCTGGCCTGCACCGAGGCCGCCAGTGCCGGCAGATCCTCGGGGTGGACCCGCTTGAGCAGTTCATGGTCGGCAAACCTGGCGGCATCGGCCTTGGCGCCATGCAGTTCGAAGAATCCGGGGCTGGTGAAAGGGAACCGGAACTGTCCATCCGCGCCTATTCGGAACTGGAACAGCCCGCCCGGCACCTCCTGCGCCAGCCGCGCAAAGCGCCGCTCACCCTGCAGCCGCATGCGCTCGCTGAGCTGGCGCTGGCGCGCCAGCCACAGCGTCAGCAGCATGCCCAGCAGCAGCACGGCCGTGCCTATGCCGTTGCGCAGCAGGCCGCGCTCCAGCGATGCCTCCAGCGACTCGAAGATGGCTTTCTTGTCCAGCCCTGCACTGACGATCAGCGGATAGCCCTCCACCCGGCTCCAGGCATACATGCGCTGCACGCCATCGACGGACGATTCGGCCTCGTAAGTGCCGCGCTCCAGGGCCGGTGCGAACAGCGCCACGCGCACATCGGAGACCGAGCGGCCCATCACCTGCTCCTGCCCCTGCGAGCGCGCCAGGTAGGCGCCATCGGTGCGCAGCAGCAGGATGACGTCGTTGGCGCCATCGAAGATGGACTGGAAATAGCGCGAGATGTATTCGGGCGACAGCGACAGCACCAGCACGCCCGAGAACTGCCCCTGGCGGTACAGCGCGCGGCTCAGCTGTATGGTCCATTTGTGGGAGACACGCCCCTGCACGGGGCGGCCGATGAACATGCCCATGTTCTCGCGGTTGGCATGCACCTGGAAATGCTCGCGGTCCCGGATGGAGACCTTGGCAGCCCGCGTCTGCGCCTCCTGCTGGAGGTTGGAGTACACGATGTCCCCTTTCTCGTCGGCCACGGCGATCTGCAGAAAGGTGCCGGCCGGGTAGGCGTCGAACGTGGTCTGCACGGCACGCCGGAACCCGTCGACATCGCCACCGGCAAAGTCGGACTCCAGGCCGCGCATGGTGTAGTCCAGGCCGGACAGCAGGGTCTGCACCTGCACCGACACCGCATGCGACATTTGCCCCACCCGCAGCCAGGACTGGGACTCGGTAAAGCTGCGCTGCGTGCGGTGGCTGTCCACCAGCACCGTCCAGTACGCCACCGTGGCCAGCAGCACGCAGCACAGGCCCACCCAGACGGCCACAGCGGTCTGGGTCAGCGGTTCTGCGTTCAGCAGGCGGGACAGGCTGCGGGGAGGCTTTGCGCGCATATCAAACATCATGTTGAGTCACACAGGCCCCGCGCCTTCAAGGGCAGTGGCCCGCAACAGGCCGCCGGGGGGCACTCCGACAGAGCGCAACAATTGTTTCACACACAAGCGCCCTGGTCTTATCAGCTCAATCCGATCTTTGCGACAGCGCCCAGGCTACGTGCTCGCGCACCAGGGCGTCCGGATGTTCGGCGCGGCTGGACAGCGCCTGCTGCAATGCCGCGTTGCCGGTGTCACGCCAGGCATTGCCCAGCGCCACGGCCACATTGCGCAGCCAGCGCGCATGGCCTATGCGCCGGATGGGACTGCCTTCGGTCAGGCGCAGAAAGGTCGGCTCGTCCCAGGCAAAGAAGTGCACCAGCTGCCCGCCGGACAGGGCCTCGCGCGCATCGAAGTCGGGCAGGAGGCTGGGCTGGGCGAACTTGTTCCAGGGGCAGGCCAGCTGGCAGTCGTCGCAGCCATAGATGCGGTTGGCCATCAGCGGCCGCAGCTCCTCGGGAATGGCGCCCGCATGCTCGATGGTCAGATAGGAGATGCAGCGCCGCGCGTCCACCCGGTGCGGCGCCACGATGGCGCCCGTGGGGCAGGCCGTGATGCAGGCCGCGCAGCTGCCGCAGTGCGCGGTCACCGGCGCCGTGGGCTCCAGCGCAAGGTCCACATAGATCTCGCCCAGGAAGAACATGGAGCCCGCTTCGCGATTGAGCACAAGCGTGTGCTTGCCGCGCCAGCCCTGGCCGCTGCGCCGGGCCAGCTCGGCCTCCAGCACGGGCGCGGAATCGGTGAAGGCGCGGTGCCCGAAGGGGCCGACTTCCTGTGCAATGCGCTCGGCCAGCTTCTGCAGCCGGTTGCGCAGCACCTTGTGATAGTCGCGCCCCCGGGCATAGACGGAGACAATGCCCTCGTCGGGCCGCTGCAGCCGCGCCCACTCCACCGCTTGCCAGGCGCCCGGCGCATCGGCAGGCGTGTCGCGCGGCAGGTAGTCCATGCGCGCCGTGATCACGCTGACCGTGCCCGGCACCAGCTCGGCAGGCCGGGCGCGGCGCAGGCCGTGGGCCTGCATATAGTCCATCTCGCCATGGAACCCTTGGGCCAGCCACTGCATCAAACCCGGCTCCGCAGAAGACAAATCCACGCCGGCCACGCCAATTTGGGAAAATCCCAGCTCGCGGGCCCAGCCTTGCATCAAAGGAACCAATTGACTGCTGCACAACATACTCCCTCGATTGTAGAAAGCGCCCAGCCGCAGGATGCGGAAACTGCGGGCCGTCGCTGGATATGGGGCAGCGAGGAAGACACGCAGCGGTTTGCGCAGCAGCTTGCAGACCATCCCGCGCTGCGCAACGCCTACGTCACGCTGCACGGCGACCTGGGTGCAGGCAAGACCACGCTGGTGCGGCACTGGCTGCGCGCACTGGGCGTGCAGGGCCGCATCAAAAGCCCCACCTATGCCGTGGTGGAGCCGCATGAGGCGCCGGACCTGGCCATCTGGCACTTCGACTTCTACCGCTTCGATGATCCGCGCGAGTGGGAGGATGCAGGATTTCGCGATATTTTCGCCAGCCCCGGTCTCAAGCTGGCAGAATGGCCCGAAAAGGCCGCAGCGCTTACGCCTGCGGCAGATATAGCTATTCATATCGAAGCAATCGACGAGACGCAGCGCCAGGTGACCTTGCTCGCCGGCACGCCCGTCGGACGCGCCGTGATCCAAGCACTCAAGGCATGAGCGACGCCAACTCCTCCTCCTATCCGTCCGGCCTGTCGCGCCGCAATCTTTTGCAGGCGGGCTCCATCGTGCTGCTGCTGGGCCGCCAGCACATCGCGCACGGAGCCACCATCGTGGCCGTGCGCGTCTGGCCCGCGCCCGAATACACGCGCGTGACCATTGAGTCCGACCGGCCGCTGGCTGCCAAGCAGTTCTTCGTGGACCAGCCCCCGCGGCTGGCCGTGGACATCGAGGGCATCGACCTCAATCCCGCGCTGCGTGAACTGGTGGCCAAGGTCCGCTCCGACGATCCCAACATCGCCTCCATCCGCGTGGGCCAGAACTCCCCTAGCGTGGTGCGCCTGGTCATCGACCTCAAGCAGCCCGCAAAGCCCCAGGTCTTCACGCTGCAGCCCGTGGCGGCCTACAAGCACAGGCTGGTGTTCGACCTGTACCCCGCCAAGGCCGTGGACCCGCTGGAGGCGCTGATCAGCGAGCGCCTGCGCGATGCCTCCGGCGACGATACCGCTGTCGCATCGGCACCGCCGCCGCCTCCACCACCGCTGCCCCGGCCCTCAGGCTCCACGGCGCCAGCCCCCGACCCGTTGGGCGACCTGATCGCCCAGCACAGCAGCGGCTCCGGCGGCAAGACGCCTGCACCGCCCGCCGTGGTGGCACAGGCACCTTCCCCTTCCGCTCCGGCCCCGGCGCCTCGCCCTCCCGCGCCTGCGCCCGTTCCGGCCCCTGCCCCCATTGCCGCGCCCAACATCGCCACCTCGCGCCAGACCGACCGCATCATCATCGTGGCGCTGGACCCCGGCCACGGCGGCGAGGACCCCGGCGCCACCGGCCCCAGCGGCACGCGCGAAAAGGACGTGGTGCTCAAGATCGCCCACCTGCTGCGCGACCGCATCAACGACACCCGCATCGGCGGCAGCCCCATGCGCGCCTTCATGACGCGCGATGCCGACTTCTTCGTGCCCCTGGCTACGCGCGTGGAAAAGGCCCGGCGCGTGCAGGCCGACCTCTTCATCAGCATCCACGCCGACGCCTTCACCACGCCGGCCGCGCGTGGTGCCAGCGTCTTTGCGCTCAGCGACAAGGGCGCCTCCAGCACGGCCGCGCGCTGGCTGGCCAACAAGGAAAACCAGTCCGACATCGTCGGTGGCCTGAACATGGGCTCGCAGGACCAGCATGTGCAGCGCATGCTGCTGGACATGAGCACCACGGCCCAGATCAAGGACAGCCTCAAGCTCGGCGGCGCCCTGCTCGGCGAGATCGGCAACATGGCCAAGCTGCACAAGCCGCGCGTGGAGCAGGCCGGGTTTGCCGTGCTCAAGGCGCCCGACATTCCCAGCGTGCTGGTGGAAACCGCCTTCATCAGCAATCCCGAGGAAGAGGCCCGCCTGCGCAGCAGCGCCTACCAGGTGCAACTGGCCGACGCGCTGATGCGCGGCATCCGCAACTACTTCGCGCACAACCCGCCGCTGGCACGCAGCCGCTCCGTCTGACAGAGCCAGGCGAAGGGCGCGGGCGATGCCGCCCGCAGCCGCTGTCGGACGGCAAAGACGCGACACTTCCGAGCCGCCCGGCGGCAGCTCGGGCAGATCTCCTACCGCTGCCGCAAGCCCTGAATGAGAGCATGCAAACATGTTCCACACAGTGCTTGCGCCATACGCCACTCACGGCGACAAGGCAGGCCATCACAGGAGATGAACATGAAGACACGCCTTTATTCCATTGCCGCCGCAGCAGCCATTGCCCTGTTCTCTGCCGGCTGTTCCACCAATCCCAGCAGTGCACAGATCGGTACCGGCGTAGGCGCCGTGGCCGGTGGTGTCGTGGGAGATGCCCTGTTCGGCAGCACGCTAGGCACCGTGGGCGGTGCAGCCGCCGGTGCACTGATCGGTAACGAGGTGGGCAAGCGCAACGACCGCCGTTGATCCCCACTCCCGCTCCATGAAAAAACCCCTTGCGCCGTGAAGGTGCAAGGGGTTTTTTCTATGCGCGGAAAGCTCAGACGGCCGTCTTGGGCGCGCGCCCCGCGCGCCAGGCGCCAAAGATGGCAATCAGGCCCGGCACCAGGATCAGGCCCCAGATGATCTTCTCCAGGTTCTCGCGCACCCAGGGCAGGTTGCCGAAGAAATAGCCGGCTGCGCTGATGCCGAACACCCAGACAATCGCCCCGCCCACATTGAAGGCAGTGAACTTGCCCCGGTTCATCGCGGCCACCCCGGCCACGAAGGGCGCAAACGTGCGAATGAACGGCATGAAGCGCGCCAGCACGATGGTGATGCCGCCATAGCGCTCGTAGAACGCGTGGGCCTGGTCGAAGGCGCGACGGTTGAACCAGCGCGAGTCCTCCCACTGGAACACCTTGGGCCCTATGTAGCGGCCGATGGTGTAGTTGCACTGGTCGCCCAGCACGGCCGCCACCAGCAGAACGGTGCAGGCGATCGAATAGTCCATGAGGCCCACGCCGCACAGCGCGCCGACGATGAACAGCAGCGAGTCGCCAGGCAGAAAGGGCATGACCACCACGCCTGTCTCCACGAAGACGATGAGAAACACCAGCGCATACACCCAGGGTCCATAGGCCACGACAAAGGCCTCCAGATGCTTGTCGATGTGCAGGATGAAGTCGATCAGGAACTGAATGATTTCCAAAAGAGAGTCCTCCGCGGCGGGCGCCGCACCGGCCCGTACTGTACTTCGCCGACATGCCCCCACGGCCGAGCCGGAGCGGGTCACGCCCTCGCACATACCGTCGCTTGCAGGAATCTACAAATGCTTGAAATCAAGCTTGTTTTGTTACACAACTTGATAAAACTCTACGAAAAACTCATGAGTGCGTCAGCTTTTTGCAGGCAAAGTGCTTCCATGCCGTCGGCAATGCCGGCCCGGCCTCACCACCATCGCCAAGACACAAGGAAGCAAGCCATGAACAAGACCCTTCGCACTTTCGCGCACAAGTCCGAACGCCAGTCCGGCTCCACGATGGGCCGCACCCTGGCCATCGCCGCCCTGCTGACCGGCGCGCTCGCGATGGGCGGCTGCGCCCACCGTCCCAACAATGCGCAACTGGGCACGGGCGTGGGCGCCGTGGCCGGTGGCGTGCTGGGCAGCGCGCTGTTCGGCACCACGCTGGGCACCGTGGGCGGCGCCGCAGCCGGTGCGCTGGTCGGCAACCAGATGGGCAGCAACAGCGACCGCGCAGGCCGCCGCCGCTGACCCTGCAGCCACCCTCATTCAAAGAGTGCCCCCGGCTCCGGCCTTTGTTGCCGGGGACGCCTCTTGGAGCCGCTTTCGCGGCTCCTTTTTTTTTGCGGGCGCCGGCGCCCCACACCCCATTCCCACAGCCCGCAAGCGGTGGATGCCAGCCCCTAGAATTGCCGCGTGAACGCATCCATCCCCTCCTCCGACACCCTCCCCCGCCGCCCCATCCGCGACCTGCCCGACGAGCTGATCAGCCAGATCGCGGCCGGCGAAGTCGTCGAGCGCCCTGCCTCGGTGGTGCGCGAACTCGTGGACAACGCACTGGATGCGGGCGCCCGCCAGATCAACGTGCGGCTGCTGGCCGGCGGCGTGCGGCTGATCTCGGTGGAGGACGACGGCGGCGGCATCCCGCGCGATGAGCTGCCCGTGGCATTGCGCCGCCATGCCACCAGCAAGATCACCGATCTGCACGACCTGGAGACCGTGGCCACCATGGGCTTTCGCGGCGAGGCGCTGGCGGCCATCTGCTCGGTGTCGGAGGCGTCCATCCTCTCGCGCCCTGCGGGCCAGGACTCGGCCTACCTGCTCGATGCGCGCAGCGGCGAGCTGCGCCCCGCCGCCCGCAACCAGGGCACGACGGTCGAGGTCAAGGAGCTGTTCTTCTCCACGCCGGCCCGCCGCAAATTCCTCAAGAGCGACGCCACGGAGCTGGCCCACTGCATCGAGTCCGTGCGCCGCCATGCACTGGCCCGGCCCGACGTGGGCTTTGCCATCTGGCACGAAGGCAAGCTGGTCGAGCAGTGGCGTGCCGCCGGCAGCATGTCGGACGAAGCCCTTGCGCGCCGCCTGGGCGATGTGCTGGGCGACGCCTTCGTGCAGAACTCCGTGACGGTGGAGCATTGGTCGGGCGCCGTCCATGTCACGGGCCGCGCCGGTGTTCCCGATGCGGCGCGCTCCCGGCCCGACCATCAGTTCTGCTACGTCAATGGCCGGTTCGTGCGCGACAAGGTGCTGACCCACGCCTCGCGCAGCGCCTACGAGGATGTGCTGCACGGCCACAAGCAGCCCGTCTATGCGCTGTATGTGGAGATCGACCCTGCGCGCGTGGACGTGAACGTGCACCCTACCAAGATCGAGGTGCGCTTTCGCGACAGCCGCGAGGTGCACCAGGCCGTGCGCCACGCCATAGAAAACGCGCTGGCTGCCCCGCGCGCTGCGGCGGCCGCCGCCGCTGCCGCCGAGGAAGCCGCCCGCACCCCGGAGCTGGCCCCTGCCGCACCGGCCACCGCGCCCAAGGTGGCGGCTCCCGCCTGGCCCCAGGCGCGCATGAGCTTTGGCGATGAACAGGGCGGCCACAAGGTCAGCAACATGGCGGGCCTGTGGGCTCCCATGCGCGAAGCCGCGCCGGCCCCGGTGGCGCTTCCCGCACAGACGGCCATGCAGACTGCCGGTGCCGCCGAAGTCGCGGTGGACAGGCCCGGCGTGCAATGGCCTGCCGGCAATGTGCCCGCCAGCTACGCACCCGCTGCACAGCCCCAGCCAGCCGCTGTCTCCGAGCCTTCACCTGCGAACCTCACGCCCCCGGCAGCGGACACCCCTGCCGCTGCCGAGGAAACCATCTGGCCCCTGGGCCGCGCCGTCGCCCAGATCCACGGTGTCTACATCCTGGCCGAGAACGCCCAGGGCATGGTCGTGGTGGACATGCATGCGGCGCACGAGCGCATCGTCTACGAGCAGCTCAAGAATGCCGTCAACGCGGCAGAGCAGATCCCCAGCCAGCCGCTGCTGATTCCCGCCACCTTCGCCGCCACACCCGAGGAAGTGGCCACGGCCGAGGCCCATGGCGACACGCTGCAGGCCCTGGGCATGGAGGTTTCCCCCTTCTCGCCCAAGACGCTGGCCGTGCGTGCCGTGCCCGCCACCCTGGCCCAGGGCGATGCCGTGGAGCTGGCGCGCAGCGTGCTGGCCGAGCTGGCCCAGCACGACGCCAGCACCGTGGTGCAGCGCGCGCGCAATGAGATCCTGGCCACCATGGCCTGCCACGGCGCCGTGCGCGCCAACCGCCGCCTGACGCTGGACGAGATGAACGCCCTGCTGCGCCAGATGGAAGTCACCGAGCGCTCCGACCAATGCAACCACGGCCGCCCCACCTGGCGGCAGATGAGCATGAAGGAGCTGGACGCGCTGTTCCTGCGCGGTCGCTGAACCTGCGCGGCTGCCGTCAGCACCGTCAACACCGTCAGTCACGCATGTTCGCGAAGGCCGCGAGCTGCTCGTATTTGCGGTCTTCCTCGGCGATCAGGCGCGCCAGGTCCTCGCGGCCCGAGGCGGGCACCATGCCTGCATCTTCCAGGCGCTTGCGCACGGCGGGCTCGGCCAGCGCCTCCTGAAGGGCCGCCGTGATGCGCTGCGCGGTGGCGGCGGGCAGCCCGCGCGGCGCCATCAGCGCAAACCAGCCCACCAATTCATAACCGCGCAGCGGCGCCAGCTCGGCCATGGCCGGAACCTGGGGCAAGGCGGACAGTCGCTGCGCGCTGGTGACCGCCAGCGGCACGATGCGCCCGCTCTGCAGAAACGGTTGCGCTGCCGTGGGCGAGAGCATGGCCAGGTCCAGGTTGCCGCCCGCCAGGTCGCTGGTCAACGGCGCCACGCCGCGGTAGGGCACATGGGTGATGGAAACACCCGCGCGCTGCTTGAACAGCTCTCCCGCGAAATGCAGGGTCGATCCCACGCCCGAGCTGCCGTAGCTGAGCTTGCCGGGCTGGCGGCGCGCCAGCTCCAGCAGCTCGGCCAGGGTCTTCACGCCCAGGCCCGGGCGTGCGGCCAGGATCAGCGGGCTGGTGGCCACCAGGCCCAGCGGCGTGAAATCGCGGCGGCCGTCGTAGCGCTGCGCGGGGTTGACGATGCGCGTGGCCACCAGCTCGTTGCTGGCCCCCACCAGCAGCGTGTAGCCATCGGCCGGTGCCGAGGCCACGCGCTGGGCCGCAATGGCACCCGCCGCCCCGCCCACGTTGTCCACCACCACCGTGCCGCGCAGCCGCGCGGCCAGCGCATCGCCCACCACGCGGGCGGCCAGGTCCACCGAACCACCGGCCGGGTATCCGACGACCAGCTTCAAGGGCTTGGCAGGAAAGCTGCCCTGGGCAGCAGCCGGCAAGGCCAGCCCCAGCGCGGCTGCGCCCAGAAGGCTGCGGCGGCTCAGGACCTGGCGGGCCTCGGAGGAGAGAGGAAATGCAGTGCGCATGGTGGCAATCACAGATGGGTAGGTGAGATCGTGAAAGGGAATCCGGTGCGGGCGCGGCGCCTCAGGCGGCGGACAGAAAACGCCGAGCCAGCTTCACCCAGTAAGTGGCGGCCAGCGGCAGGATGCGGTCGTTGAAGTCGTAGCCGGGGTTGTGGACCATGCAGCCGCCCGTGCCATGCGTGTCGCCCACGCCGTTGCCCACGATCAGATAGCTGCCAGGGCATCGTTCGAGCATGAAGGAGAAGTCCTCGCTGCCCGTCAGCGGCTGCAGGTCGGCGATCAGCCCCTGCTCGCCCAGCCAGTCGCGCGCCACCTCGCGGGCAAAGGCCGTGCTGGCCGCGTCGTTGACCAGGGCCGGATAGCGCCAGCGGTAGTCCACCACGGCCTCGGCCCCCAGCGTGGCAGCCTGGGCATGGGCCAGCGCGGTGATGCGTTCGCGCAGCAGGGCACGCACCTCGGGCCGGTAGGCGCGCACGGACAGGCGCAGCTCCACCTCGCCGGGGATGACATTCGGTGCATCGCCGCCATGGATGGCGCCCACGCTGACCACGGCCATGTCGCGCGGATCGACATTGCGCGAGACCACGGTCTGCAGCGCCAGCACCAGGTGAGCCGCCGCCACCACCGGGTCGGCCGACAGGTGGGGCGCCGAGCCATGGCCACCCTTGCCGCGCACGGTGATGATCACCGTGTCCGACGAGGCCATGAACGAGCCCTCGCGAAAGCCGAACTGCCCCTCTGCAAAGCCCGGCATGTTGTGCAGCGCAAAGATGGCATCGCAGGGGAAAAGATCGAACAGGCCTTCCTCCACCATCTTGCGGCCCCCGCCCAGGCCCTCCTCGGCCGGCTGGAAGATCAGATGCAGCGTGCCGTCGAAGCCGCGCGCCTGGGCCAGCTCGCGCGCGGCGGCCAGCAGGATGGCGGTATGGCCGTCGTGCCCGCAGGCATGCATGCGGCCCGCGTGGCGGCTGGCATAGGGCAGGCCGGTCTGCTCGTGGATGGGCAGCGCGTCCATGTCGGCGCGCAGGCCCAGGCGCCGCGTGCCTGCTCCGACCCGCAGCGTGCCGACCACGCCCGTGCCTCCCAGGCCCCGGTGCACTTCGTAGCCCCAGGAGGCCAGGCGCTCGGCCACCAAGTCGCTGGTGGCGAACTCCTCGAAGGCCAGCTCGGGATGGGCATGCAGGTGATGGCGCAGGGCCACCATCTCGGCCTGCGTGGCGCGTATGCCGGCAAGCACCGGATCGGCGGCTTCGGCCGTGGTGGAAACGGGCGGGTCAATGTTCATGCCCGCAGTCTAGGAAGCGTGGGCAGCGGGCGGAAGACCGCCAGCGCCTGCCCTGCCAGGCATTGCCTGTCATCCCCTGAACACCTGCACGCGCCAATCACGGGCATGGCACACATGGCACGAAACCTGCAAGATCGGCCCATGCATTCCCAGCCCCACCCCGATGCCGGTCCCGCCATGAAGCTGCACCAGATGCGCTACCTCGTCGCCGTGGCCGGCTGCGGCAGCGTGCGCGCCGCCTCACGCGCGCTGGGCATCACTCAGTCGGCCATCACCCAGGCCCTGCGCGAGTTGGAGGAAGGCCACCGCCTTGCGCTGTTCGAGCGCCAGAGCAGCGGCATCGTCCTCACGCCGGCCGGGCGCACGCTGCTGCGCCATGCCCAGCTGATCACCGGGCAGATGGCCCAGGCCGAGGATGAAATGGCCCGCCTGCGCGACACCTGCGCCGTGGCGCGCCTGTCCGTGGGCGTGACGCCCTGGGTGGGCCAGAGCCTGCTGCCCCATGTGCTGCGCGCCTTCCGCGCCGAACTGCCCCAGGTGCGGCTGGAGCTGTTCGAGGGCCTGTCGGCCGTGGCCCATCCGCGCCTGCGCGAAGGCACGCTGGACCTGCTGATCGGCCGCGTGCCCTCGGGCCCCTCGGGCGGCGACCTGCATGGCACGCCGCTGTTCCGCTATGACGCCACTGTCGTGGCCCGCACCGGCCACCCGCTGGCAGGCGCCCGTTCGCTGGCCGAGCTGATGGACTGCGACTGGCTGCTCAACTACACGCCGCCTGAAGAAGACGATCTGGTGCGGCGCCTGTTCCTGCGCCATGGCCTGCCCGTGCCCGTGGGCCACATCCACCTGGTGCATTCGGCATCGCTGCTGCTGCACCTGATCGCGCACAGCGACATGCTCTCGTTCTGCCCCTGGCCGCTGATCGAATCGGGCGTGCCCCAGGGCACCCTGGTGCCACTGTCCCTGCGCGAGCAGTTCGAGCCCCACACGGTGGGCGTGGTCCAGCGCGGCCACGGCCCCCTGCCCTGGGTGGCCGAGCGCTTCGTGCACCACCTCATGGAGCAGGTCCACGCCTGCCGCCACAGCCCGGACCCTGTGCTGCAGCGCGTGTTCCGCTCCATTGACGTGCTGGCTTGAGGGCGGCTCAGCGCAGCGCGGCCTGGGCCACCGGCACGTTCGCCGATTCGCCGGCCGGCGCGTCAGCCGGAACATCCCAGCCCCCGCCCAGCGCCCGGATCAGGCCCACGGCTGCCTGGTACTGCGCGGACTTCACCTGCAGCGCCTGGCGGCGGTTGCGCAGTTCGCTGCGGCGAGCGTCCAGCAGGTCGAGCTGGCTGACGTAGCCATTGCGGTAGCGCGTGTCCGAAAGGCTGGTGGCACGCTTGGCGGCCACCACGGCCTGGCCCTGCACGGTGGACTGCTCTTGCAGGATGCGGATGGACGACAGCTGGTCCTCCACCTCCTGAAAGGCCACCAGCGCCTGCTGGCGGTAGGCGGCCAGCGCGGCATCGAGCTGTGCGCCTGCGGCCTGCACGCCGGCCTCGCGCCGGCCGCCGTCGAACAGCGGCAGCGACAGCAAGGCGCCCACGCCCCAGGATCGCATGGACCACTTGAACAGGTCACCGACCTCGGGCGAGGCGTGGCCGGCCGCGCCGGTCAGCGAGATGCTGGGGAACCATGCCGTCTTCGCCACGCCCACGCGCGACTGCGCGGCGAATACGGCGCGCTGGGCGGCCGAGATGTCGGGCCGGCGCATCAGCACCGTGGCCGGCACGCCGGCTGGGATGGAGGGCAGAGCCGTGGTCCAGGCGCCTTCGCCCAGGCCGAAGCGCGAGGCCGAGTCACCCACCAGCACGGCCAGCGCATGCTCGACCTGGGCGCGCTGGCGGTCCAGTGCCAGCGCGTCCGATTCGGTGGCCGACAGCTCGGCCTGAATGCGCGCCACGTCCAGTTCGGCAATGTCGCCGGCCTGCAGCCTTCGCTCCGACAGGCGCAGCGTGTCGCGGTAGGCCTCCACGGTCTCGCGCATCAGGGCGCGCTCGGCGTCCAGCGCGCGCAGCTGCAGATAGGTCTGCGCGACCTCGGCCTGCACGGCCAGCCGCGTGCTTTGCAGCAGGGCTTCGCGGCCCTCGGCGTCCAGCCTCGATGCGTCGGCCGCCTGGGAAATGCGGCCGAACAGATCGACCTCATACGACAGGTTCAGTCCCGCATTGACCAGGGTGGCAGGCCGCGTGCCCGAGGCCTTGTCCAGCCCCGCGCCGCGCGTGGCCCCTGCGCCCAGGCCCAGTTGGGGCAGGCGCTCGGCATTGGCGCTGCGCGCCAGGGCACGGGCCTCGGCCAGGCGTGCGGCCGCAGCCTGGATGCTCTGGTTGTCCAGCGTGGCCTTGTCCACCAGCGCGTCCAGCGCCGGGTCGGCAAAGGCCAGCCACCATTGGCCGCGTGCCTGGGCTTCGGCGGGCAGGGCCTGGGTCCAGCCCGCCTGCGGCGCGGCGCCCTGCTCCTTGAAGGCGGGGGCGGCCGGCAGCTCGGGCAGGCTCTGGGACACGCTGGCGCAGCCGGCCAGGGCCAGCGCCGCCACCAGGGGCAGCAGACGCCTGGACAGTTTCGAAAGCGATGGGATCTTCATGATCGGTTCCTGTTCTTGTGGTGTGGGCTCATTCATGCTCGCCACGCGCAGCAGAGGGCATGGGCAGCGCGCCGCCACCTGAGGCATGGCCATGGGCGGGTGCATGTGCAGGGGCCTCTTCCTCCACCTCGGGCCCATGCTGCTTGAGCGGCCGGTTGCCTGCCAGGCGGCGCATCAGCACGTAGAACACGGGCGTGAGGAACAGGCCGAAGGCCGTCACCCCGATCATTCCCGAGAACACGGCCACGCCCATGGCACGGCGCATTTCCGAGCCCGCGCCCGTGGACAGCACCAGGGGCAGCACGCCCATGACGAAGGCCAGCGAGGTCATCAGAATGGGGCGCAGGCGCAGCCGGCTGGCCTCGATGGCGGCCTGTATGGGCGTGCGGCCCTCGAACTCCAGCTCCCGTGCGAACTCCACGATCAGGATGGCGTTCTTCGCACTCAGCCCCACCAGCACGATGAGCCCGATCTGCGTGAAGACATTGCTGTCCCCGCCCGATAGCCACACGCCGGTCATGGCCGCCAGCAGGCCCATGGGAACGATCAGGATGATGGCAATCGGCAGGGTCAGGCTCTCGTACTGCGCGGCCAGCACCAGGAAGACCAGCAGCAGGGCCAGCGGGAACACGATCACCGCCGAATTGCCGGCCAGGATTTCCTGGTAGGTCAGGTCGGTCCATTCGAAATCGATGCCCTTGGGCAGGGTCTCGGCCGCGATGCGCTTGATGGCGTCCTGCGCCTGGCCCGAAGAGAAGCCTGGTGCGGCACCGCCGTTGATGTCGGCCGTGAGGTAGCCGTTGTAGCGCATGGCGCGCTCGGGGCCGAAGCTGGAGTCCACCTTCATCAGCGCCGACAGCGGAATCATCTCGCCCGAGCTGGAGCGCACTTTGAGCATGCCCACGTCCTCGGCACGCGCGCGGTAGGGCGCGTCGGCCTGCACGCGGACGCTGTAGGTGCGGCCGAACTTGTTGAAGTCGTTCGCATACAGGCTGCCCAGGTAGATCTGCATGGTGTCGAAGATGTCCGTCACCGGCACGCCGAGCTGGCGCGCCTTGGTGCGGTCGATGTCGGCATACAGCTGGGGCACGTTGACCTGCCAGCTGGTGAACATGCCGGTCAGCTCGGGCGTCTGGTAGGCCTTGGCCATGAAGGCCTTCACGGCCGCGTCCATCTGGTCATAACCCAGGGAGGCGCGGTCTTCCAGCTGCAGCTTGAAGCCGCCCGTCGTGCCCAGGCCCGCCACGGGTGGCGGCGGGAACATGACGATGAAGGCGTCCTGGATGCCTGCGAAGGCCTGGTTGAGCTGGCCGGCCACGGCGCCGCCGCTCTGGTCGGCGCGCTTGCGCTCATCAAAGGGCTTGAGCGTGGCGAAGACGATGCCCGAGTTGGAGCTATTGGTGAAGCCGTTGATGGACAGGCCCGGGAAGGCGATGGTGTCCTCCACGTTGGGGTTGTCCTTCATGATCTCGCCCATGCGGCGGATCACCTCGTCCGTGCGGTCCAGCGTGGCGCCGTCGGGCAGTTGGGCAAAGCCGATCAGGTACTGCTTGTCCTGCGCGGGCACGAAGCCCGAAGGCACGGCCTTGAACAGGCCGAAGGTCACGGCGATCAGCGCCAGGTAGATGGCCAGCATCAGCGCCTTGCGCGAGATCACGCGGCCCACGCCGTCGCTGTAGGCCTCGGAGCCCCGGTGGAACATGCGGTTGAAGCCGCGAAACAGCCAGCCGAAGGCCCGGTCCATGCCGCGCGTCAGCGCGTCCTTGGGCGCATCGTGGCCGCGCAGCAGCAGGGCCGCCAGCGCGGGCGACAGCGTCAGCGAGTTGATGGCCGAGATCACCGTGGAGATGGCGATCGTCACCGCGAACTGCTTGTAGAACTGGCCCGTGAGGCCGCTGATGAAGGCCAGCGGCACGAACACCGCCACCAGCACCAGGGCGATGGCGATGATGGGGCCGGACACTTCGCGCATGGCGCGGTAGGTGGCGTTGCGCGGCGTGAGACCGGCCTCGATGTTGCGCTCCACGTTCTCGACCACGACGATGGCGTCATCCACCACGATGCCGATGGCCAGCACCAGGCCGAACAGGCTCAGCGCGTTGATGGAAAAGCCCAGCAGATGCAGCACGGCGAAGGTGCCGATCACCGACACCGGCACGGCCAGCAGCGGGATGATGGAGGCGCGCCAGGTCTGCAGGAACAGGATCACCACCAGCACCACAAGCACGATGGCCTCCAGCAGCGTGTGCACCACCGATTCGATGGAGGCGCGCACGAACTGCGTGGGGTCGTAGGCGATGCGGTACTCCAGGCCCTCGGGCATGTTCTTGTTCAGGGCCTCCATGGTCTTGCGCACGTTGGCCGAGATTTCCAGCGCATTGGAGCCCGGCGCCTGGAACACGCCCATGCCCACGGCCGGGTCGTTGTTCAGCAGCGAGCGCAGCGAATAGTCGGCCGCGCCCATCTCCAGGCGGCCGATGTCGCGCAGGCGGGTCACGGCGCCGTCGGAGCCGCTCTTGACGATGATGTCGCCGAAGTCCTCCTCGCTTTGCAGGCGGCCCTGGGCGTTGATGGACAGTTGCATGTCCACGCCCGGCAGCCCCGGCGAGGCGCCGACCACGCCGGCCGCAGCCTGCACGTTCTGGCCGCGGATGGCGGCCACCACATCGCTGGCCGACAGGCCGCGCTGCGCCACCTTCTGCGGGTCCAGCCACACGCGCATGGCGTAGTCGCCGCCGCCGAAGATCTGGATCTGGCCTACGCCCTCGATGCGCGCCAGCGGGTCCTTCACGTTCAGCACCGCGTAGTTGCGCAGGTAGTTGATGTCATAGCGCTGGTTGGGCGAGACCAGGTGCACCACCATGGTCAGGTCGGGTGCGCTCTTGACCGTGGTGATGCCCAGGCGGCGCACCTCCTCGGGCAGGCGCGGCTCGGCCTGCGAGACGCGGTTTTGCACCATCTGCTGCGCCTTGTCGGGGTCGGTGCCCAGGCGGAAGGTGACGGTCAGCGTCATCACGCCGTCGCTGGTGGCCTGGCTGCCCATGTAGAGCATGCCTTCGACGCCGTTGATCTGCTCTTCCAGCGGCGTGGCCACGGTCTCGGCGATCACCTTGGGATTGGCGCCCGGGTACTGGGCGCGCACCACCACGGACGGCGGCGCGACCTCGGGGTATTCCGAGATCGGCAGCCCGCCCATGGCGATCAGGCCGGCGATCAGCATCAGCAGCGAAAGCACGCCTGCGAAGATCGGCCGGTCAATGAAGAATTTGGATAGGTTCATGGTGTTTGGCTCCGCCACGGCAAAGCGCGGCCCATGCCGCCTGCGGTCAGGCGGCATTTCAGAGGCAGGAAAGGTGTGCGGCTAGATCAGGACTTGGTTGCGTCAGCCACTTGTTCGGCCGCCTGCCGGGTGCCCGGCTGGCGGGCATCGGCCCGCGCATCCATGGACACCTCCTTGGGCGCGACCAGGGCGCCGGGGCGGATGTGCTGCAGGCCGTTGACGACCACGCGCTCGCCGGGCTGCAGGCCCTGGGTCACGTTGCGCAGGCCGTTGACCGAGGCGCCCAGGGCCACCTCGCGGTAGACGGCCTTGTTGTCGCCGCCCACCACCATCACGTACTTCTTGCTCTGGTCCGTGCCGATGGCGCGCTCGCTGACCAGCAGCATGCTGCTGTCGCGCGCCTGGCCCATGCGGATGCGGGCGAACTGGCCGGGCATGAGGGCGCCGTCCTTGTTGTCGAAGGCCGCGCGCACGCGCACCGTGCCGCTTCGGGCATCGACCTGGTTGTCGATCAGCTGCAGCCGGCCCTCGAAGGGCGTGCTGCCGGCCGTGGCCGTGCCCATCTGCACGGGAATGCTGTCGATCTTGGCGCGGTTGCCCGCGCCGCCGCCGAGCTCCTTGAGTGCGCGCGTGATGACCTGCTCATCGGCATCGAAGCTCGCATAGATGGGGCTGACCGAGACCAGCGTGGTCAGCACCGGCGCGCCCGGGCCTGCGGCCACCAGGTTGCCCACGGTGATCTCGCGCTTGCCGATGCGGCCCGACACGGGGGCGCGCACCTGGGTGTAGCCCAGGTTCAGCCGCGCCGATTGCAGGGACGCCTGGGCCGCGCGCAAATTGGCCTCGGCCTCGCTGCCTGCGTTGATGCGCTCGTCCAGCTCGCGCTGGGCAATCGCCCGCTCGTCCCACAGGCGGCGTGCGCGCTCCTGCTCGCTGCGCGCATAGGACTGGCGCGCCTGGGCCGAGGCCACCTGGGCTTCGGCCCGCTCGACCTCGGCCGCATACGGTGCGGGGTCGATGGTGATCAGCAGATCGCCCTGCTTAACCAGCGCGCCCTCGCGAAAGTGCACGGCCTGCACGGCGCCAGCCACGCGCGAGCGGATGTCCACGCGCTCCACGGCTTCAAGGCGGCCCGAGAACTCGTCCCAGGCGGTGACTTCGCTTTCGGCGACCGTGGCCACCGACACGGGCGTGGCGGCGGGCTGGGCGCTGGCGGGCGCGTCATCGGCCTTGGCCTCGATGCCGTGCAGGCCGAACAGGCCGGCGCTGACGGCGAGGATGGCCGCAGCGGCGGCAGGCAATCTCCAGCCCTTGCGCTGGACGGAGACGGAGGAAGAGGATGAGGTGGATTCGGTGGACATGGTGTTTTTTTGCGAAATTCAGGGAACACGATGCCCGCCCGGCGCCTGAACGCGCCGGGAAGGCGGAAGGGGAAAACGGGGCAGCAGGTGTCGCCGGCTGCGGCGGCGCGGGGCCTAGCCCGGTGCTGCGGGCTTGTTCATGGTGGCCTCGAAGAAGTCATGCACATGCTGGGACACGGCGGCGCTGCAGGCCGTACAGGCCTCGGCCTCGGACAGGGCCTGCGGCCAGTTCGACGCGCTGGGCAGCACATGGCTGCTGGCTGTCACCCCGGCCGCGCGCAGGCGGGCCGCATAGGCCTGGGCCTCGTCGCGCAGCGGGTCGTCGCCACCCACCAGCACCAGGGCCGGCGGCAACTGGGCCAGGCGCAGCGAGCTGCCGGGCACGGCATAGGGATGCATGGCGTCCTTGGGGCAGCTCAGGTACTCGCGCCAGCCCGTGGCCCAGCGGCATTCGCCGGCCTCGGGCGTTGCCTCGCGCTGCGAGGCGGTGCCGGTGCAGGGATCGAGCATGGGCGACACCAGGATCTGGCCCGCCAGCGGCGGATGGCCCCGATCGCGCGAGATCACGGCCACGGCGGCGGCCAGGTTGCCGCCGGCTTCTTCACCCGCGAGGAACAGCGGCGCGCCCTTGCCCGCCATCTTCACGCGGTGCTTGTACAGCCACTGCAGCACGGCGTAGCCCACCTCGATGGGCTGGGGAAACGGATGCTCGGGCGCCAGCGGGTAGGCCAGCGACACCACGACGGCGCCCGCCTCGGCCAGCAGCCGGCCGATGTAGCGCCCGTTGTCCAGCGTGCCGCAGACAAAGGTGCCGCCATGGAAATGCAGCACCAGCGGCGAGACCGTGCCGGGCCTGCGCTGGCCATAGGCGCGCGCAGCCACGGTGCCGTGCTCGGGCAGCTCGATGGAGAATTCTGTTTCGGCAATCTGCGCCCCGGCGGCGGGGCCATTCGGGAGCGACGGGGAAGTGGACATGGCGCGAACCTGCGGCAATGGTCGATGGTTGGAATATAGGCGGCGCCGGCCATGTCTGAAATAGCAACGCAGCCATCGCTCTGTTTCCGTTTCACGAACAATCGCCCGATACCGCGCATGTGAGAATTCCGCCGAGCCGGCATTCCCTTGCCGGGCGCTGCAGGAGCAACTTTCCATGGACCAGATCCAGGCCATGCGTGTCTTCGTTCGCGTGGTGGAAGCCGGCAACTTCACCCGCGCCGCCGATTCGCTGGACCTGCCCAAGGGCACGGTCACCAAACAGATACAGGCGCTGGAGGCGCGCGTGCGCGTCAAGCTGCTCAACCGCACGACGCGGCGCGTCACCGTCACGCCCGATGGCGCGGCCTACTACGAACGCGCGGCACGCCTGCTCAACGACTTCGACGATCTCGAAGCCAGCATGGTCAACACCCAGACCGCGCCCAGCGGGCGGCTGCGGCTGGACGTGGGCAGCTCCATGGCCCGGCTGATCATCATTCCGGCGCTGACCGAATTCTGCGAACGCTACCCCGACATACAGATCGACCTGGGCGTGGGCGACCGCCTGGTGGACCTGATCAGCGACAACGTGGACTGCGTGATCCGCGGGGGCGAGCTCAGCGACCAATCCCTGGTGGCGCGGCGCATCGGCTCGATGAACTGGGTCACCGTGGCCTCGCCCGCCTACCTGGCACGCCACGGCGTGCCCCAGCACCCTTCCGAGCTGGATACGAAGCACCAGATCGTCGCCTTCTTCTCAGGCCATACGCGGCGCATGTACCCGCTGGAATTCCAGCGGGGGGATGAATCCATCGAGGTGGCGGGCAACTACCGCATCGCGGCCAACGACAGCAATGCCTACACGGCCGCCGTGCTGGCGGGCTTCGGCATCGCGCAGCTGGTCACGGCCTTTGCCCAGCCGCTGATCGACAGCGGCGAACTGGTCGAGGTCCTGCCCGAATGGACCCAGCCGCCGCTGCCCATTCACGTGGTCTATCCGCCCAACCGCCACCTCAGCGCCAAGGTGCGGGCCTTCGTGGACTGGGCGGCCGACCTGTTCGCGCGCCATCCCCAGCTGCAGCGCAGCTGAAAGGCCGGCGATGGGATGGCCGGGCGGGCCCAAGCCCCGTCCGGCTGCAAGGCCTTCCTAGCCACTCTTCATGTCAGTTGGCATGGCGCCAGCCATTCCCATTCGCCATGGCCATGCACGCCACCGGATACGGCTGATCCAGGCCGCAGCCTGCCCGCACACTGCGGCACGCAGGCCCTGCCCATGCACCAAATACCGTCGGCACCTCTCTGGAAATGCACCGAAAAACGGCATTCAGGCACCAAGCACGGGCACCGTTCACCAAAACGATGCATGAAGGCATAACTTTTTGGCATAATTTTGGTTTGCACTCACCCCTTCCCGCAGCCGTTTTTTAGTCAGAGGTTTTTTCCATGAAGTACGAGTCCGTCGGCCAATTCCTTGAAGAAGTGGCGCAACGCAACCCCGGCCAGCCCGAATTCCTGCAAGCCGTCACCGAAGTGATGGAAAGCCTCTGGCCCTTCATCGAGAAGAACCCCAAGTACGCCGAACTCGGCCTGCTGGAGCGTCTGGTCGAGCCCGAGCGCGTGGTCATGTTCCGCGTGAGCTGGACCGACGACAAGGGCCATGTGCAGGTCAACCGCGGTTTCCGCATCCAGCACAGCATGGCCATCGGCCCCTACAAGGGCGGCCTGCGTTTCCACCCCTCGGTCACGCTGTCCGTGCTCAAGTTCCTGGCCTTCGAGCAGACCTTCAAGAACGCGCTGACCACGCTGCCCATGGGCGGCGGCAAGGGCGGCTCGGACTTCGATCCCAAGGGCAAGAGCCCCGCTGAAGTCATGCGCTTTTGCCAGGCCTTCGTCACCGAACTGTTCCGCCACGTGGGCCCGGACACCGACGTGCCGGCAGGCGACATCGGCGTGGGCGGCCGCGAAGTGGGCTTCATGGCCGGCATGTACAAGAAGCTGTCCAACAGCGCCGCCAGCGTGTTCACGGGCAAGGGCCTGTCCTTCGGCGGCTCGCTGATCCGCCCCGAAGCCACCGGCTACGGCACCGTCTACTTCGCCCAGGAAATGCTGGCCACGCGCGGCCAGTCCTTCGCAGGCAAGACCGTCTCCGTCTCGGGTTCGGGCAATGTGGCCCAGTACGCCGTGGAAAAGGCCCTGCAACTGGGCGCCAAGGTGGTGTCGGTCTCCGACTCCTCGGGCACCGTGTATGACCAGGACGGCTTCACCACCGAGAAGCTGGCCATCCTGATGGACGTGAAGAACCACCGCTACGGCCGCGTGGACGAGTACGCCAAGCTGGTGGGCGCCGAATTCCTGCGCGGCAAGACGCCGTGGCACCTGAAGGTGGACGTGGCCCTGCCCTGCGCCACGCAGAACGAACTGACCGAGGAAGACGCCAAGGTGCTGATCGCCAACGGCGTGGTCTGCGTGGCCGAAGGCGCCAACATGCCCTCGACCATCGAAGCCGCCAAGGCCTTCGAGAAGGCCGGCGTGCTGTACGCACCGGGCAAGGCCAGCAACGCCGGTGGCGTGGCCACCTCGGGCCTGGAGATGAGCCAGAACGCGGCCCGCCTGTCCTGGCCCGCCGAGGAAGTCGATGCCCGCCTGCTGCAGATCATGCAAGGCATCCACGCCGCCTGCCTGAAGTACGGCAAGCGCGAGGACGGCACGGTCAGCTACATCGACGGCGCCAACATCGCCGGTTTCGTCAAGGTGGCAGACGCCATGCTGGCCCAGGGCGTGATCTGAGCATCAACGCTCCCCATCCCTGACGAAAGCCCATGCAGCCTGCTGCATGGGCTTTTTTCATGGCTGGGCCGCACCACAGAAAGCGCGACGGCCTTGGCCACTGAAAGCCAATTCTCAGAATTGCTCAGATTCGCCGGCCAACGGGAGAGGACACTCAGCGCGCCCTGACTCCACCCCCGTTCCCCATGCTCCCTGGACCCATCACCAAAGCGCTGCTCGTCGGCGCCGCTGCCCTGTCGCTGGGCAATGCCTTCGCCTACGAATCCCTCGGCTTCAAACCCAATCTGGATGCCAACGGCTACTGCATATCCACGACTGACACGACGCCTTCATCGCCCAGCTATCTTTTCTCTGCACAGATGACCAGTGGCGTCATCCGCTGCGGAACCGACAGCAGCGGCTGGATGAGCTTTCGCATCAGCGGCGCGGCCTATCCCTTTGCCTCCTGGTCCGTGACGGCTCTCTCCGGAAAGATCAATTTCCAATCATTCGTGATGCGCAACAGCACGGCCAATCCGTTGCCACTGACCATCACATCGGGCGCCGTGACGTACAGCAAGACGGCGCCTGTGGGCATCTCCACCATCACGCTGGACGAGCCCATCACCAACAGCGGCGCCGTGAAGATCACTTTCTCGGCCACCGACATCGTGGGCGTGGACCTGCAGTCCGTTTCCGTCGAACCCTTCATTCCCCTGAGCATCAGCCCCTCGACCTTGCCCAGCCCCCAGGTCGGCAGCCTGTACTCCCGGACGCTGACGGCAACCGGCGGTCTGGGCGCACCCTACACGTTTGCACTGCAAAGCGGAACGCTGCCTGCAGGACTTGAACTGGACCCCGCCACAGGCACGATCAGCGGCACGCCCACGGCCGCAGGCAGCACCTCGTTCACGATCCGGGTCACCGACAGCAAAGCCAATACGCTGGACCGCAGCTACACGCTCAATCCCATCAAGATCCCCGAGCCCCAGGCAGCCACCGTGACCGCGACGCCGACAGCCGTCGCCGTGGGCGAAACCACCACCCTGGCCCTGAGCGGCGGCATAGGCAATGCCGTCCCCGCCTTCCAGCTCCTGAGCGGGCCATGCACGGTCAGCGGCAACCAGCTGACCGGCACAGCCACCGGCACCTGCGTCGTGCGGGGGACCAAGGCCAGCAGCGATCCCTTGAACTACGCAGCCGCAACCGGCACCGTCTCCGTGACTGTTCTCGGCCTCACACAGCACGCCGATGGAACGAGCAGGACACAGTTCACGCAAGGCCTGCCCAATGGCACCTGCACCTTCCGCCATGTCGCATTCACCAGCGCCCTGCCCGGCCCCTTGCCCGCCGGCTTCACGGCCGTGCCCGACATGCCCAGGCCCGTGCTGGAGTTTGAGACCCGGGACTGCACCGTCGGCGACACGCTGACCATGCAGGTGACGCATGCAGACGTGCCC
Source organism: Delftia sp. Lp-1 (assembly GCF_020523835.1). NCBI lineage: Bacteria > Pseudomonadati > Pseudomonadota > Betaproteobacteria > Burkholderiales > Comamonadaceae > Delftia > Delftia sp. Lp-1. The sequence continues at coordinate 1,031,586 of NZ_JAJALJ010000001.1, read as the reverse complement.
GCAGGTGCCGTTCTGCTGAAATGGAAGCCGCTGGCAACGCCTGCCCAGTGGGTGAAGATTTCCAGCTTCAATGGTGGCACTGCCAGCTACACCGTCACGGACGGCGGCGATGGCGACGATGACGGAGCCCAGGACGGCGCCATCCTCGACCCCGTGGTCGTGGCCATGCCTGCGGCAGCCGCCACCACCACCGCAGTGCCCACCCTGTCGCAGTGGTGCCTGATAGCCATGTCGGCCCTGCTGGCCCTGTTCGGCATGACCCGGATGCGGCGCCGCCAGGTCTGACGCGCGTGCTCCATTGCGGGCCGTCCCAGGTGGTCAGAAACCGGCCCGGCCTGCCCACGGGCAGAAGGCAACGTGTTTGCGCACGCTGCCTTTTTTCCTGCCTGCGACCTGTTCCTGCTACCTTTCGCGCACCGAATCGGCCAGCGCCGCCCAGGCCTTGAGCGTCAGCGCATGCGTGAAGGCCGCGCCCGCCACCGGGTGCGATGACAGCTTGACCACCACCATCTGCGCGGCCGGGTTCACGTGGATGAACTGGCCGTGTATGCCGGCGGCCTCGTAGGCGCCATCGGCGTTGTGCAGCACCCACCACTGGTTGCGGTAGCTGTAGCCGGGCCGCGCGGCCTGGATGCCGCGGAACTTGAACTGCTCGCGGTCGCCGCCGCGCGCAATGTCGTCCAGCACCGCCTTGTCGAAGATCTTGTGGCCGTTGAAGCTGCCGCCCAGGCGCAGCATCTCGCCCACGCGCGCCAGGTCACGCGCCGTGGCGTTCAGGCCCGCGCCCTGCAGCGGCGTGCCGGTGCTGTCCACCATCACATAGGCGTCTTCCTGCATGCCCAGCTTCTGCCAGATGTTCTCGCTCATGAGATCGCTCCAGCGCCGGCCCGTGACGCGCGAGACGATCCAGCCCAGCACCTCGGAATGCACGGTGCGGTAGACAAAGCCCTCGCCATGCGTGCCTTCCTTGGGCAGCGTCTTGAGGAAGTCGTAGACATTGGTCGGCCCCGCGTAGCCGGGCGGACGCGGCAGCATGCCCGAGGCCCAGGAGTAGCCGAAGATCTCGGTCTTGGGGTCGGTGTAGTCCTCGCGAAAGCGCACGGCGCCCGTCATGTCCATGACCTGGCGCACCGTCATGTCGCCCCAGGCCGAGCCTTCCAGCTCGGGCACGTACTTCGTCACCAGCGCCTGGGGGTCGATGCGCCCCTCGTGGGCCAGTTGCGCGGCCATCAGGCCGGTGAACGATTTGGTGACCGAGAACAGCAGGTGCGGCGAGCTGGCCTGCATCTGGTTCTGGTAGCGCTCGAAGACCACCCGCCCCTTGTGCAGCACCACGATGGCGTCGGTATAGGTGCGGTCCAGCCACTGGTCCACGGTGACGGGCTGGCCCTTGTCGTCGTCAAAGCGCAGGCCGCCCAGGGCCATGGGCGCTTCGGGCAGGGCCGAGGGCGCCGCCGTGCCGCGCCGGATGTTCTGCGTGGGCTGGATTTCGCGCAGGTGCTGCACCACCCAGCGCAGCTGCGGATAGCGGTAGCCGTTGGACACGTCCACACGCTTGTCTGCGGCCGGCGGAAAGCCCTGCATCAGCCCCAGTTGCTCCAGGCGCACGCTGTCGGGCGGCGGCAGCGCAGGTGCTGCCGGGGCCTGGGCTGCAGCCCAGCCGGGCAGCAGCGCCAGCAGGGCCATGGCATGCCGGGAACGCCGAAAGAGCTGACTGACCATCGCTGTCTCCTTGATTTTTTGGAAACAGCCAGTCTTGCAGAAAGACCCCTGCGGGTCATGGGTGTTCGCCCACCCGCAGGCCGCAAGGCTGTCGTCTGCGCGACGAAGGTTTCAGCGGCGCATCAAGGCCGCATCGCACCAGCGCTGCGCCACGGCCGGAGAAGTGGTGCAGACCGTGTCGTGCGTCACCGTGGTCACGGCGCGCTCCAGCAGCTGGATGTCGGCCTCGTGCTGGCGCGCCACATGCGGGTCCTCGAAGAAGATCACGCGCTGGCAGCGGCGGTCCAGCACCAGGTCGGCGATCTGCGCATCGCCGCCCAGCGGGCCGCTGTTGTAGCGGTCCACCCAGGGCCGGTCCTCGGGCCAGCCACGGCTCCAGGCCATCTCGTTGAGCCTCTGGCCCGTGGTGCCCGTGCCCACGCGCCGGCCAAAGCGCGACAGCAGCTCGAAGTTGCGCGCCGCGAAATCCAGCATGGTGGGCTTGAGCGCATCGTGGGCGATCAGCGCCAGCGTCTGCTGCGCATAGTCATGGAAGCGCTGCGCGCCCGCATCCCTGGGAAGGCCGGCATGGATGCGCTCCATCTCGATCCAGTCGCGCGCCGAGGCCACGGTGGACAGGAAGGGCTTGCCGTGGATCACGCATTGGCGCTTGAGAGCCACGGCCTCGGGGAAGATGGAGGAGGGATCAACCGGGTCGGTCAGATAAATGGCGCCGTCAATCGTGCGCTCGTCGCCTTCCACGCCCACCACCTCGGCCACCAGCTTCATCAGCCCGCCTTCGCGGCCATAGGGATAGCGGCGCAGGCCCCGGTAGGACGCCAGCATGCCGGCGGCCTGGATGGCGTCGAAGGTACGGCCCACGGCATGCAGGCCCAGCTGCAGCTCGCGGATGCCGGACTCGCAGGCGCGCAGCCAGCCGAACAGTGCGGCATCCTCGGTTTGGTGGTGGATTCGGTTGGCGGCCAGGCCCAGGCGTATCGGCATACAGGTTCACTCATCAACAGTGGGGAGAGGTCCGCATCGCCTTGTCGGCCCGCGAACCAGCGGCAAGAATAGCGCCAATCCATGACAGCGCCGGCCCGCAGGGCAGCGGCGCTGAACTTTTGGCCGGCCCGTGCATCCATTGTTGCGTCATGCCCTCAATGCTTCCCTTTCTGTGGCCCCGAAGGCGCCTGCACCGGATCACGGCGGCGCTGGGCGTGGCCGCGCTGCTGGCGGCCAGCGGCTGCTCCGTGCTGGACACCAAGCAGCGCGAATGGATCTTCCAGCCCAGCGACCGCAGCTGGCCCGGCGCCAACACGGCCGGCATGGAGGATGTCTGGATCGACATGCCCGCACGCGACGGCGCCCGCCTGCATGCGCTGTGGCTGCCCCAGCCGACCACGGCCGGCAACGCCCCCGTGCTGCTGTACCTGCATGGCGCGCGCTGGAACGTTGCCGGCTCCTCGCCGCGCATCCGGCGGCTGCACGAGCTGGGCTTTTCGGTGCTGGCCATCGACTACCGGGGCTTCGGCAAGAGCAGCGCCGGCCTGCCATCCGAGGAATCGGCCGCCGAGGACGCACGCGCAGGCTGGGACTGGCTGGGCCGGCACGCGCCGGACCGGCCGCGCTTCATCTTCGGTCATTCGCTGGGCGGTGCCATCGCCATCGACCTGGCGCGCAGCGTCCAGGATGAGGCCGGCGTCATGGTCGAGGCCACCTTCACCAGCATTCCCGACGTGGTCCGCAGCTTCCGCTGGGGCTGGCTGCCCGTGGGGCCGCTGATCACCCAGCGCTTTGCCTCCATCGACAAGGTGGCCGGCATAGGCTCGCCGCTGCTGGTCGTGCACGGCAGCGCCGATCCGCTGATCCCCGCCACGCTGGGCCGCCAGCTGTTCGAGGCGGCCAGCGAGCCCAAGCGCTTCGTGCTCATCGAAGGCGGCAACCACCACAACACCCAGTCGCGCGCCATGGAGCAATACCGGCAGGCGCTGGACGAGCTGTTCGGGCTGCGCCTGCTCGCACAGGCGCCCACAGCGCCAGCCAGCCCGCGCTGAGCGGCGCAGCCTGCGCCGCCTTCCACGCTACGGGCAGCTTGCCGCGTTCTGCGAGATCACGGCGCGCAACTGCCGCGTGGTGGTGCTGTCATCCGGGCCCAGCGTGTTACGCGTGTAGCGGCAGCCATAGGTGGGCGCGGCCACCGTGGCGGCCGTCTGCACATCGTCACCGCCCGGCTTGGCGCCCCCCTGCTCCCACTGCACCATGGCATCGAAGGCTTCCACTTGTTCGGCCACGGTGAAGTCGCAGTGCGATGCGCCGCGGATGGCGCGCTGCACCAGCCACTGGCTCCGGCCCTTGTCGGCCACGCGGCGCTGGTAGATCTGCTCCATGCTGAAGGGCACATACAGATCGCCCAGCGTATGCAGGGTCACCACGGGGATGTTGATATCGCCGGAAGTCACGGGAATCCAGCGCAGTCCGTCGCGGCGCGGCCGGTTGGCATCGGGCGCGGCCGTGCGCTTTTGCGCGGCGGCATTGAGCGCGGCCGAGGCCGCGGCATCCCCGTCGATGCGGTAGGTGAAGCGGTTGGTATCAGTCACATTGCGGTTCAGGATGCCGTTGACCGAGCCATCGCTGCCGAACACGCCCCAAACCGGCGCGAACGAGCCGCCCACGGCCACGCCCAGATCGAACAGCGGGCGCGGGCCACCCGTGAGGTTCTGGATGACGGACAGATAGGCGCGCCCCGTCGCGGTGGGAGCCGAAGGAAAGGTGGTGAACAGGGCCGAGGTCACCTGGCCCTGGATGGCTGCCCACTCGGTGACAGGGCGCTGGGCCACGCCGGCCATGGCCTGCGCGGTGACCTGGGCCGCGGCGAAGTAGTCGAACAGTTCGGTATCTCCCGTCACGCCGCACATGGGCACGGCGCCCTGGTAGCGCACCTTGTTCCTCGCGGTGGCCTGGGCCTCGGCCTCGATGGCCGCCGCCGTGACATGGCCGCCCATGGAATGGCCGGTGATGTACAGGCGCTGCGGCTGCGCCAGCGGCCGGCCGTGGGATGCGGCCAGGCGGTTGAAGGCCAGCGCCAGCGCATTCGTGTCCTCCACGCCGGCGCGCACGTCGTAGTAGTTCTTGCTGTAGCTGGACGCCGCCCAGGCATAGCCGTTCTGGATCAGGTAGCGGCGTATGGACGGATTGGTGACGTTGAGCGCACTGCCCTCGCCCGCATAGCCGTGGGCATACATCACCAGGCGGCCATTCCAGTTGGCCGGCACCTCGATGCGGTAGGCCGCGCCTTCCAGCACACCGGCCCAGCGGCTGGTGCTGGCGTTGTCGACCACATCGCCCGAAGCGGCGGCCAGCGCGTCGAAGCTGGTGGCCGAAGGATTGGCCGGCGCAAAGCTGCGGCTGTCCTGTGCCCGCGTCTCCTCGGGCGCATCACCGTCCCCCCCGCCGCAGGCCGCAAGGCCCGTGGCCGCCAGCAGACCGAGATACTTCCAACGATTCCAACGCAGGGCTCGCATAAGACTGTCTCCTTGGGATAAAGGTTTGGAGGGGAACGCGCGCAAAAAATCCGTTTCAAGGGGGAGTGCCGACGCAGCCTATGCCAGACGGCAGGGCGGGCATGCCGGTAGGAACCCGCAAGCACGGCCCCCGGGCTGTCACCCACATGACTCCTGCCTTGCGCTAACATCCGCGCCTGCGGTGCAGGCCGCACCCGGACCCGCGGGAAGGGTTGAACCCACCTGTATGCGCCCCTGCGGCGCGTTCTTTCTTGCCACATACCTTTGTGCTGCCAGATTGCGGGTCGTTGGCCTCAGGGGCCTGTTCACACGGATCCAGGGATCCGTGTGAACAGGCCCCTTGCACGGAGGTATTCCTGTGAAACGCATTCCCGCCCGGCCCGACATGGGCCACCTCAAGAAACAGGCCAAGCAACTGCTGGCCGCCTATCGCTCAGGCTCGTCCCAGGCCATGGAGTCCTTGCGCTCCCACCTGCCAGCGGCCAAAGGCCTTGCCGATGAGGCACTGGCCGCCAAGGACCTGCGGCTGCACGACGCCCAGTCCTGCGTGGCGCGCGAGCACGGTTTCGCTTCATGGAGCGAGCTGTCAGGCTACGTCGAGGCATGCCAGCGCCTGGCGGCGGACCCCGAGAAATCCCGGCTGCACTGGCTGGCCCTGGTCTATGCCGGCGATGTGGCGGGCGGCACGCACCGCGCGCAGCCCGCGCTGGCCCGGCGCCTGCTGGACGAGCGGCCGGAACTGGCGGGCAGTGATGGCAGTGATCCCTGGGTGGCCTGCGCCACCGGCAATCTGGCCGTGCTGCGCGAGGTCGGGCGCAACGACCCCGGCTGGCTGCGCCGTACAGGCGGGCCATTGGCGCTGCCGCCGCTGATGGCCGTCACCCATTCCTGCCTGCTGCGCCTGCCCGAATTCACCGAGCACCTGCACGCATGCGCGCGCTGGCTGCTGGACGCGGGCGCCGACCCGCTGCAGACCATAGGCAACCGCTGGCCACCCGCCTCGCTGCAGTCCCCCTCCGATACCGAGCGGCTGTCGGCCCTCTATGGAGCAGCAGGCCAGAACCATGATGCGCAACTGACGCAGATGCTGCTACAGGCCGGCGCCGACCCCAACGATGGCGAATCGCTCTACCACTCGCTGGAAGGCACGCCCGCCAGCCGCGAATGCACGCGGCTGCTGCTGCAAGCCGGCGCACGCGTGGACGGCAGCAATGCCCTGTTCCGCGTGCTGGACCTGGACGATGTGCAGGCCCTGCGCCTGCTGCTGGACCACGGCGCCGATCCGAACGAGGACAACGGCCAGGGCGAATGGGGCCGCCCGCTGCTGTGGGCCATCCGCCGGCGCCGCTCGCCCGCCCATGTGCAGGCGCTGCTGGATGCCGGCGCCGATCCGTCGGTCCGCACGCCGCAAGGCCTGCGTGCCGCTGCACTGGCGCGGCGCTTTGGCCTGGCCGACGTGGCCGCCCTGCTGGAACAGGCGGCGGGCAGCGAGCCCACCACGCCGCAGGAGCAGCTCCTGGCCGCCTGCGCCGTGGGCGACGCAGCACAGGCTCGCCGTCTTGCCGCAGCCCACCCCGGGCTGCTCCAGGGCCTGGCACCCGAACAACTGCGCATGCTGCCCGAACTGGCGGCCCTGGGCTGCATGGACGCCGTGCGCTGCATGGTGGAACTGGGCTGGCCCATCGCCGCGCGCGGCGGCGACTGGGATGCCTCCGCACTGAACCAGGCCGTGTTCCGTGGCGATGCCGCCATGGCGCGCTTCCTGCTGGAGCACGGCGCGCAATGGACCGAACGCCACGCCTATGGCGACAACTGCGCAGGCACCCTGTGCTGGGCATCGCTGAACCGGCCCGAATCCACGGAACCCGGCGGCGGCGACTGGCTGGGCTGCGCCCAGGCACTCATCGACCACGGCATGCCCCTGGCCAGGCCCGACCCCGAGGCGCCCGGCTGCGTGCTCATCGACGGAAGTCGGCAGCGGTATCCGGAGGAGATCGCGGATCTGCTGCTGGGGGTTGACGCGGACTAGGTCCGCCCGACCCGAAAACCCGTCCTGCCGGCTGGCCCGGCAGGATTCAGCTGCAGGGCCTGCATGGGTCAGAACAGATCAAACCGGCTCATGTAGGCATCGCATGCCAGCAGCCACGCATGTTCATCATTGGACCCCGAAGGCGGCGGGCCGATGAAGTTGTTGAGCCGGGATCTGGCACGGACAGGCTTGAGCAGGCGTGCCGCCTCGCCAAAGGCGGGCAGCGTCAGCCCCTGGTCCATGTCCCCCAGCCCAGGAAAATCTCCTGCGCGGATTCCCAGACAGTTGCCCACATCCCCGGCCGAAAGATACTGGCTGGCCTCCACCTGCTTGCGCACCGCTTCCCGCCCGCCCAGTTTCTCCAGCAAGGCATCGCTGACAAAACTGAGCCAGTTGATGCTGTACATGGCGTTGTTGAAGTCATGGCTCATCAACGCAAGACTGCCCAGGGCATTCAAGCCTGGAAAACGCTGCAGATAGGGGTACAGCATCTGCTGGCCCTTGCCATCGGGATCGATATTGCGCTCCTCCACTGCAGGCATGACACCCCATCCGGCAATGGCCCAGAAAGGCTGCATCAACTCCACCACCTGGGTGGTAATGCGGCCCACATTGTTTTCGGGCAGCTGATCCAGGACCCACCATGCAGGAAATGCCATGCGAATGAAAGACATGGCAGGGCCTATGCCAGGCGTCGTATATCTGTCATGCCCCCAAATACCTTCGTCATTCTCAATGCGACAGTAAAGGCGAAAGTCTTGCGCATTATTCTCCCACACCTCAGGAGGATTTGGCTTACCCGAAGCCATATGAAATATCAGTGCATAACCTTTAGGATTGTCCAGGCTTTTTTGCTGCTTTGCAGTCAGCTTCTTTTGTGCCATCGCACTAGTCAGCATGGCTGGCATTCCGTCATACCAATAAACCAGCCGCTCCTTCCCTACGGCCTCACAAAAAAGATCAACCACTTTCCATGCACGCTCACGCACAGCCATGGAATCCCCCTCATGGAACACCATTTCAATGGTCCAGCCGGCTCTTGCACAGACATCACCGAACTGATTGCACAGCACCAGCGCCTTGAGAATATCCATCGTCGCCACGGTGGCTTTTTGCAGCTCTCTGGTGCTCAAAGGTTTTTTGAAATCTTTTGCCATATCAACCCTCCATATTTCGCTATACCGAAGCCATCGCCTCAAAAGGACAACCCGAGGACTCTTGCCAGTGCGGTCCCTACCGCACCAACACCTCGCAGTGCCCTCCCCAGTGCGGATGCACCGGCCGCAGCCCCGACCGCCGCCGCCGTATCCTTGTTCACCCGCTCTGCCAAAGAGATGGCCTTTTCCCTGTTGGCCTGCCATCGCGCTGCCTGGTTCAACACACCTTGGTTCGACTTTTCTCCATCGCCGTCGCACGCACAACTTCTTGCATCCAAGGCTTTCTTGAGAAACTTGTCTCCAAAAAGGTGCGTATAGGCCTGAAGCTGTGTCTTGCCGTCTGGCCCTTCAGCATTGGAAAAGCCATCCCCCGGAAACTTCATCTCATAGACCCGCTGCACGTTGTCCAGCACAGGCGGCAGGCGCGGGTTCTTCACCACGACCACATCGGGAATGCGCGAGCCCGCAGGCCGGCTGCGCGTGGGGCGCACGGGCTCGTTGCGCGACATGACAGGTGCTCTGTTCAGGTACGGCACTTCCTGCTTGTAGTAGCCCCGGTAGCCTTCAAACCCATCGGCCTGCATGACCACGCCGGCCACGCAGCGCTGGCCCAGGCCGCCGGTCATGCAGCAGCAAAACAACTCGCACAGCGCCCTGCGGTCCAGTTCATTGTCGAAGTCCCGGGTGCCGCATACCTTGTCAAAGCCCATGAGCACGACGGCCTTGCACAGCTGCCTGGACCGCTTCAGGCGATTGAGGGCAATGAAGGCGGGAACCAGTTGCCCGCAGCTCATGCACCCGAGCGGATGGCCGGTGGCCGCTCCACTGCCCCATTCAACTCGTGGAAACGCCCTGCGCGGCCCAGTGGCGTATGGATGTCGATCCTGAATGTCATTGGCTCCTTCGCCTTTGAAAGGCGCTCCCTTCTTTCTGAAGGAAAAATAATAGGAGCAATGAATTGGGCAGGTAAATCCTATTTTCCAGACATTTCCAGGAATGACCTGCCCGCAATTGCCAGCGGTCTCCTCTGAAAACTGGCAGAAAAAAGCCTAGGACAGACAATGGCCAGAAAGCCTGTTTCAGGCGCCGCTCTCGCCTGTCACTCGGCCATCATCTCCTCCTGCAGGTCAAAGCCCCCGCACTCCCGCACGCTCGTGCAGCCAACGCCGCAACACAAACCCCAACCACAGCGCCGTGAACACAGCCGCGCCAAAGACCCAGCCCGACAGCGCACCCGCCATGCTGCCCGACAGCAGCGTGCCAATGGTGCAGCCCAGCCCTGTCATGGCGCCCCAGCCCAGCAAGGCGCCGCCAGCCAGACCGCGAGCCGCATCGCGCCAGGTGGGGCGGCGCGGCGTCCACTGGCGGCTGGCCACGGCAGCGCCCCAGGCACCGGCCACCAGGCCCAGCAGCAGCACGGCATGGGGCGTGAGCAGGCTGTTGAGTACGGCCGTGGCGCATCCGCCCAGGGTGTCGAGGCCGTGCAGGCGCTCGGGCACCCAGCCGCCCGCCTGGGCCCAGCCGCGCACGGTGCTGCCCAGCGTGGTGGTCACGCCCAGCGGCCGCATGCGCACGATGGCGGCGGCCGCGATCAGGCCCACGGCCAGGCCGCCCAGCGCGGCGTTCCAGCGGCCTTGCCACAGTGACAGCCACAGCTGGCGCAGGCCCGGTGGCTGCGCCGGTTCTGCCGCAGGCCGTGGCTGTGCACGGCCCGAGCGCCCATGAATGCGCCAGACCCAGGCCGCCAGCAGTCCCAGCACGGCCAGTTGCAGCGCCAGCGCGCCGCCATAGCCCAGATGGGCCGGCAGCCAGATGACGGGCGCATCGGCAATGGCCAGGCTGTACAGCGGGTTCCAGCTGCGAAACCCCAGCACGAAGCCCAGGCCCGTGCCGACCAGGGCAAAGGGCGCCACGGGCGAGCCCTCGCCCAGCCGGTACCAGTGGGCGCTGATGCACGAGCCCGAGACCGACATGCCTGCGCCAAAGGCCAGGCCCGCCAGCACCAGCACCCAGCTCACGGGACCTATGTGCATGTCGGGCGGCAACTGGCCCGGCTGGGGCACGGCCACCCAGCTGCCCAGCACCACGGTCATGCCCGCCGATCCCACGGCCAGCGCCAGCAGGATGGAGAGCACGCCGCGCGGATCGCCGAACTCGAACCAGTCGCGCGCATGGCAGTAAAAGCAAAAGCGCGAGCGCTGCAGCACCAGCCCCAGCAGCAGGCCCAGCGCCAGCGCAAAGACCAGGGTGCGCCCGCCGCCTTGCAGCTGCAGCTGCGCCGCCACAGGCCAGGCTGCGGCCAGCACGGCGGCCAAGGGCAGCCATCTGGTCCAGTCCCTTGCCCTGTGCCTGCCATTCACGTTCTGCGTGTGCTCACCGGTCACGCTTGTCATTCCTGCCCCCTTTGTTGCCATCCACGCATAAAAAAAGGGGCCCGCAGTCTGCGGGCCCCAAAGGAGCCGAGCTTTTGCCAAAGCCACTCGTCACCACCCCTGATCCGTCAAACCAAGAGCACCGACACCCCTCGCCCGGCCCCCCGCCTTCAAGACAGGTTGATCGACTGCAGGATCATTTCGCGGCCCAGACCGTGCCGGCCGGGTTGTTGATCGGCACACCCACGGAGTTGCCGTATTCGGTCCACGAGCCGTCGTAGTTGCGCACCTGGTAGCCCAGGATCTTGGACAGCGCAAACCAGGTGTGGCTGGAGCGCTCGCCAATGCGGCAGTAGGTGATGACGGGCTTGCTGCCGTCGATGCCCACGCCCGCATAGAGCTTCTTGAGTTCTTCGGCGGACTTGAAGCTGCCGTCCTCGCGCACGGCCTGCCCCCAGGGCACGTTGACGGCACCGGGGATGTGGCCGGCGCGGATGGCCAGCTCCGGCACGCCGGCCGGGGCGAAGACCTTGCCCTGGTATTCGTCGGCCGAGCGGATGTCGACGAGCTTGGCGTCGCTGCGCCCTTCGGCCGAGGCCAGCGCATCGGTCAGGCGCGCGCGCAGCGCGGTGTTGACCTTGCCCACGCGGTAGGTGGTGGCCGCATATTCCGGGGCGCGGTTGTTGAGAGGACGGTTCTCGGCCTCCCACTTCTTGCGGCCGCCGTCCAGCAGCTTGACGTTCTGCACGCCATAGATGTCGAAGACCCAGGCCCCCCAGGCTGCGAACCAGTTGTTGGTATCGCCGTACAGCACGACCGTGTTGCCTTCCTTCACGCCGGCCTGGGACAGCAGCTTCTCGAACTGCTCCTTGCCCACGATGTCGCGGCGCACTTTGTCATTGAGGTCGTTGTGCCAAGAGAAGTTGACGGCGCCCGGCACATGGGAGCGTTCGTACAGGCCGGGGTTGACGCTGACCTCGACGATGCGCACATCGGCGCGGTTGAGGTTGGCCGCCAGCCATTCGGTGCTGACCAGCGGGCCTTCGGGCACAGGCGCATTGGCATGGGCCGCACCACCGACCAGGGCCACGCCCCACAGCAGGGTGCACGCCCCCTGGCGCAGCGCGGCGGGAAGGGAGGAGAAAGCGGTCAGCGTTGCCATTACGGTCCTTTGTTCACAGTTGCGTTGATCGGGTTGATTCCTCTGCAATGCAATGTAGGCAGGGCCCGGCCGGTTCCCAACTGCGCAATCCGCAGATGGATATGCACCGCCGGAGCATGGACAGCGGCACCCCTTGTTCTCTGCTACCCTCGGTCGCCTATGTCAGCGCCCCTGTCTCCCGCCGCCGCGCAAGCGCAGCCGGCCATGTCCCCCGTCCTGGTCGTCGTCCTGCTCGGCCTGCTGCTGGGACTGCAGCCGCTGGCCACCGACCTGTACCTGCCGGCCCTGCCGTCGATACAGGCGGCCTTCTCCACCCAGGTGTCCCAGGTGCAGCTCACGCTGACGGCGTTCCTGCTGGCCTTCGGCTGCTCGCAGCTGGCCTGGGGGCCGCTGTCCGACCGCTTCGGGCGCCGGCCCATCCTGCTGGCGGGCATGTCCATCTACGTGCTGGCCGCGCTGGGCAGCGCCAGTGCCGAGACCATGGAGTCGCTGATCGCCTGGCGCGCGCTGCAGGGGGCATCGCTGGGCGCCGGCGTGATGTGTGCGCGCGCCATGGTGCGCGACCTGTTCGCGCCGCACCTGGGCGCCCAGGTCATGTCCAAGGCGCTGACCGGGCTGGGCGTGATCGCCTTCCTGAGCCCCGTCAGCGGCAGCCTGCTGGTGGATTCGCTAGGCTGGCGCTCGACCATGCTGGCCCAGGCCGTGATGGGTGCGCTGGCCCTGCTGCTGGTGGCCCTGCGCTTCACGGAGACACTGGCCCGCACCAATCCCACGGCGCTGCAGCCGCTGGCCCTGGCACGCAACTGGATCACCATCGTGCGCCACCCGGGATTCCAGTCCTACCAGTTGCTGACCTGCTGCACCTATGCGGCCCTGTTCACCAACCTGGCCGCATCTTCCTTCACCTATATCCATGTGCTGGGCGTGAGCCGCACGGGCTACGGCCTGCTGATGGGCAGCAATGCGCTGTGCTACATCGCGGGCACCTTCCTGTGCCGCTGGCTGCTGCAGCGCATGGATGTGCGGCGCGCCGTGCAGATTGCCGGGCTGGCCAGCCTGCTGTCGGCCACGGCCATCGGCATTGCGGCGCTGGCCGATGCGCGCAGCCTCTGGGCCTATGCCCTGCCCTTCTATATCTTCCAGATCGCCCATGGCGTGCACATGCCCTGCGGCCAGAGCAATGCCATCGCGCCCTTCCCGCAGTCGGCGGGCACGGCCTCGGCGCTGAACGGCTTCACCATGATGCTCATCGCCTTTGCCATGGGACACTGGCTGGGCCTGCACCTGGACGGCCAGTCCACCCGGCCCATGGCCTTCGGCATCTGGTTCTGGGGCGTGTGCACGGCCCTGGTCGCCTGGGGGCTGGTGCGCCGCCATGGCCGGGCCGATGGCCACCGCTGATTCCACTTTCCTGCGTTCCCGTTTCTCGAATGTCAACCGCTTCCCCGCTCCCCTGCCTGGCCATCGCCGGCCCCACCGCTTCCGGCAAGACCGCTGCCGCCCTGGCCCTGGCCAGGCTGCTGGCCGAACGCGGCCAGGCCGCAGAAATCATCAGCGTGGACTCGGCCCTGGTCTATCGCGGCATGGACATCGGCACGGCCAAGCCCACGCCCGAAGAACTGGCTGCCTGCCCCCATCACCTGATCGATATCCGCGACCCGCTGCAGGCCTACAGCGCGGCCGAGTTCGTGCAGGACACGCAGCGCCTGGTGGCCGAGATCCGCGCGCGCGGCGCCCTGCCGCTGCTGGTGGGCGGCACCATGCTGTATTTCAAGGCCCTGCAGGACGGCATTGACGACATGCCGGCCGCCGACCCCGCCGTGCGCGAGCGGCTGGACGCCCAGGCCGCGCAGATCGGCTGGCCCGCCATGCATGCGCTGCTGGCCCAGGTCGATCCCGCCACGGCCGCACGCCTGGCGCCGGCCGACAGCCAGCGCATACAGCGCGCGCTGGAGGTCTGGCAGGTGTCGGGCAAGCCGCTGTCCAGCTTTCATACGCGGGCGGGCAAGGATGCGGCACAGGGCCTGATCAGCCCCGGCGGTTTCTTCTCGCTGGAGCCGCAGGACCGCGCCTGGCTGCATGCGCGCATAGCCCAGCGGTTCGACGCCATGCTGGACGCCGGCTTCATCGACGAAGTGCAGCAGCTGCGCGCGCGCGGCGACCTGCACCTGGACCTGCCCTCCATCCGCTGCGTGGGCTACCGCCAGGCCTGGGAATCGCTGGACGGCCTGTACTCCATGAACTCGCTGCGCGAACGCGGCATTGCCGCCACGCGCCAGCTGGCCAAGCGCCAGATCACCTGGCTGCGCAGCATGCCAGCCCGCCATGCCATTGCCTGCGATGCGCCCGATGCCCAGCAGCAACTGCTGCAGGCAGCGATGGCCGTGGTGGCTGCAGCAAACCAGGCCCGCAGCGGCTGAACAGGAAACCGCCTTCATGACTGCCGCGCCCCGGGACAACACGCCGCTGACTCAGCCGCCGCTGCTTCAGGTCCAGGGCCTGGCGCGGCGCTACCGCAACGACGGCGGCACGGAAACCGCCGTCTTCGAGAACGTGGACTGCAGCGTGGCGCGCGGCGAGTTCGTGGCCATCGTGGGTGACTCGGGCGTGGGCAAGTCCACCTTTCTCAACTGCCTGGCCGGGCTCGATGAGTGGCAGCAGGGCCGCGTGCTGCACGAAGGCCAGGACCTGTCGGCCCTGGATGAAACCGGCCGTGCGCTGTGGCGGCGCAGCCATGTGGGCTTCGTGTTCCAGGCCTTCCATGTACTGCCCCATCTGGATGTCTGGCACAACGTGGCCCTGCCGCTGATGCTGCTGCAGCGGCTGGATGCGGCGGGCCGCCAGCGCGTGCAGCAACTGCTGCAGGCCGTCGGGCTGCAGGGGCTGGAGCAGCGCCTGCCCTGGCAGCTCAGCGGCGGCCAGCTGCAGCGCGTGGCCATTGCACGCGCCCTGGTCCACGGCCCGGCCCTGCTGCTGGCCGACGAGCCCACCGGCAACCTGGACCCCGGCACGGCCGCACAGGTCATGGAACTGCTGCTGCAGCAGACCCGGGAACACCAGGCCGCCCTGGTGCTGGTCACGCACTCCATCGAGGCCGCGCGCCGTGCCGACCGCGTGCTGCGCCTGACCGCACAGGGCATGCAGCCCGCCTAGCGCCAAAGATCGCCCGCCCATGCTCGCCCTGCTTCGCACCTTTTCCTGGCAGGAGCTGCGCCAGCATCCCTGGCGCACCGCCACCGCCCTGGTGGCCATCATGCTGGGCGTGGCCCTGGGCTTTGCCGTGCATGTGATCAACCAGTCCGCGCTGGATGAGTTCTCGCGCGCCGTGCGCACGGTCAGCGGCCAGCCGGACCTGGAGCTGCGAGCCATGCAGGGCGGCTTGCCCGAATCGCTGTATGGCCGTGTTGCGCAGCAGCCCCAGGTCAGCCTGGCCGCCCCCTGGATCGAAGCCACGGCCCTGGCCGGCACCGCCACGCCGGTGCAGTTGCGCGTGCTGGGCGGCGATGCGCTGCGGCTGGCGCCCGTGGCGCCTGCGCTCATGCCCCGGCTGTTCGATGGCGGCGGGCGGCTGGACCTGTTCGCGCCCGATGCGGTCTTCCTCAATGCAACGGCACTCGAAGCCCTGGGCCTGACGCCGGAGCAGGCGCGGCACACGCCCTTGCCATGGCAACTGGGCGGGCGCGCGCAGACCCTGCGCATCGCGGGCACCGTGGCCGCATCCGGCCCGCCACTGGCCGTGATGGACATCGGCGCGCTGCAGGACAGCCTGCAGCGCTGGGGCCAGGTGGACCGCATTGATGTGCTGCTGGCCGAAGGCGCCACGCGCGAGTCCCTGCTGGCCGAGCTGCGCCGCCTGCCCGACTGGCCCGCCCAGGCCCTGGCCAGCCGCCCCGGCGACGACCAGCAGCGCATTGCCGAGATGTCGCGCGCCTACCGCGTCAACCTGACGGTGCTGGCCCTGGTGGCGCTGTTCACGGGGGCGTTCCTGGTGTTCTCGGTGCTGGCGCTCAGCGTGGCCCAGCGCGCGCCGCAGTTCGCCCTGCTGGCCGTGCTGGGACTGACGCCGCGCCAGCGCCTGGGCCTGGTGCTGCTGGAAGCGCTGCTGCTGGGCATGGTGGGCAGCGCGGCCGGCATTGCGCTGGGCGCGGGCCTGGCCTGGCTGGCCCTGCACCTGCTGGGCGGTGACCTGGGCGGCGGCTACTTTGCAGGCGTGCAGCCCGCGCTGCAGTGGAGCGCCAGCGCCGCGCTGACTTTTGGACTGCTGGGCGTGGCCGCCACCGTGGCTGGCGGCTGGTGGCCGGCGCGCCAGGCCATGGAGTTGCCGCCTGCGGCCACGCTCAAGGGCCAGGGCGCGGGCTCCGAACGCGCGGCGCGCGGCCTGCCGGCCCTGCTGCTGATGGCGGCCAGCGTGGCCCTGGCCTTTGCGCCGCCCGTGGCCGGCATCCCCCTCGCAGCCTATGCCGCCGTGGCCCTGCTGCTGCTGGGCGGCATGGCCGCCCTGCCCTGGTTGCTGGGCCAGCTGTTGCGCCTGGTGCCGCAATCGCTGCTGCGCCAGCCGCTGGCCCTGCTGCCCGTGGAGCGCGCACGGCGCATGCGCCGCAGCACCACGGTGGCCGTGGGCGGCGTGGTGGCCAGCCTGAGCCTGGCCGTGGCGCTGACCGTGATGGTGGCCAGCTTCAGGGACAGCATGATCGCCTGGCTGGACGCCGTGCTGCCCGCCCCGCTGTACCTGCGCACGGCCGGCAGCGCAGGCCGTGCCGATGCCGCGTCCCTGCCCGCCGATCTGGCCGCGCGCATTGCCGCCCTGCCTGGCGTGCAGCGCGCCCAGCCCATGCGCAGCACCAGCCTGTGGCTCAGCCCGGATCGCCCCGCCGTCAGCCTGCTGCTGCGCCCGCTGCATGGCCCCCAGGGCCAGCAACTGCCGTGGATACAAGGCCCCGTGCAAGCGCCCGCTGGCAGCACGCCCGTCTATGTCAGTGAAGCCGTGGCCCAACTCTATGGCGTGCGGCCGGGCCAGGAGTGGCCGCTGCTGGCCCAGGCCCTGCCGTCCGAAGATTCCCGCGTGTTTGTGGCCGGCATCTGGCGCGACTATGTGCGCCAGTTCGGCGCCATCGCCATGGACTGGGATGACTACCAACGGCTTGCCGACGGCAGCGCCACCACGGCAGGCCCCACCGAAATCGCCATCTGGCCGGACGGCGACGACACGGCCGCGGTGCAGCGGTTGCAGGCGCACATCCAGTCGCTGATGGCCGGGCCGGGCGCCGCGCAGGCACTGGAGTTCGCCAGCAGCGGCGCGCTGCGCGAGCGCTCCATGCGCATCTTCGACCGCAGCTTTGCCGTGACCTACTGGCTGCAGGCCGTGGCCATCGGCATCGGCCTGTTCGGCATCGCGGCCAGCTTCAGCGCCCAGGTGCTGGCACGGCGCAAGGAATTCGGCCTGCTCGCCCACCTGGGGCTGACGCGGCGCGACATCCTGGCCGTGGTGGCTGGCGAGGGCATGGCCTGGACCACGGCGGGCGCCATCGCCGGCAGCCTGCTGGGCCTGGGCGTGGCCGTGATCCTGGTGCACGTGGTGAATCCGCAAAGCTTTCACTGGACCATGGAGCTGTCCCTGCCATGGCCCCGCCTTTTGGCGCTGGCTGCCAGCGTGATCGCAGCAGGCACGCTGACGGCCTGGCTGGCCGGGCGTGCGGCTGCAGGGCGCGAGGCGGTGCTGGCGGTCAAGGAGGATTGGTAAACCCCATCCCTCCGCGCAAACCGATAGCCTGCTAAAAATGAAAACGCATAATCAATTGTTAATTTTTCTTACAAGAGAATCATTTTCTATCTGATCATTCGCCCGACTTCGGCAGTGCTGCGCCCTATCCACGGGGGTGCCTGCCTCTACAAAAATCAGACAGGCGCATTGCCGTCTGTACGCGGGAGATCGGACTCATGGCAGGTTTCGGAAAACGTTGGGCGGCGTCGCTGGCCCTGGGCACGGCGCTGTGCGGCTCGGCGTGGGGACAGATGGTCGTTCCGGCGGGAGGCAGCATCGATCTGGCCGGCGGCTCGTTCCAGCTGCCGTGCACGGCGGTCCTCATGCAGGGCGAGTTGACACTGGGCACAGGGACGTTCGACACGGGGTCCTTCAGTTTCGACACCGGCGCGACGGTCACCGGCGCCGGGGGCCAGCTCAACGTCAGCGGCGATCTCACCAGCACCGTGCCGTTGAACCTGGGCACCAGCAGCGTGGTGCTGTCGGACTCGTGCGCAGCCGGCTCCACCCTGCAACTGAGCGGCAACATCGTCGTGAAGGACCTCACGCTGATCAGCACCGGCCCGACGCCCCCGACCATCGTTCTTCCCGCGGGCACCAATCTCACGGTGCTGGGCACGCTGACGCTGGGCGCCCCCGGCAAGCCGGTGGTGCTGACCTCTTCCGGCCCCGGCACGGCCGTGGTCACGCTGGGCCCCTTGGCCACGGTGTCCAACCCCAGCGGAAGTACGATCCCGGGCAACGTGCAGATCGGCGCTCCCGTAGTGACGGCTCCGGCCAGCATTCCCACGCTCAGCACCTACGGGCTGATGCTGATGAGCCTGTTGCTGGGCGGCATGGCCCTGAATCGCCAGCGCCGCAACACACGCATCTGAGGAGCGGACATGCACCAGAACCGTCGCCCTGTCCCGGCCCTGCTGCTTGCGATGTTTGCGGGCGCAGGCCTGCACACCTCCGCAGCACTCGCGGCCGATGTCTCCATCACCCTGCCAGCCAATGGCGATTTCGTGATCAAGAACTCCGTGGGCGCCGAGCGGCTGCGGGTGCAGCGTACCGGCGAGGTACTGGTTCCGGCCCTGCCGGCCGATACGGCCACCGGCAACCAGCTGCTGTGTTTTGATGGCGTCTCTGGCCAGCTCACGCATTGCGCGGCGGGCGTGGGTGGAGGTGCCACGGGAGCGACAGGCGCCACGGGGGCCACAGGTTCGACGGGCACCATCGGCCCTGCAGGCGCCACGGGCGCAGCCGGTCCGACCGGACCCACAGGTGCTACCGGTGTCACCGGAGCAACAGGACCCACGGGCGCGGGCATCACGGGAGCGGCCGGCCCCACGGGTCCGCAGGGCATTCAGGGCACGATGGGACCGACCGGCGCCACGGGGACCGGGGAGATCGGGCCCATGGGCCCACAAGGCATCCAGGGCATACAGGGCGCCACGGGCGATGCAGGGCCCACTGGACCCACCGGCCCCGCAGGCGGGGGGGGCGTCACCCTCAGGGACAACAGCGGCGCCATATTGGGAACGTTGATCGACATGAACACGGCCAACTACAGCACCGTCGGCGTGCTTACCTCGACCCGTCATTTCTTAAGAATGCGCTTCGACGGCCGTATCCAGAACGACAACAACCTGTTCTTTCTCACGCCCGACTGCACGGGCACGCCCTACATGGCGTCAGGAGGGTCGGTGGAGGGCATCCCTCGCTTTGCCAAGACGCTGGTCTATGCCAAGGTCAACAACAAGACCTATAGCTTGAGCGGTGCCAATGCCAACGGCGTGGTGCTGTCGCAAAGCCAGACCAGCCTGGGCATTGACGTGACATCCACCGAGGACATTCTTTCAGGCGACTGCACAGGAAGTGCTTCCAACCAGGCAGTGTTCCCTCTCGTCGAGACGCTTCTCAGCAACGCAGGTCTGCCGGCAAGCATCACTGCGCCGCTGCAGTTTTCGGCGCCCTGAATCGGTATGCATCCAAACATCACAGGAACCCTGGATCGTCGCACCTGCTGCATCCACTCCCGTCGCTTCCGCACCCTGTGCCTCAGTGCAGGCATGTTCAGCACAGCAGCGCAGTCCGCCGACGTGGGCACTGCCGTGTGACGTGCCAATAGGCTCGCGCAAAGCCACACCATGCCTGGTTCCACGCCGCGCAAACGCCCAGGCTCTGCTGCCCGCATCTGCCTGAACATGATCGTCAAGAACGAGGCCCCGGTGATCGCGCGTTGCCTGGCCTCGGTCAAGCCGTGGGTGGACCATTGGGTGATCGTGGACACAGGCTCCAGCGATGGCACGCAGGCCCTGGTGCGTGAATGCATGGCCGGCGTGCCCGGCAGCCTGCACGAGCGGCCCTGGGTGGACTTCGCCCACAACCGCAACGAGGCGCTGAAGTTGGCGCGGCCGCACGGCGACTACCTGCTGTTCATCGATGCCGACGAGCAGCTGCGCATGCCCGAAGGCTTTGCATGGCCGGCGCTGGAGGCGGACGGCTGCATGCTGTCCTGCCACATGGCGGGCACCGAATACCAGCGCAATGCGCTGATCGCCACGCGCGTGGACTGGCGCTGGGAGGGCGTGCTGCACGAGTACCTGACCGCGCCTGCGCACCAGCCCTGGCAGATGCTGGCGGGGCCGTTCATCGATGTCTCGCACGATGGTGCGCGGGCCCGGGACCCGCAGACCTACCTGCGCGACATCGCTGTGCTCGAGAAGGCCGTGCGCGAGCAGCCCGGCAACACGCGCAACGTGTTCTATCTGGCGCAAAGCCACCGCGACGCGGGCCAGATCGAGTCCAGCCTGCATTGGTACCGGCAGCGCGCCGCCATGGGCGGCTGGGCCGAGGAGCAGTGGTTTGCGTTGTTCCAGATCGGCGTGCTGCTGGAGCGCTCGGGCGCCGAGCCAGCCGCCGTGCGCGAGGCCTATCTCACCGCCTATGCCGCGCGACCGCAGCGGGCCGAGCCCCTGTGCGAGCTGGCGCGCTACCACCGCGAGCGGTCCGAGTTCGCCCTGGCCTGCCTCTATGCGCGCCAGGCCGCCGCGCTGCCGCGCCCGGCCGAGGACATCCTGTTCATCGACGCCCAGGTCTATGCCTGGCGCGCGCTGGACGAGCTGGCCGTCAGCGCCTTCTACACCCCGCTGCGCGACCTGGGCCGCGCCGCGCTGCAGCAGTTGCTGGCCGAACGCCGCTACCCCGCCAGCGAGCAGACACGCATCGAGGCCAACCGCCCGTTCTACGGCCTGTAGCCGCGTGGGCAGGGCAGCCTGCGACAATGGCCGCCATGCCGCACACCACCTCTTCCTGGCTGCACGAGGCCATCAACCGCATCGAGGCCGATTACCAGCGCAGTGCCGACACGCACCTGATCCCGCTGCCCCTGCCCGGCTTTGCCGACCTGGGGATCGACCTCTACCTCAAGGACGAATCCACCCACCCCACGGGCAGCCTCAAGCACCGGCTGGCGCGCTCGCTGTTTCTCTATGCGCTGTGCAATGGCTGGGTGCATGAGGGCTCGACCATCGTCGAGGCATCGAGCGGCTCCACGGCCGTGAGCGAGGCGTATTTCGCGCGCCTGCTGGGCCTGCCCTTCGTGGCCGTGATGCCGCGCAGCACCTCGGCCGAGAAGATTGCGCTGATCGAGTTCTACGGCGGTCGCTGCCATCTGGTGGACAGCGCAGGCCAGGTCTACGACGAGGCACGCGCCGTGGCCGCGCAGACCGGCGGCCACTACATGGACCAGTTCACCTATGCCGAGCGCGCCACCGACTGGCGTGGCAACAACAATATTGCGGAGAGCATGTTCACCCAGATGCGGCGCGAGCGCCATGCCGTGCCGCGCTGGATCGTGGTGGGCGCGGGCACGGGCGGCACCAGCGCCACCATTGGCCGCTACGTGCGTTTCCAGCGCCATGCCACGGGCATCTGCGTGGCCGACCCAGAGGGCTCGGTGTTCGCCGCCTACCACCGCACGGGCGATTCCACCCTCACCGCGCCGGGCTCGCGCATCGAGGGCATCGGCCGCCCGCGCGTGGAGCCCAGCTTTGTGCGCACCCTGGTGGACCGCATGGAGGAGGTGGCGGACTGCGATTCCCTGGCCGCCATGCGCAGCCTGTCCGCACTGCTGGGCCGGCGCGTGGGGCCTTCCACGGGCACCAACTACGTGGCCATGCTCAGGCTGGCCAGCGAGATGCGCCAGCGCGGCGAGCAGGGCTCCATCCTCTCGCTGCTGTGCGATGCGGGCGAGCGCTACCTGCCCACCTACCATGATGCGGACTGGGTGATGCAGCGCATCGGCGACTGCGGGCCGGCCCAGGCGCGCATCGCGCAGTTGCAAAGCTGATCCATGATGCCCCTGCCCCGCCGCCATCTGCTGGGCCTGGCTGCAGGCCTGGGCCTGGGGGCGGCAGGACTGCCCGCCCAGGCACTGCCGCCACGCACGCTGGTCTTCCCGCGCGACCATGGCAGCCATCCCGGGCTGCGCACCGAGTGGTGGTACATCACCGGCCAGGCACGCGCGGCAGGCCGGGCCTGGGGTTTCCAGATCACCTTCTTCCGGTCGCGCGTACAGGCCACGCAGGAGCTGCGCTCTGCCTTCGCGGCGCGCCAGCTGCTGTTTGCCCATGCGGCGCTGTGCGATGTGCAGGCCGCCCGCCTGCACCACGACCAGCGCATAGCGCGCACAGGCTTTGGCATTGCCCGGGCCAGCGAGGCCGATGCCGACGTGCGGCTGCAGGACTGGTCGCTGCAGCGCACCGATGAAGACACCGGTAACGGCGAGGCCGAACGCTACACCACCCGCATACGCAGCACCGCATTCGCACTGGACCTGCGCTTCGAGACCCGCGAGCACCCGCTGCTGCAGGGCCGCGCCGGCCTCTCGCGCAAGGGGCCGGAGCCCGAGCAGGCCAGCTACTACTACAGCCGCCCGCAACTGCAGGTGAGCGGCACGCTGGAGCTGGCAGGCCAGCGCATGGAGATCGAAGCCGCGCGCGAACCCGGTGACAACCGCGCCTGGCTGGACCATGAATGGAGCCAGGCCCTGATGCACCCCGAGGCCGTGGGCTGGGACTGGATAGGCATGAACCTGTTCGACGGCGGTGCGCTCACGGCCTTCAGAGTGCGCCGGGGCGATGGCAGCGCGCTGTGGGCAGGTGGCTCGCTGCGCGGCGCCGATGGCAAGGTACAGGTCTTCGCCCACGATGCCGTTCGGTTCACACCGCTGCGCCACTGGAGCAGCCCCGCCAGCGGCGCGCGCTACCCCGTGCAATGGCAGGTGGACACGCCCGCTGGCCGCTTCACCGTGAACGCCCTGGTCGATGACCAGGAGCTGGACAGCAGCGCCTCCACCGGCGCCATCTACTGGGAGGGCCTGTGCAGCCTCCAAAAGCCCACCGGCCCGGGCCAGGAGGCGCGAGCCGGTCAGGGATACCTGGAGATGACGGGCTACGCCCGGCCGCTGCAGTTGTAGCTATAGCAGTCAAGAGCATGGGCACGTAGCCCACCCCCTTGAAACCGTCCCAACCCGGCTCTCAAGGAGTACGCTTTTTCTGCAGCCAGGCGATCAGCTCGCCCATGATGCCCTTGCGGAACAGCAGCACGCAGACCACGAAGATCAGGCCGGTGACGATGGTCACCGACTCGCCCAGCGTGGAGAACCACTCCACGCCCGTGAGGCGCTGCAGGAAGCTGCCGAACTCGCCGATCTTGTTCTCCAGCATGACCACCACGGCCGAGCCCAGGATGGGGCCGGACAGCGTGCCCAGGCCGCCCATCAGCGTCATCAGGATCACGTGGCCGGAGGTGGTCCAGTGCACATCCGACAGCGTGGCAAAGCCCAGCACCACGGTCTTGAGCGAACCGGCCAGGCCCGTGAGCGCGGCCGAGATCACGAAGGCCAGCAGCTTGAAGCGCGCCACGTCATAGCCCAGCGAGGTTGCGCGCGGCTCGTTCTCCTTGATGGCCTTGAGCACCTGGCCGAAGGGCGAGTGGATGGTGCGCACGATCAGCAGGAAGGCCAGGACCACGATGACCAGCGTGACGTAGTACATGGTCAGGTCGCTGGTCAGGTCGATGAGGCCGAACAGCTTGCCGCGCGGTACGCCCTGCAGTCCGTCCTCGCCGCCCGTGAAGGGCGCCTGCAGGCACACGAAGAACAGCATCTGGGCCAGCGCCAGCGTGATCATCGAGAAATAAATGCCCTGGCGGCGGATGGCCAGCCAGCCGAAGATCAGCCCCAGCAGCGCGCCCCCGGCCGTGCCGGCCAGCATGGCCAGCTCGGGCGTGAAGCCCCAGCCCTTGATGGCATAGCCCGTCACATAGGCCGCGCCGCCCAGGAAGGCCGCGTGGCCGAAGGACAGCAGGCCCGTGTAGCCCAGCAGCAGGTTGAAGGCCGAGGCGAACAGTGCGAAGCACATGAGCTTCATCACGAACACCGGGTAGGCACCCAACATGGGCGCCGCCAGCAGGCCCAGCAGCAGCAGGCCATAGCCCCAGGGGGCGATGCGTTGAACGAGAGTCTTGGATTTCATGTGGTCGGCCCCTTGTCCTCGTTCTTGTTATTTCTCTTTGCCGAACAGGCCGGCGGGGCGGATGAGCAAAACGATGACCATGATGAAGAACACCACGGTGGACGAAGCCTCGGGCCAGAAGACCTTGGTCAGGCCCTCGATCACGCCCAGGCCCAGGCCGGTGAGGATGGAGCCCATGATGGAGCCCATGCCGCCGATCACCACCACGGCGAAGACCACGATGATGAGGTTCTGCCCCATCAGCGGCGTGACCTGGTAGACGGGCGCCGCCAGCACGCCGGCAAACGCCGCCAGCGCCGCGCCGAAGGCATAGGTCAGCGTGATCATCACGGGCACGTTGACGCCGAAGGCCTCGACCAGGCGCGGGTTCTCGGTGCCGGCCCGCAGGTAGGCGCCGATGCGCGTCTTCTCGATCATGAACCAGGTGGCCACGCAGACCACGATGGAGGCCAGCACCACCCAGGCGCGGTAGTTGGGCAGGATCATGAAGCCCAGGTTGGTCGCGCCTTCCAGCAGCTCGGGCGTGTCGTAGCCCAGGCCCGAGACGCCGTAGACCGAGCGGAACAAGCCCTCGATCAGCAGCGACAGGCCCAGGGTCAGCAACAGGCCGTAGAGGTGGTCGAGCTTGTAGATCCAGCGCAATAAAAAGCGCTCGATCAGCACGCCCAGCAGGCCCACCAGCAACGGCGACAGCACCAGCATCACCCAGTAGTTGATGTTGAAGTAGCTCATGGCCATCCAGGTGACCATGGCGCCCAGCATGAACAACGCGCCGTGGGCGAAGTTGATCACGTTGAGCAGGCCGAAGATCACCGCCAGCCCCAGGCTGAGGATGGCGTAGAACGAGCCGTTGACCAGCCCCAGAAGGAGCTGGCTCATCAGGCCTGGCAGGGAAACACCAAAGATTTCCATGGGATGCAGCTGTCGTGGTTGGCCGGGTGGCGGTTGGGGGTCAGTGGCGGCGCAGCGTTACTTCCACAGCGCGCACTTGGTCTCGGCCTTGGTGGTCCAGACCTGGTCGGCGGGCAGCGTGGCCACGACCTTCAGGTAGTCCCAGGGCTTCTTGGACTCGGCGGGCTTCTTGACCTCGACCAGGTACATGTCGTGGGCGAAGGTGCCATCGGGACGGATCGAGCCCTTGCCGTAGAAGTCGTCGATGGGCGTGCTCTTGAGGTAGGCCATGACCTTGTCGGCATCCGTGGACTTCACGGCCTGCACGGCCTTGAGGTAGCTGGTCACGGCCGAGTAGTCGGCAGCCTGGATGGAGGTGGGCATGCGCTTGGTCTTGGCGAAGAAGCGCTCGCCGAACTTGCGCGTGGCATCGTTCTGGTCCCAGTACCAGCTGGTGGTGAACTGCATGCCTTCGGTGTTCTTCAGGCCCAGGCTGTGGATGTCGGTCAGGAACACCAGCAGGCCCACGGTCTTCATGCTCTTGTTGATGCCGAATTCCTTGGCCGCCTTGATGGCGTTGATGGTGTCGCCACCGGCGTTGGCCAGGCCCAGGATCTGGGCCTTGGAGGCCTGCGCCTGCAGCAGGAAGGACGAGAAGTCCGAGGCATTGAGCGGGTGCTTGACGCCGCCCACCACCTTGCCGCCCTTGGCCTTGATCACGGCCGTGGTGTCGTTCTCCAGCGCGTGGCCGAAGGCGTAGTCGGCCGTCAGGAAGAACCAGTCCTTGCCGCCGCGCTCGACCACGGCCGTACCCGTGCCCTTGGCCAGGGCCACGGTGTCATAGGCGTAGTGCACGGTGTAGGGATTGCACTGCTCGTTGGTCAGTGCCGAGGAACCCGCACCGCTGTTGAAGTGCACGCGCTTTTTCTCATTGGCCACCTGCGACACCGCCAGGGCCGTGCCGGAGTTGGTGCCGCTGAACACCAGCGAGATACCTTGCGTGTCCACCCACTCGCGCACCTTGGAGGCGGCGATGTCGGCCTTGTTCTGGTGGTCGGCGCTCAGCAGCTCGATGGGCTGGCCCAGCACCTTGCCGCCGAAATCATCGATGGCCATCTGCATGGCGGTGACGGCGTTCTTGCCTTCCACGTCCGCATACAGGCTGGACATGTCGGTCACGAAGCCGATCTTCACCTTCTCCTGTGCCATGGCAAGCGGGCTGGCCAGGCCGGCCGCAGCCAGCATGCACGACAGTGCGGTCAGTTTTGCTTTCATTGGTGTCTCCTTCGCGTTGATGTCTTGGGTTTTTGTCACAGGGCCATGGCAGGAATGCAGCCGGCGAGCCCCAGGCGCCGGCCACGATGGATATCCGGGTCAAACGCCCAGCAGCTCGTTGAGCACGGGCATCTTGGCCTGCAGCTCGGACGCCCCGAAACGCTCGACCACATGGCCGTGCTCGACCACGTAGAAACGGTCGGCCAGCGGCGCCGCGAAGTGGAAGTTCTGCTCCACCATGACCACGGTGTAGCCCTTGGTGCGCAGCATGGTGATCATGCGGGCCAGCGCCTGCACGATGACGGGTGCCAGGCCTTCCGAGATTTCGTCGAGCAGCAGCAGCCGCGCGCCCGTGCGCAGGATGCGCGCCACCGCCAGCATCTGCTGCTCGCCTCCCGACAGGCGCGTGCCCTGGCTGTGGCGGCGCTCGGCCAGGTTGGGGAACATGGCGTAGATCTCATCCACGCTCATGCCCGGCTGGCCGGTCTTGAGCGGCGGCGGCAGCATCAGGTTCTCTTCGCACGAGAGGCTGGAGAAGATGCCGCGCTCTTCAGGGCAGTAGCCCACACCCAGGTGGGCAATGCGGTGCGTGGGCATGTGGATGGCTTCCACGCCATTGATCCTGATCGAGCCCTTGCGCGCGCCCGTCAGACCCATGATGGCGCGCAGCGTGGACGTGCGGCCCGCGCCGTTGCGCCCCAGCAGCGTGACCACCTCGCCGGGCTGGACCACCAGGTCCATGCCGTGCAGCACATGGGATTCGCCATACCAGGCCTGCAGGCCCTTGATTTCCAATGCCGGTGCAGTCATCTCAATGCGCTCCCTGCAACTGGCCGTCGGTGGTGCCCATATACGCTTCCATCACTTGCGGGTTGCGCGAAACTTCCTCGTACGGCCCCTCGGCCAGCACGGCGCCGCGCTGCAGCACCGTGATGCGGTCGGCAATGGTGGAGATCACTTTCATGTTGTGCTCCACCATGAGAATCGTGCGGCCGGCCGAGACCTTCTTGATCAACTGGGTCACGCGGTCCACGTCTTCGTGGCCCATGCCCTGCGTGGGTTCGTCCAGCAGCATCAGCTCGGGCTCCATGGCCAGCGTGGTGGCAATCTCCAGCGCGCGCTTGCGGCCATAGGGCAGGTTGACCGTGACCTCATCGGCCAGATCCTGCAGGCCCACTTCGGCCAGCAACTGCATGGCGCGGTCATTGAGCTGCGACAGGCTCTTCTCGCTGCGCCAGAAATGGAACTCCGTGCCCAGCTTGCGCTGCAGGCCGATGCGCACGTTCTCCAGCAGCGTGCAATGCGGGAACACGGCCGAGATCTGGAAGGACCGGATCACGCCACGGCGCGCAATCTGCGCCGGTGCTTCCCGCGTGATGTCCTCGCCATTGAAACGGATGGTGCCGGAGGTGGGCTCCAGGAACTTGGTCAGCAGATTGAAGCAGGTGGTCTTGCCTGCGCCATTGGGGCCGATCAAGGCATGGATGGAGCCACGGCGCACCGAAAGGTCCACCTTGCTCACCGCCGTAAATCCCTTGAACTCTTTGGTCAGGTTCCGGGTTTCGAGAATAACGTCGCTCATGTGCGCTTCGCCTGCTCCGTTGATGCTGCCAGCCCCCCAACGCGTCGCCAGAGGCTCTGGCGGGCGTTGTGCAGGGTCGGACGCATCGTAGGCTTGCCGACGTTGTGCACCGCAGCGGGAAAACGCCTACGTAGGTGCTCCTAAGCACAGGCCCTGCCCCGCACTGCAGCATGACGCATCAAGCCTGGTCTTCGCAAACAATAGAAGCAACCACTCACACTTAAAATAATCAAGCACACACGGGGCTGTAAGGTCCCGCGGTGACGGGCAGGGCCTAGGGTTCTCCAGCATCTCGGCCCGGCGCGGCCCACACGGAAGGCCAGAGCGCTTCCAAAGCGATAGCAAACTACCCTTTTTGCGACTTACAAGGCAGCTGCCAATGTCCGCTGCCTTACGGGAAACACCCAGGTCGGCAATCTCCCTGTGGCCTGCTCAGTCACTATGCGAAAAGCCGCGGATATGCTTGAGTTTGTCGCCTCTTCAATTGAAGGGCGACAAAGTCAGTTGAAGCGCTACTCAATCAATAGCAACAAGCAAAGGCCTGGCCTGGAAATTGCCGATCCATTGCAATGCGGGCAATTGTCGTCGCCAAGACAGCAAGTGCCAGTCGCCACTTACTGCAGCGTTTCCTTGCTGCCTTCGGGCAAGGCCAATGGAAGGACGGCAATGCCTTCATCCAGCAATTGCATGGCCTGCTCGGGACTGGCCTTGCCGCGGATGGCACGCTCGTCCGTCTCGCCATAGTGCATGCGGCGGGCTTCATCGACAAAGCGCTCGCCCACGTCCTCGGTCTGCTGCGCCACCTGGCGCGACCATTTCAGCCAGGCGGCCTGCATGGCCTGCAGCTGCTCGCGCGCCTGGGGCGGCATGGAAGGTGAGGGAACGGCTGCCGCACTGGCAGCCGAGGCGGCTGCAGCAGGCTCAGCCGCCGCAGTCGGGGGCGAGGCTGCTGGCTTGGCGCCAAGATTGATGCGGGGAGCGCTCAGTCGCTTGGTGATGTCGCTGTGGCCGCAGACGGGGCACAGCACCAGTTGGCGCTGCAGCTGGCCCTGGAAATCATCTTCCGAGGCGAACCAGCCCTCGAACAGATGGCCGTGCGGGCAATGCAGGTCGAGCACTTTCATCACGCACCCCCACCCATGAGACAACCGGCACCGCAGCCTCAGCCGCGGCGGTGAATCAGGAAACGATAGACGAAACCGGGGAAGGCCAGCGTCAGGAACAACGCTCCCGTGACGGCATAGAACTCCCAGCCCTGGGGCGCGATCTGCCCCACACGGCGCTCCAGCAGCAGCGCCACGCCGCCGACGATGAAGTACAGCAGCACCATCTCCAGCAGGCACATGGCCAGCGGCTTGCGCTGGGCGCGCAGCGGCCCCAGCTGCAGCCAGCGGGCGTTGAAGAAAGGCAAATTGGCTGCCACAAGGGCAGCCAATATCACGAGCCAGATCGAAGCGGTTTGCGACAAGCCGATGTCCTCACCGCGGAGCCCTGCGTGCAGGGCCCCGCATCGGGAAAGTGGATCAGGAAGCCAGGGCGCGCACGACGGCGTCGGCGCACAGGGCCATCAGGCCACCCGGCAGAAGGCCCAGCCCCAGCACCAGGGCGCCGTTGAGGGTCAGCACCACGCGCACGTCCAGCGAAGCGGAAACGCTGGTGGCGGTGATGGGTTCGTCAAAGTACATGACCTTGACGACGCGCAGGTAGTAGAAGGCGCCGATCAGCGACATGACCACGGCAAACACGGCCAGCGCGATGTACAGGCTGTGGCCCGATGCCACGAGCGCCTGCAGCACCGACAGCTTGGCGTAGAAGCCCACCAAGGGGGGGATACCGGCCATGGAGAACAAGCAGATCGCCATCACGCCGGCATACAGCGGGCTGCGCTGGTTGAGGCCGGCAAAGTCGGCGACCTCTTCGCTCTCGAAGCCTTCGCGGGCCAGCAGCTGGATCACGCCGAAGGCGGCCAGCGTGGTCAGCACGTAGGTCACCACGTAGAACATGGCCGAGCTGTAGGCGTTCTCGATGGTGGCCGGATCGACCTTGCCATCCACCACACCCGACATCAGGCCCAGCAGCACGAAGCCCATCTGCGAGATGGTCGAGTAGGCCAGCATGCGCTTGAGGTTGGTCTGCTGCAGGCCGGCCAGGTTGCCGACCAGCAGCGAGGCAATGGCAAGCACCGCCAGCATCTGCTGCCAGTCGATGGCCAGCGGCAGCAGGCCGTCCACCAGCAGGCGGATGACGATGGCGAAGGCGGCCAGCTTGGGCGCGCCACCGATCATGGTGGTGATGGCCGTGGGGGCGCCCTGGTAGACGTCGGGAACCCACATGTGGAAGGGAACCACGCCCAGCTTGAAGGCCAGGCCGGAGACCACGAAGACCAGGCCGAACACCAGCACCTGGTGCTTGATCTCGCCCGAGTTGATGGCCTTGAAGACCTGGCCGATGTCCAGCGAGCCGGTCGCACCGTAGAGCATGGACATGCCGTACAGCAGGAAACCGCTGGCCATGGCGCCGAGCACGAAGTACTTCATCGCGGCCTCGACCGACGCCGTGTGGTCGCGGCGCAGGGCCACCAGGGCGTAGCTGGACAGCGTCAGCAGCTCCAGGCCCAGGTAGATGACCAGGAAGTTGTTGCCCGAGATCATGATGAACATGCCCAGCAGCGCGAGCATGGCCAGCGTGAACAGCTCGCCGCCGCGCAGCATGTCGCGGTCGGCGGCGTAGGGGCGGCCGTAGACCAGGGTGACCATCATGGCCACGGTGGCGAAGCACTTGAGCCAGTTGCCCATGGCGTCGGAGACCACCATGTTGCCCCAGCCATAGAAGGTGTTGCCACTGGAGGCGTACATGCCTTGCAGCACGGCCACCACGCCCAGGGTCAGCAGCGTCAGAACATAGGTGCCCGTGCGGCGCGGGCTTTTGACGCCCAGGTCCACCAGGGCGATCACGCAGGCCATGACCAGGAGAAGGATCTCCGGATAGATGGCCAGCCAGCTGATGTTGTCAATCATCTCGATTCTCTCGTTTCAGTCTGGTCACTGCAGCTTGCTCATGGCCACATGCTTGAGCAGCTCGGCCACGGACACATCCATCACGTCAGTGAAGGGCTTGGGATACAGACCCATGTACAGCACGGCGATGGCCAGCAGACCCAGCATCAGGAACTCGCGGTTGCCGATGTCGGTCAGGCCGCGCACATTGTCGTTGGTGACCGGACCCAGGTAGACGCGCTTGTACATCCACAGGGTGTAGGCGGCGCCGAAGATCAGCGCCGTGGCAGCGCCCAGGCCGATCCAGAAGTTGTACTGGACGGCACCCAGGATCACCATCCACTCGCCCACGAAGCCGGCCGTTGCGGGCAGGCCGCAGTTGGCCATGGCGAACAGCAGTGCGAAGGCCGCGAACTTGGGCATGGTGTTGACCACGCCGCCGTAGGAGGCGATTTCACGCGAGTGCACGCGGTCGTAGAGCACGCCGATGCACAGGAACATGGCGCCCGACACGAAGCCGTGGGCAATCATCTGCACGATGCCGCCGGCAACGCCCAGCGGGTTGAAGATGAAGAAGCCCAGGGTCACGAAGCCCATGTGGGCCACGGACGAGTAGGCCACCAGCTTCTTCATGTCCTTTTGCACCAGGGCGACCACGCCCACGTAGATCACGGCGACCAGCGACAGCGCGATGACCAGCCAGGCCCACTTGTGCGATGCATCAGGGGCGATGGGCATGGAAAAGCGCAGGAAACCGTAGGCACCGAGCTTCAGCATGATGGCAGCCAGCACGGCGGAGCCGCCGGTGGGCGCTTCCACGTGCACGTCGGGCAGCCAGGTGTGCACCGGCCACATCGGCACCTTCACGGCGAAGGCCGCGAAGAAGGCGAAGAAGATCAGCGTCTGTGCCGTCATGGACAGCGGCAGCTTGTGCCAGTCGAGGATCTCGAAGCTGCCACCGGACTGGGTGTACAGATAGATGATCGCGATCAGGGTCAGCAGCGAACCCATCAGCGTGTACAGGAAGAACTTGAAGGCCGCATAGATGCGGTTGGGTCCGCCCCAGATACCGATGATCAGGTACATCGGTATCAGCGTGGCTTCGAAGAACACGTAGAACAGCAGGCCGTCCAGTGCGCTGAACACGCCGACCATCAGGCCGGACAGGATCAGGAACGCGCCCATGTACTGGTTCACGCGCTCGGTGATGTTTTCCCACGACGCGATCACGACGATCACGGTGATGAAGGCCGTCAGCGGCACGAACCAGAACGAGATGCCATCCACGCCCAGGTGGTAGTAGATGTTGAAGCGCTCGATCCACAGCGCCTTCTCCACGAACTGCATCGCAGCCGTGCTGTTGTCGAACTGCTGGATCAGCGGCAGCGTGACCGCCAGGCCGGCCAGGGCGCCGACCAGGGCCAGCCAGCGCACTGCCTTGACCTGGTCCTCGCGGCCCAGGGCCAGCAGGAGGGCGCCGAATGCGATCGGCACCCAGATTGAAAGACTCAACCAATGCATTTTTGTTCTTCCTCTACTACTTGTTGAGCCACACGAAATACGTCATGAGAGCGAACACGCCCAGCAGCATGACCAACGCGTAGTGATAGAGATAGCCCGACTGCAGCTTGCGCACCCACTGGCCGATGTGGCCGATGAGCTTCCACGAACCGTTGACGATGGCGCCATCGATGATGGCCTGGTCGCCGACCTTCCAGAAGAAGCTGCCGAAGGCGCGTGCACCACGGGCGAAGATGTTTTCGTAGACCCAGTCCACGCCGTACTTGCCTTCCAGTGCCTGGTAGACACCGATCTTCTGCATGGCCGACTTGATGGCCGCAGGGACTTCGGGCTTGACCATGTAGAACAGGTAGGAGACGACGACGCCTGCCAGTGCCAGCCAGAACGGCGCGGCCGTGAAGCCGTGCAGTGCCATGGGCACCCAGCCGTGGATTTTCTCGGCCAGTTCAGCCATGGCGCCGTGCTTTGCGCCATCGACGTGGATCACGCCCTTGAAGAAGTCACCGAACAGCATGGGCATCAGCGCGATGGCACCGATCACCACCGAGGGGATGGCCAGCAGCATCAGCGGACCGGTCACGACCAGGGGCGACTCGTGCGGCTTGGCGTCGTGGCCATGGCCGTGGTGGTCGTCATGGGCATGATGGTCATCGTGACCGTGGTGGTCATCGTGGTGCGCGTCCGGGTTCTGGTCGTAGCGCTCCTTGCCGTGGAAGACGATGAAGTACAGGCGGAAGGAGTAGAAGGCTGTGATGAACACGCCGGCCAGCACCGCGAAGTTCGCGAAGCCTGCGCCCGGCAGGTTCGTGGCGTGCACGGCTTCGATGATGGCGTCCTTCGAGTAGAAGCCCGAGAAGAACGGCGTACCGATCAGAGCCAGGTTGCCCAGCAGGAAGGTGATCCAGGTGATGGGCATGTACTTGCGCACGCCACCCATCCAGCGGATGTCCTGGTTGTGGTGCATGCCCATGATCACCGAGCCGGCGCCAAGGAACAGCAGGGCCTTGAAGAAGGCGTGGGTCATCAGGTGGAACACGGCCACCGAGTAGGCGGAGGCGCCCAGGGCCACGGTCATGTAGCCCAGCTGCGACAGCGTGGAGTACGCGATCACGCGCTTGATGTCGTTCTGGATGATGCCCAGCACGCCCATGAACAGCGCCGTGATGGAGCCGATCACCAGGATGAAGCTCAGTGCCGTGTCCGACAGCTCGTACAGCGGCGACATGCGCGAGACCATGAAGATGCCGGCCGTCACCATGGTGGCGGCGTGGATCAGTGCCGAGATGGGGGTCGGGCCTTCCATCGAATCGGGCAGCCAGGCGTGCAGCGGGAACTGTGCCGACTTGCCCATGGCGCCGATGAACAGGCAGATGGCCGTCACCGTCACCAGCAGCCAGCCGGTGCCCGGCAGCAGGGTGTTCTGGATCTCGGGCAGCTTGGCGAAGATCTCGCCGTAGTTCATGGTGCCGGTGTAGGCAGCGATCAGGCCGATGCCCAGGATGAAGCCGAAGTCACCCACACGGTTGACCAGGAAGGCCTTCATGTTGGCGAAGATGGCCGTGGGCTTGTTGTAGTAGAAGCCGATCAGCAGGTAGGACACCAGGCCCACGGCTTCCCAGCCGAAGAACAGCTGCAGCAGGTTGTTGCTCATGACGAGCATCAACATGGAGAAGGTGAACAGCGAGATGTAGGAGAAGAAACGGTTGTAGCCGTCATCTTCCTGCATGTAGCCGATGGTGTAGATGTGCACCATCAGCGACACGAAGGTCACCACGCACATCATCATGGCCGTGATGCTGTCGATCAGGAAACCGACCTCCATCTTCAGGCCGCCGATTTCCATCCAGGTATAGATGGACTGGTCGAAACGCGCGCCGTCGAAGATCACGCTGTTGAACGTGATGGCCGACAGGATGAAGGCGATCAGCACGCCCGCGATGGTGAGGGTATGGCTGCCGCCGCGACCGATCTTGTTGCCGCCGAAGGCCGTGCCCCAGATGCCCGCGAGCACGGAGCCCGCCAGCGGTGCCAGCGGCACCGCCAGGAGCATGGATGCAGAGAGTGTTTGACTCATTCTTAAGAACCTTGCAAGTTACGGCGGAC
This sequence comes from Delftia sp. Lp-1, assembly GCF_020523835.1. NCBI lineage: Bacteria > Pseudomonadati > Pseudomonadota > Betaproteobacteria > Burkholderiales > Comamonadaceae > Delftia > Delftia sp. Lp-1. The sequence continues at coordinate 996,988 of NZ_JAJALJ010000001.1, read as the reverse complement.
TCAACCCTTGAGGGAGTTGAGATCTTCCGCATTGATGCTGGTCTTGTTGCGGAACAGAAGCACCAGGATCGCCAGACCGATGGCCGACTCGGCGGCTGCCACTGTCAGGATGAAGAACACGAACACCTGGCCGTGCATGTCACCCAGATAGCTGGAGAACGCCACGAAGTTGGTGTTGACGGCCAGGAGCATCAGCTCGATGGCCATCAGCAGCACGATCAGGTTCTTGCGGTTCAGAAAAATGCCAACGACGGAGAGCGCGAACAGCATGGCGCCCAGCGTCAAATAATGGCCCAAAGTCAACGTCATGCTTTTGTCTCCACGGCGGGGGTTGCCTCGGCGGCCGGTGCCTGCGGCGCCTGGGTGACCGGCACCTTGACCAGCTCGAGGCGATCCTTTGCGCGCACACGGATCTGCTGGGCCGGGTTCACTGCCTTGCTGTCCTTGCGCTTGCGCAGGGTCAGGGCGATGGCGGCAATCATGGCCACCAGCAGGATCACGGCAGCGATCTCGACGGGGTACAGGTATTCGGTGTACAGCAGCTTGCCCAGGGCCTGGGTGTTGGAGTACTGCACGGTCTGGCCGGCAGCGTTGACCGTGGCTGCAATGGCCTTGGGCTCCTCGACGCCGCTGAAGCCGCCCATCAGCACCATGCCCATTTCAAAGGCAATCAGTGCACCGATCAGGGCAGCGAAGGGGAAATGCTTCCAGAACCCCTGGCGCACGGCGTCGATGCGGATGTCCAGCATCATCACCACGAACAGGAACAGCACCATCACGGCGCCCAGGTAGACCAGCACCAGGGTCACGCCCAGGAACTCGGCCTTGAGCAGAAGCCAGATGCCGGCAGCCTGCGAGAAGGCCAGGATCAGGTTGAGCACGGCATGCACGGGGTTGCGCGCCGTGACGACCCGGAAGGCTGCAAACAGCAGCACGACCGAGAACAGATAGAAGAAACCAGTTTTGGCGTCCATGGATCGAATCTTTTCAAGTGATCAAGGAGCCGCTTCAGCGGTACTTGGCGTCCGCAGCCTTGGCGGCGGCAATCTCGGGTTCGTAGCGATCGCCAACGGCCAGCAGCATGTCCTTGGTGAAGTACAGGTCGCCGCGCTTTTCTCCGTGGTATTCGAAGATATGCGTCTCGACGATCGAGTCCACCGGGCAGCTTTCCTCGCAGAAGCCGCAGAAGATGCACTTGGTCAGGTCGATGTCGTAGCGCGTGGTGCGGCGCGAGCCGTCGTCACGCACATCGGACTCGATGGTGATGGCCATGGCCGGGCACACCGCCTCGCACAGCTTGCAGGCAATGCAGCGCTCTTCGCCGTTGTCATAACGGCGCAGGGCGTGCAGTCCGCGAAAACGCGGCGACAGGGGTGTCTTTTCCTCGGGGAACTGCACCGTGACCTTGCGGCGGAAGGTGTAGCGGCCAGTCAGGGCCATGCCCTTGGCCAGTTCCCAGAGCATGAAGCTCTTGAGGAAATCTTTGATCGAAAATGGGGTAGCAGCAACCGCAGACATTCTTGCTCCGCTCAGTTCCAGATGTTCCAAGGCGAGTGCATCCAGCCACCCACGACGACCAGCCACACCAGGGTGACGGGAATGAAGATCTTCCAGCCCAGACGCATGATCTGGTCATAGCGAAAGCGCGGGAAGGTGGCACGGATCCAGATGAACATGGACACGACCAGGAAAGTCTTCGCCGCCAGCCAGATCCATCCGGGGATGAACGACAGGAAGTCGAACGGAGGCAGCCAGCCGCCCAGGAACATGATCACGCCAAGGATGGACACCAGCCACATGCTGGCGTACTCGGCCAGGAAGAAGATGGCAAAGCCCATGCCCGAGTACTCGACCATGTGGCCGGCCACGATTTCGGCTTCGCCTTCGACCACGTCGAAGGGGTGGCGGTTGGTCTCGGCCACGGCCGAGATCAGGTAGACCACGAAGATCGGCAGCAGCGGCAGCCAGTTCCACGACAGGACGCTGACACCCATGCTGGCGAACTGGCCCTGGCCCTGGCTCAGCACGATCTGCGTCAGATTCATGCTGCCCGTGACCATGATCACGACCAGGAAACAGAAGCCCAGCGCGATTTCATAGCTGACCATCTGTGCCGAGGCGCGCAGCGCGCCCAGGAAGGCGTACTTGGAGTTGGAGGCCCAGCCCGCAATGATCACGCCATAGACTTCGATGGAAGTGATGGCCATGATCAGCAGCAGGCCGGCGTTGACGTTGGCCAGCGCCACTTCGGGGCCGAAGGGGATCGCCACCCATGCCGCCAGGGCGGGCATGATGGCCATCACCGGGCCCACGTAGAACAGGCCCTTGGCGGCAGCCGTGGGCTGGATCAGTTCCTTGGTCAGCAGCTTCAGGCCGTCGGCCAGAGGCTGCAGCAGACCGAAGGGACCCACGCGGTTGGGACCCATGCGAACCTGCATGAAGCCCAGCAGCTTGCGCTCCCACAGCGTCAGGTAGGCCACGGCGCCCATCAGCGGGGCGACGATGGCAACGATGCCCAGCAGGATCCAGAGCACGGGCCAGGCCACGTCGGTCCACCAGGGGGCGGCGATCAGGCCGGCACCGGCCGTCTTGAGTGCGTCAATCATGCGGCGCCTCCCTCACGAGCCTGACGTGCATCTGCCGTCAGTTGCAGCGATGTCGCGCGGCGCACGATGCTGTCGAGCTGATAAATGCTGGCCACCACGGGCGCGGCATGGCCGGCACCGTTGGCGATGGAATTCACGGCAGGCGCACCGTTGCCCAGCAGGTTGGCTGGCACGCTGGTGGCAGCGGCGGTGGCGGCTGCGAGCACGTCCTGCGACGTCTCGTAGTCCACGCCCTGCACGCCCAGCAGGTTGGCCAGCACGCGCAGCACCTTCCAGCCCGGACGGGCTTCGGCCAGCGGCTTGACCACGGCGTGGAAGCTCTGCAGGCGGCCTTCGGCGTTGACGAAGCTGCCCGAGGTTTCCGTGAACGGGGCGATGGGCAGCAGCACGTCGCTGAATTCCATGTTGGCCTTGAAGGGGCTCAGGGTCACGACCATCTCGGCCTTGCCCAGTGCCTCTGCGGCGCGGGCGCCGGCAGCGGAGTCGAACACGGGTTCGTTGTTCAGCAGCAGCACGGCCTTGAGGCCGCCGGCCAGCATCTGGCCTGCGTTCAGGCCCGAGGCGGCAGGCTGTGCACCCACCCACTGTGCACCCACCGTGTTGGCGGCTTCGGTCAGGTAGCCGACCGAGGCACCGGTCTGCTCGGCAATCCAGTTGGCCAGCGACAGCAGGGTCGATGCCTGTGCGTGGTGCGCAGCGGCATTGCCCAGCAAGATGGCCTTGCGCTCGCCGCGCAGCAGCGCGGCAGCGATGGCCTGGGCCTCGGCATGCACGTCGGCGGCGGCCACGGGAGCGGCAACGCCCTTTTCCTGCGCCACGGCGGCGGCCACATCGGCCAGCGCCTGGGCCCAGTCCGGGGCAGCCACGATGGACGCCGTCACCGGCATGGCCCAGTCGTAGACACGCTCATTGATGGCGAGCACGGCGCAGCCCTGCTTGGCAGCCTGGCGGATGCGCTGCGCGAACAGCGGATGGTCCTTGCGCAGGTTGGAGCCCAGCACCAGGACGCCTTGCAGCTTGGACAGCGACGCGATGGGCGTGCCCAGCCACTGCACGCCCTGGGCGGCGGTGAACTCGGCATTGCGCAGGCGGTAGTCGATGTTCTCGCTGCCCAGGCCACGCACCAGCTTGCCAGCCAGGTACAGCTCTTCCAGCGTGCTGTGCGGGCTGACCAGCGAACCGATGGCGGATGCGCCATGGTCATTCTTGATCTGGCGCAGGCCGTTGGCCACGTATTCGAGGGCGGTCTGCCAATCGACTTCCTTCCACTCGCCACCTTGCTTGAGCATGGGGCGGGTCAGGCGTTCGTCGCTGTTCAGGGCTTCGTAGGAGAAGCGATCGCGGTCGGCGATCCAGCACTCGTTGACCTCTTCGTTCTCGAAGGGCACGACGCGCAGAACCTTGTGGTTCTTGACCTGGACGATGAGGTTGGCACCCGTGGAATCATGGGGCGAGACCGACTTGCGGCGCGACAGCTCCCAGGTGCGGGCGCTGTAGCGGAAGGGCTTGCTGGTCAACGCGCCCACGGGGCAGATGTCGATCATGTTGCCCGACAGCTCGGAGTCCACCGTATCGCCCACCACCGTGGTGATCTCGGAGTGCTCGCCGCGGTTGATCATGCCCAGCTCCATCACGCCGGACACTTCCTGTCCGAAGCGCACGCAGCGGGTGCAGTGGATGCAACGGCTCATCTCCTGCATGGAGATCAGCGGGCCCACGTCCTTGTGGAAGACCACGCGCTTTTCTTCCTCGTAGCGCGAGGCGGAGCTTCCGTAGCCCACGGCCAGATCCTGCAGCTGGCATTCGCCGCCCTGGTCGCAGATCGGGCAGTCCAGCGGGTGATTGATGAGCAGGAACTCCATCACCGATTGCTGTGCCTTGATCGCCTTCTCGCTCTTGGTGCGCACGATCATGCCCTGCGTCACGGGCGTGGCGCAGGCGGGCATGGGCTTGGGGGCTTTTTCCACATCCACCAGGCACATGCGGCAGTTGGCGGCGATGGAAAGTTTCTTGTGATAGCAGAAATGCGGGATGTAGGTGCCTGCCTTCTCGGCTGCATGCATGACCATGCAGCCTTCGGCGACCTCCACCTTTTTTCCGTCCAGTTCAATTTCAACCATATGCTTTTCTCGCGATCAGGCGGCGTGGACCGTCTGCTTGGAAGCGTTCTGGATCTTCGCTTCAAACTCGTGGCGGAAGTGCTTGATCATGGCGCGCACCGGCATCGCTGCCGCATCGCCCAGCGCACAGATCGTGCGCCCCATGATGTTCACGGATACCGAGTCCAACAGCTCGATGTCTTCAGGACGGCCTTCGCCGTGCTCGATTCGGTTGACCACGCGCCACAGCCAGCCCGTGCCTTCGCGGCAGGGAGTGCACTGGCCGCAGGACTCGTGCTGGTAGAAGTAGGACAGGCGCAGCAGGCTCTCGACCATGTCGCGCGAGTCGTCCATCACGATCACGGCGCCCGAGCCCAGCATGGAGCCGGCCTTGGCGATGGAATCGTAGTCCATCGTGCATTCCATGATGATGTCAGCCGGCAGCACGGGCGAGGACGATCCACCGGGGATCACCGCCTTGAGCTTGCGGCCCGTGCGCACGCCGCCGGCCAGCTCCAGCAGCTTGCTGAAGGGCGTGCCCAGCGGCACTTCGTAGTTGCCGGGCAGGTTCACGTCACCGCTGACCGAGAAGATCTTGGTGCCGCCGTTGTTGGGCTTGCCGCACTCCAGGTATGCAGCGCCGCCGTTGCGGATGATCCAGGGAACGGCCGCAAAGGTTTCGGTGTTGTTGATCGTGGTCGGCTTGCCGTACAGGCCGAAGCTGGCCGGGAACGGCGGCTTGAAGCGCGGCTGACCCTTCTTGCCTTCCAGCGACTCCAGCAGCGCCGTCTCTTCGCCGCAGATGTAGGCGCCGAAACCATGGTGCGCGTGCAGCTGGAAGCTGAAGCTGCTGCCCATGATGTTGTCACCCAGGTAGCCGGCGGCGCGGGCTTCCTCCAGAGCGGCTTCGAAGCGCTCATAGGCTTCGAAGATTTCGCCGTGGATGTAGTTGTAGCCCAGGGAGATGCCCATCGCGTAGGCGGCGATGATCATGCCCTCGATCACGATGTGCGGGTTGTGCACCAGGATGTCGCGGTCCTTGCAGGTGCCAGGCTCGCCTTCGTCCGAGTTGCAGACCAGGTGCTTCTGGCCCGGGAACTGGCGGGGCATGAAGCTCCACTTCAGGCCCGTGGGGAAACCTGCGCCGCCGCGGCCGCGCAGGCCCGATTCCTTGACGGTGGCGATCACCTGGTCCTGGGTCAGGCCTTCGCTGCCATCCTTGCCCAGAATCTTGCGCAGCGCCTGATAGCCGCCGCGTGCCTCGTAGTCCTTGATGGACCAGTTGGCGCCGGTCAGGTCGGCGTAGATCTGCGGATTGATGTGGCGGTCGTGAAAGCAGGTCTCGCTGCCCGAAGAGGCAAACTTGGCCAGGACCGATTGTGCGGCGGCGTTCATGCCTTGCCCTCCGCGGCGCGCAGGCCGTCGATCAATTCGTCGAGCTTTTCGTTGCTCATGAAGCTGCACATGCAGCGGTCGTTCACCAGCATCACCGGCGAATCCGCACAGGCGCCCAGGCACTCGGACTGCTGCAGCGTGAACATGCCGTCAGGCGTGGTCTCGCCCATCTTGATGCCCAGGCGGGATTCCAGATGGTGCAGCGCCTTGTAGCCGTCGCGCAGCTGGCAAGGCAGGTTGGTGCAGACGTTCAGCTTGTACGTGCCCGTGGGGCGCTGGTTGTACATGTTGTAGAACGTGGTGACTTCGTGCACCGCGATCTCGGCCATGCCCAGGAACTCGGCAATCACGGCCTCGCTCTCGGCACTGACCCAGCCCTGCTCCTGCTGCACGATGGACAGGCAGGCCATCACGGCAGACTGCTTCTGGTCGGCCGGGTACTTGGCCACCTCGCGCGCAAAGCGCTCCTTGGTCGCTTCGGTAATCATCGGTCAACGTCTCCAAACACGATGTCCAGGGTACTCAGCACCATCACGGCGTCGGCCAGCATGTGGCCTCGGCACATTTCGTCCATGGCGGACAGATTGGCGAATCCCGGCGGACGGATCTTCAGGCGGTAGGGCTTATTGGCCCCGTCGCTCACGATGTAGATGCCGAACTCCCCCTTGGGGTGTTCGATGGCCGCGTAAGCCTCGCCTTCGGGCACGCGGAAACCTTCGGTGAAGAGCTTGAAGTGGTGGATCAGCTCTTCCATGTTGGACTTCATGCCTTCGCGCGGCGGCGGAGCAATCTTGTGGTTGTCCACGATCACCGGGCCCGGGTTGGCACGCAGCCAGTCCACGCACTGCTTGATGATGCGGTTGGACTGGCGCATTTCGGCCACGCGCACCAGGTAGCGGTCGTAGCAGTCGCCGGTCTTGCCCACGGGCACGTCGAAGTCCATGCGGTCATAGACCTCATAGGGCTGCGACTTGCGCATGTCCCAAGCCACGCCGGAGGCACGCAGCATGGGGCCGGTCAGGCCCAGGTTCATGGCACGCTCGGCCGTCACCACGCCGATGTCCACGTTGCGCTGCTTCCAGATGCGGTTGTCGGTCAGCAGGGTCTCGTACTCGTCGGCGCACTTGGGGAAGCGCTGCGTGAAGTCGTCGATGAAGTCCAGCAACGAGCCGTGGCGGTTGCGGTTCATGATCTCGACCGAGCGCGCATTGCGCACCTTGCTGGCCTTGTACTGCGGCATGGTGTCGGGCAGGTCGCGGTAGACGCCGCCCGGACGGAAGTAGGCCGCGTGCATGCGCGCGCCCGAAACCGCCTCGTACATGTCCATGAGGTCTTCGCGCTCACGGAAGGTGTAGATCAGCGTCGTGGAGCTGCCCGCATCGTTGCCGCTGGAGCCCAGCCACATCAGGTGATTCATGATGCGGGTGATCTCCGAATACATCACGCGGATGTACTGGGCGCGGATGGGCACCTCGATGCCCAGCAGCTTCTCGATGGCCAGGCAGTAGGCGTGCTCGTTGCACATCATGGACACGTAGTCCAGCCGGTCCATATAGGGCAGCGACTGGATGTAGGTCTTGCTCTCTGCCAGTTTTTCTGTCGCACGGTGCAGCAGACCGATGTGCGGGTCTGCGCGCTGCACCACTTCACCGTCGAGCTCCAGCACCAGGCGCAGCACGCCGTGCGCTGCCGGGTGCTGCGGACCAAAGTTCAGGGAATAGTTCTTGATTTCAGCCATGGTCGTCCATCAAAAAGGCGCCTGGAGCGCCTTCAGTGCAGGCCCCCGTAGTTGTCTTCGCGGATGATCCGCGGCGTGATCTCGCGGGGCTCGATGGTGACCGGCTGGTACACCACGCGCTGTTGCTCGGGGTCATAGCGCATTTCCACATGGCCCGACAGCGGGAAGTCCTTGCGGAAGGGATGGCCGATGAAGCCGTAGTCGGTCAGGATGCGGCGCAGGTCGTCATGGCCGTCGAAGACGATGCCGAACAGGTCGAACGCCTCGCGCTCGAACCAGTTCGCACCCGCCCAGACGGAAGTGACGGAAGCCACCACCGGGAAATCGTCGTCGGTGCAAAAGACACGAACGCGCAGGCGCTGGTTCAGGCTGATCGACAGCAGGTGGGATACCACGGCAAAGCGCGGGCCTTCACGCCCGACTTCTGCATAGGTGGAGTAGTCCACGCCGCACAGGTCCACCAGGACCTCGAACCGGCAATCCGGAGCAGTGTGCAGAACCTGCATGGCCTCAAGATACTGGGTGGCGGACACTTCGACCGTCACCTCGCCCAGGGCCACGGTCACGCTGCGCGCCTTGTCGCCCAAGGCAGCAGCCACCACATCCCGAAGCACTTCGGGGTGAATCGCAATAGCAGTCATCATCTAGCCCTTAGACGCGAGCGATGGTATGGGTGCGGCGGATCTTCTGCTGCAGCTGGATGATGCCGTAGATCAGGGCTTCCGCCGTGGGGGGGCAGCCAGGCACATAGACATCGACCGGCACGATGCGGTCGCAGCCGCGCACCACGGAATAGCTGTAGTGGTAGTAGCCGCCGCCGTTGGCGCACGAGCCCATGGAGATGACCCAGCGGGGCTCGGACATCTGGTCATAGACCTTGCGCATGGCGGGCGCCATCTTGTTGCACAGGGTGCCGGCCACAATCATCAGGTCCGACTGCCGCGGGCTGGCACGGAAGACTTCCGAGCCAAAGCGACCGATGTCGTAACGCGCCGCCGCAGCGTGCATCATCTCCACCGCGCAGCAGGCCAGACCAAATGTCATGGGCCACAGCGAGCCCGTCTTGGCCCAATTCACCACAGAGTCGTAACTCGTGGTGATGAAGCCTTCTTTCATCACGCCTTCGATCATCGTGTTTCCTTAGTGAACCCGCTTCAGTCCCAGTCCAACGCACCCTTCTTCCATTCGTAGACAAAGCCCACGACGAGAACGGTCAGGAAAATAAGGACAGCGGCGAAACCAGCCCCACCCACGTCCCGAAGCGCAACGGCCCAGGGCAGCAGAAAGGCGATTTCCAAATCAAACAGGATGAACAGGATGGCGACGAGGTAGTAGCGCACATCGAACTTCATGCGCGCGTCTTCGAAGGCCTCGAAGCCACATTCATAGGGGGAGTTCTTGGCGGCATCGGGTCGGTTCGGACCCAGCACATACCCCAGTAGCAGGGGGACTACGCCGACACCCATGCCGACGAGAATGAACAAAAGAACGGGAAGATACTGGTCGATGTTCATCGTGTGCGGCTACCTTGAAAGGCATGCCCGCACCGATCAGCCTGATCAGCAGGGCAGGCTCTTAGTTATATCTTGGTGCCGTCGGCGAGACTCGAACTCGCACAGCTTTCGCCACTACCCCCTCAAGATAGCGTGTCTACCAATTTCACCACGACGGCAAGTCTTGATTTCGGCTGGCTCTTTATCTCCGTTGCAAAGATTCCGCCTACCGAACAATCTCTAGATTCTACTCTGAAAAACCCTCGGACCCGGAGGACCGAGGACTTTGTTCGAAATTATTTCGTGGGGATCTGGGCAGCGCCTTCAGCACCGGCAGCAGGCGCCTGGCCTGCAGCAGGAGCAGGCACTTCGCCAGCAGCGCCAGAGACCGCAGGAGCCGGCGCCGTGATGGGTGCGGCACCTTCCAGCACGCTGCCCGAGCTGACGGGACGCGCATTGCTCAGATAGGCCAGCGCCAGCGTGGCCACGAAGAACACCGTGGCCAGGCCTGCCGTGGAGCGCGACAGGAAGTTGGCGCTGCCCGAGGCACCGAACAGGCTGCCGGAGCTGCCGCTGCCGAACGAGGCGCCCATGTCGGCACCCTTGCCGTGTTGAATCAGGATCAGGCCGATCATGCCGAGAGCCGACAGCATCTGAACGGCGAGGATCACGCTTGCGAATGCATTCATTGGTTGTACCTGCTAGTAACGCGAGAGCTAAAAAAGCGAATGGAAAAACCGCCCCGGCTTACTGGGCCGCAGCGATGATGGCCAGGAAATCGGCTGCCTTGAGCGACGCTCCGCCCACCAGGCCACCATCAATGTCGGCCTGGGCCAGCAGTTGGGCTGCATTGGAGGCATTCATGCTGCCGCCGTACAGCAAGGCGATGCGATCGGCCTGCTGGCTGGCAGCCGCCAGCTGGGAGCGGAGCACGGCATGCACCTGCTGGGCCTGCTCCGGCGTGGCGGTCCTGCCGGTGCCTATGGCCCAGACGGGCTCATAGGCCACGACCAGCTCATTGATGCACTGGCCCACCTGATGGATCACGGCCGCCAGTTGGCGCTTGACCACTTCTTCGGTCTGCCCCGCCTCGCGCTCCGCCAGCGTTTCACCCACACAGACGATGGGCGTGACGCCCTTGCCCAGCGCAGCCTGCGCCTTCAGCGCCACCACGGCATCGGTTTCGCCATGGTATTGGCGACGCTCCGAGTGCCCCACCAGCGTATAGCGCACGCCAAAATCCCGAAGCATTGCGGCCGACAGCTCGCCCGTATAGGCACCCGATTCATGCTGCGACACGTCCTGCGCAGCCACGCCGATGGCCGAGCCTTCAAGCTCGGCCTGAACCTGGGCCAGATAGACGGCAGGCACGGCCACAGCCACGCCCGCATTGCCCCCCTCGGGCAGACCCTCCTTGAGGGCCTTGAGCAAAACGGCATTGGCAGCCAGGCTGCCATTCATCTTCCAGTTGCCAACGATGAGTTTCTTCTTCATGGTTACCACGTCAAAACGATTTTGCCGGTGTGCTGACTCGACTCCATCAGCGCGTGCGCCTTGTCGGCATCAGCGGCAGCAAAGGTGCTATGGATCACAGGACGAATGCCGCCTGCCTCGATGAGCGGCCAGACCTCGCGGCGCAGGGCCTGGGCGATGGCTGCCTTGAAAGCCACAGGTCGCGGACGCAGTGTGGAGCCCGTCACCAGCAGACGGCGACGCAGGACCAGGCCCGCGTCGAACTCTGCCTTGATGCCACCCTGCACCGCAATGATGACCAGACGGCCATCCTCTGCCAGGCTTTGCACTTCGCGTGCCACATAGCCACCCGCCACCATGTCAAGGATCACGTCCACCCCCCTGCCTTCGGTGATGCGCTGCACCTCCGCGGCAAAGTCCTGGGTACGGTAGTTGATGGCATGGTCGGCACCCAGCTTGAGGCAGTCGGCGCACTTGGCATCGGAGCCAGCGGTCACGATGACCGTTGCGCCGCGCGCCTTGGCCAGCTGGATGGCCGTCACGCCGATGCCGCTGCTGCCACCCTGCACCAGCAGGGTTTCGCCCGCCTGCAAGGCACCGCGGTCGAACACATTGCTCCAGACGGTGAAGAAGGTCTCGGGCAATGCCGAAGCCTCCACCTCGCTGAGCCCTGCCGGGATGGGCAGGCACTGGGCCACGGGCGCAACGCAGTACTCCGCATAGCCACCGCCGGCCAGCAGCGCGCACACGCGGTCTCCCACGCGCAGGCCTGCCAGCCGCATGGCTTCGTCGTCGCCCGACACGATCACCCCGGCCACTTCCAGCCCGGGCAGGTCGGAGGCGCCAGGCGGCGGAGCATAGTGCCCCTTGCGCTGCAACACATCAGGGCGATTGACACCACTGGCCGACACCTGGATCAGCAACTCCTGCGCACCCGCAACGGGCAGCGGACGCTCGCCCAGGCGCAATACCTCGGGAGCACCAAAGTCCGTGAGTTCCACGGCACGCATGATTTGCTTTTCCATCTTTCGACCTCGCAATCCCTGTCAAAAATGCCACAAGCGCTGAACAGGTCAGCGCTTTTTGCCAGTCACCACATGCACCTGCAAGGCCACCCCCTTTTGGGGAATGGCCTTGCCGGGCATTACTGCTGCTGTTGCTGTTGCTGCTCGCCCTCGGCAGCCGGACGGCCGCCGTCACGGGGCTCGCGGGGTTCACGCGGCTCACGGAACTCGCGCTGCTGGCGGGGCTCACGCGGCTGGCGGAACTCACGCTCGGCAGGCGCGGGGCGCTCGCTGCGCTCCATGCCGGCAGGACGCTCGGTCAGCGCCTTCAGCGACAGCTTGACACGACCCTTTTCGTCGGTCTCCATGACCTTGACCTTGATGATCTGGCCTTCCTGCAGGTAGTCGGCGACGCGCTCCACGCGCTCGTGGGCAATCTGGCTGATGTGCAGCAGACCGTCCTTGCCGGGCAGCAGGTTCACGAGAGCACCGAAGTCCAGGATCTTGGTGACCGGGCCTTCGTAGATCTTGCCGATTTCGACTTCGGCCGTGATCTCTTCGATGCGGCGCTTGGCTTCGTCGGCCTTGGCGGCATCGCTGGAGGCAATGGTGATGGTGCCGTCTTCGCCGATGTCGATCTGCGTGCCGGTCTCTTCGGTCAGTGCACGGATGGTGGAGCCACCCTTGCCGATCACGTCACGGATCTTCTCGGGGTTGATCTTCATCGTGTACAGCTTGGGAGCGAAGGACGAGATCTCGGCCTTGGCTTCGCCCATGGCTTCCTGCATCTTGCCCAGGATGTGCATGCGCGCTTCCTTGGCCTGGGCCAGGGCGACCTGCATGATTTCCTTGGTGATGCCCTGGATCTTGATGTCCATCTGCAGCGCAGTGATGCCGCTGGTGGTGCCGGCCACCTTGAAGTCCATGTCGCCCAGGTGATCTTCGTCACCCAGGATGTCGGTCAGCACGGCGAAGCGGTTGTCTTCCTTGATCAGGCCCATGGCGATGCCGGCCACGTGGGCCTTCATCGGAACGCCGGCATCCATCATCGACAGGCAGCCGCCGCAGACCGAAGCCATGGACGAGGAACCGTTGGACTCGGTGATTTCCGACACCACGCGGATGGTGTAGGGGAATTCTTCCTTGCTGGGCAGGCAGGCCGCCAGGGCGCGCTTGGCCAGACGGCCGTGGCCGATTTCGCGGCGCTTGGTCGAGCCCATGCGGCCCACTTCGCCGGTGGCAAAGGGAGGCATGTTGTAGTGGAACAGGAAGCGGTCCTCGAACTCGCCAGCCAGCGCATCGATGCGCTGCGCGTCGCGCTCGGTGCCCAGCGTGGACACTACCAGGGCCTGCGTCTCGCCGCGCGTGAACAGGGCCGAGCCGTGCGTGCGGGGCAGCACGGAGTTGCGGATTTCGATGGGGCGCACGGTGCGCGTGTCACGGCCGTCGATGCGCGGCTCGCCGGCCAGGATCTGGCTGCGAACGATGCGTGCCTCGATGTCGAACAGCATGCCTTCGACCTTGACGCCGTCGAACTCCACGCCCTGGGCCGTCAGGCCGGCCTTCACGGCGGCGTAGGCTTCGCGGCAGGCTTGCGTGCGGCTTTGCTTGTTGCGGATCTGGTAGGCCGTGCGCAGGGCTTCGTCACCCAGTGCAGCCACCTTGGCGATCAGCTCTTCATCCTTGGCGGGAGCGACCCAGTCCCAGACGGGCTTGCCGGCTTCGCGCACCAACTCGTGGATGGCGTCGATGGCGATGCGGCCTTGCTCGTGGCCAAAGACCACGGCGCCCAGCATCACGTCTTCAGGCAGTTGCTGCGCCTCGGACTCCACCATCAGCACGGCGGCTTCGGTACCGGCAACGACCAGATCCATCTGCGAATCCTTGCGCTGGGTCTGACCGGGGTTGAGCACGTACTCGCCATTGATGTAACCCACGCGGGCAGCACCGATGGGGCCATTGAAGGGAATGCCCGACACGGACAGGGCAGCCGAGGTGGCGATCAGGGCGGCGATGTCGGCATCGACTTCGGGGTTCAGCGACACGGTGTGGATGACCACGTGCACGTCGTTGTAGAAACCTTCGGGGAACAGCGGGCGGATCGGGCGGTCGATCAGGCGGCTGGTCAGGGTTTCGAGTTCGCTGGGCTTGGCTTCGCGCTTGAAGAAGCTGCCGGGGATCTTGCCTGCGGCGTAGGTCTTCTCGATGTAATCGACGGTCAGCGGGAAGAAGTCCTGGCCGGACTTGGCCTGCTTGGACGCCACCACGGTGGCCAGCACCACGGTGTCATCGATGTTGACCAGCACGGCGCCGGAAGCCTGGCGAGCGATCTCGCCGGTTTCCATGGTGACCGTGTGCTGGCCCCACTGGAAGGTCTTGGTGACTTTGTTGAAGATGGACATTGTTGCTCCTTTGGAATGGGTGGACCGATGCACTCATCGGGCCATGATGGAGAGCAATTCAGAACACGATGCCATTCCAGTGCTGGATTCACTGCTATCAAATCAGCAGCATTGGAATGACACAGCTTCGCTCTGTCTTGCATTCTCCGAAGTAAAAAACGCCTGAGCTAGACAGGCTAACTCAGGCGTTTTGATCTCCCACCGTGCTTACTTGCGCAGGCCCAGCTTGGCGATCAGTGCGGTGTAGCGATCAGCGTCCTTGGACTTGAGGTAGTCCAGCAGCTTGCGACGACGGCTCACCATGCGCAGCAGGCCGCGACGACCGTGGTGGTCCTTGGCGTGTTGCTTGAAGTGAGGGGTCAGCTCGTTGATGCGTGCGGTCAGCAGGGCCACTTGCACTTCTGGGCTGCCAGTATCGTTGGCAGAGCGTGCGTTGGACTTGACGACTTCAGCCTTCACGGAAGATGCGATCATTTTTTTTCCTTTGAAATTGGCCCCTCACAGACAAAAGCAGGGAGGCAGCCTTGGTTACTTGCGCCGGGACTGGAAAGGCCCCGACGTGCGTCTTGCACCATGCAAAACCCTGGGATTATAACAAGCGAGCCCTGTCCAGCATCCACACATGCTTTGTGGCCCCACACCGCGCCGGCCGACAGCCCGCCCAGAATGCCGCGAAGCCTGCAGACATTCATAGATCACGGGAGGGCAACACCATGGCAACGCGTTTTTCATTCACTGCTGCAACCTGGCGCGCACATCGGCAGCAATGCGCCCTGCTCTGCCTGGTCGCGGCCCTATGCCTGGCCCTGCCGGCCCAGGCGAGCCCTCACCGCTCCGATACATCGGCTGCGCAAGTCGCCAAGCGCAAAAAAGGCGGACAGCGGGTCCGTGTTCCAACCCAGCGCAGCAGTTCCGAGGAATCACCCGAACAACGCGACAAGCGGCTGTACCGCGAATGCCAGGGCCGGCACAACGCCGGGGCATGCGCCGGATATACCCGGCCGCCACCCGGCAGACAGCAGCGCTGAGCGTTCCCTCAACAAAAAACAGTCCTACCCCGGAGTCCGATAGCGGCAAAGCCTGCAACACCTTGTCACCATTGGATTTTCTGACGCATCGTCATGCCGGATGACCCTGCACCAACGGCATGACTCCTAATTGTTGAGGACAGAAACAGATTTGTCTGAAAGACATGTACGGAGAACCCCAATAGATTGAGCAGCGAGCAAAAACAACCAGCGCTTCGCAAGCAGATCGACGGGGAGGGATTCAAGACATGTCATCGACCTGGCCTCAGGCCCACCCGGGCGCAAAAGGCTTCACGGCCATCGAGCTGATGGTAGTCGTCGCCATCCTCGCCGTGCTCACAACGCTGGCAGCACCCAGCTTCAACCTTGTCATCGAGCGATGGCGCGTTCGCCAGACCGTGGAGGGCCTGCAGTCGACGCTGCAATACGCGCGCTCCGAAGCAGTCCGGCGCGGGGGCGGCGTCTTCATCCAGAAGCTACCCCAAGGCACCAACGGCTGCACTCTGGCTGCACGTCACGCGGACTGGGGCTGCGGCTGGGTGGTGTTCGTTGACCGCAATGGCAATAAGCGCTGGGATCCCCGGGAAGAACTGCAGCGCTTCGACACTCCCGCTCGCACCCTTGTCATCCGCTCCAGATCCGCCGCCATCATCAGTGTGAACCGGTGGGGACAAATGGGTGGATTCACTGCCATGGGCTTCGCCGTCGCCCCGTCTTCCGCCGGCCTCGTCTCTGCTGGAGCGAAAGGCGTCTGCGTTTCGTCCGGCGGACGTATCCGGGTGGTCGGCCGGGAGGGCATTCCATGCGCCTGACAAGTACCCACGCTCGGCACGCCAAAGGCTTCACCCTGATCGAAACCCTGGTTGCCACCGTCGTCACGGCCCTGGGTGTTCTGGGAATCCTGAGCCTGCAGATGCGCACCCTGGCCGACACCCAAAGCGGCGTGCGCCGCGCTCAGGCCATCCGGCTGATCGAAGACTTCAGCGAGCGCACCCATGCCAATCCGAACTCCCTCGGGCAGATGGGCAATTACGAATCCGATTGGGATCACACCCCCGAATCCACCGCCGACTGCAGCGCCACCCCATGCGACCCGGAAACGCTGGCCAGCTACAACCTCGCGCTGTGGAAGGCTTCCGTTCACCAACTGCTGCCAGGCGGAGCCGCCAAGGTCTTCCCTGCAACAGACGACACCAGCAACGGACGCCACCTGGGCATCGTGATCAGCTGGCGTGAAAACGAGAAATCCAGCAAAGCCGGCTACAAAAAACCCATTGGACTCCATAGCGATGGCACACACGGCGACGAAGCCATGGCCTGCCCCACCGGCAGAACCTGCCACCTGCAGTACATAGCGCTCAGCGCTCGTTGCGCGCCATATCTTGCCAACAACGCAGTCCAGTTCTTCTGCGCAAGCCCATGAAGCACACCCGCATCGCCGCCGCAACCCTGGTGCAGCCTGGTCAACGCGGCCTGAGCCTGGTCGAACTGCTGGTGGGCCTTCTCCTGGGAATGTTGATCATCGCAGTGGCCCTGGGCGCACTCATGGCATCACGCGCCGTCTCCGGCACCGTCAGCGATGCCAGCCAGCTGCAGCAGCAGGCATCCCACATCTTCCGCGTCATGGGCCGGCAGATCCGGCAGGCGGGGTCTCTTCGGCTGCTTCTCTCATCTGCAAAAAAGGGAACAGACACCGTTGACGTGGCGGACCCCGTTGCATTCGAGGCGAGCGCACAAGATTTCGACCCTGCGCACGACACCATCCTGGGCCTTGATGCGCCAGGCCGCGCTCAATACAAGCTCACCGTGGGCTACAGCAACTACACGCAACCGCTGCACGGCTCGGCCATCGAAACTTCACTGCAGCGCAATTGCCTGGGCCAGACCAACAGCCAAAACCTGATCCTGAGCCGCTTTGCGCTGGACGCCCGCAAAAACACCCTGCGCTGCACCGGAGCACCCTCTGCGGGAGCCCAGCCACTGGCCCAGAACGTCGCCAACTTCCAGGTGCGCTATCTGATCCAGTCGCCGAAAGGTGATGCACGCCTGCAGTACGTCAACGCAGCCGCCGTGGGCCAGGACTGGTCACGCGTCGTTGCCGCCGAGGTCTGTCTGGTGCTTTTCGGGATCGAAGTCATCAACATGCCCGCCGACAGCCGCTACACCGATTGCGCAAGCAGTGACGGCACAGCCGAATCCATCGACATGACCACGCTGCCGGCGCCCAGGACCCGGCGCCTGCACATGGTCTTTCGCAGCGTGTATCAGTTGCGCAGCCAGGGGATGGCTGGATGACCGCCAAAGCAGCAGGCATGCGGCATGCCCACACCTGTGCCGCGCAGCGCCAGAAAGGCGTCGCACTGTTCATCGTGATCACCCTGGTCATGCTCTCCATGCTGCTGGCACTTTGGGCATCGCGCAGCGCACTGTTCAACGAAATGTTCGTGGGCAACGATGCCGACTACCAACGCGCCCTCGAAGCTGCACAGGCATTGCTGCAGGATGCCGAACTGGACATTCGAGGCGAACAGGCCAACGGCGCCGCCTGCATCGCCAACAGCAGCCAGCCATCCGTCTGCCGCAACGCTGCAACCATCACCCAGTTTCCCCAGGAAACCCAGCAGGTAGGTCTGCTGCTGGCCAACCTGAACCGAGCCACCCCCACAAGCTGCCGAGACGCCCTGTGCACCAAGCGCACAGGGCCTCAGGACTTCTGGAACAACGTGGACGAGACCAAAGGGATCACGCTGAGCCAGATGACCGCCACCGATGTAGCCGCACGCTACGGCCAGTTCACGGGCGCCATTTCTGAAGGCAAGAGCAATCCCATCCTGGCAAGCCGTGAGACAGGAAAGGGGGGTTGGTACTGGATAGAGATCCTGCCCTATGACGCCAACGCAGGGAACTCAGGTCTCATCGCCAACGACTCTCCACGTCTGGCCCTATACATGCAGCCGCAGGTGATCTATCGCATCACAGCCATCGCTCACGGCCGCAAGAACGGCACCCAGGTGGTGCTGCAACAGACCTATGTCCGCCAGAAGCGCCGCGACTGATTCAGAACGTCTGACATGCCTTATCTCTTCCACCCTGGGCTCCGCCCCCTGCTGCTGCCAGCTGTGATAGCCGCACTCCTGGCCGCGCAAAACAGCCAGGCCCAACGTTTCTCTGAGGCAGGCACGCCAGTTTCCCCGGCGCAGAGAGAAGACAAAGAATTTGCCACGCCCATTAAAGACTGCCCGACAGGCCAGCCAGCCAATGCCAAGGGCCGCCGCAGCTCCGCCACCTCCAACGGCAGCGTGATTGCACAGGCAGGCGTGGACATATTCACGGCCCGCTACAGTGCCAAAGCCGCCTGGAGCGGCTGGATCAACGCAGAAACGGTCCAAGCCGACGGGAGCATCACCGCAGCAGCCGGCTGGCAAGGCAAAAGCACGGCCGACCACCTGGATGCACTCAGTGATCAACAGGTACTCAATGAGCGCCTGATCCTGACCTGGAGTGACAGACTGCAAAGGGGCGTGTCTTTCCAATGGCATGAGCTGGACCGCCCCCAGAAGGCGTCTTTCGGCGTCGATGCCGAAGGCTGGGCAGACAAACTGGGCAAGCACAGGTTCAACTTCATACGTGGCGACCGCCGCATGGAAGCTGCGGGACAACCGCCGCGCCCTGACCTGGCCCACCCTTTTCGCCAACGCGGCTCGCGCCAGGGCGATATCGTCAACTCCCAGATCTGGCACACCGGCCACCCCGTGGACAACTCGCCTTTGCCGGGCTACGCGGCCTATGCGCTCGCCCAGCAGAAGCGCCAGCCCATGATTTACGTGGGCGGCAACGACGGCATGCTGCACGGCTTTTCTGCCACTGACGGCAGCGAGAAGATCGCCTATATCCCCCGTGGCGTGATTTCGGGGCTGGCACGCCTTTCCGATCTCGATTACGACACCCGGCATCGCTACTTCGTGGATGGCTCTGCCATGAGCGGCGACATCAACTCAGGCAGCCATGCATCCCCACAGTGGCGCACCGTGCTGGCAGGCATGCCGGGCGCCGGTGCCAAAGGCTACTTTGTGCTGGACATCACGCACCCACAGGCTTTCAACGAGCACGGCGCCGGCACGCTGGTCCTGCTGGACCGCACCCAGACCCGCAACAGCGATCCCGGTGACTGCGCCATCTCCGCCGACCTCTGGCAGCGCACCACTTGCCAGGAAGACAAGGACCTGGGCCATATCCTTGCCGCGCCCGTACGGGACGACGCCAACCCGCAACGCAGCACCCAGATCACGCAGTTGAACAACAACCGCTGGGCTCTGGTGACAGGCAACGGCTACCACAGCATCAACCAGCGGCCCGTGCTGCTGATCCAGTACCTCGATGGCAACCAGGAGCTGCTGCGCATCGTGGCCACAGGCGACATCCCCACCGGCACCACACCAGAGACCACCAGCAATGGGCTCTCCGCACCACGCCTCGTGGACATCAATGGCGATGGCCGGCCCGATGTGGTCTATGCGGGCGACCTCCAGGGCAATCTGTGGAAATTCATCATCGCCAGCGATGCATCCTCCGCTTGGGGCATGGCCTTCAACGGCCGGCCGCTGTACACCGCCATGGGTGGCAGTTCGCCAGCGGCCTCTCGAGCACTGCGCCAGCCCATTACCGCCCCTGCGTCCGTACGCGCCAATGACCGGTACAGCGTCACCACAGAACCCTCGGGAAGCGATGAACGCGTGACTGTGGGCGGCATGCTGGTGGCATTCGGCACAGGACGCAACATCACCCAGCAGGACACTGGCAACACAGCGGTGCAGAGCATCTATTCCATCCTCGACAACACCCGCTACAAGCTGCTCGCGGACGGCCGGGTACAGCCTTGCACGGGTGACTCGGACTCTGAGTGCAAGCTGCCTGCAGGGCAGCGTCCAGCCCCTGTATCCGGCATCGGTGAGCTGGCCAAACGCTCGGTGAACCCTCAGACGCAAGGGATCGTAGGCCGTGGCACCTGGCGAGTGGACTCCACCACCGACCTCGACTGGACGCGGCACAAAGGCTGGTACATGGACCTTCCCCTGTCAGGCGAGCGCCTGCTCAAGCCGATGAGCTTCTACGACGGCAGCAACCTCCTCGCGATCTACAGCCAGATACCCGCAAGATCCTCCAAGCGTCCTGGTGAAGCCATAAACCGTCCCGCTGACGCCTGCAATGTGAGCGAGGAAAGCCAATTTCTGACGCTCATGAACATCATGGATGGCAAGCGGCCCAGTGTTCCATTGATGGACAGCAACGGCGACGGCGTCTACGACACGGCCGATCAGGAAGCCTCGCGCGCAACCGTCTCCGGGGGAGCCCAGACATTGCTCAACAAAGGCCATCACGCCATTGGCTACGACGCCGATGGCCGCCGCAACGTCCTCGCCCGCATGCCCGAGCAATCCCTGCGCCCCAGCTGGCGCCAAATGAAATGAGCCGCACAATGCGCCGCCCTCCATCCCCGGGCTTCACACTCATAGAACTCATGATCGTCGTGGCCGTCATAGTCATCCTCGGCACCGTCGCCGTGCCCAGCTACAACGAATACATCCGCGGAGTCCACCGTGCCGATGCCCGCGCCGGCCTGCTGCAGGCCCAGCAATGGCTGGAGCGCGCAGCCACGGCCAACGGGGTCTACCCCACCACGCTCCCCGTCGATCTGACCTGGACCCGCGACTCCAGCAAGCGCTACACCATCGACTTTTTGGCAACCAGCGGCCACGACGACGACACTTACACCCTTATCGCCACGCGCCGTGGCTCCCAGCTCAACGACCGATGCGGCGATTTCACACTGACCCATACGGGCGAGCGTGATGCGCGCGGCCTGGGAGTGAATACCACGGCTGTGGAGTGCTGGGGACGGTAGCTGCGACCGCGTGCGATGCCTCAGGTGGTGCCGTCCACACCAAGCCGATCCGCTCCTACCTTCCGAAGAATCACCCGCAAGTCGTTGCCCACGCTTGCGACCGACTGGAATGACATGGCCTGCGCATCAGCGAGCCTGCTCAAAGAGGGCACATCGGCCCAACCAGCCCCGCCCCACAGAAGCTTGGGGGCCAGATAGGCCAACCACTCATCCACCAGCCCTGCCTCGACGAGCGCTGCGTTGAGTCGATGACCCGCCTCGACGTGCAGTTCATTCACTTCCAGCCTCGCCAGATCGTGGATCATGGCCCGAACATCCACACGCCCCTGCCCATCAGGCATACACAGCAACTGCGCCCCACGCTCCACTAGCGCAAGCGCACGGTCTGACGTCAGATCACTGACTGCTGTGTAGATGACCACCTTGCGTTGCGCCGCAAACAGGGCTGCATCCGGAGGTGTCTGAAGCTGGCTATCCGCCACGATGAGGGTAGGCTGCCGAAACGTTTCGACCTCCCTGACATCCAGGCGAGGATTATCGGCAAGCACCGTTCCTATGCCCGTGAGAATGGCACAGGAGCGAGCGCGCCAAGCATGGCCATCATGTCGGGCTTCGGCAGAGGTGATCCACTGACTCTGCCCATTGCTCAATGCAGTGATGCCATCCAGAGAAGCTGCCACTTTGGCGCGCACCCAAGGCCTACCCCGAAGCATGCGGCTAAAAAATCCCAGATTCAGTTCCCACGCCTGATCTGCGCCATCACCAATCTCAACCTCGACACCTGCGGCGCGCAGCCTCTCAAAGCCCTGTCCGCCCACGCGGGGATTGGGATCCGCCAGCGATGCCACCACCTTGCCGATGCCTGCCTCGACCAGCGCATCGCAGCACGGCCCCGTGCGGCCATGGTGCGCGCAGGGCTCCAGGGTCACATAGGCAGTGGCACCTCGCACGGAGTGCCCCCGGGACTGGGCATCACGCATGGCCATGATTTCGGCATGCGGACCTCCCGCGCGCTGGGTGGAACCTTGGCCCAGCAGCTGCCCCCGGGAGTCGACAATGACGCAGCCTACCCGGGGATTGGGTGAGGTTATGAACAGGGCTTGCGTGGCAAGTTCCAGGGCTTGCGCCATCCAAGGGGAGGACAAAGTCAATCTCTTTCCAGGCAGTACAGGATGGCCCGGATTGTCCCCCCAAAAGCCTCGCCTACTTCCAGCAGTAGTTCAGCGCATCCTGCTTGGTCGCAAAGTGCTTGGAGCTGAAGTTCTTCAGTTCCTTGCGGCCATATTGGTCCAGGTAGTAGTCGCCGCAGCGGTCTCCGGCCATGGAGCTGCCAGCCTTGCGCACCGCCTTGAGGGAGTACACATCGCGCGTCCCATCCGTGACCACGACGGTGACGTCATAGACCGCGCTGCCCTGCCCTGGCATAGGTGATACCGAAAAATACTTCGGAAACTGCGTGCTATCCGTGACGGCAACACCAGCACTGCTCTTGTCATAGCGGAAGTTTTCCGAGTAGAAGCGCTCCATCCACTGCTGCGCGGAGGACAGCATCGCCGCCACATCCGCGCGCTTGGCCTTGGCCACGAATTCCCGGTAGGAGGGGTAGGCAATGGAGGCCAGGATACCGATGACGGCCACCACGACCATCATCTCTATAAGGGTGAAGCCACCCTGCCGGGGAATAAGCCGCTTTTTCATTGGTTGGTCCTCAGCCCAGGAACGTCACGCCATTGCATGCGCGGAGACAGGCTGTAGCACATGATGGCATCCGCATTGCGCCCGATGGCCCGCTTGGCGCCCTGGCCTGGACCGCAGGTCGGAGGTTTCTTGCAGTCATCACCCGTACACGTGCAGTTGGGGTCACCAGCCTTGCAATCCCTGGTGAACGGTTTTTTCGAACGGTCATTCACCACCTTGATCTTCTGGTCGCCAATCTCGCGCCCCGCAATGTTGATCTTGTTGGAGCTGACCACCATGGTGCCTTGCACGTTGCGCTCGGCACGACCCGAGATCGGATCAATGGTGTACATGGTTGCATTCGGTGTGTCCGAGCATTGGTTGGTACCAGACTTGGGTCTCACTCCCACCATGGTCATGACGCCAGCATCGAGCGAGGGATCGGACAGCACGGCTTCCGCGGACCCCGGCAAGGTCATGACCCAGCCCTTGTGCTTGCTCCAGTCCAGCTGGGCGCCGGATGCCAGATAGACGTTGCCATTACTGTCTCGCGTATAGATTCTCGTCACCAGCGCACTGTCATCCGCAATCGCACTGCCCCGGTCCCAGAGGCCGTACACTTTCTGCGTCACGCCCGTCGCTGGGAAGTCTCCCGTCTCGAATGCATTGCCAGTGCCGAACATCACCATGATGCCCCCCCGGCCCATGTACATGGTCCGCGGCGCCGTGGTGATCGGCAGCGGTGTGATTGTGGTGGTGTTGCCGGTCACTGTGGTCTGCACGGCCCGGAAGAGCTTGTAGGCAGTGCTCCATTTGGTAGCGTCGGGATTCGAGATATCGAACTTCCACATATTGCCCTTGAGATCACCGGCATACGCAACGTCAGCAGTACCGTTGCCATCCAGATCTTCCCACTGAGGCATGGACAGGCCATTTCCAGTGCCTTCATCCACGACGAATTTCTTGTACTGACCGGTCCAACTGCCTGCCGTGGGGCCATCCATGTACAGGATGAACAGTGCGGCCTTACCACTGGTGGACTTGTTGCCGTTGCCAAGCAGCAGCGCGTACTTGCCGTTGTTGAGTTTCACCACAGGGGTCGGCTGATTGGAGGCGGTATGCATGTTGATGTCGCCCGTGATGTAGCCCAGATCCGCATCATCATCGGAAGTGAACTGCCACTTGAAGATATTCGCGGCACCGGATTCGGAGAAAGTCGACGGATCCGTGGTCGTGATATCCAGAGCGAATACGGCACGTCCACCACGCCCTAAGGCAGAGAAGGCGTAGGTCTTCCAGGTGCGTTCCGAGCCGGAGCCGACCTGCACGTCGGCCGTGAACGGATTGCCGTCGACATAGGGCCATGCGGTACCAGAAGGCAAGGTCTCCGAAGATCCCAACGTGAAATTGGCATTATTGAGCTTGGTACGGCTGCTCGTACCCCGCTGCAACGGCAACTCGGCCAAGCGATTGGCCAGTGCGCCAGGCACGTAGGCCAGTAATTCGACACCCGTATCTGCATTGAATGCATGCAGCATGCCGTCATTGGCCGCAACCCACAGCACTTTGGGCCGCCCACTATTCGCGTTGTAGTAATTCAAGTAGCTTCGCTGTGCGTCGTCCACAACAAAGGCCTTGGGCCGGTCCTGGATCCAGGGCGATCCATTGATGATGGGTCCCAGGAGGGTGGATCCGCGCTGACGCAGGGCCGTGGCACCTTCCTGCGACTGGTCGCCCCGAACATAGTTGAGTGCAACCTGCGCATTGTCCGTCGACAGCCTGTTGACGGAGGCTGTTGTCATCTGCTCCTTGTAAGCCGCGGGCAGTGAATTCCACCGGAACGGTATCCCCACGCCTGCACTGTTGGTGATGATCTTGCGACGGTCCCCGGCCGCGGCAGTTGTCAACAATTGACCCGCCTCCCATGAGTACACCGTGCTGACGTTACCATCAGCATCGACTTTATAGGCCTCCAGGGCTCCGGAAGAAGTCGCACTATCGAATTTGGCCACATATTTGAATGTGCCAGCTGAAAACTGCATGGACGAGACTGCTGGAGCAGCATTTGAATCCTTGGCCACGGCTTCAAGCACACGGCGCAATTGCGACTCCAGCAACTCAGGCCTGCGCGCAAGAAAGTAGCCATCAGGCACGCCGTCGGAGCCAGCAGTGCCATCACTGCCGACACTATCCCAACTGGCCTGGTTCGGGGGCATGCTCAGGGCACGGAAAGTACCGTCAGAGAGTTTTTCGCTGGAGTTGAAATATCCGTACTTCGCTGCGTACCACAGCGGGTCCTTCACCAGCGCGTCCGCCTCGCCCACCATATTGAAGGTCTTGGTGACCAGGAAGTCCCTGTCCTTAACCGTGCAGTAGGACGGCAGAGTGATCTTGGTCTTGTCCGTGAATGTGACCGAGCCGTCGCCCGTTACGTTGCAGACGGTGGTCGCATAGGTTTCATTGGTACCGAACTTGGTGGCACGGTAGGTGGGGTCGCCGCACAGGTACTCGGAGGTCGCCGGCATGTTGGACAGGGCGTTGCCGCTGTTGTGCTGGTGTGTCAGGTAGCGGCCATTGGCCGAGGTTCCATTGTTCTGGACGCCGATCACGCTGAAACCATGGGTGCCCGCAGCGCCCCCGCAGACGCCAGGAATATCGGTAGTGATCGAGATATCCCAGCCAGAGGGAGACTTGGAATTCTTGACAAGGTCATACCGCAGGAAACCCGTGATGTCCATGTCGTAGTCGCCGCCCATCAAGATATCGTTCCAGGTCACGATGAACGAGCCATACGTCTCTCCGGAGTTGATGGAGGCGAAGGTCAGCGGCGCACTGACGGCGCCATTGTTCTGCACGCTTTCGGGGGTGATGTAAACATACTTCCTGGGATTGCTTCCGGGGATGGGTACGTCGATACGCGGGGAGCCACCAGTCAGCGATGCTGCCATGGTGCGCACTTTCAGCGCATTTTCCACTTTCGCCAGGTCGGAGGGCGGGTTGCTCACAGTGCGGATCTTGCTGGTGTTTCCGTAGAGGGCGGCACCAGCGACCTGATAGGTCCCGCCCATGGCCGGCGCCTCGGGGCAAATGCCATTGACGTTGGACAGCTGGCCGATGGTCTTGGCAGAGCAGGAGTTCTTGTCATCGTTGGAAGTCAGGCCCTTGCCCGAGACCGAGCCCACCGAGCGAAGCGAGCCCGCAAGCCCTTCTGCCGTGCCGATGTTGTTGACATAGGAGTCCAGGCTTCCACTGCGATTCGACAACGTGGTGAAGGGGGTATCTGCTTGGCCATCGAAGCTCAGCGCATTCGACGAGAAGGCGAGAATATTGAGCGGTCGGCAGATGGCATTGCCGTACTTAGCTCTGGCATCGGTATTGGCAAGCGTATCTTCCCATTTCACGACAGGAAGGCCTGCATTGCTATCATTCGAGGTACTGCTAGGATTGGTCGGCGAGGGCGTGGAGCCGTTGTACGCATAGTATTGCAGCGCCTGAACCACCATTTCCCCTATGGGGTTGCCCCAGGCCGGCAAATCCCCGTCGGGGGATCCGCTGGGATTCTTGCCACTCCCATAGGAAGTTCCATTGCGACCATACAAAATGATGGAGTCAAAGGTCTTGATGGCACCTTTGCCTGTATCCCGGGTATCCACTTTGGCAGCACAGCCCGCATTGGCGCTATGGCAGAAAACACCAGTACTGCGATTTATCTCATCATCCAGGTCGCGGATATTCTTTCGCAGTGCACCGGCTGTATGATTATTGTCATAACTGCCCGTGATCAGGCCAAACTCCACGCGAGCAGCTGAACTGCTGCTGCTGGGATAGCCGAATTCCTGCAAAAGCCCATACGGCTTATAATTCTTGGTCGAGTCTGCGGGAAATGCCTGACAACGCTCGTCACCCAGCAGACTTGGATCGCAGACCTTGACATTGACATTCAGGTCTGGTCCTATGCCGGAATAGGTGGCACCATCATTGACTCGCGAGGGTATCTTTTCTTCATGTTTGACGCCACCGTTACCTTTGTCCGCATCGCCATAGAATCGTGCGAGTTTTGGACCGAAAGTACCGGAGTTGTAATTATCAGGAGAATCACTCCAGCGGCAAAGCTTGATTTCCACAGTGGACCAGAACCGGACATTACCCTTGACCATGCGCATGACAGGCTGAGAGGCCTTGGGGTCCTCGCTGCTGCCGGTAACACACATGCTCAGGCCTGCATACACCTTAGGATTGGCACCGGTTGACTTTGTCAGATCTGCAGTGCTGAAGGGCGTAAAGTCCCGGATATCCGCACCCTTGTAATATTTGACAAAGGAGTGTGCATCCTGGACAAGTCTGGAGCCCATGAGAATGGTTGAACCATCCTTGTCTTCACTGCGGTACCCGCCATACAGCATCTTGCGCACCGTATCCAGCCGGGTCATTGTGGCCCAGTTGAGAAAGTTCCCGCTCCAGTAGGACTGACTCGAAGGACAAGTGTATTTTATGGATGTGACGGAATTATTCGTTACATTGGTCTTATTGGCAAGCACCTTGGGGTTGAAAACACCACTTTCATAGGCATAGCATTTGGTGGCATCAAAATACCCGTAGTACTTGAAAGAAGAGTTGAATGTGGTATCGATAACACCATCACCATCCAGATCCTCAAAGTCTGTATATACCGGACCAAACAGAGTGTGATCCTTTGAGGCAGTCAACATCACCATTGGCTTGTTGGCTGTGGTGACAATATTGGGAGGCACTCCCTCGCGTGGCGCGGAAACGTCCACTGGCGTGGCACCAATACCTACATAGGCAAAGACAGCGCACATCCCTCCCAAGGAGAGCAGAAATGATTTTTTTCTATTCATTTGTTCCTCGGCCTTTATCAAGGAAAATAAATTGTCTGCAGCACCACCTGGGTCCGCTGGGAATATCCAAAGCCCCGTGCAGTGACCCTGTACATATAGGACCACTGGTTTGCGTTCTGCCCTGAGGAGGTCACACGGGTTTCGTCGATGTTCATTCGGACATGCTTGCGCTTGAAGACCTCGATCAGGTACTCGGGTTGCTGGGCAATGCCCGCGATTGGAGCCACGCCGGTGTAGGTTCCCAGCGGTACACCACCTGTAAAGCTTGTGCAGTTGTTGCTGCTCACAGGCGCACGTCCGGGCTTGGAATCCGGATCGTCATTCCACAGGCCTCCCTTGCCGGTAGGCCACCAGGGTTCAGCCACGGAGGCGTTGCCCGCAGAAGCATTCGTCCAATCGGTCAGGCCATAGCTGGCATCTTCCTTGACGCACAGCCCCGCCCTGCAATTCACTGAAAAATCATTGGGATTGATTTCATCGGTATTGCGCGAGCATGAAGCGTTGGTTCGCGTGGCCACGGTCGGCGCCATGATGTCACGCTCCGCGTCCCTCAGCGCAGATTCGGCAGCCTGGCGCGCGGCCTCCTGGTCCATCTGATTGCGGGCCATGCCTTCAGACAAAGTCGACTGCTTGACCATCCACAGCGTGATGCTGGTGATCGCAACCAGCACCAGCATAACCATGACCAGAGCCATTCCGCGCTGGCCCTTTTTCTTGATCGCTCTTGATACAGACATATTCCTGGCCTAGTAGCTTTGCTTCAAGCCATTGCGCACGCCGAACACCTGGACGAGCCGGGTATATGTTTCACCAGGAGGTTGCTGCTTCGTTACACCCTGGCAATCCACATACGTCTTCTCACTGCCTTTCTTGTCTCCAAGCCTGGTATTTCCTTGAAGGGTCTTAGTCAATATGCATGCTCTGACAGAAACCACACGCTGCCAGCCCGTCAGCTGCTGACCATTGATCGGCGTCAATCCTAAGGCATTGACTTGGGTAGCTGTATAGAAGTTATCAGGAGTCAAGGTCGATTCCGTTGAATAAACGCCATAAGTGAATTGGACATCCTCCATCCCTGACAGCAGCGACTGGTAGGCATCGCTATCAGACGAACCATGGGGACTTTTTCCGTTTCCACTGCAC
This sequence comes from Delftia sp. Lp-1, assembly GCF_020523835.1. NCBI lineage: Bacteria > Pseudomonadati > Pseudomonadota > Betaproteobacteria > Burkholderiales > Comamonadaceae > Delftia > Delftia sp. Lp-1. Next base: position 968,169 of record NZ_JAJALJ010000001.1, on the reverse strand, counting down.
ACCAGACTTTTGGTGTCCTTTTGCGCACGTCCTACATAAGCCTTGCTGTCCTGGAGCGTGTATCTATTGGAGCCGAACAGCGGCAGCCAGGGCGGGCTGCCATCGACAAGGGCTCCACCCGTGGCGCTCTTGTTGCGCTCCGCATTGCTGGGATCCTTGCCCACATCGGTTCCTGTGCAGTCAAAGCGGGAACCGGTCACTCCCCCCATGGCATCGCTGGTGAAATAATTGATGACCAAAGTGTCGGGCTTGCCATCTTCCGGCTTGTCACAGGTGCTGTCAGAAACCTTCAGTTTTGCGGAATCGCACCCGTAGATACCGGTCTGAAACGCCACAGGGGGCCATCCAGTGGCAGGGTTGGCCCAATCGATGGTTCTACGCTTGGTGGAAGCAATCGGTGGATAGGTGTCATACATCCCCACTTGTGTGATGTCGTACTGTTGCTCTGTGTCGTTCTTCAAGAGCACAGCCGGAATGGAGGGGGCCGGTGCCGGATAGAACCCGGCATTCATGATGGCACGCCCCAGCATCTGCATGGCAAACGCCCCCGTCTCGTTGCTTGCCGTGGTGCGATCCAGCACACGCTGGGAGTCACTCGAAGCGATATAGACATAGATCGCGGCTGCCATGATCATCAGGCTGATGGCCATTGCAACCAGCAACTCCACCAAGGTCAGACCGGCCTGGAATCTGCGTTGATATTTCATGGTGTCAGGGCACAAAGGAGAATCGGGAGCAGCGCACCCCTTCGGGCACCTTGGCCTCTTCGGGACAACACGTCTGCTGCGACATACCGGTTTGATCCGCATTGCATACCGGTGCCTTCTTGAGAGCGATGGCCACCGAGCCGTCGCTGGCGGTCGTCCTGTCCGTGAGTTCCTTGTCGAACCACATGAGGGTCAGAAGCACTCCATCGCGCTTGTTGCCCGACAGCATGGCGGAGCCCTGAGGCACCGAGTCACGGACCTTCTGGCGCCAAGTCTTCACATCGTAGTCTGCGCGCTCTGCCGTGTTACAGGTATTGGCCGCGCAGTCTTTGGTGGGAGTCAAAGATTCAGTCTGCTGTGTAGACCAGTCCGAGCCAATCACATACAGCGACTTCAAACTTTCAGTTCCGGGCTGCAGGAAGCTGGGTCCCGCAGAGTCGGCATTGACGCGGATTCTTTCCGACAAGTCGAAAACCAAGCCGGTCATGGATGCGCGGGCCATGGTGTTGATCCGGTATTTGGTGGTGGACGCCTGCAGCCCAGCCACACCCAGCAGGCCGATGGATAGCACCACCAACGCTACCATCATCTCGATCAAGGTCAGGCCCTTCGAGGACTTACGCTCAGCAATGGAAGAGGGCAACATGGTCATTTCTCAGAAGTTGCTGCATTTCTTGTCACTGGGAATCAGCCGGGACCGACCCTGCGCATCGATGCAGATATTGACCCCGTAGCTCTTGGTGTAGGTGTTCTGCTCATCTTTGTAGAGCAGGCTGAAGTTGGAGGAGCTGGGAAGTGACGGAGCGCCAGAGGCGTTGAACATCATTTTCCTGACCGGTGTGTCATCCGTGGAGTCCAGCAGAATCTCACCGCCGCTGGCCACTTTGGCAAAGATCAGGTCATTGCTAGCGGCAGGCGCGTCCCGGCTCGCGTCACAGGTGGTATTGAGGAAGGCAATCCAGCCGACCTGCCAGTTCTTGCCACCGACCGTGCAGGCAGGTGCTGCATCGGCTGCGGTGCCGCTCATGCAAAGCGTGACGCAGGTGTTCCTGCTCACGGCCTCATTCCTGGAGCGCAGGATGCCGCCGGAAAATTCGCTGGCCACGCCATTCATCCGGTTCTTCACGATGAACTCGCTGATCGACGGCGCGGCCAGTCCGGCCAGGATGGCTGCAATAGCCAGCGTTACCATAAGCTCCATCAAGGTGAAACCGCTGTGCCTGTGCCGCGCCGAAAACCAATGCTTGCATTTAGCCATACCGTATTGTTACGGTTCTCATCTGCTTACAAGTGACCGCTCGGCGGCGCCGACGTGCCGCCCATCGGGGCGACGGACGGGTCCGGCAGGCAGACCCTCCATTTGGGCTACGCAGGCCACGCACGGCACATGACAGAATCCTTGACGGATCCCACAGCAAACCCGGACAGCCCACCAACCGAAGCGCGCCATGCCCTTGCGATCTCCCTCCCTGAGTTGGCTTCGGCCCTGGCTTCTTTGCATTGCACTGGCAGGATGCGGTGGCCTGCCCCAAGGCGTGGACCGGCATGTCACCAAAGCATTGGATTCCCCGCAGAACACCCCCCTGGGCCAGTTGATCCAACAGCAGCGCTCCGAGGCGGGAAGCAAGCAGACCTCCGCCTTCACCCTCCTGTCCGGTGCCCAGGCGGCCTATGGCGCCCGGCTGGCACTGGTCGAGGGAGCGCAGCAGACGCTGGACCTGCAGTACTACGCCATCCATGCCGACGAGAGCACGCAGCGCCTGCTGCGCGGCGTGGTCGAGGCAGCCCGGCGTGGCGTGCGCGTGCGCGTGCTGCTGGACGATTTCCACAGCACGGGAGCGAATGCGCAGGTCATGCGCCTGGCCTTTGTGCCGGGTATCGAGATGCGCATGTTCAACCCCCTGGCGGGCGCGCGCAGCTCGGCGCTGGGCCGCGCTTATACCTTGCTGACCGACTTCCAGCGCGCCCAGCAGCGCATGCACAACAAGCTGTTCATCGCCGACAACGCCATGGGCGTGATCGGCGGGCGCAATCTGGGCGATGCGTATTTCGATGCGGACAGCGCCAGCAATTTCGTGGACCTCGACGTGCTGGCTGCGGGGCCCGTGGTCAACGACCTGTCGCGCAGCTTCGACAGCTACTGGAACAACCAGCGCGCCTATCCCGTCCAGTCGCTGATCAGCCTCAAGGAACTCAAGCAGTTGCGCGAGCGCTTTGCGGGCGATGATGACCAGACGCAGGAGGACGACCCCACACCTGCCGTTCCCGCAAAGGAGACAAAGGCAGATGACCAGACGGCTGAACAGCGCCGGATCATCTGGGACCAGCAGCCCATGGATTTGCGAAAGGCTCGCTGGACCTGGGCATCGGCCGCCGTGCTGGTGGATGAACCCGCCAAAATTCCGCTGGACAGGGATGACGGCCCAGGCCCCATCACAAGCGCTGGCACGGATGCGTCTGCACAGGCCAGCCCCGCGTCGAACAGCCCGCAGGCCAGGCCTGCCGGCACGCTGCCCATGGGCCAGCCGGCTGGCGCCCTGCGCCAGGCGGCGCGTCCGGTGCTGGAGGCCGATTCGGTGGTCGATGGCCTGCTGGCCCTGGTGCGCAAGACCCGGCGCGATCTACTGGTGGTCTCGCCCTACTTCGTGCCGGGCCCGGACATGATGGAGGCATTTCGTGGCGCACGGCAACGCGGAGTGCGCGTGCGCATCCTGACCAATTCGCTGGCCTCCAACGATGCACCTTTGGCCCATGCCGGCTATGCGCGCCACCGCAAGGCGCTGCTGGAGATGGGCGTTGAACTCTACGAAATGCGCAGCACAGCGGCCAGCGTCCGCTCTGCATTCGGCTCGGGCAGCACGGGTGGCGGCGGTCCTTCGGGTTCCACAGGCGCATCGCGTGCAATGCTGCACTCCAAGCTGCTGGTGGTGGACGGGCATCTGGTGGCAGTCGGCTCGATGAACCTGGATCTGCGCTCCCAGTTGCAGAACACCGAGATTGCCCTGCTCATCGCCAGCCGCGAGTTCGGCCGCCTGGCCACGCAAAGCATCGACGAGGGCCTGCAGGATGGCAGCTGGCGCGTCGAGCTCGACAAGGATGGCGAGCTGGTGTGGAGGGCTTCGGAAGACAGTGAGCGCGGTGACGAGCACAGCGAGCCCGATGCCAGCTGGGGCCTGCGCCTGATGCTCAAGCTCATTGGCCCGCTGGCGCCCGACCATCTGCTGTGACCGGCCGATCGCGCTAAAGCCCGGCCCATTCCTGGCGCAGCGCCAGCGCTTGCACCCACAGCGTGATATCGCGCTGGTCAGTCTGCGTGCGCACTTCCTGATAAGCCTGCTCGGCTTCGGGAAAGCGGCGGCGTAGCAGGTTCAGCCATTGCTTGAGGCGGCCTGCGCGCTGGCGCGGCTCCAGGTCCTCGCAGACCATGTCCCAGAAACGCTGGACCTGGGGCACAAGATCGCTCCAGAACACCTTTGCTGCAACATGTTCTGCTGGCATCTGCCCGCCTTCCACGGCAGCGCGAATGGCCAGCGCCAGGCCTGGGTCGGCAACGATTCCCCGGCCCAGCATCAGATCGCCGCAGCCCGATTGCTCGCGGCAGCGCAGCGCATCCTCCACCGTCCAGATCTCGCCATTGGCCACCACGGGCACGGTCACGGACTCGCGGATGCGCGGGATCATGTCCCAGTAGGCAGGCGGACGGTAGCCGTCGAGCTTGGTGCGGGCGTGGACGACGATTTCGCAGGCGCCACCGGCCTGCATGGCCTGGGCGCATTCGGTCATCAGTGTCGTGTCGTTGAAACCCAGGCGCATCTTGGCCGACACAGGCATGGCCGCCGGCACGGCAGCACGTACGGCACCCACCACGCGCGCGATCTGCTCCGGGTCCTGCAGCAGCGCAGCACCGCCGCCATGGCGGTTGACCACTTTGGCGGGGCAGCCGAAGTTCAGATCGATGCCTTCCGGACCCAGGCGCGCCAGATTGGCCGCATTGGCCGCCATGCTGTCCGGGTCCGAGCCCAGCAGCTGCGCACGCACAGGGACACCTGCCAGCGTCCGGCTGCCGTTGTTGAGCTCCGGCATGGTGCGCAGGAACACCTTGTCGGGCAGCACGGTCCCCGTGACGCGGATGAACTCCGAGACACAGCGGTCTGCGCCACCCACTCGCGTGAGCACATCGCGCAGCACGAAATCAAGCAAGCCCTCCATGGGCGCCAGCAACAGTCTCATCACCTATGTCGCGAGGCCTGCGCCCCGTCTTCCTGTTACAGATCAAACAATATTTCCGTGTCCGGCATCGGCCGCCAGCACCTGGGAATCAGCGCCCGCCCATGCGATGGCAGGCGATTGTGCGCTTGCCGCAGAACACCGGTCGGACCAGTTGTCATGGCTTCTTCACGCCACGGTCATTCATGTAACGTGCAATCGGGGCTTGTCGGACTCCCTGCCCCCACCATGCTGCTGCAAAAAACCGCCAAGGCCCTTGAAGAGCTGCAGCCCGGCCGCCGCAGCCTGCCGCTGCGCGAGCGCTCGGTGCTGCTGATGGCCGATGGCCGCACCGAGGAGCAGTTGCAGCAGGTCCTGGGTGCACAGGCCGGCGAACTGATCGAGCAACTGATCGCCAGCGGCCACCTGCAGCGCCTGGCTGGCCAAGCCGCCGAATCATCACCCCCCGCTCATGCTCCGACCCCCTCCATGGCACCGGCCGCTGCGAAGGAATCCAGCCCGCCCGGCCCCGCCGCCACGCTGAATCTTGCCGGCACACGCATGTACCTGTTCGATATGTGCGAGCGCATGTTTGCCAACCGCCATGAAGACAAGGCCCAGGTGCTGCGCCATCTGCTGCGCGAGGCGCGCGATCTTGAGGCACTGCAGGCCGCCGCCCTGCAGCTGCTGCAGACCGTGCAGGAACATGCGGGCGACGAGCGCGCCGATGCCCTGCGCGAGCGCCTGCGGCATCTGCTGCCCCAGGAGGCAGCGACGGCACAGGGCGCCTAGACGAATTGAAGGGTGGACGCGCGCGATCAGCGCGGCGCCAGGCGCCACAGCGAGGTGAGCTCGGCGGCGCGTGCCGCGTGCAGCGGATCGGTGGAGTCCGCAGCCTTTCCATGGCGCGGGCGGATGTCCTCGCGGCCCAGGACCTGCAGGCCTGCGGCATCGATCCAGCCCAGCAGTTCCTCGCGCGAGCGCAACTGCAGGTGCTCGGCCAGATCCGACAGGATCAGCCAGCCTTCGCCGCCCGGCAGCAGATGTGCAGCAAGGCCCTCGACAAAACCGCGCAGCATGCGGCTGCCTTCGTCATAGACGGCCTGCTCCAGCAAGGAGCTGGCCTTGCCCGGCAGCCACGGCGGATTGCAGACCACCAAGGCGGCCCGGCCTTCAGGGAACAGGTCCGCCTTGCGCAGGCTCACGCGCTGCGCCAGACCCAGCCGCTGCAGGTTGTCCTGCGCACAGGCCAGTGCCCGGTCGCTCAGGTCGGTGGCCACCACCTGCCGCACGCCACGGTGCAGCAAGAGAGCGGAAAGCACACCCGTGCCCGTGCCAATATCCCAGACGGCGGCATCGGCCTGCTGGGCTGCGGCGGGCAGGGGAGCCTGGGCCACCAGATCCAGGTACTCGCCGCGCACCGGGGAGAACACGCCGTAGTGCGGGTGAATGCTGAACTCGGGCATGCCCGGCACGGCCAGGGCCACGCCCTTCTTGCGCCACTCATGTGCGCCCAGGGCACCCAGCAGTTCACGCAGGGGAACGATCACGCTGTGCGCACCCTGGTCGGCGGGAATCTCGCCCCAGGCTTCGCGACAGGCTTCGCTCCAGTCCGGTGCGCGGCGCAGGGCACAGTGCCAGCGGGTATCGAGCTCGATCATCACGCTGGACAGGATGCGCGCACGCTGCGCCAGTGCCTGGCGGTGCAGGTGGAAGGCGTGGGGAAAGACCGGCTTGGCGTCTTCCTTGCCGGCGCGGCGATGGCGCGCCTTGGCGGAAGTCTCACGGGCGGGCTTGTCGAGGCGGCGGCCCAGGGCCGACAGCAACTGCCGGGCATTCTGGAAATCGCCGCGCCACAGCATGGCCTGGCCTTCGCAGGCCAGGCGGTAGGCGCTGTCGGCGGCCAGGCTGTCGTCAGCGATGACGATGCGGCGCGGTGCGGTCATGGTGCTGTCCGCGCGCCACAGGGCAACCTGTGTGGCCTCGTGCTCCTGCCACTGCAGCAGGGACCAGTTCTGGGAAGAGGACAAGGCCTGCTGCTCCGTGAGTGATGGGTGGATGGTTTGGCGAATCGATCAGTTCAGTGCGCGCTTGAGCCGCACTTCCTCGATCTTGAGAGCGCCGACCTGGGCCGTCTTGGCGGTGGACATTTCGCGCTTGAAGCCGGCGAGCTCATGGAAGCGCAGCGCGCGTTCATTGCGCAGCGGCACCCACGAGGTGACATTGGTGCAGCCTTCTTCGAGCAGGCCGTCGCGTGCGGCGTCCCACAGGGCCACGCCCACACCCTGATTCCAGTGCGTGGGAGCGGCATAGATGGCCCAAATTTCACCGGTGGTCTGACGCGACTTTTCATCGCGCGAGCGGTCGAAACCGACGAAGCCGACGATCTTGTCGCCGTCGATGGCAACCTGAACCTGGGGTTCGCAAAATTCGATGGCTTCGCGCCAATAGGCCTGGCGTTTTTCTACCGACGACATGCTCTTGAGCTGGTCATCGGGAACCAGACCGCGATAAGCCTCCATGGCGGAAGCAGTATGGATCTGGGCAATCGCTTTTGCATCGCGGAGAGTGGCTGGACGAACCTGGATACTAGACATGGAAAAACCGAAACGAAAACAGGTGAAAATAGAAGGGCGTGATTTTCACAGGAATCGCGCTTTTTGCGTGCGTTGCGGCTCTTAGCCATGCACGCAAGTACGGCTGTGCTCGTTTTCTTGCCCTCGGCATTGGGATGTGCTATGTGCTCTCCAAAAAAGAGCAGCTGGCGCACGCGACACAAGGCTTGGCAAGGAATCAGTTGACAATTTCTCACGATGCAGGCAAGCCCGGCAACGGCGAGAAATCACCCCCTCGCTCACAGCCAGCGGCGCATCAACTCCATGATGCGGTCGAACCTTGCGCCATAGGGCGGATACAGCATCGAAGCCCCCGACCAGCGCGACTGCACGAACACCGCCTTCTGATGGCTCAGCCGTGCAAAGCCCTGCTCCGAATGGTAGGCACCCCAGCCGCTGTCGCCCACGCCGCCGAAGGGCAGGTTCTCATGGGCGAAGTGCAGCAGGGTGTCGTTGACCGTCACCCCGCCGCTGATGGTGCGTGACAGCACGGCATCACGCACTTTCTCATCGCGGCCGAACCAGTACAGCGCCAGCGGCCTGGGCCCTGCATTGATGGCCGAGACCACGTCATCCAGCCTGTCGTAGCTGATCACGGGCAGGATGGGGCCGAAGATCTCCTCCTGCATGAGCTGCATCTGGCTGGTGGCATTGAAGACCAGGGCCGGCGCCATCTGGCGCTCCACGGCATCGCCCCAGGCCATGTCGGCGCTCTCCTGGCCGGCTCCGCCATCCTCCATCCACTCGACATGCGCCCCCATGCCCTGGGCCTGGCGCAGCATCTGCCGCAGGCGCGCCAGGTGGCGCTTGGTGAGGATGGCCGCATAGTCCGGATTGCCGGCAAAGCGCGGGAACAGCCGCCGCGCCGCGGTGCGAAAGGCCTCGGCAAACTCCGCCTCCTGCCCGCGCGGCAGCAGCACGTAGTCGGGGGCGATGCAGGTCTGGCCCGCATTGACGAGCTTGCCATGCGCGATCTTGAGCGCGGCCTCCTTCAGGTCGCAGTCGGTGGAGATGATGCAGGGCGACTTGCCACCGAGCTCCAGCGTCGTCGGCGTCAGGTGCGCCGCCGCCGCCTGCGCCACGCGCCGGCCCACGGCAGTCGAGCCGGTGAACAGCAGATGGTCGAAGTGCAGGCCCGAGAACTGCGTGGCAATGCTCACATCGCCTTCGATGACGGCGAATTCCTCGGGCGCGAAAAACTGCCCCACCAGCGCCGCCAGCTGGGCCGATGTGTGCGGCGTGAGTTCGCTGGGCTTGAGCATGACGCGGTTGCCCGCCGCCAGGGCCGTGATGGCCGGCCCCAGCGCCAGCTGCACCGGATAGTTCCACGGGGAAATCACCCCCACCACGCCCAGCGGCTGGCGCTCTATCCAGCCCCGGCCGGGCATGAGCATCAGCGGCGTTCGCACCCGCTGGCGCCCCGACCAGCGCGCCAGATGGCGCAGCATGTGCTTGAGCAGGTTGCGCAGCACGAACAGCTCCACCATCTCGGTCAGCCGTGGCGAGCGCATGCCGAAGTCGGCCTGTACGGCGGCGGCCAGCACGGGGCCGTGCTCGTCCAGCAGCTTTTGCATGCGCAGCAGGCGTTCGCGGCGTACCAGCAGGGGCACGTCCACCTGCGCCCGGCTGGCCTGGTACTGAAGGTCGAAGACGCGGTGGAGATCCAGCTGGGTCATAGGCTCAATGGTAAGAAGACACTTGCATGCGCCGCATTCCAAGGGTGCGTCGCGGCACATGTTGGCATGCAGCGGCAGGAAAAAAAAGGGAGCCTTGCACGGGCTCCCGAGGGTTTCAGACTATACGGGCCGCCACGCGCGGCCTGGGCACGAAGATGCGCAGGCCGCGTAAAGGCTGCAGCAAGACGCTTCAGGGCTCGCGCACTTCACGGGGCTGAACGTCGGTCACCTCGCCCGCACCCGGCAGTACGCCGGCACCGGCGCGGCGGCCACCGCCCTCAGCAGCGCCATAGGCGCGCTGCGGACGCTGTGCCATCCACTCGGAGCCAGAGCGGTACACGGTCTGCCAGCCCGCCCGCGGGCTCATGCGCATGGCCCAGGGCATCACCGGCTGGCCGGTGAGCCTGGCCCACAGCGCTCTCACGGCCCAGACCAGGGCCAGCAGCGCCGCGGCGGTCAGCAGGCTGACAAAGAAGACCAGGCCCACAAGCATCAGCAGGATGCGAACGGCCCAGCGGGTCAGGGTGGCGACAAAATCGTTCAAAGCAAAGCCTTTCTTGGCTGGCCCGGTGCGTCAGGCGGGGTCTGCCGCATCGAACCGGAATACGCCCGGCTCCTGTACCGGGTCCACATGTACCGCAATCGTGCTCTTGGGCGGGAAGCGCCCTTCGAGCAGCAGTTTCGACAGCGGATTCTCGATCCGCTGCTGTATCGCGCGCTTGAGCGGCCGGGCCCCGAAAACGGGATCGAAGCCCACCTTGGCCAGTTCGGCCAGTGCCTGGTCGGACACCTGCAGCGCAAGGTCCATTTTCTCCAAACGACGCTCCAGCAGCTTGAGCTGAATCCTTGCGATCGACTCGATATTCTTCGCGTCGAGCGCGTGGAAGACCACGGTTTCGTCGATGCGGTTGAGGAATTCGGGTCGGAAATGGTTCTTGAGTTCCCCCCAGACCGCATCTTTCACATCATCGTAATCCTCGCCGACCATGGCCTGGATCAGCAAAGAGCCTATGTTGCTCGTCATCACGATGACCGTGTTCTTGAAGTCCACGGTGCGGCCCTGGCCATCGGTCAGGCGACCATCGTCCAGCACCTGCAGCAGCACGTTGAAGACGTCGGGATGGGCCTTTTCCACCTCATCGAGCAGCAGCACGCTGTAGGGCTTGCGGCGCACGGCCTCGGTCAGGTAACCGCCTTCCTCGTAGCCCACGTAGCCAGGCGGCGCACCAATCAGGCGGGCCACGGAATGCTTTTCCATGAACTCGCTCATGTCGATGCGCACCAGATGGTCTTCGCTGTCGAACAGGAAGCCGGCCAGCGCCTTGCACAGCTCGGTCTTGCCCACGCCCGTGGGGCCCAGGAACAGGAAGGAGCCCGTGGGCCGGTTGGGATCGGACAGGCCCGAGCGCGAGCGGCGAATGGCATTGGCCACGGCCGAGATGGCCTCGTCCTGGCCGACGACGCGGTCATGCAGCCGGTCTTCCATACGCAGCAGCTTGTCCTTCTCGCCCTGCATCATCTTGGCCACGGGAATGCCCGTGGCACGGCTGACCACTTCGGCAATTTCCTCGGCGCCGACATGGGTGCGCAGCAGCCTGTGAGCGGGCGCGCCGCCCTGCCCCTGCTCGTTGGCCTGGGCTTCGTTGAGCTGCTTTTCCAGCGAGGGCAGCTTGCCGTATTGCAGCTCAGCCACCTTGTTGAAGTCGCCCTTGCGCTTGAGCTCCTCGATCTGGATGCGGATCTGGTCGATCTCCTTGCGGATCTGCTCGGAGCCCTGGGCGCTGGCCTTCTCGCTCTTCCAGACCTCTTCCAGGTCGGCGTACTCGCGCTCCAGGCTGCCGAGCTCCTCCTCGATCAGTTGCAGGCGCTTTTGCGAGGCCTCGTCCTTTTCCTTCTTCATGGCCTCGCGCTCGATCTTGAGCTGGATCATGCGGCGCTCGAGCTTGTCCATGACCTCGGGCTTGGAGTCGATCTCGATCTTGATCTTGGCCGCGGCCTCGTCGATCAGGTCGATGGCCTTGTCGGGCAGGAAGCGGTCGGTGATGTAGCGGTGGCTCAGCTCGGCCGCAGCCACGATGGCCGGGTCGGTGATGTCCACGCCATGGTGGGCCTCGTAGCGCACCTGCAGTCCGCGCAGGATGGCGATGGTGTCCTCCACGGAAGGCTCTTCGACCAGCACCTTCTGGAAGCGCCGCTCCAGCGCCGCATCCTTTTCGATGTACTTGCGGTATTCATCGAGCGTGGTCGCGCCGATGCAGTGCAGCTCGCCGCGCGCCAGGGCCGGCTTGAGCATGTTGCCCGCGTCCATGGCGCCGTCGGCCTTGCCGGCACCGACCATGGTGTGGATCTCGTCGATGAACAAGATGATGCGGCCCTCTTCCTGGGCCACTTCCTTGAGCACGGACTTCAGGCGTTCCTCGAAGTCGCCACGGTATTTGGCGCCGGCCAGCAGGCCCGCCATGTCCAGCGACAGCACGCGCTTGTTCTTGAGGCTTTCGGGCACCTCGCCGGCCACGATGCGCTGGGCCAAGCCCTCGACGATGGCGGTCTTGCCCACGCCGGGCTCGCCGATCAGCACGGGGTTGTTCTTGCTGCGGCGCTGCAGCACCTGGATGGAGCGGCGGATTTCGTCGTCGCGGCCGATCACCGGATCGAGCTTGCCGATGCGCGCGCGCTCGGTCAGGTCCATGGTGTATTTCTTGAGGGCCTCGCGCTGGCCTTCGCCTTCGGCGCTGTCCATGGTCTGGCCGCCGCGCACGGCGTTGATGGCCGACTCCAGGCTGGAGCGCGTCACGCCGCTTTCCTTGAGCAGTTGGCCTGCGCGCGTGGAAGAGCCGCTGCTGTCGGTCAGCGCCAGCAGGAACAGCTCGCTGGCAATGAACTGGTCGCCGCGCTTGAGGGCTTCCTTCTCGGTCGCCTGCAGCAGCCGGCCCAGCTCGGAGCCGACCTGCACCTGGTCCTGGTGCTGCACGCGCGGCAGATCGGCCAGGGCCTTCTCGGCCGCGGCCTGCAGCTGGCCCACGTTGGCGCCGGCGCGCTGCAAGAGCGAGCGCGGACCATCGTCCTGGCGCAGCAGCGCCACGAGCAGGTGCAGGGGTTCGATATTGGATTGGTCACCGCCCAGGGCCAGCGTTTGCGCGTCGGCCAGGGCTTCCTGGAACTTGGTTGTCAGTTTGTCGATTCGCATGGTGTTTCTTTTCGCTCCTGAAACAGGGTCATTGCGATTTATCTGATACCGGCAGGGCAAATTTCAAGCCATGCCCGGCCCGCAAGGACAGACGCTTGCGCCAGATCAAGGCCGGCGAGGCCGGCCATCCTTCTCAAGCATTGCGCTGAAAGATCGAGAACTGCGTAGGCGTAACACCCAAATGCGCCCGGAAGCTGCGCACCAGGTGGCTGGCGCTGGAAAAGCCGCAATCCAGCGCCAGCTCGGCCAGCGGCGGCACGTTGCGCGCAGACAGGGCACGCCGTGCCCGGGCCAGGCGCTGCTGCAGCACCCATTCGTGCACCGTGCAGCCCATGCTCTGGCGGAACATGCGTGCGAAATGGAATTCCGAGAGGCAGGCCTGTCTCGCCAGTGCCGGCAGCGACACGGCCTTGGAGTCATGCAGATGCGCCTCGACATGGGCCAGCACCCTCCGCCGCATGGCCGCAGAAAGCCCGCCCAGCGGCCGCTGCAGCGCCTGCAGCTGGCGCGGCGTGGCGGACTGCAGCACCAGCCGGTCCACCAGCTGCTGGCCAATGGCATCGGCCGCCAGTTGCTGCTGCGGGTCCTGCCAGTCCAGCTGCATCAGCGCACGGGCACCGGCGTGGAAGGCCTGATCATCCCCGTAGATCTGCGCACGCAAGGTGCGCGAGCGGGGCTCGGCATCCAGCATGCGGACCACGCGCCCCGCCCAGGCCAGGTCGGACACATACAGGTGCAGGAACTGCACGGGCGAGCGCACCAGCCAGTGCGATTCGTCCTCTGGCGTGAAGATGCAGATGCGCCCCGGCGCCCCCATGGCCTCGGGCCGCGCCTTGAGCTGCGAGCCCTCGCCCCCGGCCAGGTAGACCGACAGCGTGTGGTGACCAGGCTGGCAGTAGCGCACCTCGTCGTCCACATTGGCCCAGACGGCCAGCTCCACCCCCTCGCTCAGGCGCGCGCGCCGCTGCAGCCGGGCCTTGGAGCGTGACAGCACCTGGCACAGGTGGCTGGAGGGCAGCTCGGGCAGCGGCGTGGGCGTCATGGCAGCGATTGTGGTCCCGCAGCCATACCGACGCATGGCGCCAGGCCATCAAACCGCAGGAATCTGCCATGCCCGCCCAGCCTGCGGCGCCATCATCCCCGGCCATGACTGCCACCCTCTATGCCCTGGTCGTGCTGATCTGGGGTTCGACCTGGATCGCCCTGAAACTGCAGTTGGGCGCCGTGCCCGTGGAGCTGTCCATTGCCTACCGCTTTGCGCTGGCCGCCGTGCTGATGTTCGCCTGGCTGGCCTGGTCGCGGCAGCTGCGCGTGCCCCGCGGCCCGGCGCTGCCGCGCGTGCTGGCGCAGGGCCTGTGCCTGTTCAGCTTCAACTTCGTGTGCTTCATGCATGCCAGCGAGACGCTGGCCAGCGGCCTGGCCGCCGTGGTGTTCTCCAGCGCCAATCTCTGGAACGCGCTGCTGGCGCGCATCATCCACGGCCGCCGGCTGGCGCCCCATGTGCTGGCCGGCAGCCTCTTCGGCCTTGCGGGTCTGGTGGCGCTGTTCTGGCCCGAGCTGCGCGCAGGCCGGCATGCCAGCCTGCCTGGCCTGGGCTGGGCGGTGCTGGGCACGCTTTGCTTTTCCTGCGGGAACATGCTGTCTGCCTCGCTGCAGTCCATGGGCTGGCGGCCCGCACAGACCAATGCCTGGGGCATGCTCGCCGGCACGCTGCTGCTGACCGGCTATGCGCTGGTGGCGGGCCTGCCCTGGCGCTTCGATACCAGCTGGACCTATGTGGGCTCCTGGCTGTACCTGGCCATTCCAGGCTCGGTGATTGCGTTCACGGCCTACCTGACCCTGGTGGGTCGGCTGGGCCCGGAGAAGGCGGCCTATGCGACGGTGCTGTTCCCCATTGTTGCGCTCAGCATCTCGGCCCTGTTCGAGGGCTATGTCTGGACGCCGCTGGCCGTGGGCGGGCTGCTGCTGGTGATGTTCGGAAACCTGCTGGTGTTCCGCCCGCCGCAATGGTTGCGGGGCGCCACGCTCAAGGCCTGAAGGCCCGCCGCCTCACTGGCGCCAGCGCGCCAGCGCCTCTTCGTCGCTGACGCGCGCATCCACCCAGCGCGCACCCTCGGGCGTTTGCTCCTTCTTCCAGAAAGGCGCCAGCGACTTGAGGTAGTCCATGATGTATTCGCAGGCCTGGAAGGCCATGCCCCGGTGCGATGCGGTGACGGCCACGAGCACGATCTGGTCCATGGGCTGCAGCGGACCGATGCGGTGGATGACGCGCGCGCCATGGATGCCGAAGCGCTGGACCGCCTCGTCGATGATGGCCTCGATGGATTTCTCGGTCATGCCCGGGTAGTGCTCCAGCTCCATGCTGGCCACGGCGGCGCCCTCGTTGCGGTCACGCACCGTGCCGATGAAGCTGCAGACCGCGCCCACGCGCGCGTCGCCGCCGCGCAGGGCGGCGAGTTCGGCCGATACGTCGAAATCCTCGGTCTGGATGGATACACGGGCTGCTTGCATGCCCGCATTGTCGCAGGGCGGCGGCGCACCAGGGCGCACCAGGGACTGGCGAACGCGGTAGCATTGCCCTCCCCCGCCGCCGGCCTTTTGCTGCAGCGGGCCATGCATGGCCACACTCACGATCACCACCCCCGAATACACGCTCTACCCGTCGCCGCGCAACGAGCAGCGCGTGGTCTACGAGCATCAGCTGTTCGTGTCGCATCCCTACACCATCATCCATCTGCCCGACTACAACTTTCGCGGCAAGGCCACGCTGTTCGCAGCCCACCGCCTGGCCGACGGCAAGATGGGCCAGCTCGTGAGCTGCGAGCTGGCCGAGGACCTTGCACGCTTCGAGCGCCTGTTCGAACCCGATTGAGGCGCGCCATGGACGAGACCAGCCAGATACAGCCGCCGCCGAGCTTTGCCGCCCTGTATGCCGACCGGCACGGCCGGCTCAAGGCATCG
The DNA here is from genome assembly GCF_020523835.1 of Delftia sp. Lp-1. Lineage (NCBI taxonomy): Bacteria > Pseudomonadati > Pseudomonadota > Betaproteobacteria > Burkholderiales > Comamonadaceae > Delftia > Delftia sp. Lp-1. Next base: position 952,817 of record NZ_JAJALJ010000001.1, on the reverse strand, counting down.
ATTGCAGACGTGGTCGGGCGCTATGAACTGTGCGAGGACCTGGCCAGCCACCTGGTCGAGCAGGCGCAGACGCTCTATCACTCCGGTAACTCCTCGGAGCAAGGCGTGCTGCTGGGCATGCACGCGGGCCTGGCGGCCGAGGGCTCCATCGTCAGCCCTGGCGAGGCGCGCTGGATCGTGCAGCGCCTGGCCGAGCTGCTGGAGTGGCAGGCACCGCTGCTGCCCGATGCATCACCCCCTCCCGGCGCCGACGGCGCAACCTGAAGGCCACCACCCTGGCGCTCAGGCGCGCTACACTGCGCGCCATGCCTGCAATCTTTGCCTTCCCCACATGCCACGGTGATGCCGTGCGCCTGTGCCTGGGCAAAGCCTGCAAACCCCAGCTCGTCTGACCGGAGCTGAGGTTCCGTCCAGATGAGCGACGGAACCGGCCCGGCAGCCTCCATCTCCCCTTCCCGCATCCCTTCAGGCGCCTGCCTTTCCGCCCTCGGTCTGGCCGGTGGCTGCGTCCGGTCGTTCATTGTTTGAATCAACCGAAGGGATCTTCCATGTCTTTGCCTTCCACCACCTCGCCGCAAGCCCGATTCCAGGGGCTGTGGCTTCCGCTGGTCACGCCCTTTCTTCCTGGAGATGAGGCGGCGGTGGACCACGGGGCTCTGCGCGCCCTGGTGCAGCACTACAACGCCACCGGCATCGCCGGCTACGTGGCCTGCGGCTCGACCGCCGAGGCCGCCGCGCTGAGCGAAGCGGAGCACGATGCCGCCCTGTCCACCATCCTCTCAGCGGCCCAGGGCATGCCCGTGGTCATGGGCGTTTCGGACTGCCACCTGGGGCATGCGCTGGCCCGTGTTCAAACACTGAACGCCCTGCCGCTGGCCGGCATTCTGGTGCCCGCGCCGCATTACATACGCCCGTCGCAGGCAGGGCTGCTGCAGTGGTTCACGGCGATTGCCGAGCGCAGCGCCCACCCAGTCATCGTCTACGACATTCCCTACCGCACCGGCGTGGTGCTGGAGCTGGCCACGCTGCGTGCGCTGGCCGCACATGAGCGCATCGTGGCCATCAAGGATTGCGGGGGCGATGCCGCCAAGACCCAGGCGCTGATCGCCGATGGGCAACTGCAGGTGCTGGCTGGCGAAGACGCGCAGATCTTTTCCACGCTGGCCCTGGGCGGTGCGGGAGCGATTGCTGCCAGCGCGCACGCGCATACACGGCACTTCGTCGCGTTGATGCAATGCCTGGAGCGTGGCGACCTGCCCGCTGCCCGTGCGCTGTGGCAGCCGCTGCAGCCGCACATCGCCGCCTGCTTTGCCGAGCCCAATCCCGCACCCATCAAGGCCTTGCTGGCGCAGCAGGGCCGAATGCGGGCAACGCTGCGGGCGCCCATGCAGCCGGCATCGGCCGCGCTGGCGCAGCGGCTGGCCGGGATTCAGCTGCCGCTGCTGCCGTCTGCAGATGGTGTTGCGGAGCGCAGGTCGGCATAGCGGTTCAGGATGCGTTGCACCTGACCGTGCGTCCACTCGCCGCCCCGGGCCGCGGCAATGCCGCGGGCATTGAGTTCGGCGGCCATGGCGCGGTGCGTCAGGCCGCGCGCCTGCAGTTCGGCGAACAGCGCCTCATGCTGCTGGGCGAAGGCATCGGCCGTGGATTTGCGCTTTTCCACGGTGGCGCGCAGGTTGTCTGAGCCTGCGCGGCCCAGTTGCACGCCGCGCGCCTTGGCTTCGGACAGGGCCTTGCGCGTGCGCGCGCTGATGGCTTGGTCCACGGGCTTGTCGGTGGTCATTTGGATCAACCTCCGGTCACGGGAGGAAAGAAAGCCACCTCGTCCCCCTGGCGAATGGCGGCCCCGGCATCGCACAGGACCTGGTTCAGCGCCATGCGCACGGCCTTGCCAGGGGCCAGCGCTTCGGCGGCTGCACCGCCACGCGCAATCAGTTCCTCACGCAGCGCGCCCACGGTGGCAACCTCGGTGGACAGGGTTTCGCTGCCCGTGCCCAGGGCTTCGCGGATGGAGGCGAAATAGCGCACGGTGATGGTGATGGCGATGGGGACGGTCTGGCTCATGACAGCAGCTCCGAAAAGGCGATGAAGCGCACCCGGTCGCCCGGCGCAATGGCCTGCCCCGGCGGGTTGTCCACCACGCCATCGCCCCAGGCCGCCGAGGTCAGCACGCCCGAACTCTGGTTGCGGAACAGCTCCAGCCCGCCGCTGTCGTTGTAGCGCACGCGCAGGAATTCGCGGCGCTTGTCCCCGCGCGGCCAATGGAAGTCGGCGCGCACCTCGACCGAGCGCGGCAGCGCCTGCTGCACGCCCTGCAGGCGCAGCACGAAGGGGCGTACCAGCAAAAGGAAGGTGACGAAGCTGGAGACCGGATTGCCGGGCAGGCCGATGAAGTGGGCAAAGCCTTCGCCATCGCGGTTCACGCGGCCATAGGCGAAGGGCTTGCCGGGCTTGACGGCGATCTGCCAGAGGTCGAGCTGGCCCAGCGCCTGCACGGCGGGCTTGACATGGTCTTCCTCGCCGACAGACACCCCGCCGCTGGTCAGGATCAGGTCATGCGCGCGGGCCGCCTCGCGCAAAGCATCCACAGTGGCTTCGCGCCGGTCGGGGACGATGCCGAAGTCGGTGACCTCGCAGCCCATGCGCTGCAGCAGGGCGCGAAGGAAGAATCGGTTGCTGTTGTAGATGCTGCCGGGCGGCATCTGCTCGGGCGCCACGGTGCCCGGCATGACCAGCTCGTCGCCTGTGGAGAACAGGGCCACGCGCGGCTTGCGTGCCACGCGCAAAGAGGCCAGGCCGATGCTGGCGGCCAGGCCCAGCTCGGCCGGCGACAGGCGCGTGCCGGCCGCGATGACGGTGGCGCCGCGCCGGATGTCTTCGCCAGAGCGGCGTATCCATTGCCCGGCCTCGGGCCGCGCCTTGATGCGCACGCGACCGTCTTCCAGGACTTCGCAGTCTTCCTGCATGACGATGGCATCGGCACCTTCGGGCACCGGAGCGCCCGTGAAGATGCGCGCCACCGTGCCCACGGCCAGCGGCTGGCCCATGGCGCCTGCGGGGATGCGCTGCGAGACGGGCAGCTCGGCATTGCCCTGGGTGCATTCGGCGCTGCGCACGGCGTAGCCGTCCATGGCGCTGTTGTCCTGGGGCGGCACTTGCAGCGGAGAGACGGCATCGGCCAGCAGCACACGGCCATCGGCATCGAAGCTGTCCACGGTGTCATCGCCGGCCAGCGGCAGTGCCTGGGCCAGCAATTCGGCCAGCGCTTCGTCAAGGGGCTTGAGCGGGGCTCGCATGGTGTTTTCCTAATTTCGAGGGAGGCCTGGGGCACGGTAGCGCAGTTGCTGCGCATGCTCCAGCAGCCATTGCAGTATCTGCCCTGGCGCATTGAGATCGAGCACGGGCTGGCGCGGCGGCTCTGGCAGGCGCTGCGGTGCGTCGGTGGCAATGGCCAGCACATGGGGGTCGTGCGGATACAGGGGCGCCTGGGTCTTGCCGGCGCTGGCGCGCTCGGGCTGGTCGCGCCAGATCTCTATCTTGGGCAGGTCGGCGTGCTTGAAGCCTTCGACCAGCACCCAATCCACGCGCGAATCGAGTTCGGCCAGCATGTCGTGCACCGACAGCTCCGTGGGACGGGGGAATTCGCGCATCAGCGCCAGACGGCGATCCGAGGCCAGCACCACTTCATAGGCGCCCGCCTTGCGGTGGCGCCAGCTGTCCTTGCCCTCGTGATCGACATCGAAATGGTGGTGGGCATGCTTGACCACCGAAACGCTGAGCCCCTGCGCACGCATCAGCGTGATCAGGGGCTCCACCAGGCTGGTCTTGCCCGAGCCAGAGTAGCCGGCGAAGCCTATGACCTTCATCGCCATGCACTCCTGCTGCGGACCTTTGGGCAGCCCGGCTGCGGCATCAGTCGCAATGCCGGGCGATATAGGCCTTGACCTGCTCGGCGTCGGCCGGTAAGTCGGTCACGCGCTTGGGCAGGTCCTCGATGCCTTCGAACTTGGCCGGGCGATCGGGCAGGCGGCCCAGCGCCTCCTCGATGGTGGCGGCGAACTTGATGGGCAGTGCCGTCTCCAGCACGATCATGGGCACGCCGGCCTGCAGCTGCTCGCGCGCCACCTTGACGCCGTCGGCCGTGTGCGTGTCGATCATGGTGCCGAAGCGCTCGAAGGTATCGCGGATGGCGGCCAGGCGGTCGGCATGCGTGCTCTTGCCGCTGACAAAGCCGTAGCGGGCAGCAGCTTCCTGGAACAGCGGGTTGCCGCCCAGGTCGAAGCGGCCCTGGCGTGCCACGCCCTCGGCGAACAATTCGCGCGTGGCCTGGCCATCGCGGCCCAGCAGGTCGAACACGAAGCGTTCGAAGTTGCTGGCCTTGGAGATATCCATCGAGGGGCTTGAAGTCTCGTAGGTATGTTCGCTGCCGCGCACCACGTAGGCGCCCGTGCGGAAGAACTCGTCGAGCACATCGTTCTCGTTGGTTGCCACCACCAGGCGCGCTATCGGCAGGCCCATCTGGCGCGCCACGTGGCCGGCGCAGATGTTGCCGAAGTTGCCGCTGGGCACCGTGAAGCTGACCTTCTGGTCATTGCTCTGCGTGGCCTGCAGGTAGCCGGCGAAGTAGTAGACGACCTGGGCCAGCAGGCGGGCCCAGTTGATCGAGTTGACCGTGCCGATCTTGTACTTCGCCTTGAAGGCGTGGTCGTTGGAGACGGCCTTGACGATGTCCTGGCAGTCGTCGAACACGCCTTCGATGGCGATGTTGTGGATGTTGGCATCCTGCAGGCTGAACATCTGGGCCTGCTGGAAGGGGCTCATGCGGCCGCGCGGGCTGGTCATGAACACGCGCACGCCCTTTTTGCCGCGCATGGCGTACTCGGCCGCGCTGCCGGTGTCACCACTGGTGGCACCCAGGATGTTCAGTTCCTCGCCACGGCGGCCCAGCTCGTACTCGAACAGGTTGCCCAGCAGCTGCATGGCCATGTCCTTGAAGGCCAGCGTGGGGCCGTTGGACAGGGCTTCAAGCCACAGGCCGTCTTCCAGCTGGCGCAGCGGCGTGATCTCGGCCGTGCCGAACACCTGCTGCGTATAGGTCTTGGCGCACAGGGCGCGCAGGTCCTCGGCCGGGATGTCGTCGATGTACAGGCTCAGGATCTCGAAGGCCAGGGCAGCGTAGCCCTGCTCCTTGTAGATGCTGCGCAGTTCGCCCAGGCGGGCGGCATCGATCTGCGGATAGTGCTCGGGCAGGTACAGCCCACCATCGGGCGCCAGGCCCTCGAGCAGGATGTCGCAAAAGCGCTTGCGGTCCGCGTGGCCGCGCGTGGAAAGATAAAGCATGTCGCTTCCTCGTCAGTATTCTGTGAGACGGGGCGCGGCCGATGCCAGGGATGCCGAGCAAGGGCCGCCCCGCAGCGAGGGCGTCGTCCCCCTCCCGCGTGCGAGAGAGGGGGAAGCGGCGCAGCCGCTCAGGGGGTGTCTTAGTTCAACTCTTCCTTGCGGATGCGGTTGATAGGGGCCAGCACCGTGGGCAGTTGCTGGATCTGGGCCAGGGCCGTGTCCATGTCGCCTTCGCGCGTGGCATGGGTCAGGATGATCAGGTCGGTCTGCGGCACGCCCTGGCTGCCTTCGCTGTCGCCGCTCACTTCGCCGGCCTCCCGCTGCAGCAGGGCGTCGATGCTGATGCCCATGCCCGCGAGGATGCTGGTGATCTTGGCCAGCACACCGGCTTCGTCAGCCACGCGGATGCGCAGGTAGTAGCTGGTGACCACCTCGCTCATGGGCAGCACGGGCAGCTCGCCACCTGCGGCGACCAGCGTGTTCGACTGGAAGGCCAGCGGGGGCACGCGGTGCTCGGGATCGGCCGTGTGCAGGCGGGCGATGTCCACCAGGTCGGCGATCACGGCGCTGGCCGTGGGCTCGGAGCCCGCGCCCTTGCCGTAGTACAGCGTGGTGCCCACGGCATCGCCATGGACGACGACGGCGTTCATCGCGCCTTCCACGTTCGCGATCAGGCGCTTGGTCGGCACCAGGCTGGGGTGCACGCGCAGCTCGATGCCCTTGTCCGTGCGCTTGGTGATGCCCAGCAGCTTGATGCGGTAGCCCAGTTGCTCGGCGTACTTGATGTCGGCCGCAGACAGCTTGGTGATGCCTTCCACATGCGCCTTGTCGAACTGCACGGGAATGCCGAAGGCGATGGCGCTCATCAGCGTGACCTTGTGGGCGGCGTCCACGCCTTCGATGTCGAAGGTCGGATCGGCTTCGGCATAGCCCAGGCGCTGGGCTTCCTTGAGCACCACGTCGAAGTCCAGGCCCTTGTCGCGCATTTCGGACAGGATGAAGTTGGTCGTGCCGTTGATGATGCCGGCCACCCACTGGATCTGGTTGGCCGTCAGGCCTTCGCGCAGCGCCTTGATGATGGGAATGCCACCGGCCACGGCCGCTTCGTAGGCCACCATCACGCCCTTCTCGGCGGCGGCCTTGAAGATTTCGCTGCCATGCACGGCCAGCAGGGCCTTGTTGGCCGTGACCACATGCTTGCCGGCGGCAATGGCTTCCAGCACCAGGGCCTTGGCAATGCCGTAGCCGCCGATCAGCTCGATCACCACGTCGATCTCGGGGTTGGCGATGATCTCGCGCGCATCGCCGACCACCTTGGCCGTGTCGCCCACGACGGAGCGGGCGCGTTCCGTATCCAGGTCGGCCACCATGGCAATCTCAATACCGCGGCCCGCACGGCGGCGGATCTCTTCCTGATTGCGCTGCAGCACGTTGAAGGTGCCGCTGCCCACGGTGCCAATGCCCAGAAGGCCTACTTGGATCGGTTTCATAAACTACTTGCCAGTCAAAAAACGCTGCGGCGCCCAGAGGGTGCGCGCCGGCAGCCGGTAAAAAGCAATGGCCGGCGGAAGGCCCTCTCCTCCACCGGCCCGCACAGCTCAGCCGCGGTCCGTGCCGTGGCGCTTGCGGTATTTCTCGAGGAACACTGCGAGACGGCGGATGGCCTCGCGCAGGTCGGTGTCGTGCGGCAGGAAGACGATGCGGAAATGGTCGGGGTGCGGCCAGTTGAAGCCTGTTCCCTGCACCAGCATGACCTTGGTCTCTTGCAGCACTTCCAGGAAGAACGCCTGGTCATCCTTGATCGGGTAGATCTCGGGGTCCAGGCGCGGGAACATATACAGCGCGGCTTGCGGCTTGACGCAGCTCACGCCGGGGATTTCGGTGATCAGCTTGTGGGCCAGATCGCGCTGCACGCGCAGCCGGCCGCCCTCCTGCACCAGCTCGTCGATGCTCTGGTGGCCGCCCAGCGCCGTCTGCACGGCCCATTGGCCGGGCACATTGGCGCACAGGCGCATGTTGGAGAGCATGTTCAGGCCCTCGATATAGTCCCGGGCCGCCTTCTTGTCGCCCGAGACCACCATCCAGCCGGCGCGGTAGCCGCAGCTGCGATAGGCCTTGGACAGCGAGTTGAAGGTCAGCGTCAGCACATCGGTGGACAGGCTGGCGAGCGGCGTGTGCACGACATCGTCGTACAGCACCTTGTCATAGACCTCGTCGGCAAAGATCACCAGCCCATGCTCGCGGGCCAGCGTCACGATGCTTTGCAGCAGCTGCTTGCTGTACAGGGCGCCCGTCGGGTTGTTGGGATTGATGACGACGATGCCCTTGGTGCGCGGCGTGATCTTGGCGCGGATATCTTCCAGGTCGGGCATCCAGCCGTTGGACTCGTCACACATGTAGTGCACGGGCGTGCCGCCCGACAGACTGGTGACGGCGGTCCACAGCGGATAGTCGGGCGCCGGCAGCAGCATCTCGTCGCCGTCGTCCAGCAGCGCGTTCGTGGCCAGGCTGATCAGCTCGGATGCGCCATTGCCCAGGTAGATATCGTCCAGTGTCACGCCCAGGATGCCCTGGCGCTGGGTCTCGTGCATCACGGCCTTGCGCGCTGCGAAGATGCCCTTGCTGTCCGAGTAGCCTGCCGAATTGGGCAGGTTGCGGATCATGTCCTGCTGCACTTCCTCGGGGGCATCGAAGCCGAACACGGCCAGGTTGCCGATATTGAGCTTGATGATCTTCTGCCCGTCCTCTTCCATCTTCTTCGCCGCGTCCATGATGGGCCCGCGGATGTCATAACAGACGTTGGCTAGTTTTGCGGATTTGAGAACGGTTTTCATGCTGAGAATATGAAAGTGGCCGGCGCGGGCTTGCGGCCTTCATGCACGCCAAAGTGCCCCATGCACCCTGGTGAAACCTATAATTTGACCACAGTTCCGCAATGCAGCATCGCCCTGGCCCCGGCCATGTGGCGGCCACCCCCTTCGCGCAGACCGCGCCACCCTCATCCATGAAATTCCACGCCGACAAATCCGAAGCACAGAGCATCACGGGCTATGGCCCCGGCTGGGTCGCCGTGGACAGGGAAAAATTCGAGCACAGCCTGCTGGTAGGCGCCAAGGGCCTGCGCCAGGCCTGGGACTGCGTCCGCTTCGAGGACCTGACGCCCGAGCATTTCGAGGCGCTGTCCCAACTGGATGCCGAGGTCATCATCCTGGGCAGCGGCCAGCGCAACCGCTTCCCGCCGGCGGCCTGGCTGCGCCCCCTCATGGCCCGGCGCATAGGCCTGGAAAGCATGGACACGCAGGCCGCGTGTCGCACCTACAACATCCTTGCCAGCGAAGGCCGTAACGTCGTCGCGGCCCTACTCTTGGAGTAGACTCCTGCCCCCCTGATTGGGTGAAATCCCGTTTTCAGGGTAAAATTGCAGGTTGCGGTTGGGGGCATTTCCGATAAAAGCAAAAACACAAACACGGCCCTCGGCATTTCAACGACTACACCCGAGAGATATAAGCGCATGGCGATCGTTGTCAACAAACCCCTTCCCGAATTTGAAGCCAACGCTACCGGCGGGATCAAGGTGACCAACACCTCCCACACGGGCCAGATTCTGATCCTGTATTTCTACCCAAAGGACAATACGCCTGGCTGCACCACTGAAGCCATGCAGTTCCGCGACAAGTACAAGGACTTCGTGAAAGCTGGTGCCACCGTGTTTGGCGTCTCGCGCGACAACATGAAGTCGCACGACGACTTCAAGGAAAAGCTGGAACTGCCGTTCGAGCTCATCGCCGATACGGAAGAGAAGATGTGCCACATGTTCGGCGTGGTCAAGAACAAGATCATGTACGGCAAGAAGGTGAAGGGCATCGAGCGTTCCACCTTCCTGGTGGGCACCGATGGCCTGCTGGTGCAGGAATGGCGCGGCCTGAAGGTCCCCGGCCACGTTGACGAGGTGCTCAAGGCTGTCAAGACCCTGAAGGCACTGAAGCAGGCCGCCTGATAGCGACAATCTGACAGGCGACAAAGCGTCGGCCGACATATTCAGGCCATCAGCCTATGCATAATGGGACGATGCCTCTTAGCAAAGACGCTTTTCCCTGTCACTCCACCAAAGCCGCCTCGGTTTCCAGGCGGCTTTGTGCTTTTTGATCCCTGTTGAGGAACGGTTCGTCCACTATGCCCCTGCCCCCCGCACCCGGCCGCCGTGCCGCCAAGCTCTCCCCCGAAGCCTTTCTTCCCGTGCGCGGTGCCCAGCACGCAGACCCCCTGCCCGCTGACGATCTTCCCGATGCAGCCGAGGCCGTAGCTGCCGCCGCGACGCGCAAGCGCAAGCCGGCCCCGGCCGCCGCCTCCAACAACACCGCCACAGCCGCAAAGCCCGCACCGGCGCGCGGCCGCAATACCAAGCCCGCAGCACCGGCACCGGCACCGGCTCCTGCGCCCGCGACTGCAGCCCCGGCCAATCGGCAGCGCCGCGCAACCGACAATTCCAACGCAACGGCAGCGCCGTCCAGCGCCCGCTCGGCCAACAGATCCTCCACAGAAGCCAAGCCGGCAGCACTGCTGGCAGCGCCGGTTCGCCCGCGCCGCACGCGCACAGGACCGAAGACGCTGTTCGTGCTCGACACCAACGTGCTGCTGCACGACCCGACCAGCCTGTTCCGCTTCGAGGAACACGACATCTTCCTGCCCATGGTGGTGCTGGAAGAACTCGACGGCCACAAGAAGGGCATGACCGAAGTGGCGCGCAACGGCCGCCAGGTCAGCCGCACGCTGGATTCGCTGGTCGCCTCCCAGCCCTCCGAAACGCTGGACAAGGGCCTGCCGCTGAATGCCACGGGCCAGCGCAGCGCCACGGGAATGCTGTATTTCCAGACGGAACCGCTGGAGACCTCGCTGCCCGACAGCCTGCCCCAGGGCAAGGCGGACAACCAGATCCTGGGCGTGGTCGCCGCGCTGCGCAAGAAGTTCAGCGAGCGCGAAGTCGTGCTGGTGTCCAAGGACATCAACATGCGCGTCAAGGCACGCGCGCTGGGCCTGGCGGCCGAGGACTACCAGAACGACAAGGTTCTGGACGACGGCGATCTGCTGTATGCAGGCGCCCTGGCCCTGCCCCAGGACTTCTGGGCCAAGGCGGGCAAGAACGTCGAGAGCTGGCAGGAAGGCGCCATCACCTACTACCGCATCAGCGGCGCCATCGTCGACCAGCTGATGATCAATCAGTTCGTCTACCACGAGGCACCGGGCGAGCCCAGCCTGTTCATGCGCGTGACCGAGATCCGCGACAAGACGGCCGTGCTCAAGACGCTCAAGGACTTCGGCAATCCCAAGTACGCCGTTTGGGGCGTCACGGCGCGCAACCGCGAACAGAACTTCGCGATGAACCTGCTGATGAACCCGGACATCGATCTGGTCACGCTGACCGGCACGGCCGGCACCGGCAAGACCCTGCTGGCCCTGGCTGCCGGCCTGTCCCAGGTGCTGGACGACCGCCGCTACACCGAGATCATCATGACGCGCGCCACGGTGAGCGTGGGTGAGGACATCGGCTTCCTGCCCGGCACCGAGGAAGAGAAGATGGGCCCCTGGATGGGCGCCCTCGACGACAACCTCGAATTCCTGGCCAAGGGCGATGGCGGCAATGCCGGCGAATGGGGCCGCGCAGCCACCAATGAGCTGATCCGCAGCCGCATCAAGATCAAGAGCATGAACTTCATGCGCGGCCGCACCTTCCTGAACAAGTACGTCATCATCGACGAGGCCCAGAACCTGACGCCCAAGCAGATGAAGACCCTGATCACGCGCGCCGGCCCCGGTACCAAGATCATCTGCATGGGCAATCTGGCGCAGATCGATACGCCCTACCTGACCGAAGGCTCCTCGGGCCTGACCTACGCGGTGGACCGCTTCAAGGGCTGGCCACACAGCGGCCACATCACGCTGGCGCGCGGCGAGCGTTCGCGCCTGGCAGACTTCGCCAGCGAGGTGCTCTAAGCCATGGCGATCAGCTGGATCACCGCGTTGAAGCTGGTGCCCTGGGGCGATGTCATCGAGGCCACGCCCCAGGTCGTCAAGGCCGCCAAGAACCTGCTGCGCAAGAAGGACGCTGCGCAGGAGCTCGATGCACAGCATCCTGCGGCCGTCGAGCCGCTGGCACCGCCGCGCTCGGCTGGCGAACAGGCGCTGCAGCTGATCCAGGCCCAGGACGCACGCATCGTGCAACTGGAACAATCCCAGCGCCAGTCGCTGGAGTTGATCGAAAAGCTGGCGGAGCAGAACGCCCAGATCGTGGCCACCGTGGGCGCGCTGCGCACGGGTGCCCAGCGGCTGGCCTGGGCATGCGCCATCCTTGGCGCCTGCGTGGCGGGCCTGCTGATCCAGGTCTGGCGCATGTAGATCGCCAACCACCCAAAGCAAACGGCCCCTCGGGGCCGTTTTTCATTGCGGGCACAAAGCCGGGGTATCCCGGTCAGTACTCGTCGCCGCCACCGTAGCCCACGGCCAGGTTCTCGAAGCGCGTCTGGTTTTTCTGGAAGAACACCTTCACCGTTCCCGTGGGACCGTTACGCTGCTTGCCGATGATGACTTCGGCAATGTTCGGCTCCTTGCTGTCCTTGTTGTAGTAGTCATCACGGTAGATGAACATGATGATGTCGGCATCCTGCTCGATGGCACCCGATTCGCGCAGGTCGGACATCATGGGACGCTTGTCGGTGCGCTGCTCCACCGAGCGGTTGAGCTGTGACAGGGCAATCACCGGGCACTGCAGTTCCTTGGCCAGCATTTTCAAGCCCCGCGAAATCTCGCCCAGCTCGGTCGCACGGTTGTCGGAACTGGCGGCCGAGCCCGAGCCGCTCATCAGTTGCAAATAGTCCACCACGATCAGGCCCAGCTTGCCGCAGGTGCGCGCCAGGCGCCGCGCATTGGCGCGCAGTTCCGTGGGGGACAGGCCCGGTGTCTCGTCGATGTGCAGGGACACCGTGCGCAGCCGCTCGATGGCTTCCGTCAGGCGCGGCCACTCGTCGTCGTTGAGCTTGCCCGTGCGCAGATTGCCCTGGTTGACGCGGCCGATGGAGCCGACGATACGAACCGCCAGCTGGGCCGCGCCCATTTCCATGGAGAAAATGGCGACCGGCAGGCCCTCGTTGAGCGCCACATGCTCGGCGATATTCACCGCAAACGAAGTCTTGCCCATCGAGGGACGGGCAGCCAGCACCACCAGGTCACCGGCCTGCAGGCCGCTGGTCATGCGGTCCAGATCGACGAAACCCGTGGGCACGCCGGTCACGTCCATGGGGTTGTCGGCCATCTCCTGAACACGGTCCAGCAGGTCCACCACCAGCGTGTCGAGCGACTGGAAGCCCTGCTTGTTGCGCGCACCCTCCTCGCCGATGGCCAGGATCTTCTGCTCGGCCTCGTCCAGAATGCGATCGACCGTCTTGCCCTGCGGATTGAATGCATTGGTGGCGATGTCGTCGCTGGCAGTCACCAGTTTGCGCAGGATGGAGCGCTCCCGCACGATCTCCGCATAGCGCCGGATGTTGGTGGCGCTGGGCACGTACTGCGCCAGCTGGTTCAGGTACAGCAGGCCGCCGATTTCCTCGGCCTTGCCCATGCTCTGCAAATGCTCGTAGACCGTGATCACGTCGGCCGGCTTGCTGCCGTTGATCAGCTTGCCGATGGCCTCGTAGATCAGCTTGTGCTCATGGCGGTAGAAATCACCATCCACCAGCAGATCACCAACACGCTCCCAGGCGTTGTTGTCCAGCAGCAGCCCCCCTAGAACGCTGGACTCGGACTCCATCGAATGCGGCGGCACGCGCAACTGGGCCACCTGCTGGTCGCCAGCAGGCAGCGGTGCGAACGCATCATCGAGATCGAGCGGGGGCATTACGGACGACATGGAATTCCTGGAGATGAGCCCGCCATCGTAGCGGCTGGCAAAAGGCCGCGCCACCCGGCGTCATCACCCTGGCACGGCAAAGCAAAAAGCCGCCCTAAGGCGGCTTTTTGGTGATACGGGACAAGCCCCGGATCAGGAGTGGTCGCCGTAGACCGACACCGTCACTTCGACGCTGACGTCGGTGTGCAGTGCCACGACCACGGTGGCGTCGCCCACGGTCTTGATGGGACCGTTGACCAGGCGAACTTGCGACTTGGCGACGGCAAAGCCGGCCTTGGTCAGTTCTTCGGCGATGTCGGCGTTGGTCACCGAGCCGAACAGGCGGCCGTCAACGCCAGCCTTCTGGGTCAGCTTGACGTTTGCGCCGTTGAGCTTTTCGCCCAGTTGCTGAGCAGCAGCCAGCTTTTCAGCCGCTTGCTTTTCCAGTTCGACGCGCTTGGCTTCGAACTCGGCCTTGGCGGAAGCCGTGGCACGACGGGCAGCGCCCGTGGGGATCAGGAAGTTGCGGGCGTAGCCGTCTTTGACCTTGACGATGTCGCCGAGGCCACCGAGGTTCACAACCTTGTCGAGCAGAATGACTTGCATGGTTGTATTCCTTAGATCTTGTGCTGGTCAGAGTAAGGAACCAGAGCCAGGAAGCGGGCGCGCTTGATGGCCGTGTTCAGCTGACGCTGGTAGATGGCGCGCGTGCCGGTCAGGCGAGCGGGCACGATCTTGCCGTTTTCACCGATGAAGTCACGCAGGGTGTCCACATCCTTGTAGTCGATTTCTTCGACGCCGGCGACGGTGAAGCGGCAGAAGCGCTTGCGCTTGAACAGCAGCGACTGCGTGTTGCGCTTGGGGCGCTTGTCCTTGTTGAATTTCTTGAACGTGGCCATTTCTGGACCTCTTGAAAATTAGTTTTGTTGAATGTCCTGGATGTGGAAAACCAGCAATTTGCCGTTGCGGGGCGTTGCCAGGAAGCCTTGGAACTTCCACTGGCTGCCGAGCGCCTGGCGGGCCAGCTTTTCAGCCAGCGCGCCAAAGGCCACCGCCTTGACAGATGCCGTCACGCTGCGTTCGCTTCCTGCTTCCTTTTGCCGCGACGCGTGTTCGAGTCGCAGTTCAAGGGCGGGCAGCCCTGCCGGCGTGTAGCGCAGTGCTTGAAGCTCTGCGATGGCGGCCGTCAGTGCAACGTGGTTCTCCACTCCTTCAGGTTCTGAAAGGGCTGGGCTCAGGCCTGTTCGGTCTGGCTGGCCTTGCGGGCTTCTTCACGCTCGACGGTCTTCATCATCGAGGAAGGCGCAGTGTCGGCCTTCTTCTTCTGAACCGTCAGGTGACGCAGCACGGCATCGTTGAACTTGAAGGCATGCTCCAGCTCAGCCATCACAGCCTGGTCGGCTTCGATGTTCAGGCACAGGTAGTGGGCCTTGGCGAGCTTGTTGATCATGTAAGCCAGTTGGCGACGGCCCCAGTCTTCTTCGCGATGGACCTTGCCACCGCCAGCGGTGATCATGCCCTTGTAGCGTTCCAGCATGGCGGGAACCTGCTCGCTCTGATCCGGGTGGATCAACAAAACGATTTCGTAATGACGCATATCGACTCCTTTTGGGAAAACGCCGCCCACTGCGTCTTGTAGCGGTGCGGCAAGGCAAAGCATTGGATTCTAGCGCAGCCCTCTTCCATCTGTACACTCCGCACTGCCCGAGACCCCGGATTCGTGTGGGGCTTTTGCCCCTTCGCCCGGCTTTTGCCCCCACCGTGTGCACCTGCAGTGCGCATGCACAGGCACAAAGCCCTTGAAAATACACCGGTCCGCTCGCATCTCGATTCAAGATCGTGCAATCGCCAAGCCTGGCCTCCAGCGCGGCGATCTTTTTGTTTTGTAGCTGAAGTCTCCATCCATGTCCGAACAAAACTCCAACCCCTTTCAAGACGCAGCCCCGGAAGAAATCGAAGCCGCCATGGCGGCCAACGCCGCAGACGAGCTGCAGCGCCTGCAGGCCGAGCTGGCCGAACTCAAGGCCAAGAGCGCCGAGCTGGCCGACCAGTTCCTGCGCGCCAAGGCCGAGGCAGAGAATGTGCGCCGCCGCGCGGAAGACGAAGTCTCCAAGGCCCGCAAGTTCAGCATCGAGAGCTTTGCCGAAAGCCTGCTGCCCGTCTGCGACAGCCTGGATGCCGCACTGGCCATCCAGCAGGCCACGCCGGAGCAGCTGCGCGAAGGCGCCGACGCGACGCTGCGCCAGCTGACGTCGGCCCTGGAGCGCAACAAGGTCGTGACCATCAACCCGGCAGCCGGCGAGAAATTCGACCCCAACCTGCACCAGGCCATCAGCATGGTGCCTGCCCAGCAGGAAGCCAACACCGTGGTGTCGGTGCTGCAAAAGGGCTACCTGATTGCCGACCGCATCCTGCGCCCGGCCCTCGTGACCGTGGCCCAGCCCCAGTAAGCGTGCGCTCACGGCATCGCTGACAAAAAAGAGGCAAAGCCCCTTGAAGCAGCGCCTGCCGGCCACAAGTTAGCAGTCATTCAAACATTTCACAGAACGCGGAGAGAACTCAAAATGGGAAAAATCATCGGTATTGACCTGGGCACCACCAACAGCTGCGTGGCCATCATGGACGGCAACACCACGCGCGTGATCGAGAACAGCGAAGGTGCACGCACCACGCCTTCGATCATTGCCTACCAGGAAGACGGCGAGATCCTCGTCGGCGCCTCGGCCAAGCGCCAGGCCGTCACCAACCCCCGCAACACCATCTACGCCGCCAAGCGCCTGATCGGCCGCAAGTTCGACGAGAAGGAAGTGCAAAAGGACATCGACCTGATGCCCTACACCATCTCGCGTGCCGACAACGGCGACGCCTGGGTGGAAGTGCGCGGCCAGAAGCTGGCCCCGCCGCAGATTTCCGCCGAAGTGCTGCGCAAGATGAAGAAGACCGCCGAGGACTACCTGGGCGAGCCCGTGACCGAGGCGGTGATCACCGTGCCCGCGTACTTCAACGACGCCCAGCGCCAGGCCACCAAGGATGCCGGCCGCATCGCCGGCCTGGAAGTCAAGCGCATCATCAACGAGCCCACGGCAGCTGCGCTGGCCTTCGGCCTGGACAAGATCGACAAGGGCGACCGCAAGATCGCGGTGTATGACCTGGGCGGTGGCACGTTTGACGTGTCCATCATCGAAATCGCCGATGTGGACGGCGAAAAGCAGTTCGAAGTGCTGTCCACCAACGGCGACACGTTCCTGGGCGGCGAAGACTTCGACCAGCGCATCATCGACTACATCATCACCGAGTTCAAGAAGGACCAGGGCGTTGATCTGGCCAAGGACGTGCTGGCCCTGCAGCGCCTGAAGGAAGCTGCCGAGAAGGCCAAGATCGAGCTGTCGAACTCGGCCCAGACCGACATCAACCTGCCCTACATCACGGCCGATGCCTCGGGTCCCAAGCACCTGAACATCAAGCTGACCCGCTCCAAGCTGGAAAGCCTGGTCGAAGACCTGATCGAGCGCACCATTGCGCCCTGCCGCACGGCCATCAAGGACGCAGGCGTTTCCGTGTCCGACATCGATGACGTGATCCTGGTCGGCGGCATGTCCCGCATGCCCAAGGTGCAGGAGAAGGTCAAGGAATTCTTCGGCAAGGAACCCCGCAAGGACGTGAACCCCGACGAAGCCGTGGCCGTGGGCGCCGCCGTGCAGGGCCAGGTTCTGTCGGGCGACCGCAAGGACGTGCTGCTGCTGGACGTGACGCCGCTGTCGCTGGGCATCGAGACGCTGGGTGGCGTGATGACCAAGATGATCACCAAGAACACCACCATCCCGACGAAGTTCGCACAGACCTTCTCGACGGCCGACGACAACCAGCCGGCCGTGACCATCAAGGTGTTCCAGGGTGAGCGCGAGATGGCTTCGGGCAACAAGATGCTGGGCGAGTTCAACCTCGAAGGCATTCCGCCCGCAGCGCGTGGCGTGCCCCAGATCGAAGTGGCCTTTGACATCGACGCCAACGGCATCCTGAACGTGTCCGCCAAGGACAAGGCCTCGGGCAAGGAAAACAAGATCACCATCAAGGCGAACTCGGGCCTGTCCGAGGACGAGATCCAGAAGATGGTGAAGGACGCCGAGCTGAACGCAGCCGACGACAAGAAGAAGCTGGAACTGGTCCAGGCCCGCAACCAGGGCGAAGCTGCCGTGCACAGCGTCAAGAAGAGCCTGGGCGAGCATGGCGACAAGCTCGACGCTGGCGAGAAGACCGCCATCGAGAGCGCCGTCAAGGACCTGGAAGAGGCACTGAAGGGCGAGGACAAGGACGCCATCGACGCCAAGACCACGGCGCTGATGACGGCCAGCCAGAAGCTCGGCGAGAAGATGTACGCCGATGCGCAGGCAGCCGGCGGCCCCGAGGCAGCAGCAGCCGCCGCAGCGGCCGGTGCAGCAGGCGCCTCGGCCGGTGCAGCAGCCGCTGACGACAACGTCGTTGACGCCGAAGTCAAGGAAGTCAAGAAGGACTGAACCCAGCGCGTGGTCCCTTGACGACCGCTTGCCGCCGCGCTCGGCCCTGCCAAGGGGCTGACGCGGCGTTCCTGTTCCCACTGACTGGCTAGCAAACACCATGTCCAAACGCGATTTTTACGAGGTCCTCGGCGTTGCCAAGAACGCCTCGGACGACGACATCAAGAAGGCTTATCGCAAGCTGGCGATGAAGTACCACCCTGACCGCAACCAGGGGGATGCCGCAAGCGGGGCGGAAGAGAAATTCAAGGAGGCCAAGGAGGCCTACGAGATGCTCTCCGACAGCAACAAGCGCGCGGCCTACGACCAGTACGGCCATGCGGGCGTGGACCCCAACCGCGGCATGGGCGGCGGCGCCGAAGGCTTTGGTGGCTTTGCCGAAGCCTTTGGCGACATCTTTGGCGACATGTTCAACCAGGGTGGCGGCAGACGCGGCGGCGCCGGTGGCGGCCGCCAGGTCTACCGCGGCAACGATCTCAGCTATGCCATGGAGATCACGCTGGAGGAAGCCGCCCACGGCAAGGATGCGCAGATCCGCATCCCCAGCTGGGATGGCTGCGACACCTGCCACGGCAGCGGCGCCAAGCCCGGCACCAGTGCCAAGACCTGCACCACCTGCAACGGCATGGGCAGCGTGCAGATGCGCCAGGGCTTCTTCAGCGTGCAGCAGACCTGCCCGCACTGCCGGGGCACGGGCAAGATCATTCCCGAACCCTGCACCAGCTGCGGTGGCCAGGGCAAGGTCAAGCGCCAGAAGACACTGGAAGTGAAGATTCCAGCCGGCATCGACGACGGCATGCGCATCCGCTCCTCCGGCAATGGCGAACCCGGCACGAATGGCGGGCCTGCGGGCGATCTCTACATCGAGATCCGCATCAAGGACCACGACATCTTCGAGCGCGACGGCGACGACCTGCACTGCAACGTGCCCGTGAGCTTCATCACGGCAGCGCTCGGCGGCGAGATCGAGGTGCCCACCCTGTCGGGCAAGGCGGCCATCGACATCCCCGAAGGTACCCAGGCCGGCAAGCAGTTCCGCCTGCGCGGCAAGGGCATCAAGGGCGTGCGCTCCAGCTATCCCGGCGACCTTTACTGCCACATCGTGGTCGAGACGCCCGTCAAGCTGACCGAGTACCAGCGCAAGCTGCTGCGCGAGCTGGAGGAATCGCTCAAGAAGGGCGGCGCCAAGCATTCGCCCAGCGGCGAGAGCTGGACCGACAGGCTCAAGAGCTTCTTCAGCTGATGCAGCACTGAGCCCCCAACAAAAACGCCTCTTCCGAGGCGTTTTTCATTGGTGCCTGCTCAACAGGACTCAGGGAGCGGGTTTGGCCTTCCAGGCCGCCGCCTGGCGCTCGGTGCGTGCACGCTCGGCCGCGCTCAGCGGCTGGGCCATGCTGTCACGCTTGGCGGCCAGCGAGCTGTCCCTGCCCGCCGCCAGCAGCATCCAGAAATAGGCCTGGGACGGGCTGCGCTCCACGCCCTTGCCCGACGCATAAAGACTGGCGAGATTGGACTGCGCCAGCGCATCGCCCTGCTGGGCGGCACGCTCCAGCCAGCGCGCGGCCTTCTCGTCGCTGGCGGGCACGCCCTGGCCATTGGCATACAGCACGCCCAGGTTGGACTGGGCTGCGGCATTGCCCTGCTCGGCCGCCTTCTCCAGCCAGTGGGCGGCCTGCGCCATGTCGCGATCGACCACGCCACCCTCGGCATAGAGCATGCCGGCATTGAATTGCGCATCGACATGGCCCTGGCCTGCCGCCGCCACAAACCAGCGCAGCGCCTGCGCCACGTCCTCGGCCACGCCCCGGCCCGTGGCATACATCACGCCCAGGCTGTACTGACCGGCCGCTTCACCTTGCTCGGCCGAGCGCTGGAACCACTGCACGGCCTGCGCGGGGTCCTTGGCGGCTCCGCGCCCCTCGGCCAGCATCAGGCCCAGGTTGTTCTGGGCCACAGCATCGCCCTGCTCGGCAGCCTTGCGATACCACTGCACGGCCTGGGCATCGTCACGCGCCACGCCACGGCCATTCGCATACATCAACCCCAGGTCGGACTGGGCTGGCGCATAGCCCTGCTGCGCAGACTTCTCATACCACTGGGCCGCCGTCTCGGCACTCAGGGCAACGCCCTGGCCGCGCTTGTACAGCGAGCCCAGCGCGTACTGGGCGCTGGCCTCGCCCTGCTCGGCATGCTGGTGCAGCGCTGCAACCTCGGCCGCGCTCAGGCCGGGCTCGCCCTTGGACGCGCCGCCACCTGCGGCTGCAGTTGCAGCAGCAGCCCCCGCTGCGGCAGCGCCGCTCACCACGCCTGCAGCGGCGGCCGCCTTGGCAGGTGCGCTGCGGGTGGTAGCAGGTGCCGGCTTGCCCTTGGATTTGACGGCGGTCTTGCCTGTCGGCCTCGCAGCCGCCTTGGCCGCAGGCTTGGCGGGGGCCTTTGCGCCGCTCTTGGCCGTGTTCTTCGCTGGTGGCTGCGGCTTGGCAGACGCCGGGACGGCCATGCAGGACAGGGCTGCGACCAGCAGCAATGACAGGCCTGCAGGCAGGGCTCGCAGGCCCGTCGGGTATCGATCGTTCATATGCTCTTATTTTTGCAGCAATCCATGCAGGCGACTGGCGCAAAGATTGACAAATTCTTTCAGTATGCAACCGGCGTTCCGGCGGGCATGGCTGTCCGCAGCCATCGCCACGAGGCATGACCCCCATCTCCATGAAATCGCACGACATCACCAAAGACATCGCGTTTGAAGATGACAGATCGATGACTTGTGCGAGAAAATCCATTCAACTTCTCCTAATGAGAAGCCTGAACCCCACCACATGAAGAATTCAGAGCGCAGTTTTGCACGGCGCATAGACCTTACCTCCCTGCAGCTGTTCGTGGCTGTCTGCGAACTTGGCAGCATCGGACGAGCGGCAGAGCGCGAGTTCATCGCCGCTTCGGCGGTGAGCAAGCGCCTGTCCGACCTCGAGGCCACCGTGGACACGGCCCTGCTGTATCGCCACAGCCGTGGCGTGACACTCACACCTGCCGGCGAAAGCCTGCTGCACCACGCGCGCAACGTGCTGTACGGCCTGGAGCGCATGCAGGGCGAGCTGTCCGAGTACGCCGATGGCGTGCGCGGCCATGTGCGCATCCACGCCAACATGTCTGCCATCGTGCAGTTCCTGCCGGAAGACCTGGGCGTGTTCGCGCGCAAGCACGGCCAGGTCAAGATCGACCTGCAGGAACAGCTCAGCCCCGCCGTACTGGCTGCCGTACAGGAAGGCACGGCCGACATCGGCATCTGCTCCATGGCGTACATGCCGCTGGGCAATGGCCAGGCCACTCCCGTACTGCAGCACCGCCCCTACCGCGAGGATCGCCTGGTCGTCGTGGTGCCCGAGCAGCACGCGCTGGCGCACAGCGACAGCGTGGCCTTTGCCGATGTGCTCGAATGGGACATCGTCAGCCTGCAGGCCGGCTCCTCCATCAGCCTGGCCATGCGTGCGGCCGCCGCACAGGCGGGGCATGCGCTGCACCAGCGCATCCAGGTCACCAGCCTGGATGCCATGTGCCGCATGATCGACAACGGCCTGGGCGTGGGACTGATCCCCGACCGCGCCTTCGAGCTCATGCACGGCGTGGGCCATCTGCGCGCACTGGAGCTCAGCGACGACTGGGCTCGGCGCGAGCTGAGCATCGTGGCGCGTGACTTCGACGCGCTACCCGTCACGGCCCGCCTGCTGGTCGAGCACCTGAGCCCGCCGGCCAGCGCATCCTGAAGCCACTTGGCCGCTGGATGCCCCCAAAAATTTCCCCACGACACCAACCATTCGAGAACGCCATGGGACGCACCCTCTACGACAAGATCTTCGACGAGCACGTCATCCACACCGAGGATGACGGCACCGCCGTCCTCTACATCGACCGCCACCTGGTGCACGAAGTCACCAGCCCCCAGGCCTTCGAAGGCCTGCGCATGGCCGGCCGCAAGCTGTGGCGCATCAGCTCCGTGGTCGCCACGGCCGACCACAACACCCCCACCGACGGCTGGGAGCGCGGCTATGACGGCATCGCCGACCCGATCAGCAAGGAACAGATCACCACGCTGAACACCAACATCGGCGAGTTCGGCTCTGCGGCCTTCTTCCCCTTCATGGACAAGGGTCAGGGCATCGTCCACGTCATGGGCCCCGAGCAGGGCGCCACCCTGCCCGGCATGACCGTGGTCTGCGGCGACAGCCACACGTCCACGCACGGCGCCTTCGGCGCACTGGCCCACGGCATCGGCACGTCCGAGGTCGAGCACGTGATGGCCACCCAGACCCTGCTGGCCAAGAAGGCCAAGAACATGCTGATCAACGTCAGCGGCAAGGCGGCCCCCGGCATCACGGCCAAGGACATCGTGCTGGCCATCATCGGCAAGATCGGCACGGCCGGCGGCACGGGCTACACCATCGAGTTCGCCGGCGAAGCCATCCGTGACCTGAGCATGGAAGGCCGCATGACGGTCTGCAACATGGCCATCGAAGGCGGCGCGCGCGCAGGCCTGGTGGCCGTGGACGACAAGACCATCCAGTACGTCAAGGGCCGCCCGCTGGCCCCCACCGGCGCCGAATGGGATGCCGCCGTCTCCTACTGGAAGACGCTGCACTCCGATGCCGATGCGAAGTTCGACCGCGTGGTCGAGCTGCAGGCCAGCGAGATCGTGCCCCAGGTCACCTGGGGCACCTCGCCCGAGATGGTGCTGGGCGTGGATGCCCGCGTGCCGGACCCCGACAAGGAAAAGGATGCCAGCAAGCGCGGCGCCATCGAACGCGCGCTGACCTACATGGCCCTGGAGCCCGGCAAGGCCATTGACGACATCTTCGTGGACAAGGTCTTCATCGGCTCGTGCACCAACAGCCGCATCGAAGACATGCGCGAGGCCGCCGCCGTGGTCAAGAAGCTGGGCCAGAAGGTGGCGCGCAACATCAAGCTGGCCATGGTCGTGCCCGGCTCCGGACTGGTCAAGGAACAGGCCGAGCGCGAAGGCCTGGACCAGATCTTCAAGGCGGCAGGCTTTGAATGGCGCGAGCCCGGCTGCTCCATGTGCCTGGCCATGAATGCCGACCGCCTGGAGCCCGGCGAGCGCTGCGCCTCCACCAGCAACCGCAACTTCGAAGGCCGCCAGGGCGCGGGCGGACGCACCCACCTGGTGAGCCCCGCCATGGCTGCAGCCGCCGCCATCCACGGCCACTTCGTGGACATCCGCAGGTTCTCCTGATCCGGATCCCGCAACTGCCCCGCCTGCACACCATGAAGCCCTCCTTCTCGATCCTCCTGATCGGCCTGGCCTTCACCCTGGCCGCCTGCAATACCGTCAAGGGCATTGGCCAGGACGTGCAAAGCGCGGGCAGCGCCATCGAACGCGCCGCCCGCTGAACCCTGAATCCGATACAGCCATGCAACAATTCACCGTGCACAAGGGCCTTGTCGCCCCCATGGACCGCGAAAACGTCGATACCGACGCCATCATTCCCAAGCAGTTCCTCAAGTCGATCAAGAAGACCGGCTTCGGCGTGAACCTGTTCGACGAATGGCGCTACCTGGACCATGGCGAGCCCGGCCAGGACCCGGCCTCGCGCAAGCCCAACCCCGACTTCGTGCTCAATCAGCCGCGCTATGCGGGCGCCTCCATCCTGGTCGCACGCAAGAACTTCGGCTGCGGCTCCAGCCGCGAGCACGCGCCCTGGGCCCTGGACCAGTACGGCTTTCGCGCCATCCTGGCGCCCAGCTTTGCCGACATCTTCTTCAACAACTGCTTCAAGAACGGCCTGCTGCCCATCGTGCTGCCCGAGGCCACGATCGACATGCTGTTCAACGAGATCGCAGCCTTCCCCGGCTACGAGCTGACCATTGATCTGGATCGCCAGGTGATCGTGCGCCCGCAGGGCGAGGAGATCCCTTTCGATGTCATCGCCTTTCGCAAGTTCTGCCTGCTCAACGGCTTTGACGATATCGGCCTGACCCTGCGCCACGCCGACAAGATCCGCGCCTACGAGGCCGAGCGCCTGGCCACCAAGCCCTGGCTGGCACACACGCTGGTGCAGCGCTGATCGATCTCCACTTGCGCGCATCAATGGGCCGCAGGCGTTGCTGAACCAGCCGCCGGCGGCCTTCCACCATCCGAACAGTCTCTCAAAAGGAACACCATGAAAATCGCAGTCTTGCCCGGTGATGGCATCGGCCCCGAAATCGTTGCGGAAGCCGTGAAGGTGCTGGGCGCCCTGGGCCTGGACTTCGACATGCAGACGGCCCCCGTGGGCGGCGCTGCCTACGAAGCTGCCGGCCACCCGTTGCCCGAATCCACGCTGAAGCTGGCCATGGAGTCCGACGCCGTGCTGTTCGGCGCCGTGGGCGACTGGAAGTACGACACGCTGGACCGCCCGCTGCGCCCCGAGCAGGCCATCCTGGGCCTGCGCAAGCACATGGGCCTGTTCGCCAACTTCCGCCCGGCCATCTGCTATGCGGAACTGACTCACGCCTCCAGCCTCAAGCCCGAGCTGGTCGCGGGCCTGGACATCCTCATCATCCGCGAGCTGACCGGCGACATCTACTTCGGCCAGCCGCGCGGCCGCCGCGTGGCCACCGACGGCCACTTCCCCGGTGCCGAGGAAGCCTTCGACACCATGCGCTACTCCAAGCCCGAGATCGAGCGCATCGCCCATGTCGCCTTCCAGGCCGCGCAAAAGCGCAGCAAGCGCGTGACCAGTGTGGACAAGGCCAACGTGCTGGAAACCTTCCAGTTCTGGAAGGACGTGGTCACCGAAGTGGGCCAGCAGTACCCCGATGTGCAACTGGACCACATGTACGTGGACAACGCCGCCATGCAGCTGGTCAAGGAACCCAAGCGCTTTGACGTGGTGGTCACGGGCAACATGTTCGGCGACATCCTGTCCGACGAAGCCTCCATGCTGACCGGCTCCATCGGCATGCTGCCCTCGGCATCGCTCAACTCCAGGGGCCAGGGCCTGTACGAGCCCAGTCACGGTTCGGCCCCCGACATCGCCGGCAAGGGCATTGCCAATCCGCTGGCCACCATCCTGTCGGCCGCGATGATGCTGCGCTTCTCGCTGAACCAGGAAGCTGCCGCCCAGCGCATCGAAGCCGCCGTGCAAAAGGTGCTGGCCCAGGGCCTGCGCACGGCCGACATCTATAGCGAAGGCACGACCAAGGTCTCCACCCGCGAGATGGGCGATGCCGTGGTGGCCGCACTGGCCTGAAGTCCATGACGGCCGCCAGCCTCCAGGCTTGCGGCTGTCCCTGTGGCGGGCGGGCACTGCCCTGCTCCGCCACAACATGGCAAAACGTCAAAATAGACGTCCGGTTTTCGCCGATTCGACGAAGATATTCATCAAAACAGACATTCTTTTTCCTGGCGTATTCGATAGAATGACGTCTCTTATGTTTGCCGCCCGCCCGTTCCTCCTGCTGAACATTGCACCCGCCGCCCTGGCTGGTGTGGCTGCGCGCGCAATCACCTCCACAACCATTACGACAATCAAAGGCTGACCCAGCCCGGTTCGTCGTGCGCCCTCACCTGGCCTAGACGAGCCGGGCGACAACAGTCTTGATCAAGCACTGTTTTCACACTGAAAGGGCGTTTCAAAAATGAGCAAGCAATTGGTAGGCCTCGTCGGCTGGCGCGGCATGGTCGGCTCCGTGCTGATGGACCGCATGCAGGCAGAGGGCGACTTCGACCTGATCGAGCCCGTGTTCTTCTCCACCTCCAACGCCGGCGGCAAGGCCCCGGCCATGGCGAAGACCCACACCGAGCTGCGCAATGCCAACGACATTGCCGAGCTGTCCAAGTGCGACATCATCATTACCTGCCAGGGCGGCGACTACACCAAGGAAGTCTTCCCCCAGCTGCGCGCCTCGGGCTGGAACGGCCACTGGATCGATGCCGCGTCGTCGCTGCGCATGGAAGGCGATGCCGTCATCGTGCTCGACCCCGTCAATGAAGGCCTGATCCAGTCCAAGCTCGCCGCGGGCGGCAAGAACTGGATTGGCGGCAACTGCACCAACTCCATCTTGCTGATGGGCCTGGGCGGCCTGTTCAAGGCCGGTCTCGTGGAATGGGTCAGCTCCATGACCTACCAGGCAGCCTCCGGTGGCGGCGCCAACCACATGCGCGAACTGCTCAAGGGCATGGGCGTGGTGCACGCTGCCGTGGCCGACGAACTGGCCACGCCCGCATCCGCCATCCTGGACATCGACCGCAAGGTGGCCCAGACCATCCGCACCGACGTGCCCACCGAATTCTTCGGCGCACCGCTGGCCGGTGGACTGATCCCCTGGATCGATGCGCAGCTGGACAACGGCCAGTCCAAGGAAGAGTGGAAGGGCCAGGCCGAGGTCAACAAGATCCTGGGCACCGAGCAGACCATCCCTGTCGATGGCCTGTGCGTGCGCATCGGCGCCATGCGCTGCCACAGCCTGGCGCTGACCCTCAAGCTCAAGAAGGACCTGCCCCTGGAAGAGCTGGAAGCCATCATCAAGTCCGGCAACCCCTGGGTGAAGTGGGTTCCCAACGACCGTGCCATCACCGTCAAGGAACTGACCCCTGCCGCCATCACCGGCGGCCTGGAAGTCGGCGTGGGCCGCGTGCGCAAGCTGAACATGGGCCCCGAATACCTGTCGGCCTTCGTGATCGGTGACCAACTGCTGTGGGGCGCCGCCGAGCCGCTGCGCCGCATGCTGCGCATCCTGCTCGCCGCCTGAGCATCGCCGGCTTGAGCCAACACAAAAAGCGCCATGTCCCGGGCCGGGACATGGCGCTTTTTTCGGCTTTAAGCCCTGGGCAATTGGGCACAATGCCCAGGTCTCTTGTCCATTGGCTGTAGGTGGTTGCCTACAATCACCAAAGATACATTGTGTTTCTTCTCGTTGCCGTTCGACAACAACTATTGGCGTTCGCCGGCAACCAGACGCTTGCGATCCTATAGCGTGGCCGACAATGCGACCCAAGCACCTTGGTAGATGGCGTGCCATCTATCCCCGGGTAAATTTCAATTACATGTGCAAGCGCGGGCATTCCCACAATAACAATAGTGCCTGCCCAATTGCATCCACACAGGTTTGACGCTTTATGCATCGTTGGAAACTCTCTGTGCTGGCCACTGCGGCCGTCGTCTCGGTCGCACTGCCCGCCTCCGAGGCCTGGGCACTGGCTCTGGGCCGGGTGAACGTGCAATCGGCCCTGGGCGAGCCCCTGCGTGCCGAAGTCGAAATCCCCCAGATCACCGCCGCTGAAGCCGAAGGCCTGCGCGTGGGCGTGGCCTCTCCCGGCGTCTTCCGCACCCAGGGCATGGAGTACAACGCCACCGCCAGCCAGGTGCGCGTCAGCGTGCAGCGCCGCGCGGATGGCTCGGCCGTGCTGCGCCTCACAAGCACACAGCCCGTCAACGAACCCTTTGTCGATCTGGTGATCGACGCCAGCTGGGCCTCGGGCAACCTGCAGCGCAACTACACCCTGCTGCTGGACCCGCCCACCCTGCAAAAGCTCCCGCCTGCCGTGACGGCTGCAGCCCAGGCCTCGGCACCCGAGCCTGCCGCAGCGCCGCGCCGCGCAGCCCCCACCCCCTCGCAAACTCCATCGCAAGCTGCATCGCAAGCCGCGGCAGGCAACACCGAGGAAAGCCGCCCCGCGCCAGCAGCAGCGCGCCGTGCCGCCCCGACAGCCCGCGAGCGCGCCGCAGCGGCTCCCGCGCCGTCCGAGGCCTCCGAAGTCCGCATCAAGACCGGGGACACGGCAGGCCGCATCGCCGCCGCCCACCTGCCAGCCGGCGTTTCGCTGGACCAGATGCTGGTGGCCATGCTGCGCACCAATCCCAAGGTCTTCATCAACGGCAATGTGAACCGCATGCGCTCCGGCGCCGTGCTCACCGTGCCGGACGAAGCCACGGCCCAGGCCACCTCGCCGCGCGAAGCGCGCCAGATCGTTGCCGCCCAGTCCCGCGATTTCAACCAGTTCCGCCGCCAGCTGGCCAGCGCCGCGCCGGCCGCGCCCGTGGCATCAGCCAATCGTGAAGCATCGGGCAGCGTCCAGGCCCAGGTCGAAGACCGCAAGCCGTCCACCGCAGCACCCGACAAGCTCACCCTGTCCAAGGGCGCCGTCAAGGGCGTGGAGGCCGACGAGCGCCTGGCCAAGCAAAAGCAGTCGGACGACCAGGCATCGCGCACGGCCGAGCTGCAGCGCAACATGTCCGAGCTGAGCCAGATCGCCGCCGCCACCAAGCCCGCCGAAGGTGCTGCTGCAGCACCTGCCTCGGCAGCCAGCGGCACGGCAAACGGCGTGGCTGTGCCGGGCGCGCCGACCGTGCCTGCAGCGCCTGAAGCTGCAGCACCCCAGACAACTCCCGCGGCCCCGGCAGCGCCTGCCGATGCAGCTGCTGCGGCCGCTGCGCCCACCGCTGCTCCAGACGCCGCAGCCAATGCTGCCGGCTCGGCAGCGCCCGCAGCAGAAGCTGTGCCCGCCACGCCCGCTCCGGCCGAGCCACCCAAGCCCAAGCCGGCACCCGCCCCCGTCGCGCCGATCGCCGAGCCCAGCTTCATCGATACGCTGCTGGAAGACCCCACCATCCCGCTGGCCGGCGCTGCCCTGCTGGCCCTGCTGCTGGGCTATGGCGGCTACCGCGTCATGCAGCGCCGCCGCGCCGCTGCCGCCTCCAGCGAAAGCGCCTTTGGCGACAGCCAGCTGGCCGCCGACTCCTTCTTTGGCGCCAGCGGCGGCCAACGCGTGGACACCGGCACATCGAGCCAGCTGTCCGGCACCTCCATGCATTACTCGCCCAGCCAGCTTGATGCGGGCGATGTGGACCCCGTGGCCGAGGCCGACGTCTACCTGGCCTATGGCCGCGACCTGCAGGCAGAGGAAATCCTCAAGGAAGCGCTGCGCACCGACCCCAACCGCACCGCTCTGCACCAGAAGCTGGCCGACATCTACGCCAAGCGCCATGACCGCAAGGCCTTCGAGGCCGTCGCGCAGACCCTGCATGGCCTGACCCAGGGCAAGGGCGTGGACTGGCAGCGCCTGGCCGACCAGGGCCGCATCCTGGACCCGGAAAACGCCCTCTACCAGCCTGCAGGCGCCGCGCCCCTGTCTGGTGCCGCCGTTGCCGGTGGCGCCGCAGTGGCTGCTGCCGGACTGGCTGCCGCCTCGCTGGCCAGCCGCCCCCTGGACATGGATGCGCACCGCGAAGGCCCTGCCACCCTGCCCATGGACCTGGACATGGACCTCAACATGGACCTGCCCGGCGGCCTGGCCGATGCCAGCCTGCCCGCGCAGCACGCCAGCCCCCTGCCCGCACCGGCCCCCATGCCCAGCGAACAGGACTTCGCAGCGCTGGAGCCCACGCTGCGCGCGCCGCTGGAAGCCATGCCCTCCGCAAAGGACGACACGCCTCGCATCGAGCCCCACGTCGAGCCACCCGTTGCATCGCTGGACATGCCCGGCTTCCAGCCCACGGCCCACGCCTCGCTGACGGACGCCCTGAACCACAGCAACGCCATGGACGGCATGCAGCCGACCGAGATGCTGTCGCTGGACATGCCCGGCACGCAGGTGGCCGACAGCTTCCCGGCCACCGAGCCCTCGCCCCTTACCAGCTCCACCACGGACGACAGCCATGCCAAGACCGAGCTGCTGTCGCTGGATGCCATGGAGTTCAACCTGGAAGGCCTGAGCACGGAGGCACCCGCCCCAACGCCGGCAACGCCCCAGGCAGGCGGCGTGCTGGAGACGGCGGCCAAGGCCAAGCCGGAACCGACCGAGTCGCTGGAATTCGACCTGGGCAGCCTGTCCCTGGACCTGGGCAACGACGCCCCTGCCGTCGCAACCCCGCCCTCGGCTCCTGAAGACCCGCTGGCCACCAAGCTCGCGCTGGCCCAGGAGTTCAACGCCATCGGCGACAGTGACGGAGCCCGTACACTGATCGAGGAAGTGATCGCCGAGGCCCACGGCGATCTCAAGGCCAAGGCCCAGCGCCTGCTGGCCGAGATAGATTGAAGCCCGGCGGCGCCTGCCCAGGCGCCGCACCGGCTTCGCGTGACAGGGCGGCGCAAGCCGCCATGGAAAACTGACAACTTGATGCACACCCAACCCATGCCGGAGGCCTCGCAATGCGCGTAGCCCTCGGCGTCGCCTACAACGGCCAGCGCTACAGCGGCTGGCAAAGCCAGCTGTCTGGCAACACCATTCAAGACCATCTCGAAGCGGCCCTGGGCCGCTTTGCCGCTCAGGAGGTGCACACCCTCTGCGCGGGCCGCACCGATGCCGGCGTGCACGGCCTCATGCAGGTCGTCCACTTCGACACCCCGCTGGACAGGGCCCCGTTCTCCTGGGTCCGTGGCACCAACACCTTCCTGCCGCCGGACATTGCCGTGCAATGGGCCCAGCCCGTGCCCGATGCCTTCCATTCGCGCGCCTGTGCCACGGCAAGGCGCTATGCCTATGTGCTGCTGCAATCGCCCGTGCGCCCCAGCGTGGAGGCCGGGCGCGTGGGCTGGGTGTTCCATGCGCTCGATGGTGACGCCATGCAGGCCGCCGCCCGGCACCTGCTGGGCGAGCACGACTTCAGCTCGTTCCGCGCATCGGGCTGCCAGGCCAAGTCCCCCGTCAAGACGCTGCACCGCCTGTCCATCACCCGCCGCATGGCAGGCGATGGCGCCCAGATGGCCGCAGCCAGCTCCATGCGGCCCGGCGATGCGGCCATGGAATGCTGCTACTGGCGCTTCGAGTTCGAAGGCAGCGCCTTCCTCCATCACATGGTGCGCAACATCATGGGCTGCCTGATCGCCATCGGCCAGGGCACATATGCGCCGCAGTGGATGCAGCAGGTACTGGACGCCCGTTCCCGCGATGCCGCCGCGCCCACCTTCTCGCCCGACGGCCTGTACTTTCTGGGCCCCGTATACGATCCTTCATGGGGCCTTCCTTCGCGCAGCCCGGCCTATGATTGGCTCCCTTGAACGGACAAGCCCTCCCCCATTCTTCAGCCCCCATGCAGCGCACTCGAATCAAGATCTGCGGACTCACCCGCGAACAGGACGTGGACGCCGCCGTGGCTGCGGGCACCGATGCCGTGGGTTTTGTGCTCTACGCCCCCAGTCCGCGCGCCGTGACGGTGCAGCGCGCTGCAGAACTGGCGCGACGCCTGCCGCCCTTCGTGACCCCGGTGCTGCTGTTCGTCAATGAAAGCGCCGCCAACGTGATGGCTGCCTGCGCCGCCATCCCGGGCGCCTGCGTGCAGTTCCACGGCGACGAGTCCCCAGAGGACTGCCTTGCCGCCACATCGGGCGGCACCCGCGCCTTCCTGCGCGCCGCACGCATTCCCCTTGGTCCCGACGCCGCGCGCTTCGACCTCGTAGAATATGCCCAGCGTTACTCGAAAGCCCAGGCCATACTGCTCGACGCCCATGTCGACGGCTATGGTGGTGGCGGAAAAGCATTCAATTGGTCACTCCTTCCACCAAACGTCGCCTCTCACCTCGTTTTGTCTGGTGGACTCACGCCTGCAAACGTGACCGATGGCATCTTGCAAGTGCGCCCGCGAGGACTCTCGCTGGCCGTTGATGTCAGTTCCGGCGTCGAGGCCGATGGTCCCGACGGCAAGCCCCTCAGGGGCATCAAGGACGCCGGCAAGATACACCGATTCATCGCCGCCGTGCGCGCGGCCGATGACCAACTTTTGCAGACAAGCCATGTTTGAATACCAGTACCCTGACGCATCCGGCCACTTCGGCCGCTTCGGCGGCAGCTTTGCCAGCGAAACCCTGACACACGCTCTGACCGAGCTGCGCGACGCCTACGCCAAGTACCAGAACGACCCGGAATTCGTTGCCGAATTCCAGTCCGAGCTGGCCCACTTCGTCGGCCGTCCCTCGCCCGTCTACCACGCGGCACGCATGTCGCGCGAGATGGGGGGCGCGCAGATCTACCTCAAGCGCGAAGACCTCAACCACACGGGCGCGCACAAGATCAACAACGTGATCGGCCAGGCCATGCTCGCGCGGCGCATGGGCAAGCCCCGCATCATTGCCGAGACAGGCGCCGGCCAGCACGGCGTGGCCACGGCCACCATCTGCGCGCGCTACGGCCTCGAATGCATCGTCTACATGGGTGCCGAGGACGTGAAGCGCCAAAGCCCCAACGTCTACCGCATGCGCCTGCTGGGCGCCACCGTGGTGCCGGTGGAGTCGGGCAGCCGCACGCTCAAGGACGCGCTCAACGAAGCCATGCGCGACTGGGTGGCCAACGTGGACAACACCTTCTACATCATCGGCACCGTGGCCGGCCCCCATCCCTACCCGGCGATGGTGCGCGACTTCCAGAAGGTCATCGGCGAGGAATGCCTGACGCAGATGCCCGAATTCCTGGGCGCCGACCGCCAGCCTGATGCCGTGGTCGCCTGCGTGGGCGGCGGCAGCAATGCCATGGGCATCTTCCACCCCTACATCCCGTTCGAGAACACGCGCCTGATCGGCGTGGAGGCGGCCGGCGAAGGCCTGGACAGCGGCAAGCACTCGGCCTCGCTGCAGCGCGGCAGCAGCGGCGTGCTGCACGGCAACCGCACCTTCATCCTGCAGAACGAGAACGGCCAGATCACCGAGACGCACAGCATCAGCGCCGGCCTCGACTATCCCGGCGTCGGCCCCGAGCACGCCTGGCTGCAGGAACTGGGCCGGGCCCAGTACGTGGGCATCACCGACCAGGAGGCGCTGGACGCCTTCCACTACCTGTGCCGCACCGAAGGCATCATTCCCGCCCTGGAGTCCAGCCATGCCGTAGCCTATGCCATGCAACTGGCCAAGACCATGCGCGCCGACCAGTCCATCCTCGTGAACCTGTCCGGTCGCGGCGACAAGGACATCGGCACCGTGGCCGACCTCTCGGGCGCCGATTACTACGACCGGCCCTCCATGCGCGGGCTCACGGTCAAGGGAGGAGCAGCTCAATGAGCCGCATCACCACGACTTTCGCCAAACTCCAGGAAGAAGGCCGCAAGGCCCTGATCCCCTACATCACCGCAGGCTTCCCGTTCGCGGCCATCACGCCGTCGCTGATGCACGGCATGGTGGAGGCCGGCGCCGACGTGATCGAGCTGGGCGTGCCCTTCTCGGACCCCATGGCCGACGGCCCCACCATCCAGAAGGCAGGCGACCGCGCCATCGCCAATGGCGTGGGCCTGGTGCAGGTGCTGGCCTATGTGCGCGAGTTCCGCCAGAAGAACCAGACCACGCCCGTGGTGCTGATGGGCTACGCCAACCCGGTGGAGCGCTACGACCAGATCCACGGCAATGACCGCTTCGTGGACGATGCGGCCGAGGCCGGCGTCGATGGCCTGCTCATCGTGGACTACCCGCCCGAGGAGTGCGAGGCATTCGCCGCGCAACTGCGTGCGCGCGACATGGACCTCATCTTCCTGCTGGCGCCCACCTCCACCACCGAGCGCATGCAGCAGGTGGCGCGCGTGGCCAGCGGCTATGTCTACTACGTCTCGCTCAAGGGCGTGACCGGAGCAGGCACGCTCGACACGGCGGCCGTGGAAGCCATGCTGCCGCGCATCCGCGAGCATGTGAGCATTCCCGTGGGCGTGGGCTTCGGCATCCGCGACGCGGCCACGGCCCAGGCCATATCCCGCGTGGCTGACGCCGTGGTCATCGGCAGCCGCATCATCGAGATGCTGGACGGCCAGCCCCACGAAAAGATCGTCCCCCTGACCATCGACTTCCTGCGCGGCGTGCGCAAGGCACTCGACGCGTAGGTCGCATAATGCAGCCCTTGCATGCGGCCCGGTGCCGCATGCCCTGCGCCTGAAAAGGAAACACCATGTCCTGGCTTGAAAAACTCCTGCCTGCCAAAATCCAGCAAACCAACCCCACGGATCGCCACCAGCAGATCCCCGAGGGTCTGTGGATCAAGTGCCCGAGCTGCGAGACCGTGCTCTACAAGGCCGATCTGGAGAAAAACCAGAACGTCTGCCCCAGCTGCAGCCACCATCACCGCATCGGCGCGCGCGCCCGCCTGAACCATTTCCTGGATGCCGAGGGCCGCTATGAAATCGGCCAGGAAGTCATCCCCGTCGACGCCCTGAAGTTCAAGGACAGCCGCAAGTACCCCGAGCGCCTCAAGGAAGCGCTGGAGAACACCGGCGAGACCGATGCTCTGGTCGTCATGGGCGGCGCCATCAAGAGCGTCAACGTGGTCGCAGCCTGCTTCGAGTTCGAGTTCATGGGCGGCTCCATGGGCTCCGTGGTCGGCGAGCGCTTCGTGCGCGGTGTCGAGACCGCCATCGAGCAGAAGGTCCCCTTCATCTGCTTCACCGCCACGGGCGGTGCGCGCATGCAGGAAGGCCTGTTGAGCCTGATGCAGATGGCCAAGGCCAATGCAGCGCTCACGCGCCTGGCCAAGAAGGGCCTGCCCTACGTCTCGGTGCTGACCGATCCCACCTTCGGTGGCGTCTCCGCCAGCTTCGCCTTCGTCGGCGATATCGTCATTGCCGAGCCCAAGACCCTGGTCGGCTTCGCCGGCCCGCGCGTGATCGAAACCACCGTGCGCGTGAAGCTGCCCGAAGGCTTCCAGCGCGCCGAGTTCCTACAGGACAAGGGCGCCGTGGACATGATCGTGGACCGCCGCGAGCTGCGCGACCGCATCGCCGCATCGCTTGCCATGCTGCAGCGCCTGCCGGCCGACGCGGTCCAGTAAAGCCTCGCGCAGACACAAAAAAAGCCGCCGCAGGTTGATGCCTGCGGCGGCTTTTTCACGTCCACGAAACCAGGGAAATCAGGCCAGCAGCATCAGGCCCGACCCCTGGATATACCCCAGCACCATCAGCGCGATCTGCAGCAGCACCAGAGCCACCAGTGCCGACAGATCGATACCGCCGATCAGCGGAACAACACGGCGGATGGGCCGCAGCATGGGCTCGGACAGGCGCTGCAGCACGCCATACATCGGCGACTGCGGCTGCACCCACGACAAGATGGCATAGATCAGCAGCACGCCCACCATGCCCGACAGCGCCACGCGCGCCAAGCCGCACAGCGCCAGCCAGGGCAGGGCAACCACGGTGGACTGCCCACCCATCAACAGCCACAGCAGCACGAACTGCAGCATCTGCAGCAGGAAGGCGGCGATCAGGCTGGACATATCCCAGCGCCCGGCCGGCTTGATGATGCGGCGCAGCGGCATCACGATCCAGTCGGACAGCGCAAACACCAGCTGCCCCACGGGGTTGCCGAAGGGCACGCGCTGGGCCTGCATGTACATGCGCAACAGGCAGACGCCGGTCAACAGGCCAACGACCACGTCGAGCAAAAAGGAAACGATCTGAAAAAGCATGGCGTTGTAGGACTGCGGGAGGAAGATCGGACCATGGCCATCCGGCCTTGGCACAGCATGGGATGATAGCTGCCGCATCCCGCCCATCACATGACCGCCCCTACCGCACTGCACTCCCTGCCGCTGTTCCCCCTGGGCAGCGTCCTCTTTCCCCAAGGCCTGCTGAGCCTTCGCGTCTTTGAAGTCCGCTACCTGGACATGATCCGCAAGTGCGAGCGCACGGGCGCTCCCTTCGGCGTGGTGGCGCTGCAGGCCGGCAGCGAAGTGCGCAAGGCCGGCGCGGCCGCCGAGCAATTGCACGCCGTGGGCACGCTGGCCCGCATCGTCCAGTTGCAGCAGCCCCAGCCCGGCCTGCTGCACCTGCAGTGCGAAGGCACGCAGCGCTTTCGCATGCAGGAGCATCGCCAGCTGCCCCACGGCCTGTGGGTGGCCGATGTGCAGATGCTGCCTGCCGATGCCGCCGTACCCATCCCCAGCCACCTGCTCGCCACCGCCCAGGCCCTGGCCCAGGTGCTGATGCAGCTGCACGCGCGCTCCACAGACGCCGACCATGCCCGACTGCCCAGCGCCGAACAGATGGGCGACTGCGGCTGGGTGGCCAACCGCTGGACCGAGCTGCTGCCCATGCCGGTCTCCATCAAACAGCAACTGATGGCGCTGGACAGCCCGCTGGTGCGGCTGGAGCTCGTGGCCGATGTGCTGGAGCGCAGCGGCATAGGCCATGCCCAGGGCCCCGCACCCGGCTCCCCTTCCGCCGGGCACTGACGAATTGGCGGGACAGCGGCGTCATACCGCAGCGGCGTCCGGCACATTGGCAGCACCGCGCACCGAAAGCGCGCCAAAAAACTTAAAATCGCGGATTCAGCCCGCCAGCTGCGGGGCTTGCCGGTGGCATTTGCTGCCGCCTCTGCACCCTCCAGCCCTTTGCGCCTGGCTTTTTTCGGCTTTTCCCGCTTTTTTCCCCCGGCTTTTTTCCGGCCCCTCGGCGTTTTGCGCTGGCGCTCATTGTCATGACCGAACACAACACCCCATCCGCAGCGGACCAGACCGCTCCCCAGGACGAAAACCAACTCATCGCCGAGCGCCGCGAAAAACTCAAGGCCCTGCGCGAACAGGTCCGTGAACAGGGCGGCGTGGCCTTTCCCAACGACTTCAAGCCCGCCGACCGCGCCGAGGCGCTGCAGCAGGCCCATGCCGACAAGAGCGCCGAGCAGTTGGACGCCGAAGCCGTGCAGGTCAGCCTGGGCGGCCGCATGATGCTCAAGCGCGTCATGGGCAAGGCCAGCTTTGCCACCATCCAGGACGGATCGCTGGGCCCCACGCACGGCCGCATCCAGCTGTACATCACACGCGACACCGTGGGCGAGGAGGTCTATGCGGCCTTCAAGCGCTGGGACCTGGGCGACATCCTGGGCGCAGAGGGCACGCTGATGAAGACTAAGACGGGCGAGCTGTCGGTCAAGGTGCAGACGCTGCGCCTGCTCACCAAGAGCCTGCGCCCCATGCCCGACAAGTTCCACGGCATGGCCGACCTGGAGCAGAAGGTGCGCCAGCGCTACGTGGACCTGATGATGGACGAGCAGGCCCGCCGCCGCTTCATCGCACGCAGCAAGGCCGTCTCGGGCATCCGCGAATTCATGGTGGAGCACGGCTTCCTGGAAGTGGAAACGCCCATGCTGCACCCCATTCCCGGCGGCGCCAACGCCAAGCCCTTCGTCACCCACCACAACGCGCTGGACCAGGAGATGTACCTGCGCATCGCGCCCGAGCTGTACCTCAAGCGCCTGGTGGTCGGCGGCTTCGAGCGCGTGTTCGAGATCAACCGCAACTTCCGCAACGAAGGCATCTCGGTTCGCCACAACCCCGAGTTCACCATGATGGAGTTCTACGCGGCCTACTGGAACTACCGCGACCTGATGGACTACACCGAGGCGCTGGTGCGCGACGCCGCGCAAAAGGCCGTGGGCACGCTGCAGCTGACCTACGGCGGCAAGCCCGTGGACCTGTCCCAGCCCTTCCAGCGCCTGACCATTCCCGAGGCCATCGTCAAGTTCACCGAGGCGGGCGACAAGGTGGCCGACCGCGATTGGCTGACCAATGCGCTGCGCAAGCTGGGCATGACGGAAGAAAAGGACCGCCTGTCCGCCCGCACCCTGGCCAGCCTGCAGGTGCTGTACTTCGAGGAAGTGGTGGAAGAAAAGCTCTGGCAGCCCACCTTCATCATGGAGCACCCCACCGAGATCTCGCCGCTGGCGCGCGCCAATGACGAGCGCCCCGAGGTCACCGAGCGCTTCGAGCTGTACATCACGGGCCGCGAATTCGGCAACGGTTTCTCCGAACTCAACGACGCCGAGGACCAGGCCGCGCGCTTCAATGCCCAGGTCCAGGCCAAGGACGGTGGCGACGACGAAGCCATGTACTTCGACCACGACTTCGTGCGTGCCCTCGAGTACGGCATGCCCCCCACGGGCGGCTGCGGCATCGGCATCGACCGCCTGATGATGCTGCTGACCGACAGCGCCAGCATCCGCGACGTGATCCTGTTCCCTGCCCTGCGCCGCGAACAGTAAAAACCACGGCATCCAACGCCTGCGCGCGTTGCAAACTGAAGCCGCCTGCGTTCCCTTGGGAGCCAGGCGGCTTTTCCCTATACTGGCTCGCCATGCACATCCCCACCTACTGGGCGCAGGCGCGCCTGCGGCATGAAAGCCGCCCCACCCACGGCATCACCGTCCAGCGCTGGGGATGGTCAGACACCAGCCAGGAAGCCGCCCAGGCCCACGCACAGGAGCGTGCTGGCCAGGCCCTGGAAGCCGCCCGCAATGCGGCGCTTCCAAAGGGCGAGCCTCGCATGGAATGGAAGAACGAGTACGCGCTCGACGGCTTCACCACCCCCATACGCGAAGAAGTCCTGCAGCGCCGCGACGGCACGGTGATGACGCGCAACAGCTACGGCGCCCACTGCCTGAACACCGAGCGCGTGGCCATCGCCGATATCGACCTGCCCGAGCCGCCGAGCGCCGTGCGCTTTCCCGTCGTGACCCTGCTGTTGTTGGCTTCGGTCGCCATCTGGCTGGCCCGGCTGGCACCGCACAAGAACAATTCGCGGATGGTGGCCACGGCACTGGTCGTGCTGCTGCTGTTCCTTGCCATGCGGCGCGTGCAGCGCTGGTGGGAAGCACGCCAGGCGCGCCAGCGTGCGGCCACGGACTCGCCGGCCACGCGCGCCATGGAGCGCGTGCAGACCTTCCACCAAAGCCACCCCGACTGGGGACTGCGCGTCTACGAAACACCCAAGGGCCTGCGCGTCATCGTCACGCATGCCGATTTCGCATCGGACGATCCGGCCGTCGGGCGGCTGTTCGACGCCCTGCAGGTGGACCCGCTCTATGCCCTGCTGTGCGAGCGCCAGCAATGCTTTCGCGCACGTGTCTCCGGCAAGCCCTGGCGCATGGGCCTGACCGGCCTATCCACCTCGCTGCGCAGCTGGCCCGTTCCCGAAGACCGGCAGGAGGAGCGCCGCCAGTGGGCACTTGCCTATGACAGCAAAGCCCAGGGCTTTGCGGCCTGCAGGCTGCTGCAGCAACTGGGTAACCCGCGCATCTGCCCGGCTGCCGACGCCTTTGTGCAGTGGCATGACGAGGCCAGCCGCGCCCGCACGGATCTGCCGCTGGCCTAGCAAAAGCCCCGTGCACACAATCGCACACGGACGCGACACCCGACTTACACTGGCGCCATCCCCACGCCGCGCACTGCGCGGCCCCTTGATCCATTCCTGGTTTCGCAACCATGAAGGCCATGCCCCCCGCCCCACCTCCCCTGCCCACCGACAGCGCCGACTCCCCCGCCATCGAGCCCAGCGGAGCACGCTTCGCCAAGCCAACGGACGAGTCCGCGCCCTTTTGCGTGCTGGTCGTGGAAGACCAGGCCTCGGTGCGCACCAGCCTGGTCAGCGAGCTGCTGCACGCGGGCGTGACCCGCGTGCTGGAGGCCGCCGATGGCCCCAGCGCCCTGGTGCTGTTCCGCGAGCAGCGCCCCGACCTGGTGCTGCTGGACATCCGCCTGCCC
This sequence comes from Delftia sp. Lp-1, assembly GCF_020523835.1. Lineage (NCBI taxonomy): Bacteria > Pseudomonadati > Pseudomonadota > Betaproteobacteria > Burkholderiales > Comamonadaceae > Delftia > Delftia sp. Lp-1. Next base: position 913,651 of record NZ_JAJALJ010000001.1, on the reverse strand, counting down.
GGCGAGGATGGCTACTGGGTTGCCCGCCAGCTGCGCGAGGCCGAGCCCGGCGAGTGGACGCCCGTCATCTTCCTGTCCGGCCTGGACAATGACCTGGATGTGTGGCGCGGCATCGAGGCCGGAGGCGACGACTACCTGGTCAAGCCCGTCAAGCCCATCGTGCTCGTGGCCAAGCTGCGCGCCATGCGCCGCCTGCTGGACATGCGCCGGCGCCTGGTATCGCTGTCGGCCGAGCTGCACGAGGCCAACCAGAAGCTCAATGAAATGGTCGAGCTCGACCAGCTCACGGGCCTGGTCAACCGCCGAGGCTTCGACCGCATCCTGCATGCAGAGATCGCCTCGGCCCGGCGCGAAGGCCAGCCACTGACGCTGATGCTCTGCGACCTGGACCATTTCAAGCGCTACAACGACACCTATGGCCACGTGCATGGCGATGAATGCCTGAAACAGATCGGGCGCCTGCTGCGCGAGGTCTGCGTACGCCCCCGTGACGTGGCGGCGCGCTATGGCGGCGAGGAATTCGCGCTCATCCTGCCGCGCACGCCACGCTCGGGCGCCATGACGTTTGCGCGTGCCGTGGGCCAGATGCTGCGCGTGCTGCGCATACGCCACCCCGATTCGCCCCATGAATCGGGTCTCACGCTGTCGGGCGGCATCACCACCTGCATTCCCGACGAATACACCAGCGCCGAAGCCATGCTCATGCGCGCCGACCAGGCACTGTACGCGGCCAAGGCGCAGGGGCGCGACCGCTTCTTCAGCTTCGAGATGCAGATGGACACGGTGGAGCAGCGCCGCACCTGACTGCCGGGCCTTGCGCCTGCGCTTACGATCGCAGCTCAATGCCGGGCGCGCGCGAGCTGCGCATCCGGGTCCCGAAAGCGGATTCCTGTTTCCTGAATGTTTGAAGTTATGCGTCGTTTTCAAGCGCACCTGCCCACCTGGATGCAGGATTGGCTGGAGTTCATCATCCCCGGTGCCCAGATCCTGCTGATCATCGGTGCGGCCTGGCTGCTCAATCGCCTGGTTCGCCGGCTGATCGCACGCGCGGGCCGGCACTACGGCCTGCCGCCGGAGCTGCTGGTGCCGCTGCGCGGCGTGTTCCGCTGGATTCTCATTGCCGCCACCGTGCCGCTGGTACTGGAGCGCCTGGGCGTCTCGGCCACCGTGCTGTGGACGGCCTTCACCGGCTTTGCCACCGTGGGCGCCGTGGCCTTCTTTGCAGCCTGGAGCGTGCTGTCCAACCTGTTCTGCGCACTGCTCATCGTCATCGTCGGGCCCTTTCGCCTGGGTGACTACATCGAGGTGCTGGACACGGCGGAAAAGCCCGGTGCCAAGGGCCGCGTGATCGACATCAACATGCTCTACACCACCTTGCAGGACGCCCATGCGCCCGATCTCTCACCCAACCTGCTGCAGATCCCCAACTCGCTGATCTTCCAGCGCGTGGTCCGGCGCTGGAAGGGGGGCCTGGGCGCGGATGGCGAGCATGCCACCCATGGCGAGGAGGAGCGCGCCATCCGGCTGACCACGCCGCATGATGCCCAGCCCTCGCAGCCTCCCATGCACACGACCAACTAAGGCCGGCACCGCATGAAAAAAGCCGCCGCCCGGCAAAGGGACGGCGGCTTCGCCATTGAGCAGCGCGCCTCAGGGCTTGCGCGGCCGGACCTTGCTGGCGGCCAGCTTGGCGTTGGTGCGCGCCTGCTCCACATCCTGGGCACGTGCCAGGGCCACGCCCATGCGGCGCTTGACGAAGCTCTCGGGCTTGCCGAACAGGCGCAGGTCCGTGCCCGGCACGGCCAGGGCCTCGTCCACGCCGTCGAACACCAGGCCTTCGGCATCCTGCCCGCCATAGATCACGGCGCTGGCTCCGGGGTTGCGCAGCGAGGCATCCACGGGCAAGCCCAGAATGGCGCGCGCATGCAGCTCGAACTCGCTTTGCCACTGCGTGGCCAGCGTGACCAGTCCTGTGTCGTGCGGGCGTGGCGAGACCTCGCTGAACCAGACCTGCTCGCCCTTGACGAACAGCTCCACGCCAAACAGGCCCAGGCCGCCCAGGTCATCGGTCACCGCCTTGGCGATGTCGCGCGACTTCTGCAGCGCCGCCGGGTGCATGGGATGGGGCTGCCAGCTTTCCACATAGTCGCCGGACTGCTGGATGTGGCCGATCGGATCGCAGAAATGCGTCTGCACCTGGCCGTCCGCACCCTTGGCGCGCACCGTGAGCTGGGTGATTTCGTAGTCGAAGTCGATGAAGCCTTCGACGATCACACGGCCATGGCTCACGCGACCGCCGGCCATGGCGTAGTCCCAGGCCTTGGCCACGTCGTCCGGGCCGTCCAGCTTGCTCTGGCCCTTGCCCGAGCTGCTCATCACGGGCTTGACCACGCAAGGGAAGCCGATGGCGGGCTGGCCATCCGTGCCGTCGATGGCGGCCTGCAGCTCCTGCTGCGAATCACAGAAGCGGTAAGGACTGGTGGCCAGGCCCAGCGTCTCGGCGGCCAGGCGGCGAATGCCTTCGCGGTCCATGGTCAGGCGCGCGGCGCGGGCCGTGGGGATCACGGTGACCACACCGGCTGCTTCCAGCTCTTCCAGCATGGGCGTGGCAATGGCCTCGATCTCGGGCACGACCAGGTCGGGCTTCTCGGCCTCGATCAAGGCCTTGAGCTGGGCCGGATCGCTCATGGTGATGGTGCGCGCGTGGTGGGCCACCTGCTGGCCGGGCGCATTCTCGTAGCGGTCCACGGCAATGGTTTCCACGCCCAGGCGCTGCAGCGCGATCAGCACTTCCTTGCCGAGTTCGCCGCTGCCCAGCAGCATGACTTTGGTGGCATGGGGGGAGTAAGGGGTTCCAAGGGTGGTCATCTGCGCGTCCGGTGAGCCAGGCAGAGCCTGGGCAAGATAAGAAAGAGAGGGAGGCAGGCCTGCACGGCCCGCAGCAGCCCCCGATCATAGGACGCCGACGCAGGCGCCGCCTACAAACCCAGGGCCTGCGCGAGGTTGCGCCGCGCCCGCACCTCCAGCCGTTGCCGGAACCAGTCGGTGCAGTAAATGGCCTCGCGCTGCATGAAGCCCAGCAGCACCTCGCGGCGCTTGGCGCGGTACAGCGGCAAGGGCACCCATTCGTACTCGGCCCGCACCTGCACTTCGTACTCGGCAAACCGCAGAGGGTCGGCCGCGAGAATGCCCAGGTCGGCATCCACCAGCAGTTGGGCGTCGATTCCGGACGGCTGTGCAGCGTGGCAGGTCGCCATGATCAGGCCGTGCACGCGCCCGGCCACATCGGCAGGCAGACCCTGCCCGCGCAGCACGGCGGCGGCCCAGTCGGCGCTGCGCGCCTCGTTGTCCTTGGCTTGCGTTTGGTAGACAGCGTCATGGAACCACAGCGCCAGAGCCACCTCGCCGGGGTGCTCGGCCAGGCCCAGCGCCGGTTGCAGCAGGCCCATGGCCTCGCCCAGATGCTGCAGCGTGTGGTAGTGGCGCTTGGGCTCGCTGTAGCTTTGCAGCAGCTCGGCCAGCACAGGCTGCGGAGCGCTGGCACCCAGTGCGGACCAGGCGCTCTCCCAAGACGCCTGCCAGGTCTGCAGCGATGCATCGTTGGCGGAGGGCATTTCGGGCCGTGGTCCAGCATGGGTCATCGCCAGTTCCTTCAATTTTCAGAAGATGCCGGGCGCCAGCGCCCGCAGCGGCGCACCTGCCGATGACAGCAGCCAGGCCAGCAGGCCGCAGTTGAGCACCACGGTGATCCAGAACACCAACTGGAACGAGGCCTTGCTGGACTTGTGCCGCAGCAGCCCTTGCGCGAGCAGCGCGCCGGGCCAGCCGCACAGCAGTGCCAGCAGGTGCAGACGGCTTTCGCTGGTGCGCCAGCGGTCGTGCCTGGCGGCGGACTTGTCGAATCCATAGACCATGAAGGTCACAAAGCTTGCCGCCGCATACAGGCCGGCCAGTGTCCAGGGCATGCGGCCGCTCCAGGCAACAGCCAGCAGCACGCAGAAGAAGGCAACGGCCAGGCCCACCGCCACCGGGCCTCGCACAGGTGACTGAGACCGCGAAGGCATGCCGGTACGGCTTCGCCGCGCAGGCTGCGGGCGGCCGGTCCTTGGTTCGTCAATGAAGGCCACATCCTGCGCGCGCCATTTTCCCTGGGCGTTGCGGCTGGGCACGTAGCTGACACGCTCTCCGCCCTCGGGCCTGCGCCGGCGATCGGTGAAGGACTTGATATGGACAAAGACCTGCGCGCCGCCTCCATCGGGTTCGATGAAACCAAAGCCCTGCTCGTCCTTCCAGCCGGTGAGACGTCCCTGCTGCCGCATGGCAGGCTCAGTGGCTGCCGGCTGCGGCCGGCCGCGCATCCTGCTTGCCTGGCTCGCCCAGGCAAATGCCTATGTCGCGCGCCATGGTGAGCAGGCCGTGGTCCAGGGGCACGGTGCGCTGGGTGTTGGCCACGCGGGAGATTTCCACGCTGCCGATCTCGCCACCCTGCAGCGTGACCATGCGGCCAAAGCGCCCCGACAGCACCAGTTGCGCCGCATGGTGGCCGTACTGCGTGGCCAGCACGCGGTCAAAGGGCGTGGGGTCGCCACCGCGCTGTACATGGCCGAGGACCGTGGTGCGCACCTCGCTCCTGAGGTGGGGCTGCAGGCGCTCGCGCAGCACATGGCCGACGCCACCCAGGCGGACCGGGTCGGGGCTTTGCTCGATGCGCTCGCGCACCGTGAGGCTGGCGCCGCTTTCCTTGGCGCCCTCGCCGATGCAGATGATGGTGTAGCGCTGGCGCCGCTCGCGGCCCCGGCAGAAATCGACGATGGCCTGCAGGTCGTAATCGATCTCGGGCAGCAGGATGACGTCGGCCGCACCGGCAATGCCGGCCTCCAGCGCCAGCCATCCGGCATGGCGCCCCATGGTCTCGACGATCATCACGCGGTGGTGACTGTTGGCCGTGCTCTCGATGCGGCGCAGCGCCTCGGTGGCCGTGGCCACGGCGGTGTCGAAGCCAAAGCTGCGCTCGCAATTGGCAATGTCGTTGTCGATGGTCTTGGGCACGCCCACGCAGGTCAGTCCCACCTGTTCGGCCAGGCCATGCGCCAGGCTCATGGTGCCGTCACCGCCGATGGCCACCACCACGTCCAGGCCCAGCGCCCGGACATTGCGGCCCACGTGCTCCAGCGTGGCCGCATCGCGCAGGGGGTTGGCACTGTTGCTGGTGCCCAGGATGGTGCCGCCCACATGCAGGATGCCCGAGACCTCGTCCCAGCCCAGGGGCTTGACGCCGGGCGGGTCGAGCATCAGGCCCTCGAAGCCGTCGGCAATGCCCAGCACCTCGCACTGGCCGTGGTTGATCAGGGACTTGGTGACCGCACGGATCACCGCATTCAGGCCGGGGCAGTCGCCACCTCCGGTCAGCACGCCAACGCGCATGGGAAAACTCTCCTGTGAAACACCGGCCGACGCGCCCGTTACGACACGCACATGCCTTTGCAAAGCCCGCCTTGGCCCTCGGAGCGGCCAGCGGCGGCGTCCTTCAATCCATCAAGGCAGCAGGTCCAGCGCCTGCAGATAGGCAGGCTGGCGCATGAGGTCGTCCCAGGGCTGGGGCACGGTTTCCGGCAACAGGGCCACGCGGCGCGATTCGCTGTCGGCATCGGGCTGCCAGCGGCCGCTGCGCTGCGCGGCCTCCATGCCGGCCAGCAGCTCGTCCACATGCTCGCCCAGGCCCAGGCTCTGGTTGCACAGCAGCACCATGTCGCAGCCCGCCTCCAGCGCGGCCAGGGCCGCGTCGGTATAGCCGATGAGCTGGCCGTCGATGCGGCGCGCGCCCTCCATGCTCAGGTCGTCGCTGAAAATGGCGCCGTCGTAGCGCAGGCGGCTGCGCAGGATGTCCTTGAGCCACTTGGCAGAAAAACCGGCCGGGCGCTTGTCGACCTTGGGGTAGATCACATGGGCCGGCATCACGGCCGTGAGCACGCTGGACAACCAGGGATAGGGCGCGGCGTCCTCGCCCAGGATGGCGGTGAGGCTGCGGCCATCGACCGGAATGTCCACATGCGAATCGGCCTTGACGAAGCCGTGGCCGGGAAAGTGCTTGCCGCAGTTGCCCATGCCGGCCTGCAGCAGGCCGTGCATGAGGCTGCGGGCCAGCGCGGCCACCACGCGCGGGTCGCGGTGGAAGCTGCGGTCGCCGATGACGCTGCTGGCACCGTAGTCAAGGTCCAGCACCGGGGTGAAGCTGAAATCCACGCCGCAGGCACGCAGCTCGGTGCCCAGCACATAGCCGGCCGCCGTGGCGGCGTTCATGGCAGCCAGGGCGCCGCTGCCTTCACGGTGCTTGCTGCCCTTGCCGTCGTCCATCCACATCTGGCCGAAAGCGCGCATGGGCGGCAGGTGCGTGAAGCCGTCAGCGCGAAAACGCTGCACGCGCCCGCCCTCATGGTCCACGCAGATCAGCAAATCGGGCTTGACCGCCTTGATATCGGCGCACAGCTGCACCAGCTGATCGCGGCTTTCCCAGTTGCGGGCAAAGAGGATGATGCCGCCGACCAACGGATGCGCCAGGCGCTGGCGGTCCACATCGGTGAGTGCCTTGCCGGCGATGTCGATGATGAGGGGTGCGTGCTCGGTCATGCCGGGAGTTCCTATGAATCCTGTGGAGTCAAAAAAGCCAGCGTCACGCTGGCCGGGTATCAGGCGCGGCGCTCGACCACGCAGAAGCTGGCCGCGTAGTCGCTCTCGTCGGTCACGGACAGGTGCACCTGCAGGTTGCGCGCCTCGAACCATTCCTTGAGCGCGCCGTGCAGCACGATGGCAGGCTGGCCACTGGGCAGTTTGATGACCTCGCAGCTGCGCCAGGTCATGGGCATGACCATGCCCATGCCTATGGCCTTGGAAAAGGCCTCCTTGGCGGAAAAGCGCGTGGCCACGAAGCGGATGCCGCGCTCAGGCCAGCGCGCGCGGCGGGCACGCCAGGTGGCCAGCTCGCCCTCGGCCAGCACCTTCTCGGCGAAACGGTCGCCATGGCGCTCCAGGCTGGCGCGGATGCGGCGCACGTCGCAGATGTCGGTACCGATGCCGTAGATCATGGATTCGCTCCGCGAAAGCTTCAGGCGCGCGCCGCCATGCCCTGGTCTATGCACTGTTGGTAGGCGCGCACGGTTTCGGCGTAGCCCAGCTCCAGCGCGTCGGCAATCAGCGCATGGCCGATGGAGACTTCGAGCAGGCCCGGCACGCGCGCCACGAAGGCGGCCAGGTTGTCACGGCTGAGGTCGTGGCCGGCATTGATGCCCAGCCCGGCATCCAAAGCCGCCTGGGCCGCCGCCGCATAGGCCTGCAGTTGCGCTTCCTGGTCTGCCGTGCCCCAGGCAGCTGCATAGGGTTCGGTATACAGCTCGACCCGGTCGGCGCCCACGGCGCGCGCAGCGGCCATCTGGGCGGGCACGGGGTCCATGAACAGGCTGACGCGCACGCCCAGCTGGCGGCATTCGGCAATCAGCGGCTTCAGGCGCTCGGCGTCCTGCGGGAAGTTCCAGCCATGGTCGCTGGTGAACTGGTCCTCGCTGTCGGGCACGAAGGTGGCCTGGTGCGGGCGCGTGTCGCGGATGAAGTCCATGAGGTTCTGCGTCGGGTTGCCCTCGATGTTGAACTCCGCCTGCGGCCACTGTTTCATCAGCGCCTGCAGTTCATAGACATCCTCGCTGCGGATATGGCGCTGGTCGGGACGCGGATGGATGGTGATGCCCTGGGCACCGGCCTCCAGGCAGATGCGCGCGGCGCGCGTCACGCTGGGAATGCCCAGGTGGCGCGTGTTGCGCAGCAGCGCAACCTTGTTGACATTGACCGACAGCGCCGTGCGCTGCGAAGCGTGGGAAAGATTCATAGCGATTGCAGATCCATCATCAGCTGGCGGGTGCGCAGCATGGGACTGCCGCAATGGTATTGCAGCAGGGCCCTCAGTTGGGGCTTGAGGGCCAGCGCCTGCTCGGGTTGGGCCACCACATGCAGCGTGGCATTGAAGGCCTGCCGGGCCTGCAGCGCGCTTTCAATGGCCTGCCATTGCGCAGCGCCCAGCACGGCGCGCTCGCCCTGCAGCGCCGGGCGCAGGCCGCCTTCGGCCACCAGCGCATAGCGGCGGCCTTCGGCCAGCGGCGCCAGCGTGGCGCTTTCCTCATTCAAGGCGGGCAGATGGCCCAGTTCGCGCAGCAGCAGCAGCTCGAAGGTGCGCAGCACGGGCTCGATGGCATCGCCATGCTGGCCCGCCAGCACGCGCACCACGCCGGCATAGATGTCGAACAGCGCCGCATAGGGATCGTCTCGCGCCAGCAGGCGCATCAGCAGCTCGTTGAGGTACAGGCCCGACATCAGGGCGTCGCCCTGGGGCATGACATGGCCGCCCACCCACTCGGCACCCTTGAGGGTGTGGATCTCGGCATTGCCCTCGCCGCCCAGGCTGTAGCTCAGGCTCAGCGGCTGCAGCGGCAGCAGCACGGGGCGAAAGTTCGAGGTCGGGCGCTTGACGCCCTTGGCCGCCAGCGCCACGCGGCCCCGGTGCCGCGTGAAGACCTCGAGGATCAGGCTGGACTCGCTCCAGTCATAGCTGTGCAGCACATAGGCCGGCTCATCCGAGACACGCTTGGCGCTAGCCATGGACAGAGGGCCTTGCGGGGAGGTTTCTCACTCGTAGCCGAAGGAGCGCACGCGGGCCTCGTCGTCGGCCCAGCCCGAGCGCACCTTGACCCAGACTTCGAGGAAGACCTTGGCATCCATGAGCTTTTCCAGCTCCTGACGGGCCTCGGTGCTGATGCGCTTGAGGCGCTCGCCCTTCTCTCCGATGATCATGGCCTTGTGTCCGTCGCGCTCGACCACGATGGTCGCCGCCACGCGGATGAAGCGCTTGTGCTGCTTGCTGGCCTCCTCCTCGAACTTGTCGATGACCACCGTGGAGGTGTAGGGCAACTCGTCGCCCGTGAAGCGGAACAGCTTCTCGCGCACGGTTTCCGAGGCGAGGAACTTCTCGCTGCGGTCGGTCAGCTCGTCGGGCGCATACATCCAGTCCTGCTCGGGCAGGTACTTCTCGCAGATGCCGAACAGGCGCTCGATGTCGCCCTTGCTCTTGGCCGACATGGGCACGAACTCGGCAAACGGATGGCGCTCCTGCATGCTCTTGAGCCAGGGGGCGATCTCGGCACGGCGGCCCACGGTATCGAGCTTGTTGGCGATCAGCAGCGTGGGAATGCCGGGCTTGAACAGCGACAGCACCTTGGCATCGGCCAGCGTGAACTGGCCGGCTTCCACGACGAACAGGATCAGGTCCACGTCGCCGATGGCGCCCATCACGGTCTTGTTGAGCGACTTGTTCAGCGCCGTGCTGTGCTTGGTCTGGAAACCCGGTGTATCGACGAAGATGAACTGCGTCGCGGCGCGCGAGCGAATGCCCGTGATGCGGTGGCGCGTGGTCTGCGCCTTGCGCGAGGTGATGCTGATCTTCTGGCCCACCAGCGCATTCATCAGCGTGGACTTGCCCACATTGGGCTTGCCGACGATGGCGATCAGGCCGCAGCGCTGCGGGCCTGTCGGCACCTCGGGCGCCTGGGCTTCATCAGGGGCGGATGCCGTGCGTGCTGCGCCGGCGCCGGGCTTGGCCGCAGCCAGCAGGGCATCGAGTTCGGCGGCGGTCTGTGCCGGCGCCGGAGGTTTGTCTTGGTTCATGCGTGTCTTGCTTTCAATAGTTCCAGCATGGCTGTGGCGGCCGTCTGCTCTGCGGCTCTGCGCGAGGCACCCGTTCCCCGGGCCTGCAATTGCAGCTCGGCAATCGCGCAGGCCACTTCAAAGGTCTGGCGATGGGCGGCTCCCGTGGTGGCGACCACCTCGTACTGCGGCAGCTTCATGCGCCGTCCCTGCAGCCATTCCTGCAGGGCCGTCTTCGCATCCTTTTCGGCTGCGCGCATGTGGGGGTTGATGTCCACGCCCTCGAAAAGATGGTGTACCACCTTCTCGCCCGCCGCGTAGCCGGCATCCAGATAGACCGCGCCGATCAGGGCCTCGACCGCATCGGCCAGGATGGAGGGGCGTTGCTTGCCGCCCGACTTGGATTCACCCTCGCCCAGGCGCAGCAGATCGGGCAACTGCAGCCTCAGCGCGATCTGGTGCAACGTGCCTTCCTTGACCAGGTTGGCGCGCACGCGGGACAGATCGCCCTCGGGCATGGAACTGAGCCGCTGGTAGAGCAGGCTGGAAATGGCAAGGTTCAGCACCGAGTCACCGAGGAATTCCAGGCGCTCGTTGTTGTCTGCCGAGAAGCTGCGGTGCGTGACGGCACGCTGCAGCAATGCAGGCTCGGCAAATTGATGCTGCAGCCTCAGCTGCAGCGCATTCAGTAAGGGAGGCACCTATTGGGTCTGCTTCTTAAAACGGTAAGTCAGGTAGGCGGGGCCCACGAGATGGATCTCGCGCGAATATTCGAACCCCACCACCACACGGTCATTGATCTTGGTCACTTCGAGGTTCTCCCCCGTAATTGACTTGATGTCATCAATCTGGGCTGCGCGATTGAAGCTGGCTTTCACGTCCGCCACGGAACTACCCTCACGGGCCGCCTTGTTGGCGGCCTTGACGATGGCCTGGTACTCCAGGAAGACTGGCACGGATTGTGCGCCTACGGCCACCACGCCCACGCCCAGGGCAATCACAAACACCAGTCCCAGAAAGGACAGGCCGCGCTGGCGCGAACGCCGGTTGTTCGATGTCAACATGCTTTTTCCTCCTCCGATGTGAATCCCTCGCGCATGCCCGGGCCACTGCGGTCCTCAAGCATGCATTTGATGTGATGTGATCAATGGAAGCTGCCGATGCGCTTGAAATCCCCGAAGTTCATCCAGACAAAGAAAGCCCGGCCCACGATGTTCTTGTCGGGCACAAAGCCCCAGTAGCGGGAATCCAGCGAGTTGTCGCGGTTGTCGCCCATCATGAAGTACTGGCCCTCCGGCACCTTGCAGGTGATGCCTTCGACGCTGTAGCGGCAGTTCTCGCGGAACTCGAAGCCGCTGGCGCCCTGAATGAAGGCGGGCACATCCTGGTTCACGATCATGCGGTGTGGCTTGTCGCCCAGCGACTCCTCGTACTGCTTGAAGTAGCGCATCGCATCCTTGTCGAAGAAGTCGGGCAGTGCGTTGACCGGGACTTCCTTGCCATTGATCGTCAGCCGCTTGTTCAGGTAGGCGATCTCGTCGCCCGGCAGGCCCACCACCCGCTTGATGTAGTCCAGGCTGGGCTGGGGCGGGTAGCGGAACACCACCACATCGCCACGCTGCAGCGGCGTTCCCTGCGTGATCTTGGTGTTGATCACCGGCAGGCGCACGCCATAGGTGAACTTGTTCACCAGGATCAGGTCGCCCACGAGCAGCGTGGGGATCATGGAGCCAGACGGGATCTTGAACGGCTCGAACAGGAACGAGCGCAGCACGAAGACGATCGCGATCACCGGGAACAGGCCTGCCGTCCAGTCCAGCCACCAGGGCTGCATGAGGATGCGGCCCTTGGCCTCTTCCGACACCTCGATGTCGGTCTTGGCGATGCCCATGCGGTCGAGCTCTGCGCGGCGTGCCACGGCAGCCTCCTCGATGGCCACGGCAGCGCGGCGGCGGCGCGGCAGGAAGTACAGCCGCTCCGCCACCCAGTACAGGCCCGTGACCACGGTGGCCAGGAACAGCAGCAGCGCGAAGTTGCCCTCGATGAAGCCTGTGTACCAGGCGCCGATATAGCCCACGAAGGCCGCGAGTACGACGGCCGTAATCCATTGCATGGCTTGCATCAATCCTCCACTTGCAGGATGGCCAGGAAGGCCTCCTGGGGCACTTCCACCGATCCGATCTGCTTCATGCGCTTCTTGCCGGCCTTTTGCTTTTCCAGCAGCTTGCGCTTGCGGGTGATGTCGCCGCCGTAGCACTTGGCCAGCACGTTCTTGCGCATGGCCTTGACGGTTTCCCGCGCAATGATGTTGGCGCCGATGGCGGCCTGGATGGCCACATCGAACATCTGGCGGCTGATGATCTCGCGCATCTTGGCCACCACGGCCCGGCCGCGGTATGTGGCCTGGGAGCGGTGCACGATGATGGACAGCGCATCGACCTTCTCGCCGTTGAGCAGGATGTCCACCTTCACCACGTCGGAGGCGCGGTACTCCTTGAACTCATAGTCCATGGAGGCGTAGCCGCGCGAGACCGACTTGAGCTTGTCGAAGAAGTCCAGCACGATTTCGCCCAGCGGCATCTCATAGGTGAGCATCACCTGGCGGCCGTGGTACTGCATGTTGATCTGCACGCCGCGCTTCTGGTTGGCCAGCGTCATCACCGGGCCCACATAGTCCTGGGGCATGTACAGGTGGACGGTGACGATGGGCTCGCGCACCTCCTCGATACGGCCGGCATCGGGCATCTTGGACGGGTTCTCGACCTGGATGACCTCGCCATCGCCCTTGACCACTTCGTAGACCACGCTGGGCGCGGTGGTGATCAGGTCCTGGTCGAATTCGCGCTCCAGGCGCTCCTGCACGATTTCCATGTGCAGCAGGCCCAGGAAGCCGCAGCGAAAGCCGAAGCCCAGCGCCTGCGAGACTTCAGGCTCGAACTGCAGGGACGAATCGTTGAGCTGCAGCTTCTCCAGCGCATCGCGCAGCTGGTCGTATTCGCTGGCTTCGGTGGGATACAGGCCCGCGAACACCTGGGGCTTGATTTCCTTGAAGCCGGGCAGGGCCTCGGTGGCAGGGCCCAGATTGTTGGGAAGCTTCTTTTCCAGCGTGATGGTGTCGCCCACCTTGGCTGCCTTGAGCTCCTTGATGCCGGCAATGATGTAGCCCACCTCGCCGGCGCGCAGCGCGTCGCGCGGCACGTCGGCCGGAGTGAACACGCCCAGGTTGTTGGCTTCATAGGCAGCGCCCGAGGCCATCATCTTGAAGCGCTCGCCACGCTTGAGTTCACCATCGACCACGCGCACCAGCATCACGACGCCGACATAGGTGTCGAACCAGCTGTCGATGATCATGGCGCGCAGCTGGCCATTGGGATCGCCCTTTGGCGGCGGCACCTTGGCGACCACCGCCTCCAGGATCTCATCGATGCCCATGCCGGTCTTGGCCGAGCAGGGAATGGCGTCGCTGGCATCGATGCCGATGACATCCTCGATCTCGGCCCTGGCATTTTCGGGATCGGCCTGGGGCAGATCCATCTTGTTGAGAACAGCCGTCACTTCCACGCCGAGTTCCAGCGCGGTGTAGCAGTTGGCCACGGTCTGCGCCTCGACGCCCTGCGAGGCGTCCACCACCAGCAGCGCTCCCTCGCAGGCCGACAGCGAACGCGAGACTTCATAAGAGAAGTCAACGTGGCCGGGCGTGTCGATGAGGTTGAGGTTGTAGACCTGGCCATCCTTGGCCTTGTACTGCAGGGCTGCGGTCTGCGCCTTGATGGTGATGCCGCGCTCTTTCTCGATATCCATCGAGTCCAGCACCTGGGCTTCCATGTCACGGTCAGCCAAGCCTCCGCAACGCTGGATGAGGCGGTCAGCCAGCGTCGACTTGCCATGGTCGATGTGCGCAATGATGGAAAAATTTCTGATGTGGTTCATCAACGGGAAGGACTGCTAGTGAAAGTGGAAAACGACAGGGCCGGCGCGCAAGAAAAAAGGGCGCGTCCATGAACGACGCGCCCCGAACCAACAATCTCTGGCAACTGCGATAGTTGGGACTTTATTGTAGGCAAAACGGGCTGAAAACCAAGCCCTGACAAGGCCTGCAAAGGTCCGGGCTTGATCTTTCACAATTATTTATCAACAGTTTATCAACAGAATCGCCGAGCCATTTCTCGCCCGTCGATCACCGGATAGTGCGGTGCTTTTGCACCGCAACAATCCCCTTTGAAAACAGGTTTCTGACGCCTTGAGCCGTCACGCTTTGGTGGGGCATTTTACCCAATGCCCCAAGGGGCATGGGCGGCTCCGGGTCAGGATTCCGAGGGTATTCCCTAGGACCCGAAAAACTGCCCTCCCTTTCGGCCTCAACGCGTCGGACGGATCAGCACGTACTGTGCCCATTCCCCACGGCGCACCAGCAGGTTCACCGGCTTGCTCTTGTCCACCTTGGCCAGCGTGGCCTCGAAGCTCTTGAGCCCCGTGATCTCGACATTGGCCAGTTGCAGGATCACGTCGCCTTCGCGCAGGCCCGCACGTGCCGCAGCCTCGACGGCCGCCGTCACGCGCACGCCGCCCTTGATGCCCAGCTCCTTCTTCTGGGCATCCGTGAGCTCGGCCAGCGTCAGGCCCAGCGGCTGGGAAACCAGGGTGCTGCCCTTGCCGGTGGCCTTGGCCTGCGGAGCCGCGCCGTCGGGCTCGACCTCGGCGATCACCATGGTCAGATCCTTGGCTGCGCCGCGACGGAAGACGGTGATGGTGCTGCGTGTGCCGGGCTTGGTATTGCCCACCAGGCGCGGCAGGTCGGCCACCTTGTCGATGGCCTTGCCGTCGAACTTGATGATCACGTCACCAGCCTCGACGCCCGCCTTGGCAGCGGGCGAATCCGGCTCGACGGCCGAGACCAGTGCTCCCTGCGCCTTGCCCAGGCCAATGGATTCGGCAATGTCCTTAGTGACCGGACCGATCTGCACGCCAATGCGGCCTCGCGTGACCTTGCCGGTGGCGCGCAACTGGTCGCTGACACGCACAGCCTCATCGATCGGAATCGCGAAGCTGATACCCATGAAGCCGCCGGAGCGCGAATAGATCTGGCTGTTGATGCCCACGACCTCGCCGCGCATATTCAGCAACGGGCCGCCCGAGTTGCCGGGGTTGATGGCCACATCGGTCTGGATGAAGGGCAGATAGTCGCCCGTGTCGCGCTGCTTGGCACTGACGATGCCCGCTGTGACGGAGTTGTCGAGGCCAAAGGGCGAGCCGATGGCCATCACCCACTCGCCGACCTTGAGGCGGTTCACATCGCCGATCTTCACGGCCGGCAGCCCTGTGGCGTCGATCTTGACCACAGCCACGTCGGTGCGCTTGTCGCTGCCCACGATCTTGGCCTTGAACTCACGCTTGTCGGTCAGCGTGACGATGACTTCGTCAGCGCCTTCGACCACGTGGGCATTGGTCATCACAAAGCCATCGGCCGTCAGGATGAAGCCGGAGCCCACGCCGCGCGGCTGCTCCTCGTCAGGCTGCGAACGCGGCTGTGGGCGCTGGCGCGGCACATTGGGCACGGGCAGGCCAAAGCGGCGGAAGAATTCGAGCATGTCCTCGTCCATGCCCAGCGCCTCGGCAGAGTTGGCGGACACCTTCTCCAGCGTGCGAATGTTGACCACGGACGGGCCGACCTGCTCGACCAGATCGGTGAAGTCCGGCAGCCCCCGCACCACGGCGCCACTTTGCGCATGGGCGGCACTCACCGGCACCAGCATTCCTGCGCTGCCTGCAGCCAGCGCCAGAACGCCGGCCAGTGTGCAGGACTGCAGCGTCTTCCATCGAACAGTGGTCATGGTCATCCTTTCCATCTCAATCATTACGTTGCCCCGACGCCATCGCGCCCGGGCGGTTTGTTCGGACACATGGCAGCCGACTTGCTTTCGGACGAACGTCACATTCTGGCGCAGTCCTGGCGAGCATCGGCCAGACGATGGCTCAGAAGCCTGAAAGACGCGGTTAGTTCCCGAATCGGCAGCATGCATGGGGCGTGGGCCGCCGTGCATGGAGCACAAATGACTGCACCCGCGTCCATTTCAATTCCGAAAGGCTGGACGCGGGTGCAAAAGAAGGCAGGAGAGCAATACTCTCCTGTGAGATTCAGCGCTGGTTGGCGCGCGGTGCCGAGGCGAAGTTGGCGTTGCGCAAGAAGCTGGCAGGCATCTGCAGCGTGGCCGGCCCACTGTATTGCGGATGGGAGGCCAGCAGCGCATCCAGGCGCGGATCACGCAGCATCACGCTCTGCCCGTAGGGTCCGGCCACCGCCACGACCGAGGAAGACTGGGCCGTATCGCCAAGCGGGAAGTCCTGGGCATTGCCAGCCACCGCAACCGGCGCCGACGGAGCACCCGTCTCAAGGGCCGCCAGGGCCCGGCCCGGCGCCGCGCCGGGACCGGCAGGCACGCCCAGCATCACGCTCCAACCAATGGCAGCCACGGCCGCCACGGAGGCAAAGCCCGCCGCCATCTTCCAGCGAAATACCGAGGCATTGGCCGCATCGCGCAGCGGCGCGCCATTGATCACAGCCCGGTCCTGCGCCGGATGCGCAATTTGCGCCAGCTCTTCAGTGGCCACGGAAACCAGCGGACGGCGAGGCTCGTTGGCCAGTTGGGCGCGGATTCCGGAGAGCACATCGTGCCGGCTGTGATGCGCCAATTCCGGGGAACGCAGCACATCGCCCACGAGGTGGTACATGCGCCACTCCTGCTGGCCTGCATCGCTTTCCGCATAGGCCAGCACGGCCTGCAACTCTGCGGCAGAGAGTTCACCATCAGCCAATGCCGACAATTGTTCGCGCTTCGTCAGATCGTCATTCATGATCAATCACCTGCTTGTCTGCTTTGAGACCCTGTACCCAAAAAATGCGCCACCGGCGGCCACAACCCCGTCACGCCTACCAACGCTTGCCCGACTGGCGCTCCAGCAAAGGCTTGACCCTGGCTGAAATCGCTTCCCGTGCGCGAAAAATCCGTGAGCGCACGGTGCCGATGGGGCAACCCATGGCGTTCGAGATTTCCTCGTAGCTCAGGCCTTCGATTTCCCGCAACGTGACAGCCTGTCGGAGATCCTCGGGCAAAGCCTCCATGGCGGCGTTGACTGCCTGGGCGATTTCCTGGGCTGCCAGGATCGTTTCGGGCGTTTCTTCGGTGGTTAGTTCCTGGCTGACCCGGGAAGTTTCATCATCGTCATCCCCGTTGTGTAACGCGCTTTCGGTGATCAGCGGCGAGCGCTTCATGTCCAGCAGCGCCTTCTTGGCAGTATTCACGGCAATGCGGTACAGCCAGGTATAGAACTGGGCATCACCCCTAAACTGGTGCAGGGCCCGATAGGCGCGAATGAAGGTTTCCTGCGCAATGTCCGGCACCAAGTCCACATCGCGCACCATGCGGCCGATGAGGCGCTCGATGCGGCGCTGGTACTTGATGACCAGTAGCTCGAAGGCCCGCATGTCTCCTGCGTTGGTGCGCTCGACCAGAGCCAGGTCGCTATCGGCAGAAGAAGGCGGGAATTCGGGAGGCGTCATGAAATCGGTGAAGACGGGCCGCGGCGGCCCTGGCGCAGTCATTGCGCCCGTTCTGTAGGTCTGGCCGGGGAATATACAGCACGCCGCAAATCACCCCAGGTTTCCGGACTCTGCCTGCACAACAGGAGCAGCCAGCGGGAGCTGTGCCAACGCAAGGGCCCCGCCGGCACCATGGAAACCAGGGGACGGACCTGCACCCACAACCACGATCCACCATCGGCTCGCACCTGCAGCAGTACCGGCTGTGCAGCCTGGCATGGGCCCGCCTCGCCGATCGACCACTGCACGCCATCCCAGGCGATGAAACCTTTACCCAAGCTGTGCCATCCATGCCACATGCCTGCAGCAGCAACCAGGCAAACCGCAACGGCCACGGCTGCAGGCCACCTCCCTGCCTGGAGATTCAAGGCCCATGCCAGCAAAAGCATGGCGGCCAGCAGCCAGAGCGCACAAATGCATGCTGCCACGGTGCGCGATGGCTTCAGCGGATGGCGAACTGCGGGCGGCGCATGGCGAGACGGCATGCCTGCAGTGTCGCAAAACCGCAGCATGACCGACATTTATCCTGCTTTCACCTGGCACATGCGCGAAATAAAAAAGCCCGCTCCCTTACGGGGCGGGCTTTTCATGTGCGTTGCGCAGGCCTCAGATCCGCTTGAACACCAGCGTTCCGTTGGTGCCCCCGAAGCCGAAGTTGTTCTTCACCGCCACCTCGATCGTCGCGTCCCGTGCCGTATTGGCGCAGTAGTCGAGATCGCACTCCGGGTCCTGGTTGTCCAGGTTGATGGTCGGAGGAATCTTTTGCTCGTGCAGTGCCAGCACGGTGAAGACGCTCTCGATGCCACCAGCACCGCCCAGCAGGTGACCTGTCATGGACTTGGTCGAACTGACAACGATTTTCTTGGCGTGATCGCCCAGAGCCGCCTTGATGGCGTTGGTCTCGTTGAGGTCGCCCAGCGGCGTGGAAGTGCCGTGCGCGTTCAGATAGTCGATCTGGTCGGCATTGATGCCGGCATTTCGCAAAGCTGCCAGCATGGCGCGGCGCGGGCCGTCCATGTTGGGTGCCGTCATGTGGCCGGCGTCGGCACTCATGCCGTAGCCACACAGTTCGGCGTAGATCTTGGCACCGCGGGCCTTGGCATGCTCGTACTCTTCCAGCACCAGCACGCCCGCGCCTTCGCCCAGCACGAAGCCGTCGCGGTCCTTGTCCCAGGGGCGCGAAGCGGCCTTGGGATCATCATTGCGCGTGGACAGGGCGCGCATGGCGGCAAAGCCGCCGACGCCCAGGGGGGAGACCGTGGCTTCCGTGCCACCAGCCACCACCACATCGGCATCGCCGTATTCGATCATGCGTCCTGCCTCGCCTATGCAGTGCAGCCCGGTCGTGCAGGCAGTCACCACGGCAAGATTCGGCCCCTTGAAGCCGAAGCGCATGGACACATGGCCAGCCACCATGTTGATGATGGAGGCAGGCACGAAGAACGGCGTGATGCGGCGCGGTCCGCGCGCAGCCAGTTCCGCGTGGGTGTTCTCGATCAGCGGCAAGCCGCCGATGCCCGAACCGATCACACAGCCGATGCGCGTGGCCAGATCATCCGACAAGGCCTCACCCGTGGGCAGACCTGAGTCCTGCACGGCTTGCGCCGCAGCAGCGATGCCGTAATGGATGAAGGTGTCCATGGAGCGCGCATCCTTGGCGCTCATGTACGACTCCACATCGAATCCCTTGACCTCACCCGCAATCTTGCAGGCAAAGTTCGAGGCATCGAACTTGGTGATGAGGTCAATGCCGGACTGGCCGGCCAAAAGATTGGCCCAGGCGTCGCCCACCGTGTTACCCACGGGGGAGATGCAACCCAGGCCGGTCACGACAACGCGACGACGGCTCATGCGTAAAACCTTCTGCTGATCGCTCGGGTCAGGGCCCTATCAGGCCTTCTGGTGGGTGTTGGCGTAGTCGATGGCGTTTTGCACCGTCGTGATCTTTTCCGCGTCTTCGTCGGGGATCTCGATGCCGAATTCATCTTCCAGGGCCATCACCAGCTCCACCGTGTCCAGGGAGTCAGCACCCAGATCAGCCACGAAGGCCTTTTCGTTGGTGACTTGAGACTCTTCAACGCCGAGTTGTTCGGCAATGATTTTTTTGACACGTGCTTCGATATCGCTCATGGTTTCCCTCTGGGGGTTGTGAATGAACCCGCGATTCTAGCTGCTTCGGGCCTCAGACCCTCTTCAGCCGGCCGTCGCGAGGAAACGGCCTCTTCTGTTGCAAGCAACGCCGGCTTCTGGCAGGGGTCTGCCCGCAGCCGCCGCAGCACTTACATGTACATGCCGCCGTTGACGTGCAATTCCTGGCCGGTGACGTATCCCGCACCCGCAGATGCGAGGTAGGCCACGGCATGGGCGATGTCGCTGGGTTGACCCAGATCGCCCATGGCGATCTGCGATTTGAGGGCGTTCTTCTGCTCTTCGGGCAGCTCCGCCGTCATGTCGGTGGCAATGAAGCCAGGCGCCACGCAGTTGACCGTGATGCCGCGGCTGCCCAGTTCACGGGCCAGCGCGCGCGTCATGCCGGCAACGCCGGCCTTGGCGGCTGCATAGTTGGCCTGACCGGGGTTGCCGGAGGCGCCAACGACGCTGGTGATATTGATGATGCGGCCAAAACGCTGCTTCATCATGGGCCGAATGGCCGTACGGCTGACTCGGAAAACGGCCTTGAGATTGGTGTCGATCACCGCATCCCAGTCGTCGTCCTTCATGCGCATGGCCAGCGTGTCGCGTGTGATGCCGGCGTTGTTGACCAGCACATGCAGGCCGCCGTCATTCTTAACGATGCTGTCGATCAAGGCATCGACGGCCGCCCCATCCGTGACATTGAGGTTCACGCCGCGGCAGCCCTCATGGGCCGACAGGGCCTGGCCGATCTTTTCCGCGCCACCGTCGGTGGTGGCCGTGCCGATCACGCGGTAGCCGCGCGCCGCCAGCTCCTGGGCAATGGCAGCACCAATGCCACGCGAGGCGCCCGTCACCAGGGCAACCTGGGGCTTGTTCTGGTTGTCAGTCATGCGAGGGATTCTTTCACGTCGGCCAGCGTGGCCGGATCATAGAGGGCAGCGGCCGTCAGGTCCGCGTCAATCCGCTTGGTCAGGCCCATGAGCACCTTACCGGGACCGCACTCGACGAGATGCACGATGCCGCGCGCCTTCATGGCCTGAACGCATTCAACCCAGCGCACCGGGCCAAAGGCCTGGCGATACAGCGCATCGCGGATGGCGTCGGCGTCTTGCTCGACCGCCACGTCGATGTTGTTGAGCACGGGAATCTGCGGTGCAGCCAGCGCCGTGGCAGCCAGCGCCGCCTTGAGCTTTTCGGCCGCAGGCTTCATCAGGCTGGAATGGAACGGCGCCGACACGGGCAACGGCAGGGCACGCTTGGCGCCTGCGGCCTTGAGGGCTTCGCAGGCCTTTTCGACAGCAGCCTTGCTGCCGGCGATAACGGTCTGCGAAGGATCGTTGAAATTGACGGCTTCGACGACTTCAGCGCCACCCAGGGCAGCCGTGACCTCGGCGCAGCCTGCGCGCACCTTGTCGGCGTCCAGGCCCAGGATGGCCGCCATGGCGCCCGTGCCCACGGGCACGGCCTCCTGCATGGCTGCAGCACGCAGGCGCACCAGCGGGGCAGCCTGGGCCAGCGTCAGCACGCCCGAGGCGACCAGGGCGGAATACTCGCCCAGCGAATGGCCTGCCACGACATCGGGCAGCGCGCCGCCTTCGGCCTGCCACACGCGCCAGGCGGCCACACCGGCCACCAGCATCACGGGCTGGGTGTTGGTGGTGAGCGCCAGGGCTTCCTTCGGTCCTTGCTGGATCAGCTGGCCGATGTTTTCACCCAGCGCCTCGGAGGCTTCGGCCAGCGTCTGCGCCACAACAGGATGGTCGCCCCATCCATCAAGCATACCTACCGATTGCGAACCCTGGCCGGGAAAGACGAATGCAAACTTCTTCATATTTTCAAAAATAAAAGCCGCGCCATGGGAGCCTGCCGACAGGCAGGCATCCCGCATCACATCTTGAGAAGCACCGCACCCCAGGTGAAGCCACCGCCCACGCCTTCCAGCAGCACGGTCTGCCCGGGCTTGACCTGGCCATTGCGCACGCCGTGGTCCAGCGCCAGCGGGATCGAGGCGGCCGAGGTATTGCCATGCTGGTCCACGGTCACCACCACCTTGTCCATGGACAGCTTGAGCTTGCGCGCCGTGCTTTGCATGATGCGGATGTTGGCCTGGTGAGGGATCAGCCAGTCGATGTCGGCATCGGTGAGCCCTGCCTTGTCCAGCGTCGCGCGGGCGGCCTTTTCCAGCACGCCGACCGCCAGCTTGAACACGGCCTGTCCATCCATCTTCAGCAGCGGATCGCCGAGCACCTGGCCGCCGGACACATTGCCCGGCACGCAGAGGATGCCGACATGCTTGCCATCGGCATGCAGGTCGGACGCCAGGATCCCAGGCTGATCGGACGCCTCCAGCACCACCGCGCCGGCGCCGTCGCCGAACAGCACGCAGGTCGTGCGGTCGTTGAAATCAAGGATGCGGCTGAAGACTTCGGAACCCACCACCAGCGCGCGGCTTGCGGCGCCGGACTGGATCATGGCATCGGCCACCGTGAGCGCGTAGACAAAGCCGCTGCACACAGCCTGCACGTCAAAGGCCGCGCAGCCATTGGCGCCAAGCTTGTTCTGCAGGATGCAGGCAGTGGACGGGAAGACCATGTCGGGCGTCGAGGTGGCGACGATGATCAGGTCGATGTCCTGTGGCTGGCAGCCAGCGGCCTCCAGCGCCTTCTTCGACGCCTCCAGGGCCAGATCGCTGCTGGCCACGTCGGGCGCGGCAAAGTGACGGGCATGGATGCCGGTGCGCTCGACGATCCACTCGTCCGAGGTCTCGATGCCACGCTGGGCCAGTTCGGCTGCCAGATCGTGATTGGTGAGTCGGCGGGGTGGCAGGTAGCTGCCCGTGCCGGTGATGCGTGCGTAGCGTCTCATCTGTATTAGGGCGCCGACGGTCCTGATTCCGACTGCGCAGCCAGCAAAAGAGGCAGGGCTGCGGAGATGCGGGTACGGACACGGTCGAGCAGGTTGTTGCG
The DNA here is from genome assembly GCF_020523835.1 of Delftia sp. Lp-1. Lineage (NCBI taxonomy): Bacteria > Pseudomonadati > Pseudomonadota > Betaproteobacteria > Burkholderiales > Comamonadaceae > Delftia > Delftia sp. Lp-1. The sequence continues at coordinate 891,268 of NZ_JAJALJ010000001.1, read as the reverse complement.
GGCCGCATCATACGCGCGGTTCAGCGCGTGCTCGAAAGCCAAGGCATCGGCTGACCCATGGCTTTTGAACACCAGCCCACGAAGGCCCAGCAGCGCCGCACCGTTGTGACGCCGATGGTCCACGCGATTCATCAGCGCAGTTAGCACCGGATAGGCAACGATTGCAGCCATTTTGGTGAAGATGTTGCGCTTGAACTCCTGCTTGAGGGCATTGGAGATCATGGACGCCACCCCCTCGGAAGACTTGAGGGCCACGTTGCCCACAAAGCCGTCACAGACCACGACCTGGGTCGTGCCCTTGAAGATATCGTTGCCTTCGACGTTTCCGTAGAAGTTCAGGTGACCGGCCTTGCCGGCCGCGCGCAACAGTTCGCCCGCACGCTTGATGACTTCGCTGCCCTTGATCTGCTCTTCGCCGATATTGAGCAGGCCCACCGAAGGCGCCTCTTCGTTGTTCAGCGCAGACACCAGGGCCGAGCCCATGACGGCGAACTGCAGCAGATGCTCGGCCGAGCAGTCCACGTTGGCACCCAGGTCCAGCACCGTGGTGGCACCACCCTTGGCGTTGGGCAACTGGGGAGCGATGGCGGGACGATCGATGCCATCCAGCGTCTTGAGCAGGTAGCGCGAGATGGCCATCAGCGCACCCGTATTCCCAGCCGACACGGCAGCAGCAGCCTGGCCATCCTTGACCTGCTGGATGGCGACGCGCATCGAGGAATCCTTCTTCCTGCGCAGCGCCACCTCGATCGGGTCATCCATGCCGACGACTTCCGAGGCCGGCACCACGCTGGCGCGCTCATGCGCAAAGCCAGCCAGCGCATCGGGCTGGCCGACCAGCAGCAGCCGGGCGTCGGAATGGGAATCGAGGAACTGGCGGCACGCCGCGAGCGTGACGCGGGGGCCGTGATCACCCCCCATGCAGTCAACGGCCAAAGTGATCATGAGCGACTGGCAAGCCTGTTGCAAGGCCTGGAAAGATAGGAACGGCCATCAGAAAAAACAAAAGCCCGCGCTACGAAAACTGTAGCCGCGGGCTCTGCGGGAACGGTCGAAGGTCAGGCTTCGGACTTGTTCTTCAGCACTTGACGGCCGCGGTACACGCCGTTGGGGCTGATGTGGTGACGCAGGTGGGTTTCACCCGTGGTGGGTTCCACGGCGATGCCAGGCACATTCAGTGCATTGTGCGAACGGTGCATACCGCGCTTGGAGGGGGACTTCTTGTTCTGCTGAACAGCCATGATGGCTCCTGTGTATCTGAAAAGGGTTGGTAAAAAACGCGATCAGCCCATTAAAGACACGAGGGGGTTTCGCGCGAAGCCCTTGATTATAGCGCAATCGCTTTTCCCGGCCTCGACCTTTTTTCCGGGCATCTCGATCAGTCTGCGGATTTGCCCACATCCAGGCCGCGAAGGACGGCGAACGGATTGGGCTTGTCCTCGATGGCCTGCTCGAAGTCCGCGTCGCTGGACTGCAAGCTCACAGACTCGGGGCAGACATCGTGACGCGGCACCACGGGCAGCTCCATGAGCAACTCGTCCTCTATGAGTTCGAGCAGATTGAACTCGCGGCTGAGCACCAGCAGGTCCTCATCGCTTTCATCGTCCTCGGACTCGGCTGTGGCTTCATCCGCAACAAAGCGAAAAGACCGATCAACCTGCAGGGTGATGGGCGCCAGGGCCAGGCAGCGCTGGCACACCATGGGCACGACGGCATCGGCCTGCAGATGCAGCCACACCTGACCGGGGCCGCCGGTCTGCTCGACCAGCTCGCCGTCCGCCTGCCAGTGCACCTGGCCGTGCGTGTCACCGGCATCCGGCTGCGCATCCTGGGCCAGACGCGGAAAGACTGACAGTGTTGTCTGGTCCTGAAGATGGCCCTGCGATTGCGCGAAAGCGCGAACATCGAGGCGGGCCGCAGAAAATTCCTTGCTCATGCGGGCAGTGTAAGAGAATCCGGGCATGCAAGCTCCCCACCCCGCCTTAGCCCAGGCTCCCGGCCTGGCGCGTCCCCTGATCCTTGGCTCCACCTCACGCTACCGCCGCGAACTCCTGGAGCGGCTGCGGCTGCCATTCCAGACCGTCTCCCCGGAAGTCGATGAAACACCTCTGGCCGGAGAGACACCGCACGCCCTTTCCCTGCGCCTGGCCCTGGCCAAGGCCCAGGCCGTGGCTGCGCTGCACCCCGGCGCCGTTGTCATCGGCTCCGACCAGGTGCCCGAACTCGATGGCCTGCCGCTGTCCAAGCCCGGCAACCATGAACGCGCCACCGAACAGTTGCGCCAGATGAGCGGGCGCCAGATGAATTTCCACACTGCCGTGAGCGTGGTCTGCCAGGAAACCGGCTTTTCCGAGACCGACGTGGTGACGGTTCAGGTGCGCTTTCGCGATCTCAACGATGCGGAAATCGAGCGCTACCTGCGCGCCGAGCAGCCTTATGACTGTGCAGGCAGCGCCAAGAGCGAGGGCCTGGGCATTGCCCTGCTCGACGCCATCGTCAGCGACGATCCCACGGCACTGATCGGCCTGCCGCTGATCCGCACATGCCAGTTGCTGCGCGCCGCAGGGGCCGTTCTGCCATGAGCGATGCCATCACCAAGCCCCTGACAGGAACGCTCTACCTGGTGCCCGCGCCGCTGGACTTCGGCTGCGATGAGCAAACACCACTGACGCAGGTCCTGCCCGATGGGACACTGCGCACCGCTGCGCAGCTGACCCACTGGATCTGCGAAAACGCCAAGAGCACACGCGCCTATCTGAAGCGCATCGACGCGCTGCATGCACTGGCCCAGCCCTTGCAGACCCAGCAGATCACCGAGCTGCCGCGCGAGGCCCACAAGAAGGGGGACCATGGCGACAAGGGTGCCGCCGTCTTTGACGCCAAGCCACTGCTCGCCCCCTTGCTGGCCGGACACGACATGGGACTGGTCAGCGAGGCCGGAATGCCCGCCGTGGCCGACCCCGGCAGTTCCATCGTGCGCGCCGCGCACGATTTGGGCATACGTGTCGTGCCGCTGATCGGACCCGTATCGCTGCTACTGGCACTGGCCGCCAGCGGGCTCAACGGACAGAACTATGCCTTTGTGGGCTACCTGCCACAGGATGCCGGCGGACGGGTACAGCGCATCAAGGAGCTTGAAGCCCTGGCATTGCGCCAAGGCCAGACCCAGCAGTTCATCGAGACGCCCTACCGCAACGCCGCGCTTTGGCAAGCCCTGCTGCAGACGCTGCAACCCCATACCCGTTTGGCGTTGGCCTGCGGCCTGACACTGGAGAGCGCCCGCATCGAAAGCCGACTGGTGCGCGAATGGCGCCAGCACAAGGAAGCGCCGGACAACCGCACGCCGGTGGTGTTCTCCATCGGCCGCTGAAGCCGCCCACCAGCGAAAAAGCCCGCCTTCGACAAGAAGGCGGGCTTTTTCGTCTTGGCAGACCGAGCGGGAAACCCCGCAAGAATCAGCGCAGAGCCGGGAGGCTGGAACGCAGTGCCTGCACCGCACCGCCTCCAAAGGCCGCGCCGAAACGCTTGGCCAGGCGCTCGGCCACGTTGTCGCGGCGTGTGTAATCCACCACCTCTTCCGCCTTGACCACTTCACGGGCCACATAGTCAAGACTGCCCAGCTTGTCGGCCAGGCCCATCTCCACCGCCTGCTGGCCGGTCCAGAACAGGCCGCTGAAAGTCTCGGGCGTCTCATGCAGGCGATCACCACGGCCAGCCTTGACCACGTTGATGAACTGCGAGTGGATCTGGCCCAGCATCTTGTGGGCATGTTCGCGCTGCCCTTCGGACATGGGGCTGAACGGGTCCAGGAAACCCTTGTTCTCGCCAGCCGTCAGCAGACGGCGTTCCACGCCGAGCTTTTCCATGGCGCCGGTGAAGCCAAAGCCATCCATGAGCACGCCGATGCTGCCCACGATGCTGGCCTTGTCCACAAAGATCTCATCGGCGGCGGCGGCAATGTAGTAGGCGGCCGAAGCGCAGGTCTCTTCCACCACGGCATACAGGGGCTTGTCGTACTTGCCCTTGAGCCGCACGATTTCGTCATTGATGATGCCGGCCTGCACAGGGCTGCCGCCCGGCGAGTTGATCAGCAGCACCACGGCACGCGAGCCCGAATCCTCGAAAGCACTGCGCATGGCGGCCACCACAAATTCCGCGCTGGCGTCGGCACCTGCGGCGATCTCGCCCTTGACCTCGACCACGGCCGTGTGCGGGGAGGAACTGGTCGTGGTCGCCGTGTCCTTGGCAAACAGCACCCACAGCACCACGAGGATGAGCGCCGTCCACAGCAGGCGGCCAAACAGGCGCCAGCGGCGCGAGGCACGCTGCTCGTTGATGGTGGCGAAGACCAGCTTTTCCAGCACCTCCCGCTCCCAGCCGCTCGATGCCGCCGTGCGCGCATCGGCAGCCGCCGTGGCGGGCGTGGCCCGGGCCCACAGGTCCGCCCCCGGGGATGGGTGCGATGCGGAGCCAGGATTTTCCGGAGGTATGGGGGAAGTCATGTCAGAACTCGACGGGTTTCAGGTTATCGGCAGTATGCCAGTGCACCACCCCCGCGCTTTCGCTCAGGGAGATTTTCACAAGGCCGCCACGGCAGGGCCCGCCAGCGCAGGCGCCGCTGTCGGGCGCGTAGGCCGCTCCATGGGTGGCGCACAGCAGCCAGCGTCCGGTGTCATCGAAAAAGCGGTCCGGCTGGTAGTCCATCTCCATGGCCACATGGGTGCAGCGATTCAGATAGGCATGCACCTGTCCCTCGAAGCGGATGGCGAATGCGCGGCAGGCATGACCCGCGTAGACCACGTCGAAAGGCACGGCATTCGCCCCTTCCTGCAGGGCATCGCTGGCGCACAGAACGATGCGTTCAACGGTCAACGGCACACCTCACGAGCATGAATCAACGCGCTGACGCGGGCATGACGACTCAGCCATGGGCCAACAGCCACTGATGCAAATCCGCAACACTCTGCGCCACATGCAACGGCTTCAGCACGCCAAAGCCGTCGGTGGGATGCGCGCCATAGCCCACGCCCACGCTGGCACAGCCTGCATTGCGGGCCAGTTCCAGGTCGTGCGTGGTGTCGCCGATCATCAGCACCCGCGAAGGGTCCGCACCAAACTCGGCCATCAACTCCTGCAGCATCAGCGGATTCGGCTTGCCGGCGGTCTCGTCCGCCGTGCGCGAGCTGTCGAACATGCCGCGCAGCTGCGGGTCCTGTAGCGCATCGTTCAGACCACGGCGGCTCTTGCCCGTGGCCACGGCCAGCAGGTGCCCTCGCTCGCGCAGCGCCGCCAGCATGGGCAGCACGCCGGCGAACAGGCTGATGTCGTCCTGGTGCTTGATGAAATGGTGGCGATAGCGGTTGCCCAGCTCGGGGTATTTTTCGGGCGGCACATCGGGAGCTGCACGCGCCAATGCGGGCATCAGCGCCATGCCGATCACATAGGACGCCGCCTCATCGCTGGGAGGCGTGCCCCCCACATCGGCCACGGCCGCCTGAATGCACTTGACGATCACCGCGGTGGAATCCGACAGCGTCCCATCCCAGTCGAAGGCAATGAGATCGAAGCGGCGCGCACGGTGCATCTCGGAAGAACCAGGATTTGTCATATCTACAAGGAGTCAGAGCCAGCGTCAGCCAGCGAAACGGGCCAGTTCTTCGGGAAGCTCGGCGCGCAGCTCCACCCGCTCGCCACTGGCCGGGTGGGTGAACTGTAGCCGCCATGCGTGCAGGAACATGCGTTTGAGCCCCTGCTTCTGCAGGCGTCGGTTCAGGTCGAAGTCGCCATATTTGTCATCGCCCGCAATCGGGTGCCCCTGGCTGGACAGGTGCACGCGGATCTGGTGCGTGCGCCCGGTCTTGATGGTCACCTCCAGCAGGCTCATGGCCGGTAGTCCCAGCAGGGGCTGGGGCGCCAGCGTGCTGCGAACGCGCACCAGCGTGACGGAACGCATGCCGTCAGGATCATCGGCCGTGGTCACCCGCACGCGGCGTTCGCCGTCGGCCTGCAGGTACTTGTGCAGCGGCAGATCAATCACCTTGTGGTTGGCCGGCCAAGTGCCCTGGACCAGGGCCAGGTAGGTCTTGCCGGTTTCGCGCTCGCGGAACTGGTCCTGCAGATGCGTCAGCGCCGAGCGCTTCTTGGCCACCAGCAAGATGCCGGATGTCTCGCGGTCGAGCCGATGCACCAGCTCCAGAAAGCGGCTTTGCGGCCGCGCCTGGCGCAGTTGCTCGATGACACCAAAACTCACACCCGAGCCGCCATGCACGGCCACACCGGCGGGCTTGTCGATGGCGATCAGGTGCTCGTCTTCCAGCAGACTGGGGAAATCCCTGGCTGGCGCCGGCCGCTCGGCCTTTTCGGCGACTTTTTCTGAAATGCGCACGGGCGGTATGCGGACGATATCGCCGCTAGAAACGCGGGTTTCCGCACTGACGCGCCCTTTGTTGATGCGCACTTCTCCACTGCGGATGATGCGATAGACATGGGTCTTGGGAACGCCCTTGAGATGGCGTATGAGAAAGTTGTCCAACCGCTGTCCGGCCGAATCGTCATCGACTTCAATCAGCCGCACTGCGGCAGTGGCTGCGTTCAGGGAACGGTCGTCTGCCGGTTTGCCCTCTATAATGTGTTTCACCTGTGCCGAACTATTTATAAGTGGTTGATTCTCATGGAGTTTAGTCCAAACAACCATTTCCCCGCACAGGCAGGTCGATGCCATCCGGTGTCATGCACGCGAAACAGCAGGAAAAGATGGCCTGCGAAGTTCGTCGTTGCATCGGTTGTGGCTGACGAATTGAAACACTGATACGGAATCTCAAGCTGGCAGAAGGGGTCGGACCCGGCGTCCACCGCTGCCAGCGGATCAAAAGCGAGCATGTGGATCTTTTGGGCATGGATGGTCACGCTGTGGAGCAGGAAAACGCCTGCGCCCAGGATCATTGCCGCCCCCAAGCCTCCCGCCTGCCCCGCACGTGCAGCAGCTTCGCTTGAAGCTGGACGGCGTGCCTCTCTCATCGCTCTCGTCCCCCTGCCCTTGCCCCCATTGCTGACTTGAGCCAGGTCTCAAGCATCAAGGCATCCGGCGATTCCTTTCGTTTCGACGCGTCAGTCCGGCATCTCGGCTCCCTCGCGAGCCTGTCTTTGATTACAAGTCAAAGGCGTGACGGTCTGGCAGCAGAGTCTGCACTCCGGCGCGCCCCAGAGAAAACGAATAAAGGAAACGCATCATGAAACGGATGCTCATCAACGCCACGCAGTCGGAAGAACGTCGCCTTGCCATCGTCGATGGCCAGAAGCTGCTCGACTACGAAATCGAAATCGAAGGGCGCGAGCAGCGCAAGGGCAACATCTACAAGGCCGTGGTCACGCGCGTGGAGCCCAGCCTCGAGGCCTGCTTCGTCGATTACGGCGAAGACCGCCACGGCTTCCTGCCCTTCAAGGAAATCTCCAAGCAGTATTTCGCCGAAGGCGTCTCCCCCAGCCAGGCCCGCATCAACGAAGTCATCCGCGAAGGCCAGGAACTGATCGTCCAGGTCGAGAAGGAAGAGCGCGGCAACAAGGGCGCGGCCCTGACCACCTTCATCTCGCTGGCCGGCCGCTACGTGGTGCTGATGCCCAACAACCCGCGCGGCGGTGGCGTCTCGCGCCGCATCGAGGGCGAGGACCGTGCCGAACTCAAGGAGGCGATGGACCAGCTTGAGTACCCCAAGGGCATGTCCATCATTGCGCGCACCGCCGGCATCGGCCGCACCGCGCCCGAGCTGCAGTGGGACCTGAACTACCTGCTCAAGCTGTGGAACGCCATCGATGGCGCCGCCAAGTCGGCCAAGGGCGCCTTCCTGATCTACCAGGAATCGAGCCTGGTGATCCGCGCCATCCGCGACTACTTCAATGGCGACATCGGCGACATCCTCATCGACACCGACGACATCTACGAGCAGGCGCAGCAGTTCATGCAGCACGTCATGCCCGAGCATGCCGCCCGCGTCAAACGCTACCGTGACGACGCCCCGCTGTTCAGCCGCTTCCAGATCGAGCACCAGATCGAATCGGCCTACGCGCGCACCGTGACCCTGCCCTCGGGCGGCGCCATCGTCATCGACCACACCGAAGCGCTGGTCTCCATCGACGTGAACTCGGCCCGCGCCATCAAGGGCGGCGACATCGAGGAAACCGCCACCCGCACCAACCTGGAAGCCGCCGACGAAGTCGCGCGCCAGATGCGCCTGCGTGACCTGGGCGGCCTGATCGTCATCGACTTCATCGACATGGAGGAGAGCAAGAACCGCCGCGAGGTCGAGAACCGCCTGCGCGACGCGCTGCGCCAGGACCGTGCCCGCGTGCAGTTCGGAACCATCAGCAAGTTCGGCCTCATGGAGATGAGCCGCCAGCGCCTCAAGCCCGCCCTGTCCGAAGGCGCGCACATCAACTGCCCGCGCTGCGGCGGCTCCGGCCACGTGCGTGACACGGAAAGCTCGGCGCTGCAGATCCTGCGCATCATCCAGGAAGAGTCCATGAAGGACAACACGGCCGCCGTGCACTGCCAGGTGCCCGTGGAAGTGGCCAGCTTCCTGCTCAACGAAAAGCGCGGCGAGATCACCAAGATCGAACTCAAGCAGCGCGTCAACGTGATCATGGTCCCCAACAAGTCCATGGACACGCCGCACTACAAGCTCGAGCGCCTCAAGCACGACGACGTGCGCCTGGAAAGCATGGAAGCCAGCTACAAGCTGGCCGAGGAGCTGGACGCGGAAACCACGGTGACGCGCCGCTCGCAGGAGCCCACCAACAAGCAGACGCCCATGATCAAGGGCGTGCTGCCCGACATGCCGGCCCCTATTGCCGAGCCCCGTCCCGAAGGCAGCCGCAACCGCCCGGCCAACGGCCAGCAGCGCGATGCCAAGCCTGCGGCAACCGCTGCAGCGCCCGCACCGGCCGTCGCCCCCGTCGTGGTACGCGAGCAAGGCTTCTTTGCCTGGCTCAAGAGCCTGTTCGGCTTTAGCGCGGCACCTGCACCGGTCGCAGCGCCCGCTCCGGCCGCCGAAGCCCCCGCTCGCGAAGCACGCCGTGATGGCCGCAACGACAACCGTGGCCGCCGCAACGAACGCAATGGTGAGCGTGGCGAGCGCTCGGAGCGCAATGGCGAGCGCGCTGGCGCCCCCAATGCCGAACGCCAGGCCGGCAACGGTGATCGCAACCGCCGCAATGCCGAGCGTGGTGAACGCGGTGAACGCCCGGAGCGTGGAGAGCGCCCGGATCGTGGCGAGCGCGGTGAGCGCGCCGACCGCGGCGAACGCCGTGGCCGTGGTGAACGCAGCCGTGACGGTGAAAGCCGCCAGCCGCTGGAAGCCGTGAACGGCGTGGCCGCTGTCGCTGCAGATGGCAGCACCATCGAGCAGCGTCCCGAGCGCGCCCCGCGTGGCGAGCGCCAGGAGCGCGGTGAAGGTCGCCGCGAACGTGGCGAGCGCGGTGAACGTGGTGAACGCGCCGAACGCAGCGAGCGCCAGCCCCGCCAGTTCGAAGTCGCTCCCGAGACCGAAGAGAACCTGGACAACCAGGCCCAGCAACAGGACCCGTCCCTGGACAACGCTGCCCCCGCCTCCGGCGAAGAGCAGCCGCGCCAGCGCCGTTCGCGCGACCGCTATGGCCGTGACCGCCGCGAGCGTGGCGATCGCGGTGACCGTGCAGAGCGCGCACCGCGCGAAGCGGAGGGCGAAGCCGTCCAATCCTTCGAAGCCGCCGCTCCCGAGCAGGACCAGCCTGCCCGCCGCAGCTACTTCAACGCAGCCAGCCCTGCCGCCGAAGCCCAGGCTCCTGAAGCCATGGCCGAAGCGCAAGTGCCTGCGCAGCCCGCAGCAGCCCAAGCGGTGCAGCAACCCGTCGCGGCCCCCGTGCCCGAGCAGCAGGTTGCCGCTCCCGCGCCCGTGGCTGCGGTGACCCCCGCGCCGGTCGCACCTGCCCCCGTGGTGGCATCTGCACCCGTGGCCGCTCCTGCCGCAGTGGCAGTCGCGCCCGCAGCAGCCAAGGCCGTTGAAGCAACCGCCGAACGCGGCCTGCCCAAGGTCCAGGCCTACCAGTTGCCCATGTCCGAGCTGCAGGCGCTGGCCGCCGCTTCGGGTCTGCAATGGGTGGGCTCCGATGCCGACAAGGTAGCAGCAGCCCAGGCAGCCATCGCCGCCGAACCGCAGCCCGAGCGCGTCGTGCGCGAGCGCCCGCCCGTGGTCGCTCTGGATGACGGCCCGCTGATCCTCGTGGAAACACGCAAGGACCTCAGCGAGCTGCAACTGCCGTTCGAGCAGCAGCCGCAGCCGCAGGGCGCGGCCCAAGTCTGACCACAGACAGTGACAACACAGGGGCCCTCGCGGCCCCTGTTTGTTTCCGCCTCCGCCCTCACCTCATACGTCTCCCCACGCCTTCCGTCCACCTCTTTCCAGGAGCTTCCGTCCCGCCATGCTGTTGCTGCTCTCCCCCGCCAAATCGCTGGACTACGACACCCCACTGCCCCCGAAACTGCCGCACACGCTGCCCGTCTTCTCCGAACAGCCGCTGGAGCTGATCGAAGTGCTGCGCCGCCAGTCGCCCCAGCAACTGTCGGAACTGATGGGCATCAGCGACAAGCTGGCCGCGCTCAACGTGGCGCGCTACGAGGCCTTCAGCCCGCGCTTCACGGCCACAAACGCCCGGCAGGCGCTGCTCGCCTTCAACGGCGATGTCTACGAGGGCCTGCAGGCACGCAGCCTGGATGCCGAGGACCTGGACTGGGCCCAGCAGCACCTGGCCATCCTCAGCGGCCTGTACGGCGTGCTGCGCCCGCTGGACCGCATGCAGCCCTACCGCCTGGAAATGGGCACACGGCTGGAAACCGCGCATGGCAGCAACCTCTACCAGTTCTGGGGCAGCCGCATTGCCGAGCACCTGAACCAGCGCGCGGCCAAGCAGCCGGCGGGCGAGCGCGTCATCGTCAACCTGGCTTCGCAGGAATACTTCAAATCGGTAGACTTGAAGCACCTCAAGCCCCCGGTGGTGGAATGCGCATTCGAGGATTACAAGAACGGCGCCTACAAGATCATCAGCTTCCATGCCAAACGTGCGCGCGGGCTGATGGCACGATTTGCCATACAACGACGCGCTCGCAGCGCGGCTGAACTCGAAGCCTTCGATCTGGAGGGCTACGCGCTGGCGCCAGCTTCCTCGACGCCTGCGCGCCTGGTGTTCCGTCGCAAGACCGCTGACTGAGCCTCGCCGGCCACCGGCCGGCCCCGGCCTCGATGCCTTTGGAGTCCATTCACTGCGGCAAGGGCCGCACTGCACGCCATGAGCCTCAAATCCTCACCAGATTCCCAGACCGCCGCGCAGGACCTGCCCGTCGGTCTCACGCCTGAACTCATGCAATGGGTGCGCGACCAGCGCGCATCCGGCATAGGGCCTGCGGCCCTGCTGCGCTCCATGCGCGACGTGGGCTGGAGCGAAGAACTGGCAAGGCAGGCGCTGGACCTGCCCGAACAGGGCGATGTAGCGCCACCGGCCGTCGTCGTCTCGGCCTCGAGCCTGCCCGAACCGGACCTTGCCCAGGACCCCAGCAGCATCGATGTCGGCGACCGCCAGGTCCAGGTGCTGGTCAGCATGCGCAACCCGCGCATCGTGGTCTTCGGCAACCTGCTCTCGCACGAGGAGTGCGACGCCATCATCGCCGCCGCGCGTCCGCGCATGGCGCGCTCGCTCACCGTGGCCACGCAAAGCGGCGGCGAAGAGATCAATGACGACCGAACCAGCAACGGCATGTTCTTCCAGCGTGGGGAAACCGGCATCGTCAGCCAGTTGGAAGAACGCATCGCCCGCCTGCTGCGCTGGCCGCTGGACCATGGCGAAGGCCTGCAGGTGCTGCACTACGGCCCGGGCGCCGAATACAAGCCCCACCACGACTACTTCGCGCCCGGCGAACCCGGCACGCCCACCATCCTCAAACGCGGCGGCCAGCGCGTGGGCACCCTGGTCATCTACCTGAACGAGCCCGAACGGGGCGGCGCAACCATCTTCCCCGAAGTGCCGCTGCAAGTCGTGCCGCGCCGGGGCAACGCCGTCTTCTTCAGCTATGAGCGCCCCGACCCCTCCACGCGTACCCTGCACGGCGGCGCGCCCGTGCTGGCCGGCGAGAAATGGATCGCCACCAAATGGCTGCGCGAGCGCGAATTCCACTGAAGAGCCAGCGAACCCGGGCGCACCCACCCTTATTGACCTTATATGGCCACCCATGCCTGCGGGCATGGAAATTCAGTTAGCTTCAAAGCCTGGGTCCACGCGCTCCGCGCGGACCGTCCAGGCCTGACCAGCGCCGGCACGGCCGGCCCTTTTTCCATGAACACTCCCGAACAATCCCAGCTGGGCAAAAGCTCCGCCTACATCGACCAGTACGCCCCCTCGCTGCTGTTCCCCCTGCCCCGCGCGCCCAAGCGCGAAGAAATCGGCATTCAGGGCAGACAGATGCCCTTCTTCGGCGCCGACCTGTGGACGGCCTTCGAGCTGTCCTGGCTCAACCTGCGCGGCAAGCCGCAGGTGGCGCTCGTGCATTTCACGATTCCCTGCGAGACCCCCAATCTCATTGAAAGCAAGTCCTTCAAACTCTACCTCAACAGCTTCAACAACACCCGCCTGGCCGACGCGGCCGAAGTCCAGGCACGCCTGCGCACCGACCTGGCCGAAGCGCTGTGGCGCGGCAGCGAGCAAAAGGGAAGCATCGGCGTGAAGATCATCGGCCTGGACCGCTTCGACCAGGAAATGGTGCAGGAGCTCGACGGCCTGCTGCTGGACCGCCTTGATGTGGAGTGCACGCAATACCAGCCCGCCCCCGAGCTGCTGCGCGCCAACCATGAAGAAGGCCCCGTCACAGAAACCCTGGTCAGCCACCTGCTCAAGAGCAACTGCCTGGTCACAGGCCAACCCGACTGGGGCAGCGTGCAGATCCGCTACAGCGGCGCGCAGATCGACCAGGAAGGCCTGCTGCAATACCTGGTGAGCTTTCGCAACCACAACGAATTCCATGAGCAATGCGTGGAACGCATCTTCATGGACATCTGGACCCGCTGCCGCCCCCTCAAGCTCTCGGTCTACGCACGCTACACGCGCCGTGGCGGCCTGGACATCAACCCGTTCCGCACCAGCCATCCTGGCGCCTTGCCGGCCAACGTGCGCTCGGCGCGGCAGTAAAAGAGGCGGCCGGCCATCCTCAAGCCGGCCGTCATTTCAAACTTTTCACCGGCATGCCGACGCCGCAGCGGCATGCCCGCACTCCTGCCCATCGAGCCCCGCGCCCAGGCTCCTGTCGGCGGCCCGCACCTGAATTCTGAAAAATAGGAATCGTCCTGCATCGATTCAGATTGATTTTTCAGATCACCCTGCTTGAGCCCATTTCGCCTCGATCTATCTGACACAGATGGATCGTCGAAAACACGGAATTCATTAAATAGCTTGCTATTGAAATGACAGCAAGAATCTCCGACGATGCATTCAGAAACATCGTCAGGAGTTGTCTTAGAGACATGCGAGAAAAAAATTCATAGGCTTGGCGGCACAAGAAATGACTTCGGGGCGCAATGAATCGCCACCTGAAAGTCAGGCATATGCAGGCGCCTTTTTCCTGCCAATGCCCCACGCAGAACTGTCCTGGCGCGCAGCGCCAAAGCGGCAGTCCACCGCCAACCTTGAGGGAGAGACCATCCATGCATCGCTTTCATTCAGCGCCTTGACGCAGTGCGCTGACGCCAAGGCCAAGGCCCTGTGCCTGGGCACGGCTGATTCCCTGCACATGCGCAATTCGGAAGAACCGCCAAGCACCGCCCTGGTGCCCGCCTCCGCCTGAATTGCGTTTTCCCTTTTCCCCGTTTCCGTGATGCACGGCTGCAGCCCTGCGTCTGCCTGCTTACGTCCCTACAGATTTCTTCCACCAGCACAGGAGTTTTTGCATGACCACCTTCAATACCTCACTTCAATCTCGCAAGCAACGCGGCCAGGGCATGACCGAATACATCATCATCGTGGCCCTGATTGGTGTGGCCGCCATTGCCGTCTACCAGTACTTTGGCGAAACCATCCGCGCCCAGACTTCCGGTATTGCCAATGAAGTGGCCGGCAAGTCAGCCAAGACGGCCATCCAGGCGGCAGGCACTGCAGCCGGCAAGGCCGATGGAGAGCGCAAGGAAAAAGGCCTCGACGCCTACGAGAACAAGTAAGCGGGCCTGCCCATGTCCACCATCACCACCCTGCGCGGCGGTCGAATACGGAGGCAGGACAGGCAACGCGGGCAGGCACTGATCTACGGCATCTTTGTCCTGATCGGTGCACTGGCCTCGCTGTTCTTTCTGTTCAACACCGGCCAGCTCTCCCAGGAAAAAACCAAGCTCGTCAGCACGGCCGATGCCGTGGCCTACAGCGCCGGCGTGATGCACGCGCGGGCGATGAATTTCAAGGCCTACGGCAATCGCGCCCTGATCGCCAACGAGGTGCTGGTGGCGCAGATGGTGAGCCTGTCCTCGTGGGCGCAATACGCACAGACCCACGCGGAGAACCTGCCCACGCAGTTCCCCGAATGTGCTGACTACACCGGTTGGGGCGCATTGATCGGTGCTGCATTCCACTACAACGAGATGTACGCGATCATGTGCTACGCCACCGTGCAGTACGCGGGCCAGTACATCCAGCAGATGGCCAAGATGGTGCCGTCGCTGGCATTCGATACGGTCACAGCCGTAGAGGCCAACAAACAGGCAATACAGAAGGCGCACAACCTGCTGCACGCCCGCTCCTACCTGCAGGACATACGCAGCAGTGTGATGAAGGACGTGGCCCAGGCCAACTACGCGGGCGATGGCAGCGTAAAGGTGGAGCCCATAGGCCCCGACGACTGGGGCAGCTTCACCCAGCTCTACAGCGGCGAGGACCGAGGCCGCATGGCCAAACTGGCTGTGTATGCGGCGCATAGCGACAGATTCACCAAGGAGCGTGTCTGGACGGCCGAGGCAGAAGTGCCTGGCCCAGACGAAATCTGCATCCTCATGTGGCGCAAAAGCGAGGTGCGCCGACGCGGCGGTACCGAACTGGTCAACTACGACGAGTGGATCGCCGAAGACACCGAGTCGTTCTGGCGCGCCCAGCGAAAGGGCGGGCTCATTCCACGCTGCCGGCTCAGGGAGGAGCCCATCGCCTGGGGCGAACAGCAGGCCCACCCCGACGACCTGGACCAGAATGACTCGTCCGCCTGGCTCGGAGGCTCCCGCAACAACAGAAGGGCCTCTGCCAGAGCCTCCTCCGCGCACTGGACCCACTACACCGGCCTGCCCAGCTACTACGACCTGAGCCAGCTGCAACCGGACAAGAACGACCCCACGTTGCGGTTCAGTGTGCGCCTGTCGCGGGCGCGCAGCGAATTGCGCACCTCCGATGGCGCCAGCGAAATAAGCGGCACGCCGGACAGCCGCATCAACGCCTATCAGAGCCAGGTCGCCAAAGACGAAATGGTGGCCGTTGCCACGTCCGAAGTGTTCTTCGAGCGCCCTCTGGCACAGCGTCAGAACCGCTATGGCGCAAGCCAGGGTCTCCCCCTGGAGCTGCCCAGCCTGTTCAACCCGTACTGGCAGGTGCGCCTGATCCACTCCCAACCCGATGTACTTGGCCAGCAGATGCGCCAGGGAGGGCTGATCCCATGAACCTCCTGAACCGCGCCCGCTACCCAAGGCGGCAGGCAGGCCAGGCCCTGGTCGAATTCCTGGCCATGGCGGCGCCCCTGCTGGGCCTGTTCCTGCTGATGCCCATGATCGGCAAGTACCAGGACATTGCCCATGCCACCCAGATGGCCAGCCGCTATGCGGCCTTCGATGCCACGGTACACAACGACGCGGCGGGCAGCTACAAGCTGCCTACACAACTGGCAGCCGAAGTGCGCAGGCGCTACTTCAGCCGACCCGAAGCCCCCATCAAGACGGACGACACGGCAGGCGACTTCGACGCACACCGCAATCCGCTGTGGACGGACCCCGCAGGCAATTCGCTGATCCCGCGCTTTTCAGACATCTCGGTCAGCTTTGGCGAAAGCCAGTCCACAGCGCACAGAGAGGCCTTCAAGGCCAGCCTAGACGGCGTACCCTTCAGCAAAGTGCCTCTGGCGAACCACGGACGCATCGGGTTGAACGCCCCAGGCATCTACCGCGCCAACATCTCCGTGCCACTGGCCAACCTGCCCGCAGGCATCCAAAGCTACACCCCCTTCGACCAACTGGACCTGCGCGTCACACGCCACACCAGCGTGCTCATCGAGCCCTGGGCCTCGCGCTCCGTGGAGCAGACCATGGACCGGTTCGGCCGGCTGGCGCCGCTCAACAGCCTGTTCTCCCCGGTGGAGACGCTGCTGGATGTGGCCATACCGGTCTTCGAGTTGATGGAGGTGCCGGCCCCCAAGTTCGGACGCCTGGACAAGTGGCAGGACATTGTTCCGGCAGACAGGCTCAGGGCCGAATGATGACAACGGCCCGCATGCTCCGTTCCATCTGCCTGAGCCTGCTGACGCCAGGGCTCACCCATGCCTTTGCGCAGGCCAACTGGCCCGAGATCCCGCTGCCCGAACATGCCAGGAGCTACCACATCGGCCAGCAGATGGACCTGGACGGCCTGCCCATGCGGCTGACCGGCTTCGCCACCCGCAGCACACCCAGGCAGACCGGCGACTGGTTTGTGCGCACCCTGGGCCAGCCCCTGATGGACGACCAGCGCGATGGCCAGCGCATTCTGGGCCGCGCCCAGGGCGAGCACTACCTCACCATTCGACTGGAACCCACCCCCGACGGCGGCACGCGCGGCCTTGTCGCTGTCACCCACCTGCGCGCAGCCTTGAGCGGCAAGGCCCGCAGCCAGGGGGAAAGAGCCCGATGGCGGCGCCTGCTGCCAGCTGGAACCGAGATCGCCAGCCTGCTGAACACCCAGGACGGTGGCCAGCTGTCCACCCATCTCGTTGCCACGAACAGGCACGGCGAGGCGCTCAATGCGCAACGCCTCACTGCGGCGCTGCAGGAGCAGGGCTATGCACTGGAACGCCGCTTCGACGCCGCCACAGACACCAAGGCCCACGCGTTCGGCTCTGAGACCGGCGCCATCACGGTGCTGATGCGCGGCCCGGGCAAAGAGGCGACGGCCGTCATTTCCCGCAATGCGTTGGGCCTCACCAGCATCGTTCTCGTCACCAGCGTGGCGGTGGAGACCACGCCATGAAGCTTGCCCATCGCCTGCGCGGCCAGTCCTCGGTGGAGTACGCCGTGGTCTGCGCGGCCCTGGCCTTCGCGCTGGGCGTCGGCATGGTGGACAGCAACAGCGTGCTGCACCAGTTGCTGCTCGCCCTGCAGGCTGCCTACCAGAAGTTCAGCTTCGCCCTCTCCCTGCCCATTTGACCCGTCAGCCATGAACTCCGCACTCGCCCGAATCACCGCCCTGCGTCCCAACAAAACCTGGATCGCCCTTGGCATGGCACTTGCGATCGGCCTGGGCGCCGCAGTGATCGCACGCGGCTACCTGAACAGCCAGATGCAAGCCATAGAAGCGCGTGGGAAAAGCAAAACCCGGCCGCTGATCGTGGCCAAACGCGATCTCAGGAAGGGCGATCCCATCTCCAAGGAGACCATTGCCGTGCGCGACGTTCCCCACGATTACGCGCACTCGCTGGCCATCGGCCCCGAGGATTTTTCCCGCATTGCAGGCCGCGCGCTGGAGCATGGCATGCAGCACGGCGACATCCTGCTGTGGAACCTGCTCGAAGGCGACAAGGTGCCGACCTTCTCGGCCCGCATCGAAGTAGGGCGGCGCGCCATCACCGTGCACGTGGACGAGATCAACTCCATCTCGGGCCTGCTGGAGCCGGGGGATGCCATCGACCTGATGCTCACCCTGGATCAGAAAGGCCGCAAGACCACCTTTCCACTGCTGCAGAACGTCCAGGTCATGGCCACCGGCCAGCGGTCCGTGGATGACCCCAGAAGCGGTGAGCGGCGCCAGTACTCCACGGTCACGCTGGACACCTCCCAGGCGCAGGCCCGGAGCGTGATCATCGCGCGCGAGGCGGGAAAGATCACCGCCTTGCTGCGCAATCCCAAGGACTCGGATGTTGTCGAAGAAGACAGCGCTGCCATGGCCGCCCTGCTGGGCCTAGCAGGCGACGTGCAGTCCCTGATTCAGACAGCGGGCGCAGCGCAATCACCGGGCCGAGCCGTTCCCGTGCTCTATGGCGGACGCCGCATGGACTTCAAGCCCGAAGACCTGCTGCTGCGCCAGGACAAGGCCCACGATGCCGGCGAAGGCCCGCCCAAGGCAGCCGCAGCCCCCACGCCTGTTCAACCGGCTCCGCAAGCCGCACTGCAACCAGGCCAGGCTCCTCTTTTCCCTGCGTCCTTCCCGATCCAGCCAAGCGCGTTGCCTCGCTGAAGGCGTCTCACCCGCTCCTGCCTTTTTCATCGCTCCATGCGCCTGATCCCAATGTCCATCCGTTCAGCCCCCACTGCATCCCTGTCCGCCCGCTCCAGTCCAACGCCCTTTCTGCATGCCTTGCGCTGCGGCTTCGTGCTGGCACTGGGCTGGAGCCTGGCCGGCCCGGCAACAGCCCAGATACCAGAGGATGCAACAGGCTCTGCGCAATCCCTCGGCATGCCGGGTGGATTCGCGCCCATGCTGCAGGGCGTGCCCAGCCGCGAGGCAGCGGCAGGCCAGCCGTACCGCCCCATACAGAAACCGGACGACCAGGCTCAGGTGCCGGAAATCGAGATGTTCGTGGGCGAATCGCGCGTCTTCCCCAGCCCCGGCGTGGCGCGCATTGCCGTGGGCAATGGCCGGGTGCTGACGGCCGCCGCGCTGGACGAGCGCGAGGTCATCATCTTCGCCAACGAGGTTGGCACCTCCTCGCTGTTCGTGTGGAACGCCGACGGCCGATATCAGCGCGTCAAGATCCATGTGGTGCGCGGCGACACAAGCCGCCATGCGCGCGAGATCGCAGCCTTTCTCAGCACCATCCCCAACGCGCGGGCCTCCATCATTGGTGACAAGGTCGTGGTCGAAGGGGACCATCTCAGCGATGTCGATCTCAAGAAGATCGAAGACCTCAGAAAGCACTACCCGCAGATCATCAACTTCACCAACCAGATCGGCTGGGAGCAGATGGTGCTCATGGACGTGAAGGTGGTCGAATTCCCGGTCAATGAGCTGCGCGAATTCGGCTTGCGCTGGACCGCCCAGGGCGGGGCCAGCGTGGGAGGCATCTGGTCGCCGGCGCGGCGCGGCCATCAGCCCGGTCTGGTCATCGGCGTCCAGAACCCGCCGATCACCCCGGAAAGCGGTGACAAAGGCCCGCTGCCCCGAGGCCTGAACGTCCTCACCGCCGTCAACATGGGCCTGACAGCCAGGCTGGACCTGCTGGCCCGTGACGGAAAGGCCAGCATTCTTGCCCAGCCCCAGCTGTCGGCGCGCAATGGCTCCAAGGCCGAGTTCCTGGCCGGTGGCGAATATCCGTACTCCGTGGCCACGATCTACGGCCCCGTGGTCATGTTCAAGCCCTACGGCGTCAAGCTGCGCATCACGCCGCGCGTTGACCGCAACGGCGTCATCAGGGCCGAGATCGACAGCGAGGTCAGCAACATCGACCCATCGTTCTCCACGCCCTCGGGGCCCGGGTTGAGCACTCGGCGCACCTTCACCGAATTCAACGTCCAGGACGGCGAGACCATGGTGCTGGCCGGCTTGCTGTCACGCAAGGGTGGCGACAACGTCGACAAGGTTCCCTTCCTGGGAGACCTGCCCGTGCTGGGTGCCCTGTTCCGGTCCCAGCGATTCCAGAACGAAGAGACCGAATTGGTGGTCTTCGTCACGCCCACGGTGATCAACAGCCGCTCGCCGGGCCTGCTGCAGCGCGTGGAAGACGCCGGTGCGCGCCTGGGCCAGCGCTACGGTCCCCAGCCCTACCTGACCGAACCCGGCCCTGCGCCCGAGCATCCTCCCCGGCTGGCGTCCCTGCCTGTGGCCAGCGCAAGCGCCAGCATCGCGGCGCCTGTGCAGGAACTCCCCGCGCCAGTGCGGCCCCTGCCCGCACCGGCCACCGCGACCCTGCCCGAACACTGGCCCGCCCTGCCGCACACCGGCAACCCGCTGGCCTCCGCAGCAGCAGCGGACAAGCCGCTGGTCAACCACTGGCGCGTGGTGCATGACGGGCTGGCCTTGCATGCCGAACCTCGGGCGCAAAGCGACACCCTGCTGCAACTGGGCCAAGGCAGTTTCGTGCGTGCCGCACCCGGTTCATCTGCCGCGCACTACCCGCACTCCGGCTGGCGCGCGGTGGCGGTCGCAGCCCTGACGGGCTGGGTGCGCGATGAAAGCCTGCAGCCCGTCGCGCACGTTCCCGGCATGAAGCCCGCACCCGACGGACCCCATGCGCGCCAGGCGCGGCAAGGCCGGGCTCTCACGCCCCATGAATCCGGCGCCACCACGGGCCACTCCGCACCAGGCATCTACCGCGTGGGCCTTGATGGGCTGGCCCTTCGCGTGTCCCCCGACATCAACGCCCCCGTCCTCCAGAACCTGCCCGTGGGCAGCCTTGTGCAAGTGCTGCCCCAGGCCCCGCAGGCCCAGTTCTCGGCCGTGCGCATTGATGACCGGCTGGGCTGGGCCGAGACCCAGTGGCTTTCACCCCTGACCTCCGCAACCGGCAGCCCCCAATGATCGACCTTGAAATCATCCACCCCGACGGCCGGCGCCAGCCGTTGAGCGTGCCCGATATGTGCTCCATCGGCAAAGGCTCCCAGTGCGAAGTCCGCCTG
The DNA here is from genome assembly GCF_020523835.1 of Delftia sp. Lp-1. Taxonomy (NCBI): domain Bacteria; kingdom Pseudomonadati; phylum Pseudomonadota; class Betaproteobacteria; order Burkholderiales; family Comamonadaceae; genus Delftia; species Delftia sp. Lp-1. The sequence goes on along the minus strand of NZ_JAJALJ010000001.1, from coordinate 870,431 downwards.
GACAACTGGCGCCTTGCCAAGGAGCACGCACGCCTTTTCACCAGCCCCTCGGGCGTGCTGATCGACGACGCAGGCAGCTTCGGCGGCGTGCTGGTCAACGGTCAGCGCATCACCGCCCAATATGGCCCGCTGCAAAACGGCGACCTCATCGGCATTGGCCCGTTCCAGTTGCGCATCCTGAACAGCGGTGAAGAGCCGCAAGCCGCGCCTTTTCCTGTACCGGCCGCAGCGCATGCCGCCACCACAGCGCCCATGCAGAGCACACAGGACACGCCGCTGGCAGCGCCTGCCGACGCGCCCGAGCCTGCGGCAGCCGAGCCCGGGGACGCCCACTTGCAGGCGCTGCAATTCGAATGGCGCAAGCGCCTGCACACCAAGCTCATCGACACCATGGACCTGCGCCGCCATGACGTCTCCAGCATGTCCGACGAACACCTGCGCGCCGAGGCGGACCGGCTCATCGCCAGAACGCTGCAGGACATGGACGACGAGATACCGGCCCAGCTGGACCGCAACGCGCTGCGCAGGCAGGTTCTGGACGAGGCCGTGGGACTGGGGCCGCTGGAGGAATTGCTGGCCGACGAAACGGTCAGCGAAATCATGGTCAACCGCTTCGACGAAATCTATGTCGAGCGCGCAGGGCGCCTGCAAAAGCATGCCCTGAGCTTCACCAGCGATCGCGCCGTCATGGGCGTGATCGAGCGCATCGTGGCACCGCTGGGCCGGCGCATCGACGAATCCTCGCCCATGGTCGATGCACGGCTCAAGGACGGCTCACGAGTCAACGCCATCATCGCGCCGCTGGCACTCAAGGGCTCCACGCTGACCATCCGCAAGTTCGCCAGGCGCAAGCTCAACGCCGCCGACCTTGTGCAGTTCGGCGCGCTCAGCCCGGCCATGGCCGACTTTCTGCGCATCTGCGTGGAGGCCCGCAAGAACATCATCGTCTCGGGCGGCACGGGGTCTGGCAAGACCACGCTGCTCAACATCCTGTCCAACTTCATCCCGTCCGGCGAACGCGTGATCACCGTCGAGGACGCCGCCGAACTCAAGCTGGCCCACGAGCACCTGATCAGCCTGGAGTCGCGCCCCGCGAATGTCGAAGGCAAGGGCGGCGTGCCCATCCGAGAACTGGTACGCAACACCCTGCGCATGCGCCCGGACCGCATCGTGGTCGGCGAATGCCGCGGCGCCGAGGCGCTGGACATGCTCCAGGCCATGAACACGGGCCATGAGGGATCTCTGACCACGCTGCACGCCAACACCCCGCGAGACGGGCTCGCCCGGCTGGAGACCATGGTGCTGATGGCCGGCATGGAACTGCCCTTGGCGGCCATACGCGAGCAGATCGCCAGCGCCGTGGACATCATCGTGCAGCAGACCCGCTTTGCCTGCGGCACACGCCTGGTCACCCACATCTGCGAAGTCAGCGGCATGGAAAGCGGAAAGATCCAGCTGCAGGAGCTGTTCCGCTTTGCCAACAAAGGCTATGCCGCCCAGGCCAACGGCCTGGCCAAGGTGCAGGGCCTGTTCACCGGCTGCGACGTCGTTCCCCACTTCTACGACGAACTGCGCGCCAGCGGCCATGCGCTGGACCTGGACATCTTCCGTCCGGGCTCCGAGAGCGCGGACCTGCATGCCGGAGAGCGGCCATGAGCGGGCTCTCGCCAGACACCGTCCTGGCCCTGATCACGGCCGTGGTCGCCCTCTCCGTCGGTCTGCTGACATGGCTGGCCTTGGACCTGGGAGGCTCCACGCTCAGGCGCTACCGGGCCGGCTTCACAGAGCGCGCCGGCTTTCAGGCCGCGGAATTCTTTCTCTTCATCGACCCGCGCAAACTCTTCCTGGCCAACCTGGCAGTCATGTCGCTGGGCGGCGTCCTGGTGTGGCTGGTCAGCGGCAGCCATCTGCTGGCTGTGCCCGCCTTCTTCGCGCTGGGGCTACTGCCCCGGCTGCTGTACCGACACATGCGCAAGCGCCGGCTGCGCAAGTTTGAAGAGCAGTTGCCCGATGCGCTGATGATGCTCAGCGGCGGCCTGCGCGCCGGCATTGGCCTGAGCAGCGCCATCGCCCAGCTTGTTGCCGAGTCCCGCCCGCCGCTGAGCCAGGAGTTCTCGCTGATGCTGCGCGAGCAGCGCCTGGGCGTATCCCTGGAACAGGCACTCAATCACCTGAGCCTGCGCGTGCCCACCCAGAGCACCGTGCTCATCACCTCGGCCATGCGCATCGCCAGCGAAACCGGAGGCGGCCTGGCCGAGACCATGGAACGCACGGCCTCCACCGTGCGCAGCCGGCTGCAAATGGAAGCCAAGATCGGCTCCCTCACCGCCCAGGGAAAACTGCAGGCCTGGGTCGTTGGCGCCCTGCCCCTCGTCCTCATGCTCATCCTCGACCGGATGGAGCCGCAAGCCATGTCCATGCTCTGGCACTCCCGCGTGGGCTGGGGGGCGCTGGCCGTGATCGCCTGCTTCGAGGCCATGGGCATCTATGTCATCCGAAAGATCGTCGCCATCGACGTCTGAAGGCCGCGCCATGGACTCCAACACCGTGATACTCGCCCTGATCGCTGTGGCAGCCGGACTCAGTGCTGCCCTGGTGGCCTGGCTCCTGGGCCACTCGATGAGCAGCGTTCCCGCCGAGGACCGCAGCTACAAGGATCCGCCGCCACTGGCCTTGCGCATGGTCTGGTGGCCCATCCAGTGGATCAGCCACCACCTGTCGCCCCGGCTCGGAACGGGCAGAACCGCGCAAGCCGTGCAACTGCGGTTGCGACAGGCGGGACTGGACTACGCGCTCAGTCCTGCGCAGTTCATCGCCAGCCGCATCGTTGGCGCCGGGATGGCCGCGCTGGCGGCCTGGTGGCTCGTCTCCAGCTTCGACGGCCTGCCCCGGGGAGCCGATGGCGGCGCACGCCACATCGCCCTGCCCATCTATCTGCAGGCCATGGCCGCAGGTGCACTGCTGGGCTGGGCCTACCCCGCCATCTGGCTCAGGGATCGCATCGCCGTGCGCCGGCGCGAACTGCTGCGCATGCTGCCTTTCTTCCTGGACATCATCACGCTGTGCGTGGAAGCCGGCCTGAACATGCAGGGCGCCATGACCCAGGCCGTGGCCAAAGGCCCCCAGGGACTGGTGCGCGACGAATTCCAGCGCGTGCTGCGCGACATACGCGCCGGCAAGGCGCGTGCCGAAGCACTGCGCGGCATGGCCGAGCGCCTGAACGAACCGAGCGTCGCCAACTTCACCTCCGCCGTGATCCAGGCAGAGAGCATGGGCATGAACCTCGGCCCCGTGCTGCGGGCACAGGCTGATCAGCGCCGCTCCGAACGCTTCATGCGCGCGGAAAAACTCGCGATGGAAGCGCCCGTGAAGATGCTGTTTCCGCTGATCGCCTTCATCTTTCCCTGCACCTTCATCGTCTTGCTGTTCCCCATAGCGATGAAGCTGCTGAACTCGGGACTGTGATGCAGATGCCGCCCTCCCCCTTCCTGGTGCGCCAGGCCTGCGGCTTCTGGCAGCGCCTTGCCGGCCTCATGGGCCAGGCCCAACCCGCCGCCCGCTGCGCATTGCTCATCGCGCGCTGCACCAGCGTGCACACCTGCTTCATGCGGCAGGCCATCGACATCGTCTACCTCGACGCACAGGGCCGCATCACCGGCCTGCGCCCAGGCGTTGCGCCCTGGCGCCTCAGCCGGGGCGAACGCGGCAGCAGGCATGTGCTGGAGATGTGCGCCGGAACCATCTCCCGCCAGGGCATGGCACCGGGCATGCAACTGCGGCCCTGGCCCATAGAAGGAGCCCGCGCTGCATTGGCCGTCTGCTTCTTCGGCCCAGGCGGGCCCATGTCATAGCGCAACGACAAGGAGGTACCCAGACAACGCAATTGCCAAGACGCCAACCGACGCACAACACCCTCAGGCCCCATTCGGCCTTCCTTCATGACTTATTGAACGGCTCGACAGACATGCACCATTCATCCACCACCACTCCCACAGACCGCAGCACCACGCATATGCGCCTGGCCCATCCCCCCTCCTGGCTGCTGGCCTGTGCCATGGGCTTGGCCCTCACCGCCTGCGGCGGCGGCTCAGGCAACGACGGGGGCGCGGGAGATGCAGGCACAGGCACCGACGGAGGTACCCGCTCCGGCGTCTTCATCGCCGCATCCGGCCCGCTGTGCACCAAGCGCAGCAATACGGGCAACTGTGTACAGCCCACGTCCTCGGCCATCGAGGAGGCCGAACTGGTCAAGACCATCATCGACCCCGACGCGCAAAAACCGCTGATCGACTTTGACGCCATGGGCTTCATCATCAACAACGTGCTCACCTACAGCCAGGAGCCGGGCATGCCCCCCAAAGGCAGCATCACCACCCCCTCCTACGGAATGGAAAGGCGCCACATCCAGGCGGGGCGCAACACCTTCACGATCGCGGGACGCAGCTATCCCAATGCAACCTATTTCCCGACAGCTGGCCACACCCAGTACAAGAAAGAGGGCATCAACGCCGCCGTCACCTTTCGGATAGGCAGCCCGCAGGACCACCAGGAAGGGGAATGGGGCACAAGCCTGGACGAAAGCCGGAACATCAGCGTAAGCGGCAGCATGCCCAACATGCGCTCGGAAAACACCGGCTGGATGTCCGGCCTGCACCTGCTCACCGACCAGGCCGATGCGCCCAAGGAAAAGGCCGTCATCTACGTGGGCTCGGTCGCCCCGTCGGGCGGCACAGGTGAAGCGCTCAATGAGCACACCACCAACAGCCTGGGCACAGGCGTCAGCTACGAAGCCGAACTCGACACCAGCACCGGCATGCTCACCGGCGTGATGATCGACTTCACGGATCCCAAGAGCCAGCGGCGCACCGTCCTGGAACTGCCCCCGCTGAAATTCGAGAACTCGCGCCTGACCGATGCCTCGCGCCGCCAGCGCATCGACATCCGGCTCGAAGGCCCGGGCAGCGATTCACGAGCAGGCGCCCCGCTGCCGGACACCGCACACACGCAGCTGGACTTCAGCCTCGACGGCCTTGAAGGTGAAATCACCGGCAAACAGGCGCAGACCATCCAGATCCTTGGTGGCGGCCCCAAGGGCTTCATGCAACTGGTGCTGATGCGCAAGGACAGGGTGGACCCCGAGGACCGCACTGTCGACATTCCCCTTGTCCGCCCAGCGCAGCCCTGAGGCATGAACCATGGCCGGCGCAAGGGCACCAGCCCGTCCGCTGGCCGCAAACCTGCAGGCATCCCATGCGCCAGAGCACCTCTTACCGCAGGCCGCGCCAGCGCGGCAGCGCCATGGTCGAGTTCACCGTGGGCGGCCCCATCATCACCCTGCTGGGGCTGGCCCTGCTGCAGTACGGCCTGGTTTTCTTCAACAAGAACCAGATCAATCACGCCAGCTTCATGGCCGCCCGCGCGGGCACCATGGCCCATGCGCGCATGGACGATATCCGTGAGGCCTATCTGCGCGCCATGGTTCCGCTGTATGGCGGCGGCAGCAACAGTGACGAACTGGCGGATGCCAAGACAAAGGCCAAGGCCGACCTTGAAGGCCACCTGCGCATCGACCTCATCAACCCCACGAGAGAAAGCTTCGAAGACTGGAGCGCCACCCACCTGGAACAGAGATACGGCGTCCCCGCCATCCCCAACGCCGGCCTGGCGCACCGGGACAAAAACATAGGCAGCAAGTCGGGCCAGAGCGTGCAGGACGCCAACCTGCTCAAGATCCGCGTCACCCACGGCTACGAACTCAAGATCCCGCTGGTGCGCGGCATCTACCAGCACTACCTGCGCTGGCTGGACGACGGCAGCGACCCCTTCCACACCGAACTCATACGGCACGGTCGACTGCCCATCGTCGCGCAGGCCACCTTGCACATGCAAAGCGACGCCATGCAAAGCGATGCCACGGTATCCATCCCCGACACAGGCAACAAGGGCAATCCGCAGGACCCAGGCCAGCCCGATACATCGGAACCCGGTGAACCGCCCGATTGCGAAACCGTGGGCTGCACCACGGTCGGGCCGCCGGGGCCGGGCGATGAGGGTGAAGAAGACGGTGACGGTGACGGTGGCGGAGATGGAGATGGAGGCAATGAAGGCGATGGCGATGGAAACGACAAGGACTGCACAGGGGCCGAATGCCCCAGTTGCGAGGGGAAAGCATGATGCTCACTAGGACGTACCTCATTCAGTTGCTGCACAGCGCCCTGCTGTGCCTCGCCGCACTGCTGGCCCAGGCCACGCCCACCCTGGCGACTGCCGCCCCCAACCTGGGCGGCGGCACCAGCAAATGCGACCCCACCGTGCAAAGCTGCGCCCCCGGCACGGGCGGCGGCATCGACCTCGGCGGTGGCGGTGGCGGTGGCGGCTCGGGCGGTGGCACCTGCACCCCCACGCCCGGCGGCAGCCCCTGCGGCGGCGCAGGCCCCGCCACCCAGGGCAACTCCAGCAGCACCCACCAGGGCGCCGGCAACCCCATCCACCTCATCAACGGCAACAAATACCAGCGCGAAGTGGACATGCCCGCCTTGCCCGGCGTGCTCGGCCTGGAAGTCGTGCGCCACTACAACAGCAGCAACAGCCGGGCCTATGTTCCCCCGGGCCTGCTCGGCCGCGGCTGGCTGCTCAGCTACGAGGCCCGCCTGTACGACCACCCCACCAACCTGCAGATCGTGCAGGCCGACGGCACCCGCATCATCTTCAGCAAGCTGCGCGAGCACCCCAGCCTGTGCGCCAGCGAGCAGCCGGGCAACGGCATCGTGCGCATTGAAGGCCCGGAGACAAAGGGCACCAAGGAAACCAAGCCCGGCCAGGAACGGCACTACACCTGGCAGTGGATGGACGGGCGCGAGCTGCGCTTCAACCACCGGGGGCGCCTGACCCGCATCAGCCTGCCCTCGGGCGAACAGGTTCGCCTGGACTACAACACCAAGGGCAACCGCCTGCTCAAGGTCACCGACCCGCAGGGCCGCAGCCTGCGCCTGCACTACGCCCAATCTTCGGGCGAGGGCAGCTTCACCGGCGTGCAGGCCATCGACACCCCGCTGGGCCGCATCGACTACCGCCACGGCAGCGCACCGTTGCCCGGCAGCACCCAGCCCCAGGCCAAGCTGAACGCCAGTCTCGTGCAGGTCAGCCTCCCATCGGCCGATGGCCAAGCCCCGGTCCAGCGCCACTACCACTATGAGGACCCGCGCCACCCCACCTTGCTCACCGGCATCAGCGTCCAGGGCCAGGGCAGCGACGGCAAGCCCATGAACGAGCGCATCGCCAGCTACGCCTACGGCGACACCGGCCGCGCCACCTTGAGCGTGCGCGGCCCGCCGGACAGCCAGCAGGAAAAAGTCACCCTGGACCTCAGCCAGCCCTGGAAGAACACCCTCACCAACAGCCTTGGGCAAACAACCACCTACCACTACGACACCATCGGCGGGCAATGGCGATTGCTTGAAGTGCGCGGCCCGGGCTGCGCCAGCTGCGGCCCCGGCGACATGCGCTACCGGTACGACGCGCAAGGGCGCCTGACCGAAGCCACGCGGCTCGATCCCGCAGGCCGCCCGCTGGAAGGCACGCGAACCGAGCTGGACCCCTTCGGCCGCCCGCTGGCCGTATACCGCATCGCCTACACACAAGGCCAAGCCCGGGCCCCGCAGCTGCAGGTGCGCTACGGCTACGACAAGGACCCCTGGAAGCAATACGGCCCCGAACTCATCGCCCGGCCCAGCGTCGTGCCCGGGCGCGAACATCAGATCCGCATCCGCTACAACAGCAGCCGCCAGCCGCTGCAGATCACCGAGACGGGCTTCAGTCCGCTGAACGCCCAGGGCCAGCCCGCAGGCAATGCGGACGGCGCCACGCCCATCGAACGCAGCACGCGCTACCGCTACACCGAGATCAACGGCCGCAGCGTGCTGGTGGACATCGACGGGCCGCTGCCCACCTCGCTGGCAGGCTATGACGACGGCAGCCCGGCGCAGAACGACCTCACGCGGCTGCGCTGGGACCGCAGCGGCAGCCACGTCACGCGCGTGCTGCAGCCCGATGGCACCGCCGTTGCGCTGGAGCATGACAAGGCCGGGCGCATCATCCAGATGCACAGCCGGGATCCCTCGGCCAAGGAGGACGAAACGGGCTGGCGCACCGAACTGCGCCACGACGCCCAGGCCCGACTGGTGGCCATGCGCAGCCTGGCCCCCGACACCAGCGTGCTGCAAGAGCAAAGCTGGCGCTACGACGCGCTGGGCCACCTCACGGAAACCGGCACCGGCGGCTGGCCCGGCAACGGGGACAAGACGGGCAATGCCGCCTATGCGGCCCAGAGCCGCCAGCACCATGACGCCCTGGGCCGCCTGCTGTGGAGCGCCGATGTCCGAGGCAGCTTCACACAGCACCGCTACGACACGGAACGCCGCCTGCTGCAGTCCGGTCGCTACGGTGGCCGCGCCGATGACGGCAGCCGCCTCATGGCCCAGGTGCAGACCTACCAGCCCGGCGCGCCAGAGCAGCCGCCATCCGCCGCAGACGAGGCCAGCACTGAACCTGCACCGCAGGCACGCCAGTTCTACGACGACTTCGGCCGCAGCGTCGCCACCCTCAGCCCCGACAGCGGCCTGAGCATTCGCGGCTACGACGCCACCGACCGGTTGGTCTCGGGCCGCGACGCCCTGGGCCAGCAGGCGCGCTACGAATACGACCTGCGCGGCCGCATCCTGCGCCAGACCATCACGCAACTGCCGCAAGATGGCGCGCGGCCACGCACCACCACCACCCGCTGGCGCTACCAGGGCCCCAGGCTGGTGGCGCTGGAGCATCCCGAGCAAAGCGAGGCCTACGAATACAACGACCGGGGCCTGCGCGTGCGCAAGCGCATCACCCGCCATGAAGAAAGCGGTGCAAACGGTGAAAGCGGGGAGAGCAGCCAGCACCACACCATCCACTACGAATACGACAGCCACGGCAGACTCTCCGCCGCCAGCCTTCCCGACGGCAGCTGGCTGCACTACCTGCGCGACGGCCATGGCCAGATCACCGGCCTGCAGCGGCAGCGCGTGCGCACTCCCTGGCTGCGCTGGCTCAGCCCGGCGCAAACCATTGCCACCGGATTCGAGCGCGACCTGGTGGGACTGCGCGGCTGGCAGGCAGGCAACGGCATCGAGGCCCGCTATCAGCGCAGCCGCGAAGGCCTGCTGGCGCGCATCGTCTACCGCCAGACCGGCAAGAACAACACACGCACTGCCTCTGGCACATCCCATGACTGGATGCTGGGCGCCCGGCCCACCGACATTGCAGAGCAACTGCTAGGCCTGACCCCGGCCCATGCGGCCGAGCCCATGCAGGCCAAGGCACAGACCACTGCAGCAACTGCCGCGCAAACGACAGCCGAAACGGCGCCCGACCAGCCCGGCGCCCTGGGCCAGCCCACCGACCCCCAAGCCCTGCTGGACATGCGCTACCTGTGGGACAGCCAAGGCAACCTGCTGCTGCGCCAGGACCACTACAGCCAAGCCCCGCAGACTTTGCACCAGGACAGCCATGCCTACGACATGCACGACCGCCTGATCGTCCAGGTCCAGCGCACTGGCCAGGAACTGCGCTCCAGCCGCTACCACTATGACGAGGCCGGCAGGCGCACCCTGGACCAGCAGAACGTGACCTCCGGCGATCTGCAGGCGGGCACGCGGGCCATCGCCTACCTGCCAGGCAGCCACCGCTGGAGTGCCGAGCGTGCAGCGGACCAGAAAGACACAACCACCCAGCGCACCCAGTACAACGCCAACGGCCAGCCCCTGCAGGCAGGCCCGCGCAGCTACCGCTGGGACGCATTGGGGCGGCTGGAACAGGTCAGCGAACAGGGCGCCCCGCTGGCCCGCTACCGCTACAACCACCGGGGCGAGCGCATTGCCAAACACACCGGCAAGGCCCAAGGAGGCAGCTGGGCGTACCTCTACGAATCCGGCCAACTCAGCGCCGAACTCGATGCCCAGGGCCGCATCACGCGCCAGTACATCCACCTGGGCCAGTGGCCCCTGGCCGTCATCGACACGCCCCAAGGCCGCAAGCCTGCGGATGTCGCCGGAACGCTGGGGCGCATCGTGCAGGACCTGGGCACCATCGCGGGCCGTTGGGTGGGCGGCGGCGGCGAACGCCTGGCCTGGCTGCACACCAACCACCTGGGCGCCGTGGAAGCGGCCACCGACACGCAGGGCCAGTTGATCTGGCGTGCCCGCTACACGGCGTTTGGCCGGCAGCAGGTGATGTCCCAACCTTCAGCCCCGGGCTTTGAAATGCCGCTGCGCCTGCCGGGCCAGTACCACGATGCCGAAACCGGGCTGCACTACAACCTGCACCGCTACTACGACCCGGACCGGGGCCAATACCTCACACCCGATCCCTTGGGCATGCCGGATGGACCCAATCCCTACAGCTATGTGCGGGGCAATCCGCTGCGGTATGTGGATCCGGAGGGGTTGATTCTGTTTGCGTTTGATGGGACCAATAATTCCAATCCACCGCCAGATAAGGATACTTGGTCCAACGTCTATAAATTCTATTTAGCGTATGACCAAAATATCAATGGAAAATCATGGTACATGAACGGCGTTGGCCGCTATGACGACGAAAGCAAAATTACAGCACCATGGAATGACCACATGGTAGCCAGTACCGCACGTGCGCGCGTAGACCATATGCTGAAAAACCTGGACAAATTCATGGAAGAGCATACGTTTGCAGAAGGCAAAAAGGTCAGTATCGATATCATTGGTTTCAGCCGTGGCGCAGCCATGGGCCGGGACTTTGCGAACCGGGTTGCCACCCGCATCAAAGAACAGCATTGGAAAGAGAAATCCGAGTGCATGGAGCTACGGTTTCTAGGCTTATGGGATACGGTGGCACAGTTCGGTGCAACTGGACGCCTCAATGATCAATGGCAACTGGCTATTCCGTCGGAAGTGCAGCATGTTTTTCAAGCAGTCGCACTCAATGAACATCGCCAATTATTCCCGGGGGAATCTATAGATCGGGGTACTCAACTTGGATTCATAGGCAGCCATGCAGACATTGGTGGCAGCTTTGGCACCGGGGATTTATCGAATGTGGCGTTGAACTGGATCGCTGAGAAGGCGAAGGAAAGTGGTCTGGCAATGAAAGGCTGGGAGGCCGCTGGCGACAAAAAATGGGGCACCATAACCGAACCAGTTCTGCACGACAAAAGCTTAACTCAATCTGGCGGCATTCCAGAAGATAGTCTATTTTGCCTGAAGAAGAACAACGAAAAAACAGGCGAATGTACGCACCGCCGTGTTGCCGAAATAGAGGGGATGACTCATGCTGAAGGCCAAAGATTCATCAAATACAGGGACAGACCTGGTTTTGACAGGGATGGTTCATCAACAATCACCGGCGACATAGATATGAAAGAGTATGCGAAATGGTTGAAAGAAAACTACGGACTGATCGTCGCATTGCAATAAGCTGTTTTTTTGCAGCAACATTATTGCCGACAATCGGTTGCGCCAGTCGGAGTAAGGGTATTGGCCTATCACTGGAATTTTACAATAAAGGTTCGTGCCCGCTAACAACCAGGAGATTTGATTTTGATGGAAAACGCGGGCCAATACCCGGCTATCTTGGCCCAAGCCTAACGGAGAGTAAAAATATGGGATTTATGCCGGGAGATATTAAAGGCGGAATACCGCAATCGGTAGAAGTGGAGTGGTTTCTACATAGCAAAGAATTCGCCGATTGGTCAAACAATACTCCAAGCGAAATAAAATACTCCAGCGCAAGTGATGAAATTTACAAGAAACTCCAGGCGACCAATCCTCATTACATACATCGCGTAGACCTCACCCCCATACTGACGCCAGAGCTCATCGCAAAAGTCCAAGCAGACCGCCCGAACACCCAATTGAAGATGATTGTCATATTTCGAGGTGACAAGGTGGGAATTACTGCGGAACCTTATAAATGGCGATGAATTGATACGCTTGCAACAATCCTGCATATGAAGAGGAAGGCCGGCGCATCCTGGACCAGCAGGATGTGACGCCTAGCGATCTGCAGGCGGGCACACATGCCATTGCCTACCTTAGAGCGTGTCGCCCAAGTCCAACCAGATCACATAAATACCCAGTTATTGATGAGGGTAATTTTCAAGGACGATAAGGCCAAGATAATCGCAAAGCCTTATAGGCGGCGATGCCGCAGCAGAAATAATCAACCGAATATAAAACTATCACAAGAAAATTTGATGCAACTGAACAAAAACATCATGAAAATAAAAAACTGAATGACATAGAATCTGCACACCCTAGCCAAACCCTAAACAACCATCTTCTTTAATTAGAGTAATTATTAATCCTCACTCAAGCAACAAAACATCAATCCATTCAAATTATCAAAACCATCATGCACAAGAAAATTTTCTCAACTCGGCATATTTTCGGATTCTATATTTTAATGAAATTATTGCTTACACACACACCAAGCTTTGCCGTCTTTGATTTTCCTTTGGAGTATAAATTATCACTAACCGATTCATATGAGCATTATTGCAAATCAGTCACGCCTGAGGCGTTCGAGAAATGGAAGAAAAAGATGGAAACCTCATATGGCGACACAACAAAGGAACAGCAAGCCGCGTCAAGAAAAACGGAAGAATACAAAATGATTAATGATTATATAATGAATGAAATCAAAGAATCATTTCCAGAATCAAACTCAGAAAAAAAGAAAGAATGCCTGGATATGTTAAATTAAAATAATTATTCTCCACCACTTTTTGCAAGACATGTACACAAGCGAAAATTAGTATACATACTTGAAAACATCATAAATTATCTGAAATGGTAAAAATATTTCAATATTTCCTACGGCAACTCAACAAAATTCGAACAAGATGATGCAAGACAACAAAGGATTACAGAATGGAATATGAACACATATCAAATTAATTCAAGAATCATTTAACGATTCACATTCAAAACAATTAACAGATACTTTTTATTAATTGAGATTTCCATGACCTTCTCAAAAATACCAAATCACATTTCAAAATTAAACAAAGCCAATAGGAGAGTCAATACAGAACATGGAAACAGCCTTTGAGCGGAAATTGCAACCACAGGCATTGCACTCCATCGCGGATATCTGGCCATCAGCTACTAGATCGGCTAGCAGCTTTATGTAGAAAAACGATCTTAGAATTTTGGATTTCTATGGAGAACCAAGCTTCATCGACGCCAGAACATCGCTTCCATTTTTGGGAAGATGGTAGAGGTGGGCAAAGACATTGCCTGGGTTGGCGTAAATGATAGGAAGCTCCTAGTGCACCGCATCAGTCAGCAAGACCAATCAGTCCATACAAGCATAGATACAGAATCAGGTGTAGTGGCATCCGGCAATGATTTCAACTACGTGCATGCTTATGGCAACGAGCTGCATATCGTCAGCGCGGACTCTCGCCTCAAAACCGACTCAGGCGCCAACCGCACCGAATTCTGTTTTATCGAAAGCCGGGATTTCTGAACTGTCCCGGCATTTCAAGGCAGCCACAGCCCATGGCCTGACTGTGGCCTGCCCCAAGCAGGCCCCCTCCTACCGGCCCTTCCCCTCACCGCAACGTAAACACCTCCAGCGACCGCTCCAGCGATTGGGCGCTGGCACGCAGCGAGCCCGCCGCGCCGGCCGATTGTTCGACCAGGGCGGCGTTTTGCTGGGTGACGGAGTCGAGCTGGGCCACGGCGTCGTTGACCTGGGCGATGCCTACGGATTGTTCGCGCGTGGCGATGCTGATCTGGTGGACCAGGTCGCTGACGCGGCCCACGGCGTCGACCATGCCGTCGATGGTGCGGCCTGCGGCGTCCATGCGGGCGTTGCCGTCGTTGATGCCGTCCACGGTGCGGTTGATGAGGCCGCTGATTTCCTTGGCGGCGGAGGCGCTGCGCTGGGCCAGGGCACGCACTTCGCCGGCCACGACGGCAAAGCCACGGCCCTGCTCGCCTGCGCGTGCTGCTTCGACGGCGGCGTTCAGGGCCAGCAGGTTGGTCTGAAAGGCAATGCTTTCGATGACGCCGATGATCTCGCCCATGCGGCGCGAGGAGCCGCGGATGTGCTCCATGGCAGAGCCCACTTCCTGGATGGCGGCGCCGCTCTTGCCGGCAACCTGGCGGCTCTGGTCGCTTTCATGGGCCATGAACTGGGCCGTGTCGGCGGTCTGCGCCACGGTGCCCGATATCTCTTCCATCGAGGCCGCCGTCTGCTGCAGGCTGGTGGCCTGGGATTCTGTGCGCTGCGCGAGGTCGAAGCTGCCCTGGGCGATCTCGTGGGCGGTGGTGGCAAAGCCGCGCATTTCGGTGCGCACGTCGCCGACCACGGCGCGCAGGTTGATCTGGATTTGCTGCAGCCGCTGCATCAGGGCACCCATGGGGCCGCTGTAGTCGTGCTGCATGTCCGTGCCCAGCTGGCAGCTGGCAATGTCGGCGGCAAAGCCGCTGGCCTGCTCCAGGCCCGCCACGCAGCGCTGCTGGAAGCGCCACAGCACAAAGCTGCCCCCCGCCAGCAAGGCGGCCAGGCGCGTGCCCCAGGCTGCGGCGCCCTGCCAGCCCAGCAGGTCGGGCAGCATGGCGGCCAGGACCACGCCGCCCAGCATCAGCGCCATGCGGGCTGTCAGGCCCAGGTCGCTGCGGCGGTCCCACAGGCCTGCCAGGCCCAGGCGGCGCAGTTCACCGCCGCGCAGTCGCAGGGTTTCCTGGCCGGCATCGGCTTCGGCGCGCATGCGGGCATAGAGGGCTTCGGCGGCCTCGATCTCGTCCGGCCGGGGCTTGGTGCGCACCGACAGGTAGCCGCGTGGCCGGCCGCCTTCCATGATGGGCGTGACGTTGGCGCGCACCCAGTAGTGGTCGCCGTTCTTGCGCCGGTTCTTGACCAGGGCGGTCCACGGGTAGCCGTGGGCGATGGTGCGCCACATGTCCTTGAAGGCGGCGGCCGGCATGTCCGGGTGGCGGATCAGGTTGTGCGGCTGCTCGATCAGTTCCTCGTAGGTATAGCCGCTGACCCGCACGAAGGCAGGGTTGCAATGGGTGATCTCGCCCTTGGTGTTGGTGACGGATACCAGCAGCTCATCGCCCGGAAAGTCGTAGTTGAGCTGGCTGACGGGCAAATTCACGCGCATGGGTACCACTCCTTTGGGATGTCTCTTGTTCTTGTGAAATGGCATGGCAAAACGCTCTGAAGCCACCGGAATCCATCAAACGGAAACACAAATTCACATTTCCAAATCATCTCACAGCACGGCAACCGCAGTCTCATGCTCGGAACTGGTGCATGGTCTTACAGCGTGTGCGCCAGATTTGTGGTGATGATTCAGAACAGTTGAGGTGTAAAGGGATCGCTGTACGGCGCGGGCTGGGCCGGGCCCCTGAGCAGTTGCTCGCGCGCCAGCGGGTCGTGGGCGGTGGCATTCCAGTCGGCCGTGCGAACGAGGTTGCCCACGCGCACGCCCAGCAGGCGCAGCCGCTTGGCCAGGGGCACGCGCTTGAGGCATTGGCCTGCGGCGCGGCGCAGGGTGGCGGCATCGGCCATGGGCAGTTCCAGCGTGTGGTCGCGCGTGGCGGTCTTGAAGTCGTCGTAGCGCAGCTTGATGCCGACGGTGCGGCCCATGTAGCCCTTGCGCTGCAGGTCCTGGGCCAGGCGTTCGCACAGGTCGGTGAAGATGGCGCTCAGTTCGGCCCGGTCGCGCACGGCGTGCAGGTCGCGCTCGAAGGTGGTTTCGCGGCTCATGGAGACGGGCTCGCTGTGCGTCACCACGGGCCGCTCGTCACGCCCCCAGGACACGCCATGCAGCCAGTTGCCGTAGGCGCGGCCGAACCACTGCACGAGCTGGGGCAGGCTTTGCGTGGCCAGCTCGCCAATGGTCTGTATGCCCAGCGATTGCAGCTTGGCATCGGCCTTGGGGCCTATGCCGTTGATCTTGCGGCAGGCCAGCGGCCAGATCACGGCCTGCAGATCGTCAGGCTGGACGATGGAGATGCCGTTGGGCTTGTTGAATTCGCTGGCCATCTTGGCCAGCAGCTTGTTGGGCGCCACGCCGATGGAGCAGGTCAGGCCCGTGGCGTCGGTGATGGTTTTCTGGATCAGCCGCGCCAGCACGCGCCCGCCTTCGCGCTGGCCACCGGGCACATCGGTGAAGTCGATGTAGACCTCGTCCACGCCGCGGTCCTCCATCAGCGGGGCGATGGAGACGATGATCTCCTTGAACATGCGTGAGAAGCGCCGCACCTCGGCAAAGTCCACGGGCAGCAGGATGGCCTGGGGGCACAGGCGCGCGGCCTTCATCATGCCCATGGCCGAGCCCACGCCGAACTGGCGCGCCGGGTAGGTGGCCGTGGTGATCACGCCCCGGCCCACGTAGTCCTTGAGGCGCGAGAACTCGTCCACCGGAATCTCGTGCAGCCGGCCGGCGTAGCGCGCATCCAGCGCCTCGTCGTGAGCGCGGCGTCCGCCGCCGATGACCACGGGCAGCCCCTTGAGCTGCGGATAGCGCAGCAGCTCCACCGAGGCATAGAAGGCGTCCATGTCCAGGTGGGCGATGCGGCGCGGGGGCGCAGCATCGGCAGGGCTTGTGGGTGTCGTGGGTGTCGTTTCAGGCACGCCGCCATTATTGCGGCAACTGTGCATTCATACAGCCCACAGGGCTTGTTCACACAGGCCCCGGACCATTCATCCCTGCAGGCAGATCAGCACCAGTCCCAGCACCATCAGAGCCATGCCGATCATTTCCTGGCGGCTCAGGCTTTCGCTGAGCACGCGGCGCGAGACGATGTAGCTGAACACCACCTCGACCATGCCCAGCGTGCGCACGGGTGCCGCGCCCTGCATGGCGTAGGCGGTGAACCAGGCCAGCGAGGCGGCCGCGCCCATGCCGCCGGCCAGCAGCGAGACGCGCCAGGCACGGAAGATGGGGCGCAGGCCCTGCGCGTGGGTGCGCGCGATCCAGGCGCCCAGGCCCAGGGTCTGCATGAGCTGGGCGATCAGCACGCCCCAGGCGCCTGACAGCCAGGGAGATATCTCGCCCAGGCGCGCCAGTTCCACGGCGCCGCCCCGATAGCCCACGGTGGCGATGGCAAAGCAGGCACCGCAGGCCAGGCCGTAGAGTGCCGAGCGGCTGGCCCAAGCCGACAGCGACAGCATCTGGCCGCGCGGCGGCAGCGACAGGATGAGCACGCCAAAGGTGGCCAGCCCCATGGCCAACAGGGCCACGAACGTGGGCATCTCGTGCAGGAAGATGCCGGCGAACAGGGCCACCTGCAGCACCTCGGTCTTGGACAGGGTGACGGCCACGGCGAAGTTGCGCTCCTTCATGGCCAGCAGCAGCGCCGCCGTGGCCGCGACCTGGAAGAAGGCGCCCAGCGCGATCCAGCCCAGGTAGGCCCATGAGAACCGGGGCAGCGTCCAGGCGCCATCGCCTCCCAGGTACAGCGCCAGCAGGTAGATGCCGGCAAACGGCAGGCCGTACAGAAAGCGCACCAGGGTGGCCGGCAGGGTGCCGAGCTCGGCGGTCAGCGAGCGCTGCGCCGTGTTGCGCACGGTCTGGGCGGCTGCGGCGAACAGCACCACGGGCACCCACAGCCAGGTCAGGTCTTGGAGGGAAGAAAGCATGTCGGCAAAAAAGGGAAGGCACCGCCGGCAAGGCGCGGGCGACTGAGTGCCGGCCAGCATAGCCGCCGGTCGGGCACCAGGCGCACGCGCTTGGAGAAGGCTGCCGCGCCCGGCAGCGAAACAGAGGCCGGCCAGCCAGCGCTGCACGCGCGCCCTGCTCTGGCCAGAGCAAGCAGGCTGCGTTGTGCAGCAGCACGGCCGTCGCCAATGGCGAGCGGGCCTGCGCGGCGCGCTACAGGTCGCGCCGGATCAGCGCACCCTTGAACAGCACCGGCCCCGTGGGCCCGGTCTGGCTGGGCACGCCGCCCTTGGGCTCCAGGCTGATGGCCAGGGCAGGCACGCCCTGGACCTCGGCGGCCGCGGCGGTCAGCTTGACCAGCTTGTCGCGTCCCAGCACGCCCAGCGATTGCGGGCCGCCCTGGGGCGGCAGGGCCCACAGCTGCAATGATTTGTCGGAGGCCTCATGGAAGTCGCCCACGCGCTGCAGCACCAGGGTGTTCTTGCCGGGGTCGAAGGTCACGAGCATGGAGGCATCGGCCTTGTCGTCGGCCAGCACGGCCACGTACTGGATCTGGGGCGCGGCCTGCAGCGCGGCCTGGGTGGCCTGCAGCTGGTTGTTCAGCACGGCCAGCTGGCGCTCGCCGCTTTGGCGCAGGTCCTGGTGCGACCACAGCCCCACGGCCACGGCCGCCACGGTGGCGCAGGCGCCCAGCACGGCGGCGCCGCGCCACCAGGCCAGGGCGCGGCCCACGGCGGATTCCGTGCGCCGCGCCATGCCAGGCGCATCGTCGGCGCGCCGCCGATGCGCCTGGGCGGCGCGGGCCTTTTCGGCCTGCAGCAGGTTGTCGATACGGACCCAGACCGCATCGTCAGGGCGCACGGGCGCCTGCATTTCGGACAGGGCCGACCAGCGGCCCTGCCACAGCAGGGCGGCGGCGCGCACCGGGGCCTGGTCACGGGCCAGTTGCTCGAAGCGGCGGCGTGCCGCGCCCCGCAGCGTGCCCAGGGCGTAAGCGGCGGCCAGCCGGTCCAGCAGTTCGGGGTGTCGGGAAATATTCATGGCAAATCCTTTGGCCGCTCAGAGCATGTCATCTGCATCACGCATGGCGCGAGAGGCAGCGGCGCAACTGCTCCAGGCCGCGCCGGATCCAGGTCTTGACCGTGCCCAGCGGCAGTTGCAGCTGGCCGGCCAGTTCGCCGTGGCTGAGGTCACGCAGGTAGGCCAGGCTGACCACCTCGCGCTGGCGGCCTTCCAGCCGCTCCAGGCACTGGTACAGCGCCACGGCCTGTTCGCTGGCCTCGGCCAGTTGCAGCGGGCCCTGGCTTTCATCGTCCCCGCCGCCATGGGCCGCCAGTTGCGCCTCGTCGAACTCTTCGTTCAGGTGCAGGCGTTCGGCGCGGCGCCGGCGCAGAAAGTCCAGGGCCCGGCTGCGCACCACCAGGCCCATCCAGGCCAGCGGCGGGCTCAGCGTGCCCCGGTAGCCCGAGGCGCTGCGCCAGATGTGCAGGTAGCTGTCCTGCAGCACGTCTTCGGCCCAGTCCTTGTGCCGCAGGATGCGCAACGCCAGCCCGTACAGCCGGGACGAGGTGGCCTCGTACAGGCTGCGGAGCGCGGGCTCGTCCTGCGCTGCGATGCGGTCCAGAAGGTCCATCAGCTCTTGGTCGGTTGGTGTGGTGCCCATGCACGCATTGTGGGCGAGCGGGCGGCCCCATGGCCCGCACTGTTGCGTGGCCGCCCGGGGGCTTGTTCTGTCTTTCGATCGGATTCAAGGGGCATATCGGTGCTCAGCCGGGGGGTTGCAGAAGGTCTGGCAGGGGTCTCCCGGCTTGCACCGGCCCTCCGTGAGCAATACGCAGCGCATTGCGAACCGGATGCGGATAAATTTTTTTCCATTCAGGTGAATCCAGCCGCTGCCTTGCTGCGTATTCCCTGTGTCGCGCCCCGGACAGCGGTTCAAGGCGACACACCTCAACCCATCGATCTGGAGACCTTCATGAGCTACATCCTCCCCCTCGGCCTGGCCACCATGGCCGCACTGACCCTTGGCGCCTGCTCCTCCATGGACATGGGCAAGAGCTATTCCCAGTCCGACCTGCCGGCCGCCGTGCAGGTGCCCGCAGGCCACAAGGTTGCCATGGAGACGGTGGGCATAGGCCAGATCACCTATGAATGCCGCGCCAAGAAGGACCAGGCGATGGAGCAGGAATGGGCCTTTGTCGGCCCTGATGCGCGTTTGACGGACCGCCAGGGCCGCGTCATCGGTCGCTACTTCGGCCCGCCCGCCACCTGGGCGCACCAGGACGGCTCCAAGGTCACGGCCACCCAGGTCGCCGTGGCGCCGTCCAGCGCAGGCAACATCCCCATGCAGCTGGTCAAGGCCGAGCCCGCCACCGGCATGGGCGCCATGCAGGGCGTGACCTATATCCAGCGCGTGGCCACGCGCGGCGGCGTGGCCCCTGCCATGACCTGCAACAGCTCCACGCTGGGCCAGAAGCAGGTCGTCCAATACCAGGCCGACTACATCATCTGGAAGGCCGCCTGACGCGGCCCGGCCCTCCTACGGCCTGTCGCCCCTGGCCCCGAAGGCCGAGGGCGGCATGCCGAACTGGCGCCTGAAGGCCAGCGAATAGGCGCTGTGGCTTTCATAGCCGGCCTCCAGCGCCACCTGCACGATGGGCCTTCCGGCCAGCAGCGCCTGCATGGATGACAGCAGCCGTGCGCGCTGACGCCAGCGGCCAAAACTCATTCCCGTGGCCTGCAGAAAGTGGCGATGGAAGGTCTTCTCACCCATGGCCAGCCGTGCGGCCCAATCACCGGCTGTGGCAGCTGCGGCGCCTGTGGTGGCTGCGGCGGCAAAGCCATCCGTCCCGTCTCCTTCGGCCAGCGCATGGCAGACAGCGGCCATGCGCGCATCCTGCGGCCAGGGCAGGTGAAACGGCACCACGGGCGGCTGGCGCAGCTCCTGCAGCAATAGCTCGACCACCATGGATTCACGCCGCCCCGGCGGTGCCGATGCAGGCCAGCGCGCCACCTCGCTGATGAGCTCGCGCAGCAGGGGAGAGACCTCGATCACGCAGTCCGTACCCGGCAGGTCTGCAGCGGCCTGCGCATCGACGAACAGGCTGCGCACCTGTACCGCGCCGCGCATGCGCAGGCCGTGGGGCACGCCCGAGCGCAGCCAGACGCCGCGCGTGGGCGGCACCACCCAGCGCCCGCTGCCTGCGCGCACCTCCAGCACCCCCTGCACGGCGTAGAGCAACTGGCAGCATTCGTGGGAGTGTTCCTCCACCTCCAGCCCCGCCGGATAGTCGGCGGCCACGCCCGTGACCGGCAGCGGTGCGGCGGCCTGCAGCTCGGGCAGCCCGGTATGGCTGCAGGGAACGGCGGCTGCCGAAGCCGGGGCATGGGTCGTGCGCATATTGTCCAGATCCATATAGAAAATGAGAAATTCTATAAAGACAGACAAGCACCCTGCCCGCAAACTGGCATCCGTTCCCTGTGATTCACCGCCATCGCACCATGCACTGCCTGCCCTCGCCCTCCCTACTATCCCTGGCCCATGGCCGGGGTCCGGGCGCCTGCGCAGGCGCCGCATTTCGCACCGACTCTCCCTGATCCCGGCCTGGCGCAGCTTCCCCCCCACCGGGAAGCCAGGAGAGCGGGGCCGCCGGCCGATCCGGTGGCTGCAAACCCCAGCGTTTCCTGCGAGGCCCGCATGCTGAAGAATCCCGCGTCCAGATACCTTCCCTTCCCCGCCGTCGACCTGCCCGAGCGCCAATGGCCCTCACGCCAGCTGAGCCAGGCGCCCGTGTGGCTGTCCACCGACCTGCGTGATGGCAACCAGGCCCTGTTCGAGCCCATGAACCGCGAGCGCAAGCTGCGCCTGTTCCACGAACTGGTGCGCATAGGCTTCAAGGAGATCGAGGTGGGCTTTCCCTCGGCCTCGCAGACCGACTACGGCATCGTGCGCCACCTGATCGACAACGGGCTGATCCCCGACGACGTGACGCCCATGGTCATCACCCAGCTGCGCGAGGACCTGATCCGCGCCACGGTGGACAGCGTGGCCGGAGCGCGGCGCGCCATCGTGCACTTCTACAACGCCATTGCCCCGGCCTGGCGCGAGATCGTCTTCGGCATGCAGGTGCCCGAGATCATCGCCATGGTGGAGCACCACATCGCCCTGCTGCGCGAACTGACCGATGCCCACCCCGAGACCGAATGGGTGCTGCAGTACTCGCCCGAGACCTTCTGCATGGCCGAGCTCGACGTGTCGCTGGCCGTGTGCAACGCAGCCATCCGCGCCTGGGATGCAGGCCCCGCGCGGCCCATGATCATCAACCTGCCGACCACGGTGGAGGTGAGCACGGCCAATGTCTTCGCCGACCAGATCGAGTGGATGCACCGCCGCCTGGAACGGCGCGAGCACATCGTGCTGTCCGTGCACCCGCACAACGACCGGGGCACGGGCGTGGCCTGCGCCGAGCAGGCGCTGCTGGCGGGAGCCCAGCGCGTGGAAGGCTGCCTGTTCGGCAATGGCGAGCGCAGTGGCAACCTCGATGTGGTCACGCTGGCGCTCAACCTCTACACGCAGGGCATCGCGCCGGGCCTGGATTTCTCGGACATCGCCGCCGTGGCGCGCATTGCGGAGGAATGCACGGCCCTGCCCATCCACCCGCGCCACCCCTATGTGGGCGACCTGGTGTTCACGGCGTTCTCGGGCTCGCACCAGGACGCCATCGCCAAGGGCTTTGCGGCGCAGCGGCCCGATGCGCCCTGGCGCGTTCCCTACCTGCCCATCGACCCGCAGGACCTGGGCCGCACCTACGACAGCATCGTTCGCGTCAACAGCCAGTCGGGCAAGGGCGGCATTGCCTTCCTGCTGCAGCGCGACCATGGCGTGACCATGCCGCGCCGCATGCAGGTGGAGTTCAGCGCCGTGGTGCAAAAACAGGCGGACGCCTGCGAGGCCGAGCTGGCCAGCGACGACCTGTGGAAGCTGTTCGAGGCGACCTACCTCGCACCCCGGCAGCTTCCCTGGTGCTACCGCAGCCACCACCTGTTCGACAGCGCCCAGGGCCAGGGCATTGCGCTGGAAGTGGTCCGGCCAGACGGCCTTCGGCTGCAGCTGTATGGCGAAGGCAGCGGCCCCATCGATGCCGTGGCCGCCGCCATCGGCCAGCACCTGGGCGTGGCGCTGCGCATTGACCACTACGAGGAGCGCAGCCTGGGCCAGGGCGCCGGGGCCATGGCGCTGGCCATCGTCGAGGCCGCCCTGCCCGGCGTGGCGGGCACGCGCTTCGGTGCGGGGCGCCATGCCAACATCGTGACCGCGTCCATCCTGGCCGTGCTGCATGCGGCGGGCCGGCTGGTGGCGGCGCAGCCGGAAAGCCGGCGCGTACCTGCCCAAGCCTGAGGCGCAGCCTGAAAGGAAAAAAGGACCGCCGAGGCGGTCCTTTTCTCGTGCAGCTTTTGCCGGTTCAGCGCACGGTGCCCGGATAGGTTCCGGGCAGCAGGATGCTGCGGTCCACGGTATCGATCTGCGTATGGCCGCAGAAGGCCATCGTGGTCTCCAGCTCCTTCTGGATGATCTGCAGTGCACGCGTCACGCCGTCCTGGCCGTAGGCGCCCAGGCCATAGAGGAAGCTGCGGCCGATCATCGTGCCCTGGGCGCCCAGGGCACGCGCCTTGAGCACGTCCTGGCCGCTGCGGATGCCGCCGTCCATCCAGACCTCGATGTCCTTGCCCGCCGCCTCGGCAATGCCGGGCAGCGCCTCGATGGACGAGGGTGCGCCGTCGAGCTGGCGGCCGCCGTGGTTGCTGACGATGAGCGCATCGGCGCCGCTGTCGGCCGCCAGTCGCGCGTCCTCGGCGTCCATGACGCCCTTGAGGATGAGCTTGCCGCCCCAGAGCTTCTTGATGCGCTCCACATCGCCCCAGTTCAGGCTGGGGTCGAATTGGCTGGCGGTCCACGACGACAGCGAACTCATGTCGGCCACGCCATCCACATGGCCGACGATGTTGCCGAAGGTACGGCGCTTGGTGCCCAGCATGCCCAGGCACCAGTGCGGCTTGGTTGCCAGGTTGGCCAGGTTGCGCAGCGTGGGCTTCGGCGGCGTGGACAGGCCGTTCTTGATGTCCTTGTGGCGCTGTCCCAGGATCTGCAGGTCCAGCGTCAGCACCAGGGCCGAGCAGTTGGCGGCGCGGGCACGCTCGATCAGGCGCTCCATGAACCGGCGGTCGCGCATCACATAGAGCTGGAACCAGAACGGATGGCGGGCCGTGTGTTCGGCAATGTCCTCGATGGAGCAGATGCTCATGGTGGACAGCGTGAACGGAATGCCGAAGGCCTGGGCCGCGCGCGCGCCCAGGATCTCGCCATCGGCGTGCTGCATGCCGGTCAGGCCCGTGGGCGCAATGGCCACGGGCATGGCCACCTGCTGGCCGATCATGGTGCTGCGCGTGCTGCGCCCCTCCATGTTCACGGCCACGCGCTGGCGCAGCTTGATCTTCTGGAAGTCGTCCTCGTTGGCGCGGTAGGTGCCCTGGGTGTAGGAGCCCGAGTCGGCGTAGTCATAGAACATGCGCGGCACGCGGCGCTGGGCCACGACGCGCAGGTCTTCGATGCAGGTGATTTTGGAAAGGTCGGTGGACACGTTTTCTGGCTTTCTGGAACCCGCATGCCGCGGGACTGCCGAGCATGGTAGTGCGCAGTGCGCGTTCCAGTCACCCGTTCGGGTTTGAAGTGATTTGTGCGCCGATTGAAATTTTCTCTCTCGCAGCCCAACCGAGGGCTAACGCTAGTGTGCCAACCAGCCATGAGAGCGACGATCCGCCCCGCACAACATCCTAAAAACTCTTCAGGAGACGCTCCTATGGTTTGGCAGCAGGTCTACGACCCTCTTTCCAACATGTGGCTGTCCACACTGCTCGCGGCCATCCCGGTCGTGGTCATGCTGGTGGGATTGGGCTTTTTGCACATGAAGGCCCACCTGGCGGCCGGCGCCGGGCTGATTGCGGCGCTGGTGATCGCGGTCTTCGTCTACAACATGCCGGCAGGCATGGCCGGGCGCGCGGCGCTGTTCGGCGGCTTCACGGGGCTGCTGCCCATCGGCTGGATCGTCCTGAACATCATCTTCCTGCACCAGCTGACCGAGAAGAACGGCAGCTTCAAGATCCTGCAGGACTCCATTGCCGGCATCACCGAGGACAGGCGCATCCAGCTGCTGCTGATCGCCTTCGCCTTCGGCGCCTTCTTCGAGGGTGCGGCCGGCTTCGGCACGCCCGTGGCCGTGACGGCGGCCATCCTCATCGGCCTGGGCTTTTCGCCGCTGGCCGCCTCGGGCCTGTCGCTGATCGCCAATACCGCGCCCGTGGCCTTCGGCGCGCTGGGCACGCCGGTGATCACGCTGGCCAAGGTGCACGGCTACGACCTGATGGAGGTCACCGCCATGGTCGGCCGCCAGCTGCCGTTCTTCTCGGTGCTGGTGCCGTTCTGGCTGATCTGGGCCTTTGCCGGGCGCAAGGCCATGATGGAGATCTGGCCCATCATTTTGGTGACCGGCGTGTCCTTCGCCATTCCGCAGTACCTGGTGTCCAACTTCATCGGCCCCGAACTGGTGGACATCATCGCGGCCATCGTCTCCATGGTCTGCACGGTCGGCTTCCTGCGCATGTGGCAGCCCAGGACCATCTGGCGCTCGACCTCGCTCAAGGGCCATGAGAACAGCGGCGGCGAAGCCCAGGCGCCCCGCGCCGTGACCCAGCATCCGCGCGCCGACGTGATCCGCGCCTGGACGCCCTGGGCCATCCTCACGGTCTTCGTCTTCATCTGGGGCCTGCCTTCGGTCAAGGCCGCGCTCAACGGCCTGTTCGCCCCGGCCTTCCCCATGGAAGGCCTGCACAACCTGATCGAGAAGGTACCGCCCGTCGTGCGCCAGCCCACCAAGGAAGGCGCCATCTACACGCTGAACCTGCTGTCGGCCACGGGCACGGGCATCCTGCTGTCGGCCATCGTGGGCGGCCTGGTCATGAAGTACAACCCCGTGCAGCTGGTCAGCCAGTTCGTGCGCACCATCTGGCTGGTGCGCTATTCGCTCATCACCATCGTGCTGATGCTGGCCCTGGGCACGCTGACGCGCTACTCGGGCACGGACACCACGCTGGGCCTGGCCTTCGCCAACACGGGCGTGTTCTACCCCTTCTTCGGCACCCTGATGGGCTGGCTGGGCGTGGCGCTGACGGGTTCGGACACGGCATCGAACGTGCTGTTCGGCGGCATGCAGAAGGTGGCGGCCGAGCAGCTGGGCCTGTCGCCCAACCTCATGGGCGCGGCCAACAGCTCGGGGGGCGTGATGGGCAAGATGATCGATGCGCAGTCCATCGTCGTCGCCTCAACGGCCACGCGCTGGTTCAACCATGAGGGCGACATCCTGCGCTACGTGTTCTTCCACTCCGTCGCCCTGGCCTGCCTGATGGGCATCTTCGTGACGCTGCAGGCCTATGTCTGGCCGTTCCGCCTGATGGTCAATTGAGCCTTGCGCATCTGCGCCAGGCCCCAGCCGCCCGCATGCGCCGGGCGGCTTTTTTACGCCTGGGGAACGCATCGCTGCATCAACAGATGCGCAGTGGCATTTATGGTTGTACCATGCAACCATATTCAAACCCTGCACGACCCCAAGGAGCACCCATGCCGCAGCACGATCTTTCCCTGGTGGATGGCATCCGCGCCGCCTCGCGCCAGATGGTGCGCGAGCTGGGCTTCATGCAGGCCACGCTGGCGGCCACGGACTATCCGCCCTCGGCCGTGCATGCCATCCTGGAGATCGGCGCACAGGGGCGCATGGCAGCCTCGCAGCTGGCCCTGGTCCTGGGGCTGGAGAAATCCAGCGTCAGCCGCATGGTGCGCAAGCTGGTGGAGGCGGGCGAGCTGAAGGAAGCCGCCGATGGCGAGGATGGCCGCGTCAAGCAGCTGGCCCTGACCGCCAAGGGCCGGCGCACGCTGGCCGCCATTGAGGCCTTCGGGCGCCAGCAGGTGACGGCGGCGCTGGACCGCATGCAGGCGCCGCAGCAGCAGGCCGTCGCCCAAGGGCTGGCACTGTACGCCCGGGCGCTGCAGGCGCACCGGCAGGAGGAGCCCCAGCCCGAGCCCCAGCCCGTACCCGCGCAGATACAGGTCCTGCCCGGATACCGGCCCGGCTGCCTGGGCCGCATCGTGGACATGCATGCGCGCTTTTATGCGCGCCACGCAGGCTTTGGCGTCTTCTTCGAAAGCCGCGTGGCCAGCGGCCTGGCCGAGTTCGCAGGCCGGCTGGACAAGCCCTGCAACCAGCTGTGGACGGCGCTGGACGGCGACCGCATCGTGGGCTCCGTGGCCATCGATGGAGAGGACCTGGGCCAGCACCCCGAGGACCGCCAGGCGCATCTGCGCTGGTTCATCCTGGAAGACGGCCTGCGCGGCGCCGGCACGGGGCGCCAGCTGCTGCAGCAAGCCCTGGCGTTCTGCGACCAGCAGGCCTTCGAGGCCACCCAGCTGTGGACCTTCCGGGGCCTGGATGCAGCACGCCGGCTCTACGAATCGTCAGGCTTCACCCTGGCCGAGGAATGGCCGGGCCAGCAATGGGGCGAGCCAGTGATCGAGCAGCGCTTCGTGCGGCCACGCCCTGCCGTGGCGGCATGGGCAGGCCAGGCCCCCTGAGTCAGGAGCCCTGCTCGCCCGCCACCAGCACGAAGGCAATGCGCGCAGGCCGGCCCGAGCGGTTGGCCCAGGCATGGTTGGTGCCGCGCTGGATGAGCACGTCACCGGCGCGCAGCACGGTTTCCTTGCGGTCCAGGATGGCGACCAGCTCGCCCTCCAGCATCAGTGCGTAGTCCACGGTATCCGTGCGGTGCATGCCCGGATGCTCGCCGGGCTGCACGTCGCGGTGGGCGTCGCCGTACATGCGTGTAAAGGTGGCATGCAGGGCGCGCGCCAGCTCCTGCGGATCGGCAGGTTCGGGCGGAATGTCCAGGACGCGCAGCACCGTGCCATAGGGCGGCGGTGCCACGCCCTGGTGGATGGCAATGGTGTCGGGCGCATTGATCTGCGCGGGTGAGGCCTCGGTGCGCCACAGGTTGGTGATGCGGTAGCCGGGGCGTTCCTCGACCAGGCGCACGGCGGGCGAGGCGCCGTCCTCGGCAATGAAGGAGCGGCCCTGTGCGTCGTTGGCCGTGATCACGCGGCGGATGGGGGGCAGGCTGGAATCGGTCATGGATGAAGAGATGGCGGAAAGGAGGTCACTGCGCATGGCGTTCGGCCGCTGCGCCCTGTTTGCGGAATTCGTCGTGGATGCGCCGGTCCCACTGGCGGCGGTCCTGGTGGAAGACCACCTGGTCGCCGCGCTGGGCCACCTGCCTGACGGCATCGGACCGCGCGGCGGCGGCGCAGGCGGCGTCCAGCCGGCCCAGCACCGCCTCGGGCACGCCACGCGGCACGAACAGGCCCGCAAACGATTCCTCCTGCACCGCCATGCCCAGTTCCTTGAAGGTGGGCACCTCGGGGAAGGCCGGGTGGCGGCGCTCCGAGGCCACGGCCAGCAGGCGCAGCTTGCCCGCGCGTATCTGGGGCGCAGCCGAGGCCGCGATGCTGCTGACGAAGTCCAGCCGCCCGGCCAGCAATTCCTGTATCGAGCCGGCATCGCCCTTGTAGGGCACATGCACGAGCTTGAGGCCCTGGTCGCGCTCCAGCTGGTCCATGGCCAGGAAGGGCGCCGAGTTCGGTCCCGGCGATCCGTAGCTCAGCGAGCCCTTCTTCGCCGCCGCCACCAGCTCGCCTATCGTCTTGAAAGGGCTGTCTGCGCGCACGCTGACGCCCAGGATGTTCTCCGTCACGCCGCACAGCGGCTGCACGCTGTCGGGCCCCAGCTTCAGGCCCTTGACGTAGTGGGGCTGCACGGTGATGGGGGTCATGGGCGTGAAGGCCAGCGTCAGCCCGTCGGCCGGCGCCTGGGCCAGCACATTCATGCCGATCACGCCCGAGCCCCCGTCGCGCGAGACCACGACCACGCTCTGGCCCAGCTGCTTGCGGAATTCCTCGGCCAGCGTACGCGCCATCACATCGGTGGAGCTGCCCGCCGCCCAGGGGTTGATGAGGGTCAGCGGCCGCGACGGGAACGGCTCCTGCGCGGTGGCCAGGGTGCAGCCCAGCGCCATCAGGGCGCCGAGCCACTTGCGGGTGGTCATGCTGTGTCTCCTTGTCGTTGTGTGATGGCTGCGCATGTTAATTCAGTCAGTCGACTGAATCAATTCATGTCACCACCATGCCATGGTTTGGTGCGGCAAGGGCCTGGCGCTGTCTATGATCCGCAGCCATGACGTCCAGCACCGATGACACCGCGGCCGAGGAACCCCGCGCCCAGGCCCGCGAACGCCTTCTGCAAGCCGCCGAGCAGCTGTTTGCGCGGCATGGCTACGCGGGCACGTCGCTGCGCGCCGTCATGGCGCTGGCCGAGGTGGACACGGGCGCCATCCACTACCACTTCCGCAACAAGCTGGGCCTGCTCAAGGCCTTGTTCGAGCAGCGCGTGATGGCCGTCAACGGACAGCGCCATGCGCTGCTGCAAAGGCTGGAGCAGCAGTCGCCGCAGCCCGCCGTGGAGGACATTCTTCGGGCCTTCATCGCCCCTGCGCTGCGCGCCGCCCACAGCGAGGGCGAGGCCGACTTCAACCGCGTCACGGCCCTGTGCTCGGTCGATCCCGACCAGGCAGTCAGGGAGGTGGTGTTTGCCGCCTACGACGAGGCTGCCAAACGCTTTGCGGCCCTGCTGCGCCAGGCTCTGCCGCAGCTGTCGCAGCACGATTTCCAGTGGCGCCTGGAATGCATGTACGGCGCCATGATGTACATCCGTTCCGACAACGGCCGAGTCAGCCGCATGCTGGGCGGCGGCCACCGCGCCGACCCCGTGGAGCATGTGATCGACGAGCTGGTGGCCTTCACTGCGGCGGGCTTCCGTGCGGCGGGCCCCTGCGCTGCGCAGTGATCACGACCGGCGCCTGATCAGCGCCCGCCCGCGCGCGAAGCCACCACGCCGGCGCCGCGCACCTCCACCTGCACGCTGTCCAGCACCTGCCCCTTGGCATCGACCAGTTCCAGCCGGTGGCGGCCGGGCCAGGGCATCCAGGCGGCGGCAGCACCCCGGCCGATCTCCTTGGGCGGCGGCTCGGCCGCGCCGGGCGGGGCGGCGCTGACCATGCGCCAGCGCAGGCTGGCATCCTGCCATTCCTGCGTGGCGGCCGTGCCCGAGGGCCGGGCCGACAGCTGCACGCGCTGGCGGTCCGGCGGAATGTCGGGGTCCAGCGCGAGGATGGTGCCGTTGGCCGGGCGCGCAATGCGCACGGGCGAGGCCGCCGAAGTCCCGCGTGTCGATGCGGATGCGGCAGGCAGGCCGCTGCCCGCCATGGCGAACAGGCTCTGCTGCGTGCCCGCCACGAACCACTCGCTGCGTGCGCTCTCCAGCGGCAGGCCCGAGGCATCGGGGCCGAAGCGCACCGCCTGTTGCAGCACACCCTCCGGTGCCTTGGGCGCGCGGCTGGGTGTGCGGGCATGCAGGAAACCCATCACGGCGGCCCAGACAGGTGCCGCGCCGCTGGTGCCGCTGACCGAGTGCATGGCCTCGCCGCGCGCATTGCCCACCCACACGCCCACGGTGTAGCGCTGCGACCAGCCCACGGCCCAGTTGTCGCGCATGTCCTTGCTGGTGCCGGTCTTGACGGCCGACCAGAAGCGCGTGGCCAGCACGCTGTCCGTGCCGAAGGTGGGCGCGCGCGCCATGGGATCGGACAGGATGTCGCCCACGATGAAGGCCGCGCGTGCGTCGATGGCCTGCACGGGCGCAGCCGACTTTTTCGCTGCGGACCCCGCGCCCGTGGGCTGCGCCGCCCAGCGCACGGGCGTCAGTTGCCCGCCGTTGGCCAGGGCGCGGTAGGCATTGGTGAGCTGCAGCAGCGGCACCTCGGCGCTGCCCAGCGCCAGGCTGAAGCCGTGGTAGCCGCCGCTTTCGCGCAGCGGCAGGCCCAGGCGCTGCAGTTGCGAGAAGAAGGCATCGGGCGTGACCATGACCAGGGTGCGCACGGCAGGCACGTTGAGCGACGACGCCAGCGCCGTGCGCGCCGAGACCCAGCCCTTGAAGCGCCGGTCGTAGTTCTGCGGAATGTAGAGCCCGTTCTGCGTGGGAATGTGGGCCGATGAATCCTCGATCAGCGAGGCCGCCGTCAGCCGCCGCTCGGCAATGGCCTGGGCATAGAGAAAGGGCTTGAGCGTGGAGCCGGGCTGGCGCATGGCCGTGACGCCGTCCACCTCGGCCGCCTGGCTCAATTCGCCCGACGAGCCCACCCAGGCCAGCACCTCGCCCGTGGCGTTGTCCAGCACGACGATGGCGCCGTCCTCCACGTTGCGGCCCTGCAGCTCACGCAGTTGCTGCTGCAGGCTTTGCACGGCAAAGCGCTGCACGGGCGCGCTCAGCGTGGAACGCACGCGGGCCTGGCCTTTGGACTGCGGCTCGGCCAGCAGGCGGCGCGCCAGATGCGGGGCCTGGCCTTCGCTGGCCGCCCATTGCCGGCGCAGCAGCACGCTGGCGGTGAGCAGTTCCATGGCCGTGCAATCCCGCGCCGCCGCATCCTCGGGCGCCAGCGACTGCAGCACGCCGCAGGCGCGCCGGCCCACGCGATCGGGCGAGGCGTTGGGGGCACGCACCAGGGCGGCGGCAATGGCGGCCTCGCGCGCGTCCAGCCCGTGCGCGGCCTTGCCGAACAGGGTGCGCGACAGTGCATCGATGCCCACGATCTCGCCCCGGAAGGGCACCAGGTTCAGGTAGGCCTCCAGGATCTGGTCCTTGCGCCAGCGCCGGTCCAGCACCTGGGCCGACACGGTCTGGCCCAGTTTCTGCACCACGCTGCGCCCGCCCGGGCCCTGGCGCCAGTCGCCGTCCAGCAGGCCCGCCAACTGCATGGTGATGGTGCTGGCGCCGCGCGTGCGCTGGTTCCAGAGGTTGCCCCAGGCGGCGGAGGACACGGCCGCCCAGTCCACGCCGCTGTGCTCGTAGAAGCGCTTGTCCTCGCTGAGCACCAGGGCCGTGCGCAGCGCGGGCGAGATGTCGGCCAGGGCCACCCAGTCGCCACGGCGCACGCTGGCGTCGGTGCGCTGGCGCTGCAGCACCTCGCCCTCGCGCGAGAGCAGTTCGGTCTCGGAGGAACGATGGCCTTCGCGGACTTCGGAAAAGCTGGGCAGCGCCTGGGCGGCACCTGCCGCCGCGAACAGCAGCGCGGCCGCCAGGGCCGCGCGGGGAAGACGCATGAAGGGAGAAGGTCGCCGGGATTCGATCATGGAGCCGGCATTGTCCGCCTTTGCACCCGCGGCTCAGGAAGAATGGCGTATGCCCTTCTTGAGCTTGAAGGACAGCAGCACCATGAGCACGCCGAAGACCACCGCATACGTGGCCAGCACCCAGAGCATGGCCATCATGCCCGCGCCCGGCTGGGCCAGCACGAAGGCGCCGAACAGCACGGACAGCACGCCGCCCAGGATCAGCAGCCACTCGCCCGTGATCTCCTTGCGCAGCCGCACGGCCGCCACGATCTGCAGCAGGCCCGTGACCAGGGCCCAGGCGCCGATGTACAGCGTCATCACCAGCGCCGTGACGCCGGGCGCGACCACGGTGAGCACGCCCACCACCACGCCGGCCAGGCCCCACAGCAGCAGCACCCACCAATGGCGCATCTGGTCGCGCCCCTGGATGGCCGAATACACGCCCAGCAGGCCATCGACAAAGGTGAAGGCGCCGAAGGTCAGCACCAGCGCCGCCAGCGATACCGCCGGCTGCGCCCAGGTCAGTACGCCGAAGGCGATGGCGACCAGGCCGCGCAGCAGCAGCACCCACCAGGTGCGGTGAAGAATCGTGGACAGTGGATTGGGGCTCATGGATGCTCCTTCAAAACAGTCCCCATGACCTTGGAGCAGGCCCGCCACACTGTCTGTAGGCGAAGGCCGGCTTGGCGGCGGACCCTGACCTGGATCAATCCAGTTGCAGCAGCACGGGCTGGTGGTCCGAGAGCCTTGTGTCGCTGTCCACGGCCCAGCCACGCACTTGGCCGCGCAGGCTGTCGCTGACCCAGGCGAAATCGCAGGCGCCGGGCTCGGGGCCCCACTGGCGGTCGAACAACCGGAAGGTGGGCGGCTGGGGCTGGTCCGGGTGCAGCACGCTCCAGCTGTTGTGCCACTGGCCGGCGCTCAGGGCTCCCTGCTCGCCGGCCGCCCAGGGGGCGGACAGGCCGGCGTATTCGTCCTCATGCGGCTCGAAGTTGAAGTCGCCGCAGAGCACGGCATGCGGCGTATGCGGCTTGGTCTGCTGGGGCGAGCCGTCGCTGGCGGGCTGGGGCGGCGCCTCGGCCTGGCCCAGGGCCTCGATCTGCAGGGAACGCAGCGCCAGCGCCTGGGCCATGCGCTGGCGGCGCGAGAAATACTCGAGGTGGGTGCTCATCACCCGCACGGGGCCCAGCGCGGCATCCATCACCGTGGCCGCCGTGCAGCAGCGCGGCATGCTGCGCACGCCGCCATCGTGCGGATACGGCAGGCGGTGGTGGGCCAGTTGCAGCACCGGCAGGCGCGTGGCCACCAGGTTGCCAAAGCGCTGCCGGCCCACGGCCGTGAACTCGTCCACGGCGGCGCCGAAGAAGACCTTCCAGCCGTCGGGCAGGGCCTGGCGGATCTGCGCCACCTGGTCGCCGGGCGCGCCCTGCAGGCCGGGATAGTGGATGGCGATTTCCTGCAGGCACAGCACGTCGATATCGGCCATGGACAGCGCATGCGCCACGATGCGCTCCGGGTCCATGCGGCCGTCCAGGCCCAGGCACCATTGGGTGTTCCAGGTGAGGATCTGCATCATGCGGGCAGCGGCTCGCGCAGCTGGAACAGGTTGCCTTCGGGGTCCATGGCGTTGCAGACGCGAAAGCCCGGCCCCTGCCAGGACTGCTCCCACAGCTGGCCGCCATGGGCGATGACCAGGGGACGGACGGCCGCGAAGCTGGTCACGGTGGCAAAGAATTTGAGGGCCACGTTCTCGCGCGGCTGGGGTGGCTCGGTGATGGTGATGTGCCGCGCAATCGCCTCGGGAATGGCGTGCAGCACCAGTTGCAGGCCCGGCGACTGCAGCACCATGAGCTCGCTCGTGTGATGCAGCATGCGCATGGCCAGCACCTCCATGTAGAACAGCGCCAGCCGGTCAGGCTGCTTGGCGTAGATGAACAGACCTGCGGATGCGGGACCGGACATGGTGGACCTCGGGGTGAAAGGCTGGGACAAGGAACTTTAGCACCGCCCTCACTTGATCCCCGCACGCATGAAGCTCTGCACGAACTGGCGCTGGAACAGCACGAAGGCCACCAGCAGCGGGCCCGAGCTCATCAACGTGGCGGCCGTGATGGTGGCCCATTCCACGCCAGACTCCACGCTGGAGAACACCTGCAGCCCCACGGTGAGCGGCCGCGCCTGCACGCTGTTGGTGATGATCAGCGGCCACAGGAAGTTGTTCCAGTGAAAGCTCACCGACACCAGCGCAAACGCCAGGTACACGGGCCGCGCCAGCGGCACGTAGACGCGCCACAGGATCTGCAGGGTGCTGGCGCCCTCCACCCGCGCGGCCTCGTCCAGTTCCCGGGGAATGCCCAGGAAGGTCTGGCGCAGCAAAAAGATGGCAAAGGCCGAGGCGAAGTACGGCAGGCCGATGCCCAGCAGCGTATCGACGGCGCCCAGGCGCGACAGGGTCTGGTAGTTCGCCACCAGCAGGATGTCCGGCATGATCATCAGCTGAACCAGCACCAGGGCAAAGGCCAGGCCCTGGCCGCGAAAGCGGTAGCGTGCAAAGGCATAGGCCGCCAGCGTGCCCAGCACCAGCTGGGCCGCAAGGATCATGACCACCAGCACGGCCGTGTTCAGGAAATAGCGCGCAAACGGCGCGGCCTGCCAGGCACGGCGGAAGTTCTCCAGCGTCCAGGGCGCTGCCAGGTCGAAGCGTGCCGAGTATTCGGGCGGATGAAAGGCCGTCCAGAACGCATAGGCCAGCGGCAGTATCCACAGCAGGGCCAGCAGCCAGGCGGCCAGCGTGTCCAGCCAGGTGGCGCCATACAGCGCGGGCGGCGCATGGCGCGGGGCAATGGGTGCGGCGCTCATTGGTAGTGCACCTTCTTGTCGAGCACGAAGAACTGCAGCAGCGCCACGGCCGCCAGCACGGCGACCAGCACCACGGTGATGGCGGCCGCATAGCCCGTGTCCCAGAACTTGAAGCCCACTTCGTAGAGGTGATAGAGCAGCAGCGTGGAGGCGTTGTCCGGCCCGCCGCGCGTGAGGATGAAGAGATGGTCCACCAGGCGGAAGGCATTGATCACCGCATTGACCAGCACGAACAGCGTGGTCGGCATCAGCAGCGGCCACTGCACGCGGCGCAGGAAGTACCAGCGCGAGGCCCCCTCGATGGCCGCCGCCTCCTTGAGGCTGGGGTTGAGGGTCTGTAGCGCGGCCAGGTAGAAGATCATGAAAAAGCCCGCCTCCTTCCACACCGCCACCACGGTCACGCAGGCCAGCGCCGTGGAGGGATCGCCCAGCCAGTTGTGCGCGGGAAGGCCCAGTGCGCCGCGCAGCTGCTCCAGCAGCCCGTACTGCGGCGTGTAGAAGAACAGCCAGATATTGGCCACGGCAATCATGGGCAGCACCGTGGGCGTGAAATACGCCATACGCACGAAGGCGCGGCCGGCCAGCCTCTCGTTGACCCACAGCGCCATGGCCAGCGCCAGCGCCATGGACAGCGGAATCGTGGCCGCCGCAAACCACAGGTTGTTGCGCACGGCCTGCCAGAACACCGGGTCGTCCACCATGACGGCGTAGTTCTCCAGCCCCACCCACGGCCCCGGCTGGCCGCCGCGCGGCGTGGCATGCAGGCTGTCGATCAGCGTGGCCACGGCCGGCCAGTGCGTGAAGGCCACCAGCAGCACCAGCGCCGGCAGCAGCATCAGCCAGGCATGGACGGCCTGGCGGCCGCGGACAAGGGAGGCGGGAGCGGAGCTCATGCGGTCAGCGGCACTGCGCCATCACTTGTAGCGGCGCAGGATGCGGTCGGCCTCCCTTTGCGCATCCTGCAGGGCCTGGGCCGAGGTCTTGCTGCCGTTGAGGGCGGCCTGCACGGCGTCGTTGAGCACCTTGGTCACGCGCTGGTTCTCATGCGTGGAGAACTCGGCCACCGATACCGGCAGCTGGTCGCGCGCCACCAGGGCCTGCGGGAAGTCCTGGCCGTACTTCTTGAGCGCGGGCGTGTCATAGGCGGCGGGCGAGACGGCCACGTAGCCGCTGTCCATGCTCCACTGCGCGGCCAGCGGGGGCTGGGTGACCCACTTCATGAACTGGAAGGCCGCCTCCTGCTGCTCCCGGGGCGCCTTCTTGAACAGGTAGAAGTTGCCGCCGCCCGTGGGCGAGCCCTTACGCACGTTGCCTGCGATCTGGCCCACGCCGAAGTCGAATTTGGCATTGGCGCGGATATTGGTCAGGTTGCCCGTGGTGGTGACGATGATGGCGGCCTTCTTTTCCATGAAGTCCTTGGGCGTCGTGCCCCACTCCACCACGCCGGCCGGGTGCACGCCTTCCTTGACCAGGCCCACCCAGAAGTCCAGCGCCTCCACTACCCGGGGGCTGTCCAGCGTGACCTGGGTGCCGGCCTCGTTGGCCAGCAGCACGTCATTGGGCGTGGTCAGGGTCTGCAGCATCCAGTAGGCAAAGCCCGTGGACGGGATCTGTATGCCGTACTGCACGACCTTGCCGCTGGCGTCCTTCTTCGTCAGCCTGTGGGCGGCTTCCTTGAGTTCCTTCCAGTTCTGCGGCGCCTTGTTCGGGTCCAGGCCGGCTTCCTTGAAGGCTTCCTTGTTGTAGTACATGACCACGGTGGAACGCTGGAAGGGCACGCCCCAGGTCTTGCCGCCCGTCTGGCTGTTGGCCATGAAGGCCGGGTAGAAGCCCTTGAGCCAGGCCCGGTCGGCATCGGTCTTCACGAAGTCGTCGATGGGGGCGATGGCGTCCTCGTCGATCAGCGTGAACATGTCGGTGGACAGCAGCACCGAGCTGGCCGGCGGCTTGCCCGACTTGTGGGCCGTCAGCGCCTTGACGATGGTCTCCTGGTAGGTGCCCGCATAGACGGGCGTGATCCGGTACTGCGGATGGGCCTTGTTGAACTCGGCCGCATAGCCGTCGATCACCTTGGTGATGGGGCCGCCCACGGCCACGGGGTAGTAGAACGGCACCTCCAGCGGCGTCTGCGCGCTGGCGGTGTTCAGCAGGCCCGTGGCGGCCAGGGCGGCTGCGGCTGCGAGGGTTTTGAGGAAGGCATGGCGTTGCATGGCGGACTCTCCTGGAAGGTGCTTCGGGTGCGAAAGCCGGAACGGCTGAAACGGCTGAAACGGTGAATCGGCGAAGGGATTGGGGGCCGGTGCCTCGGCCTCAGGCCGTGCAGCGCCGCCCCTTTTCGTCAAAGAAATGCGTGGCCTCGCGCGCCCAGCGCAGGCCCACGAGCTGGCCCGGCTGCAGGCCGCCGAGCTGGCTGCCTGCGGTGCGCACCATCAGTTGTTCGCTGCCCACGCGGCAGCGCAGCACCAGGTCGGCGCCCAGGTATTCGAGGCTTTCGATGTCGGCAGCGACCACGGGGCCGCTGCCGACATCGCCATGGAGCGACAGGCGCATGTCCTCGGGCCTGACGCCCAGCCAGCGCGCCTGGGCCGGCTGCTGCAGGCCGGCGGGTGCGGCGCTGGCATGGCTGCCCGCGATGAGCAGGCCGTCGAGGCGCGCGATGTTCATGGCCGGCGTGCCGATGAAGCGCGCGGCAAAGGTGGTGGCGGGCTGGCTGTAGATCTCCTGGGGCGCGGCGCACTGCTCCACGCGCCCCTGGCTGAGCAGCACCACCTGGTCGGCCATGCCCATGGCCTCGGCCTGGTCGTGCGTGACATAGACCACGGTCAGGCCCAGGCGCCGCTGCAGCTCGCGCAGCTCGGTGCGCATTTCCTGGCGCAGCTGGGCGTCGAGGTTGGACAGGGGCTCATCCATCAGGCAGACCCGGGCGCGGGCCACCAGGGCACGGCCCAGCGCCACGCGCTGCTGCTGGCCGCCCGACAGCTGGCCGGGCCGGCGTGCCAGCAGCGCGTCCAGGCCCAGCAGCGCGGCGGCCTCGTCGATGCGCCGGCGCGCCTCGGCCGCCGGGACCTTGCGCACGGACAGGCCGAAGCCGATGTTCTGCGCCACCGTCAGGTGCGGGAACAGCGCGTAGTTCTGGAACACCATGGCAATGCCGCGCCGTGCAGGCGGCAGGTGGGTGACGTCCTGCCCATCGATGCGCACACGGCCCGCCGTGGCGCTTTCCAGGCCCGCGATGATGCGCAGCGTGGTGGACTTGCCGCAGCCCGAGGGACCGAGCAGCACGCAAAAGGATCCGGGTTCAATGCGCAGATCCAGCGCCTGCAGTGCCGTGGTGCCGCCCCAGGACTTGGCGACACCTTCCATCTCGATCAAGGACATCACGCCAGTCTAGGAAGGCTGTGTGACAGGCCCGTGTCGCGCCACCGGACTGGCGGCTCAGGCAGCTCGGGCGCTCAGGCAGCAGGGTGCTGTCTGTGCCAGTCCGTGGCCTGCTGGAACGCCCAGCCCGCGCGCACCAGCAGGTCTTCGCGGAAGTCGGGAGCCACGAACTGGAAGGCCACGGGCGCGCCCTCAGGAGTGCGTCCTCCGGGCAGCGTGATCGTGGGGCTGCCCGTCAGGTCGAAGGGGCAGGTGTAGCGCAGCATGCCCGAGAACAGCTCGGCATCGGAGCCGAAATGCGCCATGCGTTGCAGCGTGGGGGCCGCAAAGGCCGTGGCGGGGACCAGCAGCAGGTCCACCTGAGCGAAGAGTGCGCGCACCCGGCCCGTGAAGTCCGCGCGGCGCAGCAGCAGCCGCTGGTAGTCGGTGGCAGACAGGCCCAGCCCCAGGTCGATCAGCCCCGCGAGCCCGGGGCCATAGGCATCGCGCCGTGCAGGGAAAGTGGCGCCGTGCGCCACGGCGGTCTCCACCGCGCACAGCGCCGGCCAGTCCTCCACCGCCTGGGCGGCATCGGGAAACCGGACCTCCTGCACGCTGGCCCCCAGGCGCTGCGCCACCGCCAGGGCCTGCTCCACCGCCTGGCGGGAGGGGGCATCCACGCCGTCCAGTGCCCATTGCCGGTCCATGCCCAGGCGCAGGCCGGAGAATCCGCGCGTCATCATGGCCAGATAGTCGGGCACGCTGCACTGGCTGGCCGTAGGGTCCAGCGGGTCCGCCCCGGCGATGGCCGCGAGCATGGCTGCGGCATCGGCGGCACTGCGCGCCATCGGGCCTATGTGGTCCAGGGACGCGGCCAATTCGAAGGCGCCGTGGCGGCTCACCCTGCCCCAGGTGGGCTTGAGCCCCGTGATGCCGTTGGCGGCCGATGGAAAGCGGATGGAGCCCCCGGTGTCCGTGCCCAGCGATCCGAAGCACAGCCCCGCCGCCGTGGCCACGCCCGAGCCGCTGGACGAGGCCCCGGGCCATAGCTGGGCGCCCCAGGGGTTGACGGGGGCAGTGATCTCGGGATGGTGGTCGGCGAAGGCGCCTTCGGTCTGCTGCAGCTTGCCCAGGATGACGGCGCCGGCCTCGCGCAGCCTGCGCACCACGGTGGCATCTTCCGTGGGGCGATGGTCGCGGTGCAGCGTCATTCCATGCGTGGTGGGGACGCCCCGGGTCCACAGCAGGTCCTTGAGCGCCAGCGGCACGCCGTGCAGCGCACCGCGGCGGCGGCCCTGCGCGATCTCGGCGTCGGCACGGTGGGCGTCCTCCAGCGCCTGCTGCGCCATCACCGTCACGTAGCTGTGCAGCCGCGCGTCCACGGCCTCGATGCGCGCCAGCATGTGGCGGGTCACCTCTTCCGAGGAAATGCGGCGGGACTGGATCTCGCGCCCCACCTCCAGCAGTTCGAGATGGTGCAGTTCGCTGTCGTTCATGGCATGTCTCCCGGCGCCCGGCTCCGGGGCGCCACCGTTGTTGCACTGGAAAAGCCGCACGGGACGCACGGCAGGCCCATGCTAGGGAGCCGGCGGCACCCACGCTTGTTCGTGAGGGACAGCGACCTTGCTCAGGCGGCCAGCAGGCTGCGGGGCGTGCAGCCGAACGCCTTGCGAAAGGCTCGGCTGAAGTGCGCCGCATCGGAGAACCCATGCGCGAAGGCCGCCTCGGTCACGCTGGAGCAGCGCCCCTGCATCAGGGCCTGGCGGCTGGCCTGCAACCGCAGCTGCCATACCAGGCCCATGGGCGTCTGGTTGTGCCGCGCAAAGGCCCGCGTCACGGTACGCGGCGAGACGTTGTGCTGCTGCGCCAGCCATTGCAGCGACAGCTCGGGCGAGCCCAGGTTGTCCTGGATGAACGCCTGGATGCGGCCGTGCAGGTCCCTTTCCGAGCGGGGCTGCACGGCCATTTCCTGCATCTCCAGCGCCAGGGCCAGCACGTCGAGCAGCGCCATGCCGAAGCGCTGCGCCAAGGCATCACCGTGCGGTGCAGGCGGCATGGCGATGGCCTCGCCGAGCATGGCCCGCAGCGGCGCCACGGCCGGGGCATGGCCATGCAGCGCCCGGCCCGCGTGCGAGGGTGCACGGGCAAAGCGATTCAACAATTCGCTGCGCGGAATGCGCATCAGCAGGATATCGCGGGGCGCCACCGAGAATTCGAAAGGCTGCGCGGCGTCATAAAGCACCAGATTGCCCGCACTCAGCCGGGCCACTTGCCCGCCCTGGCGCACCTCAGCCTGGCCCTGGAGCAGATAGCCCAGCCACAGCTCGTCGCGGGCATGCAGGCGCAGGTGGGCTGCGTTGCGCACCCAGCGGTGGCTGGGCGCCGACATGGCACTGATCTCCAGCAGTCCCAGGGACCGCACGGACAGCGTGGCCCCGAAGCCGCCGGGACCGGCACCATCCCCCTGCGCGCGGTGGCTGTCGGCCGGGATGCAGTGGCGGCAGACCACCTCGTGCCAGTAGTCGAAACGATGGCGTGGCTCCTGCGAATGGGTAGAGTATTCGAGCTGCATGGCAGCGCCCAGTATCCGCAGGCGGCCGCCGGCTGGCACCCCGGTGTTTACCCAAAGGCCCGGGGTGCCGCGACGGCGGCACTGCGCAGCACGGCTCAGCTGTGGCCCGGAGCCCGGTTCAGCAGATGCGTGCGCTGGTCGGCGCTCAGCGACAGGTAGCGCTCGTAGTGGCGCAGGATGTCGGCAATGACTTCCTCGCTGCGCAGGTACTGGATGTCGTGGCCCAGGCGGCCGTCCTCGAAGAACGTGATGGGCTCGTAGACATGGCGGCGCTCCTGCTCGCTGGCCGCCTCGCTCACCAGGAAGGTAGGCACCGTGCGGCGCGTGGCGCGCACGCCGTAGACGAAGTCGCGCAGCGAGGGATCGGGCACGGTCAGGCGCACGGCGCCCTCGCCATCCAGGTCCTCGGTGACCACGGCCTGCACGCCGCGCCTTTGCATCTCGGCGGCCACCTCGTTCATGGCCGGCAGCACCACGCCGGCCAGGAACCTGCGCACATCGGCGCGCGAGGGCTGGTGCACGATCTGCTCCAGGCGCTTGCGCCAGTGCTGGCCGCTCCAGAAGCTGGTGGCCGGAGCCAGGTCAGGCGAGAAGTGC
The DNA here is from genome assembly GCF_020523835.1 of Delftia sp. Lp-1. Taxonomy (NCBI): domain Bacteria; kingdom Pseudomonadati; phylum Pseudomonadota; class Betaproteobacteria; order Burkholderiales; family Comamonadaceae; genus Delftia; species Delftia sp. Lp-1. The sequence goes on along the minus strand of NZ_JAJALJ010000001.1, from coordinate 829,037 downwards.
GCGCGGTCGGCCTGCAGCCCGCGCCACAGCCCGTAGCACAGGGCCAGCATGATGACCGCCACCGGCAGGGCCGCCACCAGGGTCATGGCCTGCAGCGCCTTGAGGCCGCCGGCCAGCATCAGCACCATGGCCGTCACGCCCAGCACGGCAGCCCAGAACAGCCGCTGCCAGACCGGCGAACGCGCATGGCCGCGCGAGGCGATGTTGTCCACCACGAAGGCCCCGGAGTCCGCCGAGGTGACGAAGAACACCGCGATCAGCACGATGGTGAGCCAGGCCACGGGCTTGAACCAGGGCAGGTACTCGAAGAAGCGGAACAGCAGCGCATCCACGTTCGAGGCCGTCTGCCCCAACGCGCCCATGGCCACGTGGGTGTCTATCCAGATGGCGCTGTTGCCGAAGGCCGTCATCCACAGCAGGTTGAAGGCCGTGGGCACCAGCAGCACGCCGGTCACGAACTGGCGGATGGTGCGCCCGCGCGAGATGCGCGCGATGAACATGCCCACGAAGGGCGACCAGGAGATCCACCAGGCCCAGTAGAGGATGGTCCAGCCGCCGAACCAGCCTTCCTGGCTGGGCGGCTCGTAGGCGAAGGTGCGGAACGACAGCTGGACCAGGCCAGACAGGTAGTTGCCGATGTTCTCGCTCAGCGCCTCGAAGAGGAAGACCGTGGGCCCGGCCACGATGACGAAGGCCAGCAGGATGAAGGCCAGCACGAGGTTGAACTCGCTCAGGCGGCGCACGCCCTTGTCCAGGCCCGAGACGGCCGACAGCCCGGCCAGGCCGACCACGATGACGATGACCGAGATGCGGAACAGCGCCGTGGAGGTGTCCCATCCCGTGAGGGTGTGCAGGCCGGCGGCCAGCTGCAGCGCGCCATAGCCCAGCGTGGTGGCGATACCTGCGATGGTGCCCACCAGCGCGAAGGCATCCACGCTGTGGCCGATGGGGCCGTTGATGCGCTTGCCCAGCAGCGGGTACAGGCCCGAGCGCATGGTCAGCGGCAGGTTGTAGCGAAAGCCGAAATAGGCCAGCACCAGGCCCATGGTCCCGTAGACGGCCCAGGCATGGAAGCCCCAGTGGAAGAAGGTGGACTGCAGCGCCTCGCGCGCGGCGGCCGGCGTGGAAGGCACGGCCGTGGGCGGCTTGAGGAAATGCTGCAGCGGCTCGCCCACGCCGAAGTACATCAGGCCGATGCCCATGCCGGCGGCGAACAGCATGGCGGTCCAGGAGATGAAGCTGAACTCGGGCTCCGCATCATCGGGACCCAGGCGGATATCACCGAAACGGCTGGACGCGACGAAGATCAGAAAGACCAGGAACAGCGTGACCGAGACGGCATAGAACCAGTCCATGTGCCCCACCACCCAGTCCTGGGCGCTGGAGAACAGCCGGTCGGCGCTGTCGGGCATGAGGCCGCAGTACAGCAGCAGCAGGCCCAGCACCAGCAGGGAAGGAATGACGACGGGGCCCGAGAACGTGATGCGCGGTGCAGGCTCTGCAGGCGATGGCGTGGCCGCTTGCGGCGTATCCGGTGGCGCAGCCACTGGTGGCGCGGGTGGCGCCGGTCGGGGATCGGTGGTCGTGTCTGGCATATACCCTCTCTCTTGTGATCAATGGTGTGCCCGGGAACCGATTCGCAATGGTGGCGGCCCTGCCCTTGTGGGGCGGGCCGCGTTCCCTGCTCGGGGGATGTCCGCCGGGCAAAGGCCGCAAGTATCGTGATTCGCCGCGTCTGCGCGCGTCGGACGCAGGCCCTGAAGGCTTCCGTTTTGCTGACGTGCTGCCTTCAGGCCAGGTCAGCCGGCCAGCTTGGCCACCACGGCCGGGGCGATGACGCGGTGGGCCGGTGCCACGCCCAGCATGTAGATACGGCCCAGCGCGTTGTGCACATGGACCACGGTGGACATGGCAACGGTGAAGGTGGCCGACGACAGGCCCTCGGGCCGGGGCAGCTTCATGAGGGAGACCTGCACGTCCAGGTGCCGGTCGCTGTCGCCCAGCACCACTTCGCTGTCGCTCAGGGCATGGACACGGAAGATGCCGGCGCGGTCGCCCACGCGGTAGCTCGATGGCTGGCGCTGCGCATCGACGCCGCTGAGCGTGCCCAGGTCCTTGATGCCGAAGGGCGCCACCACGCGGTTGCGCAGGCGCATGAGAAAGTCGATCCAGCCCGGCGTGCGGCCCATGCAGCGCAGGTACAGCGCCATGGGGCTGCTGCCGTCGTCCGGCAATTGCAACTGGTAGCTGTCGTGGAAGTAGGCGGTCTTGAGGCGGTCCTGCAGGGCGCTGCCTGCGGGAACCGGAGAGAGAATGACTTGTGCCATGGAGCGGAGGGTGATGAAAAAAAGGGGCGGTCCCGCGGCCATCATAGGTCGCAGGACCGCCCCCTTGTCAGGGCGCCATCAACGCTGCATCAGCGCTTGTCGCTCACCTTGATGCGGGCGTTGGGAACCTCGCCGAACATCTCGGGCGCATACAGCGCCTCCACCCGCGTGGGCGGCAGCGCGAAGTCGCCGGCATTGTTCAGCCGCACGGTGTACTCCACGCGCGTATTGCCCTTGGGCAGGTACTGGTAGTAGGCGCGGTAGGCCTCGAAGCTGCGCTCTTCATAAGCCAGCCAGCCCGCGCCTTCCGCGCGCTCGCCACCCGAGGCGATCTCCGAGTCGCGCCCCAGACCGCCGCCCAGGATGGTGGCGCCCGTGGGCACGGGGTCGGTGATGGCCACCCAGGTCATGTCGGTGCGGGCCTGCACCTCCAGCGTGACGCGCAGCACGTCGCCGCGCGAGTACTGGCCTGCGGGCAGGCTCTTGTCGGCCTGCTCCACGGGCTTGACCGTGCGCGTGACGTTGTAGCCGGCGCTGAACGGCGCCTTGAGCTGCACGGCCGCCACAGACTGCAGCGTGAGCCAGGGCTTGCCGGTACCCTGCTGGGTCACCGTCAGCTGGCCCTTGCGGGCATCGCCCACCGCGCTCCAGGGCAGGAACATGGTGTTGTTGCGCAGGCCGCCGACCACCGTGGTCGCGCCGAAGCTGGACGCCTGGTGGGCCGCGCCCTCGGTGTCGCTGGCGCGCATGCGCGTGACCTGACTCCACTCCACGCGGGCCTGGGACGCGCCCAAAGCCGCCTGGGTGGCGCCCGTCACGGGCGTGGCCTCGAACTGCTGCGAGAAGCGCTGCAGTGCCAGCGCGCCCCACAGGTTGGCCGTGGTCGTGCCCCAGGCACCGTTGCTCTGGCGCGAGATGAAGCCGTTGGCCAGGCGCGGCAGCTCTTCCTTCCACGTCGGGTCGTCCATGTTGACCAGCATCAGGCGGGCCAGGTTGACCTCGGGGCCCTGCATCAGCCACCACCACTGGTCGTCCTGCTCGTTGCTGAAGGCCACGCGCGTGCCCTGGTAGCTCAGGCGGGCGCGCAGGATCTGCTGGGCCTGGGCCAGCTGCTGTTCGCGCTGGGGCAGCTCGCGCATGTGCTTGAGCAGGGCCACCCAGTCGATGACGGCATGCGTGGGCCAGTCGTTGGGCGCGATGGTGATGCTGTCGAGCATGCGCGGATTGGCGCGGCCCGTCAGCGCCAGCGCCTGGATGGCGGCCAGCTTGCGCATGTCCAGATCCTTGCGCGGGCTCCAGAAGCTGCGCTGGATGCGGCCTTCGACGAAGGCGATCAGGCCGTTTTCCATGCGCTCGCGCTCGGCCGCCGGCAGCACGAAGCGCTTGTCCACGCCCTGTGCCAGTGCCGAGAGGTTGAGCAGGTGGGCCGTCAGCGTATCGCTGCCGCGGGCCGCACGGCCCGACCCGTCGCCAGCCAGCGGGAAGTAGCTGGCCAGGCCGTCGCCGTCCAGGTAGCTGGGCAGCTGGCCCATCGTGGACTGCCACAGCGTGGCGTCGCTCATGCCCACGGCCTTGCTGGTGACCTGCTCCAGGCAGCTGTAGGGATAGCGCGCCCACCAGTCGCGCACGCCCGGCAGGCCTTCGGCCAGCTTGGGCGCCAGCGACATGCGCAGGCCGCCCCGGCCGGACAGTGCATCGGCCGGCAGTTGCACGGGCAGGTTGATGCTGCCATCGACCTGCATCAGCGTGCCCTGCTGCACCGTCAGCGGCACGGCCGGGATGATGCGCTGGCTGACCTTCAGCCTGTCGCTGGCCGGCTTGTCACCGCCTGCGGTGTCGCGGGCCTCGATCTCCCAGATCAGCGCCTCGGCGCGGGTCTGGCCCAGCTGGGCCGGCGCCGTGACGTTCCAGGCCACCTCGCGCGCCTCGCCCGCGGGAATCTCCACGGTCTGCGCTGCCAGCTCCAGCAGCGTGGCACGCGGCGTGACCTGCACCTTCATGGCCTTGGCCGAGGTGTTGCGCAGCGTGACCATGGCACGGAACTGGTCCTCCTCGCGCACCAGCGGCGGCAGGCCGCTGATGATCTGCAGGTCCTGGGCCGTGCGGATGGGCGCCTGGCCCGTGCCGAACATCGACACGCCATGGTCGGCCACCGCCACCACCTGGAAGGTGGTCAGCGAGTCGTTGAGCGGCACGCTGACCTGGGCCTTGCCCTGGGCATCGAGCACCACGCTCGGATTCCACAGCAGCAGCGTCTCGAACAGCTCGCGCGTCTGGCTGCGGCCACCGCCGCCGCCAGCGGCCACGGCCTTGCGGCCGTAGTGGCGCCTGCCGATCACCTCCATCTGCGCGGTCGAGGTCTGCACGCCCCACTCGCGGCGGCGCAGCATGGCGTCGGCCAGCTGCCAGCTGGTATTGGGCATGAGCTCCAGCAGGGCCTGGTCCACGACCGCCAGCGCCACCTCGGCGCCAGCGGCGGGCTTGCCGTCGGGCAGCGTGGCGCTGATGGTGACCTTGGCGGTGCCGCGCACCTGGTAGCTGGCCTGGTCGGCCGTGACCTTGACGTCGATGCGGTGGGCCTTGGTGCCCACGCGGATCTCGGCCATGCCCAGGCGGTAGGCGGGCTTGGACAGGTCGACCAGGGCCGTGGGCGCGATGTATTCCTTGCCCTCGTGCCAGAAGGCGTTCCACCACTCGCGCGGCGCCTTGAAGCCCCAGGTGAAGAAGCTGTACCAGGGCACCTCGCGCAGTCGCCCGCGCAGGGCCAGCACGCTCACGTAGACGTTGGGGCCCCAGTCGGGCTGGACCTTCAGCTCCACGGTGGGGTTCTGGCCATTGAGCTGCATGACCTGGGTGCTGACGATGCCTTCGCGCTCCACGGCGACCAGGGCCGTCGCATAGCGGAAGGGCATGCGCACCTGGAAGCGCGCTGTCTCGCCGGGCTCGTAGCTGCGCTTTTCGGGCAGCACGTCCATGCGGTCATGGTCCTCGCCGCCGAACCACAGTTCGCCCTGGCGCGTGACCCAGACGCTGGAGGCGGCCTGGGCGGGCCGGCCATCCTTGTCGGAGGCGGTGACGATCAGCTCGACCTCGCCGGGCTGCGACAGCTGGGCCTCGCACTGCACCATGCCCTGGGCATCGCTGTTGCCCGTGCACACCGTGCCCATGGACTTGAGCGTGGTCTGGTTGTCGTAGCTGTAAAAGCCCCCCACCAGGCGCTTGCGGCTGCTGGTGGTGACGCGGGAGATGGCCTCCACCTTGACCGGCACGCCGGCCTGGGGCTTGCCGTCCACGCCCAGGGCCAGCGCCTGGAACTGGAGCTTGCGGCCCGTGGTGATCCAGCTTTCGGCGCGCACGCCGGCCACGATGGCCGCGGGCCACAGCATCTGCGTGCTGCGCAGGGTCTGCACCTCGCCATTGGGGTCGGCATAGGTGGCCTCGATCAGCAGCTCGCGCGGCTCGCGCAGCTTGGGCAGGTTCTCGATCTTGAGCTTGCCCAGTCCTTCACGGTCCAGCGTCACGGGCAGCTTGTCGGCCACCACCTTGCTGTCCTGGGAGGCCGTGGCCTCCTCGTCATCGCTCTGGCCCGTGTCCTGGGCGCTGCGCGGTGCCGAGAAGCTGAAGCCCTGCCAGTCGCTGCGGTCCATCCAGGTGGAGCGCACCAGGGCGGACACGCGCACCGGCAGGTTGGCGGCCGGGCCGCCGGAGACGTAGTTCACCTGCACCTGCACCGGCAGGCTGGAGACGCCGACCAGGGCCTGCTTGCCTTCGGGGCCCACACGGCCTTCGAGCACGGGCAGGCGGAATTCCTCGACACGGAAGCTGCCCGTGCCGAAGCGGTTGTTGCGCCCGCGCGAGCCGTTGCCATCGCCGCGCAGCTCCACGGAATACGAGCCGAGCTTGGCGCCCTTGGGCACGGAGAAGCTGTTTTCCGCACTCAGGCCGCCGGTGCCCGTGGAACGCCACTGCAGCGGCTGCGTGTACTGCTGGCCGCTGCCTTCATGGGTGATGACCAGTTGCGTGGGCCGCTGCTCGGGCAGCGCAAAGCCGCCCTGCCCCTGGCCGATGCCGGTCTGGGTGCGCATCAGGTGCTTCATGGACACGGTCTCGCCGGCGCGCAGCAGCGTGCGGTCGAAGATGGTGTGGGCCACCTCGTCGCGCTGGGCGCTGCGGCTGGTGGGCACGTTGAAGCGCCAGGACTCGATGCCGCGCTGCCAGTCGCTCCAGGTGAAGGCCAGCTCCTGCTGGCCGTCCTTGCCCTGGGCGCGTGCGCTGACGAAGTAGGCAGGCGAGCGGTAGCCGACACCGCCCGTGCACTGGGGCGGCTCAGGCGACAGGCCTTCCAGGCGGGCCACGCCGCTGGCGTCGGTGGTGGCCGAGGTCAGCACCTTGCCATTGCAGTCGGAGACCTGGATCTTGGCATTGGCCACGGCCTGGCCCTTGTCCAGCGTGGTCACCCAGGCGGCCGCGTTCTCGCGGCCGAGCTTGAAGTGCACGGACAGATTGGTCACCAGGGCGGAGGTGCGCACATACATGCTGCGCGCCGAGCCGTAGCGCTCATCGAGCAGCGACTGGCCCAGCAGCGGCGAGGCGATCTCGACCACGTGAAAGCCCGGCGTGAGCGGAATGCCCACCACCTCGAAGGGGCGCGGATCGCCCTTGACGGGCTTGGGCAGCTCCAGCGTCTTGACGTCGCCCTGGCCGGCCAGCAGCGACAGCATGCGCGTCTGCACATAGTCGCGGTTTTCGTTGTCGATCACGGGCGGCAGCGGGCCCTTGATGTCGCGCGAGGCGCGCTTGCGGTCCATGTCGGAAGACTCGTAGTCCGCCACGCGGCGCATCCAGGCAATGATCTCGGCATCGCTGCCGGGCTGCTTGGTGCTCACGCGGCTGGCATCCAGGGACTTGGTGGCCAGCTCGGACTCCACATTGCGCAGCGTCACGGGCAGCAGGGCCGGGCCGTCCGGTCCCTCTGCATAGCGCTCGACGATGCCGAAGGGCGAGGCCGCGAACTTGGCCAGCGGCGGTAGCGCGCCCGTGGCCACCTGCAGCGGGAACATGTCGGCATTGCTCAGGCTGCGGCCTGCCGCGTCCTTGAACTGCGGAGGCAGCTCCACCGTGTAGCGCGCCTGGGCCTGCATGGTGGCCGGGAAGCTCAGGTTCTGCACCAGCGAATCCTCGCTGAGCTTTTCGCCGTATTCGCCGTCGATCACGGGCGCCACCTTGGAGGCGCCGCTGCTCAGGCGAATGCCCTCGGCCAGCTTGCGCGGCACGGGGGCATTGAAGTTCAGGCGCATGGGGCGGATCGGCAGGCAGGCGGCCTGGGCGTTCTCGCGCTCGCAACTGAACTCGGCCGCGAAGGGCTCGCGCACGCGGTACTCGAAGCGCTTGTCCTGGCGGCTGGCCACGCCATTGGGCGTGGCGATGCCGGCGCCAAAAACCAGCTTCATGGTCGTGCCCGCCGTCAGGCGGCGGTTGCAGGCCAGCGTGGCGTACTGCAGCGGGTTCTTGGCAGCGGCCTTGTCCCAGCCGCGGTGCTTGAGCAGCTCGTCGCGCTCCTTGCCGTCGATCAGGCGCACGGGAATGCGCTCGCCCACGCCTTCGGCCGTGCACCACATGTGCTGCTGCAGGCTTTGCACGGTGGCCGGGCCCGACAGGCGCAGCGCGAAGTACTGCTCCTCGTCGATCTGTTCATAGGTGTCGGGCGCCATGTCCAGCACGGCCGGGCCGCCGGTCTGGAACTGGTAGCTGGCAGCGCCCGTCACGGCCGTGCCCGCAGGCGACTTGTAGCCGGCCACCAGCTGGGCCGTGCAGCGCACGCCGGGCGGCAGGGCTTGCTTGAAGTCGAACACCCATTCCCGGTCGCTGTTCCAGCGGCCCGTGCCCTGGGTGGCCGCCGCATCGCTGCAGCTGAGCGTGACCGGCGCGGCCGCCTTGGGGTCGCCAAAGCGCACGGCCGTGCCATCGAACTGCACCACCACCTGCTCGACCTTGGCCACCTCTCCCTGCGGGCTGAACTGGCGCACGCCCACGGCCTGCGCCGTCAGCGCCACCGATCCCAGCAGCAGGCCCAAACCCCACCGGCCCCAGGGCCGGCTGTGCGCCGGAGCCCCCTGCAACCCACTGATCGCTTTCGTGCGAAGCACCCCCATGGCAATCCCTTCTGTCGGGCTCAGATGGCCCGCTGTTTTCTTGGAATGAGCAGGCTTTCAGCACTGCGATGCGAGCTGTCCGCATGACACGCTGCAAATGAAAAACCCTGCGCTGCAGGCAGGGCTCGGCGGCAAAGGCTGGAACAAGGCGCAGGCCTGTCGCCCACATGCACCGAATGCAGGGCCGCATCCGCTACGGCTGAAAACCACTGCGCGGGATGATACCGGCCCGCATCCGCTGCAGGCCCTGCTGCGGGTGCCCGGAACCGGGTCTGCGGTGTATCCATCTGTAAGACATCGGCGTATGAAGGCGTCATATATGTCCGATCACAAGGATTCGCGCCACCCACTGCGCTGGCAGCTCCGGCGATGGCCGTACCAAAACACAGCGCTTGGCGGCCGCGGAGGCTGTCGCCCCGCAGTCCGCATGTCTTACTGCGGCTGGAAGCCGTTGGTCTGGATGATGCGTTTCCAGACCTGGGTATAGGCCTGCTCGCGCTCGGCCAACTGGGCGGGCGGCATGTGGCCCACGGTCAGGCCCAGGGCGGTGAGCTGCTCGTGCACATCGGGCTGTTTGAGCACGGTGGCCACGGCGGCGGAGAAGCGGTCGATGAAGGCCTGGGGCGTACCGCGCGGCGCGTAGATGCCGTAGTAGGGCGTGTCCTCGAAGCCCTTGACGCCCTGCTCGGCCAGCGTGGGCACTTCGGGCATGGTGGCCTGGCGGCGCGTGCCCAGCACGCCGATCACGCGCAGCTTGCCGGCCTTGTGGTTTTCCATGAAATCCTGCACCGAGGCGATGCCGGCCGGAATCTGGTTGCCCAGCATGTCGGCCAGCATGGGCGCGCTGCCCCGGTAGGGCGCGGCCACCAGGTCCAGCTTGTAGTGCTCGCCCAGCAGCCTGACCAGGAATTCCGGCGTGGACGCGGGCGCGGGAATGCCGATGCTGCCGCGCTTTGCGCCCTGGCGCACCCACTCCACATACTCGGCAAGGTTGCGCGCCGGCGTGTTGGCGGAGACCGCCAGCGCGTTCACGAAGGTGGCAAAGCCGGCCACGGGAACGAAGTCATGGCCAGGGTCGAAACCCGGCTTCTTCACCACCTGGGGCAGGATGGAGATGGTGTGGTCGTGCGTGAGGAACAGCGTGTGACCATCGGCCGCAGCCGCCTTGAGCTGCTGCGCCGCGATCTGCCCGCCCGCGCCGGGGCGGTTGTCCACCAGCACCGTGGTGCCCAGCACGTCCTTGAGCCGGTCGGCCAGCAGGCGTGCGATGGCATCCGTGCCGCCGCCCGGCGGAAAGCCCACCAGGATGCGGATGGCCTGCCCGGGCTGTGCCCAGGCCAGCGGAGCCAGGGCTGACGAGGCGGCAACGGCAGTCACTGCGCCAGCGGCGCGCAGCGCCCCGGTCAGCAGTTGGCGACGGGAGGATGTCATGGCGTGGCTCCGGCGAACGGGGGGATCAGCCCAGGCGTGCGTTCAGGCGTGCATTCAAGCGCGCCTGGTGGCCTGCCAGCTGCTTGCGCACCTGGGCCGGCGCCGTGCCGCCCAGGGTGTTGCGCGCATTGAGCGAGCCTTCCAGGCTGAGCGCCTCGAAGACATCGGCCTCGATGCCGGGGTTGAAGGCCTGCAGTTCGGCCAGCGGCAGCTCGGTCAGGTCCACGCCCTTTTGCGAGGCCAGCTTGACGGCATGGGCCACGGTCTCGTGCGCGTCGCGGAAGGGCAGGCCCTTCTTGACCAGGTAGTCGGCCAGGTCGGTGGCGGTGGCGTAGCCCTTGAGCGCGGCGGCGCGCATGGCTTCGGCGTTGACGGTGATGCCGCCCTTCTTGCCGCCCGTGGCCGGGTCGGCTTGGCCGCCGATCATCTCGGCGAAGATGCGCAGCGTGTCCTTCAGGGTGTCCACCGTGTCGAACAGCGGCTCCTTGTCTTCCTGGTTGTCCTTGTTGTAAGCCAGGGGCTGGCCCTTCATCAGGGTGATCAGGCCCATCAGGTGGCCGACCACGCGGCCGGTCTTGCCGCGTGCCAGCTCGGGCACGTCGGGGTTCTTCTTCTGCGGCATGATCGACGAGCCCGTGGTGAAGCGGTCGGCGATGCGGATGAAGCCGAAGTTCTGGCTCATCCAGATGATCAGCTCTTCGGACAGGCGGCTCACGTGCACCATGCACAGGCTGGCGGCCGAGGTGAATTCGATGGCGAAGTCGCGGTCGCTGACGCCGTCCAGCGAGTTCTGGCAGACGCCTTCCATGCCCAGGGTGCGGGCCACGCGCTCGCGGTCCAGCGGGTAGGTGGTGCCGGCCAGGGCGGCGCTGCCCAGCGGCAGCACGTTGACGCGGCGGCGCAGGTCCAGCATGCGCTCGGCGTCGCGCTTGAACATTTCCACATAGGCCAGCAGGTGGTGGGCAAAGCTCACGGGCTGGGCCACCTGCAGGTGGGTGAAGCCGGGCAGGATCACGTCGACGTTCTTCTCGGCCACTTCGACCAGGGACAGCTGCAGCTCGCCCAGCAGGCCTTCGATCAGGTCGATCTCGCCGCGCAGCCACAGGCGCACGTCGGTGGCCACCTGGTCATTGCGGCTGCGGCCCGTGTGCAGGCGCTTGCCGGCGTCGCCGACCAGCTGGGTCAGGCGGGCCTCGATGTTCAGGTGCACGTCTTCCAGGTCGAGCTTCCACTCGAACTGGCCGGACTCGATTTCCTGCGTGATCTGCGCCATGCCCTTGCGGATGGACTCGTGGTCGGCGGCGGCGATGATGCCCTGGGCCGCCAGCATCTCGGCATGCGCCAGGCTGCCCGTGATGTCGGCCTGCCACAGGCGCTTGTCGAAGAACACGCTGGAGGTATAGCGCTTGACCAGATCGCTCATCGGCTCTTCAAAGAGAGCGGACCAGGCCTGGGCCTTGGTGTCGAGCTGGTTGTGCGAGGCGGACGTTGGTTGATTGGCAGACATGTGAGGACGCGATCTTCGATTAGGCGGTGCAGGCGGCGGGCGGCACGCCCCCGCGCGGGCAGGAAGCGAAGATTCTATCGACCTGGGCGGCGCCACGCCCGTGCAGGGGCCTGCATGGGCGGTGTGACCGCTGTGCAGGCCCGCCCGGCATGACCATAATCCGGGCATGCGGCGCGAACCCCACCCGCCGAAACACTACCTGCCGCCCCTTGCCGACCCAGCCGACCCCCACCACCGCCCCGCCGCCACTGCCTGCGGCGCTGGTCTTCGACGCCTGCAACGTCGGCGTGGTACTGCGCGCCGTGCTCTTCGTGCAGGCCGTGGCGGCCACGGCTGCGATGTTCGGTGCCGACTCGCTGCTGCAGTGGCTGGAGAACATGGCCCTGCTGACCGGCGCCAGCCTGCCCGGCACCCTGGTCTGGCTGGTGGCGGCCTGCCTGCTCAAGCATCCGCTGCAGCGCCTGCCGTCCACCGGGCAGTACGCAGCCGGCGTGCTGCTGGGCATGGCGGCCGGGCTGTATGCCTGCGCCATGCTGCAACTGGCCGGCAGCACCAGCGCCCCCTGGCTGGCCAGCGCCATGTCCGGCGGACTGCTGGCGGCCCTGCTGGTGGCCGCCCTGGTGCTGCGCGCACGCGGCCACACCCCCGCCGACACGCAGGCGCGGCTGGCCGAGCTGCAGTCGCGCATACGACCGCATTTCCTGTTCAACACGCTCAACAGCGCCATCGCCCTGGTGCGTGCCGAGCCCGCCAAGGCCGAGGCCCTGCTGGAAGACCTCAGCGACCTGTTCCGCTACGCACTGGCCGAGCCGCACAGCACGACCACGCTGGCCGAGGAGATCGAGCTGGCCCAGCGCTACCTGGCCATCGAGCAGGTGCGCTTCGGCGAACGGCTGCAGGTGCGCTGGCAACTGGACCCTGCCGCCCACGGCGCCCTGCTGCCGCCGCTGCTGCTGCAGCCGCTGGTGGAAAACGCCATACGCCATGGCGTGGAGCCCAGCGCACGCGGCGGCAAGCTGCAGGTGCGCACCGAGCGCCGTGGCGATCTGGTGGAGGTGCGCATCACCAACACCCTGCCCACCGAGATCGATTCCGCCAGCGCAGCTGGCACGCGCGGCAACGGCATTGCGCTGGCCAATGTGCGCGCCCGGCTGTCGCTGCTGCACGACCTGCAGGCCCACCTCACGGCGCGCACGCTCAAGGGCCATTTCGTGGTGCGCATCAGCCTGCCGCTGGCAACGCCTGCCAGCCACCCCACGAAGGCCGTATCGAAGAAGAAGCACCATGCACATCCTGATCGTTGACGACGAAGCCCTGGCCCGCGCGCGACTGCGCACCCTGCTGGCCGATGTGGAAGCCTGCACGGGCACCGGCCCGCACCAGGTCAGTGAAGCGGCAGACGCGCGCCAGGCCATGGCCGTGCTGCAGGCGCCGGGCCCGCGCGCCGTGGAACTGGCGCTGCTGGACATCCACATGCCGGGCCAGGACGGCCTGGCCCTGGCGCACGCACTGCGCCGCCTCCCGCTGCCGCCTGCCGTGGTCTTCGTCACCGCCCATGCCGGCCATGCGGTCGAGGCCTTCGACCTGGACGCCGCCGACTACCTGACCAAGCCCGTGCGCCGCGAGCGCCTGCAGCAGGCCCTGGCCAAGGCCGCACGCACGGCGGTGCACCAGACGGCCGAGCGCGACAGCGGCCCCGTGCTGCTGATACAGGACCGTGGCACCACCGTGCGTCTGCCCCTGTCCGAAGTGCTCTACCTCAAGGCCGAACAGAAATACGTGACCGTGCGCACCGTGGGCCGCAGCTACATCCTCGACGGCGCCCTGGCCGACCTGGAAACCCGCCACGCCGACCACCTGCTGCGCGTGCACCGCAACGCGCTGGTGGCCCGCAGCGCCCTGCGCGCCCTGGAACGCCACGACGACCCCACCGAAGGCGAAGGCTGGGCCCTGCGCCTGCACGGCATCCCCGAACTGCTCATGGTCTCCCGCCGCCAGCTCCCCCAGGTCCGCGCCGCCATCCGCGACGAAGGACAGCCCGGCTGACGATCAAAGGCTGAGGACAGCGCTCTGCGCCAGAAAGCGCGCCCTCAAAACAAGCACGGCCCACCTCAGAGACACCGAGGAAGGGCTTATGCCGGCCGCGCCGCCCCGCACCGAGGGTGTCGTCCCCCTCCCCCGCGAAGCGGGTAGAGAGGCGCCGTGCAACGGGGGGAAGGCGCGTAAGCGCCTCAGGGGGTCAAGCCATCTTTCTAGACAGATCCCACATCGCATCCACCAGCAGATCGACGTCCCGCGCGTCATGCCACAGGTGCGTGGAGACGCGCACGCCGTAGTGGTCTGCCGCCGCTCCGATCACGGGGAAGTTGGAGTTGCGGATCACGAAGCCCTGCGGATAGTCGCTGAGCATGCGCGCCACGAAGGTCGATGACTTGGTCCCGTTCATCACGTCGTCCTTGTTCTGGAACGGGTTGAAGCAGGTCAGCGCCGACAGCAGCTTGGGATCGTCCTTGGGCGAGTACAGCGAGTCCACGCCCCAGCGCTCGACGATCTTTTCCTTGAGGTAGGACGACAGCGTCAGGTCATAGGTCTCGATCTTCTTGCGGCCGATGCTGTCCCACTGCGCGCAGGCCTGGGCCAGCGCCATGAACATGGGCGTGTGCACGCTGCCGCAGGAGGTGACCGAGGCGGCGATGTCGTAGGTCTCCTTGGCCGTGGTCGTGCGCTCCAGCGCCGGGTAGGCGCTGGTGTGCACCGGGTACCACTTGGGCAGGGGCAGCGGGTTGGAGGCGCGCATCTTGTTGCGGATGATGAGGATGCCCGTCGAGCCCGGGCCGCACTGCCACTTGTGGCCCGCGCCCGACATGAAGTCCATACCCAGCTCCGCATAGTTGTAGGCCATCATGCCCGGCAGGTGGGCGCCGTCCACGATGCTGATCAGGCCATGCGCCTTGACCACGCCCATCAGGTCGGCAATGGGCAGCATGGTGCCGGTCTTGTAGGTGGGCGAGGACCACATCATGGCGCGCACGCGCTTGCCCTGGGCCTTGAGCGCGCGGATGCGCTCGTCGAACAGGTTCACGTAGGTGGCCGCCGTCTGGTTGTTGCCCACGGGCAGCGCAATGCGCGAGACCTCGATGCCGTAGCGGTCCTGGGCGATCTTCAGCGGCGTGTCGCCGCCGCCGTGCTCGTGGTTGGTGGTGACCACCACGTCGCCGCGCTGCCAGTCGATGCCCAGGATGGCATGGCACATGCCCGAGGATGTGTTGGCCGAGAAGGCCAGTTCGTCGGCATCCACGCCAAAGCCCGGCGCCACCTGCTTGCGCAGTTCCAGCAGGTTGCTGTAGCCGTTGCCAGAGTCGGCGGCCTTCTTGCGGTTTTCGGTATCGAACACATCGAGCACCAGCTTGGGCATGGAGCCGGCCGTGCCGATGTTCATGTAGGTCTTCTCGGGCTTGAGGATGAACATGCTCTGCACGTCGGTCCAGAAGGCCTCGTCGCGCATGAGCTGCTCGCGCAGCGCGGCGGCCGAGGTCTGGGCGTTGCCGCTGCCGCAGGCGGCAAGCAGCGGGCCCAGCGTGGCGGCGCCGGTGCCGTAGCCCAGCATGCGCAGGAAGTCGCGGCGCTTGGAAGTCCAGCGCGCGGGATAGCCGGATTCGCCGGCGGCCGCAGTGGCGGTCAGGGATGTGGCCTGCTCGGCCGCGATCTGGGGGTGTCGTGCGTTCATGCGGTCCTCCTGTCGTTGCGCAAGCGGTCAGCGGCGGCCGACGATGGCCGAGATTTCGATCTTCACATCGCGCGGCAGGCGCGCCACCTCCACCGTGGCCCGAGCGGGGGCGCCGGTCTTGAAGTACTCGCCATAGACCTTGTTCATGGCGGCGAACTCGTTGAGGTCCTTCATGAAGACCGAGGTGGACAGCACATCCTCATAGCCCAGTCCCTGGGACTTGAGCTTGGCGCCGATGTGGTCGAGCACGGCGCGCGTCTGCTCTTCGATGGTGGCGCCCTGGATGGCCGTGCCCTGTGCGTTCAGCGGCAGCACGCCCGAGAAGTAGATGGTGTTGCCATGCGCCACCATCTGCGAGTACGGGCCGATGGCCGGGTAGATCTGCGTGGTGGACAGCACCTCGCGCTTGTTGGGCGCAGCGCAACCCACCAGCGCCGCCGCCGTCACCGCCACCCCGCATGCCAGCGCCATGCGCCCCAGGTTCGTTCGAATATCCATGGTATTGCCCTTCTCAAACAAAAATACAAGCTGCCACTGCCGTGCCACGCATTACTGCATTGGCGTTATGGAAACACTTTGTCACCATTAACCCAGTCCTCAGAGGTGACCTGAATCATCGATACAAAATGATTCGAATTCGTGATTTCACGGAGAAATTCTAGGCAGGGATCTGGGGCATTCGATAATGAATTTTCCCCTACGCACCACTACGCACACGGACCCACGCAGTGCTACGCAGCCCTTCAACATTCTTTCAAAACAATGGTTTGGCACGGAATCTGCTCAACAACAAGCAGCACATCAGGCATCAGAGGGACGGCGCACCACAATACGGCAAAACGATTATCCAAAACCCCAAAAAGGGGAGTACGCACCAAGAAAATGCATCTCGGATTTCCAGTATTCATGGGATATTGTTTCGCGCCCAAAAACTATTTTCCATGGTGTTTCCCTTGGGATATTCAAACGCCTTTTCACGCGCGCGTGAATCTGCGTGGATATACGGGGCGCGCAGGCCATTGGAAAATACAGCGCCTGCCATTCAAAGGCCGCCGCCCTGGCGCTGGCGGCATGCGCGCAAGCCCTGTTGACAAGGCCCGGCCACTGGGCGGAAAAGATCGTCGGTGCACCCCACACAGGCTTCCATGCAACTTCCGCTGAAACTTGCACTTCTGTCGATTGCCGCCATCGCGCTCGCCCTGGGCCTGGTCGCGGCGACCGTGCAGCACCAGACCCTGGAGCTGGCCCACCAGGAACGGGAACTGGTCGAGACCGCCTACCTGCACAGCAAGGAGACGGAGCTGCGCCACTACGTCCAGCTGGCGACCACGGCGCTGACGCGCATCAAGTCCAGCGGCGAGGAGCAATCCGTGCAGCGGCGCCAGGCGCTGGAGATGCTGTCGCGCATGCAGTTCGGCGAGGACGGCTACTTCTTTGTCTACGACGAACACGGCAACGTGCTGCTGGATGCGCGCCAGATGGGCCTGTCGGGCGTGGACCTGTGCGATCCCAACAGCCCCGGCGGCGCAGGGCCCGCCAGGATCATCCTGGACGCCGCGCGCAGCGGCGGCGGCCTGGTGCGCTACCAGTGGCAAAAACCGTCATCGCTGCGTACCGAGGCCAAGCTCGCCTACGTGGCCACGGTGCCCGAATGGGGCTGGTCGCTGGGCACGGGCCTGTACCTGGACGATGTGGAGCAGGCGCTGCGCCAGATCGACGAAAGCGCCCAGGCCAACATCGCGGCCACGCGCTGGCGCATCTTCGGCATTGCGGCGCTGTGCATCGTGCTCATCGGCGTGGCGGGGCTGGTGTTCAATCTCAGCGATCACCGCGTGTCCAGCAACAAGCTGCAGCGGCTGGCCCAGCGCGTGGTGCATTCGCAGGAAGAGGAACGCACGCGCGTGGCGCGCGACCTGCATGACGGCGTGGTGCAGGTGCTGGTCTCCTCCAAGTTCCTGCTGGAGACGGCCCAGGCACAGCTCAGGCGGCTGGCCGCGCAGGACCCGGCCACGGCCCAGCGCATGGTGGACCAGGGCCTGGAGCAGCTCAACCACGCGCTGGTGGAGATACGGCGTGTCTCCCACGGCCTGCGCCCCGCCTTGCTGGACGACCTGGGCCTGGCCCCGGCCCTGGCGCTGATGAGCCAGCAAATGCAGGCCGAGGACGGCCTGCGCATGCAGTTCGGCTGCCGCGGCGAGACCCGCTTTCTGCCGCCCAGCCACGCCACGGCCCTGTTCCGCGTGGCCCAGGAGGCCGTGACGAATGCGCAAAACCATGCCCAGGCCACGCGCATCGATGTCAGCCTGCACTTTCAGCGCCGCCGCGTGGTGCTGCAGGTCAGCGACGACGGCCAGGGCTTCGACATGCGCCGCGTGCAGCGCGACCGCCAGGGCGGCATCGGCCTGCGCAACATGCGCGAGCGCATCGAAGGCCTGGGCGGCCACCTGTCCATCAGTTCGGGGCGCCGCGGCACCCGGCTGGTCGCCGTGCTCTACCGCGATGGCGGCATGCCGCTGTCTCCCTCACCGGAATTCGAACTCCCACGGGCCGCTGCATGAACCCCATGATCCGCATCCTCCTGGTGGACGACCACCCTCTCGTGCGCGACGGCGTGTCCATGCGCCTGCAGGCCACGGACCATATCCGTGTGGTGGGCGAGGCCGCCAGCGTGGACCAGGCCCTGCCGCTGGCCCGCGAGCTGTCGCCCGACCTGGTGGTCACCGACATCCGCATGCCGGGCGCCAGCGGCATCGACCTGGCCGCGCTGTTCCGCGATCAGTTCCCGCTGGTGCGCGTGCTGGTGCTGTCCATGCATGAGGATCCCGAATACGTGCGCCGCGCCGTGGCGCTGGGCGCACGCGGCTATGTGCTCAAGGACGCGCCTGCGCAGCAGCTCATCGAGGCCATAGACCGGGTCTACGCCGGCGGCCTGTATTTCAGCCCCGGCCTGCAGCCCGTGGCCGAGGAAGACGGCAGCGCCTCCGGGCCCCGGCGCGCCCTCACGCCGCGCGAGGCCAGCGTGCTGCAGTGGATCTCGGAGGGCCGCTCCAACAAGGAAATCGCCGCGCTGATGGGCACCTCGGTGCGCACCGTGGAAACCCACCGCCTGCACCTGCGCCGCAAACTGCGCATCGACGGCCATGCGGCCTTCATCAAGTACGCGGTGGATTACGCCGACCTGCTGGGGCCGGCACCCCAGGAGGCCCGCGCAGGCTAGGACCCGCGCCTCAGCCTCAACATCAGCCTCAGTGCGCGTGCGCCGCGCGGCTGACCACGGTGACCAGCACGATGCCCAGCATCAGCCAGCCCACCTGGGCCACGGTCTCGCGGGCGCTCAGGCGCTTTTGCAGCTGGGGAATCAGGTCGGCCAGCGCCACGTAGATGAAGCTGCTGGAGGCCACGGCCAGGAAGTACGGCAGCAGTTCCTGCAGCTGTCCCACCAGGAAATAGCCGCCAATGCCACCCAGCGTGGTCACGGCCCCGGCCATGGACACCTTGATCAGCGCCACGCGCCGGTTGGAGCTGGACTGGCGCAGCACCACGATGTCGCCCATGTGGTGCGGCACCTCGTGGGCCAGCACCGACACCGCCGCGATCAGCCCCAGGCGCATGTCGGCCATGAAGGCGGAGGCGATCAGCACGCCATCGCCAAAGCAGTGCACGCTGTCGCCGGTCAGCACGGCCCAGCCGCCGTGGCGGTGGCCATGATGGTGGTCATGGGAATGGTCATGGGCGTGGCCCTGGTGATCGTGGTGATCGTGCTCATGGGCCGGCGGCGCGCCGTGCTCATGCCCGTGGTGCCACAGCTCGGCCTTGGACAGCAGGAAAAAGAACACCAGGCCCACCAGCAGCGTCACGAACAGGTCATGCGCCCCGGCCTCGCTCTCGAAGGCTTCGGGCAAGAGGTGCATGAAGGCCGTGGCCAGCAGCGCGCCCGCCGCCAGGCTCAACAGCCGCTGCGGCATCATGCCCGGCGAGCGATTACCTCCCAGCCCCATCAACAACGCGGCCACCCAGACGCTGCCAATACCGGCGGCCAGGGTGGCCAGAATGATTGCTACCAATGTCATAGCGATTTGTGCTTCAACCGTATGCCCTTGCAGGCGAAACCCGCGAATTCTCGCAGAAAGACGGACCCCATCGCAGCCGTGGCCTGCGATCCCATGAAGGAAGCAGGCCACGGTGTCGGGTGCCCTCGGTTTCAGCCTACAGAAGCTGTCAAGCCCCCCTGCGCAAAAAAGCTCAGGGCGCGACGCCGTTCTTGTTGAACCAGGCCAGCATTTTTTGCCAACCGTCGCGCGCAGCCTGCTCGCGGTAGCTGGGCCGGTAGTCGGCATGGAAGGCGTGTGGCGCCTCCGGGTAGATCACGAACTCCGAGGCCTTGGCCGCTGCCGAGCCCTGCTTGAGCGCCTCGCGCATGCGCTCCACGGATTCCAGCGGAATGCCCGTGTCCTGCCCGCCATATAGGCCCAGCACCGGCGCCTTGAGGCTGGAGACCAGCTCCAGCGGATGGCGTGGCTGCAGCGCGGTCTTGGCGCCTTCCAGCCTGCCGTACCAGGCCACGCCGGCCTTGACCGGGCCATGGGCCGCATACAGCCAGGTGATGCGCCCGCCCCAGCAAAAGCCCGTGATGGCCACGCGCGCCGTGTCGCCGCCCTGGGTGCCGGCCCATTGCACGGCGCCGTCCAGGTCGGCCATGACCTGCTCGTCGGGCACCTTGGAGACCAGCTCGCTCATGAGCTTGGCGATGTCGGTATAGGTCTTGGGGTCGCCCTGGCGTGCATACAGATCGGGGGCAATGGCCAAGTAGCCGGCACGCGCCAGGCGGCGGCAGGTGTCGGCAATGTATTCATGCACGCCGAAGATCTCGGAGATCACCAGCACCACGGGCACATTCTTCTTGCCGGCGGGCGCGGCGCGGTAGGCCGGCACCTTGAAGCCGTTCACGGTGAAATGCACCTCGCCGGCCGTCAGGCCGTCGGCCGGCGTGGAGATGGCGGTCTGCGCCATGAGCGGCGTGGCCGCTGCGGCATAGCCCAGGCCCAGGGCGGTCTGCAATGCCAGGCGCCGCGTGGGCCCCTCTTCGCTGCTGCGCCCCGGAACCAGGGCCTTCAGGTCTTGCTGCTGATCATCACGCATGCATCTCTCCTTGGTGGTGGTTGAGAACCGGCCAAGTCTACGATGCCTGCGTGAAGCTCAATGTGCCTTGTCCCAGTTGGGTCCCAGGCCCACCTCGGCGAGCAGCGGCACCTTCAGGTCGGCCACGCCGGCCATCAGGCGCGGGATCTCGGTGCGTACCCAGTCCGACTCGCCTTCCGGCAGCTCGAACACCAGTTCGTCGTGCACCTGCATGATGACGCGGACCTCGGACTGTCTGGCATCGAGCTCGGCCTGCACCGCCACCATGGCCTTCTTGATCAGGTCGGCCGCCGTGCCCTGCATGGGCGCGTTGATGGCCTGCCGTTCGGCCGCCTTCTTGCGCGGGCCGCTGCCGCCGTTGATGTCCACCAGGTACAGGCGGCGGCCGAAGACGGTTTCCACGTAGCCATGGTCGCGCGCGAATTCCACCGTCTCGTCCATGTAGCGCTTGACGCCCGGATAGCGCTGGAAATAGCGGTCGATGTAGGCGGCGGCGGCCTTGGTCTCTATGCCCAGGTTCTTGGCCAGGCCAAAGCTGCTCATCCCGTAGATCAGCCCGAAGTTGATGACCTTGGCATAGCGGCGCTGCTCGCTGCTGACCTGCTCCAGCTCCACGTTGAAGACTTCCGATGCCGTGGCACGGTGCACGTCGCGGCCTTCGTGGAAGGCGCGCAGCAGGGACTCGTCGCCCGACAGGTGGGCCATGATGCGCAGCTCGATCTGCGAGTAGTCGGCGCTGGCGATCACATGGCCGGGCGCGGCAATGAAGGCCTCGCGCACGCGCCGGCCTTCGGGCGTGCGGATGGGGATGTTCTGCAGGTTGGGGTCGTTGCTGGACAGGCGCCCCGTCACGGCCACGGCCTGGGCGTAGTGCGTGTGCACGCGACCCGTGCGCGGCAGCGCCAGCTGGGCCAGCTTGTCGGTATAGGTGCCCTTGAGCTTGGACAGGCTGCGGTGCTCCAGCAGCTTGGCGGGCAGCGGATAGTCCTCGGCCAGCTTCTCCAGCACCTCTTCGTCGGTGCTGCGTGCGCCGGTGGCCGTCTTCTTGACCACGGGCATGCCCAGCTTGTCGAAGAAGATTTCGCCCAGCTGCTTGGGGCTGGCCAGGTTGAAGGGCTGGCCCGCGATGTCGTAGGCCTCCTGCTCCAGCTGCACGATGCGCTGGCCCAGGTCGTTGCTCTGCCTGGCCAGCGTGGCGGCATCGATGAGCACGCCGTTGCGCTCTATGCGGAACAGGGCCTCGCTGGTGGCGATCTCCAGCTCGTAGACGCCGCGCAGGCCGTCGTTGGCCTGCAGCTGCGGCCACAGCACGCGGTGCACGTCCAGGGTCTGGTCGGCATCCTCGCAGGCATAGGCGGCAGCCTTGTCCACGGGCACCTGGGCGAACGGGATCTGGTGGGCGCCCTTGCCGCACAGGTCTTCATAGCTGATGCCCGTGCGGTTGGTGTGGCGCAGCGCCAGGCTGGCCAGGCCGTGCGGGCGGTGCACTTCCAGCACATAGCTTTGCAGCATGGTGTCGTGCACATAGCCGTGCACCTCGATGCCGGCATTGGCGAAGACATGGCGGTCGTACTTGACGTGCTGGCCCAACTTGGGCCGGGCCGCATCCTCCAGCCAGGGCTTGAGGCGCTGCAGCACTTCGTCGGCCGGCAGTTGCTCGGGCGCGTCGGGGCCGGCATGGCGCAGGGGGATGTAGGCAGCGGCGCCGGGCTCCACGCTCAGCGAGATGCCCACGATCTCGGCACGCATCTCGTCCAGCGAGGTGGTTTCGGTATCCAGGGCCGTGAGTTCGGCGGCGTTGATCTTGGCCAGCCACTGGTCGAACGCTTCCCAGGTCAGCACCACGTCATAGTCCAGCGGGCGCTGCTGGACGGCCTCGGCCTCGGTGGTGGCTTCGTCGGATTCGGCCTGCTCCTGGGCAAACATGTCGCCCGTGGACTGGTCGGCACGCGGCTTGGCCGCTGGCTTGCGGCCGGCCTTGACGGCTTCCAGCGCATCGGGCTCGGGCGCGGCACCGCCGAGCATGCGCGCCAGGCCCTTGAAGCCGTAGCGCTCATAGAAGTCGCGCAGCGGCGCGGTATCGGGCTCGCGCGGCGCCAGCGCGTCGAGCACCGGCAGGGTGGGCACTTCGGCGCTCAGGTCGCAGTCGGTCTTCATGGTGACCAACTGGCGGCTCAGCGCCAGCTGGCCCGAGGCGATGGCATCGCGCAGGTTCTGGCCGGCCACGCCCTTGATGCCGTCGGCCGCAGCAATCAGGCCGTCGAGCGAGCCGTGCTCGGCCAGCCACTTGACGGCCGTCTTGGGGCCCACCTTGGACACGCCGGGCACGTTGTCCACGGCATCGCCGACCAGGGCCTGGTAGTCGATCATCTGCGTGGGCGGCACGCCGAACTCGGCCGTCACGCCGGCCACGTCGCGGCGCTTGCCGCTCATGGTGTCCATCACCATGATGTGGGAGTCCACCAGCTGGGACAGGTCCTTGTCGCCACTGGAGATCACCACGTTCACGCCCTGGGCGGCGGCCGTCTTGGCCAGGGTGCCGATCACGTCGTCGGCCTCCACGCCCTGGATGGCCAGCACCGGCCAGCCCAGCAGGCGCACCACTTCATGGATGGGCTCGATCTGCGAGCGCAGATCGTCGGGCATGGGCGAGCGGTGCGCCTTGTATTCGGGGTAGAGCGTGTCGCGGAAGGTGGGTCCGCTGGTATCGAACACGCAGACGGCGTAGTCGGCCGCCACTTCCTTCCTGATCGCCTGGAGCATGTTGATCATGCCGCGGATGGCGCCCGTGGCAGGGCTTTCCGGGTTGCCGGGCTCGGCGCGCAGGTCCGGCATGGCGTGGTAGGCGCGGTAGAGGTAGCTGGAGCCGTCGATCAGCACCAGGGTCTTGGAATTGCTCATGCGCCGATTGTGCACGCGCCGGCAGGGTGACAGGGCGGGACAGCGCCCGCTGCAAGTTCTACAATGGAGCCTATGCGCGCCGCTCCACTTTTCATCTTCCTGACCCTGGCCGCCAGCTCCGTGCTGGCCCAGAACCCCACGCCTGCCCCGGCTGCCTCCACCGCTCCTGCGGCGGCGACCGAGCAGAACGCGCCGGACACGGCCAAGCCCGAGGGGCGCGATCGAACCAACCAGCGCGTGGAACACATCCATGTGGAAGATGGCGGCAGCCGCGTTGACGAGCTGCGCGTGGGCGGCCAGACCCGCAGCATCACCGTGCAGCCCAAGGTCGGCGACATGCCCTCCTATGAGGTGCAGTCCAACGACGGCGCCCGTTCCTCGCGCAACCGCGGCGATGGCGACGGCACCAACGGCACGCGCGTCTGGAACCTCAAGAAGTTCTGATCCTCACCGGACTGTCCGGGCCCCCGGCCCGGCGGCATCCCAGGGGGCAGCACCTGACGGCGCTGCCCTCTTTCCATATCTGACGACAACGATTTCCGCCGAGCCGCGCTGGCCGGCAATGCAAACATGGCCGTTTTCACCGAAGTCTCCGACAAAGATGCGCGCGAGCTCCTGCGCCGCATGTCCCTGGGTTCCTTCAAGGAGCTGCGCGGCATCCAGGGCGGCATAGAGAACACCAACTACTTTCTCACCACTGAACAGGGCGAGTGGGTGCTGACGCTGTTCGAGCGCCTGACGGCCGAGCAACTGCCCTTCTACCTGTACCTGATGAAGCACCTGGCGCAGGCCGGCATTCCCGTGCCCGACCCGCAGGCCGAGACGCGCAGCGGCGACATCCTGCTGAGCGTGTGCGGCAAGCCGGCCTCCATCGTCAACCGCCTGCCCGGCAAGAGCGAGCTGGCGCCCCAGCCCGCGCACTGCGCCGCCGTGGGCGAGATGCTGGCGCGCATGCACCTGGCCGGACGCGACTACGATCGCCAGCAGCCCAATCTGCGCAGCCTGCCCTGGTGGAACGAGACCGTGCCCACGGTCATCCCGCACATCGACGCACCCACCGCCGACCTGCTGCGCTCCGAACTGGCCTTCCAGAACCATGTGGCCGCCTCGCCCGCCTATGCGGCGCTGCCGCGCGGCCCCGTGCATGCCGACCTGTTCCGCGACAACGTGATGTTCGATGGCGAGCGCCTGACCGGCTTCTTCGACTTCTACTTCGCAGGCGTGGACAGCTGGCTGTTCGACCTGGCCGTGTGCCTCAACGACTGGTGCATCGAACACGCCACCGGCGCACATGACGCCACCAAGGCCAGGGCCATGATTGATGCCTACCAGTCGGTGCGCCCCCTGACCGCCGCCGAGCGCGAGCTGTTCAACCCCATGCTGCGCGCGGGTGCGCTGCGCTTTTGGATTTCCCGCCTGTGGGATTTCCACCTGCCGCGCGAGGCCTCCATGCTCGTTCCCCACGACCCCACCCATTTCGAGCGCGTGCTGCGCCAGCGCCTGGCCCACCCGGTGGCGCTGGACTGACGTCCGAAGGCCGCCACAGCGCGGCCGACAGAGGGCTTTGCGGTCCACGGGCCGCGCGTCCTCGGGTACAGTCCCCGTTCGGGCGCCAGCGGCGCGGCCCATGCCAGAGGCCATGCACCATCCAGGCGCCCCGACTTCCTCACCCCATGAAACTTCTCATCGTTCCCGCCCGTACCGGCCTGCAATGGGTGCAGCAGGGCATCCGCACCTTCCGCCAGCAGCCGCTGGCACTGGCGGCGCTGTTCTTTCTGTCGATGGCGGCCATGTCGCTGGTCACGGTGCTGCCGCTGATCGGCCCCGTGATCGCGCTGGGCCTGCTGCCGGCCACCTCGCTGGCCATGATGGTGGCGGCGGCCGAGGCATCGCACGGGCGTGCGCCCACGCCGGCCCTGCTGCTGGTGGCCTTTCGCACCGGGCGCCAGCGCCTGAACTCCATGCTCACGCTGGGCGCCATGTATGCGGCAGGCTTCCTGCTGATCATGGGCCTGTCCATGCTGGTGGACGACGGCCAGTTTGCCAACGTCTACCTGGGCGGCGAGCCGCTGACGCGCGAGATCGCCGAGTCGCCCGACTTCCAGGCCGCCATGTGGCTGAGCATGGGCCTGTACCTGCCGCTGTCACTGCTGTTCTGGCACGCGCCGGGGCTGGTGCACTGGCACAACGTGCCCCCGGTCAAGGCCGTGTTCTTCAGCCTGGTGGCCTGTGTGCGCAACATCGGCGCGCTGGTGGTCTTCGGCCTGAGCTGGATGGGCGTGTTCATCGTGGCCGGCATCGTGATGGCCCTGATCTCGGCCGTGCTGGCCCAGGTGCTGGGCAGCATTGCCAACGGCCTGATGATCGGCACGGCCATGCTGCTGGCCGCCATGTTCTTCACCTCCATCGTCTTCACCTTCCGCGACTGCTTTGCAGCGCCCGATGAAAGCGATGGCAGCGACGCCATCGGCACCGAGCCGCCTGCGCCGCCCGGACTGTCCGGCTGAGCGCTTCGCCACTGCACCCCACAAAGCCCCTTTCAAGGGGCTTTTTCTTTGGACCTTTCTTCAGCCCTTCTTCGCGCCTCTTCTTTGGTTTTTTGACTGGCCGTATCGCCTGGCACCCCTCGCCTGGCGGCTGTCATATGACGCTGTCACGGTTCCGTCATGCGGATGCCATCGCTCTGTCACACCGGCTGCCTAGCATGCCGTGCGGATGTCAAGCCAGCGAGTGCGCGGCGGCATCCCGGCCCATCCCGCCCCCGATGGGTTGACGCTGACAAACCCATAACGGAAGCCCCATGTCCCAATCCACGATGCTCTCCCGCCGCAAGGCGCTGCAATTCCTGACCGGCGCCCCCCTGCTGCCGCTCGGCTCCGCCGTGTCCGCCACCGGCCTGCTGACCGCCTGCGGTGGCGGTGACGACGGCCCCGCGAAGAACTATGTGGCGGCCAGCTTCACCTCCATGGCAGCGCCCACGCTGGCCAACCCCCAGGCCATGGCCAAGATGACCGTGGCCTCGCAGCTCAAGGTGCAGTTCAGCGACAACAGCGAGCAGAGCTTCGACCTGGGCTACCAGCCCTTCTTCGTGACCGGCGATGAAGTGCCGGACGGCAAGGGCGGCAAGATCCTGGCCGGCGGCTACTACGACATCAACAACAACAAGATCATCGACCGCACCGTGGCCGGCAGCGAGCGCCACTTCTTCTCCGATTCGCCCGACGGCACCTCGCTGCTGACCGTGCCCAATGCCAAGGTGGACGGCGTCAAGGGCAAGCCCGTGTTCGCCGTGGTGCAGTTCGAATACACCACCTGGGCGCAGGATGGCAAGACCGACATGTACGGCAAGCTGCCCTCGCCCATCGCCGTGCTGACGCTGGACCAGGACCAGACCACCGGCAAGCTCAGCCTGGTCAAGTACCACAACGTGGACACCTCCAAGGTGCACGGCCTGTGGATCACCTGCGGCGCCAGCCTGTCGCCCTGGGGCACCCACCTGTCCAGCGAAGAGTACGAGCCCGACGCCTTCGCCACCGGCAATGCCCAGCTGCTGGCCTTCAGCCAGAACCTGTATGGCGACCAGACCAAGGCCAACCCCTACCACTACGGCCACATGCCCGAAGTGACGGTCAACGCGGACGGCACGGCCAGCATCAAGAAGCATTTCTGCATGGGCCGCATCTCGCACGAGCTGGTCCAGGTCATGCCCGACCAGCGCACGGCGCTGATGGGCGACGACGCCACCAACAGCGGCTACTTCGTCTTCGTGGCCGACAAGGAAAAGGACCTGTCCTCGGGTTCGCTGTACGTGGCCAAGGTGGGCGCGGGCTTCTCCATCGACCCCGCATCGGGCAGCGCCGCCGCGCTGACCTGGATCAAGCTGGGCTCGGCCACCAGCGCCGAGATCGAGCAACTGGCCAACACGCTCAAGCCCACGGACATCATGACCGTGGCCAAGACCGATCCGGGCGACGCCAGCTACACCAAGATCACGGCCAACGGCAAGGTCGAGTGGATCAAGATCAACCCCGGCATGGACAAGGCTGCCGCCTTCCTGGAAACCCACCGCTACGCCGCCTTCAAGGGCGCAAGCATGGGCTTCACCAAGATGGAAGGCACGACCGTCAACGCCAAGGACAAGGTGGCCTACTCGGCCCTGCAGAACTGCGAAAAGTCCATGGTGGCCGGTGATGCGCTGAATGTGGCCGGCAACGGCGTGTCCATCCCCAAGCAGCTCAAGGCCGGCGCCGTGATGGCACTGAACCTGCGCGGCGGCCAGAAGGACACGGCAGGCGCCGCCATCAACAGCGAGTGGATGCCCGTGGACACCAAGGCCCTGCTGGCCGGCGAGGACATCAGCGCCGACGCGCTGGGCAACACCGGCAACCCGAACAAGATCTGCAACCCCGACAACCTCAAGTTCTCGGAGAAGATGCGCACCCTGTTCATCGGCGAGGACAGCGGCCAGCACGTGAACAACTTCCTGTGGGCCTACAACATCGACACCAAGCAGCTGTCGCGCCTGATGTCGATTCCCGCAGGCGGCGAATCCACGGGCCTGCATGCCGTGGACGAGATCAACGGCTGGACCTACATCATGAGCAACTTCCAGCACGCCGGTGACTGGGGCGCCATCCACAACGTGGTCAAGCCCACGCTGGAACCGCTGATCAGCGCCAACTATCGCGGCAAGTTCGGTGCCGCCGTCGGCTACCTGACCGGCACCGCTGCCCAGCCCAAGCTGTCGGCCTGACCGCCGCCACAGCGCCCCGCCGCCCTGCGGCGCGTGGCGCCACAACAAGAAGGCCATGGATTTCCATGGCCTTTTTGCATGTCTGCGCCGCAATTGCATGGATGTCATGAACCCGACTCTTAGCGTGCAAAACAAGAGTCATTCTCACCTGATCGCTATAATTTCTGATGCATTGCGGCGTCGCTCGTCCGCCATCGCACCATCTTCAGCCCCGCCGGATCACGCCCCTCAAGGCCCGGCAGGCGCACGCAGAGCCACACCACAGGAGAGACTCCATGACCGAACCTTCCCGCATCCTTCGCAGCACCGCCGCCGCATGGCTGGCCGCCGCCGCCGCACTGGCGGTGCCGGCCGCGCATGCCGACTATCTCTGGCTGCAGCAGGACGCAGGACAGGCCCGGGCCTATGCCGGAGAGCTGCGCAAGCCGCTGGAACAGCTGCCGGCCCTGGAAGATGCCAAGCAGGTCCTGCCCGACCGCAAGAGCCTTCCCCTGAAGGCCGACGCCAATCATTTCACCGCGGACGCAGGCCAGGGCGATGTGCGCATCGCCGCCACGCGCCCCGGCGCCAATGGCGTGCTGACCTATTACCAGGCCCGTTTCGGCCGCAACGACACCAAGGCCGTGAACGACCTGGAGCTGGTGCCGACCACAGCGGGCGGCGATACGTTCCAGCTGGTGTTCAAGGGCCGCAAGGTCGCGGCCAGCCAGGTCAACGTGCAGACCAGCGAGGGCTGGTACCGCACGCTCACGCCATCGCAGGACGGCACGGTGAGCTTCAAGCCCTATTTCCCGGGCCTGTACGTGCTGGAGGTGACGGCGCGCGTGGACAACGGCTCGGTCACGCTGGACGGCAAGAAATACACCGACGTGCGCCACACCACGACGCTGAGCTTCGAAGTCAAGCCCTGAGCGCCGGGCGCGGCAGCCCGCGCCTCACTCCACGACCGTGAGCTTGGCAATGGACAGCGCCAGCCACTTCGTGCCGTGGCGGCCAAAGCTGACCTGGGCGCGCGCGTCGTCGCCCGTGCCTTCCAGGGCCAGCACCTTGCCTTCGCCGAACTTGTTGTGGAACACGTTCAGGCCCACGCGCAGGCCGTGGCCCGGAGCGGCCTTTTGCGGCGGCACGGGCGGGCTGGCGAAGACCTCGCTGCGCCAGCCTTCGGCCTTGTTGCCGAAGCCGCCGCGATCGCGTGAACCATAGCCGCCACCACCGCCGCCACCGGGGCGGGGCGCGTAGCTGCCAAAGCCGCCCTGCTTGGGGGTGATCCACTTGAGCGCCTCATCGGGCAGCTCGTCGAAGAAGCGGCTCTTGACGTTGTAGCGCGTCTGCCCGTGCAGCATGCGCGTCTGCGAATGGCTCAGGTAAAGGCGCTTGCGCGCGCGGGTGATGGCCACATAGGCCAGGCGGCGTTCTTCCTCCAGGCCGCCCCGGTCCATCATGGCGTTCTCATGCGGGAACAGGCCCTCTTCCACGCCGCCGATGAAGACGGCGTCGAACTCCAGCCCCTTGGAGGCATGCACGGTCATCAGTTGCACGGCGTCCTGGCCGGCCTGGGCCTGGTTGTCGCCAGCCTCCAGCGCCGCGTGCGTCAGGAAGGCGGCCAGCGGCGACAGTGTCTCGCCGGTATCGGCATCGACCATGCCGGCCACGGTGCCGGCCGGCGGCGTGAGCGGCGTGTCCAGCAGCGGCAGCGCAGGGTCCAGGCCCTGGCTGGCCGGGCTTTGCGTCAGCGCCCTGGCGCCGTCGTGCTCGTCCAGCGGCAAGGCCACGGCATCGCGGCCAAAGCCTTCCTGGGTGACAAAGCTCTCGGCCGCGTTCACGAGTTCCTGCAGGTTCTCGATGCGGTCGGCGCCTTCCTTTTCGTTGCGGTAGTGCTCGAGCAGGCCGCTTTCTTCCTCGATGGCCTCGATGATCTCGCGCAGCGTGCGGCCCTGGGTCTGCTCGCGCAGCACGTCGATCTTGGCGACAAAGCCTGCGAGCTTGGTGCCCGGCGCGCCCGGCACTGCCGAGACGGCATCGTACAGCGAGCAGCCCGCGCTGCGCGCCGCGTCCTGCAGCGTCTCCACGCTGCGCGCGCCAATGCCGCGCAGCGGGAAGTTCACCACGCGCAGAAAGCTGGTGTCGTCGTGCGGGTTCTCCAGCAGGCGCAGGTAGGCCAGCGCATGCTTGATTTCAGCGCGCTCGAAAAAGCGCAGGCCGCCGTACACGCGGTAGGGAATGGCGGCATTGAACAGCTGCGATTCGATCACCCGGCTTTGCGCATTGCTGCGGTAGAGCACGGCGATTTCCTGGCGCTGCCAGCCGTCCTTTTTCACGAGCTGCTGGATTTCCTCGACCATCCACTGCGCCTCGGCCATGTCCGTGGGCGCTTCGTAGATGCGCACGGGCTCGCCCGGGCCCTGGGTGGTGCGCAGGTTCTTGCCCAGGCGCTGGCTGTTGTGGCTGATGAGCGCGTTGGCGCAGTCGAGGATGTTGCTGTAGGAGCGGTAGTTCTGCTCCAGCTTGATCTGCTGGCGCACGTCGAACTCGCGCACGAAGTCCTGCATATTGCCCACGCGCGCACCGCGAAAGGCGTAGATGCTCTGGTCGTCGTCGCCCACGGCGATCACGCTGCCCGTGGCCTGCAGGCGGCCATCCACCATGTCGCCCGCCAGCTGCTTGAGCCACTGGTACTGCAGCTTGTTGGTGTCCTGGAACTCGTCGACCATGATGTGGCGAAAGCGCCGCTGGTAGTGGGCGCGCAGCGCGGCGTCGTCGCGCAGCAGCTCGTAGGAGCGCAGCATCAGCTCGCCGAAATCGACCACGCCCTCGCGCTGGCACTGCTCCTCGTAGAGCTGGTAGATCTCGACCTTCTTGCGCGTATCGGGATCATTCGCCACAACGTCGCCGGGGCGCATGCCTTCTTCCTTGCAGCCGGCAATGAAGTACTGCAGCTGCTTGGGCGGGAAGCGCTCGTCGTCCACGTTGAACTGCTTGCACAGGCGCTTGACGGCCGACAGCTGGTCCTGCGTGTCCAGGATCTGGAAGGTGGACGACAGCTTTGCCGCCTGGTGGTGGGCGCGCAGCAGCCGGTTGCACAGGCCGTGGAAGGTGCCGATCCACATGCCGCGCACGTTGTAGGGCAGCATGGCCGACAGGCGGGCCAGCATTTCCTTGGCCGCCTTGTTGGTGAAGGTCACGGCCAGGATGGAGCCCGGCGTGGCCTGGCCCGTCTGCAGCAGCCAGGCGATGCGCGTGGTCAGCACCCGCGTCTTGCCCGAGCCCGCACCGGCCAGAATCAGCGCGTGGCCGGCCGGAAGCGTGACGGCAGCAAGCTGCTCCTCATTGAGGTGGGTCAGCAAAGGGGAGTTGGGGGCGGGCGCGGCACCGGAGGTGCCGTCGAGCAGATCGATCGGGAACATCCTGGCATTGTAGAAAGCACCTCGCTCCCCAGGGAAACCGATGCCGCATTTCCCGCAATCGGCCCGAAATCTGCCCGCGATCTGCCCGCAATAGGCCCGCGCAGCGCGCCCTTGCAGGCTCATAACGCCATCCCTATAACCGCTATATCGACAGGGTGCCCAGGCCCGTCGCCGGCAACGTATAGAATCAATCACCGGGCCCAAGTTTCTTGCGGTCCGGTTTTTTGTGCCTGGGCCATAGCCGCCCTGGCGACGCGGCCCGCCCGCGCCGCCCGCAAGACCGGCCTCCAAGCCAAGCGCCCCATCGCGGAGGGATGTTCCTGCCGCGACCTTTCATGGAGCTTGGAATCAAATGGAAATCTTCGACTACGACAACATCCTGCTGCTGCCGCGCAAGTGCCGCGTGGAAAGCCGCTCGGAGTGTGATGCCAGCGTGGAGCTGGGCGGTCGGTCCTTCCGCATCCCGGCTGTGCCGGCCAACATGAAGACGGTGGTGGATGAGAGCATCTGCACCTGGCTGGCCCAGAACGGCTACTTCTATGTGATGCACCGCTTTGACCTGGACAACGTGCAGTTCGTGCGCGAGATGCAGGGCAAGGGCTGCTTCGCCTCCATTTCGCTGGGCGTCAAGAAGCCCGACTACGACACCGTGGACCGCTTCGTCGCCGAAGGCCTGTGCCCCGAATACATCACCATCGACATCGCCCACGGCCATGCCGACAGCGTGAAGAACATGATCGGCTACCTCAAGGAAAAGCTGCCCAAGTCCTTCGTGATCGCCGGCAACGTGGGCACGCCCGAAGCCGTGATCGATTTGGAGAACTGGGGCGCTGACGCCACCAAGGTCGGCATCGGCCCCGGCAAGGTCTGCATCACCAAGCTCAAGACGGGCTTTGGCACGGGTGGCTGGCAGCTGTCGGCGCTCAAGTGGTGCGCGCGCGTGGCGACCAAGCCCATCATTGCCGATGGCGGCATCCGCAGCCACGGCGACATCGCCAAGAGCGTGCGCTTTGGCGCCACCATGGTGATGATCGGCTCGCTGTTCGCGGGCCACGAGGAATCGCCGGGCCAGACCGTCGAGGAAAACGGCCAACGCTTCAAGGAGTACTACGGCTCGGCCTCGGACTTCAACAAGGGCGAGTACAAGCACGTGGAGGGCAAGCGCATCCTCGAACCCGTCAAGGGTCTTCTGGCCAACACCCTGATCGAGATGGAGCAGGACGTGCAAAGCTCGATCAGCTACTCCGGCGGCAAGAAGCTGATGGATATCCGCAAGGTCAACTACGTGATCCTGGGCGGTGACAACGCAGGCGAACATCTGCTGATGTAAGCGCGCTGCGCGCCAGCACCCCAAAGGCGGCCTCGGCCGCCTTTTTTGCGGCTGCGCACCGGGTGGCACGCGGGCCCGGCTCAGCGCCACCATGCCATGAACTAAAAATTTGGCGCGTCTTCCTGCAAGCGCACAAAAAATGCCGCATAATTGCGGTCTCGTTTGCAGCGCAGACTTGTTTTTGGGGCTCTTAGCTCAGCTGGTAGAGCAGCGGACTCTTAATCCGTTGGTCGAGTGTTCGAATCACTCAGGGCCCACCAAAAATTCCTTTTCAGCCTGGATTCATCCAGGCTGATTCCTTCGGAATACCCGAGGGGGCTCTTAGCTCAGCTGGTAGAGCAGCGGACTCTTAATCCGTTGGTCGAGTGTTCGAATCACTCAGGGCCCACCA
>NZ_JAJALJ010000001.1:582947-795875 GCF_020523835.1 Delftia sp. Lp-1 | reverse complement strand
AGAATTTTTTTGCCTGATCTCATCAGGCATCCACGCAGAAATACGTGGGCTCTTAGCTCAGCTGGTAGAGCAGCGGACTCTTAATCCGTTGGTCGAGTGTTCGAATCACTCAGGGCCCACCACCAACACCCAGAACAAGGCACTCGGCGCGACAGCGCTCAGTGCCTTTTCTTGTTGTATTCCATCAGCACAGACATATTGCTGCTGCCAGCCTTGGCCACCCACTCCCGGCCAAAGCGCTCCCCCATCAAATCCAGCATGTGGCGCAGATCCGCCGAAGGCGCGGCCACGGATACCTTGTTGTCGGCAAGGATCTTCTTGCCCAGCTCATCGGCCTGCTGGGCCAGCGCCCAGCCCTCTTTTTCAGCCGACTCGGCAGCGCGGCCGATGGCCTGGCGCTCAGGCTCGGTGAAGCCCCTCC
The DNA here is from genome assembly GCF_020523835.1 of Delftia sp. Lp-1. Classification (NCBI taxonomy): domain Bacteria; kingdom Pseudomonadati; phylum Pseudomonadota; class Betaproteobacteria; order Burkholderiales; family Comamonadaceae; genus Delftia; species Delftia sp. Lp-1. The sequence goes on along the minus strand of NZ_JAJALJ010000001.1, from coordinate 795,454 downwards.
AGGCAAGTTCGCTGACGCAAAGCATGTTCTTGGGAATCCAGGCCTTGATATCCAGAAACACCTTCATGGCCTTCCAGGCCTGGATGTCGGCGCCCGTGGCGCTGGAGGTAATCATGGCATCGATGCCGCCTTGCTCCACAACGGCACCCAGATCGCCCACGGCAATCACCACCGGCTGCGCCCCCCAGAGCTCGGCCAACCGCTTGGTCGCATCGCTTTGCACACGCAGCCTGAGGCCCTTGAGATCCGCGATGCTGTGGACCGGGCGCCGGCTCAGGAGACCCTGCGCCGGCCAGGGCACGGCAAACAGCAGGCGCGCCCCCTGCTGGGCCAGCAAGAACTCCTGCAGCACGGGGCGGGTCAACTGCCACAGGCGCGCGGCCTCGTCAAAGCCACGCACCATGAAAGGCAGCGAGTCCATGGCCAGCAGCGGGTGGATATCCGCACAGGACGACATGAGCACTTCGCCGAACTGGAGGTCATTGCGCTTGAGCGCAGGAAGCACCTGCGCCATGGGCTTGAGCGCCGAGTTGGAAACCACATCGATCTCCAGCGCCTGCTGGGTATCGGCACCCACGCGCGCCGCGAAGTTGCGCAGGTTCTGCGTGTGGAAGATGCCATCGCCATAGGCCGCCGAGAGCTGCAGTCGGCGACCCTTGGACCAGGCAGCGCCGGCAGTCAGTTGCAACGCAGCCGGAGCCAGACCCGATATCAACGTGCGGCGAGAAACAATCATGAAAGATCCTTGGCGAAAGCACCCAGAACCATGCCATCCACCCCACGGCGGACCTGTGCATGCTGGCGAAAAAGATAAATTCTATCGATATTTACATCATTTAGATAAAAACTATCGACCCATTCCATCGCCCAGGTCATTCGCCAAGCCATCCGTCACACCGGATTCCAGCCAAGCCGCTACAGTGTCACCCTGCCGCAGGCGCAAGGGCGCGCGGCCTTTTTCTGCGCCTGCGGTCTCCCGCAGCGCACAACCGCCTCGCCTGCATGCCACAAAATGTTTCCCCGCTCTGGCAGGGCCCGCGCTGGGCCCTGGCCGTCCTGCTTGCCATCCTGGGCATGCTGGGGCCGTTCTCGATCGATACCTACATCCCCGCCTTCTCCGGCATCGCCCAGGCCCTGAACGCCACGCCGCTGCAGATGCAGCAGACGCTGTCGGCCTATCTGTTCGGCTTTGCCTTCATGAACCTTTTCCACGGCGCCATGGCCGACAGCTTTGGCCGCCGCCCCGTGGTGCTGTGGGGGCTGGCCGTATTCACGCTGGCATCGGCGGGCTGTGCGCTGTCGCAGAACATCACGCAGCTGGTGCTGTTTCGCGCGTTGCAGGGCCTGTCCACGGGTGCCGGCATCGTGGTGTCGCGCGCCGTGGTGCGCGACCTGTTTCCACCCGCCCAGGCCCAGCGCGTGATGGCGCAGATCACCATCTTCTTTGGCATCGCGCCAGCCCTGGCCCCTGTGATGGGCGGCTGGCTGTTCATACACCTGGGCTGGGCGGCAGTGTTCTGGTTCCTGACCCTGGTGGGCGTGCTGCTGTGGGGTATCAACTGGCGATTCCTGCCGGAATCCCTGCCACAGGCGCAGCGCCAGCCCTTCCGCTTCAAGCCTCTGATGCACGGCTACAAGGAGCTGTGCAGCGATCCGCGCTTTGTGCTGCTGGCCTTTGCCAGCGGCGTGCCGTTCAACGGCATGTTTCTGTATGTGCTGTCGGCGCCCGCCTTCCTGGGCGACCTGCTGCACCTGCAGCCGCAGCAGTTCTTCTGGTTCTTCGTGATCTCGATCTCAGGAATCATGGGCGGCGCATGGGTGAGCGGCCGTCTGGCCGGGCGCATTCCGCCCAAGCACCAGATCCGCCATGGCTTTCTGATCATGTTCGTCGTGTCCATCATCAACCTGGTCGCCAACCTGATCTGGCCCGCTCACGTGAGCTGGGCGCTGATTCCCGTGGGGGTGTTCGCCTTCGGCTGGGCCATGATGGTGCCCGTGGTCACGCTGCTGGTGCTGGACATCCACCCCGAGCGGCGCGGCCTGGCCTCATCGCTGCAGGCCGTGGTCGGCTCCACGGCCAATGGCATCGTGGCCGGCATGATTGCACCGCTGGTGATGCATTCGACCGTACTGCTGGCCCTGGGCTCGATCAGCATGATGCTGATCGGGCTGGCGTCCTGGATCTACCTGCACCACCGCTGGCCCGAAATCGGGCGGCACGCCTCGGAGGCCTGACAGGCACTGCGGTGCAAGACCGCTAAGCGCGGCCTGCGCGGCGGTCCAGCATTCTTTCCTTGTAGTAGCGCGCCTTTTCGGCATACATGGCCTGGTCGGCGCGCGAGACGGTGGCCTCGACCTGGCTGCCCGAATCGCAGCAGGCCACGCCCATGGACAGGCTGACCGCCTGGCCCGGATAGAACTGGTTGTTGAGCTCCAGCAGCGAGAGGATGCGCTCCTTGACCGCCTCGGCGCCGCGCTCGTCCGAAGCCGGCAAAAGCACCATGAATTCGTCGCCGCCTATGCGCGCCGCGCAGGCAGGCGCATCCACGGCCTTGGTCAGCACTTCGCCCACGCGGCGCAGCATGTCGTCGCCTGCGGCATGGCCATGCTCGTCATTGGCCTCCTTGAGGCCATTCATGTCGATGGCAATCACCGCCAGCGGCCAGGGCCCCTTGCGTGCCAGGCGATTGAGTTCCTCGATATAGAAGGCGCGATTGCGCAACTGGGTCAGCACATCGTGCTTGCCCAGGTATTCGAGGTAGGCCTCGGCCTTCTTGCGCGCCGTGATGTCCACCAGCGACAGCAGCACCAGCCCCCAGTCATCGGCATGGCCATCGAGCACGGCCAGCTGCATGTGGATGTGCAGAGCGTCGCCTGACAGGGCGTAGTTCACCACTTCGCGGTGCTGCACGAGCTTGCCGCTCCAAAGGTCCTGCAACTGATCGGCAAAGGAGTCGATCATCTCGTCACGGAAGATGCGGCCCAGCCGGCTCAGCAGTTGCAGCTTGTCGGTGGCGCCGAACATGCGCAGCGTCTGGCGGTTCACGTCCACGACGCGAATCTCCTGCATGCAGCGCGAGACGAATTCCGGGTGCACCTTGAGGAAGGTGGCGAAGTCGCTGATGCCCTGGGCGCGCACATCGTCGAGCAGGCGCTTGATGGCACTGAAATCCTCGACCCACAGCGACACGGGCGAGTACTCGAACAGGTCGCGCGAGTACTGTTCGCTGCGGTGCAGCTGGCGCGCGCTGCGCATCTCGGCCGTCACGTCTTCCAGCGACACCAGCACGCAGTCCCAAAGCGCTTCATGACCGGGCAGGATGCGGCCACGGATCTGCACATCGAGCCGCCGCCCGTCCAGCGTGTAGTTGGCGGTGCGGTTGGCAAAGCTCAGAGAGCCCTGCCACAGATCCTCCAGCTCGCAGGCCAGGCCCGCGTGCATGTCATCGCGGAACACCTGGCCCAGGCTGGCAAGAAAGGTCTGCTGGTCACTGGCGCCGAACAGGTCCAGCGTGCGCTGGTTGACGCGCACCACCTTGAGCGCCGCGCTGCACTGCTGCAGCGCCTGGGGGTGGGCCAGGAAATGCGCCTGCAGATCGGTCACGCCCTGTGCACGCCACTGGTCGAGCAGCTGCTTGAGCGCGCTGTAGTCCTCCAGCCATAGCGAGACGGGGGCCAGTTCGAACATGTGTTCAAAATCCACACTGGACGCGATCAAAGACTCCACAGGGCACCTCCGCGCCGCGATTATGGCAGTCACAGAGCCCGCCAGACAGCAGGTTCTGCACCATCAAGGACAGGCCGCGCCACGCGAGGACGCAGATGGCCGAAAAAAAACCGGCCCCGAAGGGCCGGTCTGCATGCAATGCCGAGATCGATCAGCGCACGACGCGCTTGCGATCACCGCCCTGGGGCGAGTAAGGCTTGGGAGCGCTCTTGCCGAAGGCAGGACGGCGCTCGCCGCCGCCGAAGCCGCCACGGGATTCGCCACCGCCAAAGCCGCGCGACTCGCCGGATGCACCACGGAAGCCGCCTTCGCGAGGAGCGCCGTCACGGCGATCGCCGCCACGCGGAGCACCACGGTCGCCGCTGAAGCCACGGCCTTCACCGCCACGGCCAAAGCCGCCTTCGCGCGGGGCCTGGCTGTAGCCGCCTTCACGCGGAGCCTGGCTGTAGCCGCCTTCGCGCTGGCCCTGACCTTGGCCCTGGCCGAAGCCGCCTTCGCGCTGGCCACCGCCGAAGCCACCGAAGCCAGCCTTGCGGCCATAGCCTTCGGAATCACGGCGTGCGCCGAAGCCACGATCGCCACCGCGATCACCGAAGCTGCGCTCGCGATCGCCGCCAAAGCCACGATCACCACCGAAACCACCACGGCCACCGCCGCCGGCACCGCGGCGATCGCCGCCACGGCTTTCAAAACCACCGCCGCCACGACGGCCGCCGCGGCCTTCGTTGCTGCTGGGTGCGCGCTGTGCAGGTTCCAGGCCAGGAATCACTTCGGCCTTGAATTGCTGGCGGCTGTAGGCCTCGATATCGAAAATGCGACGACGGTCACGGAATTCCGCGAACGTGACGGCCACACCTTCGCGACCGGCACGGCCCGTGCGGCCGATACGGTGGGTGTAGTCCTCTGCCTTCATGGGCAGGCCGTAGTTGAAGACGTGGGTGATGGAGGGCACGTCAATGCCGCGTGCCGCCACATCGGTAGCCACCAGCACCTGCACCTGACCGCTGCGCAGCGCCATCAGGCGGCGGTTGCGCAGGCCCTGGCTCAGAGCGCCGTGCAGTGCCACGGCGGAGAAGCCGTCTTGCTGCAGGTCATTGGCCAGGCCGTCGCACTCGACCTGGGTCGATGCGAAAACGATGGCCTGGTTGATCGTGGTGTCGCGCAGCCAGTGGTCCAGCAGCTTGCGCTTGTGCTGGGAGTTGTCGGCCCAGAACAGCACTTGCTTGATGCTGGCGTGCTTTTCCTGAGGCGTGTCGATGGTGACCTTCTTCACGCCGGAGCCGCCGTCATGCATCACGCGCATGGCCAGTTGCTGGATGCGGGGCGCGAAGGTGGCGCTGAACATCATGGTCTGCTTGCGCTGTGCCGTCAGGTCGTTGACTTCGGCCAGATCGTCCGAGAAGCCCAGGTCCAGCATGCGGTCGGCTTCGTCCACCACCAGGAACTGAACCTGGTCGAGCTTGATCTGCATCGAGCGCTGCAGGTCCAGCAGACGGCCGGGAGTGGCCACCACGAGGTTGGCGTTCTGCAGCTTGGCGATCTGCAGCTGGTAGGGCATGCCGCCCACCACGTTGGCGATGCGGATGCCGCGGCAGTGCTTGACCAGCTCGATGGCGTCATGCGCCACCTGCTGTGCCAGCTCGCGCGTGGGGCACAGGATCAGGGCGCCGGGAACGGCTGCCTTGAAATTGCGGGGATTCGTGGGGTCCTTGCGCTTGTTGCGCTTGGGCGTGGGCTGGCCGCTGGCCGTTGCTTCGGCGCACTGGCGGTCATATTCGGCGCGGATGGCGGCTTCTTCGTCAGCCTTTTGCTGGATCAGCGTGTGCAGCACGGGCAGCAGGAAGGCAGCGGTCTTGCCCGAGCCGGTCTGGCTGGACACCATCAGGTCGATGAAGGCCTGGTCATCACTGCCCATGGCCAGGGGAATGGCTTGCGCCTGCACGGCCGTGGGCTGGGTGTAGCCCAGATCGGCAACGGCACGGACCAGTTCTTCAGCCAGGCCCAGCTCGATGAAGGCATTGGGCAGTTCGGGGGCTGCTTCAACAGCCTCGGCGCCTTCGGCGATTTCCACGACTTCGGTGGCGGCCAGGGATTCGGCGGCCTGCTCGGCGCTGGCAACGGCGGCGTTCAGCACGGAAGATGCTTCAGCGGCGGAAGCAAAAGAGGAATCGGCAGCGGCAATGATGCCCTGCTCTTGAGAGATATCGTTCATGAATGGCTCTAACGAAAAGCACGCGCAGTCAGCGATCTGGCACGCTTTTCTCGACGGTTGGGTCAACATCCACCGTCAGACTTAACCGGCCCTTCGCAAAAGGGCGGATGGGCATTTTCGGCTGGTCCGAAACCGGTGGTCCCGCCATCCATGAAAGCCTTCATGGTGGTCTATGGACACCGACCGCAGACACACAGCGCAGGGGCCCTTGTGTGATGGAGATGTGCAAATTGCCCCTTGTTGATGGGGGCAAGCTGTAGATTGTCGCACTCCCCGGGTTTTCCCGCAAGCCCCTGGCACAAAAAATGGCCGGGGCCGCCAGATTCAGACGCTCAGCAGGCGCGCACGGTAGTGCGCCAGTTCATCGATGGACTCGTGCACATCGGCCAGTGCCGTGTGGCGCTGGGCCTTCTTGAAGGACGCATAGGCGTCGGGCTTCCAGCGTCTGGCCAGTTCCTTGAGGGTGCTGACATCGACATTGCGGTAGTGGAAGAAGTTGTTGAGCTTGGGCATGTAGCGCTCCATGAAGCGCCTGTCCTGCCCGATGCTGTTGCCGCACAGAGGGGCCTTGGCCTTGGGAACGTACTGCGAGAGGAACTTGATCAGCGCAGCCTCCGCATCGGCCTCGCTGATGGTCGATGCCTTGACGCGATCGATCAGGCCGCTCCTGCCATGCGTGCCCTTGTTCCAGGCATCCATGCCATCGAGCAGCGCATCTGCCTGATGGATGGCAAATACCGGCCCTTCGATGCGAATGGCCAGGTCCGGACTGGTTACGACCACGGCGATCTCGATGATGCGATCGGTATCGGGCTGCAGCCCGGTCATCTCGCAGTCGAGCCAGACGAGGTTGAGATCGGATTTGGCCAGGGTGATGGGCGTGCCGGGTTCGGCGGGGACGGGAATGCAAGCGCTGGCGGCTTCGGAGGCTTCGGACATGGCCCAAATTGTCGCCTACACTGCGGCCACATGGCCTTCAACCCCGATTTTTCCTCGACGCTGTCCCTGCTGTTTGCCGCAGCCGTGCTCGCCCAGTGGCTGCTGCGCGCCTGGCTGGCCTCGCGCCAGGTCCGCCATGTGGCCCGCCATCGGGCCGAGGTGCCTGAGACCTTTGCGCAACGCATCAGCCTCGCGGCCCATCAAAAGGCCGCCGACTACACGCTGGCCAAGGCCCGGATCGCCCTGATCGAGATGACGCTGGGCGCCGTGGTGCTGCTCGCATGGACGCTGCTGGGCGGGCTCGACGCGCTCAACCAGTGGCTGCTGGAACTGATGGGCGCCGGCCTGTGGCAGCAACTGGCACTGCTGGCCGGCTTTGCCCTGATCTCCGGGCTGGTGGAGCTGCCGCTGTCGCTCTACCAGACCTTTGTGCTGGAGCAGCGCTTTGGATTCAACCAGATGACGCTGCGGCTGTGGCTGACCGATGCCATCAAGTCCACCGCCATGGGCGCGGCCATCGGCCTTCCCCTGGCGGCGCTGATCCTGTGGCTCATGGGCTCGGCCGGCGACCTGTGGTGGCTGTGGGCCTGGGCCGTGTGGACGGCGTTCAACCTGCTGCTGATGTGGATCTTTCCGACCTTCATCGCACCGCTGTTCAACAAGTTTGAACCGCTGGCCGAAGGCACGCTCAAGGAGCGCGTGAGCGCGCTGATGCAGCGCTGCGGCTTCGCGGCCAAAGGCCTGTTCGTGATGGATGGCAGCCGCCGCTCGGCCCATGCCAATGCCTATTTCACGGGCTTCGGCCATTCCAAGCGCGTGGTGTTCTTCGACACCTTGCTCAAGCAGCTCGACGCCGACGAGGTGGAGGCCGTGCTCGCGCACGAGCTGGGCCACTTCAAGCACCGCCACATCCTCAAGCGCATGCTGCTGATGTTCGCCGCCAGCCTGGCCGGCTTCGCACTGCTGGGCTGGCTGTCGCAGCAGCTGTGGTTCTACCTGGGCCTGGGCGTGCGCCCGGGTCTGGACCTTGCGCTGGGCCATGGCGGAATAGGCGCCGGCAACGAGGCCGTGGCACTGCTGCTGTTCCTGCTGGCCGTGCCGGTGTTCAGCTTCTTTGTCACCCCGCTGTTCTCGGCCCTGTCGCGCCGCGACGAGTTCGAAGCCGATGCCTATGCCATGCAACAGGCCAGCGGCGCCCATCTGGCCTCGGCACTGCTCAAACTGTACGAGGACAATGCTTCAACGCTCACGCCCGATCCCTGGTACGTGGGCTTTTACTACTCGCATCCGCCCGCCCTCGCCCGGCTGGCGCGCATGCCTTCTCCGACCTGACCCTTTCACATCCACCATGAGCACACAACGCTTGCAACAACAGGACTGGTCCACGCAGCAGCGCCGCGCGCTGACGCCGGACGAATTGCGCACCGCACTGGCGGACCTGCCGGGCTGGCAGCTCGATGGCGATGCCATCGCCAAGAGCTACGCCTTTGCCAATTACTACGAGACCATGGCCTTCGTGAACGCGCTGGCCCTGATCGCCCACCAGCAGGACCACCACCCCGACCTGACCGTGAGCTACGGCCGTTGCGGTGTGCGCCTGAACACGCATGACGTGAACGGCATCTCGTCCACCGACATCGAGTGCGCAAGGCGCATTGATGCGCTGCTGGAGCGTCCATGAATCCCACCCCGGCATCCCATGGCTGAGCGCTCCGCATTGCGAGAAGGCCTGGTCGTCTCCAGCCATGGCCGCCACTGCGTGGTCGAGACCGAAGAAGGCGCACGCCACATCTGCCATCCGCGCGGCAAGAAGAGCCAGACCGTGGTCGGAGACCGCGTGCGCTGGCAATTGCCACCCGCCGGCCAGGGCGAGGAAGGCACCATAGAGAAGGTGCTGGAACGGCGCAACCTGTTCTACCGCCAGGACGAGATACGCACCAAGTCCTTTGCGGCCAACATCGACCAGGTGCTGATCCTGATCGCGGCCGAGCCGGTGTTCTCCGAAAGCCAGCTGGCCCGTGCCCTCATCACCGCCGAAGCCACCCACATCAAGCCCCTGATCGCCCTGAACAAGCGTGACCTGGCCGAGCCCTTCGCCGATGCCTGGGAGCGCCTGAGGCCCTATCGCGAGATGTACCTGGGCCAGGAAACGCCGCACTACGAGGTGCTGTCGCTGTCGCTGGCCAACGAAGGCGAGGCCGACCGGCAGTTGCTGATGCAACACCTCAAGGGCAAGGCCACCTTGGTCCTGGGCCCGTCCGGCTCGGGCAAAAGCACCTTGATCAACCTGCTGGTGCCCGGCGCACGCGCGGCCACCAACGAGATCTCGCAGGCGCTGAACTCCGGCAAGCACACGACCACCACGACCAGCTGGTACTGGATGGACGAAGAGCGCACCACGGCGCTGATCGACTCACCGGGCTTCCAGGAATTCGGCCTGCGCCACATAGAGCCCACGGACCTGCCCCGCTGCATGCCCGACATCGGCGCTCATGCGCAGGAATGCAAGTTCTACAACTGCACCCACCTGCACGAGCCGGGATGCGCCGTCATGCCGCGCGTGGAAGACGAGGAAACCGGAATGGATGCCGACCACGACATCAGCGCCAACCGCTACTACATCTACGCCGAGCTGTTCGATGAATTGAGCCAGGCGCAGAAGTACTGACCTCCTCAAAACAACGACCCGGCTGCATCAGGAAGGGCGGGCTGCTGCCTGGCAAGACAGGCAGGGCTCGCCTTCTGCGGCGCAGCGATCAGCCCAGCAAACGCGCCAGCGACAGCAGGGCCAGCAGCAGCAGCCAGACCACGACCGAACGCCAGACCAGGCCGACCACGCTGCGCAGATGGCCGATCTCGGGCTCGCGGCCCGGCGTGGCTTCGCTGTCCACATCGAGATCGATCTCCTCGCCATCGTCGCGGGTCACCGAGATGCCTTCGCGGCGCTTGAGTGCCTCGCCGCCCAGGCGAACGTTGATGGCACCCGAGGTGGCTGCCAGGATCACGCCATCGTTGTCGTTGGGAAAGCGCTGGGCATGGAAGCGCCAGCCTTCGATGGCTTCCTCGAAGCTGCCGACCACGGCAAAGGACAGCGCCGTCAACCGTGCAGGCAACCAGTCGATCACGGTCCAGGCCAGCCGGGAGGTGTGCTGCAACTGGGGACTGACCTGGGTGCCGCCCACCAGGCCCTTGCGCGACCAGGAACGCGACAGGTGCTCGGTCATGCGGTAGAACACGGCGCCGAGCGGGCCCAGCCCCAGCGCTGCCAGCGCAGAGAACCAGAACAGAACGCCAAACACATGGCGATGCGCGGCCAGCACGGAGTACTCGATCACATGGCGCACGACCTCGCTGCGCGGTACCTCGCTGGCATCGACCTGCTGCCAGTGAGCCAGCGCCTCGCGCGCGGCATACTCATCGCCTGCATCCAGCGCATCGCGGATGCGTGTGAAGTGGTGGCTGAACTGGCGAAAGCCCAGCGTCACATAGAGCACGGCCACATTCCAGACCATGGCCAGCGGCCAGCCCACGCCCCACAGCAGCAGCAGGTAGATTCCCGTCACCAGCACGCAGGGCAATGCCACCGCCACGGTCCAGGCCAGCCAGCCATGGTGCGCCTGGCCGGCATCGAAGTTGCGGCGCACCGAAACCGTCCAGGCTCTGTAGCCTGTGTGCACGAGATTGGCCGGTGTCAACGGGCGCGCCTGCTCGATCAGCAAGGCGATCAAAATGGCAAAGAAACTCATCCGGCCATCATACTGGCGCATGCAGACAGGTCAGTGACCCTGGGGTGGCACGGCCCCCGATCCGGGCATCAGGCCGACAGGAATCGGTAAAGATTTCGCAGCATGCCGGCAGTGGCGCCCCAGATGTAGCGCTGGCGATCACCATCCTGGTAGGGCATTGCAAACCATTCGCGCGGCACGCCGTTCCAGACCATGGAGTGGCGCTCATGGTTGGCAGGATCGAGCAGGAAGGCCAGCGGCACCTCGAACACATCCGCCACTTCGTAGGGATTGGGATTCAGGTGCGCCCGGGGATCGACCAGGGCCACCACCGGCGTGATCAGGAAGGCCGTGCCCGTGATGTAGATGGGCAGCGTGCCCAGCACTTGCACATCGCTGGCGGCCAGTCCGACTTCCTCATGCGCCTCGCGCAGGGCCGTGGCCTGGGCAGAGGCATCCTCCGGATCGCGCTTGCCGCCCGGAAATGCCACCTGCCCCGAATGCGTGGACAGGTGGGCCGTGCGCTCGGTCAGCAGCACCGTGGGTTCGGGGCGCATCACGATGGGCACGAGCACGGCGGCATCGGTGGGCTGGCGATCGCTGAAGCGCTTCTCGCGCACCACCTCGGGAGCCCACTGGGGCGGCAGCGCAAAGCGCTGGCGCAGTGCCTCGGGCGTGCGGGCTTCGGGGGGCACGGCAGGCAGGTGGCTGTCTTTGCCAATCAGTTGCGCCATGCGCGGGTCGGCGATCGACGGCACGGCTGCGGGCACTGGCCCGCCGGTCGGCACGGGAATGGCGGTATCGGGCAGAGAGGACACGAATGAAGGCTTGTGATGGGAAACGGCCGGACAACAAAAAAGCCGCTACAGGCGACTGTAGCGGCTTTCCAGCTGTGACGCAGGTGCTTAGGCTTCGGCAGAAACCTTGACACGCGACGGCAGCTTTTCCTTGATGCGGGCCGACTTGCCGCTGCGCTCGCGCAGGTAGTACAGCTTGGCACGACGCACATCACCGCGACGCTTGACTTCGATGCCGGCGATCAGGGGCGAGTAGGTCTGGAACGTACGCTCCACGCCTTCACCGCTGGAGATCTTTCGCACGGTGAAGCCGCTGTTCAGGCCACGGTTGCGCTTGGCGATCACCACGCCTTCGTAAGCCTGCACGCGCTTGCGGCTGCCTTCGACCACGTTCACGCTCACGATGACGGTGTCACCGGGGGCGAACTGGGGGATGGTCTTGTTCAGACGGGCGATTTCCTCTTGCTCGAGGATCTGGATCAGATTCATGGTCAACATCCAATCGATCTTGTCCGCGCCAGGATTGGCAAGCGCCGGGATTGGCGCCATGGCTGCTTTGTTCGTAGCAGCGGCCGGATAGAGGATCGAAGAATCGCGAATTATAGCCCGGAGACGTTTTTTGCCAAAAACCCCTCGTCCTTGGCGTTGAGCAGGCCCTGGGCGCGCGCCTGCTCTATCAGCTCGGGCCGGTGCCTGGCCGTGATGGACAGGCGCTGGTCACGGCGCCAGCGCTCGATCTGCGCGTGGTGGCCGGACAACAGTGGCGCCGGCACTTCACGCCCTTCCCAGACTTCGGGGCGGGTGTAGTGCGGGCAATCGAGCAGGCCGTCGAGCGCCGGATTGAAGCTGTCCTGCTGGAAACTGCCTTCGTCATTGAGCACGCCGGGCTGCAGCCGTGCGACGGCATCCAGCAGGGCCATGGCAGCGATCTCGCCGCCAGAAAGCACGAAGTCGCCCAGGCTCAACTGGTGCGTGACATGGCTATCGATGAAGCGCTGGTCCAGGCCCTCGTAGCGGCCGCACAGCAAGATTGCGCCCTGTCCCTGCGCCCAGTCGGCCACCACGGCATGGCGCAGCGTGGTGCCGATCGGCGAGAACAGCACCACGGGAGCCGGCTCGGGATCGCCTGCATCACGGCGCGCCTGCCGGGCCGTCTCCAGGCAGCGCTGCAGCGGCTCGGCCATCATCACCATGCCCGGACCGCCGCCAAAGGGGCGATCGTCCACGCGCCGGTAGTTGCCCTGGGCATGGTCGCGCGGATTCCACAGGTGCACGCCGACCTGGCCCGAGGCATAGGCACGGCGCGTGACGCCGCTTTCAAGAAACGGCGTGAACAGCTCGGGGAACAGCGTGATGATGTCGAAGCGCATGGAGGTCGGCGATCAATAGTCGGGCTGCCAGTCGGCAACGATGGTCTTGCCCGGCAGATCCACCTTGTCCACATAGGCATCGACAAAGGGAATCATGCGCTCGCGCTCCTTGCCATCCTCTTCATAGGTCAGCACCAGCACGGTCTGCGGGCCGGTGGACAGCAGGTCGCGGACGACGCCCAGGGCCACGCCCTCGCGGTTGACCACGGACAGGCCCAGCAGATCGACCCAGTAATACTCGCCATCTTCGGGCTGCGGGAAATCGCTGCGCGCCACGAAGATGCGCGCGCCACGCAGGGCCTCGGCGGTATTGCGGTCGTTCACGACAGGCGATGTGGCGACGACGGAATCGGAGTGGACGCGCGCCTGCTTGACCGGCAGCAGCACCGTACCGGTGAACTGCCGCGCACCCTTCTCGGGGGGCTGCAGATACCACTGCTTTGCGGTGAACAGGGCCTCGGGGTCGGCACTGAAGGCGGCCACCTTGAACCAGCCCTTGATGCCCCAGGCATCGGCGATGCGCCCGACCTCCACGGCATCGGCGGGCAGGACGCTGGCTTCGAGTTCAGGCATGTGGCTCATGGCAGTCGGTAGGCAGTAGATGGACAGTCAATGCAGATCGTTGCAGATCCGTGCAAGGCGATCCGGAGGGGAAAACAAAAACGGGCTCCGTCAGACAAGCCAACGGAACCCGATTTCAGAAGGGATGCTGAATTAGGCAGCAGTCTTCTGGGTGGCCTGCTTGATCAGGCGCTCTGCGGTCTCGGAAGCCTGCGCGCCAACGCCCTTCCAGTAGTTCACGCGGTCCAGAGCAACGCGCAGACCCTCTTCGCCGCCACGGGCGTTGGGGTTGTAGAAGCCCAGGCGTTCGATGAACGAACCATCGCGGCGCACGCGCTTGTCGGCGGCAACGATGTTGTAGAAAGGACGGGCCTTGGAACCGCCGCGAGAGAGTCGAATGACGACCATGATTTTCCTTCGGGTGGGCGCAGCCACCACACAATTAACTAGACAATGAATGGCTGCACATGTTTTGCGGCGTTTGAGACACGCGACATGGCCACCCGGCCAGCGACACGCCGTAAAACCAGCGATTATATCCAACTTCCCTTTCCATGCCTACCATTCGCTCAAGCCTGGACGGCGATCTCGCCGCCATCACCTCCATTTACCGCCACCACGTGCTGCACGGCACGGGCACGTTCGAGTCCGATCCCCCTGCCGAATCGGACATGGCCACGCGCCGCGCGGACGTGCTGACCAAGGGCCTGCCCTATCTGGTCGCCGTGGACGAACAGGGCCAGGTGCTGGGCTTTGCCTATGCCAACTGGTTCAAGCCGCGCCCGGCCTATCGCTTCTCCGCCGAGGATTCCATCTACGTGCATGACGCGGCGCGCGGCCAGGGCGTGGGCCGCCTGCTGCTCGATGCGCTGTCGCGCGAATGCGAGGCGGCCGGCGTGCGCAAGCTGCTGGCGGTGATCGGTGACTCGGCCAATGCCGGCTCCATCGGCGTGCACCGTGCTGCGGGCTTCACCCCGGCGGGCACGCTGAGCTCCATGGGATGGAAGTTCGGCCGCTGGCTGGACATCGTTCTCATGGAGAAGACCCTGGGAGACGGCAACCGCAGTTCGCCCGAATAATGGGCGCATGAACCGACCCAGCACGCCTTTGCCTCAGCCCGCTCAAGCACAGCAGGGGGCTGCGCGCTCCAAAAGCAAGACCCTGACGACCTGGCTGGCCTTTGTCGGCGGGCCGCTGGGGCTGCACCGCTTCTACCTGCATGGCTTCGGCGACTGGCTGGGCTGGCTGCTGCCCGTGCCCACGGCACTGGGCGTGTACGGCATCGAGCGCGTCCAGCAACTGGGGCAGGACGACCAGCTCAGCTGGCTGCTGATTCCGCTGCTGGGCTTCACCATCGCCGGCTGCGCGCTGCGTGCCATCCTCTACGGGCTGACCGACACCGAAGCCTGGAACCGGCGCCACAACCCCGGCATTGACGTGCAGGCGCAGGCCGGGCGCACGGGCTGGTCAACCATCTTTGCCATTGCGCTGTCCCTGATGCTGGGCGCCGCCGTGCTCATGGCCAGCATTGCCTACAGCTTCCAGCACTACTTCGAGCACCAGGTGGAGGAAGCGCGCAAGATTTCCCAGTGATGCGCAATGCCTCTCCTAAAAAGAAAGACCGCCATTGGCGGTCTTTCTTTTTGGCGATGGCTCTAGCTCAATACAGCTGGAGGCTGATCCAGTAGGCAATCGATGCCACGAAGGCGCTTGCGGGAATCGTCAGCACCCAGGCCCAGACGATGTTGCCTGCCACGCCCCAGCGCACGGCGCTGGCACGCTGGGTGGAGCCCACGCCGACGATGGCGCCCGTGATGGTGTGCGTGGTCGAGACCGGCACGCCCAGGAAGGTCGCGAAGAACAGCGTCAGCGCGCCACCGCTTTCGGCGCAAAAGCCTCCCACGGGCTTGAGCTTGGTGATCTTCTGGCCCATGGTCTTGACGATGCGCCATCCGCCGAACATGGTGCCCAGACCGATGGCCAGGTAGCAGCTGACGATGGTCCACAGCGGCGGCTCCGCGTCGCCGGCATTGGCATAGCCGGTGGCGATCAGCAGCAGCCAGATGATGCCGATGGTCTTTTGCGCATCATTGCCGCCGTGGCCCAGGCTGTAGGCGCCGGCGGAGACCAGCTGCAGCCGGCGGAACCAGCGGTCCACCCGGTTGGGAGCGGCGCGGCGGCAGATCCAGGCCACCAGCACCATCATCAGCGAGCCCAGCAGGTAGCCCAGCAGCGGCGAGACGAAGATGAAGGCCACGGTCTTCCAGATGCCGCTGGCGATCAGTGCGCCCGCGCCAGCCTTGGCGATCACGGCGCCCACGATGCCGCCGATCAGCGCATGCGAGGAGCTGCTGGGGATGCCGTAGTGCCAGGTGATCACGTTCCAGGCAATGGCACCGACCAGGGCGCCGAATACCACGTGCGTGTCCACGATGCCGGGCTGGACGATCCCCTTGCCCACGGTGGCCGCCACGCTGAGGTGGAAGACAAAGACCGCCACCACGTTGAAGAAGGCCGCGAAGGCCACGGCCTGCGTGGGCTTGAGCACGCCCGTGGAGACCACGGTGGCGATCGAGTTGGCAGCATCGTGGAAGCCGTTCATGAAGTCGAACAGCAAGGCCAGCACCACCAGCAGGATCACGACCCACAGGGCCGCTTGTACGGATTCCATAACGAAACGACTCCGCGAGGGCTCAGGAATTCTCGAGGACGATGCCCTCGATCAGGTTGGCCACGTCCTCGCAGCGGTCGGTCACCGTCTCCAGCAGCTCGTAGATGGCCTTGAGCTTGATGACTTCGCGCACATCGGGCTCTTCGCGGAACAGCTTGCTCATGGCCGAGCGCATCACGCGGTCGGCGTCCGATTCGAGGCGGTCGATTTCCTCGCAGGTCTTCATCGCCGCGTCCACCACCGATGGATCGGAGATGCGCGACAGCAGCTTGACCGCATCGCGCAGCCGCTCGCAGCAGCGCACGCACAGGTCGGTCAGGCGCGTGATCTCATCCGTCATGTGGCGCACGTCGTACAGCGCCATGGTCTCGGCCGAGTCCTGGATCAGATCGGCCACGTCGTCCATGGTGTTGATCAGCGAGTGGATGTGCTCGCGGTCCAGCGGCGTGATGAAGGTCTTGTGCAGCGCCTTGGTGACGTCATGCGTCACGCGGTCGGCGGCACGCTCGGCGTTGTTCACGTCCTCGTTGTACTTCTCGCGAAGATGAGGATCGTTGTAGTGGGCGACAAGCTGCGAGAAGGCATGCGCGGCATCGACGATGCGGTCGGCATGCTGGTTGAACATCTCGAAGAAATTGCCTTCGCGTGGCAATAGTTTGCCAAAAAGCATGAATGCTCCTTACCGGGAAAAGTGGGAACCAGGCGACTCACTGCGTCACATTGCGGATGCTTGGCATGGCTTCCCGGCTTGAACGGGGCGAAGTGTACCCTTGAGTCCCAAGCGCGTTTTTGCGCGCCGGCGCGCCGCCTTGTCAGCCGCTGCGAAAAATAAAATACACCGCGCCCACCATGCACAGGCCGGCCCAGAGGAAGTCCCATTTGAGGGGCTGGTTCAGGTAGAGCACGGCAAAAGGCGCGAACACCGACAACGTGATCACCTCCTGGATGATCTTGAGCTGCGCCACGCTGAACTGCGTGTGGCCTATACGGTTGGCAGGCACCTGCAGCAGGTACTCGAACAGCGCAATGCCCCAGCTGACAAGGGCTGCCACGTACCAGGGCGACGAGGCATGGTTCTTCAGGTGCCCATACCAGGCAAACGTCATGAAGACATTGCTCATGGCCAGCAGGACCACGGTCTGCAGCCCGACAGGGATGTGTTGGAGCCAGTTCATGTGAGGTGCGCCCGGGTGCTGGAAGGCCTGAATTATCGCGCCCGCAGCGCCAGAAGCTGGATTTTCGATTTCTTTCTAAAAATTGCTTTTTTGCGCGAATTTTCTCGAAAAACCTGCTTCATCGCACAGATACGCAACATCCCGCATCGATGGGCATTCGATGAATCTTCATCAAATCGTCATATTTTTGCCATATCCCGTCGATGGCACGGGACATTCCAGCAACCTGTGCGCAGGCGGCTGCCCCGGAGTTCACTCGCCCAGGTAGGCGGCCCGCACGCGCGGATCGCTGAGCAGGGTCTGGCCTGGCCCGGTCATGGTGATCAGGCCGGATTCCATCACATAGCCGCGATCGGCCAGCGCCAGCGCACGGCTGGCGTTCTGCTCGACCAGCACCAGCGTCACGCCCAGCGCATGCACATCGCGCACCACCTCGAAGATCTTGTCCACCATGATGGGCGACAGGCCCATGGAGGGCTCGTCCAGCAGCAGCACCTTGGGCTGGCTCATCAGCGCGCGCGCCATGGCCAGCATCTGCTGCTCGCCACCCGACATGGTGCCGGCCAGCTGGTCGCGGCGCTCCTTCAGGCGCGGGAAGATGCCGAACATGCGCTCGATGTCGGCGGCAATGCCGGCCTTGTCGTTGCGCGTGTAGGCGCCCATGAGCAGGTTCTCGGTGATGGTCATGCGCGCGAACACGCCGCGCCCCTCCGGCACCATAACCAGGCCCTGGGCCACCAGATCCCAGGCGCCCACGTTGCGGATGCTGCGACCCAGGTAGTGCACGTCGCCATCCGCCATCTGCAGGCTGCGCGTGACGGCCTTCATGGTCGTGGTCTTGCCCGCACCGTTGGAGCCGATCAGCGAGACCAGCTCGCCCTGGCGGACCTCGAAGTCCACGCCCTTGACGGCCTGAATGCCGCCATAGGCCACCTTCAGTCCCTGGACCTTCAACAGCACCGGCGCGGACACGCCCTTGTCTTGCACTTGCTCACCCATGGTTCAGTGTCCTCCGGTGCCCAGATAGGCTTCGATCACCTTGTCGTTCTTCTGCACCTCGGCCGGCGTGCCTTCGGCGATGGGCTTGCCATAGTCCAGCACGGTGACGCGATCGCACAGGCCCATGACCAGCTTGACGTCGTGCTCGATCAGCAAGATGGTGCGCTGGTCCCGGCGGATGCGGTCGATCAGCTCGCGCAGCTGCACTTTCTCGGTGGCGTTCATGCCGGCGGCAGGCTCGTCCAGCGCGATCAGTTGCGGGTCGGTGGCCAGCGCCCGCGCGATCTCCAGGCGGCGCTGGTCGCCGTAGCTCAGCGTGCGGGCCTTGAAGTCGGCGTATTTGGAAATCCCCACGTAGTCCAGCAGTTCGCGGGCCCGCGCGCGTATCGCGGCTTCCTCGGCCTTGAAGCCGGGCGTGCGGAACACCGCGCCGATCAGGCCCGAATGCGTGCGCACATGGCGCCCGACCATCACGTTCTCCAGCGCCGTCATCTCGGCAAACAGCCGGATGTTCTGGAAGGTGCGCGCAATGCCGGCCTTGGCCACCTTGTGCACGGCCGAGGGCTCGTAGGCCTTGCCGGCCAGCTCGAAGCTGCCGCTGTCGGGCGTGTACAGGCCCGTGATCACGTTGAAGAAAGTGGTCTTGCCCGCGCCGTTGGGACCGATCAGGCCGTAGACCTGGCCCCGGCCAATGGTCATGCCCACATCGGACAGGGCCTGCAGTCCGCCAAAGCGCTTGGAAATGCCCGAAACCCTGAGCACCGGGGAGGTGGAGCCGTTGTCTGCCGTGTTCGCCATCTGCGTTGTCTCCATGCTCAGGACTGGTGCGGCAGGTTCTTGCCATGCTCGGGCGACGGCCACAGGCCGCGCGGACGCATCAGCATGATGACGATCATGGCCAGCGCGATCAGCAACTGGCGCAGGATGGAGGCGTCAAGCCGCCCGTCGGTCATCTGCTGCAAGGGACCGGCCACATAGCGCAGCACCTCGGGCAGGGCCGACAGCAGCACCGCCCCCAGGATCACGCCCGGCAAATGGCCCAGGCCGCCGAGCACCACCATGGCCACGATCATGATGGACTCCATGAGGCTGAACGACTCGGGCGAGACGAAGCCCTGGAAGGCCGCGAACATGGCGCCCGAGACACCACCGAAGGAAGCGCCCATGCCGAAGGCCAGCAGCTTCATGTTGCGCGTGTTGATGCCCATGGCCTTGGCGGCGATCTCGTCCTCGCGGATGGCCATCCAGGCGCGGCCGATGCGCGAGTCCTGCAGGCGCCAGCAGATCACGATGCTGACGAGCACCAGGAAGAGGAACAGGTAGTAGTACAGCGTGACCGAGCTGATGTCGTAGCCGAAGATCTCCTGGCGCTTGGCCAGGTCCAGGCCCAGAATCTTCACCGAGTCGATCTGGCCTATGCCCTTGGGGCCGTTGGTGATGTTGACCGGCTGGTCCAGGTTGTTCATGAAGATGCGGATGATCTCGCCGAAGCCCAGCGTGACGATGGCCAGGTAGTCCCCGCGCAGCTTGAGCACCGGGATGCCCAGCAGTATTCCCGTGATGCCCGCCAGCAGCGCCGCCAGCGGTATCACCAGCCAGATGGAGGTATGCAGCCCGTCAGGGAACATGGCGGCAAAGCCCTCGAAGGTCTCCGCCAGATGCGGCGAGGCCATCAGCGCGAACATGTAGGCGCCCACGGCGTAGAACGCCACGTAGCCCAGGTCCAGCAGGCCTGCATAGCCCACCACCACGTTCAGGCCCAGTGCCAGCAGCACATAGAGCAGGGCCAGGTCGGCGATGCGCACCCAGGCATTGCCGAAGTACTGCAGCACCAGCGGCAGCACCATCAGCGCCAGGCCGCCCAGAATCCATTGCACGGTCTTCTTGCTGTTCATGCGGGTCTCCTCAGGCGCGGTCGGCCACACGTTCACCCAGCAGGCCCGAGGGGCGCAGCGTCAGGATGATGATGAGCACGATGAAGGCGAAGATGTCGGTGTAGTGGCTGCCCAGCACGCCGCCCGTGAGGTCGCCGATGTAGCCCGAGCCTATGGACTCGATCAGCCCCAGCAGCATGGCGCCGACCACGGCGCCGGCCAGGTTGCCGATGCCGCCGAACACGGCCGCCGTGAAGGCCTTGAGCCCCGGCAGAAAGCCCATGGTGTGGTGGGCCGTGCCGTAGTTGGAGGCGTACATGATGCCCGCGATGGCCGCCAGCACGGCGCCGATGATGAAGGTGGCCGAGATCACCACGTCGGGCTTGACGCCCATCAATGCCGCCACGCGCGGATTCTCGGCTGTGGCCCGCATGGCGCGCCCGAGCTTGGTGTAGTTGACCAGATAGGTCAGCGATGCCAGCGCGATCGCCGTGACCACCAGCACCAGGATCTGGGTGGGCGTGATCACCGCCGTGCCGATCTCGAAGGGCGTGCTCGGCAGCAGCGTGGGATAGGCCTTGTAGTTGGGCTTCCAGATGATCATGGCCAGCGTCTGCAGCAGCAGCGAGACGCCGATGGCCGTGATCAGCGGCGCCAGGCGCGGGCTGCTGCGCAGGCGGCGGTAGGCCACTTTCTCGATCACGAAATTCAGTGCCGCGGCCACCACGCAGGCGATCACGGTCGCCAGCAGCAGGATCAGCCAGCCCGGCGCACCGGGCATGGCCTCCTGCATCAGGCCTATGCAGCTCCAGCTGGTCAGCGCGCCGACCATGAGCACCTCGCCATGGGCGAAGTTGATGAGCTGGATGATGCCGTACACCATGGTGTAGCCCAGGGCGATCAGGGCGTACATGCTGCCCAGGACCAATCCGTTGATGACCTGCTGAAGCAGTATGTCCATATGCGCTCTCCCCTTTAGTCCAGGATGGAGACATTCAGCGTGCCTCGCATCCAAACGAACGGAGCCAGCAATGCCATGGTGGTGGAAGCTCTCCCGCCGCATCCTGGCTTGTGGCCCGGAAACCGCAGGGGATTGGCGATTCTAGGCACCCCTCGGTGGCCTGCAACGCCTTGTTGCAGGGGGGTTTTCCGAGGCTTTACAAGCCAAACGCTCTTATGTAGCACTGCAGCAATTTGCCGTGGCGCCGATGAACTCCTACCATCGGAAAAGCGGCCTGCCCCCGGGCCACGGAGACCCTTCGATGAAATACCACGGCAGCTGCCACTGCGGCGGCATCGCTTTCGATGTGGAAGGCGAACTCACCCAGGTCATGGCCTGCAACTGTTCCATCTGCTCGCGCAAGGGCGCCCTCATGTGGTTCGTGCCCCGCGAACAGCTGCAACTGAGCACGCCCGAGGAGCAGATGCGCACCTACACCTTCCACCGGCACCTGATCCAGCACCGCTTCTGCCCGACCTGCGGCATCCATCCGTTCGGCGAGGCCATCGATCCCCAGGGCCGGCACATGGCGGCCGTCAACGTGCGCTGCCTGGAAGGCGTGGACCCTGAGGCGCTGCGCATCACGCGCTACGACGGGCGATCGGCCTGAGGCTGGCTGCAGGCCCGCAGCGCTTGTTCCTCCACATCGCGCAGGCGGTCCTTGCCGAAGTAGATCTCGTCGCCAACAAAAAAGGTGGGCGATCCGAAAGCGCCACGGTGGAAGGCCTGCTCGGTATTTGCCAGCAGCCGGGCCTTGACTTCGGGCGTCTGGCTTGCAGCGATCAGGGCTGGGGCATCCAGACCCGCCCCGGACAGCTCGGTGCCGATCACCTGGGCATCGTCCATCTTGCAGCCCTTCTCCCACATGCTGGAGAACACCGCATCCACATAACGCTCGAAGCAGCCCAGGCCCTGAGCCGCCACGGCCCCGCGCATGATTTGCAGGGTGTTGACTGGAAAGTGCGGATTCATCCGGAAGCGCGTGAGCCCATGCCTTTGCACGAAACGCTGCAGTTCCAGCGCCTCATAGGCGCGCTTGTTGGGAATGTCGGCATTCGCCTCGGCCGGTGAGCGGTTGTTGGCCAGCTTGAACAGGCCGCCCAGCAGGACCGGCACATAGTCGAAGCGGATGCCGCTGCGCGCCTCGATTGCAGGGATGACCTGGTGGCAGAGATAGGCGTTGGGGCTGCCGAAGTCGAAGAGGAATTGCACGTTGGGTTTCATGGCGCGGCCTGCATCAAATGGGATGGAACATCGAAGCGAAGGGGCTGAGGGGGCTGAGGGGGCGCAAATGGCTGAAGGGCCTACCAGGACTCCATCCAGGGGCGGATTTCGGTTTCATGCGTCCATGCATCGCGCGGCTGCTGGTGCAGTTGCCAGTAGAGGTCGGCGATGTGGTCGGGATTGAGGATGCCGTCCTGCTGCTTGAGGGCATAGCGTTCGGGAAAGTTGGTTCGGATGAACTCCGTGTCGATGGCGCCGTCGATCACGGGGTGGGCCACATGGATGCCCTTGGGCCAGAGCTCGCGCGCCATGCTCTGGGCCAGCGCACGCAGGCCGTGCTTGGCACCGGCAAACGCCGCAAAGCCCTCGCGCCCGCGCAGGCTGGCGGTAGCGCCCGTGAAGATGATGGTGCCCCGGCCGCGCGGCAGCATCACCCTGGCCGCCTCCCGCCCCATCAGGAAGCCGGCGAAGCAGGCCATCTCCCAGACCTTGAAGTAGACGCGCGCCGTGGTCTCGGTGATGCCGAAGCGCACGTTGGCGCCGATGTTGAAGACGGCGACCTCGATGGGTGCGATCTCGGCCTCGATCTTCTGCACCAGGGCCACCATTTCCTCTTCCTTGCGCGCGTCGCTGCCAAAACCATGGGCTTGGCCACCGGCGGCGCGGATCTGTTCGACCAGGGGCTGGAGCTTGTCCGCGTCGCGGCGCGTGACGCAGGCGATATAGCCTTCGCGCGCAAAACGCCGGGCGATGGCGCCGCCCGTGGCGTCGCCAGCGCCGATCACGAGAATGGCTTTCTTGTCGGTCATGGGATCTCCGTGGATGATTGGTAAGTTCATTTTTTGAACTCATTGCACGGTAGGTTTAAAATCAGAACCCGTCAAGTGGGGAACTGCCCAATGAAATGGAACGAACTGGAAGAGGAGCGCTGCTCCATCGCACGCACGGTCTCGGTCATCGGCGACCGCTGGACGCTGCTGGTGCTGCGCGACTGCTTTCTGGGCATACGCCGTTTTGATGAATTCCTGGCGCGCCTGGGCATTTCACGCCCCATGCTTTCGGACAGGCTGGCCAGACTGGTCGAGGCAGGCGTGCTCAAGAAAGTGGCCTACCAGGAGGCGCCGGTACGACACGAGTACCGTCTCACGCCCAAGGGGCTGGACCTGCATCCCGTGGTCATGGCCATCGTGCACTGGGGTGATGTACACATGTCCGGCGAGGAAGGCCGGCCCGTGCTGCACCGGCATACGGTGTGCGGCCACACGTTCGACCCCCTGGTCGTCTGCTCGGAGTGCCACGCCCCCCTGCACGCGCGGGATGTGGCGGTGGAGCCCGGCCCGGGCGCATAGCCCCGGCACCGGCCTGCCCTCAGCGGCTTCGGCTATGCGCCGCCAGCCTCTTCGTCCCACTTGCGCAGCACGGCCAGCTTCTCGCCGATCTTGATCTCCAGGCCCCGGGGCACGGGCTGGTACCAGCCCGGCTCCGCAATGCCTTCGGGCAGATAGGTCTCGCCGGCCGCGTAGGCGTTGGGCTCATCGTGCGCATAACGGTATTCATGGCCGTAGCCCAGCTCCTTCATGAGCTTGGTGGGCGCGTTGCGCAGGTGCACGGGCACCTCGCGGCTCCTGTCCTGCTTCACGAAGGCCCGGGCCTTGTTGTAGGCGTTGTAGCCGGCGTTGCTCTTGGCGGCCATGGCCAGGTAGATGACGGCCTGGCCCAGCGCCAGCTCGCCCTCGGGGCTGCCCAGGCGCTCATAGGTCAGGGCCGCGTCGTTGGCGATCTGCATGGCGCGCGGGTCGGCCAGGCCGATATCCTCCCAGGCCATGCGCACGATGCGCCGCGACAGGTAGCGCGCGTCGGCGCCGCCATCGAGCATGCGCGTGAGCCAGTAGAGCGCCGCATCGGGATGGGAGCCGCGCACGGACTTGTGCAGGGCAGAGATCTGGTCGTAGAAGTTGTCGCCGCCCTTGTCGAAGCGCCTGGCATTCAAGGTCAGCGCGTTTTGCACGAACTCGGCATCGATCCGCGTGACGCCCGCAGCGCCGGCCGCCGTCTGGCATTGCTCCAGCAGGTTCAGGAACCGCCGGGCATCGCCATCGGCATAGCCGACGATGGTGTCCCGCGCCAGGTCGTCGAACTCCAGCCCGCCCAGGGCCTTTTCCTGCGCCCGCAGCAGCAGTTGCCTGAGTTCATCGTCGGTCAGGGACTGCAGCACATAGACCTGCGCGCGCGACAGCAGGGCCGAGTTCACCTCGAAGGAAGGGTTCTCCGTGGTGGCGCCGATGAAGGTGACCAGCCCGCTTTCCGCATAGGGCAGCAGCGCATCCTGCTGGGACTTGTTGAAGCGGTGGATCTCGTCCACGAAGAGGATGGTGTGCCGGCCCATGGCCAGGTTCTGCTGCGCCTGATCCATGGCCGCGCGGATGTCCTTGACCCCGGAGAACACCGCAGACAGCGCAATGAACTCGCACTTGAAGGCCGTGGCCGTGAGCCGGGCCAGCGTGGTCTTGCCCACGCCGGGCGGCCCCCAGAAGATCATGGAATGCGGCTTGCCTGACTGGAAGGCCAGGCGCAGCGGCTTGCCCTCGCCCAGCAGATGGGACTGGCCCACGACCTCGTCCAGGGTCTTGGGCCGCAGGGCTTCGGCCAGTGGTGCGGAGGGCTCCTGGGTGAACAGATCAGCCATGGGCCAGCTCCGTCGCAGGCAGCGCCGCGCAGAAGGCGCTCGGCAGCCCGTGTGCCGGATGCGCTGCCGAGGGGAACAGATGCAGTTGCAAAACCATGACGCCATTGTCCACGCCATGGCGGCAGCGGGTGCGCCAGCCCGCGATGCCTGTACCTGGCCGCGGGGGATGAAGCCATGGATCGCCAGCTGGGATCCTGGCCATCGCCTGCAGGCATGTCACTCACATGACATGAATGGTTTGCATGCATCTCATCAAGAGCAATCACTGACATTTTTCACCCGCTTCGGGCCGCCGCCCTAAAATGCTGCCCTTTGCGGAGCCGGCCGCGCGGCATGCGCGGCCATCGGGCCTGCGCCATTGCTGCCCCATCGCTCCGCGCCTCCCACCGTTTCAGGAACTGCCTGCCATGCGGCAAGGCGGGACCTTTTCATTTCTGCATCCATGCAAACACTCAAGACCCGGGACCTTATCGCCCTAGGCTTCATGACCTTTGCGCTGTTCCTCGGCGCGGGCAACATCATCTTTCCGCCCATGGTCGGCCAGGGCGCCGGCGAGCACGCGGCCGCGGCGGCCACGGGCTTTCTGCTCACGGGCGTGGGCCTGCCGTTGCTCACCGTGGTGGCGCTGGCGCGCGTGGGCGGCGGGCTCGATGCGCTGACCTCGCCCGTGGGCCGCAAGGCCGGCATGGTGCTGGGCCTGCTGATCTATCTCATCCTCGGCCCGCTGTTTGCCACGCCGCGCACGGCCACCGTGTCGTTCGAGATGGGCTTTGCGCCCTTCGTGGGCCACAGCAGCACTGCGCTGTTCATCTACTCGGCGGTGTACTTTGTGCTGGTCATGGGCCTGTCCCTGTTCCCCGGCAAGCTGATCGACACCATCGGCAAGCTGATCACGCCCGTACTGATCCTGGCCCTGGTGGTGCTGGGTGCCGCCGCCGTGCTGCTGCCGGCCGGTGCCGCCACCAGCGCCAGCGGCGACTACCTGGTCGCACCCCTGACCGAAGGGTTTCTGGAGGGCTACCAGACCATGGACGCGCTGGGCGCCCTGGCCTTCGGCATCGTCATCGTCAACGCCATCCGGGACCGGGGCATCTCCCACACCGGGCTGCAGACGCGCTACGCCATCATCGCGGGCGTGATCGCGGCCGTGGGCCTGGGTCTGGTGTATCTGTCGCTGATCCATCTGGGCGCCACCAGCCAGTCCATCGCCCCGCAGGCGCAGACCGGCGTGCTCATCCTCACGCGCTATGTGGATCACACCTTCGGCCCCATCGGCAGCCTGCTGCTGGCCGTGGTGATTTCCCTGGCCTGCCTGACCACGGCCGTGGGCCTGGTCAGCGCCTGTGGCGCCTACTTCAGCGAAATGCTGCGCTTGCCCTACCGCGCGGTGGTGGTGGCCATTGGCCTGGCGTGCATCCTGGTGTCCAACCAGGGCCTGGCCCAGCTGATCGCCCTGTCCGGCCCCGTGCTGGTGGGCATTTATCCGCTGGCCATCGCCCTGGTGGTGTTGAGCCTGCTGTCAGGCCTGTGGCGCAATGCGCAGCGCGTGTTCGCGCCGGTGCTGGCCGTGGCGCTGGTGTTCGGTCTTGTCGATGCCGCCAAGGCGGCCGGCTGGCAGGACTGGCTGCCGGCCTTCCTGAACAGCCTGCCGGGCAACGGCATGGGCTGGGCCCTGCCCGTGGCAGCCACCCTGGTGCTGGCAGCGCTCCACGACCGGCTGCGCCCGGCCCCGTCGTTCAGGCCGTCCTGAAACGCGCCATGAGTTCGACCAGCTGATGGGCCTGCTTGCGCAGGCTCTCGGCGGCCGAACTGGTCTGCTCCACCAGCGCGGCGTTCTGCTGGGTCCCCTCCTCGATGCGGACGATGGCGCTGTTGACGTGGCTCACGCCAGCGCTCTGTTCGCCGCTGGAGTGGCTGATGGCGCCGATCATGCGCGATACCTTGGCAATCACCTCCTGCACCGAGGCCATGGTCGCACCCGCGCTGTCCACCTCCTCGGCCCCCAGGGCCACGCGCTGGGCGTTGGCCTGGATCAGGTCACGGATTTCCCGCGCCGCGCCGGAGCTGCGCTGGGCCAGCGTGCGGACCTCGGCGGCGACCACGGCAAAGCCCCGGCCCTGTTCGCCGGCCCGCGCGGCCTCCACGGCCGCATTGAGCGCAAGAATATTGGTCTGGAACGCGATGCCGTCGATCACCTCGATGATGCTGACCACGCGCTCGGACGCATCCTGGATGCTGCGCATGGTGCCCACGACGGCCGAGATGGCATCGCCACCGCGCGTGGCGATGTCGCTGGCCGTGGAGGCCAGGACGTTGGCCTTCTCCGCGTGGTCCGCATTGCCGCGCACGGTGGAGTCGAGCTGGTCCATGGACGAAGCCGTCATCTGCAGGGCCGATGCCTGTTGCTCGGTGCGCTGGGCCAGGTCGCTGTTGCCGGCCGCGATCTGCGAGCTGGCGGATGCCACCTGCTCCGCATTGCCGCGCACTTCCACGACAATGCTGCGCAGCTGCTCCTGCATGGCGCCCAGCGCCCGCAGCAGCTGGCCCAGTTCGTCTGGCCCGCCGCTCGCTATGGCATTGGTCAGATGGCCCTGGGCCACCTTCTCGGCCAGCTGGACCGCGCTGCGCAGCGGTGCCACCACGGCACGGGTGATGAGCCAGCCAATGGCCACGCCGGCCACGGCCGCCACCAGCATCAGCACCAGGCTCAACTCAGTGGCGTGCTTGCCACTGCTGTAGGCATCGTCGGCCACCGCCTTGCTCTGCGCCGCAATGCCGGCCTTGAGCTGGGAGAGCAGCTCGGCCGGCTCGCGGTCCACGCCGCGCACGGCCATGTCGCCCACGGAGGGGTCGAAGCCCGTGGCCTCGAATTTGTCCAGCCCCACGCGGTAGCCTTCGGCCATCTTACGGTGCTGCGCCACAAAGCCCTGGGCGATCTCGCGCAGGGAGGCATCGTCCACCAAGGCCAGCAAGGCAGCGGTCTTGTCCTGCACGGCGCGCTCATCGGCCAGAAAGCCCTTCCAGTGCTGCTCGCGCAGCGCGTTGTCCGAGCCGCGCAGCAGCACGTTCTTCCATTCCTGGACCTGGGTTTTGAAGTGGCCTTCCACCTCGGCGGCAAGGCGTTCCGCCGCCATGTGGCGCTGGACATCGCCGTGAAAGACGCCTAGGGATCGATGGGCCGACCAGAGTCCGAAGAATCCGGCAGCGAGGGTGAATAGCAGCGCCATGGCAATGGCGAGCGGCAACTTGCGACTGAGGTTCATAAAGGCATGCGAGAGCCGGCCAGCATGTCCTCTGAGGGACGTCGAAACAATCGCTGGCCGCAGGCCGCCATTGTCTCGACGATATTAGGCAAAACCATTACAAAACCTCACAAACTGCGCACCGCAGCCTGTGAACGGCCTGAAGGGTTGCCCCGCGCGGCAGCGCGGCTTACTGCTTGAGCACGTCGGCGCCCGCTGGCACCTTGAAATCGAAAGTCGAAGCCGGCAGGGACGCCTGGGTCTGCAGCTGGCTGAAGCGGATCAGCGAACGCTGGCCAAAGCTGTCAAGGATGTCCAGCGCCGAAAGCTGGCCATCGGCCGCAAAGCCCACGCGCACGCTCTTGAGCTGGCCGTTCTTGTCCTTGGGGCTGGCCTGGACCCATTGCAGGCCATCCTGCTCGGGCGCGGATTGCAGATCGAAGTCGGCGCTCAACGCCTTGAGATCGTTGGCCGACGCCAGGATGGCGGCCGGCGTGCTGCCCAGGGCCTGGGCCTGGGGGCGCTGCGTGACCTGGTTGAGGTCGGCGTCATAAAGCCACAGCGTCTTGCCGTCGGCGACGATGGTCTGCTCGAACGGCTTGGTGTAGACGAACCTGAACTTGCCGGGACGCTGGAATTCGAATTGGCCGCTGGAGTTCTTGGTGCGCGGCGGCTGGCCATCCTTGGACGGGGCCGTGACGGCCTGGGTGAATTCGGCGCGGCCGGCCTGGGAATTCTTCATGAAGGCTTCCAGGCTCTTGAGGCCATCGGCCCACGAGGCCGTCGCGCTTGCCGCGATCACAACTGCAGTCAACAGACGTTTCATTCTTTCTCCATGATTGCGGGGGAAGCGGGCTCATTCCCCGGCGCGCGCGGGCACCAGCACTTCGCGCTGCCCGCTGGCCGTGAGACCGCTGACGAGGCCCGCCTTTTCCATATCTTCCAGCAGGCGCGCCGAGCGGTTGTAACCAATCCTGAGCTTGCGCTGCACATACGAGATGCTGGCCTTGCGGTCCTTGAGGACCACTTCCACGGCCTGGTCGTACATGGGGTCCTTCTCGCCGTTGCCGCCGTCGCCGGACTCCGAGCCGAACTCGCTGTCGCCCTCGGCCGTGCCGCCTTCGAGCACGCCTTCGATGTAGTCGGCCTCGCCCTGCTCCTTGAGGTAGCCCACCACGCGGTGCACTTCCTCGTCCGACACGAAGGCGCCGTGCACGCGCACGGGCAGGCCCGTGCCGCTGGCCATGTAGAGCATGTCGCCCATGCCCAGCAGGGATTCGGCGCCCATCTGGTCAAGCACGGTGCGGCTGTCGATCTTGCTGCTGACCTGGAAGGCGATGCGCGTGGGAATGTTGGCCTTGATTAGGCCGGTGATCACGTCCACGCTGGGGCGCTGGGTGGCCAGGATCAGGTGGATGCCGGCCGCGCGGGCCTTCTGGGCCAGGCGCGCGATCAGCTCCTCAATCTTCTTGCCGACCACCATCATCAGGTCGGCCAGCTCGTCAATGACGATGACGATGTGCGGCAGGCGCTGCAGCGGCTCAGGCTCCTCGGGCGTGAGGCTGAAGGGGTTGGGAATGGATTCCTCGCGCGCCTTGGCCTCGTCGATCTTGGCGTTGTAGCCCGCCAGATTGCGCACGCCCAGCTTGCTCATGAGCTTGTAGCGGCGCTCCATCTCGGCCACGCACCAGTTCAGGCCATTGGCGGCCTGCTTCATGTCGGTGACCACGGGGCACAGCAGGTGAGGAATGCCTTCGTAGACCGACATTTCCAGCATCTTGGGGTCGATCATCAGCAGGCGCACATCACGGGCCTCGGCCTTGTACAGCAGCGACAGGATCATGGCGTTGATCCCCACCGACTTGCCCGAACCCGTGGTGCCGGCCACCAGCACGTGCGGCATCTTGGCCAGATCGGCCACGACCGGATTGCCCACGATGTCCTTGCCCAGACCCATGGTCAGCATGCTCTTGGCGTCGTGGTAGACCTGCGAGCCCAGCACCTCGGACAGGCGGATGGACTGGCGCTTGGCATTGGGCAGCTCCAGCGCCATGAAATTCTTGCCGGGAATCGTCTCGATCACGCGGATGGACACCAGGGACAGCGAGCGCGCCAGATCCTTGGCCAGGTTCACGATCTGCGAGCCCTTGACGCCCGTGGCCGGCTCGATCTCGTAGCGCGTGATCACGGGGCCGGGCATGGCGGCGACCACATGCACATCGACACCAAAGTCCTTGAGGCGCTTTTCGATCAGCCGGCTGGTCATCTCCAGCGTCTCGGGCGAGACGCTTTCCTGGCGCTGCTGCGCCGCATCGAGCAGATCCACCTGGGGCAGCTTGCTGTCGGGCAGTTCGGAGAACAGGGGCTTCTGGCGCTCCTTGACCACGCGCACGCTGGGTAGCGCAGCCTCTTGCAGCACGGGCTCGATGATCTGCACGGGCTGCGGGTGCTGCACGGCGCTTTCCGTGCGCTCTTCCTGCACCACTTCCTCGCGCTCGCGCGCAGCGCGGCGGCCTGCGGCTTCGTCCCGGGCCTTTTCACGGCGCGCAAAAAGAAAGAGCACCCAGCCGTCCAGGCGTGCGCCCATGGATTCGGCCAGATGGCCCCAGGAAAAGCGGAACACCATGGCCAGGCCGATCACGGCCACGCAGATGCCGATCAGGCCCGAGCCCATGAAGCCCAGCCACTGCAGGCTGTGGTACCCCAGCATGTAGCCGAAGACGCCGCCGGCCGGGCCGGGCAGCACGCTCTCGAAGCGGTACAGGCGCGTCCACTCCAGCGCGCAGCTCGCACCCAGCAGCAGCAGCAGCCCGCCCCAAAAGCGCAGGCGCCGGCGCCACAGGGGCGGCAGTGGCACACCGTCGCGCGGCACGCCGCCGCGCAGCCAGCGCGCAAAGGAAGACAGCCAGGTCTGCAGCGAGGCCAGCACCAGCCACCAGACCGACATGCCGAAACCGAAATAGCAGGCGTCGGCCAGCCACGCTCCGACGCGGCCCATCCAGTTGGCGACCAGGCGCGCGTGTCCCGCCCCGGAGGTGGACCACGCTGGATCCTGGGGCGAGTAGCTGAGCATGGAGGCAAGCCAGAACACCAGGGCCAGCAGCCCCGCCAGCAGCAGCATTTCGTGGCCGAAGCGCGCCACCATGCCGGGGCGCGCCGCAGACCTGGATTTGCCCTTGGCGGATGTGGAAGCGTTCAGAGCGTTCAATGAGTAAGTCATACGCAGGCGGGAGCTTACCCCAGCCCCCTCGGACTGGCCGCAAAAACAGCCAGGGCGACCCGCAAGCGTAATGCAAGCACTTGCAACAGAGCATGACACCGCCGCATGACGGCGCCACGTCGATCATTTTTGACAATCCGGGCCATTGATCCATATGGCAACGGGAACCTGACTGCGGAGCGATACTCCACAGCTGTTCCCGATGTATCTTTTTTTCTGCACGCCGACTGCCGGCGTGCGCCTTTTTCAAGAACTGCATCCATGTCTTCTACCCAACACGCCAAAGTCCTGATCCTCGGCTCCGGCCCTGCCGGCTACACGGCCGCCATCTATGCCGCGCGCGCCAACCTCAACCCGCTGCTGGTGACCGGCATGGCCCAGGGCGGCCAGCTGATGACGACGACCGAGGTGGACAACTGGCCTGCAGACGTGAACGGCGTGCAGGGCCCCGAGCTGATGCAGCGTTTTCTGGAGCACGCAGAGCGCTTCAAGACCCAGGTGGTGTTCGACCACATCCACAGCGTCGATTTTTCCAAGCGCCCCTTCACGCTGACCGGCGACTCCGGCACCTATACCTGCGACAGCCTGATCATCGCCACCGGCGCCTCGGCCAAGTACCTGGGCCTGCCCTCCGAAGAGGCCTTCATGGGCCGCGGCGTCTCCGGCTGCGCCACCTGCGACGGTTTCTTCTACCGTGAGCAACCCGTGTGCGTGGTCGGCGGCGGCAACACGGCCGTCGAGGAAGCCCTGTACCTGTCCAACATCGCCAGCAAGGTCACCCTGGTGCACCGCCGCGACAAGTTCAAGGCCGAGCCCATCCTCGTGGACAAGCTCATGGAAAAGGTCAGGGCCGGCAAGATCGAGCTCAAGACCCACTTCGTGCTCGAAGAGGTGCTGGGCGACCAGTCCGGCGTGACCGGCATCCGCATCAAGAGCACCCAGGACGGCCATGCCGAGGACATCCAGCTGCAGGGCTGCTTCATCGCCATCGGCCATGCGCCCAACACCGAGATCTTCAAGGGCCACCTGGAGATGGACGAGACCGGCTACATCATCACCCAGGGCGGCCTCAAGGGCTTTGCCACGCAGACCAGCGTGCCCGGCGTGTTCGCGGCCGGCGACGTGCAGGACCATGTCTACCGCCAGGCCATCACCAGCGCCGGCACGGGCTGCATGGCCGCGCTGGACGCCCAGCGCTTCCTCGAACAGGAATAAGCAGGACGCCACCCTGCCCCGCCCTGCTCTCCCGCAGGGCGGCAAAAGCCCCTGGCTGCAGCCGTGTTTGGCTGGCCCAGGGGCTTTTCTCATGGAGACGCTATAATCCGTGGCTTTGCTGAATTTGAAGCGCGCCTTGCTTGCATGGCCAGGACACTTTCAGCATGGGGTTACCGCCACCCTTTATGGCGAGGTGAGGTTGCCGGCAAGCCATGCTGCAAATGCAGGGCATCAGCGTCGGCGGCTGTACAACTATCGGAGTGTCCTCATGGCACGCGTATGTGAAGTAACGGGCAAGAAGCCCATGGTGGGAAACAACGTTTCCCACGCCAACAACAAGACCAAGCGTCGTTTCCTGCCCAACCTGCAGTACCGCCGTTTCTGGGTTGAGAGCGAAAACCGTTGGGTGCGCCTGCGCGTTTCCAGCGCTGCTCTGCGCCTGATCGACAAGAACGGTATCGACTCCGTGCTCGCAGACCTGCGTGCCCGTGGCCAAGCCTAAATCCCTCAAGGAGAAACACCATGGCTGCTAAAGGCGGACGCGAAAAGATCAAGCTGGAATCCACTGCAGGAACCGGCCACTTCTACACCACGACCAAGAACAAGAAGACAATGCCCGAGAAGATGGCGATCATGAAGTTTGATCCCAAGGCTCGCAAGCACGTCACGTACAAGGAAATCAAGCTGAAGTAATTCAGCCTGTTCCCGGTACCGACAAAAAACCGCCCGGCGCAAGCCCGGCGGTTTTTTTGCATCCGCTTTGTGCCCGCTTTGCGTCTGTTTTTCGCCTGTCACCCACTGCGCGCCGGCTGACCCAGCTGCGCACAGGCCATGACACCCAGCTCGCGGCAGGCCTGCTCGATCACGGCATCCACCGGCAGGGTGCAGCCCAGGCGCATGCAGTGCTCGTAGCGCCCCGAGTTCGAGAACATGCTGCCCGGCGCCGTGCGGATGCCGCGCGCCAGCGCCTGCGTGAACAGCGCGGACGTGGACACGCCAGCCGGAAACTCCAGCCACAGGCTGAGCCCGCCGGGCGGCAGGCTCAGCCGCGTGCCCAGCGGGAAAAACCGCGCCACCAGCTGCGCCATGCCTTCACGCTGGCGCCGCAACTGCTGCTTGAGGCGCTGCAGATTGCGCAGATGCGCGGGCGAGCCCACGCAGGCGGCCGCCAGCAACTGGGCAAGGGTCTGGGTGCCCCGGCTGCGCGCGAACTTGAGCATCTGCACCCGGCCATGCCACTGGCCAGCGTTCATCCAGCCCTGGCGCAGGCCCGGCGCCATGCTCTTGTTGAAGGCCTCGCAATAGATGACATGGCCCGGCAGGCGATCCCAGGCCTTGATGGGGCGCACGGGCTGACTGCTTTCCACGAACAGTCCATAGGAGTCGTCCTCGATCAATGCCACGCCGTGGGCGCCGCACAGATCGACCAGCCTGGCCTTGTGCTCATCGGGAATGCGCGTACCCAGCGGCATCTGCAGCTCGGGCACGACCACCACGGCCTTCAGGCGCGGCTGGGTCTGCAGGGCCAGCTCCAGCGCCTCGATGGACAGGCCGGTGCGCGGGCTGCAGGGAATCTCCAGCGCCTGCATCTGCAAGGACTCCACCACCTGCAGCAGGCCGTAGTAGGTCGGCGACTCCACGGCCACCACGTCGCCGGGCGAGGCCACGGCGGCCAGCGCCAGGCTCACGGCCTCGGAATTGCCCGTGGTCGCCAGCACATCGGCCGGTGCCACATGGATGCCCGCCGCCAGCGCGCGCCGCGCCATGGCGCGCTGGAAATCGGGGTGGCTGCCCATCATGGAGCGCCCCAGCACCAGCAGGTCCGGCTGCTCGCGCAGCAGCCGGGCGGCGGCCTGGTTCAGGTAGCCGCGATCGAACAGTTCGGGCGGCGGCGTGGCACCGCCCAGGTCCACGCGCACGTCGGCCTGGCGGCCGCGCTCCAGCATCAGGGAAATGTGTTCATTGATACCTGCGAAGTGCGGCTGCGGCAGCGGTTGCACCGGCTGGCTCAGATCCGGCTCGCTGGCAGGTGCCAGACCTGCGGGCCGGGCATCGCGCACAAAGTAGCCCACGCGCGGGCGGGCTTCGAGCTGGCCCAGGTCCTCCAGATGCCGCAGCGTCTGCAGCGCCGTGGACAGGCTGACCTCATGGCGGCGCATCAGCTCGCGCACGGAAGGCATGCGCTCGCCCGCCTTGAGCGTACCCAGTTCCATGGCCAGGCTGTAGTCGGCCGCCAAGCGGCGGTACAGGGTCGGAGAGGCGCTTGCAAGGGTCATGGAACAGGTCAAGAACGAATCGGGGACGAGAGGACTTGCCCGCGATCTTGCCGCAAGGCACTGTTACGCAACAGATACAGATCCATCGACCACAAAGCAGAACAGATCCACCGCCATCTGCACTGCTGCGATGCAACAAGCCGCGGGCTGTGCCTGTGCCGATGAGGGCCGCCTGCCTACGCTTGAGGGCCTGGAATCACAGGACACAGACCATGCACAACGCCGACACCCGCTCTTTCGAACTGCGCCATCTTGCCCCCGGCAACGATCTTCACCTGCATGTGCCGGAGGGCAGTGAACTGTTCTGCCGCCACGGCCCGCTGGAAATCACCGCCCCGCAACAGGCCTGGGCGGATGGGGTGCCCGCGCCGGCCCTCAGGCTGCAGCCGGGCCAGGGCTGGCGTGCGGGCGCCGATCTGCAGATACGGGTCCGCTCCTTGTCCCAGGCCATGGCAAGCCTGGAACTGCGGCAGAGCCCCACAGCAAAAAGCCGCATCGCCTCCGAAGAGGGGATGCGGCCCCGGGCATGGTCGGTTGCCGGCTGGCTTCGCGGCCTCAGGCGTGGGCAGCGCGCAGCTTGACGGAAAACTCCTTGAGCGCGGCAATGCCGCTGGCCTCGGCGCGATGGCACCAGGCCTGCAGATGTGCCGTCAGTTGCTCGCGCGACAGCGAGGTGTTCAGCCACAGCTGACGCAACTCCTCGCGCATGACCAGCATCTGGTCGAGCACGGGGTGGGCTGCGCGCGCCTGGGCCAGTTGCCCCTGCGCCTGGGCGGGCACCTTGTCGGCATCGCGGTGCAGCCAGCGGCGCGCCGTCTTGAGCAGGGACAGGTCGGCCTGCCGGGCCTTGCGCTGCTTGAGCGCATCGAGCTCGATCTGCACGGCGGCGCGCACGCCGCGCGCATAGCGGGCCATGACCTCGTAGCGGTTGGCGATCACGGCCTCCAGCGTCTTTTCGTCGGCCACGGGCTTGACGGCGCCCATGATCAGCCGCGGCGCCGTCTTCTTGACCTTGGCCCAGCCCAGCTTCTGCATGGCGCTGATGTAGACCCAGCCCACGTCGAACTCATAGCGCTTGACCGAGAACTTCGCCGAGGTCGGGTAGGTATGGTGGTTGTTGTGTAGTTCCTCGCCGCCAATGATCAGGCCCCAGGGCACGAGGTTGGTGCTGGCATCCTGGGCCTCGAAGTTGCGGTAGCCCCAGAAATGGCCCAGACCGTTGACCACGCCGGCAGCCCAGAACGGAATCCAGACCATCTGCACGGCCCAGATCGTCAGCCCGATGGCGCCAAACAGCAGCACATTGATGATCAGCATCAGCGAAGGGCCCCAGATCGAATGCCGGCTGTAGAGATGGCGCTCGATCCAGTCGTCGGGCGTGCCGTGGCCGAACTTCCTGAGTGTCTCGGCGTTCGCCGCCTCTTCGCGGTACAGCTCCGCACCCTGGCGCATCACGGTGTCCAGGCCGCGTGTCTGCGGGCTGTGGGGGTCGTCCTCGGTTTCGCACTTGGCATGGTGCTTGCGGTGGATGGCCACCCACTCCCTGGTGACCATGCCCGTGCCCAGCCACAACCAGAAACGGAAGAAGTGCGAAGGAACCGGCCCCAAGTCCAGCGAGCGGTGGGCCTGGCAGCGGTGCAGGAAGATGGTGACGCCCGCAATGGTGATGTGGGTGGTGACCAGGGCGTACAGCAGCAGCTGCCACCACGACAGCTGCCACAGGCCATGGGCCATCCAATCCACGGCGAGGTTCCAAACCGATCCGAAATCCAGCGACATAACCGAAGCCTTTGGCAAGGCGGCGCCCAGTGGCACCGATGCCTCAATTTTAGGCGATGCGCCCACAAAGGCATTCGGCAATCTCCTGCGATTTACAGCTTATTGCGTCTGCAAGTTACGGCTTCCGGGTCCAAACGGCGGCAAAAAAGCCATCCGTCTCATGGCGCTGCGGCCACAGGCGCAGGTACTGCGTGCCGGTCTCGCCGCCGCTGCACAGCGCATCGCCCTGCTCCACCTTGAGCTGGGCCAGCAGTTCGCCGGCATCCATGGCCACGAAGTCAGAGTGCTCCGCTGCAAAGGCTTCGGCAATGGCTTCGTTTTCCTGGGGCAGGACCGAACAGGTGGCATAGACCAGGCGCCCACCCGGCTTGACCAGGCGCGCTGCACTGGCCAGGATGGCCGCCTGCTTTTGCGTGAGCTCCTCGATGGCCTTGGCCGACTGGCGCCACTTGAGGTCGGGATTGCGGCGCAGCGTGCCCAGGCCCGAGCAGGGCGCATCGACCAGCACGCGGTCGATCTTGCCAGCCAGGCGCTTGACGCGGTCGTCGCGCTCATGGGCGATGGCCGCAGGGTGCACATTCGACAGGCCCGAGCGCGCCAGGCGCGGCTTCAGGGCTTCGAGCCGGTGGCCGGACACATCGAAGGCGTACAGGCGCCCCGTACTGCGCATGGACGCGCCAATGGCCAGGGTCTTGCCGCCTGCGCCGGCACAAAAATCGACCACCATTTCGCCGCGCTTGGCGTCCAGCATCAGCGCCAGCAGTTGGGAGCCTTCATCCTGCACCTCGATGGCGCCGCGCGTGAAGGCGTCCAGCCGGGCCAGCGCAGGCTTGCCCTGCACGCGCAGGCCCCAGGGCGAGTACGGCGTGGCTTCGGCGGCGATGCCGGCATCGGCCAGTTCCTTTTGCACATCGGCGCGCTTGGCATTGAGCGCATTGACGCGCAGATCCAGCGGTGCGGCCTGCTCCATGCTCTGGGCAAAGGCCCAGAAATCTTCGCCCAGCTGCTGCTTGAGCGGTGCGACCAGCCACTCGGGCAGATTGTGGCGGTGCGGCTCCATCAGCTCATCGGGGCGCACGGCATCGCAGGCGTCCAGCCATTGCAGTTCCTGGGGGGACAGCGCCGCGCGCGCAAAGCCGAGCGCCTCCTTGACACCCTGCTCGGACTTGCCGGCCACGCGGGCCAGGGCTTCCTGGCTATGGGTAAAACCCAGGATGGCCAGCCTGCGCTCGCGCGAGCCGCTGCCAGAACGTGCCAGGCTCTCAAAAAGCAGCTTCTTGCGCAGCACGGTGTAGGCGGTTTCGGCCAACGCGGCACGCTCGCGCGGGCCCAGGTTGCGGTTTTCACGGAAAAAGCGTGACACCACGGCGTCGGCCGGGTGTTCGAAAGTCAGGGTGCGCTTGACCAGTTCGGCGCAGGCGTCGAGAAGCTGTTTGGGATGCATGGGCGCAATTGTCCCACTGCCTTGCAAATCCGAGAGGGCCACAGGTCGGAACCCGCAGCAGCCCCCCGGCTGGCGCAGCTACCATGGCGCCCCATGACCGACGACGACCTGCCTCCCCTGATCCCCACTCCCCCGGGCCTGTACCGCCACTACAAGGGCGCCCTCTACGAAGTGCTTGCCACCGTGCGCCACAGCGAAACGCGCGAGTCCATGACGCTGTATCGCGCGCTCTATGGAGAGCGCGGCCTGTGGGTGCGGCCTGCCGCCATGTTCAATGAAACCGTGATCATCGACGACGTGGAGCAGCCCCGCTTTGCACGCTGCCCCGAAGTGGAGCAGCAGGCCTTTCAGAGCGAGGGCCTGTGAGCAGACCCTAACCCCGCATCAACTGCGCCACCGCGCGCGGGTAGATGAGGTGCTCCTGCACCAGCACGCGCGCGGCCAGCGCCTGGGCTGTGTCGCCGGGCAGCACGGGCACCACGGCCTGCTCCAGGATGGGGCCCACATCCAGCTCGGCCGTAACGCGGTGCACGGTGCAGCCGGCAAAGCGGCAGCCTGCATCGATCGCCCGCTGGTGCGTGTGCAGACCCGTGAAGGCGGGCAGCAGCGAGGGGTGGATGTTGATCATGCGCCCCTCGTAATGCGCCACGAAGCCCGGCGTGAGGATGCGCATGAAGCCGGCCAGCACGATCAGCGAAGGCGCGTGGCGGTCGATCACCTGGGCCAGCTCGGCATCAAAGGCCTCGCGGCTGGGAAACGGGCGGTGGTCCAGCACCTCGGTGGCAATGCCTTGCTCGCGCGCGAAAACAAGGCCCGAGGCCTCGGCCTTGTTGCTGACCACGGCGGCCACGCGGGCGCCGTAACGCCGCGCCCAGTCCTGTTGCTGCGAAGCACGCACAATGGCAGCCATGTTCGAGCCGCCGCCCGAGATCAGGATCACGATATTTTTCATGGGCGGCGATTGTCGCACCGCAGGCCGCGCGGCCTGCGTCAGCCCCGGCAAGGCCCATGGCCCTGCCGGGCCTTGTCACCTCTTCCGTCCAGACCCCCATGCCATTCGATCCCCGCACCACCCCACTGACCGCTGTCGAAGCCCGCGTGCTGGCCACCCTGATGGAGAAGGCGCGCACCGTGCCCGACAGCTACCCGCTCACGCTCAACGCGCTGGTCACGGGCTGCAACCAGAAAAGCAGCCGTGATCCGGTGATGGAAGTCAGCGAAGGCGAGGCCCAGGAAGCGCTGGACAGCCTGCGCCTGCGCACCATGTCCGTACAGATCAGCAGCGCGCGCGCCACGCGCTGGGAGCACAACTTCCCGCGCGGCGTGGGGGTGCCCGACCAGAGCGCCGTGCTGCTGTCCCTGCTGATGCTGCGCGGCCCGCAGACGGCGGGCGAGCTGCGCATCAACTCCGAGCGCTGGCACCGCTTCGCCGACATCTCATCGGTCGAAGCCTTCCTGGAAGAGCTGCGCGAACGCAGCGAGGAAAAAGGCGGCCCGCTGGTCGTGCTGCTGCCACGCGCGCCTGGCGCACGCGAGCAGCGCTGGGCCCATCTGCTGTGCGGCCCCGTGGACGTGAACGCCATGGCCCAGCCCCCCGCTGCAGCAGGCGCACGCGGCGATGCCCTGGCCCAGCGCGTGGTCGATCTCGAAGCCCAGGTACAGCAATTGCAGGCACGTCTTGCGCATGTCTATGCACAGTTGGGGCTGGAGGAGCCCGGCCAATCCAGCTGATCGCCTGCGCTCAGGCGGCCCCAGCGACAAGCCCCGGACGGTCCCGCCGCCCGGGGCTTGTTGCATCAGGGATTGCCATAGGTTGTCACGCCCTGGACAGTCCAAAAAAGAACGTGCGTGCTACAAAAGCCGGGATTGAAGGAGACACAGTCCATGGACCTGGCATTTACCCCTGAAGAACAGTCCTTTCGCGAGGAAGTCCGCGCCTGGGTGCGGGCTAACCTGCCCCAGGACATCGCGCACAAGGTGCGCCATTCGCTGCGCCTGACGCGCGACGACCTGCAGAACTGGGCCAAGATTCTTGGCAAGAAAGGCTGGCTGGGTTACGGCTGGCCCAAGCAGT
This sequence comes from Delftia sp. Lp-1, assembly GCF_020523835.1. Classification (NCBI taxonomy): domain Bacteria; kingdom Pseudomonadati; phylum Pseudomonadota; class Betaproteobacteria; order Burkholderiales; family Comamonadaceae; genus Delftia; species Delftia sp. Lp-1. The sequence continues at coordinate 755,244 of NZ_JAJALJ010000001.1, read as the reverse complement.
TCGGCGGCCCCGGCTGGACAGCCGTGCAAAAGCATCTGTTCGAGGAGGAATGCGCCCTGGCCTGCGCCCCGCGCATCATTCCCTTCGGCCCCGTGATGGTGGCGCCCGTGATCATGGCCTACGGCTCGCCCGAGCAGCAGCAGCGCTTTCTGCCCGGCATTGCCAGCGGCGAGGTCTGGTGGAGCCAGGGCTACTCGGAGCCGGGCTCGGGATCGGATCTGGCCAGCCTCAAGACCCGTGCCGAGCGCGTGGGCGACAAGTACATCGTCAACGGCCAGAAGACCTGGACCACGCTGGGCCAGTACGGCGAGTGGATCTTCTGCCTGGTGCGCACCAGCAATGAGGGCAAGCCCCAGACCGGCATCAGCTTCCTGCTGGTGGACATGAAGAGCCCCGGCGTGACCGTGCGCCCCATCAAGCTGCTTGATGGCGAGTGCGAGGTCAACGAGGTCTTCTTCGACAACGTGGAAGTGCCGGCCGAGAACCTGATCGGCGAGGAAAACAAGGGCTGGACCTACGCCAAGCACCTGTTGAGCCACGAGCGCACCAACATCGCCGACGTGAACCGCGCCAAGCGCGAGCTGGAGCGCCTCAAGCGCATCGCCAAGGCCGAAGGCGTCTATGAGGACCAGCGTTTCCGTGATGAGATCGCCAAGCTCGAAGTCGAAGTGGTCGCGCTGGAAATGCTGGTGCTGCGCGTGCTGTCGGCCGAGAAATCGGGCAAGAACCCGCTGGACATCGCCGGCCTGCTCAAGATCAAGGGCAGCGAGATCCAGCAGCGCTACTCCGAGTTGATGATGCAGGCTGCCGGCCCCTTCAGCCTGCCCTTCATCGAAGAGGCCATGGAAGCCGGCTGGCAGGGCGACTTCCCCGGCGGCGTGGTGGACAACGCGCCGCTGGCATCGACGTACTTCAACATGCGCAAGACGACGATCTACGGCGGCTCCAACGAGGTGCAAAGAAACATCGTCGCGCAGACGGTGCTGGGCTGATTTTGGCTGGAGTTTCGCTGAACCCAGAAGTGCGCCGGACGCGCTTCGATCAGCTTCGGGAGACAGAAAATGGACTTTGATTTTTCGGATGACCAGCAGCAACTGCGCGACGCCGTGCGCCGCTGGGTGGACAAGGGCTATACCTTCGAGCGCCGCCGCTCCATCGTCGAGGCGGGCGGTTTTTCGCGCGAGGTCTGGGGCGAGCTCGCCGAACTGGGCCTGACGGCCTTGACCGTGCCCGAGGAGCACGGCGGCCTGGGCCTGGGCGCCACCGACGTGATGGTGGTGATGGAGGAGTTGGGCCGCGGCCTGGTGATGGAGCCGCTGGCGCAGGCCTTTGTGGCAGCCGGCGTGCTCGGCAAACATGCCGACGCCACCCTGGCCGGCCAGTGGCTGCCGCGCGTGGCCAGCGGCGAGGCCCTGGTCGTGCTGGCACATCAGGAGCGCCAGGCCCGCTACCGCCTCGATGTCTGTGCCGCCAAGGCCAGCAAAAGCGGCAGCGGCTACACGGTGGACGCCACCAAGAGCGTGGTGCCCGCAGGCGATGCGGCCGATGCCTTTCTGGTGCCGGCCCAGCTGGACGGCAAGATCGCCCTCTTCCTGGTGGAGCGCGGCGCCAGCGGCGTCAGCACCCAGGGCTACCGCACCCAGGACGGCAGCCGCGCGGCCGAGCTGCGCTGCGAGGCAGCCCCCGCCACGCTGGTGACGGCCGATGGCCTGGCCGCCCTCACGCTGGCCCAGGACGCCGCCAACGCCGCGCTGTGCGCCGAAGGCGTGGGCGCCATGGAGCAGACGCTGAAGCTGACCACCGAGTACATGAACCAGCGCAAGCAGTTCAACACGGTGATCGCCAGCTTCCAGGCCCTGCGCCACCGCGTGGCCGACATGAAGATGCAGCTGGAGCTGGCCCGCTCCATGAGCTATTACGCCAGCCTCAAGATGAGCGCAGGCGATGCCGAGCGCCACGTGGCCATCGCGCGCGCCAAGGTCCAGCTGGGCCAGTCGCTGCGTTTTGTCGGCCAGCAGTCGGTCCAGCTGCACGGCGGCATCGGCGTGACCGACGAGTACGCGGGCAGCCACTACTTCAAGCGCCTGACGCAGATGGAGATGACGGGCGGTGACACCCTGCATCACCTGGGCATCGTCTCCGCGAAGATGCAGGACACGGCCGGGGTGTTTGCCTGAGGCCTGACCTCACCGCGCCGCACCACACCAGGCCCCGCAGAAAACTGCGGGGCTTTTTTCATGGGCCTTTGCTCATGTCTGCCCGCCGTCTCAGGTCAGCCGGTAGCCCTCCGGCCTGAGCGGTGCCGGCAGATCCGTCTCGCCCAGCGTGCATCCCAGGCTGATCTCGATGGAGCGACAGATGGTGTCCAGCGGCAGGTCGTTGCTCTCCAGGCCAAAGGGCTCTTCGAGTTCATCGCCAAGGGCGTCGAGCCCATAGAAGGTGTAGGCCACGATGGCCACGACAAAGGGCGTCATGAACCCGGTCGTGTCCACCAGGCCGAACGGCAGCAGAAAGCAGTACATATAGGCCGTGCGGTGCAGCAGCAGCGCATAGGAGAACGGCATGGGCGTGTTGCGAATGCGCTCGCACGAGGCGGCTGCCGCCGTCATGCGCGTGAAGGTCTTGTCCATGGACGCGGCCAGGCAGGGGTCCATCTCGCCACGGCGCACGCACTGCGCCAGATCGCGGCCCATGGACATCATCAGTGCGTCGCAGCGCTGCTCCAGCGGCAGGCCCTGGAGCTGGCGCCATTCCTTGTCCACCAGCCAGCGGCCTGCGGCCACATCCTCGTGCAGCCCGCGCAACTGCGTCCGCAACAGATGCGCAAAGGCGATCGCCCGGTGCACCATGCGCACGCGCACATCGCTGCTGCGCCGGGCCGGGTCCGGATCGCCGTCGATGACGATCAGGCTCTGGCACTGGCGCGCCAGCGTGCGCGCGCAGATCACCATCTCACCCCAGAGCTTGCGGCCTTCCCAGTAGCGGTCATAGGCGGTGTTGTTGCGAAAGCCCAGGAAGATGGCCAGCGGCAGGCCGATCAGCGTGAAAGGGATGGGCGTCACCGTGATCTTCACGTCGAACAGGTTGCCATGCACCAGAGTGATGATGGCGGCGAACACGATGTTCACGAGCAGCGTGACCTGGATACGCTGGAGCACCGAGCCCCGCAAAATCAGAAACAGCCTGAGGCCGGCGGGGCGATCACGGACGATCATGGGGATATCGCTAGGTATAAACCCTTATTCGATCACACATTGAGCAAGTCAATTGGCTGCGGCCGCGCCCAGATGAAAAAAAGGCGCCCCGAAGGGCGCCCTGTGTCACGACCGACTGCCGGTCACAGCGGGTTGGCGCGGCGGCGGCGCGCCATGCCCCAGCCCATGATGCCCATCAGGCCGGACATCAGGATCAGGCCCCATTCGGAGAGCGTGGGGATGGAGGCCGGCGACACGGCCCCTGCCACTGCGCGGGAAGCCGTGTTGTTGGCCGGGTTGGCATCTCCGGTCGCACCGGTGCTGCCCGTCAGTGTCACGGCTCCCACGGAGCTGGGCGTTCCGCTGACCGTGCAGGTCACGCTGGCGCCCGCAGGTACGGCATCACCTGCCGACCAGGCTGCATTGGCAGGGCTGATGCGGCACGCTCCCTGGCTCACACCGGCGGGCAGTCCCGTGACTGCGCACGAGGTGCCTGCCGATGCATCGACCGAACCCAGGTTCTTGCAGACAAAACTGCCGCTGTAGGGCGTGCCGGCCGTGAACGCGGTCGGCAGGCCGCTCAGATCGACGCCCATGTCGGGCACTGCAACGGTGGACACATTCACGGTCGCGGTGTTGTTCGCAGCATTCGAATCATCCGTTGCGCCCGTGGTGCCCGTGACCGTGGACGAACCTGCGGCCGTGGGCGTACCGCTCACCTGACAGGTGACCGTGGCTCCCACCGGCACCGCATTGCCCGCCACCCACGCGGCATTGCCGGGGCTGATGGAGCATGCGCCTTGCGTCACGCCAGCCGGCAGGCCGGTGACGGCGCAGGAGGTGCCGCTCACGGCGTTGGCCAGGCCCTGGTTGCTGCAGGTGAAGCCGCCGCTATAGGGAATGTTCAGCGGCGAGGTGGGGGGCAGTCCGCTCAGATTGATCTGCATGTCCGGCGTTGTGGTGACCGCGATGTTCGACGTGGTCGTGTTGTTGCCCGGGGTCAGGTCGTTGTCGCCGCCCGTGGTCACCGTGACCGTCGAGCTGCCGCCTGGACCCGTCGGTGTACCAGAGACCTGGCAGACCACCGTCTTGCCCGCAGGCACCACGCCGGGCTGCATCCAGGCCGCGCCGTCTATCGTGCATTGGCCTGCCGTCACGCCAGGGGGCAGACCGGAGGCATCGCAGATGGCCTGGCCTGCGCTGGCTGCACCATCGTTCTTGCAGGAGAAGCTGCCGGTGTAGGGCACGCCGACCACGGCGGTGGGCGGGAGTCCGGAGACATCAGGCACCATGTCGCTGCTCGCCGCGGGAGCCAGCAATTGGGTCTGCACCATGGCACCGAGCAGGGTCGAGGTCAGGTCGCCTCCGATGGTGTAGTTGCCGTTGTTGATCTGGTCTGACGGCGTGCCCAAAGGAACCTTCACGGTCATCGTGAACGTGCCCGACTGCCCGGGTGCCAGGGTCCCAAAGTCGCACTGGGCAGGGTCTGAACTGCCCACGGCCGGGGCCGTGCAAGCGCCGCCATCGCCGGCCAGTGACACGAACGTGGTCGGACTGATGCCCGCATCCGTGCCCACGGGCATCGCGGGCGTGACCTTCACGTTGTTCACCGGGGTGCTGCCGTTGTTCGTATAGGTATAGGTGTAGGTGATCTCCGTGCCGTCCGCCTTGGGCGCGCTGACAGGCCCGGACGCGCTGATCCACAGTGTCTTGGGCAGGGTCGTGCCGAAGTTGTCAACGTACAGATGGCCTGCGTGGCCACCGGCACTGCAGGCCGAGGCCACGGCCTGCAGCCTGACCTTGTCGCCTACCCGCAGGTAGGCATTGCCGGGTGCGACATCGTAGGCCTGAGGGTCGGTGTAGTTCTGGATGGCACCGCCCTTGTCGGTAAAGGTCTTCCAGGGTGCTCCCGGCTCGCCGCCGTAGTGGTACTTGAAGAACAACTCCTGGGGCGAGCCCGTCAGATCCGTGGAGGTCTGGGCGTCATAGGTCTTGACCAGCGAGATGGCAAAGTAGGGGCGATCCTCGCCTCCGTGATTGCTGGCGTACTCAAGCACGGGCGCCGCGACAAATCGGATGTGGATCTTGCCGTCCTGGTCGATGTCATCTGCAGTCAGCGTCACTTCCTGGGTGATGGAACTTGCCGTATTGACCTGCTGGGTCCAGCCGGCGAGTCCCCCCGTGACCTTGCTGGACCGCGGTATCACGTTGCTGGCTGGGGTGGCGCTGTTCGCCTTGAGGTTGATACGGGCAGAGTGGGAGCCTGCCAAAGTCAGTTTGAGGGCGGACTGGCCAGCGTCACCCCGGAACAGGACTTCGTCTGCGGCGCTTTCCGAGCCGCTGGCGATTTCGACCAGATGGGACTTGGTGCCAGGTGGCTGCAGGCGCAACTCGCTCAAGCGTTTCGGATTGGCCTGGGTGCCATTGTTGGTCCAGGCCTGGGGGGTCCAGCCAGTCAGGTTCCCTGCCTCGAAGTCCCCATTCAGAAATGCCGCCTGCGCAACTGCACCCACCATTGCCAGGGTGCTGGCTGCAACCAGACTTCTGGCCTGCCTCCAGGCCTTCATGCGCGGCCCTGCGGGCCGGATATGCAAACTCTGTCTCGCCATACCATTCCTCTCTTCATGTGTGTTTGATCACGGTTGAAAACTCCGACGGCCCACGCCGTCCGCCTGCGCACGCAGCCAGCACCAAGCCGCCCAAGCACGCGCACGCGCTTCTGCAGCAAAAAAATGGGCGAACGAATCCCTTCCGCATGCCCGGACGGCTGCGGTTCAAAAAGCTGAAATGGAGAAGAAAAAGGCGCCTAAGGCACGAACACCAGCCCTCGGCCGAACACTGCCCTCACCGGCAGGGCCAGCCCGGAGATATCCAGGGTCTTGCGGCGCAGCCGCGTCAGCTGCGATTCGATGCGGTGGAAGCCGTCATCCACATCGGCGTATCCCATGGTCTCGATCAAGGTCTGCTTGGCCACCATGGTTCCGGGGGTTGCCATCAGGCAGCCGAGCAATTCCAGCTCGCGACTGGTCAGGGCAATGATCTGGTGGTTGGGCGCGACCATGCAGGCCGAGAGGGGGTCAAGGCGCCAGGTCAGAAACGGTGCCGCCGCCCGGGCCGGCTGGCCCGTGTTGCGGCGCAGCTGGGAGCGGATGCCGGCCACGAGCTCGTTCATGTCGGTGGGCTTGACGAAGTACTGCAGGGCGCCGGCATTGAGGCCGGCAATGCGGCTGTCCAGATCGCCGCGCGCCGTGAGCACCACGACGGGAATCTCCTGCTCGGCCAGGCGCTTGACCAGGCTCAGGCCGTCCTCGCCGGGCAGGCCCAGGTCGACGACGACCAGATCTGCCTTCTCGCGCAGTAGCTTTATGTAGAAGTCTTCTGCAGAATCCGTGCCCCAGGCATGCAAGCCAGACTTTGTTAAAAATCGACACACATTGATACGAATATCCTCATCGTCCTCTACGACGGCGACGGTGAACTCGATCGATGGCTCTAGTGTCTGCTGCATGATGTTTGCCTATTGGTGCGCGGATTTTCATTGGGGCGAACGTCCGCCGCCATGCACGAACACTCTCGAATGCTCACAGTTCAGAGAAACACACAAAAATTTACATTTATTGCATGGATCATGGTCTCGCTCGGGTTGCTAGCATTTTTCGTGCTGAGCCCGGCGTCCATGTCTCCCCCTGACAAGGGACTGCGTCTTGGCAAGGACCTGCCCATGCAGGTGCTTGCCGATGCGGGCCGCAGCATGACCATTGAACAGGTCGCGGCCCTGCCCGATGATGCCTTCGAAACCCGGCGCACGCCTCTGAACGAGGGCTATACCCGCCATGCTTACTGGGTGAGGGTTGCCGCGCCTGCCCTTGCGCCCACAAGCGGGCTGGCCGACAACGATGCGCTGTGGCTGGAGATCACGCCCACCTATCTGGACAAGGTCACGCTCTACCAGCAGGCGCACGGCCTGTGGCAGGCGAGGGAAAGCGGTGACACCGTGCCCATGGCTCAGCGCATCCATGTGCGCCAGCTGGTGTTTCCACTGCGCGCTGGCCAGCCCTTTGTACTGCGCATCGAGACCAGCAGCGCCATGCAGCTGTACGCCACGGTCTGGCGCAGCACGGGGCTGATGGCCTGGTTGTCCAGCGTCGAGTGGGCATCGGGCGTGCACCAGGGTGTGAATCTGGTGCTGACCCTGCTGATCGCGGGCGCGGCCCTGGCCCTGCGCATGCGCAGCCTGATGGCCATGACCTTGCTGGCCTTCGTGGTGCTGACCCACAACGCCAATGTGCGCGGCTATGCCCAGCTGTGGCTGCCCGAGCCCTGGGCGCCGCATGCGGATGTCTGGGTGAGCGTGGGCGTCTTCCTGCTGCCTGCCGCCTTTGCTTGGCAGGCACGCGAGACCTTGACGCGCGGCACGGCCTGGCGCCGCATCGATCGCATGCTGGTGCTGCTGACCGTGGCACCGCTGCTGGCCGTACTCAGCATACCGACGGGGCACTACACGCAATGGGCCTGGCTGGGGGTCAGCGTGCCCTGGATGGCCAGTCTGCTGAGTGCGCTGGTGGCCTGGCAGAACCTGTTCCGCCAGGGCCCCAGTATCGTCAACCTGCTGGTGCTGATTCCCTACACGCTGCACACGGTCATGGGCATCCACGTGGCTGCGGCCTATACGGGACTGGTGTCTTCCGACATTGAGGCAGGCATGTATTGGCAGCTGGAATCGCTGCTGCTGTACATCCTCATCATCATTGCCGTGGGCGCCAGCCTGGTCGAGAAATTCCAGAACTCCATGGGCAGGCAGGCGCAGCTGGTGGAGTCGCTGGCCCGGTCGGAACATGCGCTGGAAGGACGGGTGCGCATGCGCACGGCGGAGCTGCTGCATGCGCAAAATGCGCTGCAGGCCGCCTTGCATGGCGAGCGCACCCTGCGGCTGGAGCAGCGCCAGTTCTTCAACATGGTCAACCATGAATTCCGCACGCCGCTGGCCGTGGTGGACAGCGCGGCCACCGAGCAACTGACTTTTCCGTCCACCGATATCGATTCCCAGCTGGAACGCGCAGCCCAGATACGCCGCGCCTGCAGGCGCCTCACGGCCCTGGTGGACAACTGCCTGGTCAGCGACCGACTGGACGCGCCTGCGTTCCGGTTGCAGCTCGACCGGGTGCCCGTGATGGACCTGATCGACGATGCCGTGCAGCTCGTGCACTGGTCGCGCCGCCACCATCTGAAGCTGGAGACTGCGGGCATCCCCGCCTCCTGGGAATGCGATCCCACCCTGGTACGGATCGCCCTGTCCAACCTCGTGGACAACGCCGTGAAATACGCCCAGGCCGGAGAAATCGCCGTATGCGCCCGCCTGGACGCACAGGGCAGGCTGGAACTCACCGTCAGCGACGAGGGCCCTGGCCTGGCGCCCGAGTTGGCGCAGCGCATCTTCGAGTTGCACGAGCGCGGAGAGCGTTCGGACCAGACCCGAGGCTTCGGCCTGGGGCTGTGGGTGGCCCGGCGCGTGGCCCAGATGCATGGCGGCGATGTGCAGGTCACGCCAGCTCCGGGCGGCGGCACCTGCTTCACGCTGACGCTGCCCAGCAGCATTCCCGAAGACAGCGGCCTTGCCACAGCTGCAACACAGCCCGCCTCGCCATGCGTATCCTGAACCTGCTGCGTATCCTGAACCGGCTGGCGCTGCCGGGCTGGCTGGTGTTTTCGTTGGTGCTGGTGGTCTGCTTCATTCTCAGCCCGGCCTGGCAGTCCCTGCCGGCAAAACGCCTGCAGCTGGGCACGGACCTGCCCATGCTGGCGCTCGTCGATGCCCAGGGCAACTTCAACATCGATCAGGTGGCAGCCCTGCCCGATACGGCCTTCACCCTGCTCGATACACCGCTGAACAAGGGCTATACGCGCGATGTGTATTGGCTCAAGGTGCAGGCGCCTCACATCGCAGCCGGCAAGGCAGACCCCGAGCACGATCCGCTGTGGCTGGAAATCCTGCCCAGTTACCTGGACCGCGTTGCGCTCTACCAGCACGTGGACGGCGCATGGCGCATGCGCAGCAGCGGTGATACGGCCACCGACGAACCGCGCGTGCACGTTCGGCAGCTGGTGTTTCCGCTGTACTCGGGCCAGCCCTTCATCCTGCGCGTGCAGACCTCCAGCCCCATGCAGCTGGACGCCACGCTCTGGCGCAGCAGCGGTCTGATGACGCAGTTCTCGGCCGTGGAATGGGCATCGGGCATCCACCAGGGCATCAACCTCATGCTGGCCCTGCTGATCATCGGCGCTGCCCTGGCCCTGCGCCTGCGCAATCTGGCCGCCATGGCCGTGGCCGCCATCGCCGTGCTGATCCACGGCGCCAGCGACCGGGGGTACCTGCAGATCTGGCTGCCCGACCACCTCGCGCACTGGGGCCATCTGTGTGTCAGCCTGGGTACCTTGATGCTGCCCGCCGCCCTGGCCTGGCAGATGCGCGAGCTGCTGACACGCGACACACGCTGGCGGCGCATGGATCGGGCCTTGCTCGCCCTGGGAATCATCCCGCTGCTGTGCCTGCCCAGCATACCGCTGGGCCGCTACCAGGACTGGGCCTGGATAGGGGTTGGCGCGCCCTGGGCCATCAGCGCACTGTTCGCCGTGGTGGCATGGAGCAATCTGCTGCGCGAGCGTGCCAATCTGGTCCATGTGCTGATGGTGGTTCCCAGCACCATGTATGGGCTGATGGGCCTGTATGTGACAGCGGCCTATGTCGGCCTGACCAGCCTGCCGACCATAGAAACCAGCGTGTTCTGGCAGCTCAACACCTTGCTGGTCAACATCGTGATCACCGTGGCCGTGGGCGCCGGTCTGATCCAGAAATTCCGGGACTCCATGGCACGCCAGGCACAGCTGCTCGAGTCCCTTGCCAAGTCCGAGCATGCGCTGGAAGAGCGTGTACGTCTGCGCACGGCCGAGCTGCTGCGTGCCCAGAACGCACTGCAAGCGGCACTGCACAGCGAACGCACGCTGCGGCTGGAGCAGCGCCAGTTCTTCAACATGGTCAATCATGAATTCCGCACGCCGCTGGCCGTGGTGGACAGCGCGGCCACCGAGCAGCTGTCCTTTCCCTCGCCCGACATCGACTCCCAGCTGGAACGCGCAGCACAGATCCGGCGCGCCTGTAGGCGCCTGACCGCCCTGGTGGACAACTGCCTGATCAGCGACCGCCTGGATGCTCCCGCATTCCGGCTGCAATTGCACCGCGCTCCCGTCATGGAGCTGGTCGATGATGCCGCGCAGCTTGTGCACTGGTCACGCCGCCACCACCTGAACCTGGACAGCGCCAACGCGCCCGCCACATGGGAGTGCGACTCCACGCTCACCCGCATCGCCCTGTCCAACCTCGTGGACAACGCGGTGAAATACGCCAAGGCCGGAGAAATCGCCGTGCGCGCGCGCACCGACGAACACGGCCGGCTGGAACTCACTGTCAGCGACCAGGGCCCGGGTCTTGCACCCGAGCTGGCGCAACGCATCTTCGAGCGCTTCGAGCGCGGCCACCGCGCGGACCAGGCACGCGGCTTCGGCCTGGGCCTGTGGGTCGCACGGCGCATTGCGCGCCTGCATGGCGGCGACATACAGGCAGCGCCATCAGCCCAGGGCGGCACCAGCTTCACGCTCACGCTGCCACCGCGCCCCTTGCCCACACCGCAGGCCAAGACCTTGCAGGCATCAGCTTGAAACATGGCCGGGCGAAGAATCCACGATAATGAAAAGTTCGCCACTGGCGTGGCCTGCCGGCACATGCCGCAATCAACGCCCGCCTCTCCTTGGCCATAAACACACACCTGTCCATGAGCGCTACTTCCATCCCCGCCGACATCAACCGCAAGCACCTGGAAATGGCTCGCCAGCAGATCTCCAACGGCGATCTGCAGAAGGCCGCACTGACTCTGAACAAGGCCCATCGCAAGATGCCAGGCGATGCCCGTGTCTTCATGCTGGCCGGGCTGATGGCAGAAAAGGCCGGCAACCCGGCCAAAGCCGAAGAGGCTTTCGATCGCTGCGTTGAACTCGCCCCGATGTGGGGCCCGGGCCTCCTGGAAACGGCCCTTTATCGCGCACGTCGCGATCAGTTCGATCTCGCCATTGAAATGGCGGAAAAGGTGGCGCGTATCGAGCCCCGCAATCCGCAGGTGCTTGCGGGCGTCGTGGACATCGCGCACCGTGCCGGAAATCATGAAATGGCTGTCCTGCACCTGCGCCGGGGACTGGAGCTTTTTCCAAACGATGCCATGCTGCGGCAGCATCTGGCCGCTGACCTGGGCGAATTGGGAGAACACACCGAGGCACTCCAGATTTGGAACGCCCTGGTGGATGAATTCCCGGAACAGCCTGTCTACAAAATGGGGCGCATCAAGGTTCAAATCGCACGCGGCGAACCCGCAGCGGCCCTGGACGATATCCGCACCCTTGAGGAAAAATTCCCACAGGACGCCACACTGGCTTACTACGCGGCACTGGCACGGGCCGAGACTCCCCAACATATTCCGGTGGGAATGCACCAAGCCATGTTCGACGAGATGGCCGAGCGCTTTGACAGGCATCTGGTTCTCGGCCTGAACTACCAACTGCCGAAAATCGTTGCAGGGCAATTGATTGCTCGCCACCCGGAGAAGGACTTCAACCTGCTGGATCTGGGCTGCGGTACCGGCCTGCTGGGGCTGTTCCTGGGTCCGATGCAAGGCTATCTGATCGGTGTGGACAGCTCGCTCAAGATGATTGAGGAAGCCGCCAAACACGGTGTCTATGACCGTTTCCACAATGTGGACCTGTTGAGTGCGCTTCAGAACACGCCAGCCAATGAATACGATGTACTGACCCTGCTCGATGTGCTGATCTACATTGGCGACCCCCAACTGGTCATCCCCAATGCCGCACGCATTCTCAAGACGGGTGGCGAACTTATCTTCTCCTGCGAAACCGCATCGGAAGACGGTCCCGACCTGGTCCTCCAATCCAGCCAGCGCTATGCCCACAAGCGCAACCATATCGAGGCACTGTGCAAGCAAGCCGGTTTCAGTGTGTCGACGGAAGAACTGGTGCTGCGCCAGGAAGGTGGCGAGCCGGTTCAGGGCTTTGTCGTGACGGCAACCAAGACCGCTGCCTGACGGGCCATCAAGCCCACGCCACCTCGTGCGTGGGCGCACCACCGCCCTCGGCGAATCCGTCCCGTGCCCAGCGCGAACTCCGGGGCACGTGCAGCAGCAGGAACTCCATCTGATCGGCCAGGATCCGTCGGTTGCGCAGGATGAAGTCTTCCCAGAGGCTGGGTACATAGGGCGTGTAGAGCAGCGGCATGCGCGCCTGCTCTGGCGTGCGGGCACCCTTGCGGTGATTGCAGGAGCGGCAGGCCGTCACCAGGTTCATCCACTGGTGGCCTCCCCCTGCGGAGATAGGCACGATGTGCTCGCGCGTGAGGTCGTTTTCATGGAACACGCGGCCGCAATAGGCGCAGATGCAGCGGTCGCGTGCGAACAGCTTGCCATTGGTCAGGCCCGGCTGCAGGCTGTGCGGATTGATGGCAGGCGCACCGCGCGTGCCGATGATGCTGTTGATGTGGATGACCGACTGGCAGCCCGTGACGGCATTGTGACCACCGCGGAAACAGGCGACCTCTCCGCCGGACTCCCAGCGCACATCGTCCGCCGCGTAATGCAGCGCCGCCTGCTCCAGCGTGATCCAGGATTGGGGCAGCCCTTGGGCCGACAGCTTCAAGACCTTCACGACACGCCTCCTCTGACACCAAAGTGAACGGGAATGCAGCCAGTGCACAGGGCCTGCAAGGCAGGCCTTATCGAGGCAATATACTCTGTTTCCATGTCGGATTGACAGCCTGAGCTGGCTGCGCGCGTGCCAGCCGCTATTGAAAACAAAGCGTCCCATGAAGATTTTTCGAGGCTTCAACCATCCAGGGCGGGAATCGGCCTGTGCCGTCACCATCGGCAATTTCGATGGTGTCCATCGCGGTCACCAAGCCATGCTGGCCCTGCTGTCGGCCGAAGCTGCACAGCGCGGCGTGCCCAACTGCGTGCTGACCTTCGAGCCCCATCCGCGCGACTATTTCGCCCAGACCCTGGGACGGCCTGAAATCGCGCCGGCGCGCATAGGCACGCTGCGCGACAAGCTGTCGGAGCTGGAGCGCTGCGGCGTGGACCAGACCGTGGTGCTGCCCTTCAACCAGACGCTGGCCAGCCAGTCGCCGCAGGCCTTCATCGACGAAGTGCTGGTGGCGGGCCTAGGCGCGAAATACGTGCTGGTTGGCGACGACTTCCGCTTCGGCACCCAGCGTGCGGGCGACTACGCCATGCTGGATGCGGCAGGCCAGCGCCAGGGCTTTGACGTGGCCCGCATGAACAGCTACGAGGTGCACGGCCTGCGCGTGTCCAGCACCCATGTGCGCGCAGCCCTGTCCGAGGGGCGCATGCAGGACGCAGCGCGGCTGCTGGGCCATCCCTACACCATCTCCGGCCATGTGGTGCACGGCCGCAAGCTGGGCCGCAGCCTGGCCGAGAGCCGCCAGGGCGCGGGCGACGGCTTTCGCACGCTGAACCTGCGCTTCAACCATTGGAAGCCCGCGGCCAGCGGCATCTTCGCCGTGCTGGTCCATGGCCTGAATGAACGACCGCTGCGCGGCGTGGCCAACCTCGGCGTGCGCCCTTCCCTGGACCCGACGGATGTCAACGGCGGGCGCGTCCTGCTGGAAACCCACTGCCTCGATTGGCCCGGCGCGCCGGGAGGCGAAGAGGCCTACGGTAAAATCATCCGCGTGGAACTTCTGCACAAACTGCACGACGAGCTGAAGTACGACAGTCTCGACGCCCTCACCGCCGGCATCGCCAAGGACTGCGATGACGCGCGCGCGTTCTTCGCCACCATCCACACACCCATCTACACCGAGACCCGTCGCCAGACCACGCGCGACCGAATTTGACGCTCTCCGTCACCTGCCCGGGCGCGGGTGCGCACCAGGCTTCCATCCCCTTTTTCCGTGCCTGGACCAGACGGTCCGGGCTCTGGCCTGCTTTCAAGGTTCTCCATGTCTGATTCGAAAGTCTCCCCCAACGCCAATGCGGGCTATCGCGCCACGCTGAACATGCCCGACACGCCCTTCCCCATGCGCGGCGACCTGCCCAAGCGCGAGCCGGGCTGGGTCCAGGAATGGGAGGACAAGGGGCTCTACAAGAAGCTGCGCGACGCGCGCCACGGTGCGCCCAAGTTCATCCTGCATGACGGCCCGCCCTACGCCAACGGCAAGATCCACATCGGCCACGCGGTGAACAAGGCGCTCAAGGACATGATCGTCAAGAGCCGCCAGCTCGAAGGCTTCGACGCGCTGTACGTGCCGGGCTGGGACTGCCACGGCCTGCCCATCGAGAACGCCATCGAAAAGCTGCATGGCCGCAACCTGCCGCGCGACGAGATGCAGGCCAAGAGCCGCGCCTTCGCCACCGAGCAGATCGCCCAGCAGATGGTGGACTTCAAGCGCCTGGGCGTGCTCGGCGACTGGGACCATCCCTACAAGACCATGAACTACGCCAACGAGGCCGCCGAGCTGCGCGCCCTGAAGCGCGTCATGGAGCGCGGCTTCGTCTACCGCGGCCTCAAGCCCGTGTACTGGTGCTTTGACTGCGGCTCCTCGCTGGCCGAGTTCGAGATCGAATACGCCGACAAGCAAAGCCAGACGCTGGACGTGATGTTCCCCACGGCCGAGCCCGACAGGCTGGCGGCCGCCTTCGGCCTGCCCTCGCTGTCCAAGCCAGCCTTCATCGTCATCTGGACGACGACGGCCTGGACCATCCCCGCCAACCAGGCGCTCAACGTCAACCCCGAGCTGGAATACAGCCTGGTGGACACCGAGCGCGGCCTGCTGATCGTGGCCTCGGCCCTGGTCGAGAAGTGCCTGGCACGCTGGAAGCTCGAAGGCCAGGTCGTCGCCACCGCCGTGGGCAGGAAGCTGGACCACCTGCAGTTCAAGCACCCGCTGGCCGATATGGACAAGGGCTTCGACCGCGTCTCGCCAGTGTTCCTGGCCGACTACGCCACGGCCGATGACGGCACCGGCATCGTGCACTCGGCCCCCGCCTATGGCGTGGACGACTTCAACAGCTGCATGAACAACGGCATGACGCGCGAAGACATCCTGAGCCCCGTGCAGGGCAACGGCGTCTACGCACCCGAGCTGCCGCTGTTCGGCGGCCAGCACATCTGGAAGGCCACGCCCGTCATCATCGACGCGCTCAAGCTGGCCGGCCGCCTGATGGACACCAAGACCATCACCCACAGCTACCCGCACTGCTGGCGCCACAAGACGCCCGTGATCTACCGCGCCGCAGCCCAGTGGTTCATCCGCATGGACGAGGGCGAGGGCGTGTTCACCAAGCCCGGCGACAAGCCCGCGCAGACGCTGCGCCAGATCGCACTGGAAGCCATCGAGCACACCCAGTTCTACCCGGAGAACGGCAAGACCCGCCTGCGCGACATGATCGCCGGCCGCCCCGACTGGTGCATCTCGCGCCAGCGCAGCTGGGGCGTGCCCCTGCCCTTCTTCCTGCACAAGGACAGTGGCGAGCTGCACCCGCGCACCATGGAGATCATCGACCAGGCGGCCGCCATGGTCGAGCAGGGCGGCATCGAGGCATGGAGCCGCGTGACGGCCGAGGACATCCTGGGCGCCGAGGAGGCCGTGCACTACACCAAGAGCACCGACATTCTCGAAGTCTGGTTCGACTCCGGCTCCACCTTCTGGCACGTGATGCGCGGCACGCACGCCGAAATGCACCACGACCAGGGCCCCGAGGCCGACCTCTACCTGGAAGGCCATGACCAGCACCGCGGCTGGTTCCATTCGTCGCTGCTGCTGGCCTCGGCCATCTTCGGGCGCGCGCCCTACCGCGGCCTGCTGACCCACGGCTTCACCGTGGACGGCCAGGGCAAGAAAATGTCCAAGTCGCTGGGCAACACCGTCGCCCCGCAGGACGTGAGCAACAAGATGGGCGCCGAGATCATCCGCCTGTGGGTGGCCTCGACCGACTACTCGGGCGACCTGGGCATCGACGACAAGATCCTGGCCCGCGTGGTGGATGCCTACCGCCGCATCCGCAACACGCTGCGCTTCCTGCTGGCCAACGTCAGCGACTTCGATGCTGCGCAGGACTCGGTTCCCACCGAAGAGCTGCTGGAGATCGACCGCTGGGCCCTGGCCCGCGCGGCCCAGTTCCAGGCCGAGCTGCTGGCCCACTACAAGGTCTATGAATTCCACCCCGTGGTGGCCAAGCTGCAGCTGTTCTGCTCGGAAGACCTGGGCGGCTTCTACCTGGACGTGCTCAAGGACCGCCTGTACACCAGCGCGCCCAAGAGCCTGGCCCGCCGCAGCGCTCAGACCGCCCTGCACCAGATCACGCATGCCATGCTGCGCTGGATGGCGCCCTTCCTGTCCTTCACGGCCGAGGAGGCCTGGAAGGTCTTCGGCGACAGCGAGTCCATCTTCCTGGAGACCTACACCGACCTGCCGGCTGGTGACGAGGCCCTGCTGGCCAAGTGGGCGCGCCTGCGCGAGATCCGCGACGTGGTGAACAAGGACATCGAGGCCGTGCGCACCGAAGGCCGGGTCGGCTCCTCGCTGCAGGCCGAAGTCAGTGTCTCGGCCCAGCCCGAAGACCTGGCCCTGCTGCAAAGCCTGGGCGACGACCTGAAGTTCGTCTTCATCACCTCGGCGGCCGAGGCCCTGGCGGGTGAGGCCCTGCAGGCCGCCGTCACACCCAGCAGCCATGCCAAGTGCGACCGCTGCTGGCACTACCGTGCCGACGTGGGCATCAACCCCGAGCACCCCAGCCTGTGCGGCCGTTGCGACAGCAACCTGCACGGCGCTGGCGAAGAGCGCCACAAGGCGTAATCAACCCCTGAGGCGCTGCCATGACCCCTACCTTTGCTGCGGTCCCCGAATCCCGCAACAGCCGCATCTGGCCCTGGCTGGCCTGGTCGCTGGCGATCATCGCCATTGACCAGCTCACCAAGCAGTGGATCCTTGGTGCCTACCAGCTGGGCGACTGGACGCCGATCACGGGCTTCTTCAACATCGTGCGGGCCCACAACACGGGCGCGGCCTTCTCGTTCCTGGCCGGAGCGGGCGGCTGGCAGCGCTGGCTGTTCGTGGGCATCGGCGTGGCGGCCACGCTGCTCATCGTCTGGCAGTTGCGCAAGCATCCGGGGCAGAAGCTGTTTTGCTTCTCGCTGGCCAGCATCCTGGGCGGCGCCATCGGCAACGTGGTGGACCGCCTGCAGCACGGCTACGTGGTGGACTTCCTGGACTTCTACTGGGGCCGTTCGCACTTTCCGGCCTTCAATGCCGCCGACATCGCCATCAGCGTGGGGGCGGCCCTGCTGATCCTGGACGAGGTGCTGCGCGCACGGCGGGCCAAAAGAACCTGATACCCGCCGCGGCGCACGCCACGACAGCCAGCCCAGCCCCTCCTGCGAGGGGCTTTTTCATGGAGGCTGCCGCCAACTGCGTGCCGACGGGCTTTCTCCTCGGGTTTTCCTGAGTGCGTTTTTGGTCAACCGAAATTCTTTTTGATTCGTTTTATTTCTACAATTTTCTTTATT
Organism: Delftia sp. Lp-1; assembly: GCF_020523835.1. Classification (NCBI taxonomy): domain Bacteria; kingdom Pseudomonadati; phylum Pseudomonadota; class Betaproteobacteria; order Burkholderiales; family Comamonadaceae; genus Delftia; species Delftia sp. Lp-1. Next base: position 737,413 of record NZ_JAJALJ010000001.1, on the reverse strand, counting down.
TCGCACCAAACTGTGCGCTCATGCGGCCGACTCTCCTGCGCGCAAGCCGGGACCGGGGTTATATTGGTCCGCTTCTCCGCTCACAGCACATGAAGCACTTACTCAATCTACTGGCCGCCATCGCCCTGCTGGTCTGGGGCACGCACATGGTCCGCACCGGCGTGCTGCGGGTGTTCGGCGCCAACCTGCGCGACCTGCTCGCCCACAGCATGAGCAACCGTTTCTCGGCTGCGCTGTCGGGTTTGGGTGTGACTGCGCTGGTGCAGTCGAGCACGGCCACCTCGCTGATGACCTCGGCCTTCGTGGGCCAGGGCCTGATCTCGCTGCCGGCCGCGCTGGCCGTGATGCGCGGCGCCGACGTGGGCACGGCGCTGATGGCCGTGCTGTTCTCCACCGACCTGTCCTGGCTGTCGCCGCTGTTCATCTTCGTGGGCGTGGTGCTGTTCATCACGCGCCAGGACACCACGGCCGGGCGTATAGGCCGCGTGCTGATCGGCCTGGGCGTGATGCTGCTGGCCCTGCGCCTGGTGGTCGAGGCCACCGAGCCACTGCTGGAAGCCCCCGCCGTGCGCACCCTGCTGGGCTCGGTCACCAGCGATATCTTCATGGAGTTGCTGCTGGGTGCGCTGCTGGCCGTGATGGCCTATTCCAGCCTGGCCATCGTGCTGCTGATCGCGGCCATGGCCAGCTCGGGCGCGATTCCCATGGAAGTGGCGCTGGGCCTGACGCTGGGCGCCAATATCGGCAGCGGCCTGGTGGCCGTGCTGACCACGGCCAAGTCCAGCACCGAAGTGCGCCAGGTCACCATCGGCAACATGCTGTTCAAGATCATGGGGGTGGCCATCGTGGCGCCCTTCCTGGGGCTGTGGGCCACCTACGTGATGCCGATGATCGACGGCAAGGGCCAGAACATCGTGCTGTTCCACCTGGCCTTCAACATCTTCAACAGCCTGTGCTTCATCGGCCTGACGCAGACCGTGGCTCGCTGGGTGACGGCCCTGCTGCCCAAGCCCGAGGCCAGCTCCACCAGCCTGCTGCGGCCCCGCCACCTGGACCCGTCGGCGCTGAGCACGCCGTCACTGGCCATTTCCTGCGCCGCGCGCGAGGCCCTGCACCAGGCCGACATGGTCGAGTCCATGCTGATCGGCATGCAGCGCGTGCTGGAGACAGACGACCTCAAGCTGTCCCAGGAACTGCGCGAGCTTGAAGGCACGGTGGACGATCTGTACTCGGCCATCAAGTACTACATGACCAAGATCTCGCGCGCCGAACTGGATGAGCGCGAGGGCCAGCGCTGGACGGAAATCATCAGCTTCACCATCAACATGGAGCAGATCGGCGACATCATCGAGCGCGTTCTGCTGGACATCGAGGACAAGAAGATCAAAAAGGGCCGCCAGTTCTCCGAGGCCGGCACGCAGGAGATCCGCGAGCTGCTGCACCACCTGCTGGACAACCTGCGCCTGGCAATGAGCGTGTTCCTCAACGGCAATGTGCGCGAGGCACAGAAGCTGCTGGAGGAAAAGGCGCGTTTCCGCGACCTGGAGCTGGCCTACTCGGCCACCCACCTGGCGCGCCTGTCCGACAACACCGTCTCCAGCATAGAGACCAGCTCGCTGCACATCGACCTGATCAGTGACCTCAAGCGCATCAACTCGCTGCTGTGCTCGGTGGCCTACCCCATCCTCGAATCGGCCGGCGCCCTGGCGCCCAGCCGGCTCAAGGAATCGGCACTGAACAAGACGGCGCGCTGAAGCGTTTCACCAGCCCAGCCAGGCCGCCAGCACCTGGGCGGCCTCGGGCGTGAAGCGGCCCTGCAGCAGCCATTCGACGAGCTGGTCGCGCTCGATCAGCGCAAAAGCCTGGACCTCGCCATCCTGGTTGCCGGGCTCCAGCGCCAGCGGCACGGTGGCGCTGAACCAGTCGATGCGCTCGCGCATGAAGCCCCGGCCCTCGGCCTCGTCACTGGGGCGCTCGAACAGCACATGGCCGCCATGGCGCAGGCCCTGCAGCTCGGCCACGCGCAGGCCGGCCTCTTCCCAAGTTTCACGCTCCACGGCCTCGGCCACGGTATCGCACGCGGCCACCATGCCGCCCATCAGCGTGTCCCACATGCCGGGGTTGGTGGGCTTGTTGTCGGCGCGCTGCTGCACCCAGATGCGGCCATCGGCCGTCTCGCCCACCAGGTGCACGGCCTGGGTGGCAATGCCCAGCGGGCGCACGGCGCCGCGCTCCACGGTGGCAATGCGCTGGCCCTGGACGTTGCACACGGCCAGTTGCTCATCGCGCCAGGGGCCGCTGTGGCCCGTGGCACGCAACACCCGGGCCAGGGCGTTGAGCAGGACCGTGGCATCGCCCTGGCCTTGCAGATGCCATTGGCCGGCCTGCAGGCACAGTGCCACGCCGTGGGCATGCATCACATCATCCGGCAGCAGCGCGGCCAGGCCATCTTCCAGCGAACCTGTCTCCTGCCCCGTCACCAGCAACGGCCGGCGCGGCTGCAGCGCGGGCTGGCGCGTGTCGGCGCGCAGGCGGCACAGCCAGGCCTGCACGGCCGGGTTGGCCGGGTCGGCCGGGTCAGCCGGATCAGTCAGGCGCTTTTGCACACTCATGGCAGCAGGATGGTGGAGCCCGTGGTCTTGCGCGCCTCCAGGTCCAGGTGGGCCTGGCGCACCTCGGCCAGCGGATAGCGCTGGTCGATATGGATTTTCACGGCACCGCTTTCCACCACGGCGAACAGATCGTCGGCCATCGCCTGGGTGGCCTCGCGGCTGGTGATGTGGGAGAACAGAGTCTGGCGCGTCACATACAGCGACTTGGCCGCCAGCACGGCAGGAGCGAAAGGCGCCACGGGGCCTGAGGCGTTACCGAAGCTCACCAACAGGCCGAAGCGCCGCAGGCAGGCCAGCGAGCCTTCCCATGTGTCCTTGCCCACGCTGTCGTAGACCACCTTCACACCCTGGCCGCCCGTGATCTCCTGCACGCGCTCGGCGAAGTTCTCGCTGCGGTAGTTGATGGCATGGGCTGCACCGTTGGCCAGGGCCAGCGCGCACTTCTCGTCCGAGCCCGCAGTGGCGATGAGCTGCAGGCCCAGGGCCTTGGCCCATTGGCAGGCGATCAGGCCCACGCCACCGGCCGCCGCATGGAACAGCACGGCATCACCCGGTTCCAGGCCCTCGACCGGAATGCATTTCTTGAGCAGGTACTGGGCGGTCAGGCCCTTGAGCATCATGGCGGCAGCCGTCTCGAACGCAATGGCATCGGGCAGGCGGCACACGCACATGGCGGGCATGACGCGCACTTCGCTGTAGCTGCCCGGCGGATTGCTCGCATAGGCCACGCGATCGCCCACGCCCAGATGCTCCACGCCGGCCCCCACGGCTTCAACCACGCCTGCGCCTTCCATGCCCAGGCTCAAGGGCATGGGCAGCGAGTACAGGCCGGAGCGCTGGTACACATCGATGAAGTTCAGGCCCACCGCATGGTGGCGTATGCGTACCTCGCCTGGCCCGGGCTCGCCCACGGCGACCTGCACCAGCTCCAGGACTTCGGGGCCGCCGTTGTGGCGGATCTGCACTGCAATACCCATGGGAGCACTCCTGCAAAAAGCGACAAGAGCGGCATCGTGCCATGTTTCGGCCCGCCTCGCGGAAGACGGCAACGCATGGTCGGCGCAAAGAGCGCGCAACGCCTATAGTGGCGAGCCCGAAAGCCGGATGATCCCGATGAGCCAGCCGCTGAAGCCCTCCACCGCCGCCATCCTGACGCTGCCGCCGCTGCTGTGGGCCGGCAATGCCATCGTGGGCCGCATGGTCCATGACCTGATCTCGCCCTTCGCGCTGAATTTCCTGCGCTGGGCCATTGCCTTCATGCTGCTGCTGCCGCTGGCCGGATGGGTGCTGCGCCGGGACAGCGCCGTCTGGCCGCAGTGGCGCCAGTTCGCGCTGCTGGGATTGCTGGGCATCGGCTGCTACAACGCCCTGCTGTACCTGGCGCTGAAAACATCGACGCCGCTGAATGCCACCCTGGTCGGCTCCAGCATGCCGGTGTGGATGCTGGCCGTGGGCCGCATCTGCTGGGGCATTGCCGTGAGCCGCCGCCAGTTGCTGGGGGCCGCGCTGTCGGTGCTGGGCGTGGCCGTGGTGCTGTCGCGCGGCGATCCGCAGGTGCTGCGCCAGCTGCAGCTGGTGCCGGGCGACCTGTTCATGGTGCTGGCCACGATCCTGTGGGCCTTCTATACGTGGCTGCTGTCCAGGACCAGCGTGTCAGGACAGCTGCGCGCGGACTGGTCGGGCTTTCTGCTGGCACAGATGGTCTTCGGCGTGATGTGGTCCGGCCTGTTCACGGGACTGGAGGCTGCATCGGGACGGTTTCACCTTCAGGCAGGGTGGCCGCTGCTGGGCGCCCTGCTGTTCATCGCCGTCGGGCCGGCCATCCTGGCCTATCGCTTCTGGGGCCTGGGCGTGCAGCGCAGCAGCCCTGCGGTGGCGGGCTTCTTCGGCAATCTGATGCCCCTGTTCACCGCCCTGCTGTCCATTCCGCTGCTGGGCCAGACGCCGCAGCTTTACCACGGGCTGGCCTTCGCGCTCATCGTGGGCGGCATCATGGTGTCTTCGCGCCGGGCGTAGCCTTTGGCAGGCCATGCGCCACGGTGCGCACGGGCACCTTGGCCAGCAGCTGCTCGAACGCGCGTATGGGCACGGGCGGGCTGAACAGGTAGCCCTGGAAGTATTCGCAGCCGTAATGCGCGAGCAGGGCGCGCTGCTCCAGGGTCTCCACGCCTTCGGCGATCACATCCAGGTTCAGGTTGCGCGCCATGCCGATGATGGTCTGCACGATCACGTCATCGGTATGGCGCAAGCCCAGGTGGCGCACGAAGGACTGGTCGATCTTGAGCTGGTTCAGCGGCAGCTGGGTGAGATAGGTCAGCGAGGAGTGACCGGTGCCGAAGTCGTCCATGGAAAAGCACACGCCATGGCTGCGCAGCTGCTTCATCTTGTCGATGGACTCCTGCACATTCTCGATCACCAGCGACTCGGTCAGCTCCAGCTTGAGCAGATGGGGCGCAATGCCGGCATTGCGCACCTGCTCGATGACCTGGGAGGCAAAGTCCTGGTGCCGGAACTGGCGGGCACTGACATTCACGGCCACCTGCAGATGGCGCAGCCGCGCATCCTTTTGCCAGATCGCCAGTTGCTCGCAGGCCGTGCGGATCACCCACATGCCCAGCGGCACGATGATCTCGCTTTCCTCGGCCACGGCAATGAACATGCCGGGCGGCACCAGGCCGCGTTCGGGGTGGCGCCAGCGCAGCAGGGCTTCGGCGCCTATGACCTCGCCGGCCAGCGTGAACTGGGGCTGGTAGTGCAGCTCGAACTGGGACTGCGCCAGGGCCTGGCGCAGGTCGCCTTCCATGCGCACGCGCTGGTGGATTTCCACCTGCATCTGCGGATCGAAGAAGCACAGGCCGCTGCCGTTGCGCGCCTTGATCTGGTACATGGCGATATCGGCCTGCTTGAGCAGCTCGGCCGCCGACTGCGGCTGGCGGCCGAACAGCGTGGCGCCAATGCTGCAGGCGCTGCGGTGCAGGTGGGCGCCCAGCACATAGGACTGGTTGAGCCGCGCCAGGATCTTCTCGCCGATGCGCTGGGCCAGCGTGGCCGCCTCGGCAGGCTCGTGCGACAGCTCGCAGAGCATGACCACGAACTCATCCCCTCCAAGGCGCGCCACCGTGTCCGAAGATCGCACGGCGCTGCGCAGGCGGTGCGCCACCTGCTGCAGCAGCTGGTCGCCCACTTCGTGGCCCAGCGTGTCGTTGAGCATCTTGAACTGGTCCAGGTCCAGGAACAGCAGCGCCCCGGTCCAGCCTTCGCGTGCGGCCAGCACCGTGGCCTGGGCCAGGCGGTCCAGCAGCAGGCGGCGATTGGGCAGGCTGGTCAGCGGATCGTAGAAGGCCAGGCTCTCGATCTCGGCCGTGGCCAGCCGGATATCGGTGACATCGTTGTAGGTGATGACCACGCCGTCCTCGGCGGCCAGCCGTGCCGTCATCTGGACAAAGCGGCCGCTGGGCAGTTGCTGCTCAAAGGGCACGCCAGGCCGCAGCACCAGTTGGCGGTGCAGGTCCTTGGCCTCGTCGGCCTGCGCCGGCGCCGCCGCCAGACCCACGGCGCTGGGGCAGGAATCGAGCAGCGATTGCAGGGGCCGCCCAGGCTCCAGCTGGTCCGCGTGCCAGGGGAACATTTCCTCGTAGCAGCGGTTCCAGCGCAGCACGCGCTGCTGCGAATCCAGCAGCAGAAAGCCGCTGACCATGCTGTCCAGCGCCTGGTCCAGCCACTGCTCGGACCGCTGGGCCTGGCGCCGCGCGGCATTCAGGCGGTCCATGTAGCGGTGCACGGTCCAGCCCAGCACGGCCAGCAGCACGCCGAAGATCATCACGGCCAGCACCATCAGCCAGGCAGCCACGCGCCAGCTGGCCAGCACGGAGGACATGGGCAGGCTGGCCGTGACCCACAGATGTCCCTTGGGCAGCGGATGCGCAGCCACCAGGGCGGGCACGCGGCTCAGGCGTGCGGCCATGTGCATGACGCCGCTTGACGGCAGCTGCGACGTCGTCGGCAGCAGCCGCACAGCGGCGACATCGCCATACTGGGGCATGGACAGCAGCAGCTCGCCGCTGCCCTGCTCCAGCGTGACCTCCAGGCCGTCCAGCACACCGCCCTGGGCCAGCACGGCGCCCAGCGCCGCAGCCGGCACCTGCATCAGCACATAGCCGCCCTGCTCTGCCCGGCTCAGGGGCCGCACAAGGTACAGCATGCGCTCGCCACCCGGCACCAGCGGCGCGACGGAGGGTGGACTTGCCAGCAATTCGGAGCGGCTTTGGCCCGCCAGGCGCTCCCAGGCCTGCGCAGGCAGGTCGATGACCGGGCCATCGCCCGAAGCGGCCAGTTCCCGGCCCTGGATATCGTGCACCGAGGCGCGCTGCGCCAGCGTGTTCTGCCGCACCATGGTGTGCAGCATTTCCTGCAGTTGCGGCTGCGATGCCGATGCGGGGTTGCGCGAACCCAGCAGTTCGTCCACGCCCAGCGCCAGGGCATCCAGGGATTCCAGGCTGCGGCTGATGGCCGCCTCGGTGCCCAGCACAAAGCGCACCAGGCGCAGCGAAGCCTCCTCCTGCGCCGTGGTCCGCATGCCGCTGAGCAGCCAGACCATGGCGGCCGCCAGGGCCACCGTCAGCAGCACCAGCATCAGCGCCAGGGTATGGCGCATGCCCGCAGGGCTTGCGGCCGCTGCCGGGCCGGGCGCGCGGACGGGTTCGGCCGCCGCCCAGTCCGTCTGATGGGGCTGGCCCGTCATCTCCGGGCTCCCTGCATGGCGTTTGGAATGGGCAGGCTGCGGCAAGGCCGCTGGCCACGATGCAGGAACGGGACTGTCAAGGCCGCCCCTGCCCATGGACCGCTCGGCACTGCGCAGCCATGCAAGGGACCATTTCCCGGGCCTTGCCGGCCCTGGACCCGTTCATGGAGGCAGTGCACCGGCGCATCAGAAGGTTCCTGCGTACAGGCCGCCGTCGGGCAGGATGTTCTGACCCGTCATGTAGCCTGCGTGCGCGCTGCACAGGAAGGCGCAGATGGCGCCGAATTCATCGGGCGTGCCGAAGCGGCGGGCCGGCACCTGGGATTGCTGCACCAGTCGCACATCGTCCAGGCTCTTGCCGCTCTTGTTGGCGGCGGCCGTGAAGGTGGTGCGCAGGCGATCGGTGTCGAACTTGCCGGGCAGCAGGTTGTTGATGGTCACGCCCTTGGCCGCGATGCCGCTGCGCGCCAGGCCCGCCACAAAGCCCGTGAGGCCGCTGCGCGCGCCATTGGACAGGCCCAGGATGTCGATGGGCGCCTTCACGGCGCTGGAGGTGATGTTGACGATGCGGCCGAATCCGCGCGCCGCCATGCCGTCCACCGTGGCCTTGATCAGCTCGATGGGCGTGAGCATGTTGGCGTCCACGGCCTTGAGCCAGGCCGCGCGGTCCCAGTCGCGGAAATCACCGGGCGGCGGGCCACCGGCATTGGTGACGACGATGTCGAAATCCACGCCCGGGCCGCCGGCTGCCGACAGCACGGCGGCGCGGCCTTCCTCGGTGGTGATGTCGGCCGCCACGGCCAGCACCTTCACCTGCGGCGCCAGGGCGGCGAGGCTGGCCGCAGCCTCCTGCAGGGCCTCGGGATTGCGCGCATTGATCACCAGGTTCACGCCCTCTTGCGCCAGTGACTTGGCACAGCCAAAGCCCAGGCCCTTGCTGGCGCCACATACCAGGGCCCACTTGCCCGCGATTCCCAGATCCATGTCTCACTCCTGAACAAAAAAACCTTGCTCGATCCTTGCAGAACGGCAGCGCACATTGTGCGCGAGGCTTCGATGCTTTCACGCCAAACGTGTGAAAACGCGAAAACGCCGGTGCAGGGGAAAACAGGCGCAGGGGCGGGGCTGCAGGAGCTCCCTTCAGTGCGTGCCAGACCCGTGCTGGCCACGGAACAATCTGTGGTGCAGCCTGCGCAGCGACCACCATACGCCCAGTGCCACCACGGGAATGGCGACGGCGGCCGTGCTCTCCGGCGACCAGGGCCAGCCCAGCGTCTTGGCGCCCTTGGCCAGGTAGCTGATCAGGCCCGTGAAGTAGTAGGTGATGGCGGCCACGGACAGGCCTTCCACCGTGGACTGCAACTTCAACTGCATGTCCTGGCGCTGGTTCATGGCGCCCAGCAACTGCTGGCTGCTTTGCTGCTGCTCGATCTCCACCCGCGTGCGCAGCAGGCTGCTGACGCGCGAGACGCGCTCGGACAGCGCGTTTTGCCGCCGCGCTGCCCATTCGCAGGTGCTGCGCGCCGGCGTCAGGCGCCGGTCCATGAACTCGCGGATGGTCTGTATGCCGTCGATGCGCGATTCCTGGATGTCCTGAATGCGCTTGTCCACCAGTTCGAAATAGGCCGCGCTGGCGGAAAAGCGCGAATGCGTGGTGGCGTATTCGCTCTCCACCTGCCCGGCCAGGCGTGTCAGCCGGTCCAGCAGTGCCGGCTCGGCATCGCGGTCGGCAAGACGGATGGAATGGGCCAGGGCCGCCAGATCCCGCTCGGCCGTGGCCAGTACGGCAGCGGCCTGGCGGGCTGCCGGCAGGCCCAGCAGGGCCGCCATGCGGTAGGTCTCGATCTCCAGCAGCCGCTGCACCAGCCGCCCCAGGCGGCGTGGCGACAATGACTCGCCGGCCAGCAGCAGCATGCGTGAGAAGCCATCGGCATGGATGGCGAAGTCGGTGTAGACCTTGCCCGCATCTCCGGCCACGCGCGCACCCACCAGCGTGTCTTCCTGCAGCAGGTGGCGCAACAGATACGGCTCATTGATCGCCTGCTCCTGCAAGGCCCAAAGGTGCAGGCCGCTCAGGCACTGGCCGGGCAAGGCAGCCAGCCAGTCGCGCGGCACATAGTCGATGGCGGCTTCGGGCTCGCGCACATCGTCCATGCCGGCCTGCGACATGGGCTTGCTGAAGGTCCAGCAGACAAACTCCGTGTGCAGTTCCCAGCGCAGGTGAAAGGCGCCCAGGTCGATCAGCACATGGGTGGTCGCCGCATCGGGCGGCGGCAGGTGGTGGTTGCGCAGCAGGGTGGCCACATGGGCGCGGCTGGCCTCGCGCTGGGCCGCATCGGTGAGCATCACCACATGGGTGATGGCCAGCGGCGCCTGCATCTCCTCGGCGGGGCGGGCGTGGATCTCGTTGTGCAGCAGCACGCGCTGCGGGTGCTGGGATGACAGTAGTGGGGACATCGTGACCTCGAAAGACTGCGCGCTATTGTGCAGTCACGGGCGCGTCGGCTCCCAGGCATCCGGGATCAACAGCTTTCCACCGGGATCGCTTGTTGATAACAAAAAAAACGGCCCCGAAGGGCCGTCAAGCAACATGGTTGCAACGCTGAGGCGATCAATCCTCTACGAATGCTTCTTCGCGCTTGTTCTTCACTGCAGGCATCAGCACCACCACCAGCAGCACCACGGCGGCGAGCAGCAGGCCGGCCGAGATCGGACGGGTCACGAACACGCTCCAGTCGCCACGCGACAGCAGCAGCGCCCGGCGCAGGTTCTCTTCCATCATCGGGCCCAGGATGAAGCCCAGCAGCAAGGGAGCCGGTTCGGTGCCCAGCTTGTGGAACACATAGCCCACGAAGCCGAAGATACCCACCATCCACACGTCCCAGGTGTTGTTGTTGGTACCGTACACGCCGATCGCGCAGAACAGCACGATGGACGGGAACAGCCAGCGGTAAGGCACGGTCAGCAGCTTGATCCAGATGCCGATCAGCGGCAGGTTCAGCACGATCAGCATCAGGTTGCCGATCCACATCGAGGCGATCAGGCCCCAGAACAGCTCGGGGTTGCTGGTCATCACCTGCGGGCCCGGCTGGATGTTGTGGATGGTCATCGCGCCCACCATCAGCGCCATCACGGCGTTGGGCGGAATGCCCAACGTCAGCAGCGGAATGAAGGAGGTCTGCGAACCGGCGTTGTTGGCCGACTCGGGAGCGCACACGCCGCGGATGTTGCCTTGGCCGAAGGGGACTTCGCCCGGCTTGAGCTTGGTCTTCTTCTCGATCGTGTAGGCAGCAAAGGCCGACAGCATGGCACCGCCACCGGGCAGGATACCCAGGGCAGAACCCAGGGCCGTGCCGCGCAGCATGGCCGGAATCATGTGCTTGAAGTCTTCCTTCGTGGGCAACAGGCCCGTCACCTTGGCGGCGAACACTTCGCGCTCGTCTTCAGGCTTGGACAGGTTGGCAATGATTTCACCGTAGCCGAACACACCCATGGCGATCACGACGAAGTCGATACCGTCGGTCAGCTCGGGAATGTCGAAGCTGTAGCGGGCAACGCCGGAGTTCACGTCGGTGCCGACCATGCCCAACAGCAGGCCCAGCACGATCATGGCAATGGCCTTGAGCAGCGAGCCCGAAGCCAGCACCACGGCGCCGATCAGGCCCAGGGTCATCAGCGAGAAGTACTCGGCAGGGCCGAACTTGAAGGCGACTTCCGTCAGCGGAGGCGCGAAGGCGGCCAGGATCACGGTGCCCACGCAACCTGCGAAGAACGAGCCTATGCCTGCGGCAGCGAGAGCGGGTCCCGCTCGCCCCTTTCTTGCCATCTGGTAGCCGTCGATCACGGTCACCACGGATGAGGATTCACCAGGCAGGTTCACCAAAATGGCGGTGGTCGAGCCACCGTACTGCGCACCGTAGTAGATACCGGCCAGCATGATCAGCGCCGCCACCGGAGGCAGGGCGTAGGTTGCTGGCAGCAGCATGGCGATCGTTGCCACGGGGCCGATGCCTGGAAGCACGCCGATGAGCGTACCGAGCAGACAGCCGACGAAGCAGTAGATCAGGTTCTGGAAAGTGAAGGCGACGCCGAAGCCGGTCGCCAGGTTCTGAAAAAGTTCCACGGACGATGCTCCTGCTTAACCGGTGATGAAGCTGGGCCAGACGGGGAACTGAAGATTCAGTGCCCACACGAAGGCCACATAGCTGCCCACAGCAAGGACGGTGGACAGAATTGCCACTTCCTTGAACTTGAAGCTATGACCGCCCAGGCTGGCGATGAACACCAGCGCGTAGATGGCGACGATCAGACCGAACTGGGGAATGCCCAGATTGGGAACGCCGACCAGCAGTACGCCGAACGCGAAGTTCGCAGCCAGGACGAAGAACACTTGCTTCCACGCCCACTTGCCGATCTTGTCACCGCCCGAAGGACCCTTGGTCAGGCCAGTGAAGCAGATGGCCGTGCCCAGAATGGACATCAGCACACCCAGGATCAGCGGGAAGTAGCCCGGGCCCATGCGGGCACCGGTGCCGACGGTGTAGTTGGTAGCGCCGATCGCAAAAGCGAGGCCGATAACCAAAAACATCACGCCCGAAAAAAAGTCTTTCTGACTCTTGATTTTCACGAGAATGTCTCCTTACGGAATCACGACCCGGCGATTTTGCGTTCAGAAAAACTGTGTCTGGATGTGGATTCCACCTACAAAGGGCATACCCTCATGTCCTACCCGCATGAATGAAAAAGGGTGCCAGCAGGAGGCACCCGTTCCATCCATGTCAAAGGCCTGCGCCAGAGCGGGCACTCACGCTCCAACCCACGAATCGCCTGCCCATCATCCCAGCAAGGGCGTGCTGGCCATGACCTCGTCCAGCGTGGTCACGCCTTCGGCCACGCGCAGGGCACCTGCCAGGCGCAGCGGGCGCATGCCGTCCTGCACGGCCTGGCGGCGCAGCGCATCCATGGAAGGCGAGGTGTGGACCTGCTGCTTGAGCGCCTCGCTCACGGTCAGCAGCTCGTACAGCCCCATGCGCCCGCGAAAGCCCGTCATGCGGCACTCCACGCAGCCCACGGGCTTGTAGGGCTGGTAGCTGCCTGACAGTTTCCAGGGCCGCACGGCTTCGGCCAGCGTGGCGGCCGAGGTCTCCTCGTCGCGCTGCTTGCACTGAGGGCACAGCGTGCGCACCAGGCGCTGGGCCAGCACACCGAGCAGCGTGGCATTGATCAGGTACGGCGGCACGCCCAGCTCCATCAGCCGGCTCACGGCGCTGGGCGCATCGTTGGTGTGCAGCGTGGAGAACACCAGGTGGCCGGTCAGCGCGGCCTGCACGGCCATTTCGGCGGTGGCCAGGTCGCGGATTTCGCCCACCATGATGATGTCCGGGTCCTGGCGCATCAGCGAGCGCAGTCCCTCGGTGAAGCCGAAGTCCAGCTGCGGCTGCACCTGGGTCTGGTTGAAGCTGGGCTCGATCATTTCGATCGGGTCTTCCACGGTGCTGACATTGACCGCCTCCGTGGCCACGCGCTTGAGCGTGGAGTACAGCGTGGTGGTCTTGCCCGAGCCCGTGGGCCCGGTCACGAGGATGATGCCGTGCGGGCGGCGCACCAGCTCGTTCCAGCGCTGGGCGTCATGGCTGGTGAAGCCCAGTGCATCCAGGTCCTTGACCGTGTTGTCGGGATCGAAGATCCGCATCACCAGCTTCTCGCCAAAGGCCGTGGGCAGCGTGGACAGGCGCATTTCCACCTCGTCACCGCGCGGGTTGCGGGTCTTGATGCGGCCATCCTGCGGGCGGCGCTTTTCCACCACGTCCATGCGCCCCAGCAGCTTCACGCGCGAGACCATGGCATTGAGCACGCCCATGGGCACCTGGTAGACCGGGTGGAGCACGCCGTCGATGCGAAAACGGATCACGCCCTGCTCGCGCCGGGGCTCCATGTGGATGTCGCTGGCGCGCTGGTCGAAGGAGTATTGCCACAGCCAGTCCACCACGCGCACCACGCCCTGGTCGTTGGCGTCGAGCTGCTTGCTGCTGTTGCCCAGCTCCACCAGCTGCTCGAAACTGGCCGCGCTGGCTGCGCCACCCGCCTTCTCGGCTGCGCGCACCGATTTGGCCAGTGCAAAGAATTCGCCCGTGTAGCGCTTGAGGTCCAGCGGACTGGCCAGCACGCGGCGCACCTTGCGGCGCGCCTGGCGCTCGACCTCGGCCACCCAGTCGTCGATGAAGGGCTCGGCCGTGGCCACCACCACTTCCTGCGGCGATACCTGCACGGGCAGCACCTTGTGGCGCTCGGCATAGCTGGCGCTCATGATTTCGCCGACGCGGCCCGCATCCACGCGCAGCGGGTCGATGCGCAGGTAGGCCATGCCGCTGCGGGTTGCCAGGTACTGGGTCAGCTCCTCGATGTCCAGCGCGCGCCCATCGCCGGCGCGGGCCATGCCCACATTGGCCAGCCGAACCAGCGGGTGCTGGGTGCTCTCGGCCTGCGAGCAGCGCGCCACGGTGCGCTGGGCCTCTTCGGCCGTGATCACGCCGTCGGCCAGCAGCCACTGCACCAGCCTGCGCCAGTCCAGGGGACCCGAAGGATTGCTTGGAACAACGGCGGTCTTGGGCTGCGTGGTGGAGGTCGGATCGGACATGGCGTTGGGCCGGAAGCTGAACTGCGTCCTATGGTAAGCCTGCCGGCCGCCCTGCCCGGCCAGCCCCGCTCTACCAGGGCGGCTCTACCAGGGCCGCACGAAGATCTTGGGCCAGCGCGTCGTGGGCAGGTCCCAGCGGGCCTGCACCTGGGCGCTGGCAGCCTGCAGCGCGGCGGGGTCGAGCGCGCGTGGCGTGCGCTGGGCCAGCACCACGGTGTTGCCCTCGCGCGTGGGGCGGAAGGCCCACATGGCCTCTTCGCCAAAGGCTTCGGCCATGCGCGCCAGACTGCGCTCGTAGCTGGAGGTGCGGCCGAACAGGTTGACCGTCATGATGCCGTCGTCGGTCAGCAGATTGCGGCAGTCGGCATAGAACTCGGCGCTGTCCAGCACGGGCGCGGCCGCATCGTGGTCATAGAGATCAACGGCCAGCGCATCGACCGTGCCCAGCCACTGGCTCTTGCGGATTTCCTGGGCCGCATCGGCCAGCACCACGCGCAGCGTGTCGCTGTCGGGCGGCAGCTTGAACCAGCTGCGGCACACGGCAAGCACCTGCGGGTTCAGCTCGATGGCCGTGGTGCGCATGCGCAGCTTCTTGTGGCAGAACTTGGTGATGGCGGCCGCGCCCAGGCCCAGCTGCATGGCATGGCGGCCGGCCACGCTGGCGGGCTCCATGAACAGCAGCCAGCCCATCATGCGCTGCACGTATTCGAGCTCGATCTCGAACGGCTCGCGTATGCGCATGGAGCCCTGGATCCAGGGCGTGCCCAGGTGCAGGTGGCGCACATCGCCATCGTCGGAGACGCTGACTTCAGGCAGCTCGGCGTCTGCGGCGGTGGTGGCGCTGGAGGAAGAGGATGGGGCAGCCTTGGCGGCGCCGCGGGTCTTGCGTATCACGTCGGGAACAGTCAAAAAATCAGAGCAATTGATGGGCAGCCAGCGCCTCGCGCCAGGCCTGGACCTTGCGCGCGAAACTCCAGCTCGCGTTGGCCGGGCTGGTCGATGGCAGCTTAACGGCGGCCAGGCCCAGGGCCTGCGTGCGGCCGGCGTGCTTGTAGCTCTCGCCACCGTTGTGCAGGGCCAGCGCCAGCTGCGGGCAATGCGTGCGCAGCGCCACGAAATCATTCACCTCGGCCGCGCGGATGGCGCTGTCCAGGCTGCCTTCGCGCTCGCAGCTGGCATACACGTCCCACAGGCCCAGGCCGCGGGTCAGCAGCCATTCGCAGCGGCCCGCATAGTCGTCGCGGCCGGGCTGCGGATGTCCGGGCCACAGGGCCTGGAGCAAGGGCCAGAACTGGTTTTGCGGATGGGCATAGTACTGCTGCAATTGCAGCGATCGCAGGCCCGGAAAGCTGCCCAGCACAAGGGCCCGGGTCCGCGCATCGGCCACCGGCGCCAGGCCCTGCCAGCGCGGGGCGCCGGGGGGCGGCAGGTCGGGAACGGTCAAGGACATGGCCGGCATTGTCGCCCAGCGGTCGCCGGGCTGCTGGCAGCGGGCGGCAAGACCGCTCAGGTTCAGGTTCCGCTCAAGCCTTGTTCAGTCCATGGCGGGCAGGCCTCGCAGCGCGGCACGCGCGTTGCGGCCCGTGGCCTCGGCCAGGGCCTCGGGCGTGATGCCGCGCAACTGCGCAATCACGTCCGCAATGCGTGCCAGCTCGGCCGGCGTGTTGCGGCCCTGGGCCTGGCCCTGGGCACGCTGCCCGGCCGTGGTGTAGAGCCAGTGCGGCGGAATGTCGGGGGCATCGGTTTCCAGCACCAGCGCATCCAGCGGCAGGGCGGCTGCCAGCTCGCGCAGCTTGAGCGCCCGGTCATAGGTCACTGCCCCGCCAAAGCCCAGCTTGAAGCCCAGGTCGATGAAGGCCTGGGCCTGCTGCACGCTGCCGTTGAAGGCATGGGCAATGCCGCCCGCCACAGGCCGCGCGCGCAGGGTCTTGAGCAGCCGGTCGCTGGACTTGCGCACATGCAGGATGACCGGGAGATCGAACTCGCGCGCCAGCGCGATCTGCTGCTCGTAGAACCAGATTTGCCGGTCCGCATCCAGCCCGGGCACGAAGAAGTCCAGGCCGATCTCGCCCACGGCCACCAGTTGCGCATCGCCGCGCAACCGCGCCAGCGTCTCGCGCAATGCGGCAATGTCCTGCTCGCGGGCATTGGGCGTGTACAGCGGATGGATGCCCAGCGCATAGCTGTCGCCATGGCGCCGCGCCAGCGCCACCACCGTGTCCCAGTGCTCGCGCGCCACGGCCGGTATCACCAGATGTGCAACGCCTGTCTCTGCCGCCTGCGCGCGCACGGCATCGCGGTCGGCATCGAATTCAGGGGCGTCGAGGTGGCAATGGGTGTCTATCCAGGCGGGCATGGCCGCATCATGCCACCGGCCTGCACCCGGCCCGCCAGAGGCAGGCAATGCGAAAACCAAGGGCAAACCCTGGGCTTATTGCGAGCTGGCTCCGTTTGACAAAATCAATACCCGAAACACTTGGCGGTCCATATAAATACATAAAGAAACATTTACACCCCCGCGTCGAGCTCTCGCAACACCGGCAGGCATTCTTTGGAGAGAGGAATTTCCCATGAAGCGCTCAGCATGGAGTCGGATCCTGGACCTGGGTGGCGCACGCCGCCAGGCGGAACTGGATGGGCAGTTGGCGGCCATCCACAAATCCCAGGCCGTGATCGAGTTCGATCTGCAAGGCCATGTGCTGGCCGCCAACCAGAACTTCCTGGACACCATGGGCTATGAGGAGGATGAGGTCATCGGCCAGCACCACCGCATGTTCGTGGACCACCAGATGAGCGAGTCGCCCGAGTACGCCGCGTTCTGGCAGCGCCTGGGCAGCGGCATCCACGACGCGGGACGCTACCGCCGCATTGCCAAGGACGGGCGCGATGTCTGGCTGCAGGCCAGCTACAACCCCATCTTCGATCGCCATGGCAGGCCCTTCAAGGTGGTGAAGTACGCCACCGACATCACCGAGCAGCAGCGCCGCAACGCCGACGCCGAAGGCCAGCTGGCCGCCATCTCCAAGGTGCAGGCCATCATCGAGTTCGACCTGCAGGGCAACATCCTGCATGCCAACCGCCTGTTCCTGCAGGCCATGGGCTACACGCTGGATGAGGTCACGGGGCGGCACCACAGCATGTTCGTCCAGCCCCATGAGCGTCACAGTCCCGAATACGCACAGTTCTGGCGCAAGCTGGCCAGCGGCCAGCACGATGCGGGCCAGTACCTGCGCATCGGCAAGCACGGCCGCCAGGTCTGGATCGAGGCCAGCTACAACCCCATCCTCGACGCCGATGGCCGGCCGTTCAAGGTGGTCAAGTACGCCCGCGATATCACGCGCCGCTTCACGGCCGCGCAGACCCTGGGCGAGGCCATGCAGGGCCTGAGCGAAAGCGCCGAGCACGCAGGCCAGGCCAACGAACTGGCCCGGCAGGCCTGCCTGGTGGCCGAGCAGGGCGGACGCACGGTGCACGAGGTCATGGGCACCATGGAGTCCATCAGCGCCAGCTCGCGCAAGATCAGCGACATCATCGGCGTGATGGACGGCATCGCCTTCCAGACCAATATCCTCGCGCTCAACGCTGCCGTGGAGGCGGCCCGCGCAGGCGAGCAGGGCCGGGGCTTTGCCGTGGTGGCGGGTGAGGTACGGGCACTGGCACAGAACAGTGCCGCCGCCGCCAAGGAAATCAAGCAGCTCATCCACACCTCGGTGGAGCAGGTGGCACTGGGCGCCAATCAGGTGCGCCAGGCCGGCGGCACCATGCAGGAGATCGTGGACTCCTCGCACCAGGTCACGGCCATCATGGGCGATGTGGTGCAGGCGTCCATGGCCCAGTCGGCACGCCTGCGCGAGGTGACGGCCGACCTGACGGCGCAGAGCGCGGCCGTCGCGGATGCATCCAGGGACCAGGCGCAGCGCAAGCCGCTGCCGGCATCCATCGTTCCCGCTGCGCCGCAGATCAAGTCGGCCCCGGCAGCGGCCGTGCTTTCCGCAGGCGCCCAGCGCCTGCCGGGCACCTTGCTGCGCATGGCCTGAGTCCAGACTCAGGCCTGCCGGTCAGGCCAGTTGGCCCTGCACCAGGCGCACCATGCGGTCGCAGCGCGCCGCCAGCTGCTCATCGTGGGTGACCATGACGAAGGCCGTGCCATGGCTGCGCGCCAGCTCCAGCATCAGGCGGAACACGGTGTCGGCCGTGCTGCGGTCCAGGTTGCCGGTGGGCTCGTCGGCCAGCACGCAGGCCGGCTGGGTGACCAGGGCGCGGGCAATGGCCACGCGCTGGCGCTCGCCCCCCGACAGTTCGGCCGGACGGTGCAGCATGCGTTCGCCCAGGCCCACGGCCGCCAGCATGCGCGCCGCGCGCTCCATGCACTCGGCCCTGTCGTCGCGGCGTATGCGCAGCGGCATGGCCACGTTGTCCTGGGCGCTGAATTCGGGCAGCAGATGGTGGAACTGGTAGATGAAGCCCAGGTGCCTGTTGCGCAGCGCGCCCTGCTTCTGGGCGCTGAGTTCATGCAGGGGCTCGCCCTTGAGGGTGACGCTGCCGCTGGTGGGGGCGTCCAGCCCGCCCAGCAGGTGCAGCAGCGTGCTCTTGCCCGAACCCGAGGCGCCGACAATGGCCAGCGTCTCGCCCGCACGCACCTGCAGGTCGACACCTGCCAGCACCTGCACGTTGAGCCGTCCTTCGGCAAAGCGCTTGGTCAGGCCGCGCGCATCCAGGACCACGGCGCCCTGCTGGGACACTTCGAAACCGGGCATCACATTCACTTCATTCATAGCGCAGCGCCTCGGCGGGGTTCACGCGGCTGGCGCGCCAGCTGGGATAGATGGTGGCGACAAAGGCCAGGACCAGGGAGATCACGGCGATGGGCATGATGTCGCTGTACTGCGGATCGCTGGGCATCTTGCTGATCAGGTAGATGTCCTTGGGCAGGAAGTTGGCGTGCAGCAGGCGCTCGATGGCCGGCACGATGACATCGATGTTGAAGGCGATGCCCAGGCCCAGCAGCAGGCCTGCGAAGGTGCCGATGACGCCCACCATGGCGCCCTGCACCATGAAGATGCCCATGATGCTGGACGGCGAGGCGCCCAGCGTGCGCAGGATGGCGATGTCGGCGCGCTTGTCGGTCACCGTCATCACCAGCGTGGACACCAGGTTGAACGCCGCCACGGCCACGATGAGCGTGAGGATGATGAACATCATGCGTTTTTCCAGCTGCACGGCCGCGAACCAGGTGCGGTTCTGCTGGGTCCAGTCGCGGATCAGCAGGCGGTCGGTGATGGTATGGGCCAGTTCCATGGCCACGCGCGGTGCCTCGTGCAGGTCCTTGAGCTTCAGGCGGATGCCAGTCGGCCCTTCCAGGCGGAACAGGCGCTGCGCGTCCTCGTAGTGCATCATCACCAGGGCCGAGTCGTATTCGTAGTGGCCGGAGTCGAAGGTGCCGGCCACATGCATCTGCTTGAGGCGCGGCACCACGCCGGCCGGCGTGACCTGGCCGCCCGGGGCGATCAACGTGACCATGTCGCCCTGGCGCACGCCCAGCGAGCGCGCCAGCTCCACACCCAGCACCACGTTGAATTCACCAGGCACCAGGTGCTTGAGCACCTCGGCATTGGTGGCGGCCACATCGGTGACCTCGCCCTCGCGCGCCGGATCGATGCCGCGCACCAGGGTGCCCTTCATGTCCTCGCCACGCGCCAGCAGCGCCTGGGCCGCGACGAAGGGGGCGGCGCCCAGCACGTCGGGGTTGGCGCGCACCTCGCGCATGGTGCGCTCCAGATCGGGCAGCGCCGCGCCCTGGGGCGCGAAGATCTCGATGTGCGAGACCACGCTGAGCATGCGGTCGCGCACTTCCTTCTGGAAGCCGTTCATCACGCTGAGCACGATGATCAGCGCCGCCACACCGAGGGCGATGCCCAGCATGGAGACGCCGGAGATGAACGAGATGAAGCCGTTGCGGCGCGTGGCACGCCCCGCCCGGGTATAGCGCCAGCCGACGGCCAGTTCGTAGGGAAATTGCATGGGCATGCATTGTGTCATCGCCCACAGGCCCTGCATGGCGGCAGGCTTTGCCGTCGGCGTGTCAGCGCCGGTGCCGTCCGCGGTCCACACGCGGCAGGGCGTCGTAGCGGCCCTCTGCCTCCAGCGCCAGCGCATGGCGCTGCAGCCTGGCCAGCAAGGTATCGAATTGTGCGAGTTCCTCGTCGCTGAGCACGGACACCAGGTCCAGGTGGATCTGGGCCATGCGCGGCAGGATCAGGCCGTACATGCGCCGCCCCTCGGCCGTCAGCGACACGGCCACGCGGCGGCGGTCGCCAGGCATGGGGCTGCGCTGCACCCAGCCCTTTTCCTCCAGCCCGCTGAGGGCGCGCGAGGTGCGTGCGCGGTCCAGCTGCGCGCGTTCGGCCAGCTCCGACGACAGCAGGCCCTCGTTGGCAGCCACCGTGGCCATCACGCCCCACTCGCGGCGCGTGATGCCGAAATGCGCCTCGCACATGCGCATGGCCACGCCGCCCGCTGCACCGAAGTAGCGGTTGATGCGAAACAGCAGCATCTGCTGGATGGAGGTGGGAGCGGGACGGGTATTCACGGGGAACAGTTGATTAGATCAATTGCTGCGGGGACTTCTACAGTGGCCCCGTCCGGAAAGGAGACAACGGGAGCCACCGTCCGGAGCCGGCCTGGGGATTCTCGCAAAGCCCGGCGCCCCCGCAGCGCAGAAAGTTCGCCACCATGTTTTCCCTGTTCCAAGCCACCCATGCCACCCATGCCTTGCGCAGCCCGCTGCTGCGGGCCGGCCTGGCCCTTCTGCTGGGCCTGGGCTCCGGCGCTGGCGCCCGGGCCGATGCGGCCGCCGATGCTGCAGCCTGGCCCGCCAAACCCGTGCGCACCGTCGTCGCCTTCGCGCCCGCTGGCGCCGCCGACATCCTGGCGCGCAGCCTGGGCGAGGTACTGCAGCGTGAACTCAAACAGCCCTTCGTCGTGGACAACCGGCCCGGCGCGGGCGGCAACATCGGCACCGACAACGCGGCCAAGGCGCCCGGCGACGGCTACACGCTGCTGGTCGGCATCGACACGACCTTCACCGTCAATCCCTTCATCTACAAGAGCATGCCCTTCAAGGGCGCGGACCTGCGCCCCGTGATGATGATCGCCTCGCAGGGAATGATGGTGGCCGTGAATCCCCGCACCGGCCTCAGGACGCTGGACCAGTTCATCGCCCAGGGCAAGAGAAGCGGCCTGACGCTGGGCTCGGCCGGCTACGGCACGCCGGGCCACCTGGCCTCGGCCATCCTGACCCATGCCACGGGCGCCAAGGTCAGCCACGTGCCCTACAAGGGCAACGCCCCGGCCAGCACGGCCGTGCTGGCGGGCGAGGTGGACGGCGGCATCATCAGCTCCTCTGCCATGCTGGGCCAGGTGGCGGCCGGCAAGGTCGTGCCGCTGGCCGTGACCACGCGCCAGCGCAACCCGCTGGTGCCCGGCGTGCCCACCGTGGGCGAGCTGGGCCACAAGGACCTGGAGCAGGAAGTGCTGTTCGCCCTGTGGGTGCCTGCCGCCACGCCCGAGCCCCTGGTCGCAAGAATCCAGTCCGCGCTGGAAAAGGCCATGAAGGATCCGGCCCTGCGCGAGCGCATGCGCGCCAACGACCTGTTCTACGAAGGCCTGACCGGCCCGGCCGCCGCCGAACGCATACAGGCGCTGGCCGACCGCTACCGGACCGTGATCCAGTCCACCGGAATGAAGATGGAATGAGCGCCGCCGCTTCCCGCCCACAACCCTGCACAGAGCGCATTTCCATGTCCCGTCCCAACATCCTCTTCATCGTGGCCGACGACCTCGGCTATGCCGACCTCGGCTGCTACGGCGGCCGCGCGGCCGACTTCGGAGCGGTGTCCCCGGTGCTTGACCGCCTGGCCGCCGGCGGCCTCAGGCTCACCCAGGGCTATGCCAACTCGCCCGTGTGCTCTCCCACGCGCTTTGCCCTGGCCACGGCGCGCTACCAGTACCGCCTGCGCGGTGCGGCCGAGGAGCCCATCAACAGCAAGACACGCGGCACGCCGCTGGGCGAGAAGCTGGGCCTGCCGCCGGACATGCCCACCGTGGCCTCCATGCTCAGGGATGCGGGCTACCGCACGGCGCTGATCGGCAAATGGCACCTGGGCTACCCGCCGCACTTCGGCCCGCTGCGCTCGGGCTACGAGGAATACTTCGGCCCCATGTCGGGCGGCGTGGACTACTTCACCCACCTGAGCAGCTCGGGCCAGCACGACCTGTGGGTGGGCGAGGAGGAACACCATGACGAGGGCTACCTGACCGACCTGCTGTCGCAGCGCAGCGTGGACTTCGTCCACCGCATGGCCCAGGGCGATGCGCCCTTCTTCCTGAGCCTGCACTACACGGCGCCACACTGGCCCTGGGAAACGCGCGATGACCGCAGCACGGCCGAGGCCCTGGGCGCGGGCATTGCCCACCTGGACGGCGGCAACATCCACCAGTACCGCCGCATGATCCACCACATGGACGAAGGCATAGGCTGGATCGTCGAGGCGCTGCGTGCCAGCGGACAGCTGGACAACACCCTCATCGTCTTCACCAGCGACAACGGCGGCGAACGCTTCTCCGACAACTGGCCCCTGGTCGGCGGCAAGATGGACCTGACCGAAGGCGGCATACGCGTGCCCTGGATTGCGCACTGGCCGGCCGTCATCGCGCCGGGCCGCAGCAGCACCCAGCACTGCATGACCATGGACTGGTCGGCCACGGTGCTGGATGCCGCCGGCGTGCAGGCACCAGAGGGCCATGCGCTGGACGGCGTCTCCCTGCTGCCCGTGCTGCGCGCCGAAGATGCCGAATTCCCGCGCGCCCTGCACTGGCGCATGAAGCACCGGGGCCAACGTGCCCTGCGCGACGGCGACTGGAAGTACCTGCGCATGGACGGCATCGACTACCTGTTCGACCTTGCGGCCGACGAGCGCGAGCGCGCCAACCAGGCAGCGCGCGCGCCCGAGCGTCTGACCGCCATGCGCAGCGCCTGGGAAGACTGGAACCAGGGCATGCCGCCCATCCCCGAGGACGCCACGGTCAGCCTGGTCTCTTCGGCCCGCGACATGCCCCAGCGCTGAACCGCGCTCCAAGGGGAAAAACGAAGGCGCCGGCACTGCGGCACCCCATGCCCGACAATAGCGGCCATGCTTTTGACCGCGCCCCTGGTGTCCTCCACCCAAGCCCCGCTGGAGGAAACGACCGAATGGATCATTCCCTATGCCGGCGGTCCGTCCTCGGATGCAGCGGATGACGCTGCCGTCGCGGCCGTCTGGGGCGGACTGGAGCTGCCCCATCTCCAATCCCTGCTGGCGCTGATGCAGCCCGCGCCCGCACAGACCGGCACGGAGATGGATTTTTCTCCCCCCCACGAACGCGCCCTGGCGCGCTCGCTGGGCCTGCCCGATGCGCCGGGCCTGATTGCCTGGGCCGCCTGGCAGGCCGGTGAGACGGCGCAGGCCTGCGCCTATGTCACGCCCTGCCACTGGCACATAGGCGCAGACCAGGTCCACCAGAGCGATCCCGCCACCACCCCCCTCAGCGATGAGGAATCCCGCCAGCTGCTGGCCCTGCTGGCGCCCTGGTTCGCTGACGACGGCATCGTGCTGGAGTACCAGCAGCCGCAGCGCTGGCTGGCGCGCGGTGCGCTGTTCGATGACCTGGCCACGGCCTCCATGGACCGCGTCATCGGCCGCGACGTGCGGCCCTGGCTGCCCGATGCGCAGCAGGCGCGCGCCCTGCACCGCCTGCAAAGCGAGGTGCAGATGCTGCTCTACACCCATGTCTTCAACGACGCCCGCGCCGCCCGCGGACAGGTGCCCATCAACGCCTTCTGGGTCCACGGCGCCGGGCGCCTGCAGCCCGGCACGGCCACCGGCGCCAAGGCCGCCGTGCAATGCCTGGACGACCTTCACGCCGCAGCCCTGCAGGGCAACCCCGCTGCGTGGCGCGAGGCCTGGAAGGCCCTGGACGCCGGGCTCATCGCCCGCCTGCTGGAGCGCGTGCGCGCAGGCCACCCGCTCACGCTGACGCTGTGCGGCGAACGCCATGCCATCGCATGGAGCAGCCGCCCGCCGCGCTGGCTGGACAGGCTGACGGGCCTTTTCGGCCCCCGCGCCCTGCCCGACCTGGGCCGCATGCTCTGACACATTGCCCATGAAAATCATCCCCCGCGAGATCCCTGCGCAGCAGGCCTCGGCACTGCGCCAGGCCGGCGTCCACCCTCTGCTGGCCCAGCTCTACGCCGCACGCGGCGTGTGCTCCGCCGACGAACTGGACGACACGCCTGCACGCCTGCTGGCCCCCTCCGGCCTGCTGGGCATGGAGGCCGCCGTGCGGCTGCTGGCCGATGCCATAGAGCGCGGCCTGCGCCTGTGCATCGTGGCCGACTACGACTGCGACGGCGCCACCGCCTGCGCCGTGGGCTGGCGCGGCCTGCGCATGCTGGGCGCGACCGAGGTCAGCTACCTGGTGCCCGACCGCGTGGTGGACGGCTACGGCCTGACGCCGCCCATCGCACGCCGCGTCAAGGAAACCGGCGCCGAGGTGATGGTTACGGTGGACAACGGCATTGCCAGCGTCGAAGGCGTGGCCGAGGCCAAGGCCCTGGGCCTGCAGGTGGTCGTCACCGACCACCACCTGCCCGGCAACCACCTGCCGCTGGCCGATGCCATCGTCAACCCCAACCAGCCCGGCTGCAGCTTCGAGAGCAAGTCCATGGCCGGCGTCGGCGTGATGTTCTACGTGCTGCTGGCCCTGCGTGCCGAGCTGCGCGCGCGCGGCCGCTTCGACAAGGCCAGCCAGCCCCGGCTGGAGGCCCTGCTGCCCCTGGTCGCCCTGGGCACGGTGGCCGACGTGGTCCGGCTGGACGCCAACAACCGCCGCCTGGTCGCCCTGGGCCTGAAGCAGATCCGCCGTGGCCAGATGCAACCAGGCCTGCTGGCCCTGTTCGAAGCCGCTGGCCGCAAGGCCTTTGCGGCCACCACGTTCGACTTCGGCTTTGCCCTGGGCCCGCGCATCAATGCCGCAGGCCGGCTGTCCGACATGACCATCGGCATCGAGTGCCTGACCACGGACGATGCGGGCCGCGCCGCCAACCTGGCGCAGATGCTGGACGCCATCAACCGCGAACGCCGCGAACTGGAAGGCGGCATGCGCGAGCAGGCCCTGCTCATGGCCGAAGGCCTGTGCGAAGACGGCATGACGCCGCCGGCCGCCATCAGCGTGTTCGACCCCGACTTCCACGAGGGCGTGGTCGGCATCGTGGCCTCGCGCATCAAGGACCGCATGCACCGGCCCAGCTTCGTCTTCGCCGCCAGCGGCGCGCCGGGGCACGAGCATGAACTCAAGGGCTCGGGCCGCTCCATTCCCGGCTTTCACCTGCGCGACGCGCTGGACCTCGTATCCAAGCGCCACCCCGGCCTGCTGCTGCGCTTTGGCGGCCACGCCATGGCGGCCGGCTGCACCATTGCCGAGGCCGGTTTCGCGGTATTCGAGAAGGCCCTGGCCCAGGTGGCACAGGAATGGCTGGACGCAGCCACGCTGACGCGCCGCATAGAGACCGACGGACCGCTGGACCCGGATTTCCGCAAGCCCGAAATGGTCGAGCAGCTCAATCTCGCGGTCTGGGGCCAGGGCTTTGCCCCCCCCACCTTCAGCGAGCAACTGGAAGTGCTGTCACAGCGCCTGGTCGGTGAAAAGCACCTGAAACTGCAATTGCGCCATCAGGGCGAAACCGTGGACGGAATCTGGTTCGGCCATACCGACCCGCTGCCGCCCTCGGCGTGCATTGCCTTTCGCATGGACATCAATGAATGGCGCGGAGAGCGCAAGGTGCAATTCCTGATCGAGGGAGTGCATTCGGACGCGTCCTAGAGACCTGGGGCGCCATTCACGGTGCCCCTCGGTTAATATCCCCGGTTTTTGCAACAAATTATTGCAAATTCATTCCAAGAAAACCGGGGAAATACTCATGACCTCTCGCCTGTGGCCTTGCACGGCCATTGCCATCACCCTGGCCGCCGGCCTTTCCGGCTGCTCCACCACAGAGCAATCGCGCACGCTTGAAACAGCCAAACCCGCTTCTGCATCCAGCGCCTATCAAGGCCCGCGCAGCCCCATTTCCGTGGGCAAATTCGACAACCGCTCCAGCTTTCAGCGCGGCATTTTCTCGGACGGCGTCGATCGCCTCGGTGGCCAGGCCAGAACCATCTTGGTAACCCACCTGCAGCAAAGCGGCCGATTCAGCGTGCTGGACCGCGACAACATGTCCGAGACCCGCCAGGAAGCGGGCTTCAACAAGCAGGAGCAAGCGATCAAGGGCGCCACCTATGTCGTGACCGGCGACGTGAGCGAGTTCGGCCGCAAGGTGGTCGGGGACCGCCAGTTCTTCGGCGTGCTCGGCCGTGGCAAGGAGCAGGTGGCCTATGCCAAGGTCAGCCTGAACATCGTCCGGGTGCAGACCTCCGAAGTCGTCTATTCGGTACAGGGTGCCGGCGAATACAGCCTGTCGAACCGCGAAATCGTGGGATTCGGCAGCACGGCCGGCTATGACTCCACGCTCAACGGCAAGGTACTGGATCTGGCCATCCGCGAAGCCGTGGACAAGCTGGCAGCCGGCATTGACAGCGGCGCATGGAAGCCCGCGCAATGAAGCGCCCCATCCATTCGGCAACGGCCCTGGCCGCGCTGGCCATCTGCGCCACGTTGGCCGGCTGCGCTGCGCCGCGCCAGCCGCTGTATGCCTGGAATGACTACCAGCCCCAGGTCTACCAATACCTCAAGGATGACGGCAGTACCGGCGCCGAGGACCAATTGCTCAAGCTGGAAGAAGCCCGCCTGAAGGTGCAGGCCGAGGGAAAGGCGCTGCCGCCCGGCTACCGCGCCCATATGGCCATGCTCTATTCCCGAACCGGCAACAACGAAAAGACGGTGGAGCAATTGGCCGAGGAAAAACAGCATTTCCCCGAGTCCGCCACCTTCATGGACACGCTGCTGCAAACCTTCACGGCCCGCAAGAATTGACATGCGCCTGACCGATCACATCAAGACCCTGGCACTTGCCATGACCGTGGCGCTGACCGGGTGCGCCACCACCGCGCCCTATGACTATGCGGCGCTGCGGGCATCCAAGCCTGCCTCCATCCTGGTCATGCCTGCGCTGAACCAGTCCCCGGAAGTGAATGCACCGGCGGGCGTGCTGTCCCAGATCACGCTGCCGCTGGCCGAGGCCGGCTACTACGTTCTGCCCGTGGCTGTCACCGAGGAAATGTTCCGCCAGAACGGCATCGTCAGCGCAGACGACGCCCAGGAACTGCCCGTGGCCAAGCTCCGTGAAATCTTTGGCGCCGATGCGGCCCTGTACCTGAACATCCGCAATTACGGCACCAGCTATGCGGTGATCAGCAGCGCCTCCGTGGTCACGCTGGAGGCCAGGCTGGTGGACCTGCGCACCGGCACCCAGCTGTGGGATGGCAGTGCCACGGCCTCCAGCGCCGAAGGGCAAAGCTCAGGCGGCGGACTGGTCGGCATCCTGGTGACGGCACTGCTCAACCAGATCCTGGACACCATGAACGACCGCAGCGTGCAGATCGCCTCCATCGCCAACCAGCGCCTGCTGTCGCCCATGGCGCAGCGCGGACTGCTGCCAGGCCCGCGCTCGCCCGACTACGGCAAGCCGCGCAACTGACGAAGGCCTGCAGGCCGGCGCTGACTTGCACGCCGGCCTGCATACCCGCTCCTCCCGGTCAGAAGGTCTCCCAGTCGTCGTCCGCCCCGGCCTTGGCCGCTGTCCTGGCGGGGGCCTTCGCCACGGGCTGCTGGATCTTCTGGGGCGCCGGTGCATTGCGCACGGCGGGCGCTGGACGTGCGGGTGCCGCAGGCGCAGGGCGCACCGCAGCAGTTGCACCGGTTGCACCGATAGATGCCGGCCGGCGTGCCGCTGCGGTGGCCGGCACGTGTGCCCTGGCCGGCGCCAGTGCGCTGCCCTCCTGCCCCAGCTTGAACACCGCCACCACCTCGGACAGGCGCCGCGCCTGGTCCTGCATGGCCAGCGCAGCCGCGCTGGATTCCTCGACCAGGGCCGCGTTCTGCTGGGTCATCTGGTCGAGCTGGGTCACGGCCTGGTTGACCTGGCCGATGCCGTCGCGCTGCTCGGTGGACGAGGCCGTGATCTCGCCGATGAGGTCGCTGACGCGGCGCACGCTGGAGACGATTTCCTCCATGGAACGCCCCGCCTGCTCCACCTGCTTCGAGCCCGACTGCACGTTGTCCACGCTGGTGGTGATCAGCAGCTTGATTTCCTTGGCCGCCTCGGCGCTGCGCTGGGCCAGTGAGCGCACCTCGCCCGCCACCACGGCAAAACCCCGGCCCTGCTCGCCTGCGCGGGCCGCTTCCACGGCGGCGTTCAGCGCCAGGATATTGGTCTGGAAGGCAATGCCGTCGATCACGCCGATGATGTCGGCGATCTTGCGGCTGCTGTCCGTGATCTGCTGCATGCTGGTGACCACCTGGGCCACCACGGCACCGCCCTGCTCGGCCGCCTGCGCGGCCGTGGCCGCCAGCTGGTTGGCCTGGCGCGCCGTGTCGGCCGACTGGGTGACGGTGGCCGTCAGCTCTTCCATGCTGGCCGCCGTCTCCTCCAGGTTGGCCGCTGTCTGCTCGGTGCGCGAGGACAGGTCCTGGTTGCCGCTGGCGATCTGGTTGGAGGCCGTGGACACGGACTCCACGCCAGAGCGCACTTCGCCCACCACGCCGCGCAGCCGCTGCGCCATGCCGTTGAGTGCGCCCAGCAGATGGCCCAGCTCATCGCCCCGGTTGCTTTGCACCGAGCCCGTGAGGTCGCCTGCGGCAATGCCGTCGGCCAGGGCCACGGCCTGGTCCAGCGGCCGCGTGATCGACCGCATGATGGCCACTCCCATGAACAGGCCCAGGGCCACGATGACCGCACTGGCCAGCGCACCGATCCAGTACGCCTGGCGCCGATGGGCCACGCCTTCCTCGCGCCCCAGCTCGCTTTGGCGCTCCAGTTGCTGCACGAAGGCTTCCTGCGCGCTGTTGTAGCGCTCGGCCGCCGGGCGCAGCTGCTTTTCAACGATGTCGAACGTGGTGGCGAAATCGCTGGCCTTGCGCGCCTCCTGGGCCGCCGAGTTGGCCTTGAGCGTCTCGCGGCGCTCGGCTGCCACGGCCTCCAGCGCCTGCTTGGACTGCGTGCCCAGCTGCAGGTCGCCCACCTGCTTTTGCAGCACGTTGATGCGCTCTATGCCCTTGCTCATCAAAGCGCGCTGCTGCGCGGCCAGCGTCTCGTCGGGCGACATGGCCGCGACGATGGAGCGCTCCACGCTCATCTGCGTCAGATGCCGCCACTCGCGCGCCAGCGTGGCGCCGCTTTGCGCGGTCATCACATCGGTGTTGATCTTCTCGTTGACCCCGTGCAGATAGACCAGGATGCCGCCGTTGACCACCAGCATGCTCACCAGCAGTCCCAGCACCAGGGCCCACAGCTTCTGGGCGACCGTGATTTGATTCAGATTCATGGAAAAACCGATCTTTTTTATAACAATGCCGGAGCCAGGCCATGGCGCCCCTGCCGCCCATCGCTCCGGAAACCATTCTTGTCCACCCTTGACGGCGCCTAGCTGATCATCGTCATGCATCCGTCACTATTGAGCCCTGTTAACCCGCACTCAGGGAAGTCCCCCAGCCGCACTGCCCGGCTCGGAAAAGCACCGACACCTACAATGGACCGGTGCCCAAGTCCTATCTGAACGCCGATCTGCATAGCCACTCCGTGGTCTCGGATGGAACGCTGACGCCGGAGCAACTGGCCGAACGCGCCGCCTCCCGGGGCGTGCAGCTGTGGGCGCTGACCGACCATGACGAAGTCGGCGGCCAGCACCGCGCCGCCGCCGCCGCGCGCGCCTGCGGCATGGACTACCTGACGGGCGCCGAGATCTCGGTGAGCTTTGCAGGTGCCACCGTGCACATCGTGGGACTGGGCTTTGACGCGGACGACCCCGCCCTGCTCGAAGGGCTGCACGCCACGCGCGACGGGCGCGGCCCACGCGCCCGCGAGATGGCCCGCCAGCTGGAGCTGGCCGGCATCGAAGGCAGCTACGAAGGCGCGCTGCGCTTTGCCGGCAATCCCGGCCTGATATCACGCACCCATTTCGCACGCTTTCTCGTGGAATCCGGCCGCTGCCGCGACACGGGCGAGGTGTTCCGCCACTACCTGACCGAAGGCCATCCCGGCTACGTGCCCCACACATGGGCCCGCCTGGCCGATGCCGTGCGCTGGATCACGCAGGCCGGCGGTGTGGCGGTGATCGCCCATCCGGCCCGCTACGCGCTCACCGCCAACGAGGAATACGCGCTGTTTTCCGAGTTCAAGGCCCATGGCGGCCAGGGCGTAGAGGTCGTCACCGGCAGCCACCGGCCCAGCGAATACACCATCTATGCCGACATGGCGCGCGAATTCGGCCTGGCCGCATCGCGCGGCAGCGACTTCCACAGTCCCGAGGAATCGCACACCGATCTGGGCGACCTGCCCTACCTGCCGGGCCAGCTGACGCCGGTATGGGAACTGCTGAGCGAGCGCATACAGCTGGCCTGAGCTCCTCCCGCCAACAACGCACACCATGGTCCTACGCTTCGAAGCCCACCCCGACAATCCCCAGCCCCGTCTCATCAAGCAGGCCGCCGACATGCTGCGCCAGGGCGCCATCCTGGCCATTCCCACGGATTCCAGCTACGCGCTGGTCTGCCATCTGGACGACCGCCCTGCGGTGGAGCGGCTTCGCCGCATCCGGCAGATCAACGACAAGCACCATCTCACGCTGCTGTGCCGCGACCTGTCGGAGCTGTCCAGCTATGCGCGCGTGGACAACCGCCAGTACCGCCTGCTCAAGCTGGCCACGCCGGGGCCGTATACCTTCATCCTGGAAGCCTCCAAGGAAGTGCCCAAGCGCCTGAGCCATCCGTCGCGCAAGACCATCGGCCTGCGCGTGCCGGACCGCAAGGGCACGCAGCTGCTGCTGGAGCAACTGGGCGAGCCGCTGATCGCCACCACGCTGATCCCGCCGGGCGAGACCGAGGCCCTGCACGACGCGGACGCCATCCTGGAGCGCTTTCCCCACGAGCTTGACGCCATCGTCGATGCAGGCGCCTGCCCTTCGGAGCCGACCACCGTGATCGACCTGGTTCCCATGGCCCTGGGCAATCCGCCGACCGTGGTGCGCCAGGGAAGGGGCAGCCTGGACGCCCTGGGCCTTGAGATGGCCTGATGAAGATGGCCTGACGAAGATGGCCCGAGCGGGGGCATGCACCGCATCACATGAAAGACAAACGCCGGGCAAGCCCGGCGTTTGTGTTGTGAAGAGACGCTGGCGAGAGAGATGCAGATCAGTGCTGCGCCAATTCCAGCGACTGCAGCCGCCGGGCCGCAGGAGTCGGCGCACGCTGCGGCGGCCTTGGCGAACTTGGCGAACTTGCTGCGGGCGCCACGGCAACGGATGGGGCCAGCGCGGGCCTGGCCTGCGCTGCCGAGAACACCGCGCCCGCCGCAGATTCAGGCTCGTCATCGAGCTTGAAGGCGCCCACCGCCTGCTCCAGATCCTGGGCGCGCTCGCTCAACGCCGAGGCCGCTCGCGAGGCCTGCTGCACCAGGGCTGCGTTCTCCTGGGTGGCGCTGTCCATGTGACCCACGGCGGCGTTGACTTGGGCGATGCCCTCGCTTTGCTCGCGCAGCGCCTGCGACATTTCGCCCAGAAGGCCCGATACCTGGCCCACGGCGCCCACAATTTCCTGCATGGTGGCGCCCGCCTGGTTGACCAGACCGGCTCCGCTTTCCACCTGGCGCACGCTGGTGGTGATCAGTTCCTTGATCTGCTTGGCGGCCTCGGCCGAGCGCCCGGCCAGGCTGCGCACCTCGCTGGCCACGACGGCAAAGCCCCGGCCCTGCTCGCCCGCACGCGCCGCCTCCACGGCCGCGTTGAGCGCCAGGATATTGGTCTGGAAGGCGATGCCTTCGATGACCTGGATGATGTCCACGATCTTGCGCGAGCTGCCGCTGATGGCCTCCATGGTCTGCACCACCTCGCTCACCACGGCCCCGCCGCGCTTGGCGGTGGACGAGGCATCGACGGCCAGACCGCTGGCCGAATGCGCACGGTCGGCGTTCTGGCGCACGGTGGCGGTGAGCTGCTCCATGCTGGCCGCCGTCTGGGCCAGCGCCGAGACCTGGGCCTCGGTGCGGCGCGACAGGTCGGAGTTGCCGGCGTCGATCTCGCCAGCCGACAGGCCGATGGAATCCGTGGACTGCTTGATGCGGCCAACCAGCTCGGTCAGCGTGTCCTCCATGGTGCCCAGCGCGCCCAGCAGGCGGCCGAAGTCGCCCTGCAGCTCGGTCGAGAACTCCTGGCTCAAATCACCGGCCGCCACGGTCTCGGCAATCAGGATGGCCTGGCCCAGCGGCTGCACGATTCCCCGCCGCAGGCTGAACCAGGCCACCAGGGCCAGCACGCAAACGGCAGCCCCCAGCCCCAGCACCCACCAGCGCGTGTGCACCAACGCCTGCTCGGCCACCGTGGTCGCCCCCCCGGCCGCCAGCGCCTGTTCGGCCTGCCCCAGTGAAAACACCGTGACCGCCATCATCGTGAAGACCAGCAGATTGATACCGCCGAACGCAATCACCAACCGCCAGCCTATCGGCAGCCTGCCCAAGCCCAGTACGCCCACGTGCCACCTCTTGTACATATGGCCCGAGGGCCTTGGTGAAAAACCTGTTGAGGGAACCATCTCATCGGTGTTTCATTTTGCAACACAGGATGGGGCATTGCCAATCTGCGGGAAACCACCATATCCACGCGGCCAGAGCGCAGCGCACGGGCTCTGGCGGCTGCCAGCGGCAAGGGTGGCCAGCGTCTGAGACAATGCCCGCCGTGGACATCTCCAACCTCATCCAGACCGTACTCATCTATGCCCTGCCCGTGCTCTTCGCGATCACGGTGCACGAGGCAGCCCATGGCTATGCCGCGCGCCACTTCGGCGACAACACGGCCGCCATGATGGGACGCATCACGCTCAACCCCATCAAGCACATCGACCCCATCGGCACCATCCTGATGCCGCTGCTGCTGTACTTCGCCACCTCGGGCGCCTTTCTGTTCGGCTACGCCAAGCCCGTGCCCGTGCGCTTCGACCAGTTGCGCAACCCCAAGCGCGACATGATCTGGGTGGCCCTGGCAGGCCCGGCCTCCAATTTCGTGCAGGCCCTGCTGTGGGGCTTGCTGCTGGTGGTTCTGGTGGGATCGGGCGTGGGCGAGCGCTTCTTCATAGAAATGTGCCGCGCCGGCATCCTGGTCAATCTGGTGATGTGGGCCTTCAACCTGTTTCCGCTGCCGCCGCTGGACGGTGGCCGCATCCTGGTCGGCCTGCTGCCCTGGCGTCAGGCGCAGTGGGTGGCGCGCATCGAGCCCTGGGGCTTTTTCATCGTCATGGGCCTGGTCATTGCCGGCGTGGTCGGCAGCCTGTGGCTGCGCCCGCTGATGGACCTGGGCTACGCCGTGATCGACTTCGCGCTGACCCCGCTGATCGCGCTGCTGCGCTGAACGCGCTGCAGAACGGCCCACCGGCTGTCTCTGCGGCTCCCTGTTTTTCTCTCTTGCCTGTCGAAGCCTCCCGTCATGAGCACCATCCGTTTCCTCACCGGCATCACTCCCAGCGGAACCCCGCACCTCGGCAACTATGCCGGCATGCTGCGACCGGCCATCGCGGCCAGCCGCTCGCGCGAGGTCGAGAACTTCTACTTCCTGGCCGACTACCACGCCCTGATCAAATGCCAGGACCCGGCACGCGTGCAGCGCTCCACCATCGAGATCGCGGCCAGCTGGCTGGCGGCCGGGCTGGACCCCGAGCATGTGACCTTCTACCGCCAGTCCGACATTCCCGAGATCCCCGAGCTGTGCTGGCTGCTGACCTGCGTGACCGGCAAGGGCCTGCTCAACCGTGCCCACGCCTACAAGGCGGCCGTGGACAAGAACCATGCCGACGGCACCGAGACCGATGACGGCGTGACCGCCGGCCTGTTCATGTACCCCGTGCTCATGGCGGCCGACATCCTCGCCTTCAATGCGCACAAGGTGCCTGTGGGCCGTGACCAGGTCCAGCACATCGAGATGGCGCGCGACATGGCCTCCAGCTTCAACCACATCTACGGCGGCGAGTTCTTCACGCTGCCCGAGGCGCAGGTCGAGGAGAACGTGGCCACGCTGCCCGGCCTGGATGGCCGCAAGATGAGCAAGAGCTACAACAACACCATCCCGCTGTTCTCCTCGCGCGAGCAGCTGCGCAAGCTCATCGGCAGCATCACCACCGACTCGCGCACGCCCGGCGAGCCCAAGGAAGTCGAAGGCTCTGCCCTGTTCCAGATCTACCAGGGCTTTGCCAGCGAAGAGGAAACCGAGGCGCTGCGCCGCCAGTACGCCGAAGGCATTGCCTGGGGCGACGCCAAGCAGCAACTGTTCGAGCGCATCGACCGCGAGCTGGCGCCCATGCGCGAGCGCTACGAGCACCTGGTGGCCCACCCTGCCGAGCTGGAGGACATCCTGCAGGCCGGCGCCGCCAAGGCCCGCCGCGAGACCCTGCCCTTGATCCGCGAACTGCGCTCGGCCGTCGGCCTGCGCAGCCTGGCACAGGCACCCGTGGCCGCCAAGGCCAAGGCCGCCAGGCAGGCCCTGCCCCAGTTCAAGCAATACCGCGAAGCCGACGGCAAGTTCTACTTCAAGCTCGTCGCCGCCGACGGCCAGCTGCTGCTGCAAAGCCTGGGCTTCGACGCCCCCAAGGAAGCCGGCCAGGCCATCGGCCAGCTCCAAAAGGAAGGCGAGGCGGCCCTGTCCGCACTGCAGCCCCGGCTGCAGCCCGCAGACCCCCAGTTGGTGCTGGCCGCCCTGCAGCAACTGCGCGATGCCGCAGAGTAAGGGTAAGCTTCGCTTGAGAAACCGCCTATTTGCGGGCAGTCTTGCCCGCGGGCTCGGCGCCGGGATTGCGGCGCGTGCGTGAAAGGACATTTGGATGCGTATAGCTGCTCTGGACGATGATCCGCTGCAACTGGAGATGCTGCGTCAGGTCGCGCTGGAGACGGGCCACAGCTGCCACACCTACCAGACGGGCTCGGCCCTGCAACTGGAGCTTCGCCGCGAGAGCTTCGACCTGCTGATCGTGGACTGGCACCTCCCGGACATGGAAGGAACGGACCTGGTGCGATGGGCGCGTGGCCATGTCAGCCGCGAGCTGCCCATCCTCATCATCACCCACCGCAGCGAAGAGGCCGACATCGTCGAGGGCCTGTCCTGCGGCGCCGACGACTTCATGGTCAAGCCCGTGCGCCATGCCGAGCTGCGCGCGCGCATGGCCGCCCTGTTGCGCCGCGCCTATCCGGTGAACACGCAAAGCGTGCTGGAGTTCGGCCCCTACCGTTTCCTCACCACCACCAACAGCCTGGAAATGCACGGCCAGCCCATCGAGGTGACGCACCGCGAGTACACGCTGGCCCTGACCCTGTTCCAGAACCAGGGCCGGCTGCTGTCGCGCGAGCACCTGCGCGAAGCCGTGTGGGGACACAACGCCGAAGTGCAGTCGCGCTCGCTGGACACGCATATCTCGCGCCTGCGCGCCCTGCTGAACCTGCGCGCCGGACAGCCCTACGCCATCAGTGCCGTGTACGGCTATGGCTATCGCCTTGATGTGCCCGACGCAGCGCTGCAGGCGCTGCAGCAGGCATCATGACCGTACACATGCCTGCCGCCCTGGGCAGGCCCGTATCGCGGGCCTGCATGCTGGCCGCTCTTGGCCTGCTCGGCCTGCTCGGCCTGGGCGGCGCGCAGGCCCAGATCAAACCCGCGGGCCGCAACGGCGACACGATGGCACACCGGGTCGTCGCCGGCGACACGCTGGAGCAGCTGGCGGCCCGCTACCTGGGCGATGCCCGCCAGTGGACCGACCTGCAGCAGCACAACGGCGTGTCCAATCCCTACCGCCTGCGGCCCGGCTCCGTGCTGGAGATCCCCGTGCGCCTGCTGCGCGCCGCCGTGGCCTCCGTGGAATTCGTGCAGGGCGATGCGCGCAGCACGCGCCCGCTGGACCACCTGGCCGATACGCAGGGCGCGGCCGGAGACGATGCGGGCCAGCCCCTGCGCAAGGGACAGACGCTGCAGGAAGGCGAGCGCCTGCAACTGGCCCCGGACGCATTCGTCGCCGTGCGCCTGGCCGATGGCTCCCTGGTGCGCGTGCAATCGCAGTCCGATGTGGTGCTGCGCCAGATGCGCCGCAAGGGCCGTGCCGGCAGCCTGCAGTCCGTACTGGACCTGCGCGAGGGCGGCGTCGAGGCCTCGGTGCCGCCCGAGCCCGGCAACGCACAGCGCCGCTTCGAGATCCGCACGCCCGCTGCATCGACCAGCGTGCGCGGCACCCGCTTCCTGGTCCAGGCCGATGCCGCAGGCAGCACGGCGGCCGCCGTCGATGAAGGCACCGTCGCCGTGGGCTCCGACGCTTCAAGCGCGAACACTGGCGATGCGCTGCTGCGCCCGGGCCAGGGCGTGGCCGTGGCCGCCAATGGCCGCGTGGGCGAGCCCCGCCCCATGCTGGGTGCGCCCGACATCACGGCGTGGCCCGCGCTGGCGGAAGACGCCAACTGGATCAGCCTGCCCCTGCCCGGCTTGCCGGGCGCCGTGCGCTACCAGCTACAGCTGTCGCGCGATGCCGACATGACCCAGGTGCTGCGCAGCGCCAGTTTCCAGGCCACGGCATCGCCGCTTCGCCTGGCGGGCGTGGAGGACGGCGATTACGTGCTGTCCCTGCGCGGCATCGATGCCCAGGGCATTCCGGGCGCCGCCAGCCGCCGCGCCCTGCGCGTCAAGGCCCATCCCGTGCCGCCGCTGTATGAATCACCGCAGGCCGACGCCACCGTGGGCCTGGGCCGCGCCAGCCTGCAATGCACCCAGGTCGTGGGCGCCGCGCGCTACCGCATCCAGGTCGTCTCTGCCGATGCGCAGGCCGGCTTTGCCGAGCCCGCCGTCGATGCACGCGACCTGGACGACTGCACACTGCCCGCCACCACGCTGGCCCGCCTGCCGGCCGGACGCTATCTCTGGCGTGCCGCCAGCATTCGCACGCTGGCCGATGGACAGCCCGACCAGGGCCCGTTTGCCGCAGCCCAGGCCATGCAACTGGCGGCCGTTCCTCCCCAGCCCTCGGCCAGCGCGCTGCAGATGGGCGACGGACCG
Source organism: Delftia sp. Lp-1 (assembly GCF_020523835.1). Lineage (NCBI taxonomy): Bacteria > Pseudomonadati > Pseudomonadota > Betaproteobacteria > Burkholderiales > Comamonadaceae > Delftia > Delftia sp. Lp-1. Next base: position 700,102 of record NZ_JAJALJ010000001.1, on the reverse strand, counting down.
GCCGAAGGCAGCCGCCAGATTCGCTGGAGCGGCGAGCCCGGCCAGCGCTACCACGTGATGGTGGCGCGCGACCAGGAGTTCACCGCGCCGCTGGTGGACCTCTGGACCGACCAGCCGCAATGGAGCACCGAGGACCTGCCCGCAGGCAGCTACTACCTGCGCCTGCAGATCGAGGATGCCAACGGCCTGCGCAGCGACTTCTCGGCCGCGCGCCAGTTCCGCACCGGCAGCTGGATCGTCGATGCCAGCGGCGAGATGATGCATTCGGGCAACGGAGAGCGCCTGCAGCGCCAGTAGCCGTGCCTGTTCATTCCCTGACCGCGCTTGTCCACCCAGCCGCCCCTGCCTGACAGCCCCGCCACGCCGGCGCAGCCAGCGCCTGCGCGTGGCCGTGGACTGCGGCGGGACTGGCTGCTGCTGGCGGCGGGCCTGCTGTCCCTGGTGTTCTGGCTCGGCGGCGACGGGCAGCTCGACCGCATCAACGGCTTCGTCCAGGACACGGCCAGCTGGCTGCACCGGCCCAAGGCATCGCAGGACATCGTCATCGTCGCCATCGACGATGCCAGCATCGACGCCATTGGCCGCTGGCCCTGGCGCCGCGCACTGCACGCCGGCCTGCTGGAACGCATCAGCCAGGCACCGCCGCGCGCCATAGGCCTGGACGTGATGCTCAGCGAGGAAGACCTGGACTACCCCGGCGACGACCTGCTGCTGGCGCGCGTTCTGCAGCGCAGCGGCCGCACCGTCTTGCCCGTGGCGCCAGGCAGCGGCCCGCTGCCGGCCTTCGCACAGGCCGCAGCGGCGCTGGGCCATACCCAGCTGCCCGTGGACGCCGATGGCGCGGTGCGTGGCTTCCATGCCATAGAAGGCAGTGCGCAGCAGCCCTGGTGGCACATGGCGCTGGCCCTGCACTGCGTGGGCGAGAACGGCCGCGCATGCGCCCGCCCGGAGCCCGTGCCGCCCATGGACCCCGACGCACCCTCCTGGCAACGCCGCCAGCAGGAGATCATTGCCTTTGCACAGGCCAGGCCGGAGCAAGGCGCCAGGGACCGCTCGCCCTTCACCACCTACTCCTACATCGACGTGCTGCGCGGCCGCATTCCTGCAGCGGCATTCCGCGGCAAATACGTGCTCATCGGCACGACGGCCACCGGCCTGGGCAGCCGCTTCACCGCACCGCTGGGCACCAGCGCGCGGCCCATCTCCAGCGTGGAGATGCTGGCCCATGTGCTCAACGGCAGCCTGCAGGGCTCGCATGTGCATCCCGCGTCGGCCACGCTCAACCGCGCGCTCAATGCGGCAGCCGTGCTGCTGGCCCTGCTGGCCCTGGCCTGGCTGGGCCCGTCGGGCGGCATGCTGGCCTGCGCGCTGCTGGCCCTGGCCTGCCTTTCGCTGGCCGGGCTTGCACCGCGCCTGTGGCAGGTGCAGACGGCGCCTGCAGCCGGCCTGCTGGGCCTGGCCCTGGCCTATCCGCTATGGAGCTGGCTGCGCCTGCGCGCCGCCGCGCGCTTTCTGGCGCTGGAGCTGCGCGACCTGCAGGGGCAGGGCCTGCCCACCGCGCTGCGCCTGGGCGGCGACCTGCTGGACCAGCGCATCGCGGCCGTGGAGCAGGCTTCGCGCCAACTGCGCGCCCTGCACCATTTCGTCAGCGAAAGCCTGCGCCAGCTGCCCTCGCCCACCTTTGTCTGCGACCGGCAGGGCCATGTGCTGCTGGCCAATGCCGCAGCCCACGCCTATGCGCGCAGCCTGGGGCATGGCCTCAGGGCCGGCGATGCCCTGCCCCGGCTGCTCGATGGTCTGCGGGCACTGGAGACGGCAGCCGGCGCATCCGCCGGCCAGCCCTTGCTCACGCCCGAGACACTTGCCACCCACGGCCTGCCGCCCAGCAGCGAGGGGCGCGACCCCATGGGACGCAGCCTGATGCTGCTGACCCAGACCTTCGAGGCACCGCCCACCACGGGCTGGCTGATCACCCTGGTCGATATCAGCGATCTGCGCAGCGCCCAGGCCCAGCGCGATCTGGCCATGCAGTTCATCTCGCACGATATCCGGGCGCCTGTGGCGTCCATCATCACCTTGCTGGAGATGCAGCGCGGCGCCGTACAGGCGCCCGACCTCGGCCTCCTGCTGCCGCGCATCGAAGGCTATGCCCAGGCCTCCCTGCAGCTGGCCGACGATTTCGTGCACCTGGCACGCGCCCAGCAGCAGGCGCTGCGCCGGGAGCGGCTGGACCTGGGCCTGGTGCTGGACCAGGCCGTGGAAAGCTGCTGGGCCCAGGCCTCTGCGGCCCACGTGCAGCTGGAGTTCCACCTGCCCGAACAGGAATGCCCCGTGCTGGGCGATGCGGGCATGCTCCACCGCGCGGCCGTCAACCTGATCGGCAACGCCATCAAGTACGGAGCGCGCGCAGATCAGGCAAACCCCGCCACGGTGCAATGCCTGCTGCAGCAGGACACAGGCCATTGCCGCATCACGATCCGGGACCACGGGCCCGGCATGGATGGGCAGGCCGTCGCCCGGCTGAGCCAGCCGTTCGAGCGCCTGGACCATCACCAGCACCTCGACGGCGTGGGCCTGGGCCTGGCCTTTGTGCGCACCGTGGCCGCCCGCCATGGCGGGCGGCTTGAGATAGAAAGCACGCCCGGCCAGGGCAGCGCCTTCAGCATCGTGCTGCCGAAAGCAGAAAAGGCCTGACTGGCATTTCAGGGATGCAGATGCGGAAAACGAAAAAGCCCTGAAGTCTTTCAACTTCAGGGCTTTGCGTTTTTTGGTGCGGCTGGCAGGAATCGAACCCACGACCCCTTGGTTCGTAGCCAAGTACTCTATCCAGCTGAGCTACAGCCGCAACGCTTCGCATTGTAGCAGCGGGTTTTGGGGCTCCCGGACAAAAGCGCCATATTTCTGCAAAAAACCCGGCGACCGCATTCCCTGGCAACCGGGCGATGGCATGCCATGCGGCAGCCGTGCGCCCAGCAAAAAAGCCTGCCGCCCGGAAAGGCGGCAGGCTTTTCATACCAATGGATGGTAGGGCCTCCCAGAGTCGAACTGGGCACCAACGGATTATGAGTCCGCTGCTCTAACCAAGCATGAGCTAAGGCCCCTGATTCACCAAGGCAGCACGGATGCAGTCCATGGCAAACAACTATTGTAGAGCCTAACCCGCAGGACTCAGCGCTTGTGACTCAGCGCATTGCTGACGAGCTTGGAGGTGATGTCCACGATCTGGATCATGCGGTCGTAGTGCATGCGGGTGGGCCCGATCACGCCCAGCGTGCCCACCACCTTGCCATCGAGCTCGTAGGGCGCGCTGACCACGGACAGCTCCTCGAAAGGCACGACCTGGCTTTCACCGCCGATGTAGATGCGCACGCCTTCCGCCTGGCTGGAAAAATCCAGCAGCCTGAGGATCTGGGTCTTTTGCTCGAACAGGTCGAAGGCGCGGCGCAGATTGCCCATGTCGCTGGAGAAATCGCTGACCGACAGCAGGTTGCGCTCGCCCGCGATGACCACGTCCTCCTGGGCGCTGGTCATCGCTTCCGTGCCGATGTTGACGGCCGCCTGCATGAGCGTGGCCACCTCGCCGCGCAGCAGCTCCACCTCGCCCTTGAGGCGCTCGCGCACCTCTTCCATCGCCAGGCCCGCGTAGTGGCTGTTGAGGAAGTTGGAGGCTTCGATCAGCTGCGAGGCCGAGTAGTCCACGTCGGTGAAGATGACGCGGTTTTGCACGTCACCGTCGGGCGATACGATGATGACCAGAAAGCGCCGCTCCGACAGCCGCACGAATTCGATGTGCTTGAACACCGAGGTGCGGCGCGGCACCAGCACCACGCCCACGAACTGGGAAAGGCTGGACAGCAGGTTGGCGGCGTTGGCGATGACTTTCTGCGGCTGCTCGGGCGCGAGCTCGGGCGTCACGATATCGGCACGGTCTGCAGTGAGCATGGTGTCCACGAACAGCCGGTAGCCCCGGGCGGTCGGAATGCGGCCCGCCGAGGTGTGCGGGCTGATGATCAACCCCAGGTCTTCGAGGTCAGCCATCACATTGCGTATCGTGGCAGGCGACAATTCAAGCCCCGACGCACGCGACAGGGTTCGCGAGCCCACAGGCTGGCCGTCAGCGATATAACGCTCGATCAGCGCTTTGAGCAACAACTTGGCACGTTCGTCGAGCATGTGATGATTTTAATGATGTAATTTCCAGAAATGACGTCCACGTTTCGCCACGTTGCCTTGATCGGGAAGTACCACGCTCCCAGCGCAAGCGCCCCGTCCGAGAATGCCAGCAACGCGCTTGAGCGCATTGCGGACTTCCTCAGGCGCCAGGGCTGCGAAGTCGTGCTTGATACCCAATCGGCCCTGCACGCAGGGCTCACAGACTACCCCACCCTCGATGTCGATGGCCTGGGCAGGCATTGCGACCTGGGCCTGGTCGTCGGCGGCGACGGCACCATGCTCGGCGTGAGCCGGCACCTGGCGCAATACGGAACGCCCCTGATCGGGGTGAACCAGGGCCGCCTGGGCTTTGTCACCGACATCGCGCTGGAGGACTTCGAGGCCACGCTCACGCCCATGCTGCAGGGCGAATACGAGGAGGACCTGCGCCCCCTGATGTGCGCCCGCGTGATCCGCGACGGCCAGTGCGTGTTCGAGGCCTTGGCCATGAACGACGTGGTGGTCAACCGCGGCGGCACCTCGGGCATGGTGGAGCTGCGCATCGAGGTGGGCGGCCGCTTTGTCTCCAACCAGCGCGCCGACGGCCTGATCGTGGCCACGCCCACGGGCTCCACGGCCTATGCCCTGTCCGCTGGCGGGCCGATGATGCACCCTTCCATCCCCGCCTGGGTCATGGCACCCATTGCGCCGCACAACCTGTCCAACCGCCCCATCGTGCTGTCCGACGCCAACGAGGTCACGATCGAAGTCGTGGCCGGGCGCGATGTCAGCGCCAATTTCGACATGCAGTCCCTGGCCTCGCTGCAGCACGGCGACCGCATCCTCGTGAGCCGCGCCCACCACAGCGTGCGCTTTCTGCATCCCAAGGGCTGGAACTACTTCGCCACGCTGCGCAAGAAACTGGGCTGGAACGAGGGAGGCGCCTGACCATGGCGCTCAAGCGCATCGTGCTGCGCGACTTCGTGATCGTGCAGGCCCTGGATCTGGACTGGCATGCGGGCTTCACCGTGCTGACCGGCGAGACCGGCGCCGGCAAATCCATCCTGATCGACGCATTGCAGCTGGCCCTGGGCGCCCGCGCCGACGCCGACGTGGTGCGCGAAGGCTGCACCCAGGCCGATATCTGCGTGGAGTTCGACGGCTGCGCGCGGCTGCGCCCCTGGCTGGAGGCCGCAGGCCTGGCCTGCGAGGACAGCAGCCTGCTGCTGCGGCGCACGGTGGACACCCAGGGCCGCAGCCGCGCCTGGATCAACGGCACACCAGCCACGGCCACGCAGCTGCGCGCCCTGGGTGAGCAGTTGATCGACATCCACGGCCAGCATGCCTGGCAAAGCCTCACGCGGCCCGACGCAGCACGCGCGCTGCTGGACGCCTATGCGGGCATCGACAGCCGCGAGGTCCAGGGCTGCTGGGGCCGTTGGTCCCAGGCCCGGCAGGCGCTGCAGCATGCGCAATCCGCCCAGGACAGCCTGCAGCGCGAGCGCGAGCGGCTGCAGTGGCAGATCACCGAACTCGACAAGCTGGCCCCGCAGGCCGACGAGTGGGACGAGCTCAATGCCCAGCACACGCGCCTGTCCCATGCCCAGACCCTGATCGACACCGCCCAGACCACGCTGCAGATGCTGGAGGACGATGAGGCCGGCGTGATCACTCCGCTGGGCCGCGCCAGCCACCTGATCCAGAACCAGGAACACCTGGAGCCCGACTTCCAGAACATTGCCGACGTGCTGGCCTCATGCATGGCCCAGGCGCAGGATGCGCGCCATTCGCTGCAAAGCTATCTGCGCCGCGCCGACCTGGACCCCGAGCGCCTGGCCGAACTCGATGAGCGCCTGTCGCTGTGGATGCAGCTGGCGCGCCGCTACCGCCGCACGCCCGATGAACTGCCGGCGCTGCTGGCCGGATGGCGCCAGGAACTGCAGCAGCTGGACGCCGCCGTGGACATCGAGGCCCTGCATGCCGCCGAGCAATCGGCGCAGCAGCACTACCAGGCAAGCGCCCGGATGCTGTCGCAGCAGCGCGCACTGGCTGCGCCACGCCTGTCGCGCGCCATCACCCAGGCCATGCAGGGCCTGGGCATGGAAGGCGGCCTGTTCGAGGCCGCCCTGTCCACGGCCGACTCCCCCGGTGCCTTTGGCGTGGACAGCGTGGCCTTTCTGGTTGCCGGCCACCCGGGCGCCAGTCCCAAGCCGATTGCCAAGGTGGCGTCGGGCGGCGAGCTGTCGCGCATTTCGCTGGCGATTGCCGTGACCACCAGCGAGCTGGGCGAGGCCGGCACGCTGATCTTCGACGAGGTGGACTCGGGCGTGGGCGGCGCCGTCGCCGAAACCGTGGGCCGCCTCATGCACGCACTGGGCCGATCGCGGCAGGTGCTGTCCGTCACCCACCTGCCGCAGGTTGCCGCCTGCGCCGACCAGCACTACCTGGTGGCCAAGCAGCGCGCCAGGCAAGGCACGCTCAGCACCGTGCAGCCGCTGGACAGCGCCGCACGCGAGGCCGAGCTGGCGCGCATGCTCGGTGGCGAGCGCCAGTCCGAAACCACGATGGCCCATGCCCGCGAAATGCTGGCCATGGCGCGCCAGGCACCCGCGCCCCGCCCACCCCCGCGACGGGCCGGCCGGCAGCGGCCACAGGCCGATGCCGACCGCACACGGTCCAAGCCGGGACGCGCGGCCAACGGCGCGCGCAACACCAATGGAGGCTGATGCCATGTCGCTTGAGATCGTGCTGATCACCGGGATGTCCGGATCGGGCAAATCCGTCGCCCTGCATGCGCTGGAGGATGCCGGCTACTACTGCGTGGACAACCTGCCCCCCGAGCTGCTGTCCGCCTTCGTCGAACTGGAGCATGGCCGCCACAGCAACAAGGTGGCCATCGCCATGGATGCGCGCAGCGCCGGCGGACTGCCCCACCTGCCCGGCCAGCTGGAACGGCTGCAGCGCCAGGGCGTCGTGCCCCACCTGGTCTTTCTGGACGCCACCACGGGCACCCTGGTGCGGCGCTTCTCCGAAACCCGGCGCCGCCATCCGCTGTCGCAGGGGCCGGTCGCCGAAGGCCGCCGCGCCCTGGTCCAGGACATAGAAACCGAGCGCGAGCTGCTGGGCGACCTGCGCGAGAAGTCGCATGTCATCGACACCAGCCACCTGCGCTCGTCCCAGCTGCAAAGCTATATCAAGGAGCTGATTGCGGCCCCGGTGGGCCAGATGACCCTGGTCTTCCAGTCCTTCGGCTTCAAGCACGGCCTGCCCTCGGATTCCGACTATGTGTTCGATGTGCGCATGCTGCCCAACCCGCACTACGAACCCCAGCTGCGCCCGCTGACCGGCATGGACGCGCCCGTGGCCGAGTTCCTGCGCCAGCAGCCCGGCGTGGACCAGATGCGGCGCGACATCCAGCAGTTCCTGGAGTCCTGGCTGGACATGATGGCCAGCAACCACCGCAGCTATGTCACCGTGGCCATCGGCTGCACGGGGGGCCAGCACCGCTCGGTCTTCCTGGTCGAGGAACTGGCGCGGCACTTCGCCCCGCGCTGGCCCACGCTGTGCCGGCACCGCTCGCTGGACAGCCGGCCCACGCTCAAGCCTGCCGACTTGCTTGCGCACGACGTCTGAAGCGCCAGGGTCCGCTCCCGGAATACTGCGATGCAAGGCATGCCGATGACGAACGCTCCGCGTGTGTTGCTGGTGGAGGACGACCCCGCCATCGCGCGCACCGTCTGCTATGCGCTGGAGCGTGACGGCATTGCCGTGCGCCACTGCCTGCAACTGGCCGATGCACGCGCGCAATGGCAGGCGCAGCCGCCTGATGCCCTGCTGCTGGACGTGGGCCTGCCCGACGGCAACGGCCTGGACTGGTGCCGCGAGCTGCGCCAGGCCGGCGCCGCCGTGCCGCTGCTGGTGCTCAGCGCACGCGGCGAGGAAATGGACCGCGTGCTGGGCCTGGAGCTGGGCGCCGACGACTACCTGACCAAGCCCTTCAGCCCGCGCGAGCTGGTGGCCCGCACCCGCGCCCTGCTGCGCCGTGCGCAGCGCCTGCAGCCCGCGCCAACGGCCAGTGCAGCGCCGGCCGATGCCCTGTTCAGCATCGATACGCAAGGCCAGCGCGTGCGCATGCAGGGCGTGCCCCTGGAGCTGACGCGGCGCGAGTACCAGTTGCTGCGCTGCCTGCTGGAGCGCCCCGGGCGCATCCTCAGCCGCGAGTTCCTGCTCGACAGCATCTGGGGCCAGGACAGCGACAGCACGGACCGCACCGTGGATACGCACGTCAAGACCCTGCGCGCCAAGCTGCGCGCCCAGGCGCCGCAGCAGGACTTCATCACCACCCACCGCGGCATGGGCTACAGCCTGACGCTGCCGGGCTGAGCCACCGCAGCACGCCATGCGCCTCGGACTGCGGCTGTTCTTCGCCTTTTTCGTCATCAACGGCCTGGCCGCATTCTTCGTGCTGCGCGTCTTCATGGTCGAAGTCAAGCCCAGCGTGCGCAAGGTGACCGAGGACACGCTGGTCGAGACCGCCTACGCCCTGGCCGCGCTGGCCAGCGACGACATGGCCAGCGGCGTGCTGCAGCAAAGCCCCGCCGACAGCCGCTTCGCGCACCACATGCAGGCCTATGCCAACCAGACCGTCAAGGTCTGGATCTGGGACACGCGCAAGACCAGCCTGGACATGCGCGTCACCGTCACGGACCAGAAGGGCCTGGTGCTGTTCGACTCGGCCGGGATGGACCAGGGTGCCGACTACTCGCGCTGGCGCGACGTGTACCGCACGCTGCGCGGCGAATACGGCGCACGCACCACGCGCGAGGTGCAGAACGACGAGGCCAGCAGCGTCATGTATGTCTCGGCACCCATCATGCTCGATGGCCGCGTGGCGGGCGTGCTCACCGCCTCCAAGCCCGCCCACTCGGTGCAGAAGATCGTGGACAGCGCGGAAAGCAAGATGCTGCGCGGCGGCCTGCTGTTCCTGCTGCTGTCGGCCGGCGTGGGCTTTGCCGTCACCTGGTGGCTGGTCATCCATGTGCGGCGCCTGCGCAGCTATGCCCAGCAGGTACAGGCGCCCACGCTCAACGAGGCCGCCTCGCCCACCACGGCGCCCCCCATGCCCGAAGCCCCGCGCATGCCCGGCGAGCTGGGCGAACTGGCCCGCGCCATGGAGAACATGCGCAGCCGCCTGGAAGGGCGCGACTACATCGAAGGCTATGTGCGCGCCCTCACGCACGAGCTCAAGAGCCCCGTGGCTGCCATCCGTGGCGCAGGCGAGCTGCTGCAGGAAGACCTGCCCCCGGCCGACCGCGAACTGTTCGCGCGCCAGGTGGTGGACCAGTGCCAGCGCCTGCAAAACCTCGTGGACCAGTTGCTGCGCCTGAGCCAGCTGGAGCAGCGCCGCGCCCTGCACGCGCACACGGCTTGCAGCCTGCAGGCCTGTGCCGAACAGGCCATGGCGCAAGTCCACAGCGCAGCGCACCAGCGCCGCATCCAGCTGGTTCTGCAAGGCCAGAACAGCAGTGGCCCCTGGGAGCAGGACCTGGTGGTGCTGGCCCTGAGCAACCTGCTCAGCAACGCCATCGACTTCGCCCCCGAGGGCAGCAGCATCCACGTGGACCTGGAGCCCGGCCGCGTCAGCGTGCGCGACCACGGCCCCGGCGTGCCCGAGGCGCTACTCGGCCGGCTGGGCGAGCGCTTTTTCACCACCCCCCGCCCCAACGGGGAGCGCAGCGGCACGGGACTGGGCCTGTCCATCGTGCTGCGCATCATGCTGCTGCACGGCGGCAGCATGCAGGCCACCAACGCCCACCCCGGGCTGCGTGTCACGCTGAACTGGCCACTGCGGGCACACTGACGCCCTCCTATCGACCCTGCGAATCCGACTTCACACCCGCTTCACACACTTCATTTCGGCCACACAGCCCCCGCCCAGACTGCGTCCACGATCAACGAACGGGATGTGGAATGAAGAACCGACTGCTTGCCAAAGGCGTGGCCCTGCTGGTCATGCTGGGCCTTTTGATGCTGGGCCTGGGCCTGATACACGACGTGGTGCGGGACCGCATACGCAACCGCGACAACGCCGTGCAGGGCGTGGTCGCCAGCCTGGCTGGCCGCCAGACGCTGATGGGCCCGGTGCTGGTGCAAAACTGCACCGAGACCACGGGCGTCGAGAAAGGCAGCAAGACCGAATGGACCACGCGCCAGTTCCAGCGCATGCTGCTGCCCGACCAACTGCGCCACCAGGCCACGGCGCGCATGGAGGAGCGCTCGCGCGGCCTGCACCAGGTCAGCACCTATGCCATGCAGGACAGCATCAGCGCCAGCTTCACGAACGCCACCCAGTACCTGGAAAAGCCCTCCATCGACACGGCGGCCAACCAAACCGTGCGCTGCGGCGCACTGCGGGTGGCGCTGTCGCTCACCGATCCGCGCGGCATACGCTCGGCCACCATCGAAGCCGATGGCAAGAGCCTGGACGTGGGCCCCGGCACATCACTGGAGCGCTACTCGCAGGGCCTGCAGGCGGAACTGGCGCCGGCCCTGCTCAAGAAGGACGGGCCCCTTGAACTGAAGATTGCCCTGGAACTGGTGGGCACCGAAAAGCTGGCCTTCGTGCCGCTGGGCAGCCACAGTCAGGTCCAGTTGTCGGCCGACTGGCCCCATCCCTCGTTCGGTGGCAGCTTTCTGCCCAACCGGCGGGAGATCAGCGCCAAGGGCTTCGAAGCCAGCTGGAACCTCTCGGCCCTGGCCTCGTCCGCACGCCAGGCCTTCACTGACCAGCAGCCGCTGTGCCAGCCCGGCCGCCGCGACATGGAGGAATACGCGGCCACCGCCCATGCCCCCAACAGCGGCCCTTGCCTGGAATCGCTGGATACGGACTTCGTGGACCCCATCAACGCCTACTCGTTGAGCGACCGCGCCACCAAGTACGGCCTGCTCTTCGTGGTGCTGACCTTCGTGGCCGTCGGCCTGTTCGAGGTGCTCAAGCAGCTGCGCGTGCATCCCATCCAGTACCTGCTGGTGGGATCGGCGCTGTGCAGCTTCTTTCTGCTGCTGATCAGCCTGTCGGAGCACATGGGATTTGCCAGCGCCTACGGCATTGCCGCCTCGGCCTGCGTGCTGCTGCTGGCCTACTACGCCAGCCACATCCTGGGCAGCCTGCGCCGCGGCCTGCCGTTTGCGGCGGGCATCGCCGCACTCTACGGCCTGCTGTACGTGCTGCTGCAACTGGAGCAAAGCGCGCTCATCGTGGGATCGATCGCGCTGTTCGCGGTGCTGGCCCTGATCATGGTCTGCACGCGGCATGTGGACTGGTATGCCTTCGGCCGGCAGGATGGCGACCGCGGCGGTGAAGACGCGGGCACCCCACCCACCGTGGGAGCGCTGCAGCCATGAGCACCATCACCGCCATCAGCGATATCCGCAGCCCGGACAATCAGGCGCTGGAGCGCCAGCGCTGCGAGCAGGCCTGGCAACAGGCCGTGCAAAGCGGGGACCGCCATGCCCTTGGCTCCCTGCGCCTGCATATTGCCGACGCCACCGCACGCGCCAGGCGCACGCCCGGCGCACGGGAACAGTGGCTGGCCTGGATGCTGCTGCGCTGCGCCCTGCTGCTGCCGCGCCGCAGGTTCTAGCCAGCCGGGCCGGCCGTGGCCTCAGCCCGCAAATTGCGCATCCAGCAGCTTGCGCACGGGGGCTGGCAGGCCCATGTCGGCCCAGGCCCCGGCATCGGCCCAGCAGCCCTGGCCGTCCGGCGTGGCGGCATCGATGCCGCCGCCCTGCACGCGCACGCGCACCGGATGCAGGTGCAGATCGCGGTGGGTGAGCACATGCAGGAAGGCGGGCAGATCGGTCCAGTCCAGGGGCTCCGTTCCTGGCCAATGCTGTGCCGCCGCCTGCTCCAGCGCCTCGCGCCCGTTGAACACGGGCGGCGCATAAAGCCCCGCCCAGATGCCCTGTTGAGGACGGCGCTCCAGCCAGACGCGGCTTTGCCCGTCCACGGCGATCAGCAGCCACCAGGCCTCGGAACTGCGCTTAAGCTTGCGCGTTCGCACGGGATAGTTTTCGGGATTGCCAAAGCGCGCCGCGCGGCACTGCGGCTGCAGCGGACAGACCAGGCAGCTGGGCTTGCGCGGCGTGCAGATGGTGGCACCCAGGTCCATCAGGCCCTGGGTATAGCGGGGCATGGCCTGCTGCAGGTCCTCGGTGGGGCACAGCTGCTGGGCCAGGTCCCACAGTTCGCGCTCGTTCCTGGCAACGGCCAGATCGGCATCGAAAGCCAGCACGCGCGTGAGCACGCGCCGCACGTTGGCATCGAGGATGGGCACACGCTCGGAAAAGCAAAAGGAGGCGATGGCGCCCGCCGTGGACCGGCCTATGCCGGGCAGCGTGGCCAGATCCTCGGCCCTGCCGGGAAAGGCACCACCCCAGTCCTCGACCACGGCCTGGGCACAGCGGTGCAGGTTGCGCGCGCGGCTGTAGTAGCCCAGGCCGCTCCACAGCGCCAGCACCGCGTCCTGCGGTGCGGCCGCCAGGCTGGCGACATCGGGGAAGGCATCGAGAAAGCGCTGGTAGTAGCCCAGCACGGTACTCACCTGGGTCTGCTGCAGCATGATTTCGGAGAGCCAGACGCGGTAGGGATCGCGCGTCTGCTGCCAGGGCAGGTGATTGCGTCCATGCGACGCCTGCCACTGCACGACGGGCGTGGCAATCGAGGGAAAGGTCAAGATATCAAGCAGTCAGTGAAGTTTCCTGTGCAGCCTTTGCCAGGCCGGGGAAGGCGGGCGTGGGCGACAGGGGTTGCAGCAGTTCCATGGTGGCCTGCCCCAGCTGCAGCTGCAAGGCCGTGAGCTGTTCGTCGGCGGTCTCGATCTCGGCAATGCGTTCCACCAGGCCCGAGGCCGCATTCTGGATGCGGTCCACCGCCTCGATGCGGCGGGCAAAGCTGCGCTTGCGCTCCTTCAATTGGGCATCGAGCTGGGCCGTGGCGGATTTGCTCCACATGTCCACGTCGTTGGCCGCAGACTCGAACACCGTGCGCAGCCGCATCGCCAGCGCCTTGATCAGGCGCTGCGCAAACGCAGGATTGCTGCGCCTGAGCGCGTGGCCCAGGCCCAGGTACTGGGTGTAGCTGGCCTCGATGCGCTGCAGGTCGCCGCCGAACTCGGCCAGTTCCAGCTGGGCCGGAGCCTGCAGCGAGAAGCCGAACTCGGCATTGAGTTCCTTGAAGGTCGCTCCCAGCATGGACTGGATCTCTCCGGCCTGCGCCTGGGCCCGGGTCGCCACGGTGCGCAGGCGCTCGAAGGTTTCGGCATAGACCTTGCGGGCGCCCAGCTTCAGGCCGCGCTGCTCCAGCGCATCCTTGAGATCGACCAGCTCCTGCTTGAGCGCGCTGGAGCCCAGCTGGCGGAAGATGTCGCGCAGCATGCGCATGTGCACCAGCCGAACGGCCTGGATCCTGGCGGCGCTGGCATCGAAATCCTGCTGCTCGCTCTCGATGCGGTGGCGCATGGATGCGATGACGCTGGCATTCTTGCCGCGCAGGCTGCGCAGCTCGGCCATCTGGTCGTCCAGGTCGCGGCGGCGGATGTTGAGCACGCGCTCCACCTCGACCTGCAACTGCTGCACATTGGCCCTGACGGCCGTCTGCAGCACCTTCTGGCGCTGGCCCATGATGCCTTCGGCCAGCATATTCTCGAAAACGGGCAGTCCGCTGGCCTGCAGCAGCGCATCGTTGCTGGAGACCTTGGCCACCAGGCCCTTTTGCGCCGACACGGGCAGCACCCGCTCCATGGGCAGGCCCAGCATCTGTGCCGACTCCTGGCGCTGGCGCTGCAGCTGGGCCTGCACCTGCGACGCGGAACTCAGGCTGTCCCAGAGCGTGTCTATCTTGTTGAGCACCACGAGGCGGGAGTCGGCCAGCGCCTGCTTGCCCGAAGCCACATCGGGCGGCAGCACATGGTCGCGCCAGATGGCCAGATCGGACTTGGTCACGCCGGTATCGGCCGCCAGCACGAAGACCACGGCATGGGCCTGGGGGATCAGGTTGACGGTCAGCTCGGGCTCGGCGCCCACGGCATTCAGGCCGGGCGTGTCCAGAATGACCAGACCCTGCTTGAGCAGGGGGTGGGGCATGTTGATCAGCGCATGGCGCCACATGGGCACCTCGACCAGGCCCTGGTCATCGACGAAGGGATTGCCGCCCTGGTCCTCGTCATGCCAGAAGCCCCAGGTCCGCGCCAGTTCCACGGAAACCTTGCGCACTTCGGCCACCTTGGCAAGCGTGTCGGCGATCTGCTGGGCATTGTTCACGTCGAGCGGCAGTTGCAGCCAGGCCTCGGGACGGGCGCGCCACTGGCCCAGGCTTTCCAGCGATTCGCGCGTATCGATGGGCAGCAGGCGCAGGCTGGGCTGCAGTTCGGCTTCCCAGCCCAGCTCGGCGGGGCACATGGTCGTGCGCCCTGCGCTGGCCGGCATGAGGCGGCGGCCATAGTGGGCGAAGAAGACCGCATTGATCAGCTCGGACTTGCCGCGCGAGAACTCGGCCACGAAGGCCACCATGACCTTGTCGCCGCGCACCTGGGCTTCCAGCCGCTGCAGCCGCTCCTGCACCGCGACATCCAGCAGCTCCTGGGACTGCAGCCATTCGCGCAGCGCATGCAATTGCTGCGCAAAGCCGCGGCGCCATGCGCCGTGCTGGTCGAATTGCTCGTTGAATGATGGTCCCACGTGTTTCCCCCGCCATTGCATCGCCAATGTCTGCCGATGCCTAGTGATCGCCTCGACATTGCGCCGCAAGCGTGATGCCTGTTCTCTTCAAAATATAGCACCGTCGCCCCGTTTTGCCTGCTGCGGCGCCCCAAGGCCGGCCCCTGGAGCGGGGGGATTAAGGACAAAATATCGTTTATTTACAAATGGAACAATATTTCACCATCAATCTGCAGCGGTTGGTGCCTGAAATTTACAGAAACAGGCGTTTTCTGCAAATGCTTCGCGGTGCCTCCCGCAATGCAGCCGCAACAGGCGTTACGAGACGTTGAGAATTCGCTCCGTTTTTTGAAGCGATCATCCCGCCTTCTGGCACCGCGCGCAGAAGTAGGTGCTGCGCTGCCCCTGGCGCAGCATTTGCACGGGCGAGCCGCAGTGCGTGCAGGGCAGGCCTTCGCGGCCATAGACCTTGGCCTGCAGCTGGAAGTGGCCGGCCATGCCGTCGGGCGCGGAGAAATCGCGCAGCGTCGTGCCGCCCTGCTCGACCGCCAGGGCCAGCACGCGGCGGATCTCCTCGAACAACCTGCGCACCTTGCGCGGCCCGACCTCGCAGGCAGGCTGCGTGGGCGCGATGCGCGCCATGAACAGCACCTCGGACGCATAGATATTGCCCACGCCCACGACCACGCTGCCGTTCAGCAGCAATTGCTTGATGGGCGTGCGGCTGGCCTTCAGGCCGGCCCGGAAGGTCTCGAACGAGAAACTGTCATCCAGCGGCTCCATCCCCAGATGGTCCAGCAGCCTGCGCGCCCAGGGATCGCTCTCGGCCGCCACATACATCACCGCACCAAAGCGCCGCGGATCATGCAGCCGCAGCAGGCCCTTGCTGGTCTGCAGGTCGAAATGGTCATGCGTCCCTGCAGGCCCCAGCGGTGCGTCATGGGGGGCCACGAAACGCAGGCTGCCCGACATGCCCAGGTGCAGCATCAGCAGGCCCTCGCTCAGCTCCATCAGCAGATACTTGCCGCGCCGACGCACGCCGTGCACATCGCGCCCGGCCAGCAGCTCGGGGGCAATGCCCAACGGCCAGCGCAAGGGCTTGCCCAAGGCCACGGATTCAATGCGCGCTCCGGCGATCTGCGCGGCAAAAGCGCGCCGCGTGACTTCTACTTCTGGCAATTCAGGCATGCGATCCGGGTTGTGCTGTAGTTGTGCGAAATGTGGTCTGGGCTTCGATTATTATGGTTCGATGGATCATCGCCTTCGCCTTCAGGGACTTGCCGTGGCAGCAGCCCTGGCCATGGGTTCCGCCACTGCCTGGGCACTCCCGGGCAAGACCGCAGCCACCATCGAGACGGAATCCCCCGAACCACCCTCCTCCGCCGCCGCCTCTGCGGAGGACGATCGCGCCGCCCTCAACGCCGAGCTGTTCTACGAGATCCTGGTCGGAGAGATCGCCGCCAGCGAAGGTGCGCTGGGCGACGCCCAGGCCATGATGATGGAGGCCGCTCGCACCAGCGGCAGCGAGCAGCTGTACCGGCGTGGCACGGAACTGGCGCTGCAGTCGCGCTCAGGTGAACGCGCCCTGGCCAATGCCCGTGCCTGGCTCGACGCCTTTCCCCAGTCCCGCGACGCCAACCGCTTCGTGCTCCAGATCCTGGTGGCACTGAACCGCATCGCCGATACCGGCAGCTATCTCAAGCGCGAGATCGAGGCCACGCCTGCGCCCTCCAAGCCCGCCACCTACCTGGGCATCACCCAGCTCTACAACAACGCCAGCGACAAGGCCCTTGCTGCCGATGTGGTCGAGCAGGCCATGGCTGGCGAGACCGACAATCCGGCCAGCGGCCCGCTGGCCTGGGCCACCATCGGCCACATGCGCCTGGGCGCCGGGCAGAAGGCTGCCGCCATGCAGGCCGTGCAAAAGGCACAGGCGCTGACACCCGATACCGGCCCCGTGGCCCTGCTGTCCATGGAGCTGCTGGAAGCCGGCATGCCCGAGGCGGAGCCCATCGTCAAACGCTACCTGGCCAAGAACCCTTCAGCCCAGATGCGCATGGCCTATGCCCGCGTGCTGCTGGGCCAGCAGCGCATGGACGAGGCCCGCCAGCAGCTGGTCTCCATCACCGTGGATTCCCCCGACTACGCCGAAGCCTGGGCCACGCTGGCCGCGCTGCAGCTGCAATCCAACGACGTGGATGCAGCCCAGGCGTCCACCGAGCGCTTTGGCAAGCTCGTGCCGCAGATTCCCGCCGGTGTGGCGCGCAGTGCAGCCCAGTCCCAGTACTACCTGCTGCAGTCCCAGATTGCAGAAAAGCAGGGCAAGTTCGCCGAGGCCGACGCCCTGCTGCGCCGCATCGACGACGCGCCCAACCTGTTGAGCGTGCAGGCGCGCCGTGCCGCCCTGCTCGCGCGCCAGGGCAAGCTCAAGGAAGCCCGCGCCCTCATCGAGGCCGTGCCCGCCAGCGGCCCCAGCCAGCAGCGACTCAAGCGCCTGGCCGAAGTGCAGCTGCTGCGCGATGCCAATCAGAATGCCCAGGCCTACGCGCTGCAGGCCGAGTTGCAAAAGCAGGACCCTGAAGACGCCGAGCTCGCCTATGACACCGCCCTGCTGGCGGAGCGCATTGGCAAGCATGACGAAATGGAGCGGCTGCTGCGCGGCATCATCGCGCGCCAGCCTGATTTCCAGCACGCCTACAACGCGCTGGGCTACTCCTTCGCCGAACGCGGCATCCATCTGGATGAAGCCGAAAAGCTCGTCGGCAAGGCGCTGGAAATGTCGCCTGGCGACCCATTCATCACCGACAGCCTTGCCTGGGTGAAATTCCGCCGGGGCGACCTGGACGAAGCCCTCAGGCTGCTCGAAAGCGCCTACGCATCACGCCCCGACGTGGAGATCGCCGCACACCTGGGCGAAGTGCTCTGGGCCAAGGGTGATCGCGAACGCGCGCAGAAGATCTGGCGCCAGGGCCTGGCCACCAGTCCTGACAACACGACCCTGCGCGAAACCCTGCGCCGCCTGGGCGTCTCGCTTTGAGCCACCGCGCCGTGCCCGGGTTTCCGCATCCCGCCCTTGCACGCCGGCAGCTGTGCGCCACGGCCGCCGCCGCCGCACTGCTGGCCCTGGCCGGCTGCGCCCTGCCACCCCGCCAGCTGCAGGCCGACGCAACCGCACCCGCCGCTGCAGGCCACTGGGCGGGCCGGCTGGCCCTGCAGGTGGAAGATGCGCAAAACCAATCCTTCAGCGCAGGCTTCGAGCTGCTGGGCACCCCCCAGCGCGGCGAGCTGCTGCTGTTCACGCCCCTGGGCTCGACACTGGCGCGTCTGCTCTGGGAGCCGGGTCAGGCAAGCCTGCAACAAGGCGAGGAGCGCAAGACCTCGGACTCGCTGCCCGCACTGGTGCAGGAGCTGACGGGTAGCGATCTGCCCATTGCCGCCCTGTTCGACTGGCTGCAGGGCCGGGCCACCGCAGCCGCAGGCTGGCAGGTCGACCTCTCCCGCATGGAGCAGGGCCGCCTGTTCGCCCGGCGCCATGACCCACAGCCGCCGGCCGCGCTGCGCATCGTGCTCGACACGCCCTGATTTCCGCCAGGCGCGCCTGCTCCATCCCCAGCTGCCGCACCTGCCTCTTTTTCCTCATCCTCTCCAGCCCATGCGCTCGCTCAACGACGTGCCAGCTCCGGCCAAGCTCAACCTGTTCCTCCACATCACCGGCCGCCGCGCCGATGGCTATCACCTGCTGCAATCGGTCTTCATGCTGTTGGACTGGCATGACACGCTGCATTTCGACAGGCGTGGCGACAGCCAGATCAGCCGCGAGGACCTGTCGGGCATGGCACTTCCTGCCGACGATCTCATCGTGCGGGCCGCACGGGCCCTGCAGCAGGCGACCGGCTGCAGCGCGGGCGTGCACATCGGCGTGGAAAAGCGCCTGCCGGCGCAGGCGGGGATGGGCGGGGGCTCGTCTGATGCGGCATCGACCCTGATCGCACTGAACCGCCTGTGGCAGTTGAACCTGACGCGGCGCGAGCTGCAGCGCATTGCACTGGACCTGGGCGCCGATGTGCCCTTCTTTCTGTGCGGCAACTCCGCCTGGGTGGAAGGCATAGGCGAGCACATCACGCCGCTGGAACAGGCCAATGCCCTGCCGCCCCAGCGGTTCGTGGTGGTCAAGCCCGAGGCGGGGCTGGAGACCCTGTCCATCTTCCGCGACGCAACCCTCAAGCGCGATCATGCCCATGCTACAATCGAAGACTTTGCTGCAGATCACTATGGCTTTGGCCAAAACGACTTGCAGCCTGTCGCCGAAAGGCTGCAGCCTGAAGTGAAAAAAGCCATCGATTGGCTAAACTCACTAAAACTGCATGCTAGAATGACGGGCTCAGGAAGTGCAGTATTTGCACCACTGACGCAAACGATTGACTTAAAGGATGCCCCTGGCGCCTGGAATGTCAGAGTTTGCAGCAATCTGCAGGCCCATCCTCTCAAGGATTGGCTGAAAGATGAAAGTTTATAGGCTGTCTGCCTGCGGCAGAAGGCCTGTGTAGGGGAGTCGCCAAGTTGGTAAAGGCACCGGATTTTGATTCCGGCATGCGAGGGTTCGAGTCCTTCCTCCCCTGCCAAACGTCTTTCGCGTCAAGGCAAACCCATCGTACTGGGGCGCTCAATGCATTCACATCATCCTGACATCATGGTCTTCACCGGCAATGCCAATCCTGGCATGGCCACTGAAATCGTTCAGCACCTCGGCACCACGCTGGGCGCAGCCGACGTGGGTCGTTTCTCCGATGGAGAAGTCGCCGTCGAGATCAAGCAGAACGTGCGTACGCGCGACGTCTTCGTCGTGCAATCCACCTGCGCACCGACCAACGACAACCTGATGGAACTGCTGGTCATGGTGGACGCGCTCAAGCGTGCATCGGCCGAGCGCATCTGCGCGGTGATTCCCTACTTCGGCTACGCCCGCCAGGACCGCCGCCCGCGCTCCACCCGCGTGCCGATCACGGCCAAGGTCGTGGCCAACATGCTGCAGGCCGTGGGCGTCGAGCGCGTCCTGACCATGGACCTGCACGCAGACCAGATCCAGGGCTTCTTCGACATCCCCGTGGACAACATCTATGCCACGCCGGTGCTGCTGGGCGATCTGCGCCAGAAGAACTACGAAGACCTGATCGTCGTCTCCCCTGACGTCGGCGGCGTGGTCCGCGCACGTGCGCTGGCCAAGCAGCTCGGCTGCGACCTGGCCATCATCGACAAGCGCCGCCCCAAGGCGAATGTCTCCGAAGTCATGCATGTCATCGGCGATATCGACGGCCGCAACTGCGTGATCATGGATGACATGATCGACACCGCCGGCACGCTGGTGAAGGCTGCCGAAGTGCTCAAGCAGCGCGGCGCCAAGAGTGTCTATGCCTACTGCACGCACCCGATCTTCTCGGGTCCGGCCATCGAGCGCATCGGCAACGGCAACGCCCTGGACGAGGTCGTGGTGACCAACACCATCCCCCTGAGCGCCGAGGCACAGGCCTGCGGCAAGATCCGCCAACTGTCCGTGGCACCCCTGATTGCCCAGACGATCCAGCGGATTTCCACCGGTGATTCGGTGCTGAGCCTGTTCTCTGAATAAAATATCGGCCCCTGTGGTCGGAACCCAGCAAACCTCCTTCGGGAGGTTTGCGCGTTCCGGAGTGGTTTCAGGACCACCCCGGGACACCGCAAGAGCAGCCTGGTCCGCATCGGACAGGCGTTCTTTTATCAACGGATGAGGCTGGTCGCGGTCCATCCATCTAGGAGTTAGTTATGCAATTCGTCGCTTTTGAGCGCGCCAAGCAAGGTACGGGTGCGAGCCGCCGTCTGCGCAATTCGGGCAAGGCCCCTGGCATCGTCTACGGCGGTGCTGCCGAAGCCCAACTGATCGAAATCGATCACAACGCCCTGTGGCACGCCCTGAAGAAGGAAGTGTTCCACTCCAGCATCCTGGACATGGAAGTCAACGGCCAGACCTCCAAGGTCGTGCTGCGCGACGTGCAATTCCACCCCTACAAGCAGCTCATCCTGCACGTGGACTTCCAGCGCGTTGACGACAAGACCAAGGTTCACCTGAAGGTGCCGCTGCACTTCGAAGGCATGGAACAGTCCCAGGCCGTCAAGGTCGAGAACTGCACGATCACTCCCCTGGTCCATGAACTGGACGTGGTGTGCATGCCCGCCCAACTGCCCGAGTTCATCACCGTGGACCTGAGCGGCCTGACTTCCAAGTCCACCCTGGGCCTGCAAGGCGTCAAGCTGCCCAACGGCGTGAAGGCCGTGGTGCGCGGTTCCAACAAGAACCCCGCCCTGATCTCCATCAAGCTGCCCGAAGTGGCTCCTGATGCATCGGCAGCTCCCGTGGCAGCCCCGGCCGCTCCGGCCAAGAAGGGCAAGAAGTAATTCTTGGCTTTCCCTTGCGGTGGCCCCGGCTGCCGCAAACCTGCAAAAGGCCCACCTCGCGTGGGCCTTTTGCATGGGGGAGCACCCTCACCCGCCTGCTGCGGCCGCCATGGAGATAATCGCCCGATGATCAAATTGTTTGTCGGCCTGGGCAACCCCGGGCCGGAGTATGAGGACACCCGCCACAACGCGGGCTTTTGGTGGATTGATGCGCTGGCGCGCGAACTCAAGGTCCATCTGGTGCCCGAGCGCAGCTACTTCGGCCTCATGGCCCGTGCCAGCGTGCGCGGCGAGAACGTCTGGCTGCTGCAGCCACAGACCTTCATGAACCTGTCGGGCAAGTCGGTGGGCGCGCTGGCGCGCTTCTTCAAGATCCAGCCCGAGGAAGTCCTGGTGGTCCATGACGAACTGGACTTCGAGCCCGGCCAGGTCAAGCTCAAGCGCGGCGGCAGCCACGGCGGCCACAACGGCCTGCGCGATATCCATGCCCAGCTGGGATCGGCCGACTACTGGCGGCTGCGTATCGGCATAGGCCATCCGGGCCACAAGGCCGAAGTCGCCAACTGGGTGCTCAAGAAGCCCGCACCCGACCAGCGCCAGCTGATCGAGGACAGCATCGCCCACTCCCTCAAGGCCTGGCCCGAACTGCAGGCCGGCAACATGGACAAGGCAACCTTGCTGATCCACACCACCAAGCCGCCGCGCCCCAAGCCCGCACGCCCGGCCACGGCCGAGAGCGACAAGGGCTGAACGTTCAGGAAGAAGCGGGAGCCTGGGACTGCAGACGCAGGTACTTTTGCATCAGCGTCTCGCGGTCTTCCACATGGGCGGGATTCACGGGAATGCAGGCCACCGGGCAGATCTGCACGCACTGGGGCTCATCGAAATGGCCCACGCACTCCGTGCACTTGCTGTGCTCGATCTCGTAGTACTCCTCGCCCATGGAGATCGCATCGTTCGGGCACTCGGGCTCGCAGACATCGCAGTTGATGCATTCGTCGGTGATCATCAAAGCCATGGCAGGTCCCTCGCAAGTGCCAGCCACGCTCCGGGCCGGGCGGGCCCATGCGCCCCGAACGGGCCTTGCAGCAAGGTGGCATCAGTCATGCCGCCATTATCCTGTCCCCCACATAAGCATGGAGGCTGCACGGGCAAGCCCGGCGCCCTGAAATCGATGGCCGCGTCCCCGTCCATCGGGGCCCTGCCGCTTCAAAGGCCGCTATGCTGCGCGCATGGGCCGTGCGCAGTACCATTCGGGCCCTTCCAAGAACAACCCACCCACTCCGCCGACGTGACCGCCACCCACCCTGCCGAGGCCGATTGCCCATGAGCATCTTTCTGCTCAAGCGCCTGCTGATGCTGGCAGCCACGCTGCTGGGCGCATCGGCCGTGGTTTTCGGCGTACTGGAAGTGCTGCCCGGCAATGCCGCCCAGACGCTGATGGGCCCCGATGCCGCGCCCGAGGCGGTGCAGGCGCTGGCCGTGCAACTGGGGCTGGACCAGCCGGCCTGGCAGCGCTACCTGCAGTGGCTGCAGGGGCTGCTGCACGGCGACATGGGACTGAGCTACGCCTACAGCACACCGGTCAGCGAGCTGGTGCTGGAGCGGCTGGCCGTCACCGTGCCGCTGGCCGTGATGGCCATGCTCATCACGACCGTGCTGGCACTGGCCGCCGGCATCTATGCCGCATCGCGCCACAACCGCTGGGGCGACCTGGGCATCATGGGCCTGGCACAGGTCGGCATCGCCATCCCCAATTTCTGGTTTGCCATCCTGCTGATCCTGGTGTTCTCGGTGAAGCTGCAATGGTTTTCCGCCGGCGGCTTTCCCGGCTGGAGCGAGGCCGACGGCGGCGGCCCGCTGCAGGCACTGCAGGCGCTGCTGCTGCCGGCCATCTCGCTGGCCGTGGTGCAGGCGGCCATCCTGGCGCGCATCACGCGCTCGGCCGTGCTGGAGGTGCTGCGCGAGGACTTCGTGCGCACGGCCCGCGCCAAGGGACTGTCGCGCCGTGCCGTGCTCTGGGGCCATGTACTGCGCAACGCCATGATTCCCGTGCTCACGGTCATGGGCCTGCAGTTCGCCCAGCTGCTGGCCGGCACCATCGTGGTGGAGAACGTGTTCTACCTGCCGGGCCTGGGCCGGCTGATCTTCCAGTCCATCGCCAACCGTGACCTGATCGTGGTGCGCAACTGCGTGCTGCTGCTGGCAGCCATGGTGGTGGTCATCAACTTCATCGTGGACGTACTGTACGCGGCCATCGATCCGCGCATCGAGGCCAGCGACGTATGAGTCAGCCGCACAGCCCTCCTTCGCCCCCGCCCTCCGCCCCGCCAGCGGGCCATCGGCCCACGCGGGCCGTCACCCTGGGCGCGCCCGCCGGAGCGGGCCGGCGCATGCTGGGCCACCGCAGCTTCCTGCTGGGAGCGGTGCTGACCGCGCTGCTGCTGCTCACGGCCCTGCTGTCTTTCTGGTGGACGCCGGGCTCTGCCTACGACATGGACATGGACGCCAAGCTGGCTGCACCGGGCGCCCTGCACTGGCTGGGCACCGACGCCTATGGGCGGGACGTGGCCTCGCTGCTGTTCCTGGGCGCGCGCAGTTCCATCCTGGTCGGCGTGATTGCCGTGGGCATCGGGCTGTCGATGGGCGTGGCGCTGGGCCTGGTCGCGGCAGCCTGCAGGGGCTGGGTGGAAGAGGCCATCATGCGGCTGGCCGATTTCAGCTTTGCCTTTCCCGCGCTGCTGTCGGCCATCATGCTCACGGCCGTGTTCGGCGCGGGCATCGTCAACGCCATCATTGCCATCGGCATCTTCAACATCCCCACCTTCGCGCGCATCACGCGGGCATCGGCCAAGGCCGTGTGGGCACGCGAATACGTGCTGGCCGCACGCGCCTGCGGCCATGGCCGCGCCAGCATCACCTGGCGCCATGTGCTGCCCAATATCCTGCCGGTGCTGGTGGTGCAGGCCACCATCCAGTTCGCGCTGGCCATTCTGGCCGAGGCCGCCCTGTCCTATCTGGGCCTGGGCACTCAGCCGCCCCAGGCCTCCTGGGGCCGCATGCTCAGCGAGGCGCAGACCCTCATGTTCCAGGCACCGCTGCTGGCCGTGTGGCCGGGCCTGGCCATTGCGCTGTCGGTGCTCGGGCTCAACCTGCTGGGCGACGGGCTGCGCGATCTGCTCGACCCGCGCCTGTCGCGCCAGCGCTGAGGAAGGCACGCGCCCATGCCCCTGCTCGAAGTCTCCGGCCTCACCATCACCTTGCAGACCCCGCGCGGCCGCGCGCGCGCCGTGCAGAACCTGGAGTTCATCCTGGAGCGCGGCGCCACGCTGGGCCTGATCGGCGAGTCGGGCTGCGGCAAGTCGCTGACCGCCCTGGCGCTGATGGGCCTGCTGCCCGAGCATGCGCAGGTGGACGGCAGCATCCAGCTCAACGGCAAGGAGCTGCTGGACATGGACGAGAACGCGCTGTGCCGCCTGCGCGGCAACCGCATGGCCATGGTGTTCCAGGAGCCGATGACGGCATTGAACCCCGTGCACGGCATCGGCCGCCAGGTGGCCGAGCCGCTGCGCCATCACCTGCGCCTGGGCCGCCAGGCCGCGCGCGCGCATGCGGTGGCGCTGCTGGAGCGCGTGGGCATTGCCCGTGCGGCCCAGCGCTATGACGACTATCCGCACCAGTTCTCGGGCGGCCAGCGCCAGCGCATCACCATCGCCATGGCCCTGGCCTGCGGGCCCGACCTGCTGATTGCCGACGAACCCACGACGGCGCTGGACGTGACCGTTCAGCAGCAAATCCTGGACCTGCTGCAGGAATTGGTGGCCGAGCATTCCATGGCCCTGCTGCTGATCTCTCACGACCTGGGCGTGATCGCGCAGAACGTGGAGCAGTTGCTGGTCATGTACGGCGGCAGCGTGGTCGAAAGCGGCATGACCGAGGCCATCTTCGCGCGCCGCGCCCATCCCTATACGCGCGGCCTGTTCGCGGCCAGGCCCCAGCTGGACCTGTCCGCCCCAGGCAGCCTGCCGCCGGCCCGGCTGCCCACCATTGCCGGCACCGTGCCCGAGCTGGTGGACCTGCCGGCCGGCTGCGCCTTCGCGGGCCGCTGCAGCTTCACCGAGCCGACCTGCCACAGCGAGCGCCCGCGCCCCGTGGTACTGGAGCGCCCGCAGCGGCCCACGCCCGCATCCCTGCAGGCCTGGGCACAGCCGCATGTGGTGCGCTGCCTGCGCCCCGAGGCCATTGCACAGGGCCTGCCTGCACAGGAATGCGCATGACAAGGCACCCCCTCCAGACGCCACCGGGCCAGACGTCACCGGCCTCCGATGTACCCCTGCTGCAAGTGACAGGCCTGGCCCGCAGCTACCAGCTGCCGCGCCGGTCGCTGTGGCGCGCGCCGGAGCAGGTGCATGCGCTGCGCGGCGTGGATTTCACGCTGACGGCGGGGCGCAGCCTGGGGGTGGTGGGCGAGTCGGGCTCAGGCAAGTCCACGCTGGCACGCCTGGTCATGGCGCTGGACACGCCCAGCGCCGGCAGCGTACGGCTGCTGGGCCAGGATCTGCACCAGTTGGGTCGCCAGGCACTGCGGACGGCACGCCGCGACTTCCAGATGGTGTTCCAGGACCCCTACGGCTCGCTGGACCCGCGCATGACGGTGGAGCACATCGTCTGCGAACCCCTGCTCGCCCAGCCTGCGTCGCCCGAACGCAGCGCCCGGCGCGACCAGGCCCGCGCCACGCTGGAACAGGTCGGCCTGCGCGCGCAGGATCTGGACAAGTACCCGCACGAGTTCTCGGGCGGCCAGCGCCAGCGCATCGCCATTGCGCGGGCATTGATCACACGGCCCCGCCTCATCGTGGCCGATGAGCCCGTGAGTGCGCTGGACGTCTCGGTGCAGGCCCAGGTGCTGAACCTGCTGCACGATCTGCAGCAGCAGTTGGGCCTGTCCTATCTGTTCATCAGCCACGACCTGGCCGTGGTCCAGCACCTGTGCGACGACGCCATCGTGCTGAGCGAGGGCCGCATCGTCGAGCGCGGAGCGCCGCAGCAGCTGTTCCACGCCCCGCAGCACCCGTATACGCAGGCCCTGGTCCGGGCCGTGCCGCGCATCGCCCTGCAGCACCGGGCCTGAAAGCTGACGGCCGCCCGCGCGGACCAGGCCCCCAGGGCCACGCACCCGTGCGCCGTGGTGTAAAAACACTGCTGCAGGCCGCAGACAGCGGCCCGAGAACCATCTGCAAGAATTTCCGGAGACCTGTTCATGTTCAACCGCCGTTCCCTGCTGGCCAGCTCCGCTGCTGCCGGCCTGCCCCTGCTGATGCCCTGGCCTGCGCTGGCCCAGAGCCGCAAGGACAGCATCACGCTGGCGATGACGCTGGAGCCCCCGGGGCTGGACCCCACGGCTGGCGCCGCATCGTCCATCGGCGAGATCGTGCTCTACAACCTGTTCGAGACGCTGACCAAGATCAACCCGGACGGCAGCGTCTCGCCGCTGCTGGCCGAGAGCTGGGAGGTCTCGCCCGACCTCAAGACCTACACCTTCCGCCTGCGCAAGGGCGTGAGTTTTCAGAACGGCGAGCCCTGCAACGCCCACAGCGTGAAGTATTCCTTCGACCGGGCGGGCGACGACAAGAGCACCAACAAGGACAAGCGGACCTTCGCCTCCCTGTCCACGCGCGTGGTGGACGACCATACCGTGGTCGTGATCAACAAGGACATCGATCCCGACTTCCTCTTCGTGCTCGGCCAGGCGACTTCCATCATCGTCGAGCCCAAGAGCGCGGCCACCAACGCCACGCGCCCCGTGGGCACGGGCCCTTACCAGTTGGGCAACTGGAGCAAGGGCGCCTCGGTCACGCTCACGGCCTGGCCGCAGCACCGCATGGCCTCCGGCCTGCGGATTCGCCGCGCCAGCTTTCGCTTCATCTCGGACCCTGCGGCCCAGGTCGCTGCGCTGCTGGCTGGCGATGTCGATGCCTTCCCGCGCGTGACGCCGCGCAGCGTGGCCCAGTTCAAGGCCAACGGGCGCTTCCAGGTCGTGGTCAGCGGCTCGCGCGCCAAGACCATCCTGGCCATGAACAACGCACGCAAGCCCCTGGGCGACGCGCGCGTGCGCCGCGCCATCGCCGCGGCCATCGACCGCAAGGCCGTGATCGACGGCGCGGGTGACGGCTACGGCCTGCCCATCGGCAGCTACTACGTGCCCACGGCCTTTGGCTATGTGGACACCACGGGCATCAACCCCTTCGACGTGGAAAAGGCCAAGGCGCTGCTGGCCGAGGCCGGCGTCAAGACCCCGCTGGAGCTGACCATGACGCTGCCGCCCACGCCCTACGCGCGCCAGGGCGGCGAGGTGATTGCCGCGCAACTGGCCAAGATCGGCATCCGCGCCAAGCTGCAGAACGTCGAATGGGCGCAGTGGCTGTCGGGCACCTACACCCTCAAGAACTACGACCTGACGCTGATCTCCCATGTCGAGCCCTTCGACCTGGGCAACTTCGCCAAGCCCGACTACTACTGGGGCTACCAGTCGTCCCAGTTCAACGAGCTGTACGACAAGATCAAGAACGCCTCGCGCCCCGCCGACCGCTCACGCCTGCTGGGCGATGCCCAGCGCCTGCTGGCCCAGGATTGCGTGCACGCCTTCCTCTACACGCCGCAATGGGTCACCGTGGCCAACAAGAACCTGCGCGGACTGTGGAAGGACATGCCCATCTTCGTCAACGATCTCTCGGCACTGTCTTGGGCCACCTGAGCCGCGCACCGGCTGAGCCACAGGCGACAGGCGCGCCGGTGGCCCCGGTCCAAACTGCAGCAGATCTGCCGCTGGAACCGCCATCCTCAAGGAAGCCGCGATGACTGGAACGACACAGGCCCTGCACGACCTACCCGCCCATGCGCTGCTGCGCGCCTACCGGGAGCGCAGCCTCTCGCCCGTCGAGGTCATGCAAGAGCTGCTGGCCCATGTGCAGCGCTGGGAGCCGGCCCTGGGCGCCACCTACCTGCTGCGCCCCGAGGCCGCACTGGCCCAGGCACGCGCCAGCGAGGCCCGCTGGCTGCGCGGCGAGCCGGCAGGCCTGCTCGACGGCGTCCCCGCCACGGTCAAGGACAACATCACCACGCGCGGCGACCCCACCCCCGTGGGCACGGCCGCCACGCCCCAGGTCGCAGCCCCGCTGGACGCACCACCCGCTGCGCGCCTGCGCGAAGCGGGCGCCATCCTCTTCGCCAAGACCACCATGCCCGACTACGGCATGCTGTCCTCGGGCCTGTCCTCGCTGCACGGCAACACCTTCAACCCCTGGGATCTGGACAAGACGCCGGGCGGCTCCAGCGCAGGCGCGGGCGCCGCTGCGGCGGCCGGCTACGGGCCGCTGCATGTGGGCACGGACATTGGCGGCTCCATCCGCCTGCCCGCAGGCTGGTGCGGCATCTTCGGCCTCAAGCCCAGCCTGGGCCGCGTGCCCATCGACCCGCCGTACACCGGCCGCTGCGCCGGCCCCATGACGCGCAGCGTGGCCGACGCCGCGCTGATGATGCAGGCGCTGTCCCTGCCCGATGCGCGCGACAGCATGGGCTTGCCGCACCAGGACATTGCCTGGAATAGCTTCGACATGGACCCCACCCAGGTGCGCGGCCTGCGCATAGGCCTGCTGCTGGATGCCGGCTGCGGCCTGCCCCTGCAGCCCCGCGTGCGTGCCGTGGTGGAGCAGGCTGCGGCCTGGCTGGAATCGGCCGGCGCCCATATCGAGATCATCCAGCCCTGGCTCACCCGCGACATGCTCGACGGCCTCGACCATTTCTGGCGCATGCGCTCGCATGTGGAAATGCAGTCGCTGCCGGACGCCCAGCGCCGCGTGGTCCTGCCCTTCATCCGCGACTGGGCCGACAGTGCCGGGTCCATCACCGCCACCCAGCTGTTCGTGGCCAGCCAGCAATCGTACCTGCTGCGCGTGGCCACGGTGCGTGCCACGGCGGCCTTCGACTATGTGCTGTCGCCTGTGGCGCCGATCACGGCCTTCCCGGCCCACCTGCCCAGCCCTACCAACGACCCGCTGCGACCGCTGGAGCACATTGCCTTCACCGTGCCCTACAACATGTCCGAGCAGCCCGCCGCGTCCGTGCCCTGCGGGCATGACGGGCAGTTGCCCATCGGCGTGCAGATCGCGGGCCGCCGCTTTGACGACCTGGGCGTGCTGCGGCTCAGCCGCGTGCTGGAGCAGTTGCGGCCGCCGCAGCCTGCCTGGCCACAGCCCCTGCCGCCGGGCCAGGACGCTGGCGACAGCGAAGACGGCGCACAGGCACGGGCACGAGCAGTGCCGGCTACTCCAGCCTGATTCCCGCATCCTTGACGATGCGCGCCCAGCGCGGCAGGTCGCGCGCCATGGCCGCTGACAGCTCCTCGGGCGTACCGCCCACCGGGCGCAGCCCCATGGCCGCCAGGCGCCCGCTGAGTTCGGGCGAGGCCACGATGCGCCGAACCTCGGCCGAGAGCTTGTCCACGATGGGCCGGGGCGTTCCCGCCGCCACGAAGGTGGCAAACCAGCCATTGGCCTCGAAGCCCGCCAGCCCCAGCTCGGCAAAGGTGGGCACCTCGGGCAGCGCCGGATGGCGCTGCATGCCCGTGATGGCCAGGATGCGGATCTTGTCGGACTTCAGGTGCGCATTGGCCGAGGACACGTCGATGAAGCCCGACGACAGCTGCCCGCCCAGCACATCGTTGACCAGCGGCGCTGCGCCCTTGTAGGGAATCAGCGCCAGATCCAGCCCGGCCCGGGCACGCAGCAGCTCGCCATGCATGTGCGAGGAGGTGCCGTTGCCGTAGTTGCCGTTGCTGTACTTGCCCGGATGGGCCTTGACCAGGGCGATGAACTCCGGCAGCGTCGTGGCCGGCACGTCGCGCGGCACCACGAACAGGTCCGAGGACAAGGCCACCTGCGATACGGGGGCAAAGTCCTTGAGCACGTCATAAGGCATCTTGGCGTACAGCGCAGGCGCCTGGATCATGGCCGTGATCCCCAGCAGCAGCGTATAGCCATCGGGCGCCGACTTGGCCACCACATCGCCACCGATGATGCCGCTGGAGCCCGGCCGGTTCTCCACCACCACGGGCTGGCCCCAGGCCTGGCTCAGTTGCTGGGCAATGATGCGGCCGATGATGTCCGTGCCGCCACCCGCCGGATAGGGAATCACCATGCGCAGCGGCTTGGACGGATAGGCACCACCTGCCGGCTGTGCAAAGGCGATCGGCGATGCCGTTCCCAGGGCGGCACCCAGTGAGGCGCTGGCGGCGCATGCCAGCGCCGCCCGCAGGCAGCCGCGTCGGCTCGATTCCATGGCTTGTCTCCTTGTCCTTCGGTGCTCCGCCCCCGTTGGCGGGGCGGTGTGCCCTGCCGCAGTGGCAGGGTCCATGGACAGTGTGGCCACCGGGCCTTCAGCCACCAATCGCCGATCGTCTCAAAATGATTGGCAAAAAAGATCAGCGGCCGCGATGCTGGGCCTGCCGGTAGGCGCCCGGCGGCAGGCCGGTCCAGCCCTTGAAGGCGCGGTGAAAGGTGCTGGCCTCCGCAAACCCCACGCGGGCCGCAATGTCGGCCAGGGTCAGATCCGGGCGGTTCAGCAATTCGATGGCGGCGTCGCGGCGCAGGTCGTCCTTGAGGGATTGGAAGCCCAGGCCTTCGTCGCGCAGGCGGCGGCGCAGCGTCTGCGGTGTCATGGACAGCGCGGCGCCGACCTGCTCCAGCGAAGGCAGCTCCCCCGCCAGATCGCGGCGCAGCAGGCGGCGGATGCGCTCGCCCAGGCGCGTGCGGTCGCGGTAGCGGATCACCAGGCCCATGGCCGCCTGGTCCAGGAATTCGGCCAGGCTCTCCGGGGTCTGCACAACGGGCAGCTCCAGCCAGCGCGCATCGAACTCCAGCCCCGTGAAGTCGCGGTCCCGCTGCAGCGGCGCCAGGAACAGGCGCTGCGCCTCCGTGCCATACGGCATGCTGGCTCCGGCCGGTGCACACACGCCCGTCAGCTCAATCCTGCGCGACACCAGCCAGGACATGACGCCATAGCCCAGAAAGCAAAAGGAACGCTCGGCATAGGCCAGCGGCGCATCACGCTCGCGCAGCGACACCATGGCGATGCGGGCCACGCCATCCACCACCTGCAGCCGGGGAGCGAAGTCCCGCAGCACCAGGCGGTAGAAACGCAGCCCGGCCTGCAATGCCTCGCCCAGCGTGCGGCAGGGCAGCATGGTGCGGCAGGCCTGGGCAAAACTGCCCACGGGCAGCGGATGGCGGCACAGGCCCCACAGCTCGTCGCGGCAGACGCGGCGCAGCACGCGGATCAGCGCCGCGTACTGCGCCTGGGTCACGCGCGACAGCGGCGCATCCAGCAAGGCCGGCGCAATGCCGGCGCGGCGCAGGATGGCTGGCACATCCATGCCATTGCGCTGCACGCCCTGCACGATCTGCAGGACCTGGGCAATGGCAATGGTGTGGGCCGTGGTCTGTGGCATGGGCTTGGTGGAGACGGCGTCAGATGGGCAGGTCAAGGCCTGCCCGCCATTGTCTCCATCAATGGCCCAGATATCGATCCAGGAATCCCAGCACCCGCTGCTCGTAGGGCTTGGGCGCGTAGTCGTACAGGTCCACATGTGCGGCGCCTTCCACCATCCACAGCGCCTTGGGTTCACGCGCCGCATCGAACAGCTCGCGCGTTTCTGCGGGCGTGGTGTGCCGGTCCTGCAGGCCGGCCGCGATCAGCACGGGAGCGCCCAGCGCCTTCACATGGTCGATGGGACGCAGGTGCGCCAGCTCCAGATGCAGGCGCAGCGGCAGCTGCCACGCCAGCAAGGGCGTGACCACGTCCGCCAGCCAGCCGATGTGCGCGCGCACGCGGTTGTCTATGGCCTGCCGGATGTCGGGGAACACGGACTCCAGCACCACCGCATCCGGCCCCGGCGCCACATGGGACAAAAGCAGGGCCGCGCCGCCCAGCGATGTGCCGATCACCGCCACTTTCTCGCCCGGCAGCTGTTGCCGCACATAGGCCATGGCGGCACGCACGCCTGCGCCTTCGACCATGCCGAAGCTGATGCGCTCGCCACTGCTTTCGCCGTGCGCGGGCAGGTCGATCAGGCAGACGGAGTATCCCTGCCGATGGAGCATGCGCGCACGCGCCAGCATGGCCAGCCGGTCTGCGTACACGCCGTGCAGCAGCAGCACGGCCCCATGGCCCGGCTGCCCCTTGGCGAACCAGCCCCGGACCTGCCCGCCCTCGTCGGTGGGCAACTGCAGCGTCTGGACCGGCCAGCCCGCGGGCGGCGCGCCGACAGGCTGGTGGTCCGGCTGGCTCAACAGGCTGCCCACCAGCCAGAGCGCCACCATCAGCAGGGCCAGTCCGGACAATCCCGCCATCAGCAAGGCGGCAGGCCATGAAAGATTGCGCAATCGGGAAAGCATGGCGTGGACTGTGCCACGGCCCGGCCCTTGCGCCGTGGCCCGCAGCGAAAAGCAGAGTATTCCTAACGCTGCACCAGGGCCAGCCGCACGGCCATGCCCAGAAAGACCAGCCCGGCCACGCGGTTGAGCCAGTTCTGGGCGCGCACGGAGCGCTGAAGCAACACGCCGAACCAGCCCGAACAGCAGGCGATGGCGCCGAACACCAGCAGCGCCGCCAGCATGAACACGCAGCCCAGCACCATTACCTGGGTGGCCACGCTGCCGCGTGCGGGGTCCGCGAACTGCGGCAGAAAGGCCAGGAAGAAGATCAGCACCTTGGGATTGGTGAGGTTCATCACCACGCCACGCCCCACCCAGCGCAGTGCCCGTGCGGGGGTCAGCGGGTCGGCTGCGCCGGCCTGCGGCATCTCGCCCGGCCGGGCCACGGCGCGCAGCGCGCCCCAGGCCAGCCAGGCCAGATAGGCCGCGCCGCACAGCTTGATGGCGGTGAACAGCAGGGGCGATGCAGCCACCAGCGCCGCCAGGCCCAACGCAACCGCCGCCGTATGCACCACCAGCCCCAGGCACAGGCCCAGCACCACGCACAGTCCCACGCGCCAGCCGCGCTGGGCCGATTGCATGAGCACAAACAGGTTGTCAGGCCCCGGGCTCAGGCCCAACAGCACGGCCACGCCAAAAAAGGCCAGCAGGGTTTCAAAGGTCGGCATCGCTTCTCTCTTTTCGATTCATCCCATGTTCCAGCGCGGCTTGGGTCAGGCTTGCGCCGTGACGATCCAGCCTTCCAGCGGGTCCAGGTCGTGCGGCAATCCGTAGAGCGCATCGCCCTGCGCATGGCGGGCCGCGGCCCAGGCGGCCTGCAGCATGCAGATCACGGCGTCCAGCCGGTCTCCGCTGCCGTCCGCCAGCAACTGGTTGCGGGTTTCTTCGCCATCAATCTGCAGGCGCAGCGCCAGCGGGTTGTCGCCGCGCTCCAGCACCGCCAGCAATTGCGCACGCGCCTGATGGCGTTCGGGCGTTTGCCGCGCAGGTTCGTCGCTTTTGTAGCTGAGGCGGCCGATCACGGCGCGCGCCAGCATACCCGGATAGGCTTCCAGTGCCACGCGGCGCGCATCGCCTTCGCCTGGCCGTTGCAGGCCCGGCAGATGCACGCCGGCCGCGCGCAGCAAGGGCAGCCCGGCATGCAGCATGTAGGCCACGGGCGGGTTCACCCATTTCATGGAAGGGCTGGCACCGGCAGGCCCGTCCGTGGCGCGGTGCGCGAACTTGCCGCCTGCGGGCCGCGCCGCACAAAAGGCCTTGAACTGCTCGCGTATGGCCTGGCGCGTGAGGCCGGCGTAGTGATCCATGCAGGCCGCCCAGTCCGTGGGCCAGCCCAGTTGCTCCACCAGTTCGCGCGGCAGGCCGAAAGGCAGGTCGAATCCGCCCACCCAGGCCGACTGCGCCGCATCGGCGGGCCGGGCCAGCCAGGCGGCCCATGCGTCCAGCGAGGCGAACTCCAGCAAATCCTGCAGGATCACCGTGTCGCCAGCCAGCAGACGGCCCAGGGCCATGGTGATGGGCTTGCGCGCCGTAGGCCGGCTGCTGAAATCGCAGCCCAGCACCCGCATTGCAGCCATGGCGCTCAGCCCAGGCCCAGCGCCGTCACGCCGACGGCAATGCACACCGCGCCTGCAATGCGCGCCAGGCGGTCTCCCTCGCGCAGCATGTGGCCACCGATCAGCGCCGCGAACAGCATGGAGACTTCGCGCGCAGGCGCCACGTGCGACATGGGCGCATCCTGCATGGCGTAAAGCACCAGCACATAGGCGATGGGACTGATCAGCGCCACCAGGGCCGCGAAGCGCCACTGCGCGCGCCACAGGCTGCGCGCAGTGGGCAGGTCGCGCAGCACCACGGGAGCGAGCAGGAACACGCGCACGAAGTTGCCCATGTAGTCGATGAGGATGGGCGACATCAGCAGCATCTTCACGCCGTAGCCGTCCACCACGGTATAGCTGGCGATGAAGGCGCCCGTCAGCAGGCCGTACCACAGGCCCAGCCGCAGCCGCTCGCGCGCTTCGGGGTCATGGCGTGCGCGCAGCAGGCCGGGGCCGCCCGCGATCAGGAACACGCCAACCACCACGCCGGCAATGCCCAGCACGCCCAGCGAGGAAATCTGCTCCCCCAGGAAGACCACCGCCACCATGGACGACAGCAGCGGCCCCGAGCCGCGCGCCAGCGGATAGACCACGGTGAGGTCCGCGCTGCGGTAGCCGCGCAGCAAGGTGACGTAGTAGGCCACGTGCAGCAGGCCGCTGGCCAGCACCACCAGCCATTCGTTGCGGCCCCATGTGGGCACCACATCGCGCCCCACCCACCAGCCCAGCGGCGCCCAGATCACCATCATGATGACCGAGGTGAAGAAGGCGAAGCGCGAGTCGCCGCCCGCCTTCTTGGCCACGATGTTCCAGCCGGCATGGATGAGGCCGGCAATGATGATCAGGGCAAAGGCTTGCAGCGACATGGACAGGTCCGGAGGAAAGCGGGGCGTGGCGCGGGAAAGAAAAAAGGCCGCGCACTGCGCAGCCTGGGGTCTTGTCTGAGGCGTCCGGGGACGCCACCCCGGGGAGTTACCTGCGGCTGGACACCAGCGAGAGGAACTCGCGGCGCAGTTCAGGATTGGTGAGGAAGGCGCCGCGCATGACGGAGTTCAGCATCTTGCTGTCCATCTCGCGCACGCCGCGCCAGGACATGCAAAAGTGCGAAGCCTCCATGACCACGGCCAGGCCGTCGGGGCGGGTCTTGTCGAGGATCAGGTCGGCCAGCTGGATGATGGCCTCTTCCTGGATCTGGGGGCGGCCCATGATCCAGTCCACCAGCCGCGCGTACTTGGACAGGCCGATGACATTGGTGTTCTTGTTGGGCAGCACGCCGATCCAGATCTTGCCGATCACCGGGCACAGATGGTGGCTGCAGGCGCTGCGCACCGTGATCGGGCCGACGATCATCAGCTCGTTGAGGTGCTCGGCGTTGGGGAACTCGGTGATGGCGGGCTGCGCCACATAGCGGCCACGGAACACTTCGTTGACATACATCTTGGCCACGCGGCGCGCCGTGGCGCGCGTGTTGTGGTCGTGCGTGGTGTCGATGACCATGCTGTCGAGCACGCCCTGCATCTTGTCCTGGACTTCGTCGAGCAACAGCTCGAGTTCACCGGGCTCGATGAATTCGGAGATGTTGTCGTTCGCATGAAAGCGCTTTTGCGCCTGCTTCAACCGTTCGCGGATCTTGACCGAGACGGGGGTGCCCTCGGTCTGGCTGTCTTGTTTCATGTCGACGAGTTCTCTGAACATGGCTGGCATGGTAACAGCGAAACCCGCGGCATGGCACGCAAGGGATTTTCCACCCAAACGCAGGTTCTGCCCGCGCTGAAAGCTATCATTTCAATAGCAAAAGAATGGCTTGTGTGACAGAACTCGGGGCTAGAGGCGGAATTCGGCAATCAGCGGCAGATGGTCGGACATGCGCCACCAGATGCGTCCCTTGGGCACATGCAGGCCCAGCGGGGTGAGGCCGCGCACGTAGACATGGTCCAGCTGGGCCAGCGGCAGGCGCGAGGGATAGGTGGGCACGCTGGGCAATTCGTCGTATTCGTACAGGCCGAAACCGCCGAGCATGCGCTTGATCTGGCCACCCCAGTCGTTGAAGTCGCCCGCCACCACCACGGGGGCGCCAGGCGGCACCTCGCGCTCGATGAAGCGCTTGAGCTGGGAGACCTGGCGCACGCGGCTGCCGGGGATCAGGCCCAGGTGCACCACGATGGTGTGCACGCGCCGGTTCTGCACTTCCACCTCCACATGCAGCAGGCCCCGCTGCTCGAAGCGGTGGTCGGAGATGTCTTCGTGCTGGTGGCCCACCACGGGCCAGCGGGTGAGCAGCGCGTTGCCATGCTCACCATGGCGCGTGTAGGCATTGGTGCGGTAGACGGCCTCGTAGCCCAGGGGAGCCAGATACTCCGCCTGCGACACCTGGGGCCAGCGCTCGAAGTAGGCGGCCTCCTTGTGGTTCATCTTGCGCACTTCCTGCAGGCAGACGATGTCGGCATCGAGCTGCTCCACAGCGTGTCCCAGGTTGTGGATTTCCAGGCGGCGCACGGGACCCATTCCTTGCACGCCCTTGTGGATGTTGTAGGTCGCGACGCGCAGTATGGACGGGCCGGGGTCCACCTCGTGGGAGGATTTCACGTTGTCAGTCATAGGCGGTCAGGAACACAGGGGTCGGGATCAGTCCAGCTCCAGTGAAGCGAATCGCGGCAGCATCAGGATGGCTTCCGCATTGGACGGGGAGTAGCAGCGCTCGGCAGCGCCATGCCAATGATGCCAAGCAGATGCGGTATGTTCCCTCGGATTCAAGAACACAGGGGTGTAGGACGGAATCCGCAGGCCGAAAACCCTCTCGCGGTTGTGCCATACACCGGGTGCATAGCGGTGCTGCCAGGCCGGGTAGATGGTGTAGATGTTCTCCAGCGCCCAGTCCTGCAGCAGGCAGCCGGGCGCCTCGGGATCGATGCCGGTTTCTTCCCGCACCTCGCGCACTGCGGTCTCGCGCCAGGACTCGCCTTCATGGTCCTTGCTGCCCGTCACCGACTGCCAGAACTCCCCGCCCTCAGGCGCCGGTGCCGTGCGGCGCATCAGCAGCACCTGCCCGTCATCGCGGTAGATGACGACCAGCACCGATTCAGGGATCTTGTAGCCTGGCATGGCAGGCATCAGCCCTTGCCCTGGACCGCTTTGGTCGCCACGGGAGGCGGCAGCTCCTTGGCCTGCAGCGCGCGTACCTGATGCACGAGCTGGTTGTGCGCATCCAGAAAGGCGGCGGCGATGACCTTGCCCTCGTTGGTATTGCTCCAGCCCGCGCCCGCCGCGCCCAGGCGGCCCAGCACCATGCCGCCCACGCCCAGATCGGTGGTGCGGGCGGCACCCGTGGCAGCGGCCACCTGCTCGGTGGTTTCGTTGTCCGACAGCAGCAGCGCGGTCTGCGCCTCCTTGAACTTGACCTGCTCGACCATGCCGACCAGCCCCGCAATGTCCCGCAGCACCGGAATCATGGCAACCACGCCGGCCAGACCCCGACCCGCGTCCTGCTCGCTGAAGGTCAGGCTGGGCGTCAGCGTGTATTGCGCCTCGTAGCCACGGCCCTTGCGCACCGTGGAGTTCTCGCGCAGTACGCCGGCGTTCTTCAGGTCCTGCTCCTGCACCGTGCCGCGCAGGCCCGCGCCCCGGTCCACCACACGAAAGCACCCGCTTTGCTGGGCCAGCAGCTTGATCAGCGGCACGGGCGAGGCGGGCAACTGGTAGCCCGACCCCATGACGTAGCCGTTGGGATTCTCGGCCAGGGCCAGCGTGGCCACGGGCGCGTCGCAGCGCACGAGTTCGCGCGAGCCATTGTTCGCGCCCAGCGGCCCGGCGGAGCCGGTGATCTCCGAGCCGCCCTGCCCCAGCTCGGTCTTCTTTTCCCCGCAGCCGGACAGGCCCAGCCCTGCCAGCACAGCCAGCGCCACCGATGCAATGCCTTGAAAACGCATGAAAGCTCTCCGCAAAAAGAAAAACGGCAGAAGCTGTGCCAGCTTCTGCCGTCCGTATCAAGCCGCCAGGCCCGGTCCTCAGCCCTGGGTGGCCGCCAGCGGGTTGCGCAGGCGGATGTGCAGCTCGCGCAGCTGCTTTTCGTCCACGGGCGAAGGCGCCTGCGTCAGCAGGTCCTGGGCACGCTGGGTCTTGGGGAAGGCGATCACGTCACGGATGGAGTCGGCACCCGTCATCAGCGTGATCAGGCGGTCCAGGCCGAAGGCCAGGCCACCGTGCGGGGGCGCGCCGTACTGCAGCGCGTCCAGCAGGTAGCCGAACTTGGCGCGAGCGTCTTCGGGCGAGATCTTGAGCGCGTCAAACACCTTGCTCTGCACGTCGGCGCGGTGGATACGCACCGAGCCGCCACCCAGCTCCCAGCCGTTCAGGACCATGTCGTAGGCCTTGGCCAGGCAGTTGGCCGGGTCGGTGACCATGAGCTCCTCGTGGCCGTCCTTGGGCGAGGTGAAGGGATGGTGCACGGCCGCCCAGCGGTCGTTTTCCTCGTCGTGCTCGAACATGGGGAAGTCCACCACCCACAGCGGCGCCCAGCGGTTCTCGAACAGGCCGTTGGCCTTGCCGAATTCGCTGTGACCCACCTTCAGGCGCAGCGCGCCGATGGAGTCGTTGACGATCTTTTCCTTGTCGGCGCCGAAGAAGATGAGGTCGCCGTCCTGTGCGCCCGTGCGCTTGAGGATCTCGGCAATGGCCGCGTCATGCAGATTCTTGACGATGGGAGACTGCAGGCCATCGCGGCCCTTGGCCACTTCGTTGACCTTGATCCAGGCCAGGCCCTTGGCGCCGTAGATCTTGACGAATTCGGTGTACTGGTCGATCTCGCCGCGCGAGATCTGCGAGCCGCCGGGCACGCGCAGCGCGACCACGCGGCCGCCCTTGGTCGTGGCGGGGGTGGAGAACACCTTGAAGTCCACGTCCTTCATGACTTCGGTCAGTTCGGTGAA
The DNA here is from genome assembly GCF_020523835.1 of Delftia sp. Lp-1. Lineage (NCBI taxonomy): Bacteria > Pseudomonadati > Pseudomonadota > Betaproteobacteria > Burkholderiales > Comamonadaceae > Delftia > Delftia sp. Lp-1. The sequence continues at coordinate 660,793 of NZ_JAJALJ010000001.1, read as the reverse complement.
CTCGAGCTTGACGCGCAGGTCGGGCTTGTCCGAGCCGAAGCGGAAGGCCGCATCCTGGTACGTCATCATCGGGAACTCGCCCAGATCCACGTCCAGCTGGGTCTTGAAGACCTCGGTGATCATGCGCTGGAAGATGGCGCGGATTTCCTCTTCGCCCAGGAACGAGGTCTCGCAGTCGATCTGCGTGAACTCGGGCTGGCGGTCGGCGCGCAGATCTTCGTCGCGGAAGCACTTGGTGATCTGGTAGTAGCGGTCGTAGCCGGCCACCATCAGCATCTGCTTGTACAGCTGGGGCGACTGCGGCAGGGCGAAGAACTCGCCATCGTGCACGCGGCTGGGCACCAGGTAGTCGCGCGCGCCTTCGGGCGTGCTCTTGCCCAGCATGGGCGTTTCGATGTCGATGAAGCCTTCCTTGTCCAGGAAGTTGCGCACCTGGATGGCCGTGCGGTAGCGCAGCATCATGTTGCGCTGCATGTAGGGGCGGCGCAGGTCCAGCACGCGGTTGGTCAGGCGCACGGTCTCGGACAGGTTCTCGTCGTCCAGCTGGAACGGAGGCGTGACCGAGGCGTTGAGCACGTTCAGCTCGTGGCACAGCACTTCGATCTGGCCGCTCTTGAGCTTGTCGTTGGTCGTGCCTTCGGGACGTGCGCGCACCAGGCCCTTGACCTGCACGCAGAACTCGTTGCGCAGGCCTTCGGCGGTCTTGAACATCTCGGCACGGTCGGGGTCGCAGACCACCTGCACATAGCCTTCGCGGTCGCGCAGGTCGATGAAGATCACGCCGCCATGGTCGCGGCGACGGTTCACCCAGCCGCACAGGGTAACGGTTTCGCCCATCAGGGCTTCGGTCACTAGACCGCAGTAATGGGAGCGCATGGCCATGATGAAAAGCTTCCTGCGCCCGGGATGGGCGCGACAGTTTGTTATTTGGATTCCGCGGGCAGTGTGAGATCCGGAGGAGTCACCACGCCCATCGAAACAATGTACTTGAGCGCGGCATCCACGCTCATTTCCAGCTCGATGCAATCGCTCTTGCGAACGATGACGAAATAGCCGCCCGTCGGGTTCGGCGTTGTCGGCACGAAGACGCTCAGGTATTCGTCACGCAGATAGGCGGCGACCTCTCCGCTGGGCGAGCCGGTGACGAAGGCCACGGTCCAGACGCCTTCGCGCGGCCACTGCACCAGCACGGCGGTGCGAAACGCATTGCCACTGTCCGAGAAGACGGTGTCGGACACCTGCTTGACGCTGGAATAAATGGAGCGCACTACGGGAATGCGGCTGACCACCGCATCGCCCCAGGAGACAAGCTTGCGGCCGATGAAGTTGCTGGCCGCAGCGCCAACCACCAGCAGGATCAGCAGCGTGAGCACCACGCCGAAGCCGGGAATGTGGAAACCCAGCAGCCGGTCCGGATGCCAGGCCTCGGGCAGGATGGCCAGCGTCTGGTCCAGCGTGCCGATGATCCAGTTGAGCACGCCCAGCGTGATCACCAGAGGAACAATCACCAGCAGGCCGGCGAACAGCCATTTGCGCAGAGCGGACATGAGAAATGCAAGCCTTGATTAATGGCCCGTGGAGGGTGCGGGAGCGGATGCGGGGGCCGCAGCAGGCGCAGGCGCAGTTGTCGCAGGTGCGGCAGATGTATCCGAGGCCTGGGTGCCGGCCGCTGGAGCCGGCGTGGCGGCGCTCTTGCTGCCGCTGTTCTTGAAGTCTGTCGCGTACCAGCCCGAGCCCTTGAGCTGGAAGCCGGCAGCCGTCAGCTGCTTGGAAAAGGCCTCGGCACCACAGGCCGGGCAGGTCGTCAGCGGAGCATCCGAGATTTTCCGCAGCACGTCCTTGGCATGACCGCAGGAGCCACACTTGTATGCATAAATAGGCATGGCGCTAATGCTTGTACGAGAGAAGATGCAAAACTTTCGATTATAGGCATCCGCCCGATACTGCGGCTGCCTTGCCCCCAAAGGCCCAGGCCGGAAAGCCGCAAGCCGCATGCATCAGTCGGTACCTGATGGCCCGAAATGCAAAATGCCAGTCGCGGGGACTGGCATTCCATCAGGGCGGTGCCGGCCCCGCTGCCGGGGCGCCGGCCGCATCCATGGTCAGCGCCGTGCCCGGCGCCGCTGCATCCCCATACCGGCCAGCATGACGGCAAGGCCCAGCAGCACCAGGGCGGGCACCCCGGTGGCGGGGACCGGCTCCGGCGTCAATGCGGCAGCAACCACCAATTCCTGATCCCGCGAATTGTTGGCCGGCTCCGGGTCCGTGGTTCCACTGACCGCCGTCACGGTGGCTGTCAGGCTGCCCTGCGTGGTGGGCGTGAAGCTCACCGCGCAGGAAATGCTGGCACCCGAGGCCAGCGGCGCGCCTGTCGGCACCGCAGGCGTGCATGAGGTGCTGGCACCTGCCGGCAGCCCTGCGATGGAGCAATTGGCAAAGGCCGCCGCATTGGGGCCGGCATTCGTGCAGACGAACGATCCCTTCACGGGAACACCCACGTTGGCGGTGGCCGGCAGCGTGACGCTGGTGGCCTGCATATCGGCCCGCTCCACGGGGTTGAAGGGGTGGGCCTTGGTGTTGTTGGCCGGCACCGGATCCACCGTGCTGCTGCTCGCCGTCACCAAGGCCGCGATGGTGCCTGTTGTGGTGGGTGTGAACTGCACTGTGCAGGCGATGCTGCCGCCCGATGCCAATGGCGAGGCCGTGGGGACGCTGGGCGTGCAGGACGTGGTCGCCCCGGCTGGCAGGCCGGAGATCATGCACGAGGCCGCCGTGGCCGCACTGGGGCCGGCATTGGTGCAGCTGAAACTGCCGGACACCGGCACGCCCACCGTCATGGTCAGGGGAAGCGTGATGGAGGTGGCCTGCATGTCGGCACGCTCCCCGGGGCTGTAGGGGCGCAAGATCGTGTTGTTGGCAGGCACCGGGTCCGGCGTGCCACTGCTGGCAGAGACCAGGGCCGTGAATGCCCCGCCCGCTGTGGGCGTGAAGCCCACCGTGCAGTCAATGCGGGCGCCCGAGGCCAGCGGCGATCCTGTAGGTACAGCGGGAGTGCAGGATACGGAAGCGCCTGCCGGCAGGCCTGAAATGGCGCACGAGGCTGCCGCCGCAGGGCTGGGCCCCGCATTGGTGCAACTGAAGCTGCCGGATGCCGGCGTGCCCACCGCCATGGAGGGTGGCAGGGTCAGCTCCGTGGCCCTCATGTCCGCCGACTCCCCTGGGTTGTAGGGGAAGGACATCGTATTGTTGCTTGGCACCAGATCTGTCGTTGCACTGCCGGCCGTCACCAGTGCCGTGATGGCGCCCGTGACAGCAGGCGTGAAGCCTACCGTGCAGGCGATGCTGTCGCCTGCGGCCAGCGGCGATCCTGTAGGTACAGCGGGAGTGCAGGACACGGAAGCGCCTGCCGGCAGACCTGAAATGGCGCACGAGGCTGCCGCCGCAGGGCTGGGTCCCGCGTTGGTGCAGCTGAAGCTGCCGGATACCGGTGCTCCCACCGTCATGGACGGCGGAAGATCAACGCTGGCGGCCTGCATGTCGGCCGCTGGCGCAACCGCCAGCACAGCCAGTGTGGCCGGTTGGTTCAGGCCGATCAGGGAGAGGTTGGAAGGACCGTTGGTGAAGCTGCCTGCCGCGGTCGGACGCACGTCGAGGCTCACCTCGCAGAAGGCGGCGCCCTGGGCCAGGTCTCCGTTGGACACGGTCACGGTGCTGCCGCCTGCTGCCGCCTGCACGGTCGTGCCGGGGCAGGTGGTGCTGGCATTGCCCTCGACGACCAGTCCTGCAGGCAGGTTGTCGGTAAACGACCAGCCTCGCTTGCGCAGCAGATCGGTCGTATTGGTGATGGTCATGGTCAGCCGGGAGACCTGGCCGAGGTGGATGCTGGCAGGCGAGAAGGCCTTGTCCAGTTGCGGCGTGACATCGATGATCTGCGCGTTGTCGATCGACGAATCGTTGCCCATGGAGCCGGTCTGGTCGTTGTGCAGAACAAACCCGACAGAGGCCCCGCTGAAGAGCAGTGCCCCCGGAGAAGTCACTGTCTGGGCCACAGCGGTCTGGGGGCCGGAAACACCGATAGGTGTTGTATTGAATGACTGTCCACCCACGCATGGATTGATCGCGGTCGTGGAGATGGGCAGTTCCGTACCAGCGTCATTGATCAGAGAAAAACGCAGCAGCGGGGCTGTAAATCCCGACGAGCAGAAGGTCGCCACCACATCGGTACGGGCCGTGAGAAATCTGCTGCTGGCACTTTGTGCAATATTGGTGGCGGTGCGAAAGGCAATTGCGCCAGCAGGAAAGGTCCCATTCGCTGTAAGCATTGCCATGACGTGATTGTTGCGTGCAGCCGCCGCACTCTGGCCCTGATAGCGCCCGACGACCTCGGCCATCTGCTGCAGGCTGTTCCAGTTGCCTTGGACAGCGCACGCCGCAATCATGGCCGCAGAATCCGGATTCTGGCTGAATGAGGTGACTATGCCATTGCACTGGTTGGCACTCATCCGGTACAGAGGGTCGGCGGTATACGTCTGCCCCGCAGGGTCCGCGCCCTGGTAGGCCAGCAGATCCCGCCCCTCCGTGGTGATGGGGGGTGTCTGCGGGTTTTCGAAGTCCTCGCTCCAGACAATGACCGGCGCGACCGGGATCCTCGGCGCAGCCATTGCCACCTGGCCGCACAGGGCTGGCACAAGCAAGGCGCCTCCAAGCCAACTCCATCGGAACCGGACGCCGGCAACAGGCCGCAGCTTCAGCCGGCGAGCCCTCGCAATCAGTTTGAGTGTTTTCATGACGGTGCTTCCTCCCAAGCGTTTGCTATTCGGAGGTCCGCCGTACTGTCACGACCTGTGCTTCACACCACCCAAGTCAGCATTCCGGGACCTCCACAATCCCAGCCGCTGACTATATAGTTAATAACTATTGATGATTGTCATCAATTGTTTTTGCAAATGATGAGGAGCAGCGCTTACCTTTCGGGCCTGAATTCAAGAATGTCTGCGCTGCGATTAGCCAGCCACTGCGGTGCCAGTGAGCCGGCCACCATCCCCGTCACAGCCGCCAGCAGTCCCGCCAATTGCTGCGGAAATGCCTCGTGCAAAGCCGGCGTGGCCATGAAGACCACCCACACGCCAATGCCCAGTGCCACGGCGCAAATGGCGCCCTGCGTGGTGGCGCGCTTCCAGTACAGCCCGAAGACCAGGGGCACGAAGGCGCCGACCAGCGGCACCTGGTAGGCGCTGGAGACCAACTCATAGATGGGCGTTCCTTCCATCTTGATCGAGTAGGCCAGCACGCAGATGCTGAAGACGAGCACGCTGATGCGCATGGCCAGCAGCATTTCCCGGTCGCTGGCCTGGGTGCGGAACTGGCGCCAGATGTTCTCGGTAAAGGTCACGCTGGGTGCCAGCAGCGTGGCCGAGGCACAGGACTTGATGGCCGACAGCAGCGCGCCGAAGAACAGCACCTGCATGACGAAGGGCATCTTGTCCATGACCAGGGTGGGCAGCACCTTCTGCGGGTCCTGCTTGAGCAGTTCCGCTGCCTCCTGCGGCATGATGATCAGCGCGCTGGCCACGAGGAACATGGGTACGAAGGCGAAGCAGATATAGGCCGAGCCACCGATGACGGTGCCGCGCGTGGCGGCCTTCTCGCTGTGGGCCGACATCACGCGCTGGAACACGTCCTGCTGGGGAATGGAGCCCAGCATCATGGTGATGGCCGCGCCAAAGAAGAAGAGGATTTCATGCCAGCTGGGCTCGGGCCAGAACTGGAACAGATCGCGGCTCACGGCCAGGTCGATGACCTTGCCGGCACCGCCAGCCATGTCGCTGGCAAACCAGGCCAGCACCACCAGGCCGACGACCAGGATGATCATCTGCAGGAAGTCCGTCACCGCCACCGACCACATGCCGCCGAACAGCGTATAGGCCAGGATGGACACCACACCGATGGCCATGCCCATGGAAATGCTGACCGTGCCGCCCGACAGCAGGTTGAACACCAGGCCCAGGGCCGTGACCTGGGCCGAGACCCAGCCCAGGTAGCTGAGCATGATGATCAGCGAGCAGACGATCTCGATGGACCGGCCATAGCGGTGGCGGTAGTAGTCGCTGATGGTCAGCAGCGTCATGCGGTAGAGCTTGCCCGCGAAGAACAGGCCCACCAGGATCAGGCACATGCCCGCGCCGAACGGGTCTTCGACCACGCCGCGCAGGCCGCCCTCGATGAACTTGGCGGGCACGCCGAGCACGATCTCCGAGCCGAACCACGTGGCAAACGTGGTGGTGATGATCATGTACATGGGCAGATGGCGCCCGGCAATTGCGAAGTCGGCCGTGTTCTTGACCCGCCTGGCCGCCCACAGGCCGATGGCGATGGTCACGAACAGGTAGGCGATCACCATAGAGAGCAGCACGCTGGCACTCCTGTTTCAAAGTGGGAAAAGGGAGAGGTCCGGAAACCCGTCAGTGTTCTCAGTACCAGCGCAGCCGCACCACCAGTTGCAGCAGGATCAGCGCTATGACAAAGCCGATGCCGGCGCTGACGATGGCCTGCAACAGGCGGTTGGTGAGCTTTTGCTGCTGCAGCAGCTCCTTGAGCAGTTCGTCGTGCTCGCCGGAGTTGCGCGTGAGCCGGCGATGGATCAGGCGCGGCAACTCGGGAATGAGCTTGGCATAGCGCGGCGCCTCGGCCAGCAGCTCGCGCCACAGCCGTTGCGGGCCCATCTGATCCAGCATCCATTTTTCGAGGAAGGGCTTGGCCGTGCTCCACAGGTCCAGGTTGGGGTCCAGCTGGCGCCCCAGGCCTTCGATGTTGAGCAGTGTCTTTTGCAGCAGCACCAGTTGCGGCTGGATCTCGACTTGAAAGCGGCGAGAGGTCTGGAACAGGCGCATCAGCACCATGCCCAGCGAAATCTCGGCCAGCGGACGGTCGAAGTACGGCTCGCAGACGGCGCGGATGGCGGCCTCCAGCTCGTCCACGCGCGTGCTCGGCGGCACCCAGCCGCTTTCGATGTGCAGCTCGGCCACGCGCTTGTAGTCACGGCGGAAGAAGGCCGTGAAGTTCTGCGCCAGGTATTCCTTGTCGTACTCGGTCAGCGTGCCGACGATGCCGAAGTCCAGCGAGATATAGCGCCCGAAGGTCTCGGGCTCCAGGCTGACCATGATGTTGCCCGGGTGCATGTCGGCGTGAAAGAAGCCATCGCGAAAGACCTGGGTGAAGAAGATGGTCACGCCGTCGCGTGCCAGCTTGGGGATGTCCACGCCGGCTTCGCGCAGACGCTCGACCTGGCTGATGGGCACGCCGGTCATGCGCTGCATGACCATCACGTCGTTGCGGCAGAAATCCCAGTACACCTCGGGGATCAGCACCAGGTCCAGCCCTTCCATGTTGCGGCGCAGTTGCGCGGCGTTGGAGGCTTCGCGGATCAGGTCCAGCTCATCGTGCAGGTAGTTGTCGAACTCGGCCACGACCTGGCGGGGCTTGAGGCGCTTGCCGTCGGCCGACAGGCGCTCGACCCAGCGCGCCATCATGTGCATCAGCGCCAGGTCCTTGTCGATCACGGTCTTCATGCCCGGACGCAGCACCTTGACGGCCACGTCGCGCTGCACGCCGTTGCGGTCGCTGATCACGGCAAAGTGCACCTGGGCGATGGAGGCGCTGGCCACCGGCTCGCGCTCGAAGCTCACGAAGATCTGGTCCAGCTTCTTGCGGAAGGCGCGCTCGATGGTGTCCACCGCAATCTGCGAATCGAAGGGCGGCACGCGGTCCTGCAACCGGGCCAGCTCCTCGGCCACGTCGGGCGGCATCAGGTCGCTGCGCGTGGACAGCACCTGGCCGAACTTCACGAAGATGGGCCCCAGCTCCTCCAGGGCCTCGCGCAGGCGCTGGCCGCGCGGCTTGTCCAGCCGCCGGCCCAGCGTGAGCACCGCGCGTGCGCGGCGCATCCAGGGATGCTCGAAGCTCGACAGCACCAGTTCGTCGAGTCCGTAGCGGAACACCACCCAGAGGATGGTCAGCCCGCGAAGAAACCGGCTCATGGCTTGTCGTTCTCGAAACCGGGCAGGGATACCACGGGGGAACCAACGGGCGCGCTGGCGGGCGCTGCCGCACGTGCGGCCTCGGGGGCGGGGGCATCGGCATCGGGCTTGCCGGCCATGCGGGCGCCTACGAACTGGCGCAGTGCCTGGGCGGCGCTGCGCGCGACCTTGGCCACGGTGTGCGCGGGCGCATCGCCGATGATGCGGGCCAGATCTTCCTCCACGTCCCATTCGACGTGGTCCACCAGCCAGTTGATGTCGGCGGCCAGTTGCACGTCGCCTTCGATGCGGATGGAGGGCTTGTCGCCGCGCAGGGCCACCTGGGCCAGGGCCAGCGGGGAGGTCTCGGTGACTTCAAGCAGCAGGTCGGGCTGCGCCCCTTCGGGCGCCACGTTGAACAGGCCGGCGGGCGTGATCTGCAGGGCCATAGAGTAGCCGCGCCACTGCACACGCGCCACGCGGCCCTTTTGCCGCACGAGGCGCTCCATCGCCTCTTTCTCCTGCATCAGCACATGGTTGAGGAACAGCACGAGGCGCTGATGCACCTCGCTGACCAGCCATTGCGGCGGTTGCGGACCGGCCATCACGCGTTCCATGAGACCGTTCAGAAAAGAAAAAGGGGACTGTGTTGCCATAGTCCCCGATTATTCCCGAAGTGAGAGGATGCGGCCGACGCAAATCCGGTCGAGACAAGTGGCCAGCCCATGGCGTGACCCCCTGTCGCATCCCTGGCTTGCGCCGGTCCTCTGCAAATTACTGCAGTGCCTGGACGCCGGCGACCAGCCAGCCGCTGCTGCCGCTCTTGGGCTTGGTCATGTTCCAGACCTCGCGGAAGGGCGTGGGGCCTGCCGAGGCGTCCTCGCGGATCATTCCCGAGAATTCCACGCTGGCCATGTAGTCATTGCCCAGATCCTCGATGCCCAGCAGTTGGGCATCGATCATGACCACGTCGGTCTGGTTGGGCTGGCCAGGGCGCTGCACCTCGCGCTCGCTGAGCTGGCCACGGATCTCGGTCAGCATCTCGTCGGTCATCATGGCGCGCAGCGAAGCGATGTCCGAGCGGTCCCATGCCGATTGCAGCGTGACGAAGTTGCGCTTGGCAGCCGTCAGGAAGCCTTCGGTATCGAAGCCTTCAGGCACACCCCAGTTCTGCGAGCCTGCCAGGGCAGAGCCGATCTGCACGCCGGAACCCGAGGCCAGGGCGGCCGGCTGGTGGTTCTGCTCCCATGGACGGGCCGAGGCGTCGTTGCCGACCTTCTCGGGGTTGTACTGGCGTGCCAGCGGTGCGCTGTCCACGTTGCCACCCATGTTGCCCGCGCCCGCAGGGGCCGCGTTCTGGAAGGCGAAGGGGCTGGACGATGCCTGCTGCGCGCCGGCCGCTGCACGGCGCGAGCGCATGACCATGCCCACCACGACCATGATGACCAGGGCCAGCAAGGCGATCAGCAGGAACTGGCCGAAGGCGGCGCCCAGACCCAGCGAGTGGGCCAGCCAGGCCAGGCCCAGGCCGGCGGCCAGGCCGCCGAGCATGGCGCCCCAGGGCTTCTTGGCCGGAGCGGCCGCAGGCGGCGTTGCAGGCTTGCCCGCAGCGTTCTGTGTGGCGGCGTTCTGCGGCGGCGTGTTCTGCGCCGGCGCGCGCGTAGCTTCACGCTGCGTCACATTGCTCGACTGCTTGCCCACCGATCCGCCACCGCCCATGCGCTTGGCGTCGGCCGTGCCGTGGACCACCACCAGCATCGCGACCAAGACCATAGACCATAGCTTTTTCATGTCATCTCCTCGAATAATCGTGTTGCCGTCACCTCACCGAACGCCTCACGCGCTCAGCACTTGATTCCCACATGCAGGGCCGCAATGCCGCCCGTCATGTTGTGATAGTCCACATGGCCGAAGCCGCATTCCTGCATCAGGCGCTTGAGATCTTCCTGGCCGGGGTGCATGCGGATGGACTCGGCCAGATAGCGGTAGCTGGCGTCATCACCCGCCACAAGCTTGCCCATGGCCGGAAGAATCTTGAAGGAGTACCAGTCGTAGGCTTTCTCCAGGGGCTTGGCCACCTTGGAGAACTCCAGCACCAGCAGCTTGCCGCCGGGGCGCAGGACACGGTTCATTTCCTTGAGCGCCGCATCCTTGTGGGTCATGTTGCGAAGGCCGAAGGCCACGCTGACCAGATCGAAATGGTTGTCGGGAAACGGCAGGGCTTCTGCATCGCAGACCATGGTGGGCAGGATGACGCCCTTGTTGATCAGGCGGTCGCGGCCCACGCGCAGCATGGCTTCGTTGATATCGGTGTGCACCACCTGGCCGGTGGAGCCGACCTTCTTGGCGAAGGCCAGGGCCAGATCGCCCGTGCCACCCGCGATGTCCAGCGCCTTGTCGCCTTCCTTGAGGTTGGCCACCATCACCGTATAGGCCTTCCAGGCACGGTGCAGACCACCCGACATCAGGTCGTTCATGACGTCGTAGCGCGAAGCGACCGAGTCGAACACGCCGCGCACGCGGCTGGCCTTCTCGCGCTCGTCCACCGACTGGAATCCGAAATGTGTGGTGCTCATAACAACGATGCTAAGCAAGCAGTAGTAATGCGTACAGCGACAACCCCGTGTGGCCACGGGCTTTGCCGGGCAAGGGTTATCAAGAACAAACAGCTTGAAACGCCTTCAAACAAAGACTTTCAAGCTATTTTAAATATAGCACCACCCCCAATAACCCTGTGCCGTACAGAGGTCCGGAATGTGGTGCGAGGGGAACGGCGCCATACAGCGCGCACCCGTGCGCGGCGTCAGTGGCTGCCGCAGCCGTGTCCGCCGCCGCTGGCCTTGCCGGGCATGGGCGTGTCGCGATCCATGCCGGACTCCTGCAGCCGGTCCAGGTACTGCGCCCAGAACTCGTCCTGGCGGCGGCCCAGTTCGTAGAGGTATTCCCAGGTGTACAGGCCGCTTTCATGCCCGTCGCTGAAGAAGGGCTTGATGGCGTAGTTGCCCACGGGCTCAATGGCCGTGATGGACACCTCGCGCTTGCCCGTCTGCAGCACTTCCTGGCCCGGGCCGTGGCCCTGGACTTCGGCCGAGGGCGAGTACACGCGCAGCAGCTCGAAGGGGATGCGAAAGCTTGCGCCGTCGGAGTAGGCGACTTCCAGCACGCGCGATGCGCCGTGCACGGTCAGGGCTTCGGGGGTTGGGGTGTCAGGGGTCAGGCCGGCCATGCGGTGCTCCTCATTCAGTGGCGGGGTGCTGCTGCCAGGCATCGAGTGCCTGGACCAGCGCCGTGTCTATGGCTGGCAAGCGCGCTGCCACCTCGGCCTCGCGCTCGCCATTGCGCGGGCGCTGGGCCGGGGCCCAGACCGCGCCCGGGAAATGGCTGTCCCAGTCAAAGCGCGCAATCACATGCCAGTGCAGGTGCGGCACCATATTGCCCAGTGCCGCCAGGTTGATCTTGGCCGGCGCAAGGCGCTCACGCAAGATGCGCTCGACCACGAACACGGCATCCATGCAGTGCTGGCGGTCGGCGGCGTCCAGGTCGGAGAACTCGGCCGCATGCGCATTCCAGACCACGCGGTAGAAGGCCGGGAAGCCCTCTTCCTGCGCGCGAATCACACGCAGGCGCCGGCCGCGCCAGACGGGCACGCCGCCTTCTGTGGAGCACAGGGGGCAGGAAGCGGGAGCAGCCATCAGACCAGAACCCGTTCGATGCCGCCGGCGTTGGCGCGCTGCACGTACTCGGCCATCCAGTTCTCGCCCAGGATCTGGCGCGCCATCTCGACCACGATGTAGTCGGCTTCCAGCAGGCCGTTGTTCATATCGCCACCGTAGCGCGACAGGCCCTGCAGGCAGCTGGGGCAGCTGGTGAGGATCTTCACGTTGTCCTTCTCGGCCAGGGCGCCGCTAGCGCGCAGCGCGGCCTCGCCCTTCTTGAGTTCCTCTTCCTTGCGGAAGCGGATCTGCGTGGAGATGTCGGGGCGCGTGACGCCCAGCGTGCCCGATTCGCCGCAGCAGCGCTCGCTCTTGACCACGCCCTCACCCACCAGGGCCTTGACGGTCTTCATCGGGTCCTGCAGCTTCATGGGCGAGTGGCAGGGGTCGTGGTAGAGGTAGCCCTCCTTGCCCTGCAGCGTCACGCCCTTTTCCAGCAGGTATTCGTGGATGTCGATGATGCGGCTGCCCGGGAAGATCTTGCCGAACTCGTAGCCCTGCAACTGGTCGTAGCAGGTGCCGCAGCTGACCACCACGGTCTTGATGTCCAGGTAGTTGAGCGTGGTGGCGACGCGGTGGAAGAGCACGCGGTTGTCCGTGATCATCTTCTCGGCCTTGTCGAACTGGCCGCTGCCGCGCTGGGGATAGCCGCAGCACAGGTAGCCGGGTGGCAGCACGGTCTGCACGCCGGCATGCCAGAGCATGGCCTGGGTGGCCAGGCCCACCTGGCTGAACAGGCGCTCGGAGCCGCAGCCGGGGAAGTAGAACACCGCCTCGGTGTCCGCGCTCGTGGTCTGCGGGCTGCGGATGATGGGCACGTAGTCCTTGTCCTCGATATCCAGCAGGGCGCGCGCCGTCTTGTTGGGCAGGCCGCCGGGCAGCTTCTTGTTGACGAAGTGGATCACCTGCTCCTTGAGGGGAGCGCGCCCCACCGAGGCCGGCGGACGCTGGGTCTGCTTCTTGGCCAGGCTGTGCAGCACGTCGGAGGCCAGGCGCTGCGCCTTGAAGCCCACGCCGACCATGGCCGAGCGCATGAACTTGATGGTGTCCGGATTGGTGGCGTTGAGCATGGCCATGGCCAGCTTGTTGCCGGGCCTGAAGCTCTTCTTGTCCATCTTGCGCAGCAGATTGCGCATGTTCATGGTCACGTCGCCGAAGTCGATCTTCACCGGGCAGGGGTTGAAGCACTTATGGCAGACCGTGCAGTGGTCCGACACGTCCTCGAACTCCTGCCAGTGGCGCAGCGACACGCCGCGGCGCGTCTGCTCCTCGTAGAGGAAGGCCTCGACCAGCAGCGAGGTCGCCAGGATCTTGTTGCGCGGGCTGTACAGCAGGTTGGCGCGCGGCACGTGGGTGGCGCACACGGGCTTGCACTTGCCGCAGCGCAGGCAGTCCTTGACCGAGTCGGCGATGGCGCCGATGTCGCTCTGCTGCATGATCAGCGACTCGTGCCCCATCAGGCCGAAGCTGGGCGTGTAGGCGTTGGTCAGGTCGGCGAACATCAGCGATTCGCGCGGCGAGCGGCCGTCATGGCTCTGGCCCACCACGGCCTGCAGCTTCTCGTTGCGGATCAGCTTGCCCTTGTTGAAGCGACCTTCGGGGTCCACGCGCTGCTTGTAGGCGGCAAAGGGCGCCAGCTCGTCGTCGCTGAGGAATTCCAGCTTGGTGATGCCGATGCCGTGCTCGCCCGAGATCACGCCGTCCAGATGGCGCGCCAGCACCATGATGCGCGCCACGGCCTCATGGGCGGTCTGCAGCATCTCGTAGTCGTCGCTGTTGACCGGAATGTTGGTGTGCACGTTGCCGTCGCCAGCGTGCATGTGCAGCGCCACCCAGACACGGCCCTTGAGCACGCGCTGATGGATGGCGTTGACTTCGGCCAGCAGCGGCTGGAAGGCCGCGCCCGCGAAGATCTGGGCCATGGGCGCCTTCAGCTGCGTCTTCCAGCTGGCGCGCAGCGTGTGGTCCTGCAGCTGCGGGAAGAGGTTCTCGACATCGTCCAGCCAGCCCTGCCACAGCGTGCGCACGTCGGCCACCAGGGCCAGGGCCTGCTGCACGCGGTCCTCCAGCAGCTCGGCCGAGGGGATGTCGCCCGCATCGTCCTGCTTGCCCAGCGGCAGGTCGCCGTGCTGGAAGAAGTCCGACAACGCGTCGCACAGCTTGAGCTTGTTGCGCAGCGACAGTTCGATGTTGATGCGCTCGATGCCGTCCGTGTACTCCCACATGCGAGGCAGCGGGATCACCACGTCTTCATTGATCTTGAAGGCGTTGGTGTGGCGCGAGATGGCGGCCGTGCGCTTGCGGTCCAGCCAGAATTTCTTGCGCGCCTCGGCGCTGACGGCCGTGAAGCCTTCGCCGTTGCGCGAGTTGGCAATGCGCACCACCTCGGCGGCCACGCGGGCCACCTCGTCGGCGTTGTCGCCGGCAATGTCGCCCAGCAGCACCATCTTGGGCAGATGGCCGTTGCCCTTCTTGCTCTTGGTGGCATAGCCCACGGCCTTCAGGTAGCGGTCGTCCAGGTGTTCCAGACCGGCCAGCAGCACGCCCGAGCGCTTTTGCTCGGCGAACATGAAGTCCTTGATCTCGACGATGCTGGGCACGGCGTCCTTGGCGTTGCCGAAGAACTCCATGCAGACCGTGCGCGTGTGCTCGGGCATGCGGTGCACCACCCAACGCGCGCTGGTGATCAGGCCGTCGCAGCCCTCCTTCTGGATGCCGGGCAGGCCCGACAGGAACTTGTCGGTCACGTCCTTGCCCAGGCCTTCCTTGCGGAATTTCTGGCCGGGAATGTCCAGCCGCTCGCTGCGGATGGGGGTCTTGCCGTCTGCCTCGAAGTACTGCAGTTCGAAGCTGGCCATCTCGGCGTCATGGATCTTGCCGAGGTTGTGGCCTACGCGCGTGACTTCCAGCCACTGCGCATCGGGCGTCACCATGCGCCAGGACACCAGGTTGTCCAGCGCCGTGCCCCAGAGCACGGCCTTCTTGCCGCCCGCATTCATGGCGACATTGCCGCCGATGCACGAGGCCTCGGCCGATGTGGGGTCCACGGCGAAGACGAAGCCCGCGCGCTCGGCCGCATCGGCCACGCGCTGCGTGACCACGCCGGCTTCGGTGAAGATGGTGGGCACCTCGTGGTCCACGCCTGGAATGCGGCGCATCTCCACCTCGGTCATGGCTTCGAGCTTTTCGGTGTTGATCACCACGCTGCGCCAGGTCAGCGGGATCGCGCCGCCCGTGTAGCCCGTGCCGCCGCCGCGCGGAATGATGGTCAGGCGCAGCTCGATACAGGCACGCACCAGGGCAGCCATCTCGGCTTCGGTATCGGGTGTGAGCACGACGAAGGGGTATTCGACGCGCCAGTCGGTGGCATCCGTCACATGGGCCACGCGCGACAGGCCGTCGAACTTGATGTTGTCCTTGGCCGTGTGGCGGCCCAGGCTCTTTTGCACCCGGCGGCGCAGTTGCTCGGCCTCGACGAAGGTGGCGTTGAACTCATGCACGGCGCGGCGCGCCGCATCCACCAGCTGGCCCACCAGCGCATCGCGCACGGGGTCCTGCTGCGGAGCACGGCGCTTGTCGATCTCGCCCAGGCGGTGCTCCAGGGCCTCCACCAGCGACTTGCGGCGGTCGGGACTGTGCAGCAGGTCATCCTGCAGGTAGGGATTGCGCTGAACGACCCAGATGTCCCCCAGCACCTCATAGAGCATGCGGGCGGAGCGGCCCGTGCGCCGCTCCTGGCGCAGCTGGTTGAGCACATCCCACATGGACGTGCCCAGCAGGCGGATCACGATCTCGCGATCGGAAAACGAGGTGTAGTTGTAGGGAATCTCTCGCAGACGTGCAGGTTCGGCAGCCTGTGCCTGCAGGGCTGCCAACGCAATCGGTACATTCATGGGGTAGACCGTGTCTGGCGCTCTCGGGGCGCCGCTAAGCCAAGTGGGAGCGCAATTTTAAGCGAGCGCCCCGAGGATGCGCTTCCCACGGGGCTCTGGACGGCGCGCCGTCTTGGCCCGCGAAGCCAGCCCTCGCCAACGTGGCGGGATCTTGCGGAGCCCGGTGAAGGTGTCTTATACAGAAAGAGCACAAACGAGCCAATACGAACAACCCGGCTTTTGAAACGAAATGGTATTGACCTAAAATAGCGCCGCTTCGCGTGTCATTTTTTGTCACACGACTGACATACGGGACCAGCGGCTCACCGGGTTTGGCCTGTAGTGCGGTACGAAGCATCCGAAAACAATGACACAGACATGTCATGCCCCTGCCTTACCGTGGCAGCGGTCTGAAACCGTCACCGAACTAGAGGAGTCCTCATGCAACTGAAGCAACTGGCCATGGCAGCCGCGATCGCGGCCACCACCATCTCGGCACAAGCCCAAACCGAAATCCAGTGGTGGCACTCGATGAGCGCAGCCCTGGGCGACTGGGTGAACGACCTGGCCAAGGAGTACAACGCCAGCCAGACCCAGTACAAGATCGTGCCGACGTACAAGGGCCAGTATGACGAGTCGATGACGGCCGCCATCGCCGCGTTCCGCGCCGGCAACGCGCCTGACATTCTGCAGGTCTTCGAAGTGGGCACGGCCACCATGATGGCCTCCAAGGGCGCCGTGGTGCCCGTCACCAAGATCATGAACGACGGCGGCTTCAAGTTCGACCAGGGCGAGTACATCTCCGCCGTGGCCGGCTACTACACCGCCCCCAACGGCCAGATGATGAGCTACCCGCTCAACAGCTCGACCACCATCTTCTACTACAACAAGGACGCCTTCAAGAAGGCAGGCCTGGACGAGAACAAGCCGCCCAAGACCTGGCCCGAAGTGTTCGCCGCCGCCGAAAAGCTCAAGGCCTCGGGCCACCGCTGCGCACTGACCACGAGCTGGATGAGCTGGACCCAGCTGGAGAGCTTCTCGCTGTGGCACAACACCCTGTACGCGACCAAGAACAACGGCTTTGACGGCACCGATGCCAAGTTGGTGTTCAACTCGCCGCTGCACGTCAAGCACTTCGAGAACCTGGCCAAGGCCGCCAAGGATGGCAGCTTCGTCTACAAGGGCCGCGGCAACGTGCCTGACGCCGCCTTCGCTTCCGGCGAGTGCGCGATGATCACCGGCTCCTCCGGCCTGTATGCCCGCGTGGTCAAGGAAGGCAAGTTCGCCTTCGGCCAGTCGCAACTGCCCTACTACGCCGATGTGAAGGGCGCGCCCCAGAACACGGCCATCGGCGGTGCCTCCCTGTGGGTGATGGCCGGCAAGAGCGCCGAACGCTACAAGGGCGTGGCTGACTTCTTCAACTTCCTGAACAACACCAAGATCCAGTCCGCCAGCCACCAGCGCACCGGCTACCTGCCCGTGACCACCGCTGCGTACAAGCTGACCGAGGCATCGGGCTTCTACGAAAAGCATCCCGGCACCGACACCGCCGTGACGCAGATGATCCGCAAGACCACCGACAAGTCGCGCGGCATCCGCCTGGGCAACTTCGTTCAGATCCGCACCATCATCGATGAGGAAACCGAACAGATCTGGACTGGCAAGAAGACTCCCCAGCAAGCCCTGGACACCGCTGTCACCCGTGGCAACGAGCAACTGGGCCGCTTCGCCCGGGCCAACAAGTAATCCTCCCATGTGATCTGCGGTGTGGCCGCTGCGCAGGCAGCCCGCACCGTGCATCACAGGCCCGCAACCGGCGGCCCCACGGCCATCCGGTTTGCGGGCTGTTTTGTTCTACCGAGTTCCGTCATGGAAAAACGCGTTCTTTTTCGATCCGCCTGGCTGCCGTGGTTGCTGATAGCACCACAGATGGTCATCGTGCTGGTCTTCTTTTTCTGGCCTGCAGGCCAGGCCATCGTGCAGTCGTTCCAGGCGCAGGATACGTTTGGCTTCTCCACCGAATGGGTGGGGTTTGCCAACTTCCAGCACCTGCTGGATGACCCGGCCTACCTGGCCTCGTTCAAGACCACGGCCATCTTTTCCGTGCTGGTGGCGGTGTTCGGCATTGCGCTGTCGCTGATGCTGGCCATCTTTGCGGACCGCGTGATCAAGGGCGCGCTTGCCTACAAGACCGCCTTGCTGCTGCCCTATGCCGTTGCGCCCGCCGTGGCGGGTGTGCTGTGGGTGTTCATGTTCTCGCCGTCCATCGGCGTCGTGGCCTATGCGCTGCGCATGATCGGCTATGACTGGAACCACCTGCTGAACTCCGGCAATGCCATGACGCTGATCGTCATCGCCGCGATCTGGAAGCAGATTTCCTACAACTTCCTGTTCTTCCTTGCGGGCCTGCAGTCCATCCCCAAGTCGCTGATCGAGGCCGCCGCCATCGACGGCGCGGGCCCCATGCGCCGCTTCTGGGACATCCAGTTCCCGCTGCTGTCACCCACCACGTTCTTCCTGCTGGTGATGAACGTGGTCTATGCCTTCTTCGACACCTTCGGCATCGTGGACGCCACGACCCAGGGCGGTCCGGGACAGGACACCTCCATCCTGGTCTACAAGGTCTATCACGACGGCTTCAAGGCCATGGACATGAGCGGCTCGGCTGCCCAATCCGTCGTGCTGATGGTGATCGTGGTTGCACTGACCGTGATCCAGTTCCGCTATGTTGAGAAGAAAGTGCAGTACTGATCATGGTTGAACGCAGTCCCCTTCTCTCCTTTTTCTCGCACCTGATCATGGTGCTGGGCGTGATCATCGTCGGCTTTCCGCTGTACCTGGCCTTCGTGGCCTCCACGCACACGCCGCAGGACATCATCCAGGTGCCCATGCCCCTGGTGCCCGGCAGCAACTTCTGGGAAACCTACAAGGCCGCGCTGTTCGGCGGCTCGGGCCCCGGCTCCAGCGCGCCCGTGGCACGCATGATGTGGATCAGCTTCGTCTCGGCCATGGTGATCACCGTGGGCAAGATCGCGATCTCGCTGCTGTCGGCCTTCGCGCTGGTGTACTTCCGCTTCCCGTTCAAGAAGATCTGCTTCTGGCTGATCTTCGTGACCCTGATGCTGCCCGTGGAAGTGCGCATCGGCCCCACCTACGAAGTCGTCTCCACGCTGGGCATGCTCAACAGCTACGCCGGCCTGACGATTCCGCTGATCGCCTCGGCCACGGCCACCTTCCTGTTCCGCCAGTTCTTCCTGACAGTGCCGGACGAGCTGGTGGAGGCCGCCCGCATCGACGGCGCAGGCCCCATGCGCTTTTTCAAGGATGTGCTGGTGCCGCTGTCCAAGACCTCGATCGCGGCGCTGTTCGTGATCCAGTTCATCTACGGCTGGAACCAGTACCTGTGGCCGCTGCTCGTGACCACCTCGGAAGATATGTACCCCGTGGTCATCGGCATCAAGCGCATGGTGGCCAGCGGCGATACCGGCAATGACTGGAACGTGGTGATGGCGACGGCCCTGCTGGCCATGCTGCCACCCGCCGCCGTGGTGATCCTGATGCAGCGCTGGTTCGTCAAGGGCCTGGTGGACACCGAAAAGTAAACCGCCCGCCGCCGCCCCAACCCACCGTATAGAACCCCGCAGAGCAAGCGCCAGCGCCCTTCGCTCTGCGACTCAACCAGAATCTTCGTATGGCATCCATTTCCTTTCGCAACCTGATCAAGCGCTACGGCCAGGGCCCGTCGGCCAACCAGGTACTGCACGGCGTCAACGCCGAAATCAAGGACGGCGAGTTCGTCGTCATCGTCGGCCCTTCGGGCTGCGGCAAGTCCACCCTGCTGCGCATGGTGGCGGGCCTGGAGGAGATCTCCGACGGCCAGTTGCTGATCGGCGACAAGGTGGTCAACGACGTGGAACCGGCCAAGCGCGACATCGCCATGGTGTTCCAGAACTATGCGCTGTACCCGCATATGTCGAACTACGAGAACATGGCCTACGGCCTGAAGATCGCCAAGGTGCCGCCCGAGGAGATCAAGCGCCGCGTGGACAAGGCCGCCAAGATCCTGGAGCTGTCGCACCTGCTGGACCGCAAGCCGCGCCAGCTGTCGGGTGGCCAGCGCCAGCGCGTGGCCATGGGCCGCGCCATCGTGCGCCAGCCCAAGGTCTTCCTGTTCGACGAGCCGCTGTCCAACCTGGACGCCAAGCTGCGCGGCCAGACCCGCATCGAGATCCAGAAGCTGCACGCCGAGCTGGGCATCACCAGCCTGTTCGTGACCCACGACCAGGTCGAGGCCATGACCCTGGCCCAGCGCATGATCGTCATGAACGGCGGCGTGATGGAGCAGTTCGGCACGCCCGAAGAGGTCTACCACACGCCCGCCTCCACCTTCGTGGCCAGCTTCATCGGCTCGCCCCCGATGAACCTGCTCAAGAACGCGCCCGGCGGCACCGCCGGCCGCATCCTGGGCATTCGTCCCGAGCACCTGGTCGTCGCCAGCGAAGGCGGCTGGGAAATCAAGGTGGACACCGTGGAAATGCTGGGTGCCGAGCGCCTGGTCTATGGTTCGCTCAATGGCGAGACGATGACGGTGCGCATCGACGAAGGCGCGCCCTTCCCCAAGTCCGGCGAGACCATGCGCGTGCGTCCTTCCGAAGAGCGTCGCCTGCACTGGTTCGACGCAGAATCCGGAAAGCGGATCTGATCCCCTGAAGGCCGGATCTCCGACCTTTTCCAAGAGAGCCCCAGAGGCTCTCTTTTTCCATCCAAGTTCCCTTCTTTTGACGGACTCGCCATGACCGAGAACCTGAAATCCTGGCCCTACCCCCTGTGGGTGGCCCACCGCGGCGCTGGCAAGCTGGCGCCCGAGAACACCATGGCCGCCTTCCGCCTGGGCGCCGCGCACGGCTATCGCATGTTCGAGTGCGATGCCAAGCTGTCTGCCGACGGCGTGCTGTTCCTGATGCACGACGCCACGCTGGAGCGCACCACCAACGGCCACGGCACGGGTGGCGACCTGTCCATGGGCGAGATCGCCCAGCTGGACGCCGGCAGCTGGCACTCGCGCGCATATGCGGGCGAGGCCCTGCCCACGCTGGAAGCCCTGGCGCGCTGGTGCCTGGCCAACCACTTCTTCCTGAACGTGGAGATCAAGCCCACGCCCGGCCAGGAAGAGGCCACGGGCCGCGCCACGGGCGAGCTGATGAACCGCATCTGGCCCAGGGACCGCATCCAGCCGCTGTTCACCTCGTTCAAGACCGA
Organism: Delftia sp. Lp-1; assembly: GCF_020523835.1. Classification (NCBI taxonomy): domain Bacteria; kingdom Pseudomonadati; phylum Pseudomonadota; class Betaproteobacteria; order Burkholderiales; family Comamonadaceae; genus Delftia; species Delftia sp. Lp-1. The sequence goes on along the minus strand of NZ_JAJALJ010000001.1, from coordinate 639,934 downwards.
TGCGCTCAAGGGCGCACGCGACACGGCACCGCACATTCCGCGGGGCCTGCTGGTGGACAAGCTGGCCGATGCCACGGGCGATGCCGACCTGCGCACCGCGCTGGACCTGGGCTGCGCGGCCATGGTGCTCAACCATGCGCTGTGGGATGCGGCTCTGGTCGCCAAGGTGCATGGCGCGGGCCTGCGCTGCAGCAGCTATACGGTCAACGATGAATGGGCCGCGCAACGCCTGATCGACCTGGGCACGGACGGCGTCATCACCGACCGTGTCGATATGTTCAGTCCCGCATCGCGCTGAGGCCGCTGCCGGCTGGCGGGCCGGACCTTTGGAAACAACCGTCGCGGCGGCCCGCCGCACAATGTGCGTCCATGACACCGCCCCGCCCGTGCCCTCTCCCGCTGCGCCCTAGGTGGGCGCAGGCCTTGCGCCAATGCCTGGCCACCGGCCTGATGGTCCTGGCCATGCTGGTCCTCACTACGCCCGCTCCGGCCCATGCGCAGGACCGCACGGCAGCGGAGGCCACGGCGGCGCCCGACGGCCGGCCCGCCCTGCCCAGCGTGGACGATCTGCGCAAGCAGCTGGACGCCATTCCCCGCAAGCTGGCCGAGGACGATGACGGCCGCAAGCTGCTGGACGAGGCTGCGGCCATAGGCACTGCGGCCGACCAGGTGGCGGCCCGCCGCACCGAGGAACTGGCCGACATCGATTCGCGCCTGGCCGGCCTGGGCCCCGCGCCCGAAAAAGGCGCCCCTGCCGATGCGCCCGATGTGGCCGAGCAGCGCGCCAGCCTGGCCAGGCAGCGCAGCGCCGTGGATTCCGAACTCAAACTCGCGCGGCTGGTGTCGGTCGATGCCGACCAGCGCGGCAACGAGCTGATACGCCAGCGCCGCGAACAATTCCAGGCCGCGCTGACGGCCCGCACCGACTCGCCGCTGGGCCGGCCCTTCTGGCGCAACCTGCGCGCTGCCGCGCCTTTGGACGCGGCGCGCCTGCAGGGCCTGGGGCGCGAGCTGCGCCAGGCCGTCGCCTCCACCATGGCGTCCGATCGCCGGGGCGGCTTCATCGCCAGCCTGTCCGCCGCCTTGCTGATCGCCCTGCTCGGCCCCTGGCTGGCCGAGCGTCTGCTTGTGCGCGCCGCGCCCGCGCGCCTGCCCAGCGGCCGCCTGCGCCGCTCGTTGCGCGCGGCGGCCACCGTGCTGATCAACACGCTGCTGATCGGCCTGGCAGCGCAACTGGCCTGGAGCGTGCTCAAGGCCGGCGATGGCTTCAGCGAATCGCTGGACGCGCTGGCCAAGGCCAGTGTGCAGGTCACGCTGTTCGGCGCCTTCGTGGTGTCGCTGGGCCAGACCCTGCTGTCGCGCAGGCGCAGTTCCTGGCGCCTGCCCGGCGTGTCGGACGAGCTGGCCGAGCGGCTCAGCCCCTATCCCTGGTGGATTGCCGCCGGAGCCGCGCTCAACGGCCTGGTGACCGAGGTCAACGCCATCATCGGCGCCAGCCTGGCCGCCGAGGTCACGGTGCACGCCCTGTCGGCCCTGCTGATTTCGGCCGTGGTCATGCTGGCCCTGCGGCATCTGCGCGCGCCGGCGCCGGTCGCGCAGGACGACGGCGCCCAGGCAGAGCCCGTGCCGCCCCGGCCCTTGTGGGTAGGCCTGCTCGTAGCCTGTGCGGCGGTGGCCAGCATTGCCACCATTGCACTGGCCGTGACCGGCTATGTGGCGCTGGCCGGAACGCTGGCGCGCCAGATGGTGTGGACCGGCGTGGTCTTTGCCACCACCTACCTGCTATTCCAGCTGGGCGACGATCTGTGCGAGGCCCTGCTGTCGTCCAAGGGCAGCTTCGGCATGCGGCTGAACCAGAGCCTGGGCATCGAGGGCCGGCTGCTGGACCAGGCCTCGGTCCTGGTCTCGGGCCTGCTGCGCGTGGCCCTGTTGTTCTACATGGTGATCGCCCTGCTGGCCCCGCTGGGCACGGGGCCGGACGAGGTGTTTCGCCGCGGCAGCACGGTGAACCACAGCCTCAAGGTGGGCGACTTCACCATGGCGCCGCAGGCCCTGTTCACCGCATTCGCCGTGATCGTCACGGGCCTGATCGTGATCCGCGTGATCAAGCGCTGGCTGACGGACCGCTACTTCCCCAACACCTCGCTGGAGCCGGGCATGCGCAGCTCCATCACCACGCTGCTGGGCTATGTGGGCGGCATCTTCGTGGTGGCCGTGGCGCTGGCGGGGCTGGGCATCAGCGTGGAGCGCATTGCCTGGGTGGCCAGCGCGCTGTCGGTGGGCATTGGCTTTGGCCTGCAGGCCATCGTGCAGAACTTCATCTCGGGCCTGATCCTGCTGGCCGAGCGGCCCGTGAAAGTGGGCGACTGGGTGGTGCTGGGCGATACCGAGGGCGACGTGCGCCGCGTCAACGTGCGCGCCACCGAGATCCAGCTGGGCGACCGCTCCACCGTCATCGTGCCCAACTCGGAATTCATCACCAAGACCGTGCGCAACATGACGCTGGCTGGCGCGCCCGGGCGCGTGCTGCTGCGCCTGCCCGCACCGCTGGACACCGATGCCGAACGCATGCGCAACCTGATATTGGAAGCCTTTCGCACGCATGAAGGCATCCTGGACACGCCCGAACCTCTGGTGCAGCTCGAAGGCATTGCCAACGGCACGCTGACCTTCCTGGCCATCGGCTACGTGGGCAACCCGCGCAATGCGGGCGGGGTGCGCAGCGATGTGCTGTTCAGCATCCTGGCCTCGCTCAAGGGCGCGGGCCTGTACCTGTCGCCACCGGCCACCACCTCGGTGGCGGCGCCGGTGGTGGCAGGCATGCCGGGCTCGCCAGGCACGCCGCCCATGCCCGGCGACCCCGCCAGCCCGGCCTAGCCTCGCCCGGCCATTTCAGCGCGCACATGCGCCGCGACCACGGCCATCAGCTCACGCAGATGGCCGCGCAGCGGCTCGAAGCCCGCGTTGGGCTCGCGCGTGTCCTCGTCCATGTAGACCGGCCGGCGGATCTCGATCTGCAGGCTGTGCCGGCCCAAGTGGGGCTGGCCTATACGGCCGATCAGCTCCACGCCCTTGTAGGGCTCGTTGTAGGCCACGCTGTAGCCAAAGCCCGCCAGCGTCTCGCCCACCAGCTGGATGAACTCGGGCGCGCAGGTCGTGCCGTCGCGGTCGCCCAGCACGAAGTCGGCCAGCGGCGGCGCGTCGGTACGGCCCAGGCGCTTGTAGACATCGTTGGGCATGGAGTGCAGGTTCAGGTGCCAGACGCCGCCAAAGCGCTGCACGCTGTCATCGATGGCCTGCGCCAGCGCCGCATGGTAGGGACGCCAGTAGCGCGCGATGCGGTGCTCCACCTCGGCCACCGTGCGCGGGCGTTCATACAGCGGCGTGGCCACGCCGTCGCGGCTGATGCGCTGCCAGATCAGGCCCAGGCCCTGGCGGGTCTTGACGCTGGGCGCCAGGGGCATGGGCCACTGGCCGTCGATCTGGGCGGGGTCCAGGTCGGCCTCGCTGCGGTTGGGGTCGATGTAGGTGCGCGGAAAGGTGGCCTCGATCAGCGTTGCACCATGCGCGGGCCACTGGTCCCAGAGCGCGGCCACATGCGTGTCCTCGCCACGGCGCAGCAGGGACATGGGCACGGCATGGCCGAAATCCTCGGGATAGGACGTGCCGCTGTGCGGCGAGTCGCAGACGATGGGCAGCACCTCGCCGGTGGCGGGATGCACCACGACCGGGGTGTCCGGCCGGGGGCGCAGAAAATCGGTCTGTGCCATGCGGTCCATCAGTCGAGCTTGATGTTGGCGCGCTTGGCCACGGCCGTGTAGCGCTCGATGGCAGCCTTGATCTGCTTGGCAAATTCCTCGGGCGTGTTGCCCATGGACTCGCCCGAGATGGATTTTTGCTTTTCCAGGTAGTCAGGCATGGCCATGGCCTTGTGCGCAGCCGCATTGAGCTTGTCGATGATGGGGCGCGGCGTGCCGGCAGGTGCGACCAGCCCGAACCAGCCGCCATCACCCATCTGCGGGAAGCCCAGCTCGGTGTAGGTGGGCACGTCGGGCAGCACGTCGGCGCGCTTGAAGGCCAGCACCGCCAGGGGGCGCAGCTTGCCGTCCTTGATGTGGGGCAGCGTGGAGGGCAGGTTGTCCGTCATGGCATTGACCTGGCCACCCAGCGCGTCGGTGATGGCCTGGCCCGCGCCCTTGTAGGGGATGTGCAGCAGGTCGATACCGGCCAGGTTCATGAAATTCTCGATGTTGGCGTGGCCCAGGGAACCTGTGCCCGGCGAGGCAAAGCTGTACTTGCCCGGGTTGGCCTTGGCCAGGGCGATGAACTCCTTCATGGTCTTGGCGGGCACGCTGGCGTTGATCACGAACACGCTGGGCACGGACATCACATTGGTGATGGGCGCGAAGTCCTTGATCGGGTCGTAGGGCAGCTTGCGGAAGATGGCCGGGTTGGAGCCATGCGTGCTCACCGTAGCCATGCCGATGGTGTAGCCATCGGCCGCAGCACGCGCAATTTCGGAGGCGCCAATGGAGCCGCCCGCCCCGCCCCGGTTGTCCACCACCACGGACTTGCCCAGGATCACGCTCATCTTCTCGGCCAGCAGACGCGCCACCATGTCGGTGGAGCCGCCCGCGCCAAACGGCACGACCAGGCGGATCGGCCGGCTGGGATAGTCGGCAGCCGGGCCCTGGGCCCAGGCGACGGGAGCCAAAAGAGCAGTGGCGGCGCAGGCGGCCAGGCTGGACAACAGGGTGCGGCGCATTGCCATGGTGTGTTTCCTCTCGTGATGGATGAAAGAGCGGCCTGCTGCAGGGCAGGGCTTCGCGGAACAGGCGCCGATTCTGGACAGCCGCCGCACGCGCGAAAAGAGACAAGACGGCAAGCAACTATGACAAACCGTCATAATTGCGCCCGTCATGCGCATGCACTCCCCCTCGCTTTCCGAGCTGCACGCCTTTGCGGCGGCGGCGCGCCTGGGCAGCTACTCGCTGGCAGCCCAGGAGCTGTATGTCACCCAGGGCGGCATTAGCCGCGCCATCGCCCGGCTGGAAGAGCACCTGGGCTTTGCCCTCTTCGAGCGCCAGGGCCGACGCAGCGTACTGACCGAGGCTGGCCGTGAATACCTGCAAGCCGTGGAGCCCTCCGTACACGCCATCGAATCGGCCTCGGCCGCCGCACGCAGGCGCCACTTCGGCCCGCAACTGCGGTTGTCGGTCGTTCCCACGCTGTTCAGCCACTGGCTGATTCCACGCCTGCCGCGATTCAATGCCCTGCATCCGGGCATCGTCCTTTCGTTCGCCCCCTACCGGCGCGATGACCCGCTGTCCGCCGCCGAGATCGACGGCTGGCTGCGCGTGGGCAGCGAGCCCTGGCCCGCCCATGTGGTGGCCGACTATGTGGTGGGCCGCGATCTGGTGCCCATCTGCCATCCGCGGGAATTGCAGGGCCCGCAAGCCATTCGCAGCGCAGCAGATGTGCTCGCGCGCCCCTTGCTGTTTCACACCAACTATCCGGGCAACTGGGCGCGCTGGATGAGCCACCTCGGCCTGCCCGGGCCGTGCCCCGCGCCTGCGGCGGACTTCGAACTGGTGGCCCTGCTGGTCCAGGCCGTGGCCGCCGGCATGGGCGTGGCCCTGGTGCAGCGCTGCCTGGTGGAGGAAGACCTGGCCGCCGGCCGCGTGGCCCTTGCCTTGCCTGTACCCGTCCACATCGAACGCGGCTACTTTCTGTGCCGCCCGACCGCGCGGGCGCCTTCCGAAGCGTTTGTGCAGTTCCGCGCATGGCTGCTGGAGCAGGCCGCGCCGGGTGCCGTGCCTGCGCAAACGGTGACCCCCTCGCCATGAAAAAGGCCCCGGGGCCCGCCACACATTCGGCGGGCCCCGGGGCTGGCAGGCTCAGTCCAGAGGGCTGGCTTACCCAGGCCGTCGGGCAGACCTGCCGCGCAGTTGCAGCGCGGCAAAGGCTGCCAGCGCCATGCCCAGCAGACCCAGCATGCTGCGCGAGTCCACCGGCACCGGCCTCGCGCCGGGCGCGGGCAGCGAGAAGCTCGCGCTCGCTGAGCAAGGCGATGCCTCGGTACACGCGGGATCTCCGCCGCCCCACACCTGGACCGTATTGCCGCCCGAAGTCGCGCCAGGTGTCACGGTCACGGGAATGGTGAACCTGATCTCTGCCGCCCGGCCAACCGCAGTGACTGCACCTGGCGCCCGCCCAGGCAGGCCCGCAGCGATCTCGCAGCTCACCGTCTGCCCGCTCGCCGTGCAACCGGCAGGCAAGCTGCCGAGAGTCAGCCCTGCAGAGACCACATCCCTCACCTGGATGGGAGCCGTTGTCGCCACCGGCCCGGCATTGCCCACGGTGATGACGTAGTTGACCGTCTTGCCGGGTTCGGAGTGCTTGGCGCTGGCCTCCAGCCCCACCACCAGCTTGGGCGGCCTGGCCGTGCTCACCACGGTGCAGTCCAGCAAATCGCCTGCGGCAGGCGTGATGGAGGGCCATTGCAGCGCGGAGGCCGTCGCCGTGCCGGCCCCGCTCGGCAGCGCCGTGGTGGAGCCTGCCGAGCCGTTGGTGCAGCTCAACTCAGTTACGTAGCCATCTGGCACCAGATCAGGCCCGGAGCCATTGGCCTTGAGCACCTCGGTGAACTGCAGCGCCGCGCCCGCAGGCACCACGATTTGCGCGGTGGATGCGCTGGTAGCAGCACCCGCCGTGGTAGCCATGCCGGCTGTGGCGCCGCCCGAGGTTATCTTCACCTGGAACTGGTCCGTGGATGCGACCCGGCTTGCCACCTGCTGCGTCAGCATGACGCGCGCAGTTGGCGGCGTATCGACGCAGGCCTCGGACTGCACGCTGGCTGGCGTGCCATTGAGAACGGTGGCCGTTGCCAGCCCGAACAAGCCGGTTCCCGCACCCGCGCAGGCCCGCACGCCGGCGGCCGGCAGGACGCTGAAGCGCACGACCAGAGTGTAGGTATCCACAGCCCCGCTCTCCAGTGAGCGCCGCGTCTGGTTCAGCTTCCATGGGCCCGCGCCTGCCGGCAGCTTGCCAGGCAGATTGTCGCCACAACTGGAAACCGAACCCGAGCTGGAACAGGACAAGGACTGCACGCTGACGGAGCCGATGCCGGGATCCGTGGCCAGGGCATCGCTCAGGTCATAGGCCAGTTCGGCACCCGTTGCATTGCTGGCCCTGACCGTGTAGGCAACGTCGTACTGGGACAGCGATCCGGCAACCGGCACAGGCTCGCCAACGGCTCTGGCAAGATCCAGCCCCCCGTCAATAATGGTGTACTCGGACTCCACCACCGGTGCATCGCCGCAGGCCGCATTCGACGCACGCAGGTAGCTGGGAAGCGGGCCGGGAGCTTCCTGGATCGCGAAGCGGATGGTCTTGCCGGGCTCCGCGACCGAATCCTTGATGATGCTCACCGGCAGCGCGATCAGCGATCCGGCGCCGGCGCCGTCGTACAGGCCCGCCGGTATGCGGATGGTCAGCGTATCCGTTCCACTCGGCGTGGAATAGTCCACCGCCGCTCCGGTGGCGCCACCGGGGCCGATGGCCGTTCCGCCCACAATGCGCACGACGACGTCGAAGGCCGTGGTCACGTTGCCGTTGATGCGCAGCCGGGGCAGGTTGTTGCCCTCCGATTCGCGTGCCGCCGTGGCGGCGCTGACGAAGTCGACGAAGGGCGTGATGCCAATCTGCACACCGTCGAGGAAGTTGCCGTAGGCCTTGTCTCCACCGGCAGCGCTGATGGATTCAAATCCCAGGCTTGCCGCGCCCGTCTCCCCTCCATAGGCGAAACTGCCGGCGTAGTCCACCCAGCCAGTGGGGTTGGCGCCTGCCATGTGGGGCTGCGCAGACACATCATGATGGAAAAGCACCAGGTTGTTCTGGTGCTGGGTGGGTACCTCAAACGTGCCGTCCGTTCCGGAAGTGATATCTACCACCGGCTCTGTCGACGAATTGCCACTGGTAATGTTGAGTTGTGCCACATCGGTGCCCAAGCGACCGCGGTGGCTGAATTGCCAGCGGATGGTTTCACCTTTTTGCAGGCAGATGTTCTGATAGATCCGTGATGGCAAGCTCGCATTCAGCTCGGCAAACCCAATCCCTTCGCGCGCTACGACGCCCCCGCCCGAGCTGGCGCCCTTGCGCAGTTCGATCAAGCGGCCGCTCTTGTGACTGGGGCTGGCGCAGTTTCCGCGGCCATTCATATCAGGATGCGTCGTCTCCCAGCCCGGCACCTCGTCGCTGGAGGTTTCCACGAAGCACTCGGCTCCGTCCGTGGCCGAACTCAGTACCGGCAATTCAAAGCCTTCATTGATGAAGCTGCGCTGCACTTGCGCCCAGCCCGGTGACGCCACGCCGGACAAGACCATTGCGAGCGATAGCACACAGCGGCGCGAAGCCGCATTCCCACAAAAATACCGTTGAGGCATTGACCCTCCCATGAGTCGATTCAGATCCAAAAGGAATCCATCGATGAGAGGCTGCGCCCCGCAGTGCGGCATTTGCCCATCCACCCAGTACAGCCTGGCACTACCGAATTCGGGAGAGACGATGCGGGGATGGCAGATAGAAGAGCTGCTGATGTGCAGCAAGCGTGCGCTACTGTGCGCCTAGCGCCACTCATCGATAGAAAAAGGCTTTCGATAATCAATGAGCGGCGCAAGAAAATCTATCAGACTGCTCTGAAAATAACTCTAGGAATGCTCCGGGCCTGCAGTGCTGCGCCATGGACCCGGCAAAGTGGCTGCGGGCGCATGGCCGGCCGCCCCACGGATCCGTTGATCTGGATCAATCTTCTGTGTCGGGGTTTGGTCTCGCTGATCAGCGCCAGCCTCGTGAAAACACCCACTGGCAAAGCGCCATCACCACGACCAGCGCGGCGTAGGTGGCCATCTTTGCATCGCGCCCGAACCACCACAGGCCCGCCAGCAGCACCAGCGCGCCAACAATGAAATTGATAGCAACCTGCAACCACCAGGCCAGGGATTGCTGCGATTTCCCATAGATCAAAAGCGCGCACAACATCAGGGCCGGCGACAGGAAAAGTGCAGGCGCCAGGAAGTTCAGCCAATGATTCGTACTCGCAATCCATCCCATGTGCGGGCTCCGATTCCAGGGTGTTGTGATCAGGGATGCCTGAAACTGCGCGAAATTTTATAATCCCGGGTTATGGCAGTCTGGGCACTCGGCATCAACCACCACACGGCTCCGCTTGATATGCGGGGACGTTTCGCGTTCGCGCTTGACCAGATCGTGCCCACGCTGCAGGGTCTGCGCGAATCGCTGACCGGCCCCGGCCGCCAGCACAGCGCCGTCGAGACCGCCATTCTCTCCACCTGCAACCGTACCGAGATCTACTGCGCGGCCGAAATGCCGGCCATGGACCATACCCTGCACTGGCTGGCCAACAGCGGCGGTATTTCGTCCGAATTGCTGCGCTCGCACTCCTATCTGCTGGAAGACGGCCATGTGGCGCGTCATGCCTTCCGCGTGGCCAGCGGACTCGATTCCATGGTGCTGGGCGAGGCCCAGATCCTGGGCCAGATGAAGAATGCCGTGCGCGCCGCAGAGAACGCAGGCGCCCTGGGCAGCACGCTGAACCAGCTGTTCCAGCGCAGCTTCGCGGTGGCCAAGGAAGTGCGCAGCTCCACCGAGATCGGCGCCCACAGCATCAGCATGGCCGCTGCCGCCGTGCGGCTGGCCGGCCAGCTGTTCGAAGACCTGTCCCAGATCCGCGTGCTGTTCGTGGGCGCGGGCGAGATGATCGAGCTGGTCTCCACCCACTTCGCGGCCCGCCACCCCAAGCAGATCATGATCGCCAACCGCACGCTGGAGCGCGGCGAGAAGCTGGCTGCCCAGTTCGGCGCCGGCACCATGCGGCTGGCCGACCTGCCCGACCATCTGCATGAATACGATGCCGTGATCAGTTGCACGGCGTCCAGCCTGCCCATCATCGGCCTGGGCGCCGTCGAGAGCGCGCTCAAGAAGCGCAAGCACCGTCCCATGTTCATGGTCGATCTGGCCGTGCCGCGCGATATCGAATCCGAGGTCAAGGACCTGCGCGACGTCTACCTCTACACCGTGGACGATCTGGCCACCGTGGTGCGCACGGGCCAGGCCCAGCGCCAGGCAGCGGTCGAGCAGGCCGAAGTCATCATCGACCATGGCGTGCAAAGCTTCATGCACTGGCTGGACCAGCGCCGCCCGCAGGCCGGCGTTGTGCCGCTGATCCGCCAGCTCAACACCCAGACCGATGAATGGCGTGCGCTGGAGATTGCGCGCGCCAAGAAGCTGCTGGCCAAGGGCGAAGACATCGACACCGTGCTGGAGGCCCTGTCGCGCGGCCTCACGCAGAAAATGCTGCACGGCACCCTGGCCGAGCTGCACAAGGGCGATGCCGACCAGCGCAGCCAGACCATGGACACGGTCTCGCGCCTGTTCCTGCGCTCGGCCCAAAGCGGCCCGCGCGGCACGGCCCCCGACAAGGCGCTCTAGCGGCGCTCGCCGCCCCTGCGCAGGGCTGCGTGCCAGCGGGCCTGTGGCGCCCCGGCCGCACTTGAGGCCCCTCCCCGCCCCTCCCGGTTTTTACGGCCCATCCGCCCTTCCAGGCCCCCACGTTTCCCGCCGCAGTGCTGCCCGAGCAGCCCTTCGTATCACCGCCCCACACCATGCAAGACTTTCTGCGCCAACAACTGGAGCGCTACGCCCAGCGCCTTGAAGAACTCAACTTCCTGCTCTCGCGCGAAGACATCATGGGCGACATGAAGCAGTACCGCGCCATCTCGCGCGAGCACGCGGACGTCACCGCCATTGCAGGCCGCTATGCGCGCCACCGCCAGCGCGAGGCCGATCTGGCCGCCGCGCGGGACATGCTCTCCGACCCCGACATGGCCGACATGGCGCAGGAGGAAATCGCCAGCGCCGAGGCCGAGCTGGTCCAGCTGGAGGACGAGCTGCAGCGCCTGCTGCTGCCCAAGGACCCCGATGACGCGCGCAACGCCTACCTCGAAATCCGCGCAGGCACGGGCGGCGACGAATCGGCCCTGTTCGCAGGCGACCTGGCCCGCATGTACACGCGCCACTGCGACGCCGTGGGCTGGAAGGTCGAGATCATGAGCGCCAACGAGAGCGAGCTGGGCGGCTACAAGGAAGTGGTGCTGCGCGTGGAAGGCACGGATGTCTACGGTCGCCTGCGCTTCGAGTCCGGCGGACACCGCGTGCAGCGCGTGCCGGCCACCGAGACCCAGGGCCGCATCCACACCAGCGCCTGCACCGTGGCCGTCATGCCAGAGCCGGACGAAACCCAGGCCATCACGCTCAACCCGGCCGACCTGCGCATCGACACCTTCCGCGCCAGCGGCGCCGGCGGCCAGCACATCAACAAGACCGACTCGGCCGTGCGTGTGGTCCACCTGCCCACGGGCATCGTCGCCGAGTGCCAGGACGGCCGCAGCCAGCACAGCAACAAGGCCAAGGCACTGCAGGTGCTGCAGGCGCGCCTGCAGGAGAAGGAACGCAGCGAGCGCGAAGCCAAGGAGGCCGCACTGCGCAAGGGCCTGATCGGCAGCGGCGACCGCAGCGACCGCATCCGCACCTACAACTTCCCGCAGGGCCGGCTCACGGACCACCGCATCAACCTCACCATCTACAAACTGCTGGCCGTGATGGAAGGCGATCTGGGCGATGTGCTCGACGCGCTGCAGGCCGCACGCGAGGCCGAACTGCTGGCCGAGCTGCAGGTCAACAACTGAGGCCCGGGCCATGGCCAATCCACCCATCGTCAAAGAAGCGCTGCAGCAGGCCCAGGCCCTGGGGCTTGCGCGCATCGACGCGCAAATGCTGCTGCTGCACGTGCTCGGGCGCCAGTCTGGCGGCCGCGCCTGGCTGCTGACCCATGACGAGGACATGCTGACCGGGCCCCAGGCCGAGGCCTATGCCGCGCTGTGCGCACGCCGCCTTGGCGCGGAACCCGTTGCCTACCTGCTCGGCCACAAGGAGTTCTACGGGCTCGATCTGGCCGTGGACGCGCGTGTGCTCGACCCACGCCCCGATACCGAGACCCTGGTGGACTGGGCGCTGGAGCTCATGCCTGCCCAGACCCAGGCAGGCCCCGCTTGCCGCGTGGTGGACCTGGGCACCGGCAGCGGCGCCATAGCCCTGGCCCTGCAAAGCCAGCGCCCCGGCGCCACGGTCTGGGCCGTGGATGCCAGCGCCGACGCACTGGCCGTGGCCAGCGCCAATGCCACGCGCCTGCAACTGGGCGTGCAGTTCGCGCATGGCAGCTGGCTCCAGCCGCTGGCAGGGCAGGCACCGTTCGACCTCATCGTCAGCAACCCGCCCTATATCCGCGACGACGATCCGCACCTGCAGGCCTTGGCGCATGAGCCGCTGTCGGCGCTGGCCAGCGGTGCCGATGGCCTGGCCGATATCCGCGCCATCATCGCCCAGGCGCCCGCGCTGCTGGCCCGGGGCGGCTGGCTGCTGATGGAGCATGGCTGGGACCAGGCCGATGCCGTGGCCGCCCTGCTGCGCCATGCCGGCTTTGGCGACGTGCAGCATCGCCACGACCTGGGCGGCATTGCCCGCTGCACAGGCGGGCAATGGCAAGGGCAGGCCAGAGTTCTGACCTGAGCTCTGGCCTGGGCGCAGCAATCCCGCATGCTTTCAAAGTCCGCGCCGAGAGTGAAATAATCCCATCCATGCCGCCGCGCCTGCGGCGCCCACCACGACCCCGGAGCACCACACAGATGAGCGACACCCAGCAACGCATCGACCAACTGGTCAAGAGCAACAACATCCTGCTGTTCATGAAGGGCAGCGCCAGCTTTCCCATGTGCGGTTTCTCTGGCCGCGCCATCCAGATCCTCAAGGCCTGCGGCGTGGAAACCAAGGACATCTCCACCGTCAACGTGCTGGAAGACCAGGAAATCCGCCAGGGCATCAAGGACTACAGCAACTGGCCCACGATCCCCCAGCTCTACGTGCAGGGCGAGTTCATCGGCGGCTCGGACATCATGATGGAGATGTACGAGTCGGGCGAGCTGCAGCAGCTGCTGGCACCCAAGGCCTGAGCCTTCTCGCACCACGCGCCTTCGGCGCAGCATCGAGCCACCTTCGGGTGGCTTTTTCTCGCCTGTGCCGCGCTGCCGGCGGACTCCCCGGGCATGCCTCAGGGCCAGGGGCATGCGATGTGTGGTCGAATGGTCACATCTTTCACATCCGGAAAAGCGCGCCTGCGCCCGCTTCTCCGCCCTGCCTATGAGCCTGTCCCAAAGTCTGCTGTTGATCGTCGCGCTGATATTGACCAGTGCCTTCTTCTCCGTGGCCGAGATCTCGCTGGCCGCCTCGCGGCGCCTGCGACTGCGGCAGATGATGGAGGACGGCGAACCCCGCGCCGAACTGGTCATGAAGATGCAGGCCCAGCCGGGCGAATATTTCACGGTCACGCAGATTGGGCTCAATGCCGTCGCCATCCTGGGCGGCGTGGTGGGCGAAGGGGCATTGACCCCCTATCTGGCCGAGCTGCTGATGCTCTGGCTGCCCGACAGCCGTGCGCAGACCGTGGGCTTCCTGCTCTCGTTCGCCAGCGTCACCTCCCTGTTCATCCTGTTCGCCGACCTGCTGCCCAAGCGCCTGAGCATGGCCGAGCCCGAGGCCCTGGCCATCCGCGTGCTGCGCCCCATGCTCTGGTGCATGGCGGTGCTCAAGCCCTTGGTCTGGTGCTTCAACCATCTGGCCGACGCCGTTGCCAAGCTGTTCGGCCTGCCCACGGTGCGCGATGACCGTATCACGCACGAAGACATCCTGGCCATGACCGAAGCCGGAGCGCGCGCAGGCGTGCTGGCCGCGAAGGAGCAGCAGGTGATCGCCAACCTGTTCGAGCTGGACTCGCGCACCATCGGCTCGGCCATGACGCAGCGCGACCGCATCGCCTACTTCCACCGCGACGACCCCGATGAACTGATCCGGGTCCGCATTGCCGAGGAGCCTTTTTCCACCTACCCCGTCTGCGACGGCGACATCGACCACATCGTCGGCTATGTCGATGCCAAGGACCTGTTCCAGCGCGCGCTGAACAACCAGTCCCTGTCGCTCATGGACGATTCGCTGGTCCACAAGGTGCTGGTCGTGCCGGACCGCCTGACGCTGGCCGAGGTGCTGGAGCAGTTCCGCCAGGTGCATGAGGACTTTGCCGTCATCGTCAACGAATACAGCCTGGTGGTCGGCGTGGTCACGCTCAATGACGTGATGAGCACGGTGATGGGCGGCCTCGTCAGCCCCGGCGACGAGGAACAGATCCTGCGCCGCGACGAGAACTCCTGGTTGATCGATGGCGTCACGCCGGTCGAGGATGTGATGCAGGCCCTGGAGCTCGACGAGCTGCCGCATTCCGAGGACTACGAAACCCTGGGGGGCTTCCTCATGGTCATGCTTCGGCGCATTCCCAGGCGCACGGACACCGTGCAATGGGGCGGCTACCGCTTCGAGGTCATGGATGTGGACAGCTACCGCATCGACCAAGTCCTGGTCACGCGCATGTCCGGCAGCAGCCCGGCCGCGCCGCCCAATGCAGGCGATACGGCCGCCGCCGTGGCCAAGGTGTCCAGCATGTCGCCGGACACGTCGTCCTGAAAACGCAGCAAGACAGGCCTGCAGGACTGCCGCCAGGCGCCAGCCTGCGGCCCCTCAGGCCGAGCGCGAGGGCTCGATCTCCCAGCGGCGCTGCGCAGCAAACACCGCATTCGGGTATTGGGGCTGCCCCCGGCTGCCGTTGTAGCGGCCCAGCGCCATGTAGGCATCGCCGTTTTCACGGTCCAGATAGTGGCGCAGGATGACGCAGCCAAAGCGCAGATTGGTCTGCATATGGAACAGCTTGCCGATGTCGCCATCGCCGATCAGCCGCATCCAGAACGGCATGATCTGCATGTAGCCGCGCGCGCCCACGCTGGAGATGGCGAACTTGCGGAACGCGCTCTCCACCTGCACCAGTCCCATCACCAGCGAGACTTCCAGGCCGGCACGCTTCGCCTCGTACCAAACGGTCTGCAGGAACTCCAGCCGTGTTGCAAGTTCGGGCTTGCGCGAGCGCAGGCGCTCGCTGCTGGCGGTGAGCCAGCGCAGGTAGTCCATGCGGGCCTCGGTGGAGGCAAAGCGCAGCTCGGGCGGCGCCGATCCCGTGACGGCCGAACTCAGCGCGGTGCGCACCGAATCGGCCAGCGGCTCTTCCAGCTGCCCGCCGGCCCAGGCGGGCGCGGCCACCGCGCCCAGCAACGGCGCAGCACCCAGCGAAGCCGCCAGGCGCAGGCAATCGCGGCGCGCCATCACGGGGGCCTGGCTCACAGACCCAGCCTCTGCTTGAGATGGCCCAGCACATCGGCAGCGGCCATCTTGGTCGCTTCCGTGTCGCGGCGATGCTGGTACTCGACCTGGCCTTCCTTGAGGCCGCGGTCGGACAGCACCACGCGGTGCGGCACGCCAATCAGTTCCCAGTCGGCAAACATGGCGCCCGGGCGTTCGCCGCGGTCGTCCAAGATCACGTCCACGCCCAGTGCCAGCAGCTCGGCATGCAGCTTCTCGGCGGCTTCCTTCACGGGCTCGCTGCGGTCCATGCCGATGGGGCAGACCACCACGGTGAAGGGTGCAATCGCGTCGGGCCAGATGATGCCGCGCTCATCATGGTTCTGCTCGATGGCGGCAGCGGGCAGGCGTGTCACGCCAATGCCGTAGCAACCCATTTCAAACAGCGAGGGCTTGCCGTTCTCGGCCAGGAAGGTGGCGTTCATGGCCTGGGAGTACTTGGTGCCCAGGTAGAACACATGGCCCACTTCAATGCCGCGCTCGATGGCCAGCTCGCCCGCGCCATCGGGGGACTTGTCGCCGGCCACCACATTGCGCAGGTCGGCCACGACATCAGGCTCAGGCAGGTCACGGCCGAAGTTCACGCCGGTGATGTGGAAGTCGGCCTCGTTCGCGCCGCAGACCCAGTCGGCCATCACGGCGACCTCGCGGTCCACGACCAGCTTCACAGGCTGCTTCAGGCCGATGGGGCCCAGGTACCCGGGCTGGCAACCGAAGTGCTCCTCGATCTCGGCCACCGTGGCAAAGCGGAAGCCCACGTCCAGGCCAGGCACCTTGGCCACCTTGATCTCGTTCATCTCATGGTCGCCACGCAGCAGCAGCAACCAGACCTGGCTTCCCGCCACATCGCCCTTGTCGTCGAGCTTGTCGGTGGCCAGCACCAGGGACTTCACCGTCTGCGACAGCGGCAGGCCCAGCTGGGCAGCCACGGATTCGCAGGTGCTGTTGCCCGGCGTTGCCACACGGGCCATGGCCTGGGCTGCAGCGGGACGGGGGCCTACAGGCGCCAGGGCCTCGGCCTTCTCGATATTGGCGGCGTAGTCGCTGCTGGGGCAGTAGACGATGGCGTCTTCGCCCGTGGAGGCGATCACCTGGAATTCCTCGCTCAGATCACCGCCGATGGCGCCGCTGTCGGCACGCACGGCACGGTACTGCAGGCCGAAGCGATCGAAGATGCGCTTGTAGGCCGCGCGCATGGTCTGGTAGCTGATCTGGGCGGTGTCGCGGTCCTTGTCGAAGGAATAGGCGTCCTTCATGATGAACTCGCGGCCGCGCATCAGGCCAAAGCGCGGGCGGCGCTCATCGCGGAACTTGGTCTGGATCTGGTAGAAATTCTTGGGCAGTTGCTTGTAGCTCTTGAGCTCCTGGCGCGCAATGTCCGTCACCACCTCTTCGCTGGTGGGCTGGATCACGAAGTCACGGCCATGGCGGTCCTTGATGCGCAGCAGCTCGGGACCCATCTTCTCGAAGCGGCCGGTCTCCTCCCACATCTCGGCAGGCTGGACCACGGGCATGGTCACTTCCACGGCACCGGCACGGTTCATTTCCTCGCGCACGATGGCCTCGACCTTGCGGATCACGCGCAGCCCCATGGGCATGTAGTTATAGATGCCTGCGCCCAGCTTCTTGATCAGGCCGGCCCGCGTCATGAGCTTGTGGCTGACCACTTCCGCATCGGCCGGAGCTTCCTTGAGAGTGGAGATGAAAAATTGGGAGGCTTTCATGGATCAGGGGCTTCGCGGGAATCGGGGCAGCGTGCTTGCCGCTGGCAAGGCACCGTGCATAATGGACACAATTCAGAAAATTGGGGTTCGATTATGCTTGACCGGGACGGATTTCGCCCGAACGTCGGCATCATCCTGCTCAACCAAAAGAACCAGGTGTTCTGGGGCAAGCGCATCCGCACCCACAGCTGGCAGTTTCCACAGGGCGGCATTGACCGGGGGGAGACACCCGAACAGGCCATGTTCCGGGAACTGCATGAGGAAGTGGGGTTGATGCCCAACCACGTTCGCGTGGTCGCCCGCACCCGGGACTGGTTGCGCTACGAGGTGCCAGACCGGTACATCCGCCGCGATGCGCGCGGACACTACAAAGGCCAGAAGCAGATCTGGTATTTGCTGCAACTCATGGGTCACGACTGGGATTTGAACCTGCGTGCCACCGACCACCCCGAATTCGACGCCTGGCGCTGGAATGACTACTGGGTGCCACTGGATGTGGTGGTGGAGTTCAAACGCGGCGTCTACGAGATGGCCCTGACCGAGCTGGCACGCTTTCTGCCACGGGGCGAGCAGCAGCGCAACCGCTATCTTCGCAGCGGCATGCGCCCCAGGGAAGCCCATGAAACAGGTCCCGAAACCTATGGCGCTCCAGGCTTGCATCCGGCGCGCTCAGGCAGCTTTCGCGTCAATCCCGGTATGGAGTTGCCGCCTGGTGCCTGCTTCGACCCTGATCCACAGTCAGGGCAGCAGCAGATCTTGCACCCCGATCCAGGCAAGGCCTGAAGCCAAAGGCTCCATGCAAAAGCGCACCCGAGGGTGCGCTTTTTCTTTGCCCCGATTGCGCAGGCATCAGTGCCCGGCAATCACCATGTTGTCGCGGTGCACCATCTCCGGGCCTGCGGAATAGCCCAGCAGGCGCTCGATCTCCACCGAGCTCTTACGACAAAGCAGACGCGCCTCGGCACTTGCATAGTTGGCCAGACCACGCGCCACCTCGATGCCCAGCGCATCGCGCACGGCAATCACATCGCCGCGGGCGAATTCGCCATCCACATTCACCATGCCGATGGGCAGCAGGCTCTTGCCTTCGTCGCGCAGCTTGGCCACGGCACCGGCATCCACGGACACGGAACCGCGCAGTTGCAGATGGTCGGCAATCCACTGCTTGCGCGCCTGGTTCTTGTGGGTCTGCGCAACGAGCAGCGTGCCAATGGACTCGCCCGCAGCCAGACGCACCAGCACGTCCTGTTCACGCCCCCAGGCGATGACGGTTGAAGCACCCGAGCCCGCCGCACGCTTGGCCGCGAGGATCTTGGTGATCATCCCACCCTTGCCGATGGACGAGCCCGCGCCGCCCGCCATCTCCTCCAGTGCAGGATCGCCGGCATTTGCCACGTCGACGAAACGCGCATCGGGATTGCTGCGCGGATCGGCGCTGTAAAGGCCTCGCTGATCGGTGAGGATGACCAGGGCATCGGCCTCGATCAGATTGGCAACCAGAGCGCCCAGGGTGTCGTTGTCGCCGAACTTGATCTCATCGTTGACCACGGTGTCGTTCTCGTTGATCACCGGCACGATGCCCAGCTCCAGCAGCGTCAGCAAGGTGTTGCGCGCATTCAGATAGCGCTCGCGGTCCGCCAGGTCGGCATGCGTGAGCAGCACCTGGGCACTGCCCATGCCCTGCTCGCGCAGCTTGGACTCGTACATCTGTATCAGCCCCATCTGGCCCACGGCTGCAGCGGCCTGCAGCTCATGGATCTCCTTGGGCCGCGCGGCCCAGCCAAGGCGCTTCATGCCTTCGGCCACCGCGCCGCTGGAGACCATGATCACCTCGCGCCGCTGACCGCCATGGCTCTCATCCCCGCGCACCAGGGCCGCCAGTTGGCGACTCCATTCCTGGATGGCGGCTTCATCAAGACCGCGACCTTCATTGGTCACCAGGCTGGAGCCGACCTTGACCACGATGCGATGGGCATCACGCAACAAGTTGGAAGACATGGATGGATAGTGATTCTTGCAGCACAGGCCCAGGCAGGCCGCGCCGCTGTTGTGATCAAGGCGATGGGAGCGGCAGGCGACTCTTACTCGGAATCGCGAGGGGCAAAACGCGGATCGGTGAGATCTAAGCCATCACCCTCGACTTCGACGAAGCGCGGATCGATTTCCTTGGGACCGGCCTCGATCTGCTGCTGCTCATGCACATGTTTGTAGATGGTGCGGATCAGCACTTCGCAGCCTTCGCGCGTCAGGGCGGAAATCTCGAAGACCGGCCCCTTCCACTTGAAGCGCTTGACGAAGTCCTTGACGCGTGCAGCGCGCTCCTCGGCCGGCACCATGTCCAGCTTGTTGAGCACCAGCCAGCGCGGCTTGTTGTACAGCTCGGCATCGTACTTCTGCAGCTCGCCCACGATGGCCTTGGCCTGGGCCACAGGATCCACGCTGTCATCGAACGGCGCCAGGTCCACCACATGCAGCAGCAATCGGGTGCGCTGCAGATGGCGCAGGAACTGGTGACCCAGGCCCGCACCTTCCGAGGCGCCTTCGATCAGGCCGGGGATGTCGGCCACCACAAAGCTCTGCTCGGCAGCAACGCGCACCACGCCCAAATTGGGATGCAGCGTGGTGAACGGGTAGTCGGCAATCTTGGGGCGTGCATTGGAGACCGCGGCAATGAAGGTGGACTTGCCCGCATTGGGCATGCCCAGCAGACCAACGTCGGCCAGCACCTTGAGCTCCAGCTTGAGATTCTTGCGCTCGCCAGGCCAGCCCGGTGTCTTTTGCCGAGGCGCGCGGTTGATGGCGCTCTTGAAGCGCAGGTTGCCGTAGCCGCCGTCGCCACCCTTGGCAATGGTGACCACCTCACCGGCCGTCAGCAGCTCGTAGAGCACCTCGCCGGTTTCGGCATCACTGATGATGGTGCCAACCGGCATGCGCAGCGTGATGTCGTTGCCCGCCGCACCAAACATGTCCGAGCCCTTGCCGTGCTCACCGCGCGTGGCATCGTGCCGGCGCGAGAAGCGGTAGTCCACCAGAGTGTTGAGGTTGACATCGGCCACCGCGTAGACATGGCCGCCACGGCCACCGTCTCCACCATCGGGACCGCCAAATTCCTTGTATTTTTCGTGCCGGAATGACACGCAGCCATTGCCGCCGTCACCGGCGGAAATGTCGATATAAGCTTCGTCGACGAACTTCATGAGGCATCCAGTTTACAAAAAGCAGTGTGCACCAGACAGCCCCAGGCCACACCTCAGAGACGGAAAAGAGGGCGAAGGCACGATGCACAACCCTCCTGAAACGACAAAGCCCCGACAGGTCGGGGCTTCGAGCGTCGAAGTGACAGGGCTTAGGCAGCCGTCACATTGACCGTGTGCTTGGACAGTGCACCCTTGACAGCAAACGACACGTGGCCGTCCACCAGAGCGTACAGGGTGTGGTCCTTGCCCACGCCGACGTTGTCGCCGGGATGGAACTTGGTGCCACGTTGGCGCACGATGATCGAGCCGGCCGTGATCAGTTCACCACCGAAAGCCTTCACGCCGAGCATTTTGGGCTTGGAATCGCGCCCGTTTCGCGTAGAGCCGCCGCCTTTTTTCTGTGCCATGACTCAGCTCCTGAATTAAGCAGCGATCGCCACAATCTGCAGCTCTGTGAACTGCTGGCGATGGCCTTGGCGCTTCTGATAATGCTTACGACGGCGCATCTTGAAGATGTGCACTTTGTCGTGCTTGCCGTGAGCAACCACGGTTGCCTTGACAGACGCACCGGACACCAGAGGTGTGCCGACCTTGATTTCAGCGCCGTTGCCGACTGCCAGAACCTGATCGATCACAACTTCTTGGCCTACGTCCGCAGCAATCTGTTCTACCTTGATCTTTTCGCCGGCTGCAACGCGATACTGCTTGCCGCCGGTTTTTATGACTGCGTACATTTAAACCTCTTGAATTTGAGAGTTCCGCGAACGAATTTCCACGGAAGCCGGAGATTCTAGCACGCGCTCACATTCTTTGCATGAAGCGCTCCCACCCCGCGCCCAAACAACCGCCAGAGCGGGCCGCAGGCGGGATCGCTCTTCCTATAATTGCCGATCCACTTGGCGGCCACAGTACCTTGACCACAGCTCTCTCCACCCCCAATCCGCTTGCCCTGATCACTGACGACATGCGCGAGGTGGATCATGTGATCGCCCAGCGCCTGACGACCACCGTCCCGCTGATTGCCCAGATCTCCCAGTACATCATTGCTGCAGGCGGCAAGCGCCTTCGCCCGGCCCTGCTGCTCATGGTCTGCAATGCGCTGGGCTACGAAGGCAGGGACAGGCATGTCCTGGCGGCCGTGGTCGAGCTGATTCATACCGCCACTCTGCTGCACGACGACGTGGTGGACGAGTCCACCCTGCGCCGTGGCCGCCCGACGGCCAACGAGACCTTCGGCAATCCGGCCAGCGTGCTGGTCGGGGACTTCCTGCACTCGCGCTCCTTCCAGATGATGGTGGAAGTGGGCAGCATGCGTGTGCTCAAGATCCTCTCGGACGCCACCAACGTGATCGCCGAGGGCGAGGTGCAGCAGTTAATCAACACGCACGATGCCTCGCTGGATGAAGCCGGCTACCTGCACGTCATCCGCTCCAAGACCGCCCAGTTGTTCGAGGCCAGCGCCCAGCTGGGCGCCGTGCTGGCCGACGCACCCCGCGAGATCGAACAGGCCTGCGCCATCTATGGCCAGGCCCTGGGCACCGCCTTCCAGATCATTGACGACGTGCTCGACTACACAGGCGACACCCAGGAAATGGGCAAGAACCTGGGCGACGACCTGCGCGAAGGCAAGTGCACCCTGCCGCTGATTGCCGCCATGCAGCGCGGCACTCCGGAGCAGGCTGCCATCGTGCGCAACGCCATCGAGCAGGGCTCAACCGAGCAGTTGTCTGCCGTTGTGGATATCGTGCGCAGCACAGGCGCGCTGGATGTGGCACGCGAAGCCGCCCATGCCGAGGCACGCCGCGCCATTGACGCAATAAATGTGCTCCCGAGCAATTTGCATACGGCAAGTTTGCTACAATTAGCCTCTCAGCTTTTGGAGCGACGCACCTGATTTCAGGCTGCATCGCTTTGTCTAAAAAAGCAACGGGGTGTAGCTTAGCCTGGTAGAGCGCTACGTTCGGGACGTAGAGGCCGGAGGTTCGAATCCTCTCACCCCGACCATTTCTGGTCACTTCATCACCACGCCACCATTGAGCCAGGTTCAAGACCTGGGTGCGCAACAGTGCGTCTGGCCTTTCAAGCCTTCAGGGATGATAGGATAAATGTCCTTTCCTCTCAAACGTCTTGCTACATGGCTGTTGCTGACTCCTCGCTCAAGAATGCTTCCGCTGTTGCATCGCTTCCCGGCATCGGGCGAGCCCTGATATCAGCAGGCAAGGTATCGCAGCAGGCAGCGGAAGCCGCCGCCAGCAAGGCCGGCGCCAACCGCACCTCGTTCATTGCCGAGTTGAGCAACGCGGGCATCCTCTCAGCCCTGGAAGTGGCCGAGACGGTCTCCACCATGTTCAGCGCGCCGCTGCTCGATCTTGATGCCATCAACGCCGCGCGCCTGCCGCATGAGTTGCTGGACGCCAAGATCATCAGCTCCTATCGCGTCCTCCCCTTGAGCAAGCGAGGCAACCGCATCACGGTGGCCACGGCCGACCCGACACAGCAGGAAGCTGCAGAGCAGATCAAGTTCACCACCCAGCTAGGCGTGGATTGGATCATCGTCGAGGCCGACAAGCTGGAACGCCTGATAGCTCAGCAGAGCAAAAGCGCCAGCGAAACCATGGAGAGCTACAGCGGGGGCGGCGATTTCGAGTTCGGCGACCTCAAGCCCGACGAGGTTGCCGAGGAGAAGGACAACACGGCGGCAACGGACGTCGAGGACGCGCCCATCGTCAAGTTCCTGCACAAAATGCTGCTCGACGCCTTCAACATGCGCGCGTCGGACCTGCATTTCGAGCCCTACGAACATCAGTACCGCGTGCGCTTCCGGATTGACGGCGAGTTGCGCGAGATTGCATCGCCCCCCATTGCGATCAAGGAGAAGCTGGCCTCGCGCATCAAGGTGATCTCGCGCATGGACATCTCGGAAAAGCGGGTTCCGCAAGACGGGCGCATGAAGCTCAAGGTGGGTCCGGACCGCGTCATCGATTTTCGCGTGAGCACCCTGCCCACGCTCTTCGGCGAGAAGATCGTGATCCGTATCCTTGACCCGAGCTCGGCCAAGATGGGCATTGATGCCCTGGGCTACGAACCCGAGGAAAAGGCACGTCTGATCGAAGCCATCGGGCGCCCCTACGGAATGATTCTGGTGACAGGCCCCACGGGCTCGGGCAAGACGGTGTCGCTGTACACCTGCCTGAACATGCTGAACAAGGCCGGGGTGAACATCGCGACGGCAGAAGACCCCTCGGAAATCAACCTGCCCGGTGTCAACCAGGTCAATGTGAACGAAAAGGCGGGCCTTACCTTTGCGACGGCGCTCAAGGCCTTTCTGCGCCAGGATCCCGACATCATCATGGTCGGTGAAATCCGTGACCTGGAAACCGCCGACATCTCGATCAAGGCCGCGCAGACCGGTCACTTGGTGCTGTCCACGCTGCACACCAACGACGCACCGACCACGTTGACGCGCATGCGCAACATGGGCATTGCCCCCTTCAACATCGCATCGAGCGTGATCCTGATCACCGCCCAGCGGCTGGCCAGGCGCCTGTGCCCCCAGTGCAAGGAGCCTGCGGATATCCCGCGGGAGGCGCTGCTGGAGGCGGGCTATGACGAGGCGGACATCGATGGCAGCTGGGTCACCTACAAGCCCGTGGGCTGCCAGGCATGCAACAACGGCTACAAGGGACGTGTCGGCATCTACCAGGTGATGCCGATCAGCGAAGAAATCCAGCGCATCATCCTGCAGGACGGCAGCGCGCTGGAGATCGCGGCACAGGCCAAGCGGGAAGGCGTTCGGTCTCTGCGCGGATCCGGACTGCACAAGGCCAGACTAGGACTGACCTCGCTCGAAGAAGTGCTGGCAGTTACCAATGAGTAAATAGCGCGGACAGCGCAGACAACAAAAGAGGGAGCACGATGGCCACAGCCGCGTCCAAGGGAATCAAGGAATTTGTCTTCGAGTGGGAAGGCAAGGATCGCAACGGCAAGATCATTCGAGGCGAAACCCGGGCCGGAGGCATCAACCAGGTCCAGGCCATGCTGCGCCGCCAGGGCGTGCTTCCCAGCAAGATCAAGAAGCGCCGTACGCGCGGCGGCAAGAGGATCAAACCCAAGGACATCGCGCTGTTCACGCGCCAGATGGCCACGATGATGAAGGCTGGTGTCCCGCTGCTGCAGGCCTTCGACATCGTCGGGCGCGGCAACACCAACCCCAGTGTCACGCGCCTGCTGGCCGATATCCGCTCCGACGTGGAGACGGGCACCTCGCTGAATGCGGCCTATCGCAAGCACCCCATGTACTTCGATAGCCTCTACTGCAATCTGGTGGAGGCCGGGGAAGCGGCCGGTATCCTGGAGGCCCTGCTCGATCGGCTGGCCACCTATATGGAAAAAACCGAGGCCATCAAGTCCAAGATCAAGTCCGCCTTGATGTATCCGATCTCGGTGATCGTCGTGGCCTTCATCGTCGTGACCATCATCATGATCTTCGTGATTCCCGCCTTCAAGGAAGTGTTCAGCTCCTTCGGCGCGGATCTGCCGGCACCGACGCTGTTCGTGATGGGTATCAGCGACATCTTTGTCCAATGGTGGTGGGTGATCTTCGGCGTGATCGGAGGCGGCTTCTACTTCTTCATGCAGGCCTGGAAGCGCAATGAGCGCATGCAGCAGTTCATGGATCGTGCAATGTTGAAGATGCCGGTCTTTGGCGTGCTGATCGAGAAATCCTGCGTTGCACGCTGGACGCGCACGCTGTCGACAATGTTTGCGGCAGGCGTTCCGCTGGTCGAGGCACTGGATTCCGTCGGCGGCGCCTCCGGGAATGCCGTCTACGCCAATGCCACCGAGAAGATCCAGCAGGAAGTCTCCACCGGCACCAGCCTCACGGTGGCCATGACCAATGCCAACGTCTTTCCCTCCATGGTGCTGCAGATGTGCGCCATCGGCGAGGAATCCGGCTCCATCGACCACATGCTTGGCAAGGCGGCCGATTTCTACGAAGAGGAAGTCGATGACATGGTGGCCGGCCTGTCCAGCCTGATGGAACCCATCATCATCGTCTTCCTGGGCACCCTGATCGGCGGCATCGTGGTTTCCATGTACCTGCCCATCTTCAAGCTGGGCCAGGTGGTTTGATGCCCTTGGATCCCTGGATGCAGGCCGCGTTGGGCGGCCTGCTTGGCCTGCTGGTGGGCAGCTTTCTCAACGTGGTGGTGCACAGGCTGCCACGCATGATGGAACAGCAATGGAACGCGGAATGCGCCCAATGGGCACAGGAGCAGTCCGGTGCCGCACCTCCCTCTGCTGCTGCGACTGACCCTGCCGAGGCTCCCCTGAGCCTGAGCCGCCCCCGCTCGCGCTGCCCGCATTGCGGCCATGCCATCCATTGGTACGAGAACATTCCCGTGCTCAGCTATCTGGCACTGCGGGGCCGGTGCTCGGAATGCAAGGCATCGATCAGCATCCGCTACCCGCTGGTGGAACTGGCCTGCGCTGCGCTATTCGCCTACTGCACGATGCAATGGGGCATCACGCCCACGGGCGCCATCTGGTGCCTGTTCAGCGCCGCCTTGCTGAGCCTGGCATTGATCGACTGGGATACCACACTACTCCCCGACGACATCACCCTGCCCTTGCTGTGGGCCGGGCTGCTTTCATCGGCACTGCACTGGACCGCTGTGCCTCTGGCCGACGCGGTCTGGGGTGCCGCAGCGGGCTATCTTTCGCTGTGGCTGGTCTACTGGGCCTTCAAGCTGGTCACCGGCAAGGAAGGCATGGGCTACGGCGACTTCAAGCTGTTTGCCGCGCTGGGGGCCTGGTTCGGCTGGCAGGCTCTTGTGCCCATCATCCTGATCTCGTCCGTGATTGGCGCCATCGTGGGCATTGCGCTGAAGATCAACAGCCGCCTGCGCGAAGGTGGCTATGTTCCCTTTGGCCCCTTTCTTGCGGGCGCCGGCTTTGCCGCCATGGTGTTCGGACCCCAGCAGATGCTGCAATCCCTGTTGGCGGCCATCGGTCTTTGATCCGACACTGCGGCATGGAATCCAGCAACGCCCCGCCACCACGTCCGCACCCGCGCCCTTTCCGGCTGGGCCTGACCGGCGGCATCGGCAGCGGCAAGAGCACCGTGGCCGCACAGCTTGCCTTGTGCGGAGCAAGCATCATCGATGCCGACCAGATCTCGCGCAGCCTCACCGCCCCGGCAGGCGCCGCATTGCCCGAGATTGCGCGCCGTTTCGGGCCTGAACTGATCGATGCGAACGGTGCTCTGGACCGTGCGCGAATGCGCGAACTGGTCTTCCAGCAGCCTGCCGCACGCCAGCAGTTGGAAGCCATCATCCACCCTCTGGTGGCTCGGCAAACGGCCCTTGAAGTCCAGCAGGCCACCGATGCCGGATGCGCGCTCATCGTGCATGACATCCCGCTGCTTGTGGAGTCCGGCCGCTGGCCTGCCCTGCTCGATGCCGTGCTGGTCGTGGACTGCCGGACGGAAACACAGATCGCACGCGTCATGGCCCGCAACGGATTGCCCCGCGATGCTGTGCAAGCCATCGTCGCCGCCCAGGCCACCCGCGCGGCACGGCTGGCTGCGGCCGACTGGGTGATCTACAACGACGAAGCCATGACGATAGAGGCTTTGCGCGCATGCAGCGATCGAATCTCGGCATGGTTCGGGCTATGATGCACGCCATGGCTTGGCCTGTGCGTGTAATTCAGCATGTGCACGACGTAGACAGCTGATTCCTGAGCACCCCGAGGAGCCCAGCAAGCGTGATCCTGTACGAATATCCTTTCAATGAGCGCCTGAGGACCTACCTCAGGCTGGAGCAGCTGTATCGCCGCCTGGGCGAGCTGCTGTCGCGCGCTCATTCCATCGATCACCATTTCGCGCTGGTCACCATCTTCGAGATCATGGACGTGGCAGCACGCACCGACCTCAAGACGGACGTGCTCAAGGACCTCGAACGCCACAAAAGCCTGCTCGACAGCCTGCGCGGCAACCCCGATATCGCCGAGCACATGCTCGACCAGGTGTCCCGCCATGTGGAGCAGTGCTTTGCCCAGCTCAACGCCCAGAACGGAAAGGCCGGCCAGTCCCTGACCGACAACGAATGGCTGATGGCCGTGCGCAGCCGCATCGGCATCCCTGGCGGCACCTGCGGTTTCGATTTGCCGGCCTATCACGCCTGGCAGTTCCATGACCCCCAGGTGCGCCTGCGTGATCTGGAGGACTGGGCCAGCACACTGACCCCGCTGGGTCAGTCGCTGCAGCTGCTGCTCAAGATGCTGCGCGAAACAGGCGTGCCGCAATGGGTGGCCGCAGAAAAGGGCGTGTTCCAGCAGGCCATGCCGCCCGGTCGCAGCTTTCAGCTGCTGCGCCTTCGCATAGACCCTGCGTTGAATCTTGTTCCGGAAATCAGCGGCAACCGCCTGTTGGTTTCAGTGCGCCTGCTTCGCCCCGAGAGCGGCGCCAAACCCCAGCCTTGCAACGAAGATGCCTCGTTCGAGGTCACGCTTTGCAGCTGATGGAAAAGACTGCCGGCATGTCCACGAAAGCCACGCCCTCTGTCGATGCATCATCCGCATCCGCAGGGCCCACGGTGCGCTGCCCGACCTGCAGCGGCCCCAGCCTGTTCGCGCCGGCCAACCGCTTTCGGCCCTTTTGCAGCGAGCGCTGCTACCAGATCGACCTGGGCGCCTGGGCCAACGAGGAATTCCGCGTGCCTGCGCCCATGCCCCCGGAGGATTCGCCCTTCGGCGATCCTCGCACTGAACCTTGATCAGGTCTGATCAGACTTTCGGTTGACCTGCCTCATAGAAGCCGGCATCAAAAGGCAGCCCACGTTCCTCGCTGAGCCATTGCAGCACCGGATAGGCGCCAGGCAGCACCGGCTGCACCTGCAGCGGAAGTTGCTGCCAGGCCATCTGCTGGCCTTCTCGCATCTCGAACTCCCCACTCCAACGCGTGATCTTGCACCAGTGCAGGCGCACCAGGGCATGCGGATAGTCATGCTCGGTCACCTTCCAGACGGGGGCTGCTGCGATCTCGACGCCCAGCTCTTCCTGAAGCTCGCGATGCAATGCCTGCTCCACGGTCTCGCCGGATTCGATCTTCCCGCCAGGGAACTCCCAATAGCCGGCATAGGGCTTGCCAGGCGGCCGACTGGTGATCAGCAGCGCGCCATCGGACTCGCGCAGGAGCACGCCAACAGCGACTTCGGTGTGCTTGCGCTGGGCCGGCGCTTGAGACGGCGTTTGAGACTGGGCAGCATCAGCGCCGGTGTTCAGGGAGATTTCTTTTTCAGTCACTTGATCTTTCGCAAAAAACCGCCCGGCCCCAAGGCCGGGCAGCAGGCTTGTCAGAGTTCGGCCTCTTCGGCCAGCCCTTGGACATCGGCGATGCCAGTCTGGCGCTGGTTCGGGCGCTCGGCGCGGCCCGCATAGTCACGCGCGAACTGATGGGCCACGCGGCCGCTGCGCGAGCCACGCTCCAGCGCCCAGACCAGGGCCTCAGGGCGCGCGGCCTCGATCGTGGCCTGGTCCAGTCCCAGGGCCTCCAGCCATTGCGCCACCACGCGCAGGTACTCGTCCTGGCTGAAGGGATAGAAGCTCACCCACAGGCCGAAGCGCTCGGACAGGGAGATCTTTTCCTCAATCACCTCGCCGGGATGCAGCTCCCCATCCTCGCCGCGCTGGTAGGTCAGATTCTCGGACTGGTACTCCGGCAGCAGATGGCGACGATTGCTGGTCGCATAGACCAGCACGTTCGGGCTGGCGGCGCTGACCGATCCATCCAGAATGGACTTCAGGGCCTTGTAGCCAGGCTCGCCTTCCTCAAAGCTCAGATCGTCGCAATAGATGATGAACTTCTCGGGCCGGCCGGCCACCACATCGACGATGTCGGGCAGATCGGTCAGATCGGCCTTGTCCACTTCGATCAGGCGCAGGCCCTGCGAAGCAAAGGCATGCAGGCAGGCACGGATCAGCGAGGATTTGCCCGTGCCGCGCGCGCCGGTGAGCAGCACGTTGTTGGCCGTGCGGCCGGTCACGAACTGCTCGGTATTGCGCGCGATCTTGTCCTTTTGCACATCGATGTTCTGCAGGTCGGACAGTTGCATGGCGCCGACGTGGCGCACGGGCTCCAGCAAACCGCAGCCGTTGGCGCGCTTGCGATAGCGCCAGGCGATCGCGGTATTCCAGTCTGCGGGGGATTGCAGCGGCTGGGGCAGGATGGCCTCGATGCGCTGCATCAGCTGCTCGGCGCGCTGCACCAATTGCAGCAAAGGGGCGGCGACGGCTTCTGTGGGCAATGTCATGGATGTCTCTCGAATACGGATCTCACGGCTGCCGACGCTGGATATACCCGGGAATCGAGATGGATCTCATGCCAACGCCAGAGCTTTTGCGCGCCGGCCGCCATTGAAAGCTGGCAGCAGCCAGGCACAAGGCCTGCGGCTGCCGGCGGCACGGTGGGTGGAGAGTCAGGAGCGGTAGTCGGCGTTGATGCTCACGTAGTCGTGGCTCAGATCGCAGGTCCACACGGTCTGCTCGGCCTCCCCTCGGCCCAGTAGCACGCGCACGATGATCTCCTGCTGCTTCATCACGCGCTGGCCGTCTTCCTCCTGATAGGCAGGGTTGCGGCCGCCATTGACTGCGACATGCACATCGTTCAGGTACAGGTCGATCTTGGTCTGGTCCAGATCGTCGATGCTAGCATAGCCAACCGCCGCGAGGATGCGGCCCAGGTTCGGGTCGCTGGCAAAGAACGCCGTCTTGACCAGGGGCGAATGCGCGATGGAGTAGGCCACCAGGCGGCACTCGGCCTCGGTCTTGCCACCTTCCACCTTGATGGTGATGAACTTGGTGGCGCCTTCGCCATCGCGCACGATGGCCTGGGCCAGCAAACGCGACACATCCAGCAATGCAGCCTTCAGGGCCTGGCCTTCGGCGCTGGTCAGCGAAGTGATCTGCGCATTGCCGGCCTTGTGCGTGGCCACCAGCACAAAGGAATCGTTGGTCGACGTGTCGCCGTCGATGGTCACACGGTTGAACGAGCCGTCGGCCAGCTCCTTGACCAGGGGCTGCAGCAGCTCGGGAGCGATGGCCGCATCGGTGGCCAGAAAGCCCAGCATGGTCGCCATGTTGGGGCGGATCATGCCCGCGCCCTTGCTGATGCCGGTGATGCTCACGCGCTTGCCGCCAATGTCCACGGCCCGGCTGAAGGCCTTGGGCAGGGTGTCGGTGGTCATGATGCCCTCGGCAGCCGTACCCCAGTTGTCGGCCTTGGCTGCAGCAATGGCGGCCGGCAGGCCGGCTGCAATGCGGTCCACAGGCAGCTCTTCCATGATCACGCCAGTGGAGAACGGCAGGATCTGCTCGGGCTTGAGCTGCAGCAGCGCTGCCAGATCTGCGCAGGTACGGCGCGCACGTGCCAGGCCGTCGGCGCCGGTGCCCGCATTGGCATTGCCTGTGTTGATGACCATGGCACGGATGGCGCCCGCTGTCTGAACCAGATGCTCGCGGCTGACCTGCACAGGCGCTGCGCAGAAACGGTTCTGTGTGAACACGCCAGCCACCGAAGCGCCCTCGTCGAGCAGGAACACGGACAGGTCCTTGCGGTTGGCCTTGCGCACACCGGCTTCGGTGACGCCGATGCGAACGCCGTCGATCGCCAACAGGTCGGCGTGCACGGGAGCGGAGAGATTCACAGGCATTGAGGGGCTTCCTACAGTGAAAGAAAAACGCGCTCCATTATCGGAACAAACCGGAGCGGCACATATTTCATCGACCTTAAAAAAGAAAACGGCACGGAGTGCATCCGTGCCGTTTTCCGTGTCTTGCGGCGTCTTACGACGCCGGCCGCATCACGACAGCTTGCCGTGGCACTGCTTGTACTTCTTGCCGCTGCCGCAGGGGCAGGGATCATTGCGGCCCACGCGAGCGCCTTCGGGCAGCTCCAACGGCTCATCTTCGACGGAGCCGCCGATGTCGCCATCCGACGGAGCGCCATAGGTCATGTGCTCCAGGCTGTGGGCGCTGCGCTGCTCCAGGGCCTCGGTGGCCTGCTCCACCTGTTCGCGCGACTGCACCTGCACGGTCATCAGCACGCGCGTGACTTCGGTCTTGACCTGGTCGATGAGCTGGCGGAACAGCTCGAAGGCCTCGCGCTTGTATTCCTGCTTGGGCTGCTTTTGCGCATAGCCGCGCAGGTGGATGCCCTGGCGCAGATAGTCGAGTGCAGACAGGTGGTCACGCCAGTTGGTGTCGAAGCTTTGCAGCAGAACGGCGCGCTGGAATTGCGTGAAGTTCTCGCGGCCGATCAGCTCGACCTTGGCATCGAACACTTCGCGGGCGGCCTGCAGCACCTTTTCGAGGATTTCCTCGTCGGTGATGGCGTGCGCGGACTGCACCTGCGACTGCAGCGGCAGCTGGATGCGCCATTCGCTTTCCAGCGCCTTTTCCAGACCGGCCAGGTCCCACTGCTCTTCCATGGACTCGGCAGGAACGTACTGGCGCACCAGATCGGACACCACGTCGTCGCGCATCACCGTGATCATCTCGTACAGGTCCGAGGCGTCGAGGATCTCGTTGCGCTGCTGGTAGATCACCTTGCGCTGATCGTTGGACACGTCGTCGTATTCGAGCAGCTGCTTGCGGATGTCGAAGTTGCGGGCCTCGACCTTGCGCTGAGCGCCTTCGATGGAGCGGGTCACGATGCCGGCTTCGATGGCTTCGCCATCGGGCATCTTCAGGCGGTCCATGATGGCGCGCACACGGTCGCCCGCGAAGATGCGCATCAGCGCATCGTCCAGGCTCAGGTAAAAGCGCGAGGAGCCGGGATCGCCCTGGCGACCCGAACGGCCACGCAGCTGGTTGTCGATACGACGCGATTCATGGCGCTCGGTGGCGATGATGCGCAGGCCACCCAGGGCCGAGACCTTGTCGTGCTCGATCTTCCAGTCGGCGCGCATTTGTTCGATGCGCTGCTGGCGTTCGGCTTCGGACAGGGATTCATCGGCCTCGACAGCAGCCACCTGCTTTTCGATGTTGCCGCCCAGCACGATGTCGGTGCCGCGGCCGGCCATGTTGGTGGCGATGGTGATCATGCCGGGACGACCGGCCTGGGCCACGATGTCGGCCTCGCGCTCGTGCTGCTTGGCGTTGAGCACCTGGTGGGGCAGGTTTTCCTTGTTGAGCAGCTCGTCGATGATTTCGGAGTTCTCAATCGAAGTCGTGCCCACCAGCACAGGCTGGCCGCGCTCATGGCATTCACGGATATCGCGGATCGCCGCCTCGTACTTCTCGCGCGTGGTCTTGTAGACACGGTCGAGCTGGTCGTCGCGCTTGCTGGGACGGTTGGGCGGAATCACCATGGTCTCGAGACCATAGATTTCCTGGAATTCGTAGGCCTCGGTATCGGCCGTGCCCGTCATGCCAGCCAGCTTGCCGTAGAGACGGAAGTAGTTCTGGAAGGTGATCGAGGCCATGGTCTGGTTCTCGGCCTGGATGGTCACGCCTTCCTTGGCCTCGACCGCCTGGTGCAGGCCGTCGCTCCAGCGCCGGCCTGCCATCAGGCGACCCGTGAACTCGTCAACGATGACGATCTCGCCGTTCTGCACCACATAGTGCTGGTCACGGTGGTAGAGGTTGTTGGCACGCAGCGCCGCGTAGAGATGGTGAACCAGGGTGATGTTGGCCGGGTCGTACAGCGAGGCGCCCTCGGCAATCATGCCGGCGTGGCCCAGCAGGCGCTCTGCGGCCTCGTAGCCCTGGTCGGTCAGGAACACCTGGTGGCTCTTCTCGTCCACCGTGAAGTCGCCGGGCTTGGTCACGCCCTCGCCGGTGCGCGGGTCGGCTTCGCCTTCCTGGCGCACCAGGTTGGGAACGATCTTGTTCATGGCCACGTACATGGCCGTGTGGTCTTCGGCCTGGCCGCTGATGATCAGCGGCGTGCGGGCCTCATCGATCAGGATGGAGTCCACCTCGTCGACGATGGCGTAGTTGAGCACGCGCTGAACGCGGTCGCCCGACTCGTAGACCATGTTGTCGCGCAGGTAGTCGAAGCCGTATTCGTTGTTCGTGCCGTAGGTGATGTCGCTGTTGTAGGCGGCCTGCTTTTCCTCGCGCGGCATGTTGGGCAGGTTGATGCCCACCGACAGTCCGAGGAAGTTGTACAGCTTGGCCATCCAGGTCGCATCGCGATTGGCCAGATAGTCGTTCACGGTCACCACGTGCACGCCATTGCCCGACAGTGCGTTCAGGTAGACCGGCAGCGTGGCGGTCAGCGTCTTGCCTTCGCCGGTGCGCATTTCGGCGATCTTGCCGTAGTGCAGCGCCATGCCGCCCAGCAGTTGAACGTCGAAGTGGCGCATCTTCATGACGCGCTTGGAGCCCTCGCGCACCACGGCGAAGGCTTCGGGCAGCAGGTCGTCCAGCGACTCGCCCTTGGCCACACGTTCCTTGAACTCCTGCGTCTTTGCACGCAGAGCCTCGTCGCTGAGCTTCTCGTAGTCGGGCTCCATCGCATTGATGCGAACAACCGTCTTGCGGTATTGCTTGAGAAGCCGATCGTTTCGGCTGCCGAATAGTTTGGTGAGGAAGTTGGTGGCCATGCGAAAAAGACACACCGCCGCCCGCTGAAGCGGACTGCGGTGTGCCTGGAATCCCTAGATTGTTGGATTTCAGATGGGGCCGCTCCACCTGCCTGCAAGTGCTCTTCTGAAGAACACATGCGACCGGGCCGAAGCGAGAACCGAACAATTGATTCTAACTGCCTCTGTCCAACCCTCTTTCAGGCAGGACGACGCATGCAGCCGCACAGCCCCGAACCCGAATCCCCGGACCCGCGCCACCCGGCAGATGCTGCTATAACGACCCTCCGGGCCGGCGCATGCCAACGCTGCCAGTCCAGCCCTTCAAGCCCATGACCTTCACACGCCGCCACCACGCCGTCACCGCCCTGCACGCCGTCGAGAACTCGCCCACGCTGGCGCGGCTCGCACAGCTCACCCGGGACTCCAGCAATCGCCTGACGGCCATCCTGCCCCTGGTGCCGCCGCTGCTGCGCGCCAGCCTGCAGGCGGGCCCCATCGAGGGCAGCACCTGGTGCCTGCTGGTGCGAAACAATGCGGCAGCCGCCAAGATCCGCCAGTTGCTTCCCGCCATGGCCGCCCACCTGCGCACCAAGGGGTGGGATGTGACCGAGATCCGGCTCAAAGTGCAGGCCTGATCGGCCGCTGAAACAAACGCGGCCGGAAATGAAGAAAGCAATGAAAAAAGGCCTCCGAAGGAGACCTTTTGGTGCCGGTTGTCGGATTCGAACTGACGACCTACCGCTTACAAGGCGGGTGCTCTACCAACTGAGCTAAACCGGCGAAGCACGAATTCTAGCGCAGAAAAAGACTGCTTCAGCCGTTCCCGGCGTCTGCGAACACGCTTGCGCGCGTAATCGCAGGCCCGGGATACGGAAAACCTACTTCACCAGCTTCAGCGAGGGCCGCGTGCCCGAGGGCGGCGGCGTGCGCGGGGGCTCTTCATCATCACCCTCGTTCTGGATACTCACCAACTGCACCACGCGTTCGTCGGCAGCTGGCTCGGCCGGCACTTCGGCAACTGCGTCCTGCGACACAGGCTCATCGGATTCCTGCTCGACCGAAACTTCGTTGTCGGCGTCGGCATCCGACTCCGGCGCCGGGAAAGCCATGCCTTGGCCGGTCTCCCGTGCGTAGATGGCCATGACCTGCTCGACAGGCACCATGATTTCGCGTGGCTTGCCGCCAAAGCGGGCCGTGAAGCTGATGAAGTCATTGCCCATCTGCAGGCCGCTGGTGGCGTCGTAGCTGACGTTGAGCACGATCTCGCCGTCGCGCACGAACTCGCGCGGCACCTGCACGTTGCGGTCCACGCGCACTGCGATGTGGGGTGTGAAGCCGTTGTCGGTGCACCACTCGTACAGGGCCCGGATCAGGTAGGGGCGGGTGGAAGTTGCTTCGGGGGCAGTCATGACGATCCCAGGAAAAGAGTGGTCGTAATACGAAAACGGGCAGGATGGCGACCGGTTGACCGCCTTCCCTGCCCGCGCAATCAGTCGTCAACCGATGCGAATTACTTGCGCATCACCTTCTCGGAAGGCGTCAGCGCTTCGATGTAGGCAGGGCGCGAGAAGATGCGCTCGGCGTACTTGAGCAGCGGGGCGGCGTTCTTGGACACCTCGATGCCGTAGTAGTCCAGGCGCCACAGCAGCGGGGCAATGGCCACGTCCAGCATGGAGAAGTTCTCGCCCAGCATGTACTTGTTCTTGAGGAACACGGGAGCCAGTTGCGTCAGGCGGTCGCGGATGTGGGCGCGCGCCTTTTCGATGGCCTTTTCGTTGCCCTTGACGTTGCGCTCCTCGAGCGTGCTCACGTGCACGAACAGTTCCTTCTCGAAGTTCAGCAGGAACAGGCGCACGCGGGCGCGGTCCACCGGGTCGCCGGGCATCAGTTGGGGATGCGGGAAGCGCTCGTCGATGTACTCGTTGATGATGTTCGATTCGTACAGGATCAGGTCGCGCTCGACCAGGATGGGCACCTGGCCGTACGGGTTCATCACGCTGATGTCTTCAGGCTTGCTGAACAGGTCCACATCGCGGATCTCGAAGTCCATGCCTTTTTCGAAC
The DNA here is from genome assembly GCF_020523835.1 of Delftia sp. Lp-1. Taxonomy (NCBI): domain Bacteria; kingdom Pseudomonadati; phylum Pseudomonadota; class Betaproteobacteria; order Burkholderiales; family Comamonadaceae; genus Delftia; species Delftia sp. Lp-1. The sequence goes on along the minus strand of NZ_JAJALJ010000001.1, from coordinate 603,986 downwards.
AGGACGAAACGGCAACGGTGTGAAAAGGGGCAGGTCGTTCCCGAATAAAGCACCATCATGGTGGAGGCTCCTAAAAATCAAAAAGAGTGGGTCGCTCGCGGCGCCCACTCTGCACACAGTTCAGCCGCGCAATCGCTTGCACGACCTTCTGCAGTCACGGTTTTATTTGACGTCTTTCCAGAACGCGGCGTTGAGGCGCCATGCAATGAAGATGAAGACCGCCAGGAAAAGCAGCACGCCCACGCCAATGCGGATGCGGCTGTTCTGTGCCGGCTCACCCATCCATTGCAGGTAGTTCACCAGATCGCCAACTGCCTGATCGTACTGCACTGGGCTCATGGAGCCGGGAGAGACCTGCTCCCACCCCTTGAAAACCTGGGTCTTCACGCCGTGCTCTTCGGCTTCTTCGAAGATGGCCCGGCGCTCGCCCTGCAGTTGCCACAGTGCATGGGGCATGCCCACGCTGGGGAAGGCCAGGTTGTTCCAGCCCGTGGCCTTGGTGTCATCGCGGTAGAAGGTGCGCAGGAAGGTGTAGAGATAGTCGGCACCCGTGCCGTTGTGGCCTGCGCGCGAGCGCGCGATCACTGTCAGATCCGGCGGATTGGCTCCGAACCACTCCTTGGCTTCCTTCGGGTTGATGGCCGCCTTCATGGTCTCGCCCACCTTGTCGGTGGTGAACAGCAGGTTGTCCTTGATTTCCTGCTCGGTCAGCCCGATGTCCTGCAGCCGGTTGAAGCGCATGAATGCGGCCGAGTGGCAGCTCAGGCAGTAGTTGACGAACAGCTTGGCGCCGTTTTGCAGCGATGCCGTGTCATTGGTCTTGCCCGGGGCCTTGTCCCAGGCGATGCCGCCTTCGGAAGCCTGTGCACCGGTCATGATGCCCAGGGCCGCGATCAACGTGAGAATCAGTTTCTTCATTGTTGTTCTCTCCAGCTTCAGTGCGGCTTGAACGTCACACGATCGGGAACGGGTTTGGTCTTGCCCAGGCGGCTCCACCAGGGCATCAGCAGGAAGAAGCCGAAGTAGAACAGCGTTCCGACCTGGGACACGCGCTCGCCGATGGGCGAAGGCGGCTGCACACCGAGATAGGCCAGGATCACGAAGTTGATCACGAAGATGCCGTAGAGGTACTTGTGCCAGCTCGGACGGTAGCGAATGGACTTGACCGGGCTGCAATCGAGCCAGGGCAGCGCGAACAGGATGATCACGGCGCCACCCATCACCAGCACGCCCCAGAACTTGGCGTCGATGGACAGCATCATGGCGATGACGCCCAGGGCCACGATGGCGACCACGCCCTTGACGGCGGCCGGCAGGCGCGACTTGAGCACGCCAAAGCCCGCACCCAGCAACACGCAGGCGATCAGCACATACATCATCTCGCTGGTGATAGCACGCAGCATCGAGTAGAACGGCGTGAAGTACCAGACCGGCGCAATGTGCGAAGGCGTCTTCAGCGGATCGGCCGGGATGAAGTTGTTGTACTCCAGGAAGTAGCCACCGAACTCGGGCGCGAAGAACACCACGGCCGAGAACAGGAACAGGAACACCGTCACGCCGAAGATGTCGTGCACCGTGTAGTAGGGATGGAAGGGAATGCCGTCCAGCGGATGACCCTTGGCGTCCTTGGGCGCGTTGGGGCCCTTGATCTCGATGCCGTCCGGATTGTTGGAGCCCACGTCGTGCAGCGCCAGCAAGTGGGCCACGACCAGGCCCAGCAGCACCAGGGGCACGGCGATCACGTGGAAGCTGAAGAAGCGGTTGAGCGTGGCATCGCCCACCACGTAGTCGCCACGGATCAGCAGCGCCAAGTCAGGGCCGATGAAAGGGATCGCCGAGAACAGGTTCACGATCACCTGGGCGCCCCAGTACGACATCTGGCCCCAGGGCAGCAGGTAGCCCATGAAGGCCTCGGCCATCAGCACCAGGAAGATGGCGCAGCCGAAGATCCAGACCAGTTCACGCGGCTTGCGGTACGAACCGTACAGAAGGCCGCGGAACATGTGCAGATAGACGACGACGAAGAAGGCCGACGCGCCCGTGGAGTGCATGTAGCGGATCAGCCACCCCCAGGGCACATCGCGCATGATGTACTCGACCGAGGCGAACGCCTTCTCGGCGTCCGGCTTGTAGTGCATCACCAGGAAGATGCCGGTGACGATCTGGATCACCAGCACCAGCAGCGCCAGCGAGCCGAAGATGTACCAGAAGTTGAAGTTCTTCGGAGCGTAGTACTCCGACATGTGCACACGGTAGGCGTCGAAAGCCGTTGGAAAACGGTTCTCGAACCAGTTCGTGAGCTTGGCGCCTGCGGGCGCGTTCGGATCGATGTCCTTGAATTCGTGGGCCATTGTTCTTGTCTCCCTCAAGCCTTGTCTTCACCGATGAGGAGCTTGGTCTCCGACAGGTACATGTGCGGCGGCACCTGCAGGTTGTCGGGGGCCGGCTTGTTCTTGAAGACACGGCCAGCCATGTCAAAGGTCGAGCCATGGCAGGGGCACAGGAAGCCGCCCTTCCAGTCATTGGGCAGCGAAGGCTGCGCGCCGGGCTGGAACTTGTCGGAAGGCGAGCAGCCCAGGTGCGTGCAGATGCCGACGACGACCAGCACTTCGGGCTTGATCGAGCGGGCTTCATTCATCGCGTAGGGCGGCGTGAACTCTTCAGGGTGGCGCTTGGACTGGGGATCGGCCAGCTGGCTGTCCAGCTCGGGCAGTTCCTTGATCTGTTCCGGCGTGCGCTTGATGATCCAGACTGGCTTGCCGCGCCACTCGACCGTGAGCTTCTCGCCGTCCTTGAGTGCGGAGATATCGACCTCCACTGCAGCCCCGGCGGCCTTGGCCTTCTCGGATGGCTGGAAGGTGCTCACGAACGGGACGGCTGTCGCCACGCCGCCCACCGCGCCAGCACACGCCGACGTGATGATCCACGTCCGCTTGCTGGAGTCGATTGGAGTGTCACTCATGGGGTTCCTCGAACTACGTCGCTTGAGTTGGGGTCAACAATAAATTGTAGCGGGGCGAGTATGGTTATTCCATACCGACTCCGACATTGACAGGCTCCAAAGCCGCGCAATACTGCGCTATCTCAAACTCTTTCCAGATGGAGCCAGCCATGGGCATGATGCAGGAATTTCGTGAGTTCGCAGTTAAGGGAAACGTGGTAGATCTCGCCGTGGGCGTCATCATCGGCGGAGCGTTTGGCAAAATCGTCGATTCCGTGGTAAACGACCTGATCATGCCGGTCGTTGGCCTGGTTTTCGGCAAGCTGGACTTCTCCAATCTGTTCGTCGTGCTGGGCAGCGTGCCCCCCGGAACAGCGATGACGCTCGATGCGCTCAAGAAGGCCGGCGTCCCCGTATTTGCCTATGGAAACTTCATCACGGTGGCGGTGAACTTCATCATCCTGGCCTTCATCATTTTCATGATGGTCAAGCAGATCAACCGCCTGCGCCGCGAGGCCCCGGCCGCCCCCGCGCCAGCTCCCGTCACACCCGAAGACATCGTGCTGCTGCGCGAGATTCGCGACAGCCTCAAGCGCTGAAATCCGTGTTTTGACGCAAATCAAAACGCCCGTGGCATGGTTGCCACGGGCGTTTTCCATTACTGCAGATTCCCGGTGCTTGGGCTAGCCATTCAAGCCGCCAATTTGCGCGCCATTCGCACGGACTCAATCAGACTGCTCGCCTCTGCAAGGCCCTGCCCTGCAATATCGAAAGCCGTGCCGTGGTCCGGGCTGGTGCGCACCAGCGGCAGCCCCAATGTGACATTCACGCCTTTTTCCACGCCCAGGTACTTCACGGGAATCAGTCCCTGGTCGTGGTACATGGCCAGCACCACGTCGAACTCGCCGGGATGGCCGGGCGCATTGCGGGCCCGCATGAACACCGTATCGGGCGCAAAAGGTCCGTGGGCGTCCAGGCCCTCGGCGCGCGCCTGGGCGATGGCCGGGGCGATGATCTCGACCTCCTCGCTGCCGAACAGGCCGCCCTCGCCCGCATGCGGGTTCAGCCCTGCCACACCGATCCGCGGCGGGCGGCCCAGGCTGCGAGACAGGGCCTCATGCGTGATGCGCAAGGTCTGCAGCAGGTTGTCCTTCGTTACCGCATCGATCGCCTTGCGCAGCGAGGTATGGATGCTGACCAGCACCGTGCGCAGCTCATCGTTGGCCAGCATCATGCGCACCGGCATGCGGTCCAGGCCCACACCCGCATGCTGCGCAGCCTCGAACTGCAGCAGCTCGGTATGACCAGGAAAGTCCACGCCCGCAGCATGCAGCGCCTCCTTGTGCAGAGGCGCCGTCACAAGAGCCGCGATCTCGCCGCGCAAGGCAGCCCGCGCGGCCCAGACCACGCAGCGCGCAGCCGCGTCACCGGCGCTGGCACTCACCTGGCCCCAGGACGCAGGACCGGGCAGCCCGGGCAGCTCCAGCAAAGGGATGCAGTGGCGCGGCACCTGCCACAGTTGCTCAGCCGACTCGATGACGGCCACGGGCAGGGGAATGGCGTTGTCGCCATCGCGCGCACGCGCCGCCACGGCGGCTGCCCGGCGCAGCGTCTGCAACTCGCCGACGACGAAGCAGCCGCGCATGACCTCGGGCACTTCCATGAATGCCTTGGCGATGGTCTCGGGCCCTACGCCTGCAGAGTCGCCCTGGGTGATGGCAATCGCGGCTTGGGGGTGTGTGAAATCAGGCATTTTCGGTATCCGGATCAGGCAAGCCGGTCATTCGCACCGCGCTTGCAGCAAAAGGCCTCGCCCCTTGGGCGGGCCGATAGTAGGCGAACAACGGGCCAATAACAGGCCAGCATCAGGCCGGATTGTCGATCTCGATGAAACGGTGCTCCAGCCCCAGCTCCAATGCCACCTGGCCCGCAAGGGCCGGCGCGCCGTAGCGCTCCGTGGCATGGTGGCCTGCCGCCAGGAAGGCCACGCCTGTCTCGCGCGCCAGGTGCGCCTGCGGCTCGGAAATCTCGCCCGTGATGAAGGCATCGGCCCCAGCGGCAATCGCGGCCTCGAAGAAACCTTGCGCACCGCCCGTGCACCAGGCAATGCGGCGAATGGGGCGCAGGCGCTCTCCCCCCACGCAGACAGGCGTGCGCCCCAGCGCCTGCTCCACATGCCTGCCCAGCGCCGCCGCGTCGGCAAACTCCGCTGCCGCCATCCAGCCCAGGTTCTGCTCGCCAAACGTTGCCTGGCCCTCAAGCCCCAGCTGCACGCCCAACTGCGCGTTGTTGCCCCATTGCGGATGGGCATCCAGCGGCAGGTGGTAGGCAAAGAGATTGATGTCGTGGGCCAGCAGCAGGCGGATGCGCTCCTTGAGCCAGCCCGTGATGCGGCCATCCATGCCGCGCCAGAACAGGCCGTGGTGCACGAAGATGGCATCGGCCTGCGCCTCGATGGCCGCCTCGATCAGCGCGCGGCTGGCCGTCACCCCGCTGACGATGCGGCGGATCTCGCCGCGCCCCTCCACCTGCAGGCCGTTGGGACCATAGTCCTTGAAGCGCTCGGGCTGCAGCAAACCGTCGAAGTGGGCGAGGAGTTCTTGTCGCGTGGTGCTCATGAAAGGATTGTCAGCGATCCATGCGGCGCCCAACAAAAAGGGCAGCCATGCTGCCCTTCATTCCACTGCCAAGCTCAGCCGCGCCTGGGTTGCCAACCACGGCAGGCCAGGGGCCAGAAGCCGATGGCCGCGCCCAGGATGCCCATGGCCGCCACATAGTGGGCCGGCGCCATCACATCCACCTGCTGCCACACGGACACCAGCATGGGCGTCATGCCGCCGAACACCGCATAGGCCATGTTGTAGGCAAAGGACAGGCCCGTGAAACGCACCTCGGCCGGGAAAGCGCGCACGCCCACCACCGGCAGCAGCGCAATGCTGCCCACGAAAAAGCCCACCAGCGCGTAGCTCCACACCAGCGAGGACGCCGTGCCCGGCAGGTTCAGATAGAACGCATAGGCCGTCACCGTCATGCCCAGCCAGCCCGTGACCATGGCCACACGCGTGCCCATCTTGTCGGACAGCCAGCCCCAGAACACGCAGCCCAGCGTCAGCGTCACCGTGGCCACGGCGTTGGCCTTCATGGCCAGGGCCGCGTCGATGTGGAAGACCTTCTGCAGATAGGCCGGCGTGAACAGCACCACCACCACGATGGCCGTGGACAGCACCCAGGTCATCAGCGCCACCAGCACGCAGGCCTGGCGGTGGTCGCGCACGATGGTCTTGAGCGGCAGTTCGCGGTCGGCCTGCTTGCGTGCCATCAGCTCCTGGAAGATGGGTGTCTCGTGCAGGAACTTGCGCAGGTAGACCGAAACCAGGCCAAACACGCCGCCCAGGATGAAGGGCATGCGCCAGGCCCAGTCGTGGATCTCCTCGGCGCTGTAGGTGCTGTTGAGCCAGACACCGATGATGGAGCCCAGGAAAATGCCGCCCGTGATGCCCGAAGTCAGCGAGCCGATGGCAAAGCCATAGTGACGCGCCGGCGCATGCTCGGCCACGAAGACCCAGGCGCCCGGCATCTCGCCGCCAATGGCCGCGCCCTGCAGCACGCGCATGGCCAGCAGCAAAATCGGCGCGGCAATGCCGATGGAGGCGTAGGTGGGCAGCAGGCCGATCACCAGCGTGGGCACGGCCATCAGGAAGATGGACAGCGTGAACATCTTCTTGCGGCCCAGGATGTCGCCAAAGTGCGCAATCAGAATGCCGCCGATGGGCCGGGCCAGATAGCCCGCCGCAAAAATGCCCAGCGTCTGCAGCTGGCGCAGCCAGTCCGGCATCTCGGCCGGGAAGAACAGCTTGCCGATGACGTTGGCGAAGAAAACGAAAACGACGAAGTCGTAGAACTCCAGGGTGCCACCCAGGGCCGACAGGCCCAGGGTCTTGTAGTCCTGTCGGTTGAGAGGACGTGCGGTCGCAACAGCGGGGGCCATGCCCGGCTGCGCTTGGTCAAGCGTAGTCATGGTTTTTTTCCAGGGATCGAACAGCAGGACGGCGCGGTGGATGCCACGGCAACGGATGAGCGTGCAGCGGCAGATCGTTCTGCAAGACTTCGGGATCGGAGGACTTGGCTCTCTCTTGGGGCCGGCTTGTGGGCCGGCGCAACAGCGAACGCGGCGTGGCGCAGTCGTCCGGGGATTCTAGGGTTTGTACTGTAGCTGTGTGGGGAGCGCGGCTTTGGCGCCGTTGGGCGCAACATCACGGCGGACCGTCTACCCGCTCTGGCGTATGGGTCATGGGAGGGCGGGCTTGCCGGCAGGCGCGCAAACGCCCTTCAACAGTGCAGCGCTTGCATCGCGCCAGCCAGATGAAATTGATCGTTCATAACCCTTGCGGCGTCTGTTGCGAGTCGCAGGCAAGAAGCCTTTGAATCGGCCCTGGATCGGCTTCCTTCACACGCCCTCCAGACTCTGCCCGCGAAAAGGCATGACGGTCAGACCAATCCTATTTTTGCGGACATGAACAGGCTGCTGCGTGAGCATCTGGTTCGCTGATCACCGCCGCTCGCCGACGCAGGTATTCCCGATGAAGGGTCACGGCCGTCAATTTCACTCTTCAAGAAGTCCAGCCCAGCCGATTCCAGCGGAACGCAAAAGCCATGGCCCGCATATTGCAAAAAAACGACAACCAACAAATACCAAGAATGGGTATGCGGACTGTACTTCATCCATACTTGCGTTCCGGTTGGTTCAACACACAGAGGTCGTGCGGTGAGTGAATTGTTCAAAGTGAAGCGCATAGCCCGTCAAGCTGGCGCTAAATTTCTTTTACTGCTCGCAATGCTGGCGAGCAGCAGTCAATCTATAGCCCAAAGCCTCACAGAAATCACTGGCCGCATTGAAAGCAATATCACACTGCGCGCCGCACAGTCGCCTTATACATTCCAAGGCGCCGTCGTGCTGGGCAATGACGCAACCATGAGCGTCGAGCCCGGCGTGACGATTCGCATGGCACGGAATGCCAGCTTTACTCTTCAAAAAGGTGCCTTCAACGCTGTTGGCACTTCAACCAAGCCGATCGTGATCACCTCTGCCGAAAGCACTCCAGCTGCTGGGGATTGGGGGACATGGCGCTTTACTGCTGGCACCAACAATTCGCTGACACGGTTGGCCTATGTACATTTTGAATATGGTGAGGGTATCGCCATCGAGGCTTCGTCTCCACAAATATCCAATACGATCATTCATCATCACAACGCGCCTGCAGTGATAATGGATCTGGAGTCTTCTCCCGTGGGAAACGGCAACTCGGCTTACGGAAATCTTCTGAATGCGATCGTTGTGCCATCTGGCCATATCCGAAATTCAATAACTTGGGGTTTGCTGGGCATTCCCTATCTCGTACAACAGGGCTTGATTCATGTGGGTCAAGAGGCTCTTGCTATTAAGCCCGCCAGCCTCAAACTCAATCCTGGTACTGAAAGCTCTCTTCAGATATCAATCGATACAGCGGCGCCTTCTGGCGGCATGACTCTGGACGCAGGCAGCAGCAATCCTTCAGTTGCCTCAACAAGCACCAGCATCTTCATTCCGGAGGGGCAACATAGCGCGGATCTTAAAGTTCAAGCCAAAAATCTTGGCCTCGCAAAGATCACCGTCAGTCATGTCAGTCTGGGCATTGCGGAGGCTCAGGTTGAAGTGCGAGATATGCCTTTGCTAAGTCTGGCGCCTTCGAGTGCCGTGCTCAATCAAGGCGTTCGCACTGCCATGACTGTGTGTCTGCCGAATCCCGAAGCTCGCGACGTCCCCGTTCAGCTGACAGTGGCAAATCCTTCGTTACTGAATGTATCTGCATCGGTTGTCTTGCAGGCTGGGCAGCAATGTGCCGGTTTTGATGTGACTGGTCTGGCTGCCGGTGCGACCCGTTTGACCGCTCACGCCGAGAACTTCTCCTCTGTACTCGCAACCCTCGTCGTGCGTGGCGAGACGACAGTGTCGGTGCCGACGGACAAGCGCCTTCTGGTTTCTGCGGCACGGGGAGAGAGCTATTTCAGCCAGCTTTCCGGCCAAGTTGTTTCGTCTGCATCTTCTTCTGTTGTCTGGATGCTTGCTGCAGGAACACTGCCGGACGGGCTAGCGCTGAGTGCGCAAGGCCTCATCAGCGGCGTGAGTACCGCTGCCAATGGGTACTACAGGTTCGCGGTTCAGGCTTTTGATCCCGACAGCAATGTATTGGAGTCATTTGACGTCGAAATGGGGGTTGGTGCAGTCGTACTGCTGATGCATTTTGACGGCGAGAATTCTGGAACCACCTTTTTCGAAGAGACGGGAAAAAATGTATCCAGAAACGGTACGGTGCTCACGATGGGGGATGTGAAAAAAGTAGGCACTGCGAGCGTGCGCTTTGATGGCAGCGGATCGATGTTGCATGTTCCATATTCGGAAGACATGAATCTCTCCAGTTCAGACTTCACCATTGAGTTTTGGCTGTATTTGCGAGCCTGGAGTGGAACGTCGCTGTACGGGACGGTGCTTTCCAAAAGAACCAGTGGAGTCGATCATGACTACAGCATCATCAACAACGATGCAGAAATTGGTTTTCAATATGCCAGCCCAACGGCAGGCAACGCATGGTTTAGCATGGGGCTGCATGATGTGGCACAGAATCAATGGGCTCACTTTGCAGTGTCACGCCTGGGCAATCAGCTCTACGGCTACCGCAATGGAGTAGAGATGAACCGAGTGACACTTTCACGTAATTTGAACAACTCAGCCCTCATTACACAGTTTGGCCAAAGTCTTGGGTATGGTGATTCGTACCTCAACGCCAATGTGGATGAATTGCGCATCACTAAGGGAGTGGCTCGCTACATCGGTGGCTTCACCCCGCCTACTCGGGCGTCGGATTTTCCGCGATGAGATTTCTCGCGGGCATTTTCCACATATCCGGTCACTTCAAAATTGGAGTTGAGCGACTTTCCAGCTGTTGATCTAATATCTCTTTGACGAATTCGATTAGGGTCAGGTGGCCAAGCAAACCGCGCGGGCGATGATGGTTATAGTCATGCTGCAAGCCTTCAATTTCTCCCGCGCATCCTGCATGGTAATGAGTCCCCGTCTCTTAGATGTACGGTCCCAGGAAGTCATGGTGCAACTGCTCCCAGACACCAGCGGCGTTCCAGTCGCGCAGGCGCCGCCAGCAAGTCATGCCGCTGCCGTACCCAAGGGATTGGGGAAGGTCTTCCCACGGAATGCCTGTTTGCAACACGAACAAGATGCCGTTGAGGGCGGCCTCATCGCTGACTGCGAGTTTGCGCGCACCGCCTTTGGCCGAAGGCACGAAGGCACGAAGGCACGAAGGCTGGGATCAGGGGCTGTAGCTGTCGCCACAGTTCTTTGCTCACGCGTCGTCGTGCCATGAGGGCAGCGAACATAACTGCTCTGCGGGGGCCTGTGACGGAGTGGTGTTAGCCACTCTTAATGCCGTAGAGCTTGGCCAAGGACCGATGCGAGCCGGTCGCTAGCTGGAGTTCTGCACGGATACGCGGCGTTGTGCGGGCACTGCCATGCAGGCGGATTGCCATAGTGCTTTCTCCTCTTCCAGCTGAAGAATGTTCCTGGGACCGTACATCTAAGCACGCTCTCCTCCCATAAATCACTGGCCCGAAGAAATCGGCAGGTCACGTTGATACGGATTTTGCGTAAGTCCTAATTTTCCCCTCCACTTCTGTGCTCGAATAGCGCCTCCCCTAAAACGCTACAATAGTCTTTCGAATCATATTTCTCTCTACCATATTCCTTCACCTTATCAAGATAGCTCAATAAACATTTGTTGTAATCTTCTCTCGACTCAGGTTCCTGAAGAACAATAATAAATAGTGGCGCAAACAAGTCCCATTCATTCCGTTTAACAATATTATCAACCAGAGCACTGGCTGCCACAATATTATCTCGTGCAGCAGAAATATTCCCAGAATTATACATTTCCACAGCTTTCGATTCGTAATAAAACGCTCTTCTGATATCCTCTTCAGCAACCCATAATTTACTAGCTTTGATTGAAAAAAATAAGCAAAATACAAACCCACTCAAAAAGACAATTATAAAAACGGAGCCGACTAATAATTTTTTCATTTATTTCCCCCGAAACTTGCCATGCATGAAGCATATTCAGCTTGGCACTCTGCCACCTTTTTCATCTGTTCGAGGTTTGGCCGGCTCCAGCAGGCGGCGTTTATCGGGTCGCATGGCGATGTGCCATGTCACGTCTCGCTTGGCATTAAGCCGTTTGCCAGTACCTTGGTAGCTCACAAGGTCGGTCCATCTAGTCCAGGAACTCCCGGCACCACATTCGCTTGACTGTTTGTCCCAAGCCCAGGCCGTGCTGCTTCATGCTGCGTATCGTCTCAGTGCTTCACGTCGATGCCAATCAGGTAATGAGGTGATTTATGCAGACCTTCCATAGTGGTTCTTACTGTTAAAGATGTCTTCCTCACTATTGAATCTGACTATCCAATCCTTTTTGCAATATGCAATTATTTTTCGCAATATCAATACAAAAGAACTCTTGCTTTATTTATTTCTCTTAATTTCTTGAAAAATGACGAAAATCCATTTGTGTTGAAATATTTAATTAAATCAATTTAACTCGTGACTTATACTTTCCCAACATTTCATTATAAGCTCACGGTATTCTAGGCTAACTCCTTTGCAGCTCTTGAAGTAACTTTCGTCTATTGGATTTTCCATCCTGTATTTAGCCGCAAAACGCAAATCGTTTCTGTATATACCATCCTTGTAATTTAAATAATCTTTATCCATCATAAATTCGTGAGAAAAGTTCGCTCTGCAAAACTTAAATAGATATTCTGTAGCCCTTATTTCTCCCAAGCAATCCGGAGTACGCGCATTTTTCAGCGAGAAATTCATTTCTTTTATCGCAGAAAATTTCTCTATGTTTTCGCTTTCTATTTTATGGACGCGATACCCTACCCCGCACCCCAAAGCAAAAACAATCCCAACTGTAAAAAAACTAAGTATTCTTTTCATGCCTATTCCCACAAGAGACCTTATCTTCTGGGCAAGTTCCTCCGCCAGGATTAACTATTCTCATACAATGCAACTTACACTCCGACAGTCCAATTAAAGTTTTCTCATTCAAAGCGCAACAGGCGTAGCATGTTGTGCAATTCCCACCTTCATCAACTGCATCATTAGCGCAACTATCATATCCATCAGCACCATCACATTTCCCAAGCAATCTAAGTATAAGAGGGCATGACTTACTCTTCAATCCACGGTCATCAAAGAAAATGATAGGATTATTTTCTGAATAAATATAAAAATTAATACCGCCAATCAGTTTAATTGGGTCTGATTGCATATATCTGGCAATAAAATTTGAATAATCCCTATTGAGATTATTAACTAATCCAGATTCCATATCAAAATACTGCCCCGGAAACCTCAAATTCATCTCCACCTGACTTTGCGGCAATGCCCCTGTGGTTCCAAACGCATCCGCAACACCATTCCAAATGACCGCTCCCTTTTTGCTGGTCCCCAGCACCGGCGTTCCCAGATGATCCGTGTGCAGATAGTGAACGCTGGTGTTCTGGCTCGTCAACTGCGCTTCACTGACGTCCGCCTGCCAGATGGGGTCTGTATTCCATAGCCCTTGTTCGCTTTTTTTAGGATCGAAGGCATACGCCCTTGTCATCAGCCCTTGCTCGTTGGCCTCGCCCAGCAGTCCCGAGTCGCTGTAGAAAAAGTAGGTTATTTTGTAGTTTTGGCCCTCCCTCACCTCTTTGAAGATGCGTCGTCCTAACGGGTCATAGCGATATTGGGCATCAATGCCGGGGGTGCTTTGGCTTGCCTCCGCGCTGGAGTAGCGGATCAAGCGCTCGGCGGCGTTGTAGTTGTAGGTTCGTTCGCCTTTGTCACTGCTTTCCCTGGCCGTGTGCCCCTGCGGCGTGTACTCCACCTGGGTTTGTATGGGCTGTGCTGCTTTGTCGAAGGGTCTGAGCCGGGGATAGCTGGTGAGCTGGTTGTCCGCGTTGTAGCTCCACTGCCCCACCTGGTGGCCACTGAACACTCGGTTGTGCACGGCGTCGTACTGGTATTGCTCCGTGGGCAGGCCCAGGTCCTTGAGCGGCTGGTCTGGGGCGGCCTTGGTCAGCCGGTCCAGGTTGTCGTAGCCATACTCGGTTTTCCCCAGGTCACTTTCGATTTGGGTGATGTTGCCAGCCTTGTCATATTGGTAGTGGCGGCTGACCAGCAGTTCGGAGGCGGCGTTCTTCACTTCGATGGATAGGGGCCTTTGCAGCGCATCGAGGCTGATGGTCTTGGTCGCACCCGGAGTTTCGATGCGCGTGGCCGTGAGCCATTGGTAGTTTCCGTAGCGGATCTGGCTCTGGTCGGGCAGGGTGACCAGGCTCAGGCGACCCTTGTCGTAGCGGTATTGGCCTGCACTGCCATCGGGGTAGCTGTGGCCTGCCAATTGGCCCTCCGCGTTGTAGCTTTGGCCCACCGTGAAGCTGAAGCTGCCCGAGTTGTCGATCTTGCCGTAGGTGACCTTGTTCTGGGTGGTTCGGCCCTGCGCGTCCTTGTCGTAGGTGGCGCTGCTGATCAGGTTCTGCTGGCCGTCCTTTTGTTCGTAGCCTGTCAGCAGGCCGTCGGCGTCGTATTGGTAGGTGACGTACTGGTCTGTTTCCTTTCCGCCTAGCTGGTGCTCTTCCTGCACCATGCGGCCGGCCTTGTCATAGGCGTAGCTGCGGGTGTTGCCGCCTGCGTCGGTGCGTTGAATGAGTTGGCTTGCGGCGTCATAGCTGTATTGGATTGTGCCGCCCATGGGCCGAGTTTCCTTGATGAGTCGGCCGGCCTTGTCGTATTCGAAGCGGTGGGTGTTGCCCTTGGCGTCGGTCAAGCTGGTGAGTTGGTCGTGGGCGCTCCAGGTCTGCTGCGTGGCCTGAGCCAGCGGATCGGTGGTTTTGACAAGGCGACCCAGTCCATCGTATTCGTAGATGGTGGTGCGGCCTGCGGGGTCGATGGTGGCGACACGCTGGCCCAGGCTGTCGTATTGCTGGTGCTGGACGCGGGTTTGGTCCGGCGTCGAGGGAGTCGCTAGATGCCGGGTAACGGTGGTCTGTCGGCCGTTCTGGTCGTACTGGTAGGTTTCCTTGTATGTGGGGTACTGGGAGGCGACGAGCAGCTCGGCCAACGGACTGCCGTCTTTCCCATATTCGTAGCCGATGGTGTTGCCTGCTGCATCAATGCTACTGGCGATGCGGCCCCGCGTGTCGTAGGTGGTCTGGGTGGTGAGGCCGCTGGGGCTGGTGGTGCTCAAGGGCAGACCCGTGCTGTCGTAGGTCAGGCGCGTGCCTGCACCTTGCGTTTCGCCGGGGGCAATGGTTTCGATGACCCGGCCTTGCGGGTCATAGCGGGTTTGCTTTGTTCGGCCTGCCGCACTAGTGGTCTGGGTACGCCGTCCTCTGGCGTCGTATTGGTGGCTGGTCGCTTGGTCCAGTGCATTGGTAGCCTTTGTGAGCCGCCCTGCAGCATCAAAGCTCAGCGTGGTGGTGTTGCCCAGGGCGTCGGTTTGCGTGGTTGGCAGGCCTGCTGCGTTATAGCTGGCCTTGCTGGTATGGCCCAGCGGATCCGTGGCCTCGATCAGGCTGCCGTTGTTGTCGTAGCGGTAGGTGGTGGTGCGGGCATCGTCTGCCGTGCCGTCGCCTGCTCCGGCGCTGCGGCTGGTCAGTTGCCCGTAGCTGTCGTACTGGTAGCGCGTGGTGCGCTGTTCAGGCCGGCCCAGGGCTTGGGTCCAGGTGATGACGCGGCCTTTGTCGTCATGGGTCCAGATGCTGGTGATGCCGCCCTGGTTGATGTGCTTTGTCCTGAGGCCGCGCACGGGCTCGTATTCGTATTGGTCCCGGCTGCCATCGGGGTAAATGATCTGCAGCGGCTGGTAGTTGTAGTCGTAGCTGGTGGTGGTGGTCAGGCCCCGCGCATTGATGGCGCGGGTCTGGTAGTTGCCGTCCCAGAGGGTTTTTGCTGCAGGTTTGCCGTTGAAGGTTCTTTCGAGCTCGTTGCCTTCACGGTCGTAGAGGTAGACGGTGGTGTTGCCTCGGCAGTCCAGATAGGTGACAAGGAATTGGCGTTTCTCTCGCAGGTACTGGTTCTTGCCGGTGGAGGCGCAGCCCTGTCCATCGAATTTGCCGACACGGCCACCGCCCCAGAGGTTGGAGAGTTTGCTGGTGGTGCCGCTGGTGCCCGTGGGGTCCAGGACCTTGCCGGCGGCGCCCAGGGTGAGCAGCGGTGCGGGGGCAGGGATGCTTTGGCTGTACTGGACCGTTACCTGGGCGCCCAGCGGGTCGGTGCGGGTGGTGAGCTGGCCGTTGCCGTCGTAGGTGTAGCTCCAGCGCTGGCCCATGACGTCGGTGGCCTGGGTGAGCAACTGCCCATTCCATTGGTAGCTGACGCTGCGCCCGGCCCGATCTTCGATGCGGGTGATGAGGCCATTGGTCAGGGTGGCCGTGTAGACGGTGCCGCCGTGGTGGTCCAGAATGCGGGCCCGCGTGGCGCTGTCGTAGGCAAAGCGCACGTTGATGCCGTTGGTGTTGGCGTAGCCCAGGATGCGGCCTTGCCCGTCGTAGTCGATGCTGTTGCCCAGGCGGTCGTACCAGCGCCACTGTGCCAAGGGGTTCTGGGCACTGCCGCCTTCGGCAAGCCGCCTGATGAAGACGGGGGCGTTGTTCTTGCCCTTGGCGATGTAGAGGTCGGCCTGGCCGCTGCGCTCGTACAGGACGCCTGCGCGTTCGATGAGCCGGGCGTCACGACCCAGCGGGTCGAGTTCGAAGTTCAGCGGTGCCCAGGCCGGATTGAGCCACCAACGGCCCTGGCTCCAGCTGCGCACGATATCCAGCGGGCCGCCCAGGACCTGTACGCGCAGGTCGATGTGGGTTTCCGTGTATTCGCCGTTGATCCAGCGCACCTGGGGTTCGCTGGCCTGGGTGGTGAGGGAGTAGCCGGGGTCGCCGGGGCGGGTGAAGGCGCTGGGGCTGGTGTAGTCCTGCGCGTTGACCATCGATGGCAGCAGGCTTGCTGCTGCAAGGACTGCGCACAGCCAACCGTGCACAGCATGTTTTCTGTTTTTCATTTCTTCCCCTCTCGTCTCGCGAATCGTTTGCCTTGTTGAATGCATCTCTTGGGCTGACGGCCGGGCGATGTCCGGTCGTGGCTGATGTGTGGTAAATGCTTTTTGCACTAGCGGAAGTCGCCCCCACCTCCTGCGCCTCCGCCGCCCGAACCGCCTCCGCCAGAGCCTCCCCCACCAGGACCCGCGCCACCGCCTGCGCAGCACTGGCCACGGCAGGTGGGCGTGCATTCGGGGGCCAGCGGCAGCGGGGTTCCTTGCGCACCGCCGCCTGCCCCGCCCCAGCCCGGGTAGCCTGGGCCGCAATACTCACGACCATTGATCACCTGGCATCTGGTGTCGGGCTGCCAAGGAGGAGTTGCGCCAGATCCACCTCCGCAAGCCCCGCCGACCAGCCGCCCGAATGTGGAGGAAACCGTGCGCGTTTCTTCCTCTCCATTGGCACAGACCCAGCCACATTCCGCCGTGGCCCACTGCGCATACGACGAGCAGCTGCCCGCATTGCGCGCATTCACCACGATGCTCTGCACAGCCCCCATCTCCGCCGAACGTGCCTGCCTGAAGCCCATGCTGCGTGGGTGCAGCTTGACGGCCGTGATGCGGTAGGGAATGACCACGCGCTGCTTGGCGGCCAGCGACTTGGGGATGTCTGCCAGGAATTCGTAGCGGTAGTACTCGTCGGACTGCGGCGGTGTGAAGACGACCTTGTCGGCCTGGATCAGGCCGTAGTTGGTCAGTGTCAGCTCGCCCGTGAATTCCTCGCCCACCTGCAGCTCGGGCAGGCTGATGGACAGGGGCTCCAGCAGCACCACGGGGGCCGGTACCTGGGTCTGGAAGGTGGCTTCCAGAGTGATCTGGTATTCGTCCTTGATGGTGGTTTCCGTCACGCTGAAGTCGATGCTGATGGTCTGGTACTGTAGGTGCACGCGCTCCGAGGTGGTGACACCCGGGCGCACGAAGATGCGGCCCGACCTGTCGGCATGGCGCGGGCCGCTGGCCCGGTAGGTGTAGGTGCCGGGCGGCAGGTCGGTGAGCACGGCCTTGCCCTGCGCGTCCGTGGTGAGGGTGCGCAGATAGGTGAGCACGGCATCGTTTTGCAGGCGGATGCGCACGTTGGCCACGCCCGGTATGGGCTTGCCGCCCGCGTCCAGCGTTTCCGTGAACAGGTCGGTGGCATGGAAGCTCAGCCCGCCCTGCCCGCTTTGCGTGACGGCCACCGAGACGGGAATGGTGCCCGTGCCCTGGTTGCTGGCCGTGATCTGCAGGCGGTAGTTGTAGATGCCATCGGCCACGTCCTTGCCAGGGCTTGCCGTGACCTGGATGGGCACCTGGGCGCCCACGTCCACGGCGCCGATGTGACTGGCGCTGGACAGGAAGATCCAGGAAGGCGCGGCCCGGCCATCCTTGTCCACCAGCTGGACCTTCACGTCCTGGGCCGCCACCAGGCCACGGTTGCCGATGGTGATGCCTTCCGTGACGGTTTTTTCCTGCTGTACCCCGGTTTCTATGTAGGTGGGGTTGGCAAACAGCTCGGGCAGGGCCTGCACCAGCCGGTAGTGGATGGTGAAGCTTCCCCGGGGCGTATCCCCTGTCTCGCTGGCGTAGGCCGTGAGCACGACGGTGCCCGTCTCCCCGGCCGATGCACTGCCCGTGAAGCGGATGACCATGGGCACCGAGGCGCCTGCGGCCACGTTGACCGGCGCACCCGGCTCCACGCTGATGCCCGGCGGCAGGCTGCCGCTGGGCTGCTGTGCCGGAACCACGGCCCAGCGCACGCCGGTGGCGCCTGTGCCGGCGCTGGCACGCGCGTTGACCGTGATGCTGGCGGCAAAGCCGCGCGGCGCGGTGAGCTGGTAGCTGGCCAGGTCGAAGCTCAGGCGGTTGATGGTGAAGCGCCCCTGCTCTGTGGTGACGGTTTCTTCCGGATGGATGACGGAGACGATGTAGGTGCCGTTGTCATTGGCCGTGGGCACGAATTCGTAGCGGTACTGGCCGCTGTCGTCGGTGGCGATGCCTATGCGCCGCTTGAAGCCCGAGATGTCCAGCACCATGCGCAATGCTGCGTTGGGCATGGGCTGTCCGCTGGCGCGTGACACGGCGGCACCGGCAATGACGACGCGTTGCGCGCCGTACGAGACCGCCGGGCTGACGGAGCTGACCGTGCCCGTGTAGGGTGTCTTGGGCTGCTCAGGCTCGGGCGGCTTGTTTTTCACGGTGACGGAGCGCGTGGCTTCACCGGTCTTGCCTGCCTTGCTGGTAGCCACGACCCTGAGCGTGAAGGCACCGTTGGCCACGCCCGACGTATCCCACTGCATGCTGTACGGAGCCTGCGTGGCCGAGCCGATCAGGCTGCCGTTGGCGAAGAAATCGACCTTGGCAATGCCGTCCGGTGCCGAGGCGGCGACACCGACGGCCGTGCTGCCGACCACGATGGCATCCCGGCCGGGCATGGTGAAGTTCACCGTCGGAGCCGCGATGGCATAAGTCACGGCAACCGCCGCGCTCCTGGGGCTGGTGCCGCGCGCATTGCTGGCCGTGGCCTCGATGCGGTGCGCGCCTTCGGCTGGCAGGGTCAGGCTGCCGGAGAAGCTGCCATTGGCTGGCACGGCCATCGGCGTGCCAGCGGCCTGTCCGCCCAGATACAGCTGCACTTGCGAGCCCGCCATGGCCGTGCCGGAGACGGCAATCTGCGGCGTGGACACCTGCGCGTTGTGGGCTGGCTGCGCGATGACGGGAGCCGGCGGCGCGCTGAGGCTGAGCGTGAACGGGATGTCCAGTACCGCTGCGACCCCGTCCACGTCGGTGGCCGTGATGCCGAACCTGTGCGTGCCGTTGGGCAGTTGCGCAAAGTCGATGAACTGGTTGTGGCTGAAGGAACTGCTGGCGTCGCCGCTGCGCTCGAAGATCTGCAGGCCGTTGATGGTGGCCTTGACGTTGGCAATGCCGATGGGGCTTTGCGCGGACACGGCCAATTCGCCTGCGGCGGAAATGGTCGCATCGGGCACAAGCGCCGCGCCTGCCAAAGTGGCGGTGATGACCGGACCTTGACCACCCTTTTTCTGCACCTGCACGGGGCGCGTTGCCGTGTTGCTCAGGCCTATGCCATTGGTGGCCCTGGCCTGCAGGGTGTAGTTGCCGTTGCGCACGGCAGCCAGCGCCCAGGTGGTCTGGAAAGGTGCTTCGGTCAGCAGGGCCAGGCGCTGGCTATCCACCAGGATTTCCACCTGCTGCACGCCTTCAGGATCGGCCACGTTGATGGCGATGGTCGTGTCCTGCTCCAGCACGGCACCAGCGGCCGGCTGGGCGAACTGCACCAGAGGACCTTCAGGTGCGTATGCAATGGGTTGTGGCAGCGAGAACTGGTTGATGCCACCCTGTGCCGTGCGGAACTGCACATGGATCATCTTGTTCCCCGCCCCCATGGACAGCGTGTAGCTTGCCAGCATGGGGTGGCCGGTCATGCTCTGCCATGCAGCACTGTCGAACTGATCGCTTTCCTGCAGGCGGAATTGCGAGGCCTGCGGGCAGTCAAGGCGCAGCTCCACGGCACGCACGCGCGTGGCATAGCCTTGCGTGGGCGCGATGGTGCAGGCCAGTACGGGCTCGGCCGTCAGGTAGGAGCCATAGTCCACGCCCGTGCTGACCGCATTGCCCTGCCCTGCCGGATTGCCCACGGCATCGCGCGGACCACTGGCGTGGCCCCACCAGTTGCCCTGGGCCTGGACGATGCTGGCCGGGCTGGTGTTGCGTATGCCGAACTGGCTGTTGCCCGAAATATCGGATTCACCGATGGACGGGGTGGCCCCCTGCTCGGCCAGCAGACCCACGCCGTTGCCTGCGATACGCGAGCGTGTGATGCGGGGGATGCCGCTGCCGACGATGCGGATGCCAACGGCGTTGCCAGCAAGTTGCAGCCGGTCGAAGCTGTAGCTGGCGCCCGCCAGCACCAAACCCGCACCGCCTGCCATATGGGTTGGCAAGCCATCGGTACCACCGGCATGGTGGATGGACAGGCCATCCAGCTTCAGGTTGGCGGGAAGGGCTTCAGGTGCCACCAGCACACCCAGCCAGTCGCCGGCCTGCGGCGCCCGGGTTTGCGGCCCCTGCGGCTGCACCGGGCCCAGTTGCGAGTCGTCGTGACTGCTGGTCAGCACAACGGCAGATCCCGTGTGCAGGCCGCCGCGCACGCTGATGCCGGCGCCCTGGCCGAATTTGACGATCACGCCATCGGCAATGGTCAGTTGGGCCGTATCGGCTGCGATGGCCGTGCTCATGCCCAGGACGACGGCCAATGCCGCCACGGACCGCCGCTGCAGCACTGTCAGCGGGTTGAGCCAGCCGGGCTCCGACAGGATGAAGCGGGCATGTTGGAAAAATCGGGAGCGTTGCATGGTCATCTCCTTCTTATGGATTCACCGTGATCGACGCACTGGTGGCAGGCGTGAACCCGGGCGAGCTGGCCGTGATCTGGGTGGTACCGGGGGCGACGGCCGTGAAGGTGGCGTAGGTAGAACTACCAGTGTTGGCGTTCCAGGTCACGGTGTCTGTGACGTTGCCTATGGAAGGAACGGAACTGGTGAAGGTGATGGTCAGGGGGTCTGACGGATATTGGCTTGTTGACCAATAGGCCCCGGGTACTTCGGCAGACACATAGATGGAATTCGCTTTCTGTCCGGCTTTCAGCGAAGCCGGAACTGACTGCAGACGCAACGTCGGTGCCACTGTTTCCACGTTGATATAGATGGAATCCATCCCCGCAGCGGAAGCTTCGATCTGCGTGGAGCCCAACTCCAGGCCGCCCACGTTGATGTAGGCCCGGCTCTGTCCCGCAGGAATCGTCACCGTCGCCGGCGTCTCGCAGATCTCCGCCGCCACGCAGCGCAGGTTCACCGTCACCGCATCAGCTCCGTTGCTGACCACGCCGTTGATCAGCCGCTCCACGTACAACTCGTT
>NZ_JAJALJ010000001.1:0-582847 GCF_020523835.1 Delftia sp. Lp-1 | reverse complement strand
CCCACGTTGATGTAGGCCCGGCTCTGTCCCGCAGGAATCGTCACCGTCGCCGGCGTCTCGCAGATCTCCGCCGCCACGCAGCGCAAGTTCACCGTCACCGCATCAGCCCCGTTGCTGACCACGCCGTTGATCAGGCGCTCCACGTACAACTCGTTGTAGTAGCTGTACAGCCCCTTGCCCACGATCAGCTTGTCGCCTCCGTAGCGAGTGAGCTTCAGTGCAAATTTCGCCCTCACATTCACTTTTACCGCCTTGGCAATCAACCCCGCCGAAGTGATGTCCAGCGCCGTTTCTCCCATGGCCAGCGCTTTCACGGTAATCGGCGTCGTCGCATAAATCTGTCCCTGCGGAATCAAAACCTCGGCGGGCGACACGCTGGCCACAGCGGGATCTCTGCTGGCCACAGACACCGTGACACCACCCTGCGGTGCCGCTTTGTTCAATTGCACACGCAGGACTTTGCTCAGTTCCTCGTTCATGACCAGATCGGCGGATGGATCGGTGTTGAGGCCGATGGCATCCACGCGCAATGCAGCCTGCGCCGACTGGTAGCCGCTGGCCGTGGCCGTGATCCGGGTCGTGCCCAGGCTCTGGCCTGCCACCGTGAAGGCCGCCTTGCTCTGGCCAGAGGGAATCTGCACGGACGCCGGGACCTGTGCCAGTCCTGCCTGCTCCAGTGCAAGGCTCACGGCCAGCCCTGCCGAGGGAGCTGGCTCAGTGGTTTCGATGGTCACGCTGGCCTGCGCACCAGGCGCCACGATGACGCTGGCCGGCAGCACCAGTGCCTTGCCACGCACGGAGACCGTGGCCAGCGCACTGGCATGGCCTTCGGCCTGGGCTGTCAGCCGGCTGCTGCCATCGGCAAGGCCCGTCACTTCGAAGCTGACGCCTTGTTGACCGGCCGGAACCAGCACGGACGATGGGACAGAGAGCACGTTGGCGTCGGAGTTGCCCAACTGCACGTTCACACCACCGACGGGTGCCGGCGCGGGCAATGACACGGTCATGGGATACGGCCGGTTGACACCGACCGTGGGGCTGCCGGGGACAAGGCCCAGCGAAGGCAGGTTGACGACTTCGATCTGCGTTTCGGCCAAGCCCAGCGTGGCGTGGCTTGCGGTGATGCGGGTGGCGCCCAGGGTGCTGGCCTGTACCTCCAGGTCCGCGCTGGTCTGCCCCGGCGCCACGGTGACCCGCGACACGGCAGATGCCACCGAGGGCACGCTGCTGGTGATGTCCACGACCACGCCTTGCGCAGGTGCAGGTGCGTTGAGCGAGACCCTCAGCATGGCGACCACGCCGGGACTGAGCCGGAGCCTGGCGGGCTCGATGGACAAGGGCGCCTGGCCTATCTGGATGAGGCCCTGCTGCACCAGGTAGGGAATGCCGACCATGCCCCAGATGACCTGAGAGCGGATGGTGCCCGAAGGGACTGCAATGGCATTCAGCGAGTTGCCCTTTGCCGAGTTTCCCTTGCCGGCCGGCGAGGACGCAAGATCAATGCCGATGGCCGGGCCGCTGTGGTGATTGAAGGCCGTGTTGTTGATGGAAGGGGCGGCGTTCTCGATGACCACGCCGCTGCCGTATTCGATGGTGACGTGGTCCAGCAGCGTCTGGGCGCTGCGCGTGCCGGCCGTCATGCGCCATTGCCGCCAGTCCCCGGGCGCCGGGGTTGCGGCCGCCGAGGTGATGAGGATGGGCTTGTCCGGCGTGCCCACGGCTTGCAGCGCACCTTTCTTGAGCAGGAAACTGGCGCCAGGGGCCATGCGCAGGGTCACCCCCGGCTCGATGGTCAGCGTTGCGTCGGCATCCAGTACCACATCGCCTTGCACAAGGTACGGCGACTGGGCGGCACGCAGCACCGCGTTGCTGGAGATGGTGCCGCTCAACGTTGTCTGGCCCCAGGCCGGAGAGAGCAGCATCAGCGGCAAAGCAAGAAAGGCTGCCAGCCATATCCTTGCCGAGCCGGCCTTTTTGGCCAGTGTGGCCAGGGCCATGGCATGCCACTGCACGGGATTTCTCGCCCTCCCTGTGCCCTCACCCATGCACACACTCACAGACTCTTCAGATCGCGCGCTGTCCTGCATCACCACTTCCCCCCCAATCCTTGGCTCGTTTAATCGTTGTGCTTGTTCAAAACCGCCCGCAGGCCGCCTGAAGCCGGTGGCCTGCCGTTGTTCCGATGGCCTGCATGCTCGCCACCTGGGCCTGATAGGCCTGCCACCCGCCCAGCAGCCAGTACAGGGGCACTGCGTCAGGCCGCTCACCCAAAGAGGCCCGTTGCGCGTCCAATCGGGCACGCAGCTCAGGCTCCGTCGAAGCGTCGGCTATGACCACCCAAGCCCGGGATGCGGGGCCTCCTGGCTGGTCGCCGCGTGCCTTGCCGCCGGCCATGGCGTTCAGTTGGATGGCCAGATCGTGCGTGGCGACCAGACGGTGCGTTTGTTGTTCGTCAACGGGTGACTGCACAGCCGGCGCCGCATCCAGGGCCTTGCTGAGGGACAGCACCGTCCATTCAATGCCTTGTCCCAGGCTGGCGATCCAGTCGCTGGCAGACAGGTCCTGCAGCCTGGCCGATGCCGTGGGATGCAGGGCCACCGCCGCGCCGCCCAGCAAGGCCTTCACACGGCCAAAGCCCTGGCTGCGCAATTGCCGGCATGCCGAGTCAAGGTCCGCATGGTCCAGCCCGGTGCCCAGCAGGATGACTTCCTCCTGCATCAGAAAACGCTTGCCTTGCAGCTGCGGCAAATCCATCTGCAGGGCCTGCGCGATGGGGGTAGCGCGCCTGTGCTGCGCCGGCCGAACGTCAACGAGCATGGCCGCTGCGCCAGGGGAAACAAGGCGCTGCCGCCACTCGGCCGGGCTCATCCAGCAGGAAGTGGTCAACGCCAGAGGCGGCACCTGACGGGGCCACGTCACAGGGGACTCGGCGGCCCTTGCGTCCCGTACGGCATGCGCGTCTGCCCGACAGGACTGCGGCTCGGCATCGGTCTGCGCCCCCAATGGTGCAGCCACCAGGACGGCTGCGCACACCGCCACTGCATGCGCCAGGCCAGCACCACAAAAACGACGCAGCCTCATGCATCCATCCCCGCGCCTGCACGGACGGCGCGCCGGCGCCTGTGCTGCAGGCAGGCACCCAAGGCCATGAGGGCGGACAACAGGGCCAGGCCCGCCGCCTCCAGGCCAGGCACCGCCGTCA
The DNA here is from genome assembly GCF_020523835.1 of Delftia sp. Lp-1. Lineage (NCBI taxonomy): Bacteria > Pseudomonadati > Pseudomonadota > Betaproteobacteria > Burkholderiales > Comamonadaceae > Delftia > Delftia sp. Lp-1. The sequence continues at coordinate 579,645 of NZ_JAJALJ010000001.1, read as the reverse complement.
ACTGATCCTCAGGCAACGGCCCAGACTGAATAACGGGGCCGCCCGGGTCCTTGATGACGCCATTGGCCTGCAGGTCATCGTCGCCCAACTGGCCATCGGTGATGGTGTAGCTGATGCGGTTGCCGCTGATCGACAGGTTCCTGGGCGCGTACCAGATGCTGCGGCCCCGCGAATGGGGCACAGGCCCGTACTTCAGGTAGCTGCTGATGCCGAACAGGTTGGGCCACTCGGTGGTGACGGTGACCGTGCTTCCTACGTCGCAGCCGGTGAGCTCGTAGTCGAACACGCCATGCGGGAAGAGCAGCACGTTGAACAGCGGCAGCCAGCCCTCGGGCTTGCGTACGGCCGTCTTGTCCGGGTTGAAGCGGCAGCTGGCGCCTCCGCCCGTCACCGAGGCTTTCAGCGTGCCGGAGCCCGTTGGCGTTGGCAGGGCCACATCCTTGCTTCCTGCGGGTGCGGCCTGGTTCTGCAAGGACACGCGCAAGGCTTCGCCCGCACCGGCCGCCGTCACGCGCATCTCGAATGCTCCGACCAGTCCATTGGCTCGAAGAGCGGGCGACGCGGCAACGCCTGCCGCATCGGTGACGGCCTGCGCTGCGAGCGTGCCGCCATCAAACACGGCGCTCGCCCCGCTATCCGGCAGCGCAAAGACCACGGCGTGGCCGGCCACGGCGGCGCCCTGCGCATCGGTGACCTTGACACGTACGGGTGCCGCATAGGCTGTCCCCACGGTGGCCGTCTGCCCATCCCCTGCCAGCTTGACAATGCGCAGCACGGGCGCCGTGCCATCCAGGTTGCCCAGCGTGAAGCGCACGCCGCCGGGCAAGGCCTCGACGCCGGCGGATACGGTGAAGCTGCCCGCAGCGCCAGTGGCTGTCATGACTGGGCTGCGTGCCAGGCCCTGTGCGTCGGTGAGCACGCGCGCCTGGCGGCTGCCGCCTGCAAAGCGTGCGGAGGCCCCGCTGGCGGGAGCGTCGAACGTGACTTCCTGCCCCGCCACCGGGTTGCCGTCAGCCGTCTGCAGGCGCACCTGCAGCGGCAGCGCAAACGGCTGCTCCAGCCTGGCGGACTGCAGGTCGCCGGACACGATGGAAAGCGTCCAATCCCGAGCGGGCTCCTCCTGCCACTGGGCGGCAACAAGGCCTATCCACTGCGCCAGCGATTGCAGAGCCACATTCCGGGTACCGTGGGATGGCAGCGCCCTCAACAGGGGCTGGGCCTGCACCAGGGCCGAGAGGGCCTGGGCCGGCTTTTGCTGCTCCATGGCAACCCGGGCCTGGCCCAGCAATGCCTCGACGGCCTGCCGCTGGTCTGCCGTGGCCTGCGCCAGCGCAGCCACTGCGGCCCGGGTGTTAGCGGCGGCTTGAGGTTCTGCGATGACGGTGACCGGCTGCGACCAGCTGTCCACCAGCGACTTGTCGCCGGCCTTGCGCAACTGCGTCTCAACCGTGGTGGCCAGCGAGGTGCCGGGCAGGTCCAGCCAGGCCTGCACCTGCAACTCGGCCTGGGAGGCGGGCTCCAGGGTCCACCTGACCCGATCACCGTCGACCACGGCCTGCGGCGAGGAGGAGCGCAGCTTCATGCCACTGGCCAGGGTCATGGCCTGCTCCAGCGCAACGGCTTGCGTGCTGCGGTTGGCAATGCTGGTTCTGACGCGCACGGCGGATTGCGCCAGCATGGGCTCGGACACAGGCGGAACCAGGGCAGTGAAGCGCGTCTTGGTCCAGTCTTTCCACGAAGCCGCAACCGCGCCTTGCGCCAGGGCATCGAAGCCGATCACCAGCACCTGGCCCTTGCCGTGGGCCACGCCCAACGCAGCGGTCTGCCCTGTGCCATAGCGGGCCAGTTCCGAGCCTGCGCCTTCGTTATGCAGCACCCACGCCCGGCCTTGCAGCGCCAGCGCCGCATGGCCCAGGTCCGCATCGCCCAGGAGCACAGAGGCACCCGCAGGCAGCGGCTGGCCTGAACGACTGCCACCCCAGACGTCGGCCAGGGTGTCCGGCAACGCGCCTGGTGCGCCATCGATGACCAGCGAGGCACCGCGGTAGACGGCGGCCCGCACTTCCTCCATCTGGGAAGCGGCCAGGTCGTCCACCGATCCATGGAGCCAGAGCGCGCTGAAGTCGCCGGCACGCAAGGCCTTGCGGAGCTCACCTGGCGTGACTGCCAACTGCACCGAGCCATCGGCCTGCGCCAGCAGATCCTGCAGGGCCTGGCGCTTGCCGTCCGTGCAAGCGGTATCGGCGCCGCATGCGGCATAGGCCAGCACACGCAGGCCCTGGTCCAGGGTCTGCGAAGCGGCCACGGAGGCCTCCTGCTCGCGCCTGAGCAGCGTACTGGCCGCGTTGTTGCCGGTGACGGGGTCGCGGGTGGCCGCGCCGATGCGTGCGGCCAGCAGGAATTCCCTGGCCGTGGAGCCTGCTGCAGGACGCACCTGCAGCACCAGGGTGGGGGCGGAGTCCTTGGCCATGTCGCCCAGGGTCCAGCGGCCCTGCGAATAGCTGCCCGCCGATGCCGACTGGCTGGCGATCTCCAGCCCCTGGGGCAGGTCCACATGGACGACGGTGGAGGCTGCAATGGCCGGCCCGGCATTGCGTGCCGTGATGGTGACCGTGGAGCCACCGTCGCGCGCCATGGTGGCCGGTGCCGCCGTCACGCTGATGCCAGTGTCCGCTTCCGGTTCGGGATCTGGCCCGGTCGCCTTGGCGGAGCGCTTTGCAAACAGATAGCCCGCAGCCGCCGTACCGGTGGCCAGATCAATGCCCGATATGCGTCCCGGCGCGGACTGGCCGCCCGCCGTGCCCGCAAGCGCAGCGCCATCGACCAGCCCCTCGCTGACGGCTGCCGACAGCGCATAGCTGCCCTGCAGCAGTCCATCGAATCGGAATTGGCCCTGGGCATCAGTGTGGGCAGTGGCCAGCACCGACTCCCCGGTGCCTGCCCGGGTGCCGGTGAGCTTGATTTCGAGCACGGGGATGGCGGGCTCGCCTGCATCGCGCAATCCGTTGGCATTGCGGTCCTCGAAGGCCGCGCCGGCGATGCTGGCCTGTGCCTCGCCAGCGACCAGACCGATGGTGTAGCGGCCTGTGGTGTTCACGTCGAACAGGTTCAGGTAATAGCTCCAGCTCAGGTCCTCGTTGCGCTGTCTGGACAGCCAGACGTTTTCGCCAGGGACGACGTAGCCGTCGGAGCGGACCACCTGCCGGGGAAGACGGGTGCCCCTGGAGGGATCGGGCACGCGCGCATAGGCCATGCCATTGGCCACGGGATTGAACTGCAGGCTGGCGGTGGCACCGGAGGGCACGAATTGCGCGGATCGGCTTTGATCGCTGACCTCGGTATCCACGCCATCGGATTCATAGACGCGGTAGACATCTCCATCCAGGGCCAGAAAATCGCGGACCTTGTCGCGTCCTGGAAGATCGACACGCACATCCTGGACCAATTGATGGGTATTGACGGTCTTGATCAGGGACGTCAGGGCACCGCCCAGCGAATCCGCATGGGTGAATCCGGCCGTGAATTCGACAAATTTGCCGGCCAGGCTGGACACCATGTTCCAACGCCCATGCAGGGACGATCCCGGCGTGATGTCGCCAAAGTCGAGCAGCAGGCTTTTGCCTGCTGGCGCATCGTTGACATAGCCGCTCAGAATCTGGAAATTGACAAGCAGCCCTTGCCGGTTTTCGACAATGCGGGGCTGGGCGGTATCGATCTTGGTCTTGTACGAAGTGCCGCCACCACTGTTCTTGATGCGCACGCCCAGCGTGAAGGGGTCGGAAGGCTCGACCTCGGGGGTGAAGGCATCGTCACCCGGAACGTCACGGGGCAGGAAGTAGTCAAGCACCAGTTCAGGCTGGGGCCGCACGACGATGGACTCTGGTGCCACCTCCACGGTGTCGGTCTTGCCATCCAGCGTGTAGGTGACCTTGGCGCCTATGTAGTAGACCGCACCCTGGGGATCGCGGCCGCCCGTGCCGGCTGCGGGAATGATCAGCCATCGGACATTGGCGACGGCCTTGGGAGCAATCGTGCCGCCCTGCAGGGAAGTGATGCCCTCGACCCCATCCGTGCGGTAGAAAAAGCGGGCTCCGGAGGCTGCGGAATCCGTGGTGGCGATCACCGTCTGGTTGTTCGCATCCAGGAACTGCAGCGTGATGCTGACGTTCTCCAGCTTTTGGTCCGCCAAGCCATTGGTGATCACCATCCTGGCGTCAAATGCCTGGCGCTCCAGCGAGAGTTTTTGCTCTATGACAATCTTGACTTCGGCACATACCGCATCGGCGGCCTGTGCAAAGGCAATGCCGATGGTTCCTGCAATGGCAAACACCGTGCCAATCAATAGCACCAGCCATCTGGCCGCAATCCTCCCCGAGTCTTTCCACTCCATAGCCCCTCCGTCCCCGCTCTATTCATTGGGCCGCGATTGTATTGAAGTTCCTCATCCGTATCAAATCGTGACTTGAAAAAATAATTAGCAAGCCAATTTAAATAAGACTTGTCCCATTTCAAATGGCGCAACAAAAAAATTGACACGCCCTTCAGCGCTTCAGAAAAAGGCAAAAATCGGCACATCCCGATATAGCAATGTCGGTTGTCCGGTGATTCATCGATCACCCAGCGCCCCAGCGAACACGCCCACCACCGCCCTGTGTACGACATGCCTCACAATGAGGCCTTGTACTCCCGCACAGAACACCACACTTCATGAAACGCACCTGGCTGCTGTTTTCGCAGGCGGTCACCATCCTGGTGGCTGCCTACTTTGTCGTCGCCACCCTGCAGCCGGACTGGCTGCGCCGTGGAGCCGTGCGCAGCAATGCCGGCATCGCGTTGCTGGAGGCGCCGGCCACGCCCGTCGGAGAAGTCAGCCCCGGCAGCTTTGCACCGGCCGCCAAGAAGGCAGCGCCGGCCGTGGTGAGCATCAACACCAGCAAGGCGGTGCGCCATCCGCGCAGCAACGATCCGTGGTTCCAGTTCTTCTTCGGCGACCAGGGCACGCAGGAGCAGGCGGGCCTGGGCAGCGGCGTGATCATCAGCACCGACGGCTACATCCTGACCAACAACCACGTGGTCGAGGGTGCGGACGACATCGAGGTCACGCTGACCGACAGCCGCCAGGCCAAGGCCCAGGTGATCGGCACCGATCCCGAGACCGACCTGGCCGTGCTCAAGATCGCCCTGGACAAGCTGCCAGTCATCGTTCTGGGCAATTCCGACCAAATCGACGTGGGCGACCGCGTGCTGGCCATCGGCAACCCCTTCGGCGTGGGCCAGACGGTGACCAGCGGCATCGTCAGCGCACTGGGCCGCAGTCAGCTGGGCATCAACACCTTCGAGAACTTCATCCAGACCGACGCCGCCATCAACCCCGGCAATTCGGGCGGCGCACTGGTGGATGCCAGCGGCAATCTGCTGGGCATCAATACCGCCATTTATTCACGCTCGGGTGGCAGCATGGGCATTGGCTTTGCGATTCCCGTATCCACGGCCAAGCTGGTTCTGGACGGCATCGTCAAGGACGGCCGCGTGGTGCGCGGCTGGATCGGCGTGGAGCCCAATGAACTGTCGCCGGAACTGGCCGAGACCTTTGGCGTGAAAGCCGACTCCGGCGTGATCATCACCGGCGTGCTGCAGGCGGGCCCCGCGGCCCAGGCCGGCATGCGACCGGGCGATGTGATCGTGCAGGTGGGCGACAAGCCCATCCGCAATGTGTCCGAGCTGCTGACCGCCGTGGCCGCGCTCAAGCCCGGCGAGGCTGCGAAATTCGATGTGCGCCGTGGCGAAGGCCCCGTGGAGCTGCAGATCACCCCGGGCCTGCGCCCTGCGCAGTCGGCACAACGCATGCAGCGCCGCTAACCCGGCTCACGAACCCATGAAAAAAGCGCCTGTTCACAGGCGCTTTTTTCGTTCAAGAACGGGTGCCGGACTACCGCTTGTGCAAACGCTGCGCCGCGCGCCAATGCGCGCCGGGCGCCACATGCACGGGCGCATCGATGGCGGCGGCCTCCACGCACAGCATCTGCTGCCACCCTTGTGGCGGCATGTCGGCTAGGCGGGCACACAGCGCGGGGCCGGGGTTCCAGACCACGGTCTCGCTCCAGGCGGCATCCTGCGAGATGCGCAAGCCTCCGGCAGGAGCGGCCAGTTCCATGGTCTTCTCGGGCCGGGGGTAGACGCGATCGAGCTCTTCGCCAAAGCGCACGTCGCCTTGCTGCGTGGGGTGGGTGTCTGCCACGGCATCCCAGTAGGGCAGGCCATCGAGGCCTTGCAACCGGCATTGCTCCACGTCCGCCACGCGCAGGTAGCTGTGCAAGGCGGCAGTGAAGGGCAAAGGCATGTCGCCCCGGTTGTGCACCACCAGGTCCACGTCAAGCCGGCCAGGCAACAGGGTCACCTCCAGCCAGGTCTCGAAGGAATGCGGCCAGACAGCGCGCGTCTGCGGCGTGTCGGCGAGCTTGAGCCGCAGGAACAAGCCATCGTCGGCAAGAACCTCGGCCTGTGCTGCATCAGCCTGCCACGGCAGGGTGCGCGCAAAGCCGTGCTTGACCAGCGGGCCGCGTTGGTTGAATTGGGGAAAGCAGACCGGAATACCGCCGCGTATGGGTGTGTGGCCGTCATGGGCGGCATGAGGGCTCAGGAACAGTTGCTCCTCGCCACCTGCCTGCCAGGACAGCAGCTGCGCGCCCTGCAAGGCCACCAGGGCGGTATCGCCGCAGGCCAGGCGTAGGCGGATGGCGGGCAGGCCCTGCCATGCATCAGCGCAGGCGTCGGGAGCTTGCGCGGCCGCAGGTAAAGCTGTTACCGCGGGAAAGGAAGATGTAACTTTCATGCTTGAATATAGCCTTTCCCCCGCTCAGCCCTCCTCTGTCATGCAACGCTCCCACGCTCCCTCTCCTCTTGTCCTGCGACTCGGCATGCTCGCCCTGGCCGCCTCGGTGGCCTCCTGCGGCGGAGGCGGCGGTGGTGACAGCAACGCTGGCGGTGGCAATGGCGGTAATGGGGGTGACGGCGGCACCGGCCAGCCCGGAGTGACCTCGGTCACCGTGCAATGGACGGCCCCTGCCGCCAGGGATGTGGTGACTGCAGGCTCGGCACTGACCCTGCGCACAAGTGTTCTGGCCGATGGCGTGAATGCCGCCGATGGAACCGTGGTGAGCTTCAGCGCAGCCACAGGCGTCAGCACCTCGGCGCTGACAAGCTCCGGCGTGGCAACAGCTTCGCTGACCGGCGCCACGCCGGGCCGCCAGCAGGTGCAGGCCAGCGCCACCGTGGCAGGCCGCACGGGCAGCGCTTCCCAGACCTTCTATCTGCGTCCTGCACCTGCACCGCTGCGGGTGCTGGTGCCCACGTATTTCTATCCCACCGGCTCGGGAGCCACGGCCTGGAATGCGCTGACGGCCAGCGCACAGGCGAATCCGACCGTGCAGATGACGGCCATCCTGAATCCGGCCAACGGCATTTTCAGTGGCCCGGACGCGAACATCACGCGCGCCGCCACCGCTTTTGCCAACGCGGGCGGGCAGCTGGTGGGCTATGTGAGCTCCAGCTATGGCACGGGCACGCGATCGCTGGCCAGCATCCAGGCCAATATCGACAACTATTTCACGCACTACGGCGCAGGCCTGGTCAAGGGTTTCTTCATTGACGAGATGGCGGCCACCACCAACCGGCTGGACTTCTACCGCACCATCTACCAGTACATCAAGGCCAAGAATCCCAACCTGATCGTGATCGGCAACCCGGGCCTCGTGCCCGTGGCCGGTTATGCCGATGTGGCCGATGTGCTGACCACGTTCGAGGGCAAGGGCTCCACCTACGCCACCTACGATCCGCGCACGACGAGTTTTGACTGGCTGTACGGGCTGCCCAACAGCCACCAGGCCTCGCTGGTGCACAACGTGTCGGGCTGCGCGGCCATGCAGACGGCCGTGCAGTCGGCCGCCTCGGCCCGCTACCAGGCGGGATGGATCTATGTGACCCAGCTGGAGTTCGAGCCCAGCACCGGCGTGGGCAATCCCTGGGCCGGGCTGCCGAATTACTGGGATGCCTTTGTGCAGACCGTGCGCGCCGCCAATGCCGGGCAGGCCATGCCCGCCTGCTCGTAAAGAAAGCCTGAAGCCCTGGCGCTGAATGCAGCGCGGGCGCCTGTGAAGCACAGGCGCCCGCGGATACAGGGAAGGCGCAGGCCGTTCAGGCCCTGAGCTCGTCGGCGCGGGCCTGCGCCGCGGCGAAGTCAAGGTCGCCCGAGTAGATGGCGCGGCCGCAGATCACGCCTTCGATGCCTTCGTCCTCGACCTTGCACAGCGCTTCGATGTCGGCCATGCCCGCCAGGCCGCCCGAGGCGATGACGGGAATCTTCAGCGATTGCGCGAGATTGACGGTGGCGTCGATGTTGATGCCCGTGAGCATGCCGTCGCGGCCGATGTCGGTGTAGATGATGGACTCCACGCCCCAGTCCTCGAAGCGCTTGGCCACAGAGTGCACGTCCTGGCCCGTGAGCTTGCTCCAGCCGTCGATGGCCACCTTGCCGTCCTTGGCATCGAGCCCGACGATCACATGGCCGCCGAAGGCGCTGCAGGCATCCTGCAGAAAGCCGGGGTTCTTCACGGCAGCGGTGCCGATGATCACGTAGCTGATGCCGGCGTCTATGTATTTCTCGATGGTGTCCAGGTCACGGATACCGCCACCGAGCTGCACCGGAATCCGGCCGTCCACCTCTTTGAGGATGGCCTTGATGGCCACCAGGTTCTTGGGCTGGCCCGCAAACGCGCCATTGAGGTCCACCAGGTGCAGGCGGCGTGCGCCGGCGTCGAGCCAGCGGCGGGCGATGATGGCCGGGTCTTCGCCGAACGTGGTCGACTGGTCCATATCACCCTGGATGAGGCGTACGCAGTGGCCGTCCTTGAGGTCGATGGCAGGAATGAGCAGCATGATGGTTTGCGAGCAATGAAGGCCTGGGATGCAGCGGCCGGTGCGGGGAGGGAAAGAGGGTTCAGGGCTTCCAGCCCAGAAAGTTGCGGAACAGGGCCAGACCCTGATCCGCGCTCTTTTCGGGGTGAAACTGAGTGGCGAAAATATTATCGCGTGCGATGGCGCAGGCAAAGCGCCCGCCGTAGTCGGCCTCTGCAGCGCAATGCTGGGGCTGCTGCACCACGGCGTAGAAACTGTGCACGAAGTAGTAGAAGCTGTCTTCGGGAATTCCACGCCACAGCGGGTGGGACTGCCCGGCATTGTGCTTGCGGTGCACGCGGTTCCAGCCCATTTGCGGCACCTTGAAGCGGCTTCCATCGGCCTGGACGCGGCCCGCCAGATCGAACTTGCGCACATTGCCGGGGATCAGGCCCAGGCCAGGCACATCGCCCTCGTCGCTGTGGTCCAGCAGCATCTGCATGCCCACGCAGACGCCGAACAGGGGCTTGTTGGCAGCGGCGTGCAGCACGGCGTCCTGCAGGCCGGATTCGCGCAGTTCGCGCATGCAGTCGGGCATGGCGCCCTGGCCCGGCAGCACGACCCGGTTGGCGGCCAGCACCACCTCGGGATCGGCGGTGACCACGACCTGCCAGCCGGAGTCGGCGGCAGCCGTGCGCACGGCCTGGGAAACCGAGCGCAGATTGCCCATGCCGTAATCGACGACGGCGACGGTGTTGTCAGTCAAACTCATAGCGTGTGGCGCGTGTTCGGTCGGATTTTCGGCTGGATTGCCCGGTCAGATCAAGCTCTGACCGGAGTCAATCGCTTCTCTTTACAGAGCGCCCTTGGTCGAGGGGATGACGCCGGCCATGCGCTCGTCATGCTCCAGCGCAAAGCGCAGGGCGCGTGCAAAGGCCTTGAAGATGGTCTCGCACTGGTGGTGGGCGTTGAAGCCCTTGAGATTGTCGATGTGCATGGTCACGCCCGCATGGTTGACGAAGCCCTGGAAGAATTCGTAGACCAGTTGGGTGTCAAGCTGGCCGATGCTGCCGGCCGTGAATTTCACATCCATGTGCAGGCCCGGGCGGCCTGAGAAATCGATGACCACGCGGCTCAGGGCCTCGTCCAGCGGCACATAGGCATGGCCGTAGCGGCGGATGCCCTTCTTGTCGCCCACGGCCTTGGCAAAGGCCTGGCCCAGGGTGATGCCGATGTCCTCCACCGTGTGGTGGCCGTCGATGTGCAGGTCGCCCTCGCAGTCGATATCGAGGTCGATCAGGCCATGGCGCGCGATCTGGTCGAGCATGTGGTCCAGAAAGCCGATGCCCGAGCGCAGGCTGGCCTTGCCCGTGCCGTCCAGGTTGATGGCAACCTTGATCCGGGTCTCGGCGGTATTGCGCTGCACTTCGGCGGTGCGTGCGGGAGCTGCATTGCTCATAGGGATTCCTTCAGGGCCGCCAGCATTTGGGCGTTTTCTTCGTGGGTGCCCACGGTCAGTCGCAGGCAGTTGGCCAGCAGCGGGTGCATGGCAGAGACATTCTTCACCAGCACGCCCCGGGCCTTCATCTCGGCCTGGGCGCGCGCGGCATCGCGCACGCGCAGCAAGACCATGTTGGCCTCGGATGGCCAGATCTTTTCCACACCCGGCAGCGTGGCCAGCGCATCGATCAGCGGCTGGCGCTCGGCGCGGATGGCCACGGCCTGCTGCGCATACAGCGCCTCGTGCTCCAGCGCGAAGATGGCCGTCTCGCAGTTGAGCACGCTGATGTTGTAGGGCGGGCGCACCTTGTCGATCTCGCCGACGATGGGGGCCGGGCCGATCAGGTAGCCCAGGCGCGCGCCTGCCAGGCCGAACTTGCTGAGCGTGCGCATCAGCAACACATGGGCATTGCGGGCCGGGTCGGCGCGCATGTTCTCTGCCCAGCTGCGGCGGGCGAAGGGCTGGTAGGCCTCGTCCATGACGACCAGGCCGCCGATGGCGGCGACCGCGTCGATCACGGCCTGCACATCGGCCTCGGCCCAGAGCGTGGCCGTGGGATTGTTGGGATAGGCGATATAGGTGATGGCGGGGCGGTGCTCGGCAATGGCGGTGCGCATGGCGGGCACGTCCAGCTCGAAGTCGGCCGTCAGGTTGACGCCCACAAAGTCCAGGCCCTGCAGCCTGGCGCTCATGGGGTACATGACGAAGCCCGGCATGGGCGCCAGCATGGTGGCGCGGCCCTCGGAGTGGGGCTGGGCACAGGCCAGGGCCAGCAGCGTGATGATCTCGTCCGAGCCATTGCCCAGCAGCACGGCGCTGCCGGCCGGCGCCTGCGCGTAGCGGGCCAGCATGTCCTTGAGCACTTCCTGGCGCTCGCCAGGGTAGCGGTTGATCTCCAGCCGGCCCAGGCGCTCGCCCAGCGCGGCCTGCAATTCAGGGGGCAGGCGGAAGGGGTTCTCCATCGTGTCCATCTTGAGCAGGCCTTGCGAGGGCTGCACATGGTAGGCATGCATGGAGCGGACATCGGCGCGGATGCGCTCCAGGGCCAGGGCCTGAACCTGCGGAATGGAAGCTGTCATGGCATGCACACTTTCACGAGTCAGTGGGGGAAGAAATCCATCAGCGAAGCCGCTCAGGCCTGCTGCTGCGGCGGCGCCTGGTGCAGCGGGTGCACCATGGCGACGCCGCCAAACTGGGCGCCGTGCGGCAGGTGCAGGGTCAGCATCTGCTCGCAGCCGCTGTGCTGGGCGCAGGCCACGGCCAGGCAGTCGCCAAAGGCCAGTTGGTGGCGCGATTGCACGGCCCAGGCGGTCTCCAGCGTGGCGGCATCGGTCTTCCAGGGCGTCCAGGTCTGATAGCGGCGGATGGCGGCGCGCGCATCGCCCTGCGGCAAAGGCTGGGCGGCCGTGGTGACCTGTTCATAGAACTCGCACAGCGACTGGCTGCCGGTGCGCCCGCTGCGCGTGCGCCACAGCAGGTCCAGCCACTGCAGCACGGCGGCATGCAAGGCGCCCTGCCCCGTGTCTTCGGCAGCGACCAGCACGGAGGTATCGACAAAGACGGTGTTCATGCATGGCCCTCGCGGCGCAGCGCGGCACTGCGCTGGGCGGGCTGTGCGGATGACGGCTGGCCGCCGTCCCAGCCGCGCTCGTCGGTGCGCCAGGCCAGGTAGGCGCGCTCGTAGGCGTCCTCGCGGCGCTGCATCTCGGCCATGAAGTCTCCCACCATGCGCGAGACGCTGGTGCCGCGGCGCGCGGCCTCGATGCGGGCCCATTCGAGCACGCTGTCTTCGACGGTGATGGTGAGGTTCTTCACAGGGTGCAAGTCTACACGAAATTCGTGCTCCACTGATTTCGTGTCAATTCTTGACACGTTTGCTCTAGCGTTCAGGCAGCAAAAAGCGCCGCCCCTTTCGGTGACGGCGCCTTCTTTCAACAGGAAGCGAGCGTCTACTTCAAACGCATTTCGGCCGCACGCGCATGGCCTTGCAGGCCTTCGCCATGCGCCAGCACCGAGGCGATGCGGCCCAGGGTCTGGGCGCCCTGCTCGCTGACCTCGATGAGGCTGGATCGCTTCTGGAAGTCATAGACCCCCAGCGGCGAGGAAAAGCGCGCCGTGCCGCTGGTGGGCAGCACGTGGTTGGGGCCGGCGCAGTAGTCGCCCAGGCTCTCGCTGGTGTAGGCCCCCAGGAAGATGGCGCCTGCATGGCGCAGCAGCGGCTCCCACTGGTGGGGATCGTTGCTGGAGACTTCCAGGTGCTCTGGCGCGATGCGGTTGCTGATGGCGCAGGCCTCCTGCATGTCGCGCGTGAGGATGAGGGCACCCCGGTCGCTCAGGCTCTTGGCGATGATGGCGCGCCGCGGCATCTCGGGCAGCAGGCGGTCGATCTCGCGCTGAACGGCGGCGATGTAGTCGGCATCCGGGCACAGCAGGATGCTTTGCGCCAGTTCGTCATGCTCGGCCTGGCTGAACAGGTCCATGGCCACCCAGTCGGGCGGCGTGCTGCCGTCGGCCAGCACCAGGATTTCACTGGGGCCGGCAATCATGTCGATGCCCACGGTGCCGAACACACGCTTCTTGGCGCTGGCCACATAGGCATTGCCGGGGCCGGTGATCTTGTCCACCTTCGGGATGGTGGCCGTGCCGTAGGCCAGGGCCGCCACGGCCTGGGCACCGCCGATGGTGAAGCCGCGCGTGACGCCCGCCACATAGGCGGCAGCCAGCACCAGGGCGTTCTTCTCGCCGCGTGGCGTGGGCACGACCATGATGATTTCCTGCACGCCAGCCACGTGGGCGGGAATGGCATTCATCAGCACGCTGGACGGATAGGCGGCCTTGCCACCGGGCACATAAATGCCCACGCGGTCCAGCGGCGTGACCTTCTGGCCCAGCAGGGTGCCATCGGCGTCGCGGTAGCTCCAGCTCTCGCCGCTGGCGCGCTTTTGTGCCTCGTGGTAGGTGCGCACGCGCTGGGCGGCGGCCGTCAGCGCATCGCGCTGCTCGTCGCCCAGGCTGTCGAAGGCGGCCTTGAGCTCGGCCTGCGTCAGCTCCAGCGCTGCCATGCCGTCCACCTGCAATCCGTCGAAGCGCGCCGTGTACTCCAGCACGGCCGCATCGCCGCGCTTTTGCACATCGGCCAGGATGTCGGCCACGCGCTGCTCGATGGCCGCGTCCGTGTCTGCCGACCAATGCAGGCGCTGCGCAAAATCGTGTTCGAAGTTGGCGTCCGCAGTCGACAGGCGGGCAGGGGCAGCTACATATTCCATTGTGGTTTCCTTGGGGTCTAGCAGGCCGTCTCGCAGCCGTGCTTCAGTATCAAGAACAGGCGCGCGCCGTAGTAGTCGTCGCGCAGGGGCCAGTCCTGGTCGCGCAGCAGGGCTTCAGCGCTGGGCCACTTCTGATTGTCCTTGAGCGCTTCAATGGTGAAATCACCATTGTTCTGCCCGACAAAGAAGCGGAACCAGTGCAGGTCCTTGTCCAGCGCCTCGGCCTCGATCAAGGCCCGCAGGCGCTCAGTGATGCCTTCGGGCAGCGGGGCATCGTTGCGAAGATGCCAGGGGCCCGGATAGGCCTGCCAGTGCCTGCCCTGGACCTGCCAGGCCTCGGCTGGCACGGCATCCTCATCGCGCGCCGTCCACAGGGCGGAGAGCATCACATGCAGGTCGCTGACAGCGAAGTGGCCGAATGCGTCGTGCATTCCCTGCAGTCCTTCGCCCAGGCCCGTGAAATTCTCGATGATCTCGCGCCGGTCCGGCAGGCGAACCACCACGGCCAGGGAGCCGACCAGGGGATGGCCGAGGTAGGCACCGCGCCAATCAGCCAGCACGCCTGGCGCCTGGCCACCAGGCAGCAGCCAGCCGTTGTATTCCTCGCAGGGCAGGCCATGCACGGAGAAACACAGCGCAAGCGCCTTCTTCGCCGGATCGCCGGGCTCAGCCCCTGGGGCCATTTACCGCCTCGGCGAAGGCATCGATGATGTGGCGCAGCGGCTCGCGCTTGAGCTTGAGCGCCGCCTGGTTGACCACCAGGCGCGAGCTGATCTCCATGATGGGCTCGACCTCGACCAGGTCATTGGCCTTGAGCGTGTTGCCGGTGGACACCAAGTCGACGATGGCGTCGGCCATGCCGGTCAGCGGGGCCAGCTCCATGGAGCCGTAGAGCTTGACCATGTCCACGTGCACGCCCTTGGTGGCGAAGAAGTTGCGCGCGATCTCGGGGTACTTGGTGGCGATGCGCAGGCGGGCGCCCTGCTTGACGGCCAGCGCATAGTCGAAGCCGTTGCGCACGGCCACGCTGACGCGGCAGCGCGCGATCTTCAGGTCCAAGGGCTGGTACAGGCCCTGGGCGCCATGCTCGATCAGCGAGTCCAGGCCAGCCACGCCGAGATCGGCGCCGCCGTACTGCACATAGACCGGCACGTCGGAGGCGCGCACCAGCACCACGCGCACGTCGCTTTTGTTGGTCTCGAAGATCAGCTTGCGCGACTTTTCAATGTCTTCGCTGACCGAGATGCCGGCAGCGGCCAGCAGCGGCACGGTTTCGTCGTAGATACGGCCCTTGGACAGGGCAATCGTGATGGTCATTGGGAAACTCTTTCGATGTCGGCACCCAGGCCGCGCAGCTTGTCTTCCATGCGATCGTAGCCGCGGTCCAGATGATAGATGCGATCGACCAGGGTCTCGCCCTTGGCCACGAGGCCGGCGATGACCAGGCTGGCCGAAGCGCGCAGGTCGGTGGCCATGACGGCCGCGCCCGACAGCGACTGGCTGCCGGTGATGGTGGCAACGCGCCCGTCGGTGGTGATCTGCGCGCCCAGGCGCAGCATTTCGTCCACGTGCATGAAGCGGTTCTCGAAGATGGTCTCGGTGACCATGCTGCAGCCTTCGGCCACCAGGTTCAGCGCCATGAACTGCGCCTGCATGTCGGTGGGAAAGCCCGGGTATTCGGTGGTGCGAAAACTCTGAGCCTTGAGCTTGCCGGCCGCGCGCACGCGGATGCCGCCGTCCTCAGCGGACACCTCGGCGCCCGCATCCTTGAGCTTGTCGATGACGGCGCCCAGATGGTCGGCGCGGCCATTGCGCAGCAACGCATTGCCGCCGGTTGCGGCTACGGCGCACAGAAAGGTGCCGGCCTCGATGCGGTCGGCCACCACCTGGTGCTCGCAGCCGCTCAGGCGCTCCACGCCCTGGATGACGATGCGGCCGGTGCCATGGCCTTCGATTCTTGCGCCCATCTTGATGAGCATTTCGGCCAGGTCGCCGATCTCGGGCTCCATGGCGGCGTTTTCCAGCACGGTCTCGCCTTCGGCCAGCACGGCGGCCATCAGGAAGTTCTCGGTGCCCGTGACGGTCACCATGTCGGTGGTGATGCGGGCGCCCTGCAGGCGCTTGAGATGCCCGGGCAGGCACGCGTGCATGTAGCCGTTCTCGACCACGATCTCGGCGCCCATGGCCTGCAGGCCCTTGATGTGCTGGTCCACGGGGCGCGAGCCGATGGCGCAGCCGCCGGGCAGCGACACGCGGGCCTGGCCGAATCGTGCCAGCAGCGGGCCCAGGGCCAGGACCGAGGCGCGCATGGTCTTGACCAGTTCGTAGGGTGCCTCGGGGTTGGACAGAGAGCCGGCGTTGATGCGCACGGTGCCGGTGTCATCGTGCTCGGCGCTGACACCCATGTTGCGGATGAGCTTGAGCATGGTGGCCACGTCCTGCAGGCGCGGCACGTTGCGCAGGGTGACGGGCTCGGACGACAGCAGCGCGGCGCACAGCTCGGGCAAGGCGGCATTCTTGGCGCCGGAGACCGTCACCTCGCCATGCAGCGCTCGGCCACCGCGAATCAGGAGTTTGTCCATGGCTGACAGCCTTGAATCTGGAAATCGGGGAAAAGAAGATGCCGCACGGGCCGTGGCGACCGGTGCAGCAGGAGTCTGAAGTGCCTGACCGCCGGATCAGGCCTGGCCGGCCTGGGCAGCCCACTCCGCGGGCGTATAGGTCTTCATGGACAGGGCATGGACCTCGTCGGTGTGCATGCGCTGGCCCAGCGTGGCATAGACCAGGCGCTGGCGCTGCAGCAGTCGCTGGCCCTCGAATTGGGCCGAGACGATGGTGGCAAACCAGTGCCGTCCATCACCTTCCAGCGCAATGTGTTCGCAAGGCAGGCCGGTGGCGATCAGTTCCTTGAGTTGGTCTGCAGTCATGGGGAAGCTTTCCTGCCATGCATCGTGGCATGGCCTTGGTTGGCGGCGGCGCCGGGCGCCGGCCGCCTGTTCATGGGTGGATTCAACAATGCGGGCACAGCGCACGCCGCAGCCTGTGGAAAAACCTCAGCCGCGGATCTTGTAGCCGATGCGCAGCAGGTGCACGGCCAGGGCGCTCACCGCCAGCCAGGCCGAGCCGACGATGGCCAGGCTGACCCAGGGCGACACGTCGCTCTGGCCGAAGAAGCCGTAGCGGAAGCCGTCAATCATGTAGAAAAACGGGTTCAGATGGCTGACTTTTTGCCAAAAAGGCGGCAGCGACTGGATGGAATAGAACACGCCCGACAGGAACGTCATGGGCATGATCAGGAAGTTCTGGAAGGCCGCCATCTGGTCGAACTTGTCCGCCCACAGGCCGGCAATCACGCCCAGCGTGCCCAGCAGCGCCGCGCCCAGCAGGCCGAAGACCAGAATCCACAGCGGCGCCGTGAATTCGGGAATGGCGAAGTACAGCGTGACGATGAACACGCCCACGCCCACCAGCAGCCCGCGCAGCACCGAAGCGCCCACGTAGGCGCCAAACCACGCCCAGTGCGACAGCGGCGTGAGCAGCACGAAGACCATGGAGCCCATGATCTTGCTCTGCACCAGGCTGGAGGAGCTGTTGGCGAAGGCGTTCTGCAGCACGCTCATCATCACCAGGCCGGGGATCAGGAAAGCCGTGTAGCTGATGCGGTCGTAGACCAGCACCCGGCCTTCGAGCACATGGCCGAAGATCAGCAGATAGAGCACAGCCGTGAGCACGGGTGCGGCCACGGTCTGGAAGCTGACCTTCCAGAAACGCAGCACTTCCTTCTTGAGCAGGGTCTGCCAGCCGTTCATGCCGAAGCTCCCTGCGAGGTCTGGCCTTGCTCGTTCATCACGTGGATGAAGACATCCTCCAGATCGGCACGGCGGATTTCCACGTCCTCGGGGACGACGGAGCCCTCGCGCAACGCGGCGAGCAGGCGTTCCACATCGCTGGCGTCGTTGGCGGGTATCTGCACGATGCGGCCGGTCACCCGTGCCCGCGCGGCGAGGGCCGGCGGCAAGGCGGTATCGGTCTTGAACTGCAGCACGTTGGAGGAGGCGGACTTGAGCAGATCCGACATGGTCGAGAGCTTGACGATGTTGCCCTGCTTGAGCATGGCCACGCGGCTGCACAGCGCCTCGGCCTCTTCCAGGTAATGGGTGGTGAGCAGCACGGTATGGCCTTCGCGGTTCAGGCGCGCGATGAAATGCCACAGCGTCTGGCGCAGCTCCACGTCCACGCCGGCCGTGGGCTCGTCCAGCACGATGATGGGCGGCTTGTGCACCAGGGCCTGGGCAACCAGCACGCGGCGCTTCATGCCGCCGGACAGCTGGCGCATGTTGGAGTTGGCCTTGTCGGTCAGCCCCAGACTGTGCAGCAGCTCGTCGATCCAGTCGTCATTGTTCCTGACGCCGAAATAGCCGGACTGAAAGCGCAGCGCCTCGCGCACGTTGAAGAAGGGATCGAAGACCAGCTCCTGCGGCACGATGCCCAGCTTGCGCCGGGCAGCCGAGTAGTCGGCATGCACGTCGCTGCCCTGGACCAGCACGCGGCCGCTGGTGGCGCGCGACAGGCCGGCCAGGATGCTGATCATCGTGGTCTTGCCAGCGCCATTGGGACCGAGCAGGCCGAAGAACTCGCCCTCCTCGATGTCCAGACTCACGTGGTTGAGCGCCTGGAAGGCCCCCTTGGGGGTCTGGTAGGTCTTGGAGATGGATTGGAATGAGACGGCAGACATGCGAGGCGCGATTCTAGGCCCTTGCAGCCAAACCTGCCTTGCAGGGCTCTTTGCAGCGGCGCGCTGCGCCGGCTCAGGAGGGGGAGGATGCGTCGGTCAGCAGCCCGTCGACGCCGTACAGCGCCGCCATGGACTGCAGGCCCTGCGGCAGGCCCACGACCACCAATTGCTTGTCGGCCGCCTTCGCGGTGCGGCGGCAGGCCAGCAGCACGGCCAGGGCGGCCGAGTCGAAGACCTCGACGCCGCTGGCATCGACGCGCACCTGGGCGCCATCGAAGGCCTGCACCTGGGGCTGCAGCTGCACAAGGCAGTTGCGCGCCTGGCGGTAGGTCAGTTCACGGGGGAGCTGCAGCATGGCGCGTGCGTCAGCGGCTGTCAGCCCTTGGAGGGCGGCGTGGCCGGCATCTTGCTGCGCGTGGCCAGGGTCTCGATCAGGCCGTCGATGCCGCGGGCATTGATTTCCTGGCTGAACTGGTTGCGGTAGGTTTCCACCAGCCACACGCCCAGCACGTTCAGGTTGTAGATCTTCCAGCCGTCACCGGACTTCTCGAGCCGGTAGTCCAGCTGCACGGGCTCGCCGCGGCCCAGCACCTCGGTGCGCACCAGCACATCGGTGTCGCCGGCTGCCGCGCGCAGGGGCTTGACGTTGATGGTCTGGTTGCTGACCTGGGTCAGCGCGCCCGAATAGGTGCGGATCAGCAGGGCCTTGAACTCGGTCTCCAGCTTCTCGCGCTGCGCAGGCGTCGCCTGGCGCCAGGCCGGACCCACCGAAGCGGAGGTCATGCGGCGGAAATTCACATACGGCATGACCTTGTCATTGACCAGCGCATTGACCTTGGAGACATCGCCCTCGCGCAGCGAGGGGTCCTTCTTGATGGTTTCCAGCACGTCGGTGGAGACACGCTTGATCAGCGCATCGGGGGTCTCGCCGGCTGCGCGGGCCGGCAGTGCCGCGCCAAGGGTTCCCAGGGCCAGCATGGCTGCAGCGGCAGCGCTCCAGGCACGTCGATTGATCATCACTCTTCCTTTCCCAGCAGGGCCTCATGCCCCGGACCGGGTTGATATTGCACATTTTTCCGGCCGCGCCATGTCAGGCAGCGGCCGTTTTTCATCTCGGGATGTTACGAACTGCTTACTTCGCGCCGTCTTCGGGCGGCAGCTTGCCGGCATCGTCGTCGTAGTCCTCGATGCGGCCGTCATCGCCGGACTTGCCACGCCGCAGGTTCAGGTAGACATCGCGCGTCAGGCTGTAGCGGTCGAGCGCGACGGAGTCCAGCGTGTCGGAGGCATTGAGCAGGCGGGCACGTGTATCCACCAGTCGCAGCACATACAGGCTGTTGCGCACCGGGATGTCGTTGATCGCCGACATGGGGTTGCCCCAGGCATCCACCGGAAGAGCCGCAGTGTCACGCACCGTGGACGGACCCAGGAGCGGTAGCACCAGGTACGGCCCGGTGGGCACGCCCCAGCGACCCAGGGTCTGGCCGAAGTCCTGCTTTTGGCGCTCGATGCCGGCCTCGCTGGCGATGTCGAGCAAGCCGCCCAGGCCGAAGACCGTATTGACCGAGAACCGCACGACGGAGTTGTAGGCGCCTTCGGCCTGGCCCTGCAGCGCGTTGTTCACGAAGGACCAGACATCGCTGAGGTTGGAGAAGAAGTTGCTCACCCCATCGCGGGCCAGACGCGGAGTGACGTCGCGGTAGGCCGTGGCCACCGGCTTCAGGACGGCACGGTCCAGGCCGTCGTTGAACGAGTAGACGCTGCGGTTGAACGGCTCGAACGGGTCCTGGGGATTGCGGGCCTCGCCCGGCGCGGTGGCGCAGCCGGCGAGCAGCGAAGCGGCGGCCAGCGTGCCGAGCATGGCGGCGCGCTGCCAGGAGGCTGCCTGGGCGGCAGGGCGACCCGCGGTCGCCTGTTCATGGTGGTTGGTTGTCATTCTTTGCCTCCTGCACCGGAGCTGCCACCCTGCTCGGCCTTGCCGTAGAGGAACTGTCCGATCAGATTTTCCAGCACAACGGCCGACTGGGTTGCGACGACGCGGTCGCCATCCTTGAGATTGTGGTCATCTGCACCGGCCTCGATGCCGATGTACTGGTCGCCGAGCAGGCCGCTGGTCAGGATCTTCAGAGAGCTGTCCTTGGGAAAGGCGTAGCGGTTTTCCAGGGCCATGGTCACGCTGGCCTGAAAGACCTTGTCGTCGAAGGTGATGGATTCCACGCGGCCCACGACAACGCCCGCGCTGCGCACGGCTGCCTTGGGCTTGAGTCCGCCGATGTTGTCGAAGCGCGCGGTCAGCGTATAGGTCTTCTGGAAGTTCAGGCTCAGCAGGTTGGCCGACTGCAGCGCCAGGAACACCAGCGCCGCAGCGCCGATCAGCACGAACAGTCCGACCCAGACATCACTCTTGGATTGCTGCATGGTTTGTTTTTCCTTGTTTTGCGAGAGGTGGCACCGGTGCCGGGTCAAAGGCTGAACATCGTTGCCGTGAGCAGGAAGTCCAGCCCCAGCACGGCCAGCGAGGCCATCACCACCGTGCGCGTGGTCGCGCGGGACACGCCTTCGGGCGTGGGCTTGGCTGCATAGCCCTGCAGCAGCGCGATGAAGGTCACCGCCACGCCGAACACCAGGCTCTTGAGAACGCCGTTGCCCAGGTCATACCACCAGTCCACGCCGTTTTGCATCTGGCCCCAGAAGGCGCCGCCATCGACGCCGATCATGACCACGCCCACCAGCCAGCCGCCGATCACGCCGACGGCACTGAAAACGGCCGCCAGCAGCGGCATGGCGATCAGGCCCGCCACGAAGCGCGGCGCCAGGATGCGGCGCACCGGGTCCACGGCCATCATCTCCATGGCCGACAACTGCTCGCCGGCCTTCATCAGGCCGATCTCGGCCGTCAGCGCCGTGCCGGCACGCCCGGCAAACAGCAGCGCCGTGACGACGGGGCCGAGTTCGCGCACCAGCGACAGCGCCACCAGCAGGCCCAGCGCCTCGGCCGAGCCATAGCGCTGCAGCGTGTAGTAGCCCTGCAGGCCCAGCACGAAACCGACGAACAGGCCGGACACGCCAATGATGGCCAGCGAATAGTTGCCCAGGAAATGGATCTGGTCGCCGATCAGCCGCGGGCGGCCCAGCGCAGGCCCCATGAGGGCGAGCAGGCGGCCGAACAGGCGCGTGCCCATGCCCAGCTGCGTCAGCTGTTGGCGAACCGCCGCGCCAATGCGTGCGGGATGCAGCCGGTTCATGCGTGCCTCCTGCCGTTGCTCTTGCCGGAGCTTGCGGGGTTGCCGAAATCTTCCTCGGCGCTCACGCCGGGGTAGTGGAAAGGCACGGGGCCGGTGGCCCGTGCGTGGATGAACTGCTGCACCAGCGGGTCGGGATTGGCCCGCACCTCATCTGGCGAGCCCTGGGCGGCGACGCCGCCGTTGCCCAGGATGACCACATGGTCGGCCACGTGGAAGGTTTCCTCCACGTCATGGGACACCAGGATGGAGGTCAGTCCCATGGCGTCGTTGAGTTCGCGGATCAGCTGGGCGGCCGTGCCCAGGGAGATGGGGTCCAGCCCGGCGAAGGGCTCGTCGTACATGATCAGTTCGGGGTCCAGCGCAATGGCCCGCGCCAGCGCCACGCGGCGGGCCATGCCGCCCGAGATCTCGCTGGGCATGAGGTCGCGCGCACCGCGCAGGCCCACGGCATGCAGCTTCATGAGCACGATGTCGCGGACCAGTTCGTCGGGAAGATCGGTGTGTTCGCGCAGCGGGAAGGCCACGTTGTCGAACACGCTCATGTCGGTGAACAGCGCGCCGAACTGGAACAGCATGCCCATACGCCGGCGCGCGGCGTACAGGCCTGCGGCGTCCATGGTGGTGACGTCCTTGCCATCGAACAATACCTGCCCCTGCTGGGCATGCTGCTGGCCGCCGATCAGGCGAAGCACCGTGGTCTTGCCGCCGCCCGACGCCCCCATCAGGGCCGTGACCTTGCCGCGCGGCACCTGCAGCGACAGGTCGCGCAGGATCACACGCTCGCCATAGCCGAAGGTGACGTTGCGCAACTCCACGAAAGAGGCGGTTGGGATCATGCTGTGGTGCGGTCGATAAATGTTCGCAGGCAAGCCCGCTATTGTGCAGACAGGTGCCGATGCCTGCTCATCACCCCCTGAGATAAACATACATCCGTGTATGTTTCTCAAAAAGTCATGGCAGAAAACGCCATAAAAAAAAGAGCATGCTTCGCTTGCTACACAAGCGTTGCACGCTCTCTAGACCTGGGGAAAGTCCGGACTGGACAGATGTTTTTTTACAACATGTTCTGCAGAAATGCCTGGGTCCGGGCGTGCTGCGGCGCTGCAAAAAAGGCTTCCGCCGGGCCTTGCTCGACGATCTCGCCCTTGTCCATGAAGATCACGCGATTGGCCACCTCGCGGGCAAAGCCCATCTCGTGGGTCACGACCAGCATGGTCATGTGCTCCTGGGCCAGCTCGCGCATGGTGCGCAGCACTTCGCCGGTCAGCTCCGGGTCCAACGCGGAGGTGGGCTCGTCGAACAGCAGGATGTCCGGCTCCATGGCCAGTGCCCGGGCGATGGCCACGCGCTGCTTTTGCCCACCCGACAGGCGGTTGGGATAGGCATCGCGCTTTTCCAGCAGGCCCACCTTGTGGAGCAGCGCCTCGGCCTTGGGCACGATCTGCTCGCGCTTGAGGCCCTTGACGACGATCGGCGCCTCGATGATGTTCTCCAGCACCGTGAGGTGCGGGAACAGGTTGAAGGACTGGAACACCATGCCCATCTTGCGGCCGATCTGGCGGATCTGCGCCTCCGGCACGTAGTGGGCGCGGCCGTCCGCGCCGCTGTCCACCAGCACCTCGCCCTCGACGGCGACACGGCCGCTGTCAATGGTTTCCAGGTGGTTGAGGCAGCGCAGGAACGTGCTCTTGCCCGATCCCGAAGGACCGATGACGGCCACCACCTCGCCGCGCGCCAGCTCCAGCGAAACGCCGCGCAGCACCGGCACACCGCCAAAGCCCTTGCAGATGTTCTGCGCACTGATCATTGTTTCGGGTTTCATTTCAATCATCCAGAGCGCGGCGTAGTACACGCTGTGTTTGAAAACGGGCGTGACCCCATACAGAAACACCGAGCAAGGGCCGCCCCGCCGCGAGGGTGTTGTCCCCCTCCCGCGTAGCGAGAGAGGGGGAAGGCGCGAAGCGCCTCAGGGGGTGCCGCGTGTCACGCGTCATACTTTGCATGGCGTTTTTCGAGGTATTGGAAGATCCAGGTCAGCACCAGCGTCATCACGAGGTAAAAGCCTGCGGCCACCACGAAGGGCGTGATGGTGAAGTCGCGCTGCACGATGCCGCGCGCGGCGCGCAGCAGGTCATTCAGGGCCAGCACGTAGATGAGCGAGGTGTCCTTGACGAGGGTGATGGTTTCGTTGCTCACAGGCGGGATGATGCGCGCCCACATCTGCGGCAGGATGATGCGGCGCATGGTCTGGCCGTAGCTCATGCCCAGCACCTTGGCACCCTCGTACTGGCCGCGGTCCACGGACTGGATGCCCGCGCGGAAGATTTCGGCGAAGTAGGCGGCATAGTTCAGCGCGAAGGCGACGACGGCGGCAGGGAAATCGGGCAGGCGCACGCCGATCACGGGCACGAAGGGCAGCGCGAAGTAGATGAACAGCATCTGCAGCATCAGCGGCGTGCCGCGCATCAGCCAGATGTAGCCGCCTACCAGCCGGCTCAGGGCGGGAAAGCGGGAGATGCGCATCAGCGCCAGCGACAGTCCCAGGGGAATGGACAGCGCCAGGGTGATGACGAAGAGCTTGAGGGTGACCAGGGCGCCCGCGGACAGCGGCCCCATGAGCGAGATTACATATTCCATCGAATGGCCTCAGTGCGGTGCGCGGCCCCGCCGGCATCGGCAGGATCCGGGCAGCCACGGGCGCGTGCGTCCCAGAACGCAAAAGACCGGCAATGCCAGGCTGGCCTTGCCGGTCGCATGGTGTGCCGGATTTACTTGATGATGTCCTTGCCGAACCACTTGGAGGCGATTTCGGCGGCCTTGCCGTCCTTCTTCATCTCGGCCAGCGCGGCTTCGAGCTTGCCCAGAACTTCGGTGTCTTCCTTGCGCAGGCCCACGCCGTAGTCCTCGGTGCCGAAGTTGTCCTCGAGCACCAGGTACTCGCCAGCCTTCTTCGCCACGTGGAAGCGCCCCACGACCTCGTCGACCACGACGGCGTCCAGGCGGCCGGCCGACAGGTCCATCAGCGCGGTGATGTTGTCGCCGAAGGTCTTCAGGTCCTTGAAGCTGGCGGCCACGGCGGCGTCCTTCTTGATGGCGTCCACGGCCGAGCTGCCATCCTGCGCGCCCACGACCTTGCCGGCCAGGCCAGCCTTGTCCTTAATGTCGGAGTTGGCGCGCACGATGATGATCTGGTGGTTCTCCATGTAGGGCGCGGTGAAGGCGATGTTCTTCTTGCGCTCTTCGGTGATGGTCAGGCCGTTCCACAGCGCGTCGACACGCTTGCCGACCAGCTCGGCTTCCTTGGCGCTCCAGTCGATGGGCTTGAAGTCCACTTCCACGTTCATGCGCTTGGCGGCTTCACGCGCCATGTCGATGTCGAAGCCGACGATCTCGTTCTTGTCGTCACGAAAGCCCATGGGGGGGAAGTTGTCGTCCAGGCCGATCACCAACTTGGTCATGGCTGCCGGCACGGGGGCGGCAACCGGCGCGGCGGCGGTCGATGCGGACTCGTTCTTGCCGCAGGCTGCCAGCAGTGCAGACAGGGCCACCATGGCCAAGAGGGTGCGTTTTTTCATGGCTTAAAGCTTTGGAGTGGAAAAAGCGAAAGGCGGCGGCCGCTGCACGCAAGGTGCGCAATCGTTGTAATGAATGGTTCCTTGGCGGAACCTTTGTCTCGGTTGGGTGCCGGCGCCGAATCCCGTATTGTCGCGCAGACCGGCGCCCCCCGCCAACACGCTGGATCAAGACCGTGCAAATCGGCAAATGGCGAGAGATGCCTGCCGGTCACTGCAGCATGAAGGTCTTGTATTCGAGCCGGTTGAGCTCGCGCGAGAGCAGGTACAGCCCCACGCACAGCGTCACCAGCATGGCCAGGCAAAAGCCGTAGCCATAGAACGCGGCGCCCAGCGCCAGCGAGATGCCCGTGAAGGCAATGTTCAGCGCCACCAGCAGCAGGCAGAGCATGAACACGATGCGCCGCTCGTCCAGGTAGAAGAACACGTTGAGCACGGCCATCACACCCACCTGCAAGCCGGCGCCCACCACCTGCACGTGCAGCAGCGGCAGGTACAGCTGGGAGATGCCCAGCAACTGCAGGATGGCCGGCCCGGCCACCAGGGTGACGAGGACGGCCAGCGTCTGCACCTTGGCGATCTCGCCCAGGCCCGCCTGGATGGCGTAGACCATCTCGTTGCGCATGGACTCGATGTATTCCAGCGATCCGCCGCCGCGCACGGCGTCGAAGAACTTGTCGTAGTACTCGACGAAGTCGGTCTCGATGCGCACCAGGAAGACCGCCATGCCCGGAATGATGGACAGGTACGACAGGAACACCGGCAGGTCGTAGATCAGCGAGGCCCTGAGCCCGCCGATGATCTGCTGCGAGGTCGGCGGGTAGTACCAGAACATGAACTTGTCGATCCAGATGCCCAGGTTGTAGAGCACGCCGATGCCGATCAGCGCCGGAAAGATCAGCGAGCGCTGCGTGAAGTCAAAGGCGATCCAGCGCTGCTGCAGCGGAAAGCTGCGCAGCACGATCATCCACATGCCGGCCAGCAGCAGCACGTGGCCGATCACGAAGCTGGCCAGCAGCCCTTCCAGCCCCCAGTAGCGCAGCGGCAGCGCCAGCAGCACGATGAGCAGGTAGGTGGCGCCGAACAGCCCGGCAATGGCCCGGTAGTGCTTGAGGCCCGACAGCAGCACCGTCATGACCCAGACCACGCACATCAGCGTGAAGCCGGCCAGCATCAGCACGCGGTACAGCAGGCCCTGGCCCGGCAGCACCACGAACAGCGCCAGCGTGCCCAGCGCGCTGGCAGTGGCCACGACCACCAGCAGCAGGCCATGCAGGTTGGGCAGGATGCTCTCGTCCTTCTTGAGGAACAGCTGGTCCGACACAAAGCGCGTGAAGGCCAGCTGCGCCGCCCCGGTCAGGATCAGGCTGCTGGCCACCAGATAGGTCACCGAGGTCTGGAACTGCGTGACCAGCAGCGGCGGCGCCACCACGCTGACGCTGAACACCCCCACCAGCAGGATGCCGATGATGGAGAACACCCACGGCCCCGAGCCGATGACGCCCGCATAGGCGTAGGCCTGGAGCACGCTGGTCAGCGTGTTCTTGCGCAGCAGGTGGCGCAGTTCGAATCCAATGCCGGCCATCAGTGTTTTTCCTCGGACTGTTGCAGCGCCCTGTCGTAGACCTGCCTGTAGCGCTCGAACAGCAGCCGGTCGGAGTAGTAGCGCTCCACGCGCGCAATCCCGGCCGCGCTGGCGGCCTGCCACTGCGCGGGCGAGCTCAGCAGCTCCAGGCAGGCGTCGGCCAGCGCCTCGGGGTTGGCAATGCCGACCACGCGCCCGCACGAGCCCAGGGCCTGGTCTTGCGGCTCCAGCCCGTCAATGAGCTGGCGGCAGGAGCCCACGTCGGTGCTGACCACGGGCACGCCTGCGGCCTGGGCTTCGAGAATCACCAGCGGCAGCGCCTCGCTGATGGAAGACAGCACGACCACGCCCACCTTGGGCAGCAGCTCCTCCACCTTCTGCATGCCCAGAAAGCGGATGTTGGCCTGCAGGCCCAGGCTGTCCACGAGGTTCTGGCATTCCTCGGCATAGGCCGGGTCCTCGGCCGTGGGGCCGGCCACCCAGGCCTGGGCCTGGGGCATCCGGTTGACCACGCGGCGCATGGCGCGGATGAAGGTCTTGATGTCCTTGATGGGCACCACGCGGCCGATCAGGCACAGCACGGGCGGCGTCTCGGTCGGCCGCTGGGTGCGCAGCGGCGCAAAGCGCTCTATGCGGATGCCGTTGGGGATGCTGACCGTGCGCTCGGCGGCCGCGCCATCGGCCACCTGGCGCAGGCGGTTGTTCTCGTACAGCGCAATGATGGGATCGGCCGCGCCATAGCAAAAGCGCCCCATCCAGTCGAAAAACCGTATCCACATCTGCCGGAAGAACGACACCTCCATGGGGTCGCGCTGGAAGATGTTGCGGTTGTCGCGGATCCAGGAGCTTTGCAGCAGGTCGATCTGGCGCTCTTTCGTGTAGATGCCATGCTCGGACAGCACCAGCGGCAGGCCGCGTGCATGGTGCAGCAGGCCGCCCAGAAATCCCGCATAGCCGGTCGAGACGGTATGCAGCACGCGCACCGGGATCAGCCCGTGGGCGATGCGCGCCATCAGCCACAGCGGCTGCAGCATGATGCGAACGGTCCAGAAGAAGTCCACGAACGACGGGTCGGTGCAGTGGCGCCGGTAGCTGTCGCGGATCAGGTCCCAGGCGAATTCGCTGTGCAGGAAATCCTCCAGCGGCAGGCTGCCGCCGGGCTGCAACTCCAGCGCAATGGAGCGCATGGCCACCAGCACCTTGGCCCGGCTTTCGGCACTGCCGTCATGCGCCTCCAGCGCGCCCAGGAATTCCCGGGCCTTGGCCAAGGCTTCGGGATGGCCGCGCGAAGGGGCGGGCTGGATATTGGAGTGCAGCGCATCAAACAGGTAGTGCTGCTCGAAGTGCACCACGTTGGGCGGCAGTGCGTAGCGGAAATCGCCATAGTCCTCGCGCCGGCTGCCCAGGAAGACGATGGCAAAGCGGTGCTCGGGATAGGCCTGCAGGATCTGGTTGACCCAGCTGGACACACCACCGCTGACATAGGGAAAAGTGCCTTCCAGCAGCAGCGCGATGTCCGCATTGGCCGCCGTGGGGAACTGGCTCGCACGGCTCATGAGGCACTCCAGTAACGGATGCTGGGCTTCAGGCGCGGCAGGGCTTGCTCGATGTCCAGCGAACGCATCAGGGCCTGCGCCTTGACGAATTCGCGCCGATCGAACAGCAGCTCGGCCTGGTAGGGCACGACGCGTGCCGGCTCCATGCCCAGCGCCAGCGAGCGCTCATAGCAGGCCAGCGACTCCACCGCCCTGCCCTGCATGTGCAGCAGCCGGCCACGGCGCAGCAGCAGCAAGGCGTTGTCGGGCCGCTGAGCGAGCACCAGGTCGCAGTAGTGCAGGGATTGCTTGATGGCGTGGTCGCGCACATCGCCCTGCGCCACGCCCTGGTAGACCAGCTCCGCGTACAGGTCGGTGAGCGCCCGAGCCGCCTGCAGGCCGCGCGGCCCGTAGGGCGCATCGCCCTCGGACTGGCGGGCATGCTCGAACAGCTGCAGCTCCTGGTGGATGGTCTTGCTGATCTCGCGCTCCTTGGCGTCCAGCATGCTGTAGGCCAGCAGGCGCAGGTCTTCGCTGGAATCGCCCAGCGCGGTGCGCAGCATGGGCGAGGCAATGCGCCCCGGCACGCTGCCCAGCGCCACCATGGCCCGCATGCGCGAGGCGACCGGCACATTGGGATTGGCCAGGAAGGACTGCAGGCCCGCTTGGCGGCGGCTGGTGCTGGCCTGCTGGTGCGGGTCGAAATCAGGCAGGGGCATCACCGGGAAACGCGGGCCGCCACGGGGGCCGCGCTGGGTGTGCAGCGCAATGGTGGCGACCACGGCGCCCAAAATGCCGGCCACCGGCACGGCATAGGCAAACAACCCCATCAGCACAACCAACGCCAGCCGCTGGCGCACCGACTTGGCCGAGGTGGCCAGGAACGGCGTCAGGCACAGCGCCAGCAGGCCGCTGGCCAGCCCGTGGGCCGTGAGATAGCCCAGCAGGGCCGCATCCGACTGGCTGCGCAGCAGCCACAGGCTGCTCCAGGAGGCGATTTCCGCGGCCAGCGCGCCCAATGCCAGCTTGAGGTTAAGCATGGCCCTGCCCCATCTGATGGAGCCGCTCCAGCACGCTGCTGGCCGAGCAGCGGTCCAGCAAGATGGTGCGCGGGAAGATGCCCGCATCGGCCAGCGAGGCCACGCCGCGCTGGGCCAGCCAGCCCTCGATGCGGTTCAGGTAGCCCTCGGCCGTGGCGTTGGTGCCCAGCGGCATGAAGATGGCCAGCAGCTGCCGGCCATCGCTTTCCTGCAGCCAGGAGCGGTCCAGCATGCGCTCCAGCCGCATGATCTGCTGGGCCATCTGGGCCTGCACAGCCGAGGGCGACAGCTCCAGCGCCACCACCACGCTGCTCAGGCGCGCGCTGCGGTTGACATGCTCCATGCGCTGCAGCTCGAACGCGAAATGCGGCGGGCAATCGGGATAGGCCTGCAGCAGCGGCGCAGCCAGGCTGTTGGCGGCCACGCTGTCCGTGTAGTAGCCCAGCAGCAGGTTGATGGTCTGCAGCGCCTCTTCCTGCAATGCGAAGAAAGGCATTTCCTCGACCAGCAGCAGGCCGTAGATCTCGCCTTCCAGGTCCAGCATGGGCGCCACGACGATGTACTGCGTCTGCTGGCCCTCCGCCATGCTTTGCGAGACATGGCACAGCACATGGCTGTCCAGCGCCTGGCGCACCAGCGGATCGTGCACATGGATGGGCCGCTCGCCCCCCAGCTGGGCAATGGGCGTGGGGTCAAGCACCTCATTGCGCACGGGCACCAGGCTGGCCACGCTGATCTGGCTGAAGCGCGACAGCAGGTTGAGCAGGCTTTGCGCATCGCCCTCGGCGCCACTGAGGCCGCTGAGCACGTTGATGGCATCGCGCATGGACACGGGACGGCCTATGAGCTCCTGCTCCAGCCGGTCATGCGACAGGCGCAGCAGGTAATGCTGGCGGATCAGCTGCTCGGTGCGCTGGTCCATGTAGTTCTGCGCCGTGCGCGCGCGGCGTATGCGTGCGCGCCAGAGGCTGGAGATCTCGCCCACGACCATGACCAGGATCAGGCCGCCCAGAAAGTACTGTTCCGGGAACAGCGACAGATCGCGCTGGTTGACGCCCAGCCAGGCCAGCAGCAGCACGCCGGCCGCCGACAGGCCTGCCACCGGCCCGTAGCGCAGGGCCACCACCACGGGCGCCAGCCAGGCCCAGGGGAACTCGGACTCCACCCACAGGGGGTTGTCCGGGTTGGCCCACATGCCGATCAAAAGGGCCAGCACCGGCAGCAGCAGCGTCTCGCTCACCACCACCCAGGGCTTGGCGCTCGTCTGCACGAGCAGGCCCAGCGGCGAGCCTCTGAATTCCGCGGCAATGCCGGCGCGGCGCGGTGCAGCGGAATGCGGTGCCGCCTTGGGCGTGCTGGCTTGGTCTGGCATGAAGAGTCGTTCCCTGGATGCGCTTATCGGGCGTTGGCCAGGCCTGTGCCCAGCAGGTTGCGGATCAGCTTCTGGCCCACGGCGGCCAGTGCCTCGCGGCTCCAGCCGCTTTGCGCGCCCGCACCGCTCCACACGGTGGCGCCGGTGCCCACGTCCACGATCTCCAAGGTCACGCCCACGGCCGGCTCGCCATCCACGCCCACCTTGTAGCGCCATTCGTCCACCGCGCCCGTCAGCGCATAGCGCACGCCTTCGCCGCGCGCCCAGGCCAGGGCGTCGTCGCGGCGCTTGGCTTCGCGGCCGTCGAACAGGGTTTCCTGCAGTGCATCGCCCGTGTAGCGCTTGACCTGGCCCACGCCACGCGCATTGATCAGCGCCGTGGCAATGGCGGCGGCGCGGTTGCCGGCCATGGGCGTTTCGGTGTGGTTCTCGAAGGGCAGCACCGCCCAGCTGGCATTCGTCTCCAGCGCGGGCGCCGTGCCCCGGTCGATGGTCGAGCAGGCAGACAGCAGGCCGACAAGGGCAATACCCGTGAGCACGCGAAGGCGGGAGGCGAGTGTGGTGCGGTGTGTCATGGAGAGGCTCCTTGAAGTCTTCGGATCAGTAGTGGAGGCGGTAGGTCAGCAACAGCTCGCGGGTATTGCCCACGGTGTTGATGCCCGACTTGGACAGATTCAGGCCCAGCGCGAGGTGGTCCGCGCCGAACAGGCTGGTGGCCAGGCCCATGCCCAGCTCGTAGCCCGCGCCGTTGACGCTGTGGTGCGTCAGGGCCAGGCTGGCGTAGGGCCGCAGCGCGCGCGTGTACTGCTGTTCGTAGCCCGTGTTGAACATCATCTGCAGGCCCGAGAAGCGGAAACTGCGCGGCAGCAGATAGTCGATGGTGGGATCGTTGAACGGCGGCAGGTAACCCAGGATGGCAGCATCCCGGCCCTGCAGCAGCGCCGGGTCGTTGCGGCTGTAGCGGTGCCAGGAGGTGAAGGCACCGAACTGCAGGGTGGGCGCCTCGCTGCGGTAGGTGTGCAGGTATTGCAGCGTCGCATGGTTGCCGGAGCCCACGCGTGCGCCGCTTTGCACGCGGTAGCGCTCCGATGCCAGCTCCAGCGTGATCTGGTCCAGGCGCGAGAGCTGGTAGCTGCTGCCCAGCGACACGCGGTCCTTCATGCCGCCCATGCGCATGGCCAGCGTTTCCTGCGTGGCCAGGTGCCGGCCCAGTGATGCCTGCAGGCTCCAGCGGCTGTCCACGTTGTAGGTCTGCGTGAACTGCATGGGCGTGTAGCCCTCCAGGCTTTCGCGCCGGCCCAGCATGAATTCGCTGGAGGCCGACTGCGTCTTGCGCGTCAGGCGAAGGCCGATGCCCCGCTCCTGCGAGGGGCCGCGCACCAGGGTGTTTTTGTTGACCGTGCGGCGCACGTCCTCGGCATCCAGGTCCAGCGCCCAGCGGGGGTTCAGGCCCACATGCCAGCGCAGCCGGGAGACCTGCTCGTCGATGGCGTCCATGCGGCGGTTGCGCAGTTGCAGGCCGCCGTAGTCGCTGAAGGCCAGCAGCTGCTCGGTCAGCGCCAGGTGCAGGGGATCGTCGTCGGGCTGGTCGGCCATGTTCTCGAAAGCCGCCGTCTGCGCCAGCCGCACATCGCCGACCATGGCTGCCGCGTTGATGCGGTCATAGCGCGGCAGCGCCTCGTCATGGCGCTGCAGCAGCTGCCCGGCCTGGGCCACATCCTTTTCCGCCAAAGCCACCGTGATCTCGGCCCACAGCGGCGAGCTGGTGCTCTTGCTGCGGCTGCGCGCGTACTGCTGCCACAGGTAACCACGCTCGGCCTGGTACTCGCCGCGCTCCTGCAGCCAGGCAATGGCCAGCTCGGCCGCCGCGGCGGAATGCTCGCGGCGCCCGCCTTCCAGGTCCATGCGCAGCAGCTCGCGCATCAGGGCGAATTCGGCATCGCCCTGCGTATGAAAGAGCATGAGCCGGCTGCGGGCCTGGCGCTGAACCTCGTCCAGCCCCTCGGCCGTCAGCCATCTGCGGGCGGCCAGGGCCGCTGCGCCGTCCTGGGCGCGTGCCCGCACCTTCTCGCGCGTCCACAGCTGCTGCCTCAGGCTCCAGGCCCGATCGGCCTGCTGGTTCTGCTCCAGCGCATCGGCGTACTGCATCATCCACAGGAAGTCGTCGGCATGCTCGGCGCGGTGCGGCTTCAGATAGCGTTCCAGCGCAACGGCCGGGCGCGACAGCGTCATGTAGGCCGCCGCCAGGGCGCCGTGCATGTCGGCATCGCGCGCCCAGACAGGCTCGGCCGCCGCCAGCAGCAGCTTGAGGGCCGCCGCATTCTGCGTGTCGATCAGCAGCCACATCAGGCCCTGGCGCAGCGGCGTGGAGCCGGGGTCCAGCGCCAGGCCCTTCTCGAAGGCCTCCATGGCCTTTTTCGATTGCGCCGTGCGCTGGTAGTAGGCGCCCAGTATCTGGAAGAAGGTGGGCTGGCCCTGCAGGCGCTTGACCAGGGCCGGGTCGGCCAAGATGCGTTCGACCTGGCTGCCGATCTGGGTCCAGTCCTCCAGGTCCTCCAGCAGGTAGAAGGCCTGCGTCAGATGGCGCACGTCATGGAACTGCTCCCAGGCGTGCAGGGACATCCGGGCCGCCTCGCGCCGGTCGGCGCGCTGCAGCAGGCGTATCACCTCGTCGTAGTCGCTGATGCCGGCGTGCGGCGTCTGCAGCAGGCGGCGGTAGGCCTTCAGCGTCAGTGCTTCCTGGCGCTGGTCCTGGGCCAGGTCGCCCAGCAGGCGCCAGTACTCGCCCTCGTCCTGCATTCCGGCGGGAATGCGCGTCTGCGCATCCTCCAGCCAGCGCAGGCCCAGGGCCGGCTCGCCCTGCAGCAGCGCGAGCACGGCGGCGGGCATGGCATGGGCCGGCGTGCGCTGCTCGGGATCGGCAAGCACACGCTTCCAGGCCTGCAGCGCCAGTTGCGACCGGCCTGCGCGTTCGGCCAGCTGGGCCAGCAGGATCTGGGACTGCGGCGTGCTGCCGTGCTTTTGCAGATAGTCGATGGCCTCGCCGGGCTCGGCCTGGCGCTCGTAGGCCTGGACCAGCGCCTGCTGCAGCGCGGCATCCTGGGGACGGCGGCTCAACTGGTGGCGCAGGCCGGCAATCAGGGCCCGGTCGTCGAACAGGCCCGGCGCCAGGCGCATCACCGTCTTCCAGGCATCCTCGCGCCCCGTGTTCTGCGCAATGACCAGCCAACTGTCCAGGGCCTGCTGCTGCTGCCCCATCCATTCGGACACCTGGGCCAGGCGTTCGCGCCAGGCCATGTCCTGCGGCGCCTGGCGCACGGCGGCCGTGGCCACGCGCCAGGCATCTTCCAGGTTGCGGTTTTCGAGGAACACCTCGTAGCCCAGCAGGTAGGTCTTGTCGTCAAAGGGCAGGCCCGGCGGCGGCTTGCGCACGGGATCGGCCGTGCGCAGCATGCGCCAGCCCGGCGCGGTCCAGGCCACGGGCTGCAGCGCCCAGGCGCCGTCGTCGGCAACCGGGTCCGGACCGACACCCGAAGCCCCGGCCACCTGCGTCTGCCATTGCTGCAGCAGCGACAGCTGCAGCAGCCGCTTGGCATAGCGCTCGGCCTCGGCCCGGTTGCCGGCCGCGCGCGCCAGGCCGATGAGCTTTCGCAGCGTCTCGGGGTCGCTGCCCAGCAGTTCTTCCTGCTGGCGCGCCAGTGCCAGCGCTTCGTTGGCACGGTTGCCGGACTGCAGCACCTGCAGGGCCTGCCAGAGATAGGCGCGCGACTGCTGGACGTCTTCGGTCGTGGCGCTGGCCTGGCGCAGCAGCCGGGCCGATTCCTCGTACAGGGACATGCCCAGCGCCTGCCGCGCTGCGGATTCATAGACCTGCGCCTTGCGCGCGGGATCGGCCTGGCGGCCTGCCACGTCGTCGTAGATGCCCAGGGCCAGCGGTGCGTCCTTGAGCACCAGCGCCGACGAGGCCAGGTACAGCGCCTGCTCCTGGGTCAGCCCCTGCAGCGGCACGTCCTTCAACGCCTGCATCACCTGCGGCGCCAGCACCTCGGCCTGGCCGCCCGCGCGGTGGTCCTGCTTTTGCGCCTCCAGATAGCCCTGGTAGGCGGCCTGCCAGTGATCCCAGGCCTGGACGGCTGCGCTGGGCAGTGCCTGCTTGGCCGCCTCTTCCCGCGCCAGCTTGATGGCCTGCAAGCGCTCTTCCTTGGCCTTGAGCAGGGCGCGCAGGTTCTCGTTGCCGGGATCGCTCTTGAGCAGGTTGCTCAGGTAGTTGTAGGACAGCTCGGAGTCATCTCCGGTGACAGAGAGCCGGCGCTCCAGATCCTGCTTGGGAAACAGCATCCACAGGGCGCCACCGATCAGTACCGCCAGCAGCGCGATCAGCCAGAAGGGAACCGTGATGGGGCGCTCAGAGCCCCCGGCATTGCGCTTGGAGTTCGACACTGTTTTGGGTACTTCTGAAGGAACGGAGGTTGGCGTTGCCGGTATCGGCACCCGCCACGGCAAGGAGGGGCGTGGCGGCGTTCGAGGAACTCAGCGAACAGCCGGCAGGCAGGTACATGCGCAGCTCCAGCGGCACATGGCCCTGCAGGGCGAAGCGCACGCCGCCGTCGGCCTGGGGCTGCCATTGCGTGAGCCGGGCATTGGCATCCACCAGATAGGGGCGCGCCGCGTGGGCGGCCGCGCCTGCAGCGTCCTGTTGCGCCTGTTGCACCAGGTATCCGGCGCTGCCGGCCAGATGCAGGTAGCTGCCATCTGCCCCCTTGGCATAGCCGGCAATGCCGCTGCTGGCAGCCATGGAAGGCAGGGCCATGCCGGGCGGCATGCGCAGCGTGCGCAGCTGGCCCGGACCCCGCAAGCGCCAGCCCTGCGCGTCGCGGCCGATGGCGAATTCGTAGAAATCCTGCACCTTGCGGATGTACTCGGAGCTGTAGACCGGGTTCAGCCGCTGCGCCAGCGCCCACTGGTAGATCCTGTGCAGCGCCTTGATGCTGGCCTGCTTGCTGGCGGAGTAGGAGTGGTAGTAGATGTCCACGGCCTTCAGGCGACGGGGAGCCTCGGTCATCTCGAAGGTCTCGATGACGCGCTCGAAGCCGTAGAACGGCCCGTGCCAGAGGTTGGTGTAGATGTTCTCGTTGGTGACGGGCGCATAGATCTGCAGGTGGCCGCCCTTGCGCAGACCCCAGCTGCGCACCTCGGTCAGCGAGGGATTGCTGCGCGTGATGGCCGTGTCTCCGCCATTCATGTTGAGCAGTCCCGCCGCGTCGGAGATGGCCAGGGCCTCGGCGCTGGGCGCCGTGTTGCCGGTCCACAGGAACACGTCCACCGGCTTGCCGGGCGGCGCCAGGCGCTTGCGGATGTAGTCGACCGAGCCATTGATCTCCCGGTTCATGTCCATCTGGTAGCCGGGGATGTGGAGGTTGAGGTTCACCTCCTTGCTGTCATCCCCGTCGGGCGCTGCCCCGGGCTCCCAGAAGAAGGGATGGGAATAGGAATGGCTGGCGATCTCGACATGGGGCATGGCGAAGATGCGCTTGGCAATGCCCTCCAGCTGGTCGGCCCACTGCGGATACAGGCCCTGCGGCGAGACTTCGGCCTCGATGACCGAGATGGTGTGCGGAATCCTGTAGCGCTCCAGAATCTCGCGGCGCAGCACTTCGCCCGCGAAGGGCGTGCCCGGCAGCTCGGCCTTGGAGGGAAAGCCGTCCCCGTCCACATGGGCCAGCAGCAGGCGGCGGCCGTTCTCGGTGGTGACGTCGGGCGCCGGAAAGTCCTGGAGGCGCAGCGCCTCGCGCAACAGCGCGAAGGGGTCGATCACCCAGCGCGACTGGTCGGTGCCCGGCATGCCCACCACCACATAGGGCATTAGAGCAAAGCCGCCCCAGGGCGTGATGGCGGCTGACACGAAGCGGCGCCCCCGCTTGTCGTCGAAGGACAGCAACTCGCGGCTGCCCCTGGTCATCTGCGGCGTGAACTCCCAGCCTTCGTAATCGTGCGCTGGCTCGGCCGGCTGTATCTCGAAACCCATGACCGGCGCCTTTTCGGCGCGCCGCAGCGGGAACACGGGTGCTGCTTCCGTGCTGCGCGTTCCCAGGGCGGCCGACATGGTGCGGTCCTGGGACAGGCCCAGCGTATTGAGCACCAGCAGCGGCATGCCCTGCTGCACCTGGTTGGCCAGCCACTGCCGCACGCTTTTGGCCCGCATATCGGGCACCGCGCCGCCGAACCAGCTCACCACGCCGGCGTAGCGGTCGCGTGACACGCCTTCGGGCAGGGGCTCGCGCACATCGGCGTAGTCGGCAACGTAGCCCATGTAGTTGATGGGCATTTCCAGAAAGCGGTGCGCCGATGCGCCGTTGATGGACGGATAGTCGGCACCGTTGTAGAGGATCAACACCCTGCGTGCCACCGCCTCCACCTGGCCTATGCCCAGGGTCTGCAGGCCTGCATCCGACACCCAGGGGATGATGCCCAGCTGCGCAATGCGGCGGGCCGTCTCGCGCGTGGCGTCGCGGTCATGCGGGGCCACGTAGTCGATGGACAGCACCGGCAGGCGGTCACGCTCGCGGATGGTCTGCAGTTGCTGCAGCAGCCATTCACGGTCTTTCTCGGGCACGTTCACATAGCGCTTGAGGCTGGCATCCCAGCCCCGCAACAGCGACTCCGCCGCCACCATCTGCACCTTGTCGCGCACGCGCGGCACGATCTCGAAGCCCCGGTTCAGGATCAGCCGGATGCCGGGGTAGCGCTGGTGCAGCGTCTCGATGACGCGCACCAGGCCGTCCTGCTGGGCCTTTTCGTCGAAATTCGCGGCCAGGCGGTAGGAGTCCAGCGTGTCCAGGAAGAAGCCGCGAAAGCCCTGCTTCCACAGCGGTGCGATCACCTCGTCGGCAAAGAAAGCGGGCCACTGGGCAGGCGTCTGGTCCAGGACGATGGACTGCCAGGCGCCATTGCGCGCCATCTTCCAGGCCTCGGGAATCTTGCCGAAGTAGGCGCGCTCGGGCAGCACCTCGGCCACGGAAGCGTAGGCATACAGTTCGCTGCCCGGGGCCTGCGTGCGGAACCGGACCGGGTCATAGCCATGGCCCGGCTCCACGACGGCAATGTCGTAGAGGCTCAATTCACTGAGCGATGCCTTGTTCCCGTAATAGACAGCCACCGCGGGTTCGGCAGCCTGCACCACCCAGCCGCACAGCAACCCCCAGCAGACCAGGCAGCTTCGCAGGAAACCGTTCACGGCCTTCTCCTCGGGGCATGGTGACGCCCCATCAATTCATAGTTTTTATGCATCAAATTTCTTAGCAATTTGATGAAAGCTATCGTCAATTCGACGAAATGCGGGCCGAGCATAACGTTGTTTGTCTACAAACGTGTTTTCTTCCTACTTTTGTGCTCAGCGCACTTGAACCCGGGGAGAAGCTGGGTTATTGCGATACTAGGCACGCCAAAAAATCACCAATGAGAGGTATTCATGATCCTGGTCACAGGCGGCGCCGGCTTCATCGGCTCCCACACCTGCGTGGAGCTGGCCGCCGCAGGCGAGCCCTACCTGATCTACGACAACTTCAGCAACAGCAGCGCCGACGTGCTCGACCGCATGGAACGCATCACGGGCCGGCGCCCGCTGTGCGTGGAAGGCGACGTGCGCGACCGCGCCGCGCTGGACCGGCTGTTTGCCCAGCATTGCATCCAAGAGGTGATCCACTTCGCCGCGCTCAAGGCCGTGGGCGAATCCGTGGCCCAGCCACTGCGCTACTACGAACACAACGTGGGCGGCACGGTCGCCCTGCTGCAGGCCATGCGGACGGCGGGCGTGCACAGCCTGGTGTTCTCCTCCTCGGCCACGGTCTACGGCGATCCGGCCAGCCTGCCGATCCGCGAAGACTTTCCGCTGTCCGCCACCAACCCCTACGGCCGCAGCAAGCTGTGGATCGAGGAAATGCTGGCCGACCTGGACAGGGCCGAGCCCGGCCAATGGAGCCTGGCAAGGCTGCGCTACTTCAACCCCGTGGGCGCCCATGAAAGCGGCCTGATCGGCGAGGACCCGCGCGACATCCCCAACAACCTCATGCCCTATGTGTCGCAGGTCGCCATCGGCCAGCGCCAGCAGCTCAGTGTCTATGGCGATGACTATGCGACGCCGGACGGCACGGGCGTGCGCGACTACATCCACGTCACCGACCTGGCGCGCGGCCACCTGGCGGCGCTGCGCTATCTGCGCGAGCAGCAGGGCCTGCTGACCGTGAACCTGGGCACGGGGCGCCCGGTCTCGGTGCTGGAGATGGTCAAGGCCTTCGAGCGCGCCAGCGGCCGCCCCGTGCCCTACCAGATCGTGGCGCGCCGTCCCGGCGACGTGGCCCAGTGCTGGGCCGACCCCGCCGAGGCCGAGCGCCTGCTGGGCTGGAAGGCCATGCTGGACCTGGACCGCATGTGCGAGGACGCATGGCGCTGGCAAAGCCAGGCCGCAGGCCTCAAGCGCTGAACCCCGCAGCGCCTGCGGGCGCCGAGGGCGTGGTATCTTTTCGCCCTTGTTTCACGCCCTAGCCACGAGTCTGCCCATGCTTGCCAAACGCATCATCCCCTGTCTTGACGTCACGGGAGGGCGCGTCGTCAAAGGCGTGAACTTCGTGGAGCTGCGCGATGCGGGCGACCCGGTGGAGATCGCCGCGCGCTACAACGCCCAGGGCGCGGACGAGCTGACCTTCCTGGACATCACGGCCACCAGCGACGGGCGCGACCTGATCCTGCCCATCATCGAGTCCGTGGCCAGCCAGGTCTTCATTCCCCTGACCGTCGGCGGCGGTGTGCGCACCGTCGAGGACGTGCGCCGCCTGCTCAACGCGGGCGCCGACAAGACCAGCTTCAACTCGGCCGCCATCGCCAATCCCGATGTGATCAATGCGGCCTCGGACAAGTACGGCGCGCAATGCATCGTCGTGGCCATCGATGCCAAGCGGCGCACGGCCGAGGACGAGCAGCGCATCGGCGCCGATGGCCGCGCTGCCGGCCCCGGCTGGGACGTGTACAGCCACGGTGGACGCAAGAACACCGGCCTGGATGCCGTGCAGTGGGCCGCCGAAATGGCGCGCCGCGGCGCGGGCGAGATCCTGCTGACCAGCATGGACCGCGACGGCACCAAGTCCGGGTTCGACCTGAAGCTCACGCGCGCCGTCAGCGACGCCGTGCCCGTGCCCGTGATCGCCTCGGGCGGCGTGGGCTCGCTGGACGACCTGGCCGATGGCGTGACCCTGGGCGGCGCCGACGCGGTGCTGGCCGCCAGCATCTTCCACTACGGCGAATTCACCGTGGGCCAGGCCAAGCAGCGCATGGCCGAGCGCGGCGTGCCCGTGCGCCTCTGATACGGCGCGTCGGCGGACTCCTTCATTTCAGTTTTCCATGGCGCTCGCGCCGCCCACAACCCATGAAACCGGCGCGGCCCAAGGGACCAGGGACAGCGAGCAAGGGCCGCCCCGCAGCAAGGCTGTCGTCTCCCTCCCGCGCAGCGAGAGAGGGGGAAGGCGCGAAGCGACTCAGGGGGTGTATTTTCAATCCAGGCAATTCCTGACAATCCTGTCACAGGGATGCCCACCCAGGATATTCACAATGCAGGCAATGAACTGGCTAGATCAAGTCAAATGGGATGCGCAGGGCCTGGTGCCCGTGATCGCGCAGGAAAAGGACACGGGCGACGTGATGATGTTCGCCTGGATGAACCGCGAGGCCCTGGCCAAGACGGCCGAGCTGGGCCGCGCCGTCTACTTCAGCCGCTCGCGCAACAAGCTGTGGTTCAAGGGCGAGGAATCGGGCCACGTGCAGACCGTGCACGAGGTGCGCATCGACTGCGACAACGACGTGGTCCTGCTCAAGATCACCCAGACCGGCCACGAGCCCGGCATTGCCTGCCACACGGGGCGCCACAGCTGCTTCTACAGCGTGCTGCAGAACGGCCAGTGGCAGGCCGTCGATCCGGTCTTGAAAGACCCCGAATCGATCTACAAATGAATTCCACGAACATGAACGAAACCGCAAGCACTTCCTCGCTGGACGCCCTGGCGCGCCTGGCCGCCGTCATCGAAAGCCGCAAGCCCGCCAACGGCGGCGACCCCGACAAGAGCTACGTCGCCCGCCTGCTGCACAAGGGCCCGGATGCCTTTCTGAAGAAGATCGGCGAAGAGGCCACCGAAGTGGTCATGGCCGCCAAGGACGCAGACCATGGCGGAGACGCCGGCAAAATCCTCTACGAAGTGGCCGATCTGTGGTTCCATAGCATGATCGCCCTGGCCCACTATGGCCTGACGCCCGCCCAGGTCGTTGCCGAGCTGGAACGCCGCGAAGGCACTAGCGGCATCGAGGAAAAGGCGCTGCGCAAGGCCCAGGAACGTGATGTGAACGAGAAAGGACCGCTGCCATGAATGACGATTACATCGAAGTCCGTGCCCTGGACCAGTCCCGCATCGAAGGCCTCAAGGCCTGGGGCTGGGTCAGCTACCTGCTGCACCTGGTGGTGGCCGTGGCCGCCGTCGTGCCGGGTGCGCAGCCCAGCATTGCGCTGCTGGTGATCGCCCTGATCATCGATCTGGTCAAGCGCGGCGACGCCGAAGGCAGCTGGATGGCCAACCACTTCTCGTGGCGCATCCGCAGCGTGATCTGGGCCGGCATCCTGTACTTGGTCACGGCGCCGCTGTGGCTGCTGTTCTTCGTGCCCGGCTGGATCGCCTGGACCGTCATCTCCATCTGGTTCCTCTACCGCATCGTGCGCGGCATGGTCGCCATGAACCGCAACCAGGCCGTGGACCGCTGAAGGTCCCGGGCAAACCGCCATGACTCCGACCCCGACCTGCAAGATCAACCTCGCCCTGCAGGGCGGGGGCTCGCACGGTGCCCTGACCTGGGGCGTGCTGGATGCGCTGCTGGAAGACGGCAGCCTTGTCTTCGACGGCATCAGCGGCACCAGCGCCGGTGCCATGAATGCCGTGGCCCTGGCCCAGGGCTTTGCCAAGGCTGCACGCCAGGAAAGCGATCCGGTGGCCGCCCAGGCGCTGGGGGCCGAGCTGGCCCGCGCCACGCTGACCGAACTCTGGGAAGGCGTGGGCACCATGGGCAGCCTGATGTGGGGCGCGCCCCTGCCGGGCAGCCCCTTCATGGGCGTGCTCAACCAGTTCTTCTCGCCCTACCAGACCAACCCGCTGGACATCAACCCGCTGCGCAAGCTGCTCGAACGGGTCGTGGATTTCGAGGCGCTGACGCATCCGCCCGTGGAGGGCGTGGTGCCCAAGGTCTTTGTCTGCGCCACCAATGTGCGCACGGGCCGGGGCTGCATCTTTTCGGGCAGAAAACTCAGTGCCGACGCGGTCATGGCCTCGGCCTGCCTGCCCCAGCTGTTCAAGGCCGTGGAAATCGATGGCGAGCCTTACTGGGACGGCGGCTTCTCGGGCAATCCCGCCCTGTATCCCCTGATCTACGGCACCGCGTCCAGCGACATCCTGCTGGTGCAGATCAATCCCATCGAGCACACCGACCTGCCCAATACAGCGGCCGACATCATGGACCGCATGAACGAGGTCACCTTCAACGCCGGCCTGCTGTCCGAGTTGCGCGCCATCGAGTTCGTCAAGCGCCTGCTGGAGCAGGGCAAGCTGGACCCGACACGCTACAAAAAGGTGCTGCTGCACCGCGTGGACGGCGGCTCCGTGCTCAAGGGCTATGGCGCCTCGACCAAGACGCGCTCCGACATGCGCTTCGTGCGCGAGCTGTTCGAGCTCGGACGCGAGCAGGGCCAGCAGTGGCTCCAGCAGCACCGCAGCGACATCGGCGTGCGCCAGACGCTGCGCATCAACGACAATCCGGCCTGATTTCCAACCTACCGCCAGCCTCCCAGGATTCCTGTAGCGCCATGCACGACCACGCCCCGAACTGCCTGTTTTGCCGCATCACCAAAGGCGAGATTCCTTCCCGCAAGGTCTATGAGGACGAAGAAGTCTTCGCCTTCCACGACATCCATCCCGGCGCGCCCATCCACTTCCTGATGGTACCCAAGAAGCACATCCCCTCCATGGCCCAGGTCCAGGCCGAGGACGCCCCGCTGCTGGGCCGCCTGATGGCGCTGGCGCCCCGCCTGGCTGCCGAGCAAGGCTGCAACCCGTATCCGGACGGCGGCTTTCGCCTGGTGGTCAACACGGGCACCGAAGGCGGCCAGGAAGTCCACCACCTGCATATCCACGTCATGGGCGGCCCCCGCCCCTGGCTCAAGGGCTGAAACTAAAGGGCTGAAAACGCCGCAGCGGCCACGCTGCCTGCGGCAGACGGCTGCCGCCCGGCACAAGGTGGCCCGTCTCTTGCTTGAGGCACCCCCTGTTTCTTGCGTCGGCCAAACGGCTTTTGTGGGGCCTTGCGAACTGCCGCCATGGCCCGGCGTCTAAAATGACCTGCAATTCTTAGGAGAGATTCTCATGGGCTCGTTTTCCATCTGGCATTGGCTGATCGTCCTGGCCATCGTGGTTCTGGTGTTCGGCACCAAGAAGCTGAAGAACATCGGTTCCGACCTCGGCGGCGCCGTCAAGGGCTTCAAGGACGGCGTGAAGGACGGTTCGACCTCCACCGACACTCCCGCAGCCGCTCCCGGCCAGGTCGCCGGCCAGACGGCTGCCGACAAGACCACCATCGACGTCGAAGCCAAGCAAAAGAGCTGATGGCCCGCACGCCAAGCTTCCATGTTTGATATTGGCCTTTCCAAGATGGCGCTCATCGGTGCCGTGGCCCTCGTGGTCATTGGTCCCGAGAAGCTGCCGCGCGTGGCGCGTACCGTCGGCACCCTGCTGGGCAAGGCCCAGCGCTATGTCTCCGATGTGAAGGCCGAGGTCAACCGTTCGATGGAACTCGACGAGTTGCGCAAGATGAAGGACACCGTGGAGGGCGCGGCGCGAGACGTCGAGCAATCCATCCACACTTCGGCCGCCAACTTCGAGAAGGACTGGAACGAGTCCACGGCAGCGCTCAACGGCACGTCTTCCTCGTACGACTCCTCTTCCTACGGCTCCGACAGCGATACGTACAGCGCCGTGGCGCCGGCCTACCGCCACCCGGGCAAGAACTGGCGCCTCAAGCG
This sequence comes from Delftia sp. Lp-1, assembly GCF_020523835.1. Taxonomy (NCBI): domain Bacteria; kingdom Pseudomonadati; phylum Pseudomonadota; class Betaproteobacteria; order Burkholderiales; family Comamonadaceae; genus Delftia; species Delftia sp. Lp-1. The sequence goes on along the minus strand of NZ_JAJALJ010000001.1, from coordinate 535,800 downwards.
TGCCGCCGTGCCCCAGTGGTACAAGGCCCGTGCCGGTGTGCGCACCAAGGCTCAGTCGGGCGCGGCGCGCGTGGCGCGCTTTCGCCCCCAGAAGTCCCGCTGAAGATGCCGGCGCGCCGCGGGCCACGAGGCAACCAGCCCAACCTCTGCCACCCGGGCACCCGCCATTGCCGAATCCTGCCCGATCCGTCGGGCTTTCTGCTTTTCACCCCAGGTCCGTGGATGCCCTTGCGGCCCGCCGCGGTTTCGCACCATGTCCGACATTCCACCTAAAGACGACGAGCTGGCAGGCACCGAGCAGCCTTTCGTCCAGCACCTGATGGAGCTACGCGACCGCCTGCTCTATTGCATCTACGGCATCGGTCTGGCGATCGCCGTGCTGGCCGTGTGGCCCGGCCCCAACGGGCTGATCGACTTCATCGCCCACCCGATCAAGGCCCACATGCCGCCCGATGCCAAGCTCATCGCGGTGGGCGTGTTCACGCCCTTCTTCGTACCGCTCAAGGTGCTGATGATGGTGGGCGTGCTGGCCGTGCTGCCCTGGATCATGTACCAGATGTGGGCTTTCGTGGCGCCCGGCCTGTACAGCCACGAGAAGCGCTTCGCGCTGCCGCTGATCATCTTCGGTAGCCTGCTGGCCTATATCGGCATCGCCTTCGTGCAGTTCTTCGTGCTCGACAAGATGTTTGCCTTCATCCAGGGCTTCACCCCGGACAGCGTGGCGGCCACGCCGGACATCGCCTCCTATGTGGAGGCCATCCTGTCGCTGTACCTGGCCTTTGGCCTGGCCTTCCAGGTGCCCATCGTGGTCATGCTGCTGGTGCGCTTCGGCCTGGTGGACATTGCCAAGCTCAAGTCCTTCCGTGGCTACTTCATCGTGGTGGCCTTCATCATCGCCGCCGTGGTCACGCCGCCCGACGTGATCTCCCAGCTGGCCCTGGCCATTCCGATGTGCATTCTTTACGAAATAGGCATCCTGGGCGCCGGCTGGTTCAGCCGCGTCTCCAAGGCACCGGAAGAAGAAGCCGAGCCCGGCACCGCAGTGGACAAGCCAGCAGACGACAAGCCCGCGCAATAGCCCCCGCAGCACGAAAAGCAAAAAGCCCTTGGTTCATCACCAAGGGCTTTTTCTTTAGCCACCGTACTCTCTCATATCAGTCCGGAGCATTCGAAACTGGCGCACTTCAAACCCAGGGACAGCGAGCAAGGGCCGCCCCGCAGCAAGGCTGTCGTCCCCCTCCCTCGCGCAGCGAGTAGAGAGGGGAAGGCGCGAAGCGACTCAGGGGGAGCCTACCTCAACGCGGCAGGTCGGACGTGCCCATGAGGAACTCGTCGATGGAGCGAGCGGCCTGGCGGCCTTCGCGGATGGCCCAGACGACCAGGGACTGCCCGCGGCGCACGTCGCCGGCGGCGAACAGCTTGGGCACGCTGGTGGCGTAGCCGCCTGTGAAGTCGGTGGTGGCCTTGGCGTTGCCGCGTGCGTCCTTGTCCACGCCAAAGGCGTCGAGCACGGCCTGCACGGGGCTGACGAAGCCCATGGCCAGCAGCACCAGATCGGCCTTGAGCACCTGCTCGCTGCCGGGCACCTCGACCATCTTGCCGTCCTTCATTTCGATGCGCACGGTCTTGACGGCCGTGACCTGACCCTTCTCGCCGATGAACTCCTTGGTGGCGATGGCGAACTCGCGCTCGCAGCCTTCCTCGTGGCTGGAGCTGGTGCGCAGCTTGATCGGCCAGTAGGGCCAGACCAGGGGCTTGTTCTCCTGCTCGGGCGGCATGGGCATCAGCTCGAACTGGGTCACGCTGACGGCGCCGTGGCGGTTGCTGGTGCCCACGCAGTCGGAGCCGGTGTCGCCGCCACCGATGACGATGACGTGCTTGCCATCGGCCCGCAGCTGACCTTTGAGCTTGTCGCCGGCGTTGACCTTGTTTTGCTGCGGCAGGAACTCCATGGCGAAATGGATGCCCTTGAGTTCGCGCCCCGGCACGGGCAGGTCGCGCGACTGCTCGGCACCGCCTGTCAGCAGCACGGCGTCGAACTCGGCCATGAGCTGCTCGGGGCTGACGGTTTCCTTGGCCCAGTTGGTGACCTTGGAGTCTTCGCCCAGGCCGTCCTTGCCCGCCACCAGCACGCCGGTACGGATCTTGACGCCTTCGGCCACGAGCTGCTCGACGCGGCGGTCGATGTGCGACTTCTCCATCTTGAAGTCGGGAATGCCGTAGCGCAGCAGGCCGCCCACGCGGTCGTTCTTCTCGAACAGCGTGACATCGTGGCCGGCGCGCGCCAGTTGCTGCGATGCGGCCAGGCCTGCGGGGCCTGCGCCGACCACGGCGACCTTCTTGCCGGTCTTGCGGCTGCTGGGCAGGGGCTTGACCCAGCCTTCGGCCCAGGCTCGGTCGATGATGGCGTGCTCGATGGACTTGATGCCCACGGCGTCGTCGTTGATGTTCAGGGTGCAGGCGGCCTCGCAGGGCGCGGGGCAGATGCGGCCGGTGAACTCGGGGAAGTTGTTGGTGCTGTGCAGCACGGCGCTGGCGCTCTTCCAGCCGCCGTGGAAGACCAGGTCGTTGAAGTCCGGAATGATGTTGTTGACCGGGCAGCCGCTGTTGCAGAACGGCGTGCCGCAGTCCATGCAGCGCGCGCCCTGGATCTTGGCCTGGCTGTCATCGAGGCCGATGACGAATTCCTTGTAGTGCTTCACGCGCTCGACGACGGGCGCGTAGCCCTCCTCGAGGCGTTCATATTCCATGAAGCCGGTGGTCTTTCCCATGATTCGTTGTCCTGATGTGTGGGGTGCAGGGATGGATGCGGGCCGCTGCCCGCATCCTTCGCTTCCTTTGACGACCTGCGCAAGAAGGAATCTGGCGGGCGGCCTGCCAAAAGGCACGGTGCCGGGTCTCATCCTGTTTGCGCAAGTCCTGCTTTATTTGGCGGCCACCGCCTCCTTGGCGTGTACCTCGACCTCGGGCGTGGCGGGCTCTTCCATCACCTGGCGCTCGTACATCTCGGACAGGGCACGCTTGTACTCGCTGGGGAAGACCTTGACGAACTTGGAGCGGGCCGCCGCCCAGTTGTCCAGCAGGTCGCGGGCGCGCTTGGAGCCGGTCCAGCGGCTGTGCGCCTCGATCAGTGCACGCAGCTGGCGTTCGTCGGTTTCGCGGCGGTGCCAGACGGCGGGCGAGACCTGGGCCAGGTGCTCGTCGTGGGGCAGCACCTGGTCCAGCGAGACGGACGCCTTGTTGCAGCGCTCGGCGAAGCGGCCATCCTCGTCATACACATAGGCCACGCCGCCGCTCATGCCGGCCGCGAAGTTGCGGCCCGTCTTGCCCAGCACCACCACGGTGCCGCCGGTCATGTATTCGCAGCCGTGGTCGCCCACGCCTTCGACCACGGCCGTGGCGCCGGACAGGCGGACCGCGAAACGCTCGCCGGCCACGCCGCCGAAGAAGGCCTCGCCGCTGGTGGCACCGAACATCACGGTGTTGCCGACGATGGTGTTGGTCGTCGTGTCGCCGCGGAATTCATGGCTGGCATGCACCACCACGCGGCCGCCGGACAGGCCCTTGCCCGTGTAGTCGTTGGCATCGCCGCGCAGGTTCAGCGTGATGCCGTTGCACAGGAAGGCGCCGAAGGACTGGCCGCCAGTTCCCTCGAAGTGGATGCGGATGGTGTCATCCGGCAGGCCTTCGGGATGCACGCGCGTCACGGCACCGGAGAGCATGGCGCCCACGGAGCGGTTGACGTTGCGCGCCACTTCCATGATGCGCACGCGCTCGCCGTTCTCGATGGCCGGCTTGCAGCGCTCGATGAGCTTCACGTCCAGCGCCTTGTCCAGCAGGTGGTCCTGCTTTTCGACATGGAAGCGCGCCACGTCGGCGGGCACTTCGGGCTGGGCGAACAGGCGCGAGAAGTCCAGGCCCTGGGCCTTCCAGTGCTGCAGGCCCTTGCGGGTGTCCAGCAGGTCGGCACGGCCGATCAGGTCGTCGAACTTGGCAACGCCCAGCTGGGCCATGATCTGGCGCACTTCCTCGGCGATGAAGAAGAAGTAGTTCACCACATGCTCGGGCTTGCCCGAGAACTTGGCGCGCAGCACCGGGTCCTGCGTGGCCACGCCCACGGGGCAGGTGTTCAGGTGGCACTTGCGCATCATGATGCAGCCCTCGACGACCAGGGGCGCGGTGGCGAAGCCGAACTCGTCGGCGCCCAGCAGCGCGCCGATGACGACGTCGCGGCCGGTCTTCATCTGGCCGTCGGCCTGAACGCGGATACGGCCGCGCAGGCGGTTGAGCACCAGGGTCTGCTGGGTCTCGGCCAGGCCGATTTCCCAGGGCGAGCCCGCATGCTTGATGGACGACCAGGGCGATGCGCCCGTGCCGCCGTCATGGCCTGCGATGACCACGTGGTCGCTCTTGCACTTGGCCACGCCGGCCGCGATGGTGCCCACGCCCACTTCGGACACGAGCTTGACCGAGATGTCGGCATGCGGCGCCACGTTCTTCAGGTCGTGGATCAGCTGGGCCAGATCCTCGATGGAGTAGATGTCGTGGTGGGGCGGGGGCGAGATCAGGCCGACGCCGGGCACGGAGTGGCGCAGCTTGCCGATGTAGTCGGACACCTTTCCGCCGGGCAGCTGGCCGCCTTCGCCGGGCTTGGCGCCCTGGGCCATCTTGATCTGCACCTGGTCCGAGGACGACAGGTACTCGGCCGTGACGCCGAAGCGGCCCGATGCCACCTGCTTGATCCTGGAGCGCAGCGAGTCGCCGTCCTGCAGCTCGATGTCGGCCTCGACCTTGTCGGCGCCGATGATGGAGCCCAGGGTCTCGCCCTTCTTGATCGGGATGCCCTTGAGCTCGTTGCGGTAGCGCTGGGGATCTTCCCCGCCTTCGCCGGTGTTGCTCTTGCCGCCGATGCGGTTCATGGCCACGGCCAGCGTGGCATGGGCCTCGGTGCTGATCGAGCCCAGGGACATGGCGCCCGTGGCAAAGCGCTTGACGATGTCCTTGGCCGATTCGACCTGGTCCAGCGCAATGGCCTTGGCCGGGTCGAACTTGAACTCGAACAGGCCGCGCAGCGTCATGTGGCGCTTGCTCTGGTCGTTGATCAGCTGGGCGTATTCCTTGTACGTGCTCCAGTTGTTGGAGCGCGTGGAATGCTGCAGCTTGGCGATGGCGTCGGGCGACCACATGTGCTCTTCGCCACGGGCGCGCCAGGCGTATTCGCCGCCGGCGTCCAGCATGGTCTCCAGCACGGGATCGTCACCGAAGGCCGCGCGGTGGTTGCGGATGGTTTCCTCGGCGATCTCGAAGACGCCGATGCCCTCGACGCGGCTGGCCGTGCCGGTGAAGTACTTGTCCACGGTGTCGCTGTTCAGGCCGATCACCTCGAACAGTTGGGCGCCGCAATAGGACATGTAGGTGGACACGCCCATCTTGGACATGATCTTGGACAGGCCCTTGCCGATGGCCTTGACGTAGTTGTAGATGGCCTTGTCGGCCGAAAGGTCGCCGCCCAGCTCCTTGTGCATGTCGGCCAGGGTTTCCATGGCCAGGTAGGGATGCACGGCCTCGGCACCGTAGCCCGCCAGCACGGCGAAGTGATGCACTTCGCGCGCCGTGCCCGTTTCCACGACCAGGCCGGCAGTGGTGCGCAGGCCCTCGCGCACCAGGTGCTGGTGGATGGCCGACAGCGCCAGCAGCGCGGGGATGGCCACCTGGGTGGCGCTCACATGGCGGTCACTGATGATCAGGATGTTGGCGCCACCCTTGATGGCGTCCACGGCCTGCGCGCACAGCGATGCCAGCTTGGCTTCCACGCCCTGCTTGCCCCAGGACAGCGGGTAGGTGATGTCGATCGTTGCGCTCTTGAACTTGCCCTGGGTGTGGCGTTCGATGTCGCGCAGCTTGGCCATGTCGGCGAAGTCCAGCACCGGCTGGTGCACTTCGAGGCGCATGGGCGGGTTGACCTGGTTGATGTCCAGCAGGTTGGGCTTGGGTCCGATGAAGGACACCAGCGACATCACGATGGCTTCGCGGATGGGGTCGATCGGCGGGTTGGTCACCTGCGCGAACATCTGGCGGAAGTAGTTGTACAGCGGCTTGTTCTTGTCCGACAGCACGGCCAGCGGGCTGTCGTTGCCCATGGAGCCGATGCCTTCCTCGCCGTTCTTGGCCATGGGGGCCAGCAGGAACTTGATGTCTTCCTGCGTGAAGCCGAAGGCCTGCTGGCGCTCGAGCAGCGGCAGGCTGGCGGCCTCGGGGCCGGCATGGGTGTCACCGCCCACGCTGCCCAGCTTGATGCGCAGGTTCTCGATCCACTGCTTGTAGGGCTTGGTGTTGACGATGTTGGCCTTGAGCTCGTCGTCCTCGATCAGGCGGCCCTGCTCCAGGTCGATCAGCAGCATCTTGCCGGGCTGCAGGCGCCACTTGCGCACGATGGAGCTGTCGGGCACGGGCAGCACGCCGGCCTCGGACGCCAGGATGACCAGGTCGTCATCGGTGATCACGTAGCGCGAGGGGCGCAGGCCGTTGCGGTCCAGCGTGGCGCCGATCTGGCGGCCGTCGGTGAACACGATGGAGGCCGGGCCGTCCCAGGGCTCCATCATGGCGGCGTGGTATTCATAGAAGGCGCGGCGGCGCTCGTCCATGGACTCGTGCTGCTCCCAGGGCTCGGGAATCATCATCATCACGGCCTGGCTGATGGGGTAGCCGGCCATGGTCAGCAGTTCCAGGCAGTTGTCGAACGTTGCCGTGTCGGACTGGCCAGCGAAGCTGATGGGATAGAGCTTCTTGAGGTCCTCGGCCAGTACGGGCGAGGCCATCACGCCCTCGCGCGCCAGCATCCAGTTGTAGTTGCCGCGCACGGTGTTGATTTCACCGTTGTGGGCCACGTAGCGGTAGGGGTGGGCCAGCGGCCACTCGGGGAAGGTGTTGGTGGAAAAGCGCTGGTGCACCAGGCCGATGGCCGAGACGCAGCGCTCGTCGGACAGGTCGTTGTAGTACACGCCCACCTGGTCGGCCAGCAGCAGGCCCTTGTAGACCACGGTGCGGCTGCTCATGCTGGGAACGTAGTATTCCTTGCTGTGCTTGAGCTTGAGGTTCTGGATGGCGGCGCTGGCCGTCTTGCGGATCACGTACAGCTTGCGCTCCAGCGCGTCCTGCACGATCACGTCGGCGCCGCGGCCGATGAAGACCTGGCGCAGGATGGGTTCCTTTTCCTGGACCGTGGGCGACATGGGCATGTCACGGTTCACGGGCACATCACGCCAGCCCAGCAGGACCTGGCCTTCGGCCTTGATGGCGCGTTCCATCTCCTGCTCGCAGGCCAGGCGCGAGGCATGCTCCTTGGGCAGGAAGATCATGCCCACGCCGTACTCGCCCGCGGGCGGCAGGGCCACGCCCTGCTTTGCCATCTCTTCGCGGTAGAGCTGGTCGGGAATCTGGATCAGAATGCCCGCGCCATCGCCCATGAGCTTGTCGGCACCCACGGCGCCGCGATGGTCGATGTTTTCGAGGATCTTGAGCGCGCCGGTGACGATGTCATGGCGCTTGACGCCCTTGATATGCGCAACAAAGCCGAGGCCGCAGGCGTCGTGCTCGTTGCTCTTGGAGTACAGACCGTGGTCTTGGAGATGCTTGATCTCGGCAGCCGTCGTCATGGCGGAATCCTCAAATTTTTCGCAGGGAACGCAAGATTAAGGCAAGGCATCACCTCATGCAATAAATTTATATAAGGGTCAGATCCCAATTAATTCCAGAACAAAAAAATCGGAAATTAATAAGGGACATATTTATTTCACAAAGACCTGCAGTGAGGAATCAAGCACTTGCAAGCCATCAGTGGGTACTAACGCACTGTTGTGGTGCGCTCATTGGTCCGTCCGGGCGGACGGCCGGCGCGCTGGCGGGTCACGCGGCGCTCGGTGCGCTGTTGTAAATCGGCAATGAATTGCTCATCGCCCAGCGCCCAACCCCGCAGCGCCGACTGGCTGATGCGTTCGGCGTCATCGGTGCCAACCCCCTCTTCCACGGCTTCCACATAGGCCGCATCCCGCGCAAACGGGGTGTTGCCCAGTTCCCAGAACACGGCATGCGGCTGGATCAGCGCGTCGCTGCGCAGGCCGGCGTTGTGCGCGTAGCTGGACCAGGGCCAGTCGGCCGGCCGCTGGACCAGGCCGGCGCGCACGGGGCTGTCGTCCATGAAGACCATGGTGGGCAGCAGCCAGCTGGGCTGCAGCACCGTGCCGCGATAGCGGCCTTCCCACAGCGTGCCGCTGCGGCCGTGGCGGTCGTTGAAGTAGCGCACATAGCGCCGGCCCACGGCCTGCATGAACTTGGGCAGGCCATCGCCGGTGCGGGGCGTGGCCAGCAGGTGGAACTGGCTGGGCAGCAGCACGTAGGCATGCACGGCCAGCTCGCAGCTGCGCGCCATCTCGCGCAGCAGCCCCAGCATGGTCTCCCGGTCCTGGGCATCGATGAAGATGTCCCCGCCGTTGTTGCCGAGCTGGATGATGTGGTGCGGCAGATCCGCAAGAGTGAGTCGGGGCAGGCGGGCCATGGTGCGAGTGCGGGGCGTGGATCGGCAATTATGGAGCGCCGCGCCGCCCGCCGCCCTACAGGGAAAGCCGCGATGAGGCCCGCAGCAGCTGGCTCACCAGCTGCGTGGCAGCCAGCAGCCGGGGCAGCAGTTGCCCGCGCATCATCTCGGCGCTGTTGCGGTTGGCCTGGCCGCTGATGTTGAGCGCAGCCACGGTGCGCCCGGCCGCGTTCTTCACGGGCGCCGCGATGGAGATCAGGCCTTCGGCCAGTTCCTGGTCCACCAGGGCCCAGCCCTGGGCGCGCACCTCCAGAATGCGCTGGCGCAGGCGGTCATCATCCTGCTCGGTCAGGGCCGTGAACTGCCGGCGCTCGCGCGCATCCAGCAGGGCCTGCAGGGATTCATCGCTCTCGCCGGCCAGCAGCACGCGCCCCATCGAGGTCCAGCAGGCCGGCAGGCGTGAGCCCACGCCGAGGTTGGTGCTCATGATCTTGTGGGTGTGCACGCGCAGCACATAGACGATGTCGCCGCCATCGAGCACGGCGGCCGAGCAGGACTCCTTGACCTCGTCGACCAGGTTTTCCATCACGGGCTCGGCCAGGTTCCAGACCGGGGTGGAGCTGAGGTAGGCAAAGCCCAGTTCCATGATGCGCGGGGTGAGCTGGAACAGCTTGCCGTCGCTCTTCACATAGCCCAGCGTCTGCAGCGTCAGCAGGATGCGCCGGGCCCCGGCGCGCGTGAGCCCCGTGCGCGCCGCCACCTCGCTGAGCGTCTGCGCAGGCGCCTCGGCGCTGAACGAGCGGATCACGCCCAGGCCGCGCGCAAAGGACTGCACATAGCTGTCGCCGGGGCGCGGCGTGCCGCCCTCTTCTTCGGCCCCACCTGTGGAAATTACGGAAGCGGCATTTTTTTTCATGGCTCTATAATTCTTTCTGCGAACTTTTGTTCTACATACGAACATTTTAGCGCAGCGCCAGCGGCCTGCATACCGGAGACAAGCAAGTGATCAACAAAATCACCGACACCATCGCCGAGGCGTTGTCGGGCGTCCAGGACGGCTCCACCGTGCTGATCGGGGGCTTCGGCACCTCGGGCAATCCCACCGAACTCATCGACGGCCTGATCGCCCAGGGCGCACGCGAGCTGACCGTGGTCAACAACAACGCGGGCAACGGAGACCAGGGCCTGGCCGCCCTGCTCAAGAGCGGCCAGGTGCGCAAGATCATCTGCAGCTTCCCCCGCCAGGTGGACAGCTGGGTGTTCGACGACCTGTACCGCAGCGGCAAGATCGAGCTGGAACTCGTGCCCCAGGGCAACCTGGCCGAGCGCCTGCGCGCCGCCGGCGCCGGCATCGGCGGCTTCTTCTGCCCCACGGCCTATGGCACGGAGCTGGCCAACGGCAAGGAAACTCGCGAGATCAACGGCAAGCACTATGTGCTGGAGCATCCCATCCACGGCGACGTGGCACTGGTCAAGGCCGAGAAGGGCGACCGCTGGGGCAACCTCACCTACCGCATGTCGGCCCGCAACTTCGGCCCCGTGATGGCCACGGCGGCCAAGCACACGATTGCCACCGTGCACGAGATCGTGGAGCTGGGCGCGCTGGACCCCGAGGCCGTGGTCACGCCCGGCATCTACGTGAGCCAGATCGTGAAGATCGACCGCGTGGCCACCCAGGCCGGCGGCTTCAAGAAAACCGCATGAGCGCCCCAACCGCCGAAAGCAAGAGCATGAGCAGCTACCAGAAACGCAGCAAGCAAGAGCTGGCCCGGCGCGTGGCCGAAGACATCTTCGACGGCGCCTACGTCAACCTGGGCATTGGCATGCCCACCCAGGTGGCCAACCACATCCCGGCCGGCCGCGAGGTCATCCTGCAAAGCGAGAACGGCATCCTGGGCATGGGCCCGGCGCCCGCCGAAGGCCAGGAGGACTATGACCTGACCAATGCCGGCAAGCAGCCCGTCACCCTGCTGCCGGGCGGCTGCTACTTCCACCATGCCGACAGCTTCGCCATGATGCGCGGCGGCCACCTGGACATCTGCGTGCTGGGCGCCTTCCAGGTCTCGGCCACGGGCGACCTGGCCAACTGGAGCACGGGCGAGGCCGGTGCCATTCCCGCCGTGGGCGGCGCCATGGACCTGGCCGTGGGTGCACGCCAGACCTGGGTGATGATGGACCTGCTGACCAAGACCGGCGAATGCAAGGTCGTCGAGGCCTGCAGCTATCCGCTCACGGGCCTGTCCTGCGTCAAGCGCATCTACACCGACCTGTGCACGCTGGAATGCACGCCCGAGGGCCTGCGCCTGATCGACACCGTGCCCGGCCTCTCGCACGCCGAGCTGCAGTCCATCGTAGGCCTGCCCATCAAGGACGCGACGGCCACGGCCTGATCCCTCAGCTCCCCACCCAGTGGGTGCGCTGCGGCGCACCCCGGCACCTCTTCATTCTTTTTCCAGGAGACACCATGAGCCAGTCCAACCAGGCCTTCATCTGCGACGCCATCCGCACCCCCTTCGGCCGCTACGGCGGCGCCCTGTCCCCGGTGCGTGCCGATGACCTCGGCGCCGTGCCGATCAAGGCGCTGATGGAGCGCAACCCCGGCGTGGACTGGACGGCCGTGGCCGACGTGCTCTACGGCTGCGCCAACCAGGCCGGCGAAGACAACCGCAACGTGGCGCGCATGTCCGCCCTGCTGGCCGGCCTGCCCATCGATGTGCCGGGCGCCACCATCAACCGCCTGTGCGGTTCGGGCCTGGACGCCGTGGGCACGGCCGCGCGCGCTATCAAGGCGGGTGAGGCCCGCCTGATGATCGCGGGCGGCGTGGAAAGCATGAGCCGTGCGCCCTTCGTCATGCCCAAGGCAGAAAGCGCCTTCAGCCGCAGCAACGCCGTGTACGACACCACCATCGGCTGGCGCTTCGTCAACAAGCTGATGAAGCAGCAGTACGGCGTGGACTCCATGCCCGAAACGGCAGAGAACGTGGCCGACGACTTCAAGATCGAGCGCGAAGCCCAGGACCGCATGGCCCTGGCCAGCCAGCAAAAGGCCGCCGCCGCCATCGCGGCCGGCTACCTGGCCAAGGAAATCGTGTCCGTGTCCATTGCCCAGAAAAAGGGCGACGCCATCGTGGTGAGCCAGGACGAACATCCGCGCGCCACCACCATCGAGGCGCTGGCCAAGCTCAAGGGCGTGGTGCGCCCGGATGGCACGGTGACGGCCGGCAATGCCAGCGGCGTGAACGACGGCGCCTGCGCCCTGCTGCTGGCCAACGAGGAAGCCGCCAGGCAATACAACCTGGTGCCCCGCGCCCGCGTGGTCGGCATGGCCGTGGCCGGCGTGGCCCCGCGCATCATGGGCTTCGGCCCGGCGCCCGCCGTGCGCAAGGTGCTGGCCCTGACCGGCCTGACGCTGGAGCAGATGGACGTGATCGAGCTGAACGAAGCCTTCGCCGCACAGGGCCTGGCCGTGCTGCGCGATCTGGGCATTGCCGACGATGACCGCCGCGTCAACCAATGGGGCGGCGCCATTGCGCTGGGCCATCCGCTGGGCGCCTCCGGCGCGCGCCTGGCCACCACGGCCGTGAACCAGCTGCACACGCTGGGCGGCCGCTACGCGCTGTGCACCATGTGCATCGGCGTGGGCCAGGGCATTGCCGTGATCCTGGAAAAGGTCTGAGACTGCGATGAGCACCGTGGATAACAAGACACCCGTCACCGTGGTCAGCGGCGCCAGCAACGGCATCGGCCGCGCCATCGCCGAGGCCCTGCTGGCCCAGGGCCGCGCCGTGGTCAACCTCGACTACGTGCTGCCCGAATGGAGCCATCCGCTGCTGGTGAGCTACCAGGCCGACCTGACCAGCGAGCAGGCCACGGCCGAGGCGGCCGCCCGCATTGCCGCCGCGCACAACGTGGTGGCCCTGGTCAACAACGCGGGCGCCACACGCCCCGGCACCATCGACAACGCCAGCACCCGGCATCTCGACGACGTGGTGGGACTGCACCTGCGCGCGCCCATGCTGCTGGTGCAGGCCTTCCTGCCCACGCTGCGTGCCTGCGGCGAGGGGCGCATCGTGAACATGTCCTCGCGCGCCGCGCTGGGCAAGCCTGACCGCATCGTCTACTCGGCGACCAAGGCGGGCCTGATCGGCCTGACGCGCACCCTGGCCATGGAACTGGGCCGCGACCGCATCACGGTCAACGCCCTGGGCCCCGGCCCCATCGCCACCGAGCTGTTCACCAAGAGCAACCCCGAAGGCGCGCCGCAGACCCAGCGCATCCTCAACAGCATTGCCGTGGGCCGCATGGGCACACCGGAAGACGTGGCCCGTGCCGCGCTGTTCTTCCTGTCGCCCGACAACGGCTTCGTCACCGGTCAGGTGCTCTACATCTGCGGCGGCACCACGCTGGGCGTGGCGCCCGTCTGATCGAACGTCGGACCGACCGTCTGACCGAACGCCTTCCCAGGCACAACACCCTTCAAGAAGAACCACTGGAAGCGCCCGCCTGCACAGGCGGGCGCCACACAGGGCCTTGCCCTGGCCCAGCCCGGCGTTGCCGGGCCCGGCCATCCACCTTATTGCCGAATCAGGAGACCTCTCGATGTCCGATCAAACCACCCACTTCACCCGCCGCCGTGGCCTGCAGGCGCTGGCCGCCGCATCCCTGACCGCGCTCGGCGCCCTGTCCGGCACCGCCGCCCTGGCCCAGGACGGCTTCCCCAGCAAGCCCATCACCATCCTCGTGCCCTTCGCCGCTGGCGGCACCACCGACATCCTGGCGCGCATCGTCGCCCAGGCGCTGCAGCAGGAGCTGGGCCAGACCGTGATCGTGGACAACAAGCCCGGCGCGGGCGGCAACATCGGCGCCGTGGCCGCCGCGCGTGCACCGGCCGACGGCTACACGCTGTTCATGGGCACCGTGGGCACGCATGCCATCAATGCCGCGCTCTACGCCAAGCCCGGCTTCGACCCCATCAAGGACTTCTCGCCCCTGACGCGCGTGGCCAACGTGCCCAACCTGCTGGTGGCCCACCCCAGCCAGCCGTTCAAGACCGTCAAGGAAATGATCGCCTACGCGCGCGCCAATCCCGGCAAGCTGAACTACGGCTCCTCGGGCAGCGGCAGCTCCATCCACCTGTCGGGCGAGCTGTTCCGCTCCATGACGGGCCTGGACATGGTGCACGTGCCCTACAAGGGCAGCGCCCCGGCCATCACCGACCTGCTGGGCAACCAGATCGCCATCATGTTCGACAACATGCCCTCGGCCATCCAGCACGTGCGCTCGGGCAAGCTGCGCCCCATCGCCGTGACCACGGCCAAGCGCTCGCCCGAACTGCCCGATGTGCCCACCGTGGCTGAAGCCGGCGTGCCCGGCTACGAGGCCACTTCGTGGTTCGGCCTCTGGACCCAGGCCAAGACACCCGCCGCCGTGCAGCAGCGCCTGTACACGGCCATTGCCAAGGTGCTCAAGGACCCGGCCGTGGTCAAGAAGATCAACGACCAGGGCGGTGACGTCGTGATCGACACGCCGGCCGAATTCCTCGCCTACATCAAGGCCGAATCGACGAAGTGGAGCAAGGTCGTAAAAGACTCTGGAGCACAGGTGTAACTGGCCTCCCCCTGAGCCGCTGCGCGGCTTCCCCCTGAAGGGGGACGGCGCCATCGCCGCGAGGCGGCTCTTGCTCGGCGCCCCTGGTGTCAGGCTGCGCCGGTTTCCAGCGCCATGCGTTTGAGCATTGAAATGGGGAATAAAAAAGAGCTGCCTCCGGGCAGCTCTTTGCATTGGGGTGTCAGGTGCTCAATCCAGCAGATCGGAGTAGTCACCCTTGTCGTAGCCTTCGATGGCCTTCCAGGGCTGGGCCAGTGGTGCGGGCAGCTTGGTGGCGGTGACGATGATGCGCTCGGTGCCGTGGGAGTCGCTGCGTTCCACGCGGCGGGCAAACTGGTTGGCAACGTCCCAGTCGATGACGGTGGTTTGTTCGCCTGCCGTGCCGCGGTAGCGCTGCACGCCGTTTTGCGGCTTGCCCACGCGTTCCATGCCTTGCAGCGCGGTGGGAGGCACGATCCAGTAGACGTTGTCGAAGGAGCCGCCGTAGCCCACGTTGCCGTGGTGGGCCAGGTCCACGCTGATGACGCGCCGCAGCTTGGCCAGGATGACTTCCACGCCGACCTTGCCGTCATCGGCGCGGCGGATGGACAGGGGTGCGGCGCGGGCCTCGTCATGGGCGTGGCCGGCGTGCGGGCCGTGGGCGTGGTCATGGCCGTGGTCCTGGCTCTGGCGCAGGGCGGCGGGCATTTCGCGCTCTATCCACAGCTGGGCTTTGCGGCGGTAGACACGGTTGGTATAGACGCTGCTGCGCTGCACGCCATCGCTGCCCACGCTCATGGCTTCATAGGTGATGCGCAGGTCGGCCTCGGGCGTGGCCTGCACGGCGGCCGTGGTGCGTGCCACGGAATCAGCGGGGACTGTGGCCGTGGGTGCGGATGCCGGCGCCTTGGCCGGCTCGGCGGCCCATGCTGCGGAGACGGAACAGGCCAGCAGCGCGGCCGCGTAGATGTGGCGCGCCGCGCGCGGCGCCGGAAGGGAAAGCGTCATGGAATCCAGCCAATGCGAAAAAACCGGGGCCGGGCACACGCATGTGCCACGGCTCCGGCCAGGGGTTGGCAAGCAGCCAACGAAGGAAGAAACAATTACAGGCCAGCGGCTTCGCGGACCTTGGAGAACACCTTGGTGTTGTCCATCGTGCCCTTGAAGATCTTGGCGCCCGCGCCGCCGGCGAACAGCATCACGTCGCCGCCGCCATGGGTCTCGGAGCCCGGCGTGCCCAGGTTCAGGCCGACTTCCTGCAGGTAGTTGTCGTCCGTGGTGTCCACGGCCGTCACGTCGTCGCGCGAGGCGCCGCGCGTGGGAGCGATCCAGGGCTTGTTGCCATCTTCGGCATTGACCTGGCTGGATGCCGTGGCGTTGGGACGTCCGCCGTTGCCGAAGGCCAGCGTGGTGTAGGGCTTGCCGTCCTGGGCCTTGGCCATCTGGCCGGTCTGGTAGTCCTGCACCTTGCCCAGGATGGGGTTGCCGATCTTGGAGTAGCCGTTGAACACCATGTTGTGGTCGTGATCGGCCGTGACCACGATCAGCGTGTTCTTCAGGCCCGGGTCCTTCTTTTCCATGTAGGCCATGGCGGTCTCGATGGCGCGGTCGAAGGCCAGCGTGTCTTCCAGCGCGCGCTTGGCATTGGTGCCGTGCAGTGCGTGGTCGATGCGGCCGCCTTCCACCATCAGGAAGAAGCCCTTGTCATTGCGGCTGAGCACGTCCAGCGCCTTGCCGGTCATGTCGGCCAGGCTGGGCTCGTCCAGCTTTTGCTTGACGCGGTCCAGCTCGTAGGCCATTTCGCTTTGCGTGAACAGGCCCAGCAGCTTGGGAGCCTTGGTCGCGTCCAGGGCCGACAGCTCGCTGCCCTTGGCGACATAGGCGTAGCCCTTGGCCTTCATCATGTCCACGAGGTTGGCCGTGTCCGTGCGCTTGCTGCTGGGGTTGACCGACTTGGGCAGGTAGTTGCGCTGGCCGCCACCCATGAGCACGTCGATGCCGTCGCCCAACTTGGCGTTGTAGTTGGCATGGCCGGGCACGGACTGCTCGGCAATGCTGTTGTAGCCATTGCGGTTGCAGATGTGGGCGTAGGTGGCCGCAGGCGTCGCATGGCCCACGCGCGTGGTGGAGATGGCGCCCACGGCGCGGCCCTTGGCCTTGGACAGTTCCAGCAGGGTCTGGGCGGGCTGGCCGTTGCCGGCCGGGCAGGTGGTGTCCTCGCCGTTGATGTACTGCTGGCCGTTGGCCGCATAGGCCATGGTCTCGGCCGACATGGAGATGACTTCGTTGTTCATCTTCACGCCGGTCATGTAGGCCGCCATCGAAGGCGCGCTGTCCGTGGTCTGGCCATCGCGCGAGAAGGTCTTGACGCGGCTGGCGTAAGGCAGGGACTGCATGGTCAGCGTGGCGCGCTCGCTGCTGGTCAGTGCCGTGGGATTGGCAGCCAGCTGCTTCTCACCCTTGTATATGCGCGCGGCGGTCACGGTGACCGGGCCCATGCCGTCGCCGAGGAAGAAGATGACGTTCTTGGCCTCGCCAGCCGCATGGGCGGCAGGTGCCAGCAGCGCCAGCGCGCCGGCCGCAGCCAGGGCGAGGGAGGTCTTTTGGAGGATCGGATGCATGTGGAATTCCTTGAGTGCCTTGAATGCAGCGTGCGGCATCACAAGCCGATGCTCTTCTTGATCAGGTTGAACACGGCCGTGTTGTCGATCACGCCCGAGAACGTATCGGCACCCATGCCTTGCGCGCCCAGGAACACGTCGCCGCCGCCGTGGGTTTCGGAGGCCAGGGGCACCACGGCCTCCTGCAGGTAGTCGGGGCTCTCCAGCGAGGCAGCGTCGATGGGACCCCGCGTGGCCAGGCGCTTGGGACCGTTGCCGAAGCCCAGGATGGTGTAGGGATTGCCATCCACATCGGTGGAGGCCTTGCCGTCCACGTAGTTCTTGACCAAGCCCAGCACGCCGGGCTTGCCGGCCTCGGTCTTGCCGGTGCGCGCGGCATAGCCATTCAGGTGCAGCGTGTGGTCATGGTCGGCGGTGACGACGATCAGCGTGTTCTTCAGGCCCGGATCGAGCTTGGCCATCTTGTCCAGCGCGGTCTGGATGGCGTTGTCGAAGGCCACGGTGTCCTGCAGCGCGCGGCGCGCGTTGGTGGCGTGCAGCGCATGGTCGATGCGGCCGCCTTCCACCATCAGGAAGAAGCCCTTCTTCTTGGCCGACAGTGCGTCGATGGCCTTGCCCGTCATCTCGGCCAGGCTCGGCTCCTTGGTCGCATCGCGGTCCAAGTCATAGGCCATGTGGTCCTTGGTGAACAGGCCGGCGATCTTGCTGCCGTCCACGGGCAGCTTGTCGAACTCGCTCTTGTTGGCGGCGTAGCTGTACTTTTGCGTCTTGAACTCGGCGATCAGGTTGCGGCTGTCGTTGCGGCGGCCGCCGTCGGCCTTGGGCGTGAAGTAGTAGGAACCGCCACCCAGGATCACGTCCACGCCGTCACCGAGCTTGCTGTTGTAGCCGGAGCCGCCGGGCACCAGGGCCGCGGCAATGGTGTTCTCCGCATCGCGGTGGCAGACGTGCGAATAGGTGGTTGCCGGCGTGGCATGCGTGATGCGCGCGGTGGAGACCACGCCCGTGCCGTAGCCGGCGGACTTCATCTGCTCGAGCAGCGTGGGAACGGCCTGGCCGTTGCCGCTGGGGCAGGTGCTGTCGTAGTTGGTGTGATAGGCCTTGCCCGCAGCGTCCGTGGCCTTGGTGTCGGGCGTCATGGAGATGACTTCGTTGTTCATCTTCACGCCGGTCATGTAGGCGGCCATCGAGGGCGCGCTGTCCGTCACCTGGGCGTCGTTCGAGAAGGTGTGGACGAAGGCCGTCTCGGGCAGCTTGTCCATGGTCAGCTCACCGTCTTCGCCCACGCTGTAGATGCGTGCGGCCGTCATGGTGGTGATGCCCATGCCGTCACCCAGGAAGAACAGCACGTTCTTGGTCGGAGCGGCTGCGGACGAACCGTCGCTGCCGCCACAGGCGCTCAACAGCAGCGAGGCACCAGCCAGCGCGCTGCACAACATCTTCAATTTCATGCGGATATCCCTCTGTAGGCAGGGGACCCCGCAGCACGGCCGCGCCCTCCCCCTGTTGATTGACCCGTGCACTGTAGGAGCGGCCTGTGACGAGCCCGTGACAGCACGGCAGCAGCGGCAGGCGTATCGTTGCGGGGACGCGCTGCCAGCCGGGGAGCACCCGGCCACCCCAGCGACTGAACAAGGAACCCCATGGACCAGAAAGCCCAAGCCCCGATCGCCTCGCACGCCACGGATGCGCCGCCCAAGCCGGTGCTCGACTACCCGTTCGAGGCGCCACCGCAGCGCGGGCAGACGCTGGAGGTCGCACCCGGCGTGCTCTGGATACGCATGCCCCTGCCCTATGCGCTGGATCACATCAATCTCTGGGCCATCGATGACGGCCAGGGCTGGGCCATCGTCGACACCGGTGCGCGCACCGACGAAGGCGTGGCCACTTGGCGCGCGCTGTTCTCCCAATCCACCGACGGCCGCTCGCTGACGCGCGTGCTGGTCACCCACATGCACCCCGACCATGTGGGCCTGGCCGGATGGCTGACACGCAAGTTCCATGTGCCGCTGTACATGACGCGCCTGGAATATCTGAACTGCCGCGTCGTGGTCTCGGACTGCAGCCGCGAGGCGCCGCCCGACGCCATCGCCTTCTACCGCCGCGCAGGCTGGAGTGACAGCGCGCTGGAGTCCTACCGCGCCCGCTTCGGCAACTTCGGCAAGCACATCCACGCCCTGCCCGACAGCTACCGCCGCCTGCACGACGGCGAGGAACTGCGCATAGGAAAGCACCTGTGGCGCGTGGTGGTCGGCAGCGGCCACTCGCCCGAACACGCCAGCCTCTACTGCCCCGATCTCAAGCTGCTGATCTCGGGCGACCAGGTGCTGCCGCGCATCTCGTCCAACGTCTCGGTCCATGCCATGGAGCCAGACGCCAACCCGATGGCCGACTGGATGGATTCTCTGGAAAAGGTCAGGCGCGAAGTGCCCGACGATGTGCTCGTCCTGCCCGCGCATGGCGATTGCTTTCGCGGCCTGCATGCACGAATCGATTCACTGGCGGCAGGCCAGGAGCGCGCCAACGCCCGCTTGCTGGCCGCACTGGCCGAACCGCGTCGCGCCGTCGATGTCTTCGGCGCCCTGTTCTCACGCCCCATCAGCGAATCCAGCCCCGCCCTGCTGGGCATGGCCACGGGCGAAAGCCTGGCCTGCCTGAATCATTTGATGCATGCGGGGCAGGTGGAGCGCAGCATCGATGCCGATGGCATCGCCTGGTACCACGCCGTGGCGGGGGCCTGAGACTGCTGCAGGCAGCCGGCTCAGGCTGCCTGCAGCAGCGGATAGCGCTGTGCCATCGCATCCTGCAGGCCGAACTCCGCCAGGATGGCGCGCATGCGCTCGACCGCACTGCGCTTTTTCTGCCCCGTGTAACGCGCAATGATCAGCTCGTTCTTCATGCTGTGCTCCCAGCCCACCAGCTCGGTCACGGTGACCTGGTAGCCGCAGGCTTCCAGGTACAGGCAGCGCAGCACGTTGGTGAGCTGGCTGCCCATTTCGCGCGTATGTATGGGATGGCGCCACAGTTCTGCCAGGGGCGTGCGCGTCAGGCTCAGCGCCTTGGTCTGGCGCAGGCAGGCAGCGACCTCGGCCTGGCAGCAGGGCACCAGCACCATGGCCTTGGCCTTTTTCTCCAGGCCGAAGGCGATGGCATCGTCGGTGGCGGTGTCGCAGGCGTGCAGGGCCGTGACCACGTCGAATTGCGCAGGCATGAAGTCGGCATGCGTGGATTCGGCCACCGACATGTTGAGGAAGCCCATGCGCTCGAAGCCCAGCTCGGCGGCCAGCTTCTGCGAAGCGTCCACCAGCGGCGCGCGCGTCTCTATGCCGTAGATGTGGCCGCGCCCCAGCGGCTTGAAATACAGGTCGTAGAGGATGAAGCCCAGGTAGGACTTGCCGGCACCGTGGTCGGCCAGGGTGACCGCATGGTCGTCGGCCGACAGTTCTTCGAGGATGGGGGCGATGAACTGGTACAGGTGGTAGACCTGCTTGAGCTTGCGCCGCGAGTCCTGGTTGATCTTGCCTTCGCGCGTGAGGATGTGCAGCGCCTTGAGCAGTTCGATGGACTGGCCGGGCTTGAGGCCCAGTTGCTCGGTCACATCCTGCTCGGGTTTCGCAGCAGGCTTGCCTTGGCGCGCCTTCATTCGGCTGCGCCCGGCTTGGCTGCATGCACCACGGGGCAGCGCGCGCCCACGCCCATGTCCAGCCAGCCTTCGATGCCGATCTTCTCCAGCGTCTCCATGTTGCGCTCGTAGATGGACTCCGCCTCGGGGAATGCTTCGACCGCCTTGTCTATGCTGTCCTCGCGCAGCAGGTGCAGCGTGGGATAGGGCGAGCGGTTGGTGCAGTTGGTGACGTCGTCGGCTTCAGTGCCCTCGAACTGGAACTGCGGATGGAACGAGGCCACCTGCAGGATGCCTCCCAGGTCCAGTTCCTCGACCATGGCGTCGGCCACTTCGAGGAAGTCGTTGAAGTCCAGGAACTCCTGCAGCGCATGGGGCAGGATCAGCAGCGTGGTGTCGCGCTTCTCGGGCGAGGCCTCGGCCAGCGCTTCCAGCTCGCGGTGCAGATCCGCCGCCACGCCCTCGGCGTCGGTGGCCTGGCTGACCGTGTAGTGGATCTGGCCCTTGATGTGCACGCCCTTGGCGAAGGGGCACAGGTTCAGGCCGATCACGGCCTTTTCGAGCCAGTGCACCGTATCCTCGATCACGGTGACAGGCGGAAACTCGGCCGCGCGAATCTCGTGGGTGGTATCGGTCATGGCTGTGCCCTTCAAAAATGCGAACGGGGGCACTGCGCCCCCAGACATTGCGAAACCGTCCAGGAACCCTTCCCTGCCCTGTCACGCAGGGTCCGCATTCTAGCCGCGCCGCCCGGGCGATGCCGGTGCTCGGATTTCTCAGCCCAGCAGGCGCAGGCCTGTCAGCAGCTCATGCTCCCGGGCCGCGTAGCGATCCGTCATCCCGGCGATGAAGTCGGCCACCACCCGCGCACGCGCCGATACGTCCTCGGCCAGCATGGCCCGCTGCACAAAGCGCGGCTTCATGCGATCAGGCTCCACCATATAGGCCGCAAACAGCTCGGCCACGACCTGCTGCGCGCCGTCCATGGTCTTCATCACCTGTTCATGGCGATAGAGATTGCGGAACAGGAACTGCTTGAGCTGCAGCGACTGCTGCCTCATGGTATCGCTGAAGCCGACCAGAGCGCCAGGCTGGGCACGCACCTCGTCCACCGAACAGGGCCGTGCCTGCGCAATGCGTTGCTGCGTGGCGGCGATCACGTCATAGACCTGGTCGCTGAGCATGCGGCGGATGCTTTCGTACAGCAGGCGCCGCTCGGCCAAAGGCATGCCCAGCTGGGGGTGCTCGGCCAGCGTTGCATCGTGATAGCGCGCGAACAAGGGAACGGCCTCGCACAGCTGGGCCATGGTGATCAGGCCGGAGCGCACGCCATCGTCGACGTCATGGGCGTTGTAGGCAATGGCATCGGCCAGATTGCACAGCTGGGCCTCCAGCGAAGGCTGCCGGCCCAGCAAAAAGCGCTGGGCCACACCGCCGGGCTCCCGCGCTTCCAGGTGCTCGGCATTGGTGCGCGAGCAGTGCTTGAGAATGCCCTCGCGCGTCTCGAAGCTCAGGTTGAGCCCGTCAAAGGCCGGATAGCGCTCCTCCAGCCGGTCCACCACGCGCAGGCTTTGCAGGTTGTGCTCGAAGCCGCCGTGCGGCTGCATGCAGGCATTGAGTGCGTCCTGGCCCGCATGGCCGAAGGGGGTGTGGCCCAGGTCGTGGGCCAGGCAGATGGCTTCGACCAGATCCTCGTCCAGTTGCAGCGACCGGGCCACCGAGCGGCCCAGCTGGGCGACTTCCAGCGAGTGTGTCAGGCGGGTGCGGAACAGATCGCCTTCGTGGTTGACGAAGACCTGGGTCTTGTAGACCAGCCGCCGGAACGCCGAGGAATGGACGATGCGGTCCCGGTCGCGCTGGAAGTCGCTGCGCGTGGGCGCAGGCGCCTCCGGGAAACGCCGCCCCCGGCTGAACGCCGGGTTGCAGGCATAGGGGGCCAGGGCCTGTTTCTGCATTCGATCGCCTCATCATGCTGACGAGGCCACTCTAGCAGTTCCTGCTTGCCCCCTGCGCTGCGCGTCAGGCGCAGCAGGCGTCTATGACTTCGCGCACCAAGGCATCGGGCGCCGAGCGCATGACGGCCTTTCCCGGCCCGTCGATGAGAACGAAGCGGATCTCGCCCGCCTCGGACTTCTTGTCCACGCGCATCAGCTCCAGATAGCGGCCAGCGTTGTCACGCGCATCCAGCACGGCGCCGCGCACCGGCAGGCCCGCACGTTCGATCAGCACGCGCAGCCTTTGCACAAAGGCGGCATCCACCAGGCCAAGGCGCTGCGACAGCTCGGCCGCCATGACCATGCCGGCGCCCACGCCTTCGCCGTGCAGCCAGTTGCCGTAGCCCATGCCGGCTTCGATCGCATGGCCAAAGGTGTGGCCGAAATTGAGAATGGCGCGCAATCCGGCCTCTTTCTCGTCCTGGCCCACCACCCAGGCCTTGATCTCCACGCTGCGCTTGATCGCGTGCGCCAGTGCAGTGCGGTCACGGGCAAGCAAGGCATCCATGTTCTCCTCCAGCCAGGCCAGGAAGTCCATGTCGGCGATCGGCCCGTACTTGATGACCTCGGCCAGGCCGGCGCTCAGCTCGCGCCCGGGCAGCGTGTCCAGCGAGGCCAGGTCGCAAACCACCAGCTGCGGCTGGTAGAAGGCGCCGATCATGTTCTTGCCCAACGGATGGTTGATGGCGGTCTTGCCGCCCACCGATGAGTCCACCTGCGACAGCAGCGTGGTGGGCACCTGCACGAACGGCACGCCGCGCATGTAGCTGGCAGCGGCAAAGCCGGTCATGTCGCCGATGACGCCGCCGCCCAGCGCGAACAGCACGGTCTTGCGGTCACAGCCACCGGACAACAGGTCATCGAAGATCTGGTTCAGCGTCTGCCAGTCCTTGTGGGCCTCGCCATCGGGCAGCACCACGGTACGCACGCTGCGGTAGCGTTGTTCCAGCACGCGGCGCAGTGCGGGCTCATAGAGCGGTGCGACCACATCATTGCTGACGATCACGGCCTGGGCCGCAGAAGGCAGGGCGACATAGGTCGCGGCCTGGTCCAGCAGGCCGGTGCCAATGGTGATCGGGTAGGAACGGTCACCCAGGTCGATGGTCACGACCTGGGCGGCAGGCAAGGAGGAAGCGGTGGGCAAGATGGTGTCGCTCCAAGGCAGAAAGAGTGAAAGGAATTGCGCGACACGGCAGCGCGCCCGGCAACCGCCGATCTTAAAGAAAAAGGCCCCGGCAAGTGCCGAGGCCTTTGGTGTTCCAGCGGGCTGCCGCTCAGGCCAGTTCCGCCTGCATGCGTATGCGCTGCGCAGCCTGTGCCACAGACAGGCCGGATGTCTGGATCACGAAGTGAGCCGTCTCCAGATAAAGCGGCTCGCGTTGCAGCAGCAGCTCCCGCAGGCGCAGTGCCGGGTCTTCCACCTGCAGCAAGGGCCGCGTCACATCGTTGCGCAGCCGCGCGGCGATGGCCTCTGGCGTGCAATCCAGATAGAAGACCTGGGTGCGCGCATGCAGATGGCGGCGGTTTTGCTCCCGCAGCACCACGCCACCGCCCGTGGACAGCAGCAGGCTGGATGTGGAGGCCGACAGCTCATCAATGACCTGCGACTCCATGTCTCGAAAAGCCTGCTCGCCCTCGCGCTCGAAAAACTCCCGGATGCTGCAGCCTATGCGCTGCTCGACCACATGATCCGCATCCACAAAACGCATCGACCACAGGCGCGCCAGCTGGCGCCCTATGGTCGATTTGCCGGAGCCGGGCAGGCCGATCAGGGCCACCCGGGTTACCAAGCCTGAAACATCCATTTGCTGTTACCGCACGGGCCATGAGAAACCAAAATTATCTCCCATGGCCGCGAACGGCATCGCCTTTACGGCGTCGTGGTTGCCGGCTTGGCCACCGTGATGGCCATGTTCCTCGTGATCACCGTGTTGTCGGCATCCGTGACGCGCACGATCATGTTGAAGGTGCCATCCGCCGTCGGAGTACCCGACAAGATGCCGTCGCTGGACAACGCCAGCCCTTCGGGTGTGCCACCCAGACTCACCCAGGTGTAGGGAGCGGTACCGCCGGTTGCCGACAGTGCATACGCCAGGGCCACGCCACGTACGCCAGAGATGGTCGGTGCAGCGAAGGCCAGAGGTGCCTTGGCCGCAATGGTCACGGTCACGGTCTTGTCGACCACGGCGCCCTGTGCGTCCTGCACACGTACCAGCATGTTGAAGGTTCCGACCACAGTCGGCGTACCGGAAAGCACGCCGTCGCTGCTCAGGCGCATACCGTCTGGAACACCGCCCAGTGTCGACCAGCGGTAAGGAGGAATGCCGCCTGTTGCTGCAAAGCCGTACACCAGAGGCTGGTCCTTGACACCCGGGATGCTCAAGCCATCAGGCAGGGCCAGAGGCGTCTTGGCGATCTCGTGATAGACACCGACGACGGTATAGGCCCTGATGGGATCCTGAATGCCATTGCTGACATCATTGTCCCGGCGGTCCACAGTCGTTTCCAGCACGATGGCGCCGCTATCGGGGCCACTGGAAAGCGACAGCTGTGCAATGCCGTTGAGCGAATTGACTTGCAACGAAGAGCCAGCCTTGGATCCAGAGATCAGGCGCGCACCGTCATAAGCCGAGCTGGGCAAAATCCGAACCTGCACATTGGGACTGGTGCCAGTGACCGGCTGATTGCGGTCGTCGACCACCTTCACTTCCAGTGCGACGTTGTTTCGCAGATTGGAGAGGTTGTCTCGGGAGCCCAGATAGCCAGGCGTCTGGGTCACGGCCAGCGTGCTGGCAGGAATGCCCTGCGCAGCGCCACCGACATTGACACTGGTCACAGCACTCACCTGGCGCTTATCGCGAGGATCGGTCACCGTGCAAGTCACGCTTGCTACACCAGCCTTGTCGATTGCGTGCAAGTGGAAAGTGGCACTACCAGAGTTGGAGCCCAGCACAATGGAACGGCTTGCCGTGATATTTCCTTGATCGTCCTTTTTATCCGTTCCATCCAGATAATACAGAACCGCCGAGTCAAGACCTGCAGTCACGGCACATTGGAAAATGCCATCTCCGCCAGGTATAGGCATATTCCCTTGACGAGCCTCGACATACATTGTCGTCGTATATGCCGCATTTGCACCAATACCAGGGCCGGCACTTCCAATATTCACCGGAAGCTGCGTCTTATCTGCGCGCAGCGAAATGGTATATGGCTGATTTGTCTCACCAGCACTCCCTCCACCACCACCACACCCGGCCAAACCGAGTGCCAGCATGGCACCGAAAATGATTTTTTGCATGATTATCTATCTCCTACTACATTCAACGAGCACTTCTGATGTCAGCCAACATCTTCGGCGTAATAAATACCAGCATTTCCCGTTTCTGGGATTCTCTCACGCGACTTTTGAAAAGATGCCCCAGAACAGGGACATCGCCCAATAGCGGAATCTTGTTTTCCGTATTGGTCTCCTCCATCTCGAAGATACCGCCGATCACTACAGTTCCGCCATTCTGGACAAGAACCTGGGTACGCACATGCTTGGTATCGATAGCGACACCTTGCAGCGTGCTCTCGCCACGCGAATCCTTGTTGACATCAAGGTCCAGGATGATATCGCCTTCAGGAGTGATCTGAGGCGTAACCTCCAGCTTCAAAACGGCCTTTTTGAAGGCAATGGTCGTCGCACCATTAGGCGCCGTCACAGAATACGGATACTCAGTACCTTGCTCAATCAATGCCTTGGTCTGATCGGCCGTCACCAACCTCGGGCTGGAAATGATCTTGCCCTGACCGTCGGATTCCATCGCAGAAAGTTCAAGGGTCAGGAATCGGTTCGCAGCAGCATTGAAGATCGACATGGCAAACGTGCCCGAGTTTGCGACATTCGACAGTTTTCCAGGCAGATTGACAAAACTCCCAGAGGTATTGACGGCTTGCCCGCCCACTCCTGCGGAAGCATTGGCATTGTCAAATCCCGTTCCGATGGCAACACGGTTGTCTCCACCGATGCTGTATCCTCCGTCTCCACCGCGCTGAGCACGTAAATCCCCACCGCCAAGACGCACACCCAGAGCCCGGCCAAACGTGTCGCGAGCTTCCACAATGCGAGCTTCAATCAGCACTTGGCGAACAGGTACGTCCAACGTCGCCAGCAGCGCCTTCATCTCCTCCAGTTTCGTGGATGTATCGGTCACAAACAACTGATTGGTGCGAGGCTCCGAAATCGCAGACCCACGCTCCGACAGGAACCTGGTGGAAGCTCCACCCGAGCCACCGCCACCTGAGCTTGCACTGATCTGTTGAAGAATATCGGCCGCCTTCGCATAATTCAGCTGGAAGCCCTGAGTTCTCAGAGGCTCCAGTTTCTGAATCTCCATTGCGGCCTCATAGTCCCGCTTGGTGCGCGCATCGATTTCATCCCTGGGCGCAATCCAGAGCACAGATCCGGACTTGCGCATGCCCAAGCCCTTGGCATCCATGATGATTTGCAGCGCCTGATCCCAGGGAACATCCTTCAGGCGCAGGGTCAGTGCCCCGGAAACCGTGTCCGAAGTCACGATATTGAAGTTTGTGAAATCGGCAATCACCTGAAGCAGAGATCGCACTTCGATATTCTGGAAATTCAGGGAGAGTTTCTCACCGCTGTAGCCAGGACCCTGAGTCAGTTTGCTCACGTCCACCTTTTTCTGGCGAACTTCAATCACAAACTGGCTGTCACTTTGATAGGCACTGTGCTCCCAGTCACCTGTGGGGGCAATGCGCATGCGGACTGACTCACCCTGCTGCAACGAAGAGATTGTCTGTACCGGCGTACCGAAATCAGCAACATCCAGCTTGCGACGCAGCCCTTCAGGCAAAGAAGAGCGCAGGAAATCGACCACCAGTTCCTTTCCTTCACGGCGCAGATCCACGCCGACCTGGCTATTGCTCAGGCCTACGACGATACGGCCCGAGCCGTCGCTTCCGCGGCGAAAATCGACATTGCGTATTGGCTGGCTATCGCTATTGGTGGCCGCTTTGTTCTCAAACACGCCTTGCTGTGCGGAAGGCTTTGCGCTTGCAGATGCGGCCGCCACCGGATCCAGCAGGATCAGCAGCGCCTTGCCTTGGCGTTCAGTACGGTAGGAGGTCGCCATCTTCAGGTTCAGCACCAGGCGTGCGCGGCCTGAAGCCTCGACGATATTGATGGAGCGCAGGTTGCCCTGATTGAGCTCGACCACCGATTTGCCCGTGCCATTGGTGGCGCCAGGAAAATCCAGTGCGATGCGCGCCGGAGACTGGATCGCAAATCCCGTAGGGTCGGCGGCCAGCGCTTCGGAAAGCTCGATGCGCACCACCTCGGTGCCCCCTTGAATCGAGCCGGAGACCGACTCTATCGCGGACTGCGCCCATGCCAAGGAGCCCAGTAGCCAACCGCCTACGGCGATTCCCCAGCGAGCCTTGTGCAATATGCTTCGATGTGTGCCCATCATTTTCTTCCCTCCTGCAACTCCAGTGTGCTAGTTCTCTCTATCCAGTCGCCGCTGCCGTCCTGGACGATTTCCCGCAACTGGATGGACGTCTCCGTGATCCGGGTGACCTTGCCGTAGTTCTGTCCCAAGTAATTTCCCGCGCGAATCTGGTAGAGCAAGGCACCCACCTTGATCAGCGCTGTGGGCACACCCTTCTTGTCCAGGCTGCCCACCATGGTCATCGCATCCAGAGGCTCGGCCTCCAGCGGTTCTTTGCGGCGATTGAGCTCGGAGGCAATCAGGGTGGTATTCGCAGTGGTCTGCGCGGATTCCTTGCGCAGCACCTGCATCAGCTTCAAGGGATTGAAAGGATCCATGCCGTCAGCTCCCAGGTAGGCTTGGGGCGTAAAAGCTTTGGGCTCCTCCAAAGGCTTGACACGGGGCTTTGCATTGGCTTTCTCTTGCGCCATCCAGGTCTGCAGTTCCTCTTGATCAGAGGAAGAGCAGCCCGAAGCGACCAGGCAGGCTGCCAGCATGAGCCAGCCGCTGAAACGCATGTGTCTCATTACTTCTTGCCCTTCCCTGCAGCTGCGCGTTGCGCCTGCACCTCGTCCGCATCCAGGTAGCGGAAGGTCCGTGCCGTCGCCTCCATGCTCAAGACCTCGCTGCCATCCTTGCCCACGGGGACGATCGACAGATTGTTCAAGGTCACAATGCGTGACAGGTAGGCCACGTCGGAAGCAAAGGATCCGATGTCATGAAAGCGGCCCGTGACCTTCAACGCAATGGGCAGTTCGGCGTAGTATTCCTTGACCACCATCGCACCAGGCCGGAAGGTTTCAAACTGCAGGCTGCGGCCCAGGCCAGCCTGATTGATGTCCGAGAGCAGGGCCGCCATTTCCGCCTTGCTGGGCAACTGCTTTTCCAGCTGCGTCACATACTGCTGCACCTGCTCACGTTGCTTCTTCAGGCCATCCAGGCTGACGGCCTTGGACAGCTTCTGGCTGAAGTCCTGGCGCAGCGTGACCTCGGTATTGCGTTCCTGCTCCAGGGTGTCTTCGTAGTCCTTGATCAGCACATACCAAAGCACGGCAGCCACAGCCAGCGCGATGGCCACGCACAACAGTGTCCGCGGCAGCACAGGCCACCGCGACGGATCATTGGGATCCAGACCACGGAACTGGCGCTGTATGTTCTCCTGCAGCGCGGAGAAATCGATGTCGTTCTTTTTCTTCTTGGCCATCACTGGGACTTTCCTGGGTTGGCCGCCGTCGAAAGGTTCTTCTCCGCCACGCTGGCACGCGTCAGTTGAAAGCGCAGATTGAACGCAGCGGCGCGGCGCTGGTCCTTGGGCGTGACATTGACCGTCTTGGCCACGATTTCCACCAGTTCAGGCTTTGAAATCCAGGGTGTCCCCTCCGAGAGATTGCGCAGCATTTCAGACACCCGCTCATTGGACTGTGCCGTGCCCAGCATGGTCACGGCCAGACCTTCCTGCTTGATGCTGGTGATGTAGACACCATCGGGCAACTGCGCCACCAGCTCATTGAGCATGTGCACCGGAAGATTGCGGTCGGACTGCAGATCCTCCACGGCCTTCTGGCGTGCACGCAGGGCCGTGATCTCGTTTTCCAGCCCCGCGATTTCCTTGATCTGGGACTCCAGGACGGTGATCTCGGCGCGCAGCATGGTGTTCTTTGCCTGCTGGGCCTCGATCATCATCTGGTACCACCAATAGACTGCACCAATGATCAAAAGCCCTATCAGGGCTGAAAGAACCATGGTGGCCTGGAATGCTTCCTTGCGGCGCTTTCGTGTTGCTTCTCTGTGAGGAAGCAGATTGATCAGAATCACGACACAAACCTCCGCATGGCCAGTCCGCAGGCGGTCAGGTAGGCGGGGGCCTCGCGCGACATGCGCTTGAGGCGTACGCCGCTGCCGACTTCCATTCCATCAAAGGGATTGGCAAGGCTGCAGGCAAAACCCGTTTGCTGCGTGATGGCCTCGGACAGGCCGGAAAGTGGGGCCGAGCCGCCTGCCAGCAGGATGTGGTCTATGCGGTTGTGGGGCGTATGGTGAAAAAGAACTGCAGTGCGCGCGACACTTCCTGCGTCATGCTTTGCACAAAGGGCTTGAGCACGGCGGACGCGTAGTCCTCCGGAAGTTCGCCGCTGCGCTTCTTGGACTCGGCCTCTTCGAGCGAGAAACCATATTGGCGCGCGATCAGTTGCGTCAGCTGTGCGCCGCCAAAAGCCTGGTCCCGGTCATACAGAACCTCGTCGTCGCGCAGGATCTGCATGCTGGTCGTCATGGCGCCTAACTCGAACAAGGCGACAAGGGCATTGTTGCCCTGATTGGGCAGGCGCTCGATCAGCCGTGCAGCTGCCATGCGGGAGGCATGGGGCTCGATGTCGATGACCATCGGCTTGAGGCCGGCCGCCTCGGCCAGGCCCTGGCGGTCCTGGACCTTCTCGCGGCGCGATGCGGCAATGAGCACGTCCACATCGCCGGGTGAATTCGATGACGGGCCTATGACGCAGAAGTCCAGACTCACTTCATCGAGCGAGAACGGAATGTACTGATTGGCCTCGGATTCAACCTGGACCTCCAATTCCTGCTCGCTCATGCCGTCCGGCAGCGAAATCTTCTTGGTGATCACGGCCGAGGCCGGCAGGGCCATGGCCACGTTCTTGGTCCGCGTGCCGCTTTTTTTGACCAGTCGCCGTACAGCCTCTGCCACTTCGTCGAACTTTTCGATGTTGCCGTCCGTGATCCATCCCCGCTCCAGCGGTTCGATGGCACAGCGCTCCAGCAACAGTTCGCCCGACTTGGCACGAGACAACTCAACGAGCTTGGCGCTCGAAGAACTGATGTCGATGCCTAGCAAAGGTGCGGGCTGGCGACTGAATAAGGATCCCATAGCAATCAACTTGCCCTCCCTCTTCTTGTGTATGTAAAGAACGCAACAAACCTTCACATATAGGTTGAATGCTATCAGCAAGACTGTGCGCAGCTCACCATGCCAGCCGGAGCACGCTTGGCGGTAGTGGCCAAAAACAGACATTATTGCGGGCCATCAAATGCGACATGAATGCACCCCTGCTTGCATGTCGGCCTGCACGCCTGGCTTAGGATGCGTGGCTTGCGGCCATGCTGGCAACCGTGTGCAGCCGTCTCCTACCGTCCTTCTGGGGCACGCATTTTTATAATGCGGCACTCCTCAGCACTCCCTGCGACATGCCGTCTTCAGACTCCCGAGAACCCCAGGCTGCAAAGCCTCGCTCCGCCCCATCCAAGCCCATGCACTGGTTTCCCAAGGCCTTGCTATGGCTGGCGGGCATCGCCGTCGCCGGCGCGCTGGCCTTGATGCTGACCGTGGCCGTGGCCCTGGCCATGGCCTACCCCAACCTGCCCGACGTGTCCGAGCTGGCCGATTACCGGCCCAAGCTGCCGCTGCGCGTGTACTCCAGCGAAGGCGCCCTGCTGGGTGAATTTGGCGAGGAGCGGCGCACGCTGACCCCCATCCAGGACATCCCCAAGGTGATGACGGACGCCGTGCTGGCCATTGAAGACACGCGCTTTTTCGAGCATGGCGGCGTGGACTACAAGGGAATGGCCCGCGCCGCGCTGGCCAATCTGGGCCGCGTGAAAAGCCAGGGCGCATCGACTATCACCATGCAGGTGGCGCGCAACGTCTATCTGTCTTCCGAGAAAACTTTTACACGCAAAATTTACGAAGTCTTACTGACTTTTAAGCTAGAGCATCTGTTGAGCAAAAACCAGATTCTCGAGATCTACATGAACCAGATTTATCTGGGAAATCGCGCCTATGGCTTTGCTGCTGCCTGTGAAGCCTATTTCGGCAAGCCACTGAAGGACATCACGGTGGCCGAGGCGGCCATGCTGGCAGGCCTGCCCAAGGCACCATCGGCCTACAACCCGATCAGCAATCCCAAGCGCGCCCGCTCGCGCCAGCTCTACATCATCGAGCGCATGGAGGAAAACGGCTTCATCACCTCCGCCCAGGCCACTGAAGCCAAGGCCGAGCCGCTGAAGATCCGCACGGGCTCCTTCAACACCCGCGTGCATGCCGAATACGTGGCCGAGATGGCACGCCAGCTGATCTTTGCCCAGTACGGCAACGAAGCCTATACGCGCGGCCTGAACGTCTACACCACCATCAATGCCGGCGAACAGGAAGCCGCCTACGCCTCGCTGCGCCGGGGCATCATGGACTACGAGCGCCGCCAGAAATACCGCGGTCCCGAAAAGTTCGTGGCCCTGCCGGCCGACGCCGAGGACCGTGAAGACGCCATTGACGACACCCTGGCTAACCACCCCGACAACGGTGATGTGCTCGCCGCCGTGGTGCTGGATGCCAATCCGCGCAAGATCCTGGCGGCACGCGCCGACGGCGAACAGATCGAGATCACGGGTGAAGGCCTGAAACCCGCCGAATCGGGCCTGAACCCCAAGGCACCGCCCAACATCAAGATCCGTCCCGGTGCCGTGATCCGCGTGGTCAAGACGCCCAAGAACACCTGGGAAATCACGCAGCTGCCCGAAGTGGAAGGCGCCTTCGTGGCCCTGGTCCCCCAGACAGGCGCCTTGCGCGCCCTGATCGGCGGCTTCGACTTCCAGAAGAACAAGTTCAACCACGTGACCCAGGCTTGGCGCCAGCCCGGCTCGGCCTTCAAGCCCTTCATCTACTCTGCGGCACTGGAAAAAGGCTTCTCGCCTTCCACCATGATCAATGACGCGCCGCTGTTCTTCAGCGCCGGCGTGACGGGTGGCCAGCCATGGGAGCCCAAGAACTACGACAGCCGTTACGACGGGCCGATGACCATGCGCACGGGCTTGAACAAGTCCAAGAACATGATCTCCATCCGCCTGCTCCAGGCCGTGGGACCCAAGCAGGGCCAGGAGTGGGTCACGCGCTTCGGCTTTGACGCCGCCAAGCATCCGGCCTACCTGACCATGGCGCTGGGTGCCGGAGCGGTCACGCCGCTGCAGTTGGCTGCCGGCTACTCCGTGTTCGCCAATGGCGGCCACCGCGTCAACCCCTGGCTGATTGCCCGTGTCACCGATCACAAGGGCCGCATCCTGTCCGAATTCACGCCGCCCCCGGTGCAGGAACTGCCCCAGGCCATCGACGCGCGCAACGCCTTCATCATGGACAGCCTGCTGCAGGACGTGGCGCGCGTGGGCACGGCAGCACGCGCGCAGTCCACGCTCAAGCGTCCCGACCTGTACGGCAAGACGGGCACGACCAACGACTCGGTGGATGCCTGGTTCGCAGGCTTCCAGCCCACGCTGGCCGCAGTGTCCTGGATCGGCTACGACACGCCGCGCAACCTGGGCAGCCGCGAGACGGGCGGCGGACTGAGCCTGCCCATCTGGATCGGCTTCATGCAGCATGCCCTCAAGGGCGTGCCGGTGGCAGAGATGCCTGTGCCCCCTGGCGTCGTGAACATGGGCGGTGAGTGGTACTACGAGGAAAACGCGCGCAACGGCGGCGTCAGCAGCCTGGGCATGGACAGCGCCTCCTCGGGCGGCGCTGCAGGCGCCACGCCCCCGCCCGCCACCGAGGAGCGCAACCGCATCCTCGACCTCTTCCGCAACTGACCGCCACACAAGCGGTTGACCACGCAAGAAAGCCCGGCCATGCCGGGCTTTCTTCATGGAGCCTGCCGATAACGGCGGATCAGCGTGCCGAGAACTGCAGCGCCAGGCCCGACTGCTCGGTGGCGTAGCGGCTCAGGTTGGCGAAGAACTCGCCCGCGCCCTTGGTATCGAGCCAGGCGCCCTGCGCCGCGTCGTAGCGGTAGTGAAAGCCTCCGGCCTTGGCCGCCAGCCAGATCTCGTGCAGCGGTTTTTGCTGGTTGATCACGATCTGGCTGCGGTTGGCAAAGACCAGGGTCACCATGCCACCCACGCGCTGGGCATCGAGGTCGGCATCGGTTTCATCGTTGATGCGATCGCAGTCTTGCTCAACGGCCAGAAGCAGTCGTTCGGCAAGGTCCAGAAATTCTTGGTCGGTCATTACAATTCGCTTATGTTGAAAGCCTCGCAAATTCTAGTCAGGTGCATTGCCCTTGGCGCCTGTGCGGCGTCCCTGGCCGCCTGCGGCCAGAAAGGCCCGCTGTTTCTGCCCAGCTCGCCTGCGGCCAGCCACCGCGCCACACTGCCGCAGACCCTGGGCATTTCCAGCCCGGCCGAGCGTGCAACGCCCGCGCCTGCACCCACCACCTTGCCCGCTGGCCCGTCAAGTGCCGCCGTCGAGGAAAGCTCGACACCCACCGGCACCACGGACTCCCGCAAGCAGCAGGCCGACTGAGTCGGCAGCCGCGCCGCGGCTTGATGCACATCAACACCGCTGCCAGGCATGGCGCTTAGAGTGACTTTCTCTTGTCCCTCGACAACCCGCCATGCCCGTAGAGCTCTACCGAGACAAAAACCACGCCTGCCTGATGTTCACCGACCTCATCGAGGAAGATGGACAGGCCATACAGGCCAATCAGTTCCTCATCGTCGATGACGACACGGGTGCCATCATCGACCCGGGCGGCAATCTCGCATTCAACGAGCTGTTCATGGGCATGTCGCGGCATTTCGCGCCGCACAAGCTGTCCTATCTGATCGCTTCCCACGCCGACCCCGACATCATTGCCTCGCTGGACCGCTGGATGACCAGCACCAAGGCACAACTGGTGATCTCGCGCATCTGGGAGCGCTTCGCGCCCCACTTCACCAAGGTCGGCAAGACCGAAAACCGCGTGATCGGCGTGCCGGACGCCGGTGGCCGGCTGCCGCTGGGCCGCCATGAACTGCACCTGCTGCCCGCCCACTTCCTGCATGCCGAAGGCAACTTCCACTTCTACGACCCGGTCAGCCGCATCCTCTTCACGGGCGACCTGGGCGTGTCCCTGATGAACGGCATCGAGGCGCAGGTGCCCGTGACCGACCTCGTGCCGCACATCGCCCGCATGGAAGGTTTTCACCGCCGATACATGGTCTCCAACAAGATCCTGCGGCTGTGGGTGCAGATGGCGCGCCAGTTGCCCATCGACATGATCGTGCCCCAGCACGGCGCGCCCATCATGGGCGCCAAGGCGATTGCCGACCTGTTCAATTGGCTCGAAGGCCTGCAGTGCGGCATCGACCTGTTCGACCAGCGCAACTACCAGTTGCCCATGGCGGACATCGACCCGGTGACCCGCCAGCTGCGTCCTGCCCTGCGCGCCGTGGCCGGCTAGCGCCTGGCGCGCCGGCGGCGCAGTACATGGACCACGCGCCAGGCCAGCAGCAGCGCAAGAATGGCGGCGTACACGCCGACCTCGGCAAAGTTGTTCTTGCCTGCGCGCATCCAGAAGAAATGCAACAGGGCCAGCGGCGCGACCGCATAGATACAGCGGTGCAGCCATTGCCAGCGCCTGCCGCCCATGGCGCGCATGACACGGTGCGGTGAAGTCACCGCCAGAGCGGTCAGCAAGAGCAGCGCCGCAAAGCCCACCAGGATGAATGGGCGCTTCGGGATGTCGAGCACGATCTCGCCCCAGTCCAGCCCCATGTCGAACCATGCATAGCACAGCAGGTGCAGCAGCGCGTAGAAGAACACATACAGGCCCAGCATGCGCCTGAAGCGCGCCAGTGCCGTCAGTCCCAGCGCCTGGCGCAGCGGTGTCACGGCCAGCACCACGCACAGAAAGCGCAAGGTCCAGTCACCAGTGGAGCGCAGCAAGGCCTCGGCCGGATTGGCGCCAAGCGTGTTCAGGATGGCTCCAGCCAGCAGCCACGCAAACGGCAGCAGGCACGCAAGAAACACCAGCGGCTTGGCCGTCCGGTGCAGCAAAAGACGCTGCACCGCCGTCATTGCATGGGCCACATCAATAGAACTTCTTGAGGTCCATGCCCGCGTAGAGCTGGCCCACCTGGGCTTCGTAGCCGTTGAACAGCTGCGTCTTGCGCTTCTTGGCGAACAGGCCGTCTTCGCCAATGCGCCGCTCCGTGGCCTGGCTCCAGCGCGGGTGCGGCACGTCGGGGTTCACATTGGAATAAAAGCCGTACTCGTTGCGCGCCGCCTTGTTCCAGGCCGTGCCCGGCTCCTTGTCGGTCAGGCGGATGGCGACGATGCTCTTGGCGCTCTTGAAGCCGTACTTCCACGGCACGACCAGCCGCACGGGCGCGCCATTCTGGTTGGGCAGCACCTCGCCATACATGCCAAAGGCCAGCAGCGTCAGCGGGTGCATGGCTTCATCAAGGCGCAGCCCCTCGGTGTAAGGCCAGTCCAGCACGCCGCTGCGCAGGCCCGGCATCTGCGCCTTGTCGGCCAGGGTCACGAATTCCACGTACTTGGCACTGCCCAGCGGCTGCACCTTGCGCAGCAGCTCGGCCAGGGAATAGCCCACCCAGGGAATCACCATGGACCAGCCCTCCACGCAGCGCAGCCGGTAGATGCGTTCTTCCTGTGGAGCGAGCTTGAGCAGCGCATCCAGGTCCAGCGTCTGCGGCTGCTGGACCAGACCCTCGATCTTCACCGTCCAGGGACGGGTCTTGAGCGTGTGGGCATTCTTGGCAGGATCGTCCTTGTCCAGCCCGAATTCATAGAAGTTGTTGTACTGGGACACATCGGCATAGGCCGTGACACGGTCCATGGTGTTTGCGCCCACTACCTGGGAAGGCACGGAGGCCAGTGCCGCCAGCTTGCCGGGGCGCTGCACGCCCGCCGCCCAGCCGGGCAAGGCCGCGCCCGCCGAGCCTGCGGCCAGGTACTGCAGCCAGGCACGGCGCTTGAGGTAGCCTGCCCGGGGCGTGATCTCGCTGCCTTGCGGGTGTTGGAAGCCGTTGTCGTGGGAGCGGATCAGCATGGGAATCTCCTGGTGTGCCGGCGGGCACGGGGCGCTATTGCTGGCGATATGGCGATTGGGAGCCTCGCAGGCGCGCGCAAGTTCCCTGCGGCACCGATGCGATGGTGCACGAAAAAGCGGCATGCGCCTGAACGCATGCCGCTGCCCTTATCTTGCCACTGTCACTCTGCCACTGCCGTGGCTCAAAGCTCGCCGTAGCTGTGCAGCCCCGACAGGAACATGTTCACCCCCAGGAAGGCGAAGGTGGTGATGGCCAGTCCACCCAGCGCCCACCAGGCGGATACCGTGCCGCGCAGGCCCTTGACCAGGCGCATGTGCAGCCAGGCCGCGTAGTTGAGCCAGACGATCAGCGCCCAGGTTTCCTTGGGGTCCCAGCTCCAGTAGCCGCCCCAGGCCTCGGCCGCCCACAGAGCGCCCAGCACGGTGGCGATGGTGAAGAAGGCAAAACCCACGGCGATGGATTTGTACATCACATCGTCCAGCAGCTCGAAGCTGGGCAGGCGCTCGGCGATGCGCTTGCGCGCCAGCAGGATGCCGGCCACGATCAGCGCCGAAACGCCGAAGTACACCATCCAGTAGCTGCCGCCGTTCTCGGTTGCACCCTTGCGGAAGACGATGGGCTCGAAGCACAGCACCACACCCAGCATCCACAGCGGCGCGAGCTTGTACCAGCGGGTCTCCGTGGCCTGCTGCTTGATCAGGTAGGCAAAGGAGACCATGGCTGCCAGTGCAAAGGTGCCGTAGCCGATGAAGTTGGCCGGCACGTGCAGCTTCATCCACCAGCTCTTGAGTGCCGGTACCAGCGGCTGGATCTCGTGCGCCTCGCGCACCAGCGTGTACCACAGCAAAAAGCCCACGGCCGCGCTGACCACCAGCATCACGAAGCCGCCCAGGGCGCGCGTGTCGTAGTGCTGTTCGTAATAGAGATAGAAAAGCGCCGTCATCCAGCAGAACATGACGAACACTTCATAGAGATTGCTGACCGGGATGTGGCCCACATCGGGGCCGATCAGGTAGCTCTCGTACCAGCGCACCATGGTGCCCACCAGCGCCAGCGTCACGGCCAGCCAGGCCAGGCGCGAGCCCAGCAGCGACAGCGCCGTGCCCTCGCCCCGCGCAAACATGCCGATCCAGTAGAAGACGGTGCTCATGAAGAACACCATGCTCATCCAGAGGATGGCCGACTGGCTGGACAGGAAGTACTTGAGGCCGAACACCGTGTCCGAGCGCGCCAGTTGCGCCCCTTCAGGCCCCTGGTAGAGCCCGATGGCCAGCAGCGACAGCCCGGCCACCACCAGCATCAGCCCGCGCAGCGGGCGCCAGAACCAGCCCAGCCAGATGGCCGAGGGAATGGTGCCGACCAGGATGCACTTCTCGTAGACATCCATGTACTCGCCATAGCGCTGCAGCGCATACAGCAGTCCTGCCGCCACCAGGGCCGCGAACACCCAGTCGAACCAGTTGCGGCGGGCGAAGAAGCCCTCGTTGAGCGTCAAAGTCGTCGTCGTGGTGGCGGTGTTCATGCGGAACCTCCGGGGGATTTCTTGTGGATGGGCTCGGCGCCTATCAGCTTGCCGGCCA
Source organism: Delftia sp. Lp-1 (assembly GCF_020523835.1). Classification (NCBI taxonomy): domain Bacteria; kingdom Pseudomonadati; phylum Pseudomonadota; class Betaproteobacteria; order Burkholderiales; family Comamonadaceae; genus Delftia; species Delftia sp. Lp-1. Next base: position 497,543 of record NZ_JAJALJ010000001.1, on the reverse strand, counting down.
GCATGGCGAATTCTCTATCACCATCGAGTGTCTTGCGATTGGTGGACAAGGCCATTTCGGCATGGCTTTCCCCATCGCGGGGCGTGAGCCAGATCCAGAGGCGGCGGTCACGCACGTACAGCATGCAGAACACGCCGATGATGAGGAACAGGCAGCCCAGATACACCACGTTCTTGCCCGGGGCGCGCGCCACCTGGAAGACGCTGGCCTGCACCTGCTTGAAGTCCTGCAGCATGAAGACCATGGGCATGGGGTAGAACTGCGCATCGCTGAGCGAGAACACGGCCTGGGTCATGAAGGACTGCGTCTGCTCGCTGGGCTCCAGTGGCGCCTGGCCCGCCTGCGTGCGCACGATCTGGGCAAGCTCGAACAGCACGCCGTTGAGAATGCGCACCAGCACCTCGCCCGCACGTTCGCGCTCGGCCGCAGGCACATTGCTTTCCATGAAGTCCGAGATGGCCTGCAGCCCGCCCAGCGGCTTGCCGTCCGGCCCCTTCTTGTCGGTCTGGCCCGCGAACAATTCCAGCGCCTTGGTGGCCGACTGCGCCAGCGCGCCGCTCAGTTCGGAACGCGAGGCGTCGATGGCCTTGGCCACATAGGCCTTGGCCGCCTGCTCGCGCAGCCTGGGGTCCTGCAGCGCGCTGCGCAGGCGCAGGAAGGTGTCCATCTCGCTTTCGGGATCGGCGGGAATGCGCAGGTAGCGCATGGCATCGGCCTGGTTGTCGCGCACGCCCAGCAGGAACACGCGCTGGCCGTCGCCCGTGTCCACGGGCAGCATGTAGTTCTGGAACTCGCGCGCCTGGCCCGAGGCATCGCGCAGCTTGTAGCGGATGCTGGGGCCGATGTTGCGCAGCTCCTTCTTGGTCACGGTCTTGTGGGCCGCGCCCAGGCGCTCGTCGATGGCCTGCTTCAGGTCCACCTTGCGCACATCGGTACCGTTGCCATTGGCCCCGCCGCCACCGCCGAAGTTCTCCACGTTGATGGTGCGCAGTTCGGCAAACTCCAGCGTCACTGTCTCGTCCTTGCCGTCCGGGAGCTTGCGCACGAACTGGTCCGATCCGCCGATCACGCCCTCGACATCAAAGGGCTTGGCTCCCGCCTCCAGCGGCACGGCGCGCAGCTTCACCGACGAGCCGCCGTCGTCAAAGCTGGACTGGTAGATCTCGATGCCACGGTAGCTGGCCGGGTGGTTGACCTCGATGCGTTTTTCCAGCTTCTCGCCCGTGGCCTTGTCGTGGATGACGACCTCGCTGGCAAACAGCTTGGGCATGCCCGTGGAGTAGTACTCCACGATGAATTTCTTGAGCTCCACCGCAAAGGGCAGCTCCTGCAGCAGCACGCCGTCGGACTGCGACAGGATGGCCGTGCCTGCCGTGCCGCCTTCGGTCACCAGCAGGTTGCCTCGGAAGGTGGGGTTGCGCTCGCTCAGCCGGTGCTGTTCGGACACCTCGGAGATCAGGCCACCGCCGGTATAAGGTGTTTTGCCTCCCAGCCACATCTGCGCGCGCACGATGAGGTCGCCATCGAACAGCCCGCCCAGGCAGATCAGCACGATGGCGCTGTGGGCCGCGATATAGCCCAGCTTGTGGGCCGCGCCCGCCTTGGCCGCCAGCATCCAGCCCGTGCCGGGACCGGCCGCCGTATCGCGCTGCTGCAGCCGCACCTTCCAGCCGCCCGACACCAGCTGCTGGCCCAGGCGCCTGGCGGCCTCTTCGGTGCTGCCGGGCACCACGTTCTGCGCACGGTGGCCGAAGGCCTTGAGGCTTTGTTCGCGAACGTTTTCCTTGTAGCTGCGCAGATCGGCCAGGTACTTGGGCGCATGGCGTGCCACGCACAGCGAGGTGCTTATCACCAGAAAAGCCAGGATCAGCAGGAACCACCAGGCGCTGTAGACCGCATTGAGCTTGAGCGCGAGGAACAGCTGTGCCCAGAAAGGCCCGAACTGGTTGACGTAGTTGCCCACCGGCTCATGCTGCTTGAGCACGGTGCCGATCACCGAGGCAATGCAGATGACCGTCAGCAGCGAGATCGCAAAGCGCATCGATGCCAGCAGCTCCAGGGTCGCGCGCGCGGCCTGCGGGCGGGAGGGAGCAAGAGCGGCACCGGAAGAGTTGTCTGACATGAAGAACGAAAAGCCAAAACCCGAATGAAAAAAGCGGGACCATCTGCATTCATGCGATGGACCCGCCTGGCTTGGGGTGTCTATAAAGCAATAGGTTCCCGGTGATTACCCTGGGAACCGCGTCGGCCCCGGGATCGCATCAACGCAGGCCAGCGATGTAGTCTGCCACGGCCTTGATTTCGCGATCGTTAAGCTTGGCAGCAACCTGCGTCATCTGAATGCTATTGCCGCGCTTGCCGTCACGGAAGGCCGTGAGCTGGGTCGTGGTGTAGTCGGCATGCTGGCCCGCCAGGCGCGGGTACTGGGCTGGAATGCCGGCGCCGTTGGGGCTGTGGCAGCCCGCGCAGGCAGCAATGTTGCGCTCCTGGATGCCGCCGCGGTAGATGCGCTCGCCCATGGCCACCAGATCCTTGTCCTTGGCAAAGCCGTCCTTGGGCTTTTGCGTGTGCAGCCAGGCGGCGATGTTCTTCATGTCAGGCTCGCTGAGCATGCTGGCAAAGCCCTTCATCACGGGGTCCTTGCGCTTGTCGCCCTTGAACTCCAGCAACTGCTTGACCAGGTACTCGGGATGCTGGCCGGCCAGCTTGGGCTGCAGCGGGATGGTGGAATTGCCGTCGGCCGCATGGCATGCCGCGCAGACGGCGGTGTAGCTGGCCTCGCCCTTCGCCAGGTCGGCCTTGGCCGCCTTCGGCTGTGCCGAGGCAGCAGGTGCCTCGCCAGCGGAGAAAGCGGGAAAGGCGGGGGCTGCAGCAAGAATGGCAGCCGTCAGCAAAGAGGCAAGCAACTTCATATCGAGGGCGTGGTTCTGTTGTTGAAAGCGCAAAATTCGGCGGATTCTACAATGGGGTCCCCTGTGATTGATATCGTCAGGAACCCTGGTTTCGCCCCTGCGCACAGAGGAAAACATATTCCTTGATCGTGGTCACAAACTGGCCACGGATTCGGTGCTGAACATATGTTTTTCGCAGCCCAGCATATCGATCTGTGCCAGCGCGGCAATAAGGGCTCTACCCATGTGGCGCGCAATACCACACCCGTGCGCGCCAGATTCCGCTTCCCCGTCGCTTCAACCCGCGCCGAAGCGGCTGTCCGCCTGGCGGCGGAACTCCGAGGGCGTCATGCCCTTGATCTCCAGGAAGCGCCTGTTGAAGTTGGCCACGTTGTTGAAGCCCACCTGGTAGCAGATGTCGGCGATGAAGCTGTCGGTCTGCATGAGCAGGTGGCATGCGCTGTTGATGCGTACCCGGCTGACGAAGTCGGTGAAGCTGTTGCCTGTGGCCCGGCGGAAAAAGCGGCTGAAGCGGCTCTCGCTCATGCCCAGCTCGGCCGCCACGTCGGCCAGGCTCAGCGGCTCGCTCACGCGCGCCATGATGCGGTTGACCACCTCGTTGATCTGATCCACCTGAGCCTCGCCCTGGGCGCCCTGCATCTGCACGGCTGACAGCAGCCGATAATCGGTGCACTCGGCCAGATCGGACAGCAGCGCGCAAAAGGCCGTGAAGCGGCGCATTCCGCGCGCACTCCTGACCGCATCCCAGTGCGCGCGCGCCGTCTGCGCCAAGCCGAAGAACTCGATGCCATGGCGCGCACGGTCCAGCAGTTGAAGCACCTCGCGCATCTCCGGGATCTGCTCGGCCGCACGGGCGATGGGGTCGTGGTTGAAAAGAATCACGTAATCGCGTGCAGGCGAGCCCCCATCGGGCGCATCGAACGAGATCCAGTTGTGCGGCAGGCGCGGGCCGCACAGCACGAGGTGGCCGGGCTCGAAGGGTCCTATCCAGTCTCCCACGAAGGCGCGGCCCGAGGTGTCGGTGATGAGGTGCAGCTCGTACTCCTCATGGAAATGCCAGCGCACCAGGGGGCTTGGGAAACCATGTGCCAGGCAGCGCACCAGGCCGCTGCCCTCCATATCCTCATAGCCCAGCGCGGGCGTCCGCACGAAATCGCGCTCCAGTTCAGGGTGACGCTGGCGGGGTGTGCGGCGGCGTGGGCTGGTCATGGCGGCGTGACGGTTTCTGGAGAGGCCATGGGCAAACAGTATCACCAGCGGCGGCTATCCACCGCAATGGGCTGCCAGCGCAGCATCGAGTTCCGCGCGCCGGGGCGGCTGGGCACCGGCGCGCGTGCAGTTGAGCGCTGCGGCCGTTGCGGCAAAGCGCAGCACCTGGCGCCACGCGCTCTCGGGCAGTTCCTGCAACTGGTCCGGCTGCTCGACACCTTGCTCCAGCAGCGCAACCGACAGCGCCGCGCCAAAAGTGTCGCCCGCACCGATGGTATCCACCAGTTGCACGGCCGGCGGCTGCACCGACACAGGGGCCTGTCCTGCACGCAGCAAGGTCGCGCCGGCCGCTCCGCGCGTGAGCACCACGGCCCGGGGACCCAGCGCCAGCCAGCGCCCGGCGGCCTCCAGCGCCGGAACGCCGGGCGCGATAAAGGCCAGATCCTCATCGCTGAGCTTGACCAGGTCTGCCTGGGCCAGCCAGCCCAGGCAGTCGCGCCGGAAGGCCTGGGCATCGCGGATCAGCGTGGGCCGCACGTTCGGGTCGAAGACGATGATGCGCCGCCCGCGCTCAGCCGCCACCAGGTCCAGGATGCGCGGCCCGACAGGGGTGTGCAGCAATGCGATGGAGCCGAACTGCAGATAGCGGCATTCGGGCGGCAACTCGGGCAGCTCGGCAGGTGCCCACAGCGTGTCCGCCGTTGCCTGCGTATAGAAGGCATAGCGGTTGGTGCCTTGCGCATGCTCGACAAAGGCCAGCGTGCTGGGCGCATCGCAGCGCTGCACCAGGCGCATGTCCACGCCGTTGCCCTGCAGGTGCGCGAAAAGGCGCTCGCCGAAGAGATCGCGCGACAGTTGCGAGACAAAGCCCGCGGCCTGTCCGAGCCGCGCGGCGGCCACGGCGCAGTTGGCGGGCGCGCCTCCTTCATGGCCCTGGAAGGCCAGACCGCCCGTGGCGGTGAAATCGATCAGGGCTTCGCCCGCGATGGCTATGCGCATGCGTTCTACCTCGCTGCCTGTTGGACAAAAGCATGGACACGGTCTGTGGCACGGCGGACCGCCTCCACCAGATGCGGATGGCCCGCGGCCTCACCCCACAAGGGCACTTCGGCACACAGCGCGGCCACGGGGTCGGCGGCGGCGCAGATGGCGTGCGCCACTGCGGGGTCCATGGCCTGATCCTGGTAGGCATAGGGCAGTGTGTCATGGTGCCAGCGCTGCAGAAAAACCAGGAACAGCGCCGGCAGCATGGCCACAGCATCCATGGACGCGCCCTGCGCGATGCGCTCGCGCACCGTGGGCGCGATGAAGCCCGGGATCTTGGCAAAGCCGTCGGCCGCCACGCGCTGGTTGGTGTCGCGTATCGCAGGATTGCCGAAGCGTTCCAGCACGGTGTCGCGGTAGGCCGGCATGTCCAGGGCCGATGCCTTGCCGGGTGTTGCAAGGCAGGGAATCACGTCCTGCGTCACATAGTCCCATGCCAGCTGGCGTATCGCCGGCACGGCACTGCCTTCGTGGATGAAGCGCAGGCCCGCCAGCGTGCCGGCCCAGGCAATGCAGCTGTGGCTGGCGTTGAGGATGCGGATCTTGGCCTCCTCGTAGGGGGCCACGGAAGACACCATCTCCACGCCCACGCGCTCCCAGGGCGGACGGCCTGCGACGAAGCGGTCCTCTATCACCCACTGTGAAAAGCTTTCGGCCGTCACGGCGGCCGCATCGTCCCAGCCCGTCGCGGCCTGCACGCGCTCGCGCAGCTCCGGCGGCGGGCGCGGGGTGATGCGGTCGACCATGGCATTCGGGCAGCTGATGTTGTGCCCTGCCCACTCGGCCAGTTCCTGCAGTTGCGCCAGTTGCATGAAGGCCAGCAGGCCGGCCAGCAGGCGATCGCCGTTGTGGCGCAGGTTGTCGCAGCTCAGCAGTGTGACCGGGCCGGCATGTGCGCAGCGGCGCAACTGCAGGATGGCGCACAGCACGCCATAGATCGTCTCTCCGACCTGCCCCTGGCGCATGCGGCCGATGTCGGCTGCAAGCTCCGGGTTGCCGGTGTCCAGCACGCCGCTGCCATCGAGGTAGTAGCCAGCCTCGGTCACGGTGAGGGAGATGACACGTGTGCAGGGGCTGGCTCCGCGCGCGATCACGGCGGCCAGCCCGGGCGCATGCGGGATCACTTCGCGCAGGGCCTCGATGCGTTGGTAGCGCACCGATCCGCCAGGCGCAATCGTCTCCAGTGTGTAAGCCCCTCCCTGGCGCGCCAGCGCCTCCAGCGTCTGCGCCATGTCGGAGCGCAGGTTGGCCCCCACCAGCTCCCATTGCGTGTCCCCTGCATCGATCAGCCGCTGTTGATAAGCGGCCTGGTGCGCACGGTGAAAGGAACCCAGGCCCAGGTGCAGCACCGTGGGTCTGGAAAGATGCGGAACAATCGCGTTCATGGTGACCAGAGGGAGATGAGGAAGAAAGGATGACTGCGCCGGGCAGCCTCTCGGAGCGAAGCGCTTAGGCGCCTGCCAGCGTGCGTCCCTGGCGGTCGAACAGGTGCAGTGCGCAGCCGGTGTCCAGCGCGACGGACACCGCGTCGCCCACGGCCAGTGGCGTGCGCTCGGCCTGGCGCGCGATGAGCTGCGCCCCGCCCACGCTGACATGGATCAGCGTGTCGGCGCCCAAGGCCTCGATCAGGTCCACGCGGCCCATGACCTGTCTCTGTGCAGCGGCATCGGTTGCGACCTGCGCTCTGGCCACGCGCAAGGCCTCGGGGCGTATGCCCAGCGTGCCGTCGGCGGGCAAGCGGCCCTGCGTGGCCCCGGAGAACACGGGCAGTGCCCCGGCGGCGATCAGGTTCATCGACGGCATGCCGATGAACTGCGCAACGAACTGGTTGGCCGGATGGTCGTAGAGCGCCAGGGGCGCGCCCACCTGTTCGATGCAGCCATCGCGCAACACCACCACGCGGTCGGCCAGGGTCATGGCCTCGACCTGGTCATGGGTGACATAGATGGTGGTGGCGCCCAGCGCCTTGTGCAGCTTGTGGATTTCCACCCGCGTGTTGCCGCGAAGAGCCGCATCGAGGTTGGACAGCGGCTCGTCGAACAGGAACACCTTGGGCGCACGCACGATGGCCCGGCCTATGGCCACGCGCTGGCGCTGGCCGCCCGACAGGTCGCGCGGCTTGCGTTCCAGATAGGGCGTGAGGTTGAGCGTCTCGGCCGCCTGCCCGACCTTTCGGCGTATCTCCTCTTTCGGCACGCCGGCCAGGCGCAGCGCGAAGGACATGTTGTCGTACACGCTCATGTGCGGATACAGCGCATAGCTCTGGAACACCATTGCCAGATCGCGCTCGCCCGATGGCGCATGCGTGATGTCGTGCCCGTCGAGCAGCAACTGCCCCGAAGTGATGCCCTCCAGCCCAGCGATCAGGCGCAGCAGCGTGGACTTGCCGCAGCCCGAAGGCCCGACGAAGACGATGAATTCGCCACGCTCGATGGCGAGGTCCACGCCGCGGATGATCTGCGCCTCTCCGAAGCGCTTGCGTATGTCCTGAAGTTGCAGATAGGCCATGGTTTTCCTTGTGCAGCACAAAGCCGCGAAATGGATGCCGGACGGCTACTTGACGGCGCCAAAGGTCATGCCCTGCACCAGCTGCTTCTGGCTGAACCAGCCAAACACCACGATGGGAGCGATGGCGATCAGCGAAGCGGCCGAGAGCTTGGCCCAGAACAGCCCTTCGGGGCTGGCATACGAGGCGATCAGCGTGGCCAGCGTGCCGGCCCGGGCGCTGCTCAGGTTCAGCGACCAGAAGGCCTCGTTCCAGCTCAGCACCAGGCACAGCAGCCCGGTGGAGGCAATGCCGCCTACCGCCAGCGGCAGCACCACATGGCGGAACTCGGCCCACAGGCCTGCGCCATCCATGCGCGCCGCTTCCAGGATCTCGTTGGGGATGTCCTTGAGCGCGCTGTAGAGCATCCAGACCATGATGGGCAGGTTGGACAGCGTGAAGACGATGACCAGCACGGTGAGCGAATCCAGCAAGCCCGCCCCTTGCGCCAGCACATAGATGGGCAGCAGGGCCCCCACGGCCGGCATCATCTTGGTCGAGAGCATCCACATGAGCACGTCGCGCGTGTGGCGGCTGCGGAAGAACGCCATGGAGTAGGCAGCAGGCACGGCGATGGCCAGGCCGATCAGGGTCGAGGCCAGGCTGGTGATCAGCGAATTGCGCGCATACAGCAGGTAGTCACTGCGCTGCTGCACCTCGCCGAAGTTGGCCAGCGTGGGCTCGAACACGAACAGCGGCGGCACGGCAATGGCCTGCAGTTCCGTCTTGAAGGCCGTCAGGAACAACCAGGCCAGCGGAAAGAACAGCAGCAGTGCAACGGCCCATGCCGCAGCGGCGCGCACCAGGGTGGAGGAACTTGTTTTCATCATGCCCTCAGTCCAGGCTCTTGCCCACGATGCGGATCAGGAAGAGGGAGACGATGTTGGCCAGCACCACGGCAAACAGTGCACCGGCCGAGGCCACGCCCACGTCGAAGTTCATCAGCGACTGCTTGTAGATCAGGTAGGTCAGGTTGGTGCTCTCGTTGCCGGGCCCACCTGCCGTGGTGATGGCAATCTCGGCGAACACGCTGAGCAGGAAGATCATCTCGATCATCACCACCACCGCCATGGGCCGCGCCAGATGGGGCAGCGTGAGGTAGTAAAAGCGCTGCAGGGCGTTGGCGCCATCCATGCGTGCCGCCTCCATCTGCTCGCGGTCCAGCGACTGCAGCGAGGTGATGAAGATCAGGCAGGCGAAGGGCAGCCATTGCCAGGACACCATGACGATGACGGACAGCAGCGGCATCTCGGTGAGCCAGTCCACGGGCTGCAGTCCGACGGCCCTCCACAGGCTGGCCAGCACGCCATAGATCGGGTTCATCATCATGTGCTTCCACAGCAGCGCATTGACCGTGGGCATCACGAAGAACGGCGAGATCAGCAGCACCCGCACGACGCCACGCCCCGGAAACGGCTCGTTGATCAGCAAAGCGATCAGCACGCCCAGCACCAGGGTGATCAGCACCACGCTGGCCAGGAAGTTCAGCGTGTTCCATACGGCGGGCAGGAAGTCCGGATCGGTGATGAAGAAGGCGTAGTTGTCCCAGCCGGCGAAGCGGTGCTCGCCCGGCTGCATGAGGTTGTAGTTGACGAGCGAGAAATAAATCGTCATCAACAAGGGCACGAGCATCCAGCACAGCAGCACGGCCACGGCGGGCGCCATCAGGGCGCGGGGCAGCAGGCGCCTGGCGGACGCCGCCCTGTCGGGAGTCCTATCGGCCCTCATTTGTAGTAGCCGCTTTTCCTCATCTCGCGATCGGCCAGCGTCTGCGAGGTACTGAGTGCCTGCTCCACCGTGACCTTGCCCGACAGCGCAGCGCTCATCTGCTGGCCCACGGCAATGCCAATGGCCTGGAACTCTGGAATCGCGACGTACTGCACGCCGGCATAGGGCGACTTGGGCTCGGTCGCATCGGTCAGGCTCACGCTGTCGATGGCCCGCTTCTCGGCTGCGGCAAAGCCCGCCACCTTCTGGAACTCGGCATTGGCATAGGTGGACTGGCGCGTTCCTGTGGGCACGGCACGCCAGCCGTGCTCCTGCGCGACCAACTGCACATACTCCCTGGAGGTGGCCCACTTCACGAAGACCTGGGCCGCATCGGCCTTCTTCGAGCTAGAGGGTATGGCCAGGTTCCAGGTCCACAGCCAGGTCGATCCCTTGGGCGTGCTGGCCATGGGTGCGGCCGCATAGGCCACCTTGTCGGCCACCTTGGATTGCTTGGGGTCGCTCACGAAGGAGGCGGCAATGCTCGCATCCACCCAAGCGCCGCACTTGCCCTCGTTGAACAGGGCCAGGTTTTCATTGAAGCTGTTGGCCGAGGCGCCCGGGGGGCCATAGGCCTTCATCAGGTCCACATAGAAACCCACGGCTTTCTTCCAGGCGGGTGTGTCGATCTGCGGCTTCCACTGCATGTCGAACCATTGGCCGCCGAAGGTATTGGCCATGGTGGTGATCAGGGCCATGTTGTCCCCCCAGCCCGGCTTGCCGCGCAGGCAGATGCCATAGACCCCGGCCTTGGGATCGTGGACCTTGGAGGCGAACTCCCGGACCTGCTCCCAGGTGGGCTTGTCGGGCATCTGAAAACCCGCCTTGTCGGCCAGGTCCTTGCGGTACATGAGCATGGAGCCTTCGCCATAGAAGGGCGAGGCATAGAGCTTGCCTTCGTAGGACAGGCCTTCGCGGATGGCGGGCAGCAGATCGGCCGCGTCATAGGCGGCATCGGTGGCAATGGGCTGCAGCCAGCCCTTCTTCGACCAGATCGGCACCTCGTAGATGCCCACGGTCATCACATCGAACTGGCCGCCCTTGGTGGCGATGTCGGTGGTCACGCGCTGGCGCAGCACGCCTTCTTCCAGCGTCACCCATTTGAGCGTGATGTCGGGGTGGGCCTTCTCGAACCGGGGGGTGAGCTTTTGCATCTCGATCATGTGGCCGTTGTTCACGGTGGCGATCACGAGTTCGGTGCCGGCGAGTGCGCCCACTGCGGCAGTGGCCGTAGCCAATGTGAGGCTGGCCTTGAGCAAGCTGTGCATTTTTGTCTCCTTGTTCCCTGGTCTTCGAATGCTGGATCACCGCGCCTCCCATCCCGGCTGCGGATGAGGCATTGTGGCGACGGCCTCGTGCCTGGACTGGTACGACAGATGCGCCTTTCGATACTTTTATGCGCAGCCAAGCCGGTGATATCCCTTAGCCGATGCATCAAACCATTTGCTGCTGCTGCGGTGCGTCCCTACCTCCTAGAATTCCGTTCATCCGCATCTCCGAGGCAGACCATGGCCGTGCAGCGCATCCCTGTTCCACCGAGTGCACTCGGCGAGTCCCCCTTCTGGCACCCGCAGGAACATCGGCTCTACTGGTGCGATATCCAGGACCGGCACATCCATTCCTGGGAGCCCGCCACAGGCCTGCACCGCAGCTGGGCCACGCCCAGCGAACCGGGCTGCTGCGCTCCCACGGACCGGGGCCGCATCGTGGTGGGGCTGCGCGATGGCTTCGGCCTGCTGGACACCGCCACGGGACACACCGAAATGATCGCCCGCCTGGACCATGATCCGCAGCAGCTGCGGCTCAACGACGGGCGCTGCGACCGCGCCGGGCGGCTGTGGGCGGGGTCACTGTTCTCGCCCAAGACGGCGCCCGATGCCGCGCTGTGGTGCCTTCACGCGGACGGCGCCGGAGGCTACGCCGTTCAGCGCATGGCAGGCGACTGCACCACGGCCAACGGCCTGGCCTTCAGCCCCGATGACGCCTGGATGTACTGGGCAGACACGCCAGCCCACCGCATAGACCGCTTTGCCTTCGACCTGGAATCCGGCACGCTGGGCACGCGCTCGCTGTGGAAGGCCTTCGCGCCCAAGGCCGAGGGCAGGCTCTATGGCGGCCGCCCCGACGGCGCCAGCGTCGACGTCCGGGGCAACTACTGGGTGGCCATGTACGAAGGCGGCTGCGTGCTGCAACTGAGCCCCGAGGGCGATGTGCTGCAGCGCCTGGACACGCCCGTGCGCTGCCCCACCATGGTCTGCTTTGGGGGAGAGGACCTGCGCACGCTGTACATCACCTCGGCCGGACACGGTCGGCCCGATCCGGAGCGATCGGCGCAGGTGCCTGCCGGCGCACTGATGGAGTGCCGTGTCGATGTGCCGGGCCTGCCGGTGAACAGCTTCCACGAAGCCTGAGCCTGCTCGGTCCCGGCAATGTGTTGCCAGGGGCGTCAGGCCCGCATGCGCTGCAGCAGTCCTGCGGTCGATGCATCGAGCTCCGCCACATCCCCGCTGGCCAGGCGCTGCTGCAGGTCACGCGCCAGCAGCTTGCCCAGTTCCACCCCCCACTGGTCGAAGCTGTTGAGGCCCCACAGCGCGCCCGCCACGAACACGCGGTGCTCCTGCAAGGCGATCAGCGCACCCAGCGCCGCCGGTGTGAGCGCATCCAGCAGTACGAAGGTACTGGGCCGGTTGCCCGGGAAGTGGCGATGGCCATCATCGCAGGAACGCCCCTGCATCAAGGCCTGGGCCTGGGCCAGGGCGTTGGCCAGCAGTTGCTCATGGTGGCCCTGCAGGCCGTGCGACGGCCGCTGCACGGCGATGATCTCCAGCGGCACGATGTCCGTACCCTGGTGCAGCATCTGGAAGAAGGCATGCTGCCCATCCGTACCCGGCTCGCCCCAGAGCACGGGGGCTGAGCCCAGCGCCAGCGGCCGGCCCTGGCGGTCCACGCGCTTGCCATTGCTCTCCATCTCCAGTTGCTGCAGATAGGCCGGCAGGCGCCGCAGGCCTGCGTGGTAGGGCGCAATGCAGCGGCTGGCAAAGCCCAGCAGATTGCGGTTCCAGACATCGAGCAGGCCCAGGCGCACGGGCAGGTTGGCCTGCAGCGGTGCCGTGCGGAAGTGCTGGTCCATGGCATGCGCGCCGGCCAGCAGGTCGCGGAATGCCGCTGCTCCCACGGCGAGGGCCACGGGCAGCCCGATCGCCGACCACAGCGAATAGCGCCCGCCCACCCAGTCCCAGAAGCCGAAAGTGGTGGTGATGCCCATCTGCGCAGCCGCCGAGGCATTGGTGGTCAGCGCCACGAAATGCCGCGCCACATCTTCACCGCCCTGCGCATGGAACCATTGCAGCGCACTGCGCGCATTGGTCAGCGTCTCCTGCGTGTTGAAGACCTTGGAGGCCACGATGAACAGCGTGCTGCGCGGCTGCAGCCCATCGAGCACCGATTGCAGCTCATGCCCATCCACGTTGGAGACGAAGTGCATGCGCCGCCGTGCGTCGCACATTCCCTGCAACGCCTGCACGGCCATCTGCGGCCCCAGGCCTGATCCGCCGATGCCCATGCACACCACATCGGTGATGCCGGCATCGGCCCTCACGCGCTCGGCATAGGCCAGCATGGCATCCAGGGTTTCGTGCACCTGGGCCAGGGCCCATGCCAGACCCGGCGGCGACTCGCCGCGCGGGCAGCGCAGCAGCGCGTGCAGCACGGCGCGGCCTTCGCTGCCGTTGACGTGCTCGCCGGCGAACATGGCATCGCGCTGCTGCTCCACTGCGCACTCGCGCGCCAGACGCAACAGCAGCGCCTCGGCCGGGGCATCCCAGAGGTTCTTGGACAGGTCTGCAAAACAGTGTGGCGCCTCCTGGCTGAAGTGCGCGAACCGGCCGGGATCATCGGCAAAGGCGTGGCGCAGATCGAAGCCCTTGCGCAGGGCCAAGGCATGGTGGTGCAGCGCAGGCCAGACAGTGGCATGGTCGCAGCGCGGGGGCTGGGGAATGACGGACAGCATGGGATAAAAGTAATCTGATTACCAAATCGACAACACATCTCTGGAACAAAACCTCAATACCTTCCTATAATTTATCCGATTCTTCAAAATTTTGGTAACCAAGTTACCAAAATAGATGCACCAACTTGTGGAGACAGCATGGGTTTCGATCTGGTTTTGTTCGGTGGCACGGGTGATCTCGCATGGCGCAAGCTCATGCCCGCGCTGTTCCAGGCGTTCCGCCATGGCACCCTCCCCGAGGGGGGGCGCATCCTGTGCGTGGGTCGCGATGATCTGAGTGACGACCAGTACCGCGCGCTCATCCAGGGCCGCTTCGAAAAGGTGGAACTGTCCAAGCGCCCCAGTCCAGAGGAGTTCTCGCGTTTCGCGGCCCTGCTGCACTACCTGCGCATGGACCTGTCGCAACCCGCCGACTACGAGCGCCTGGCCACGGCGCTGAACACGCGCGGCGCCGAGACGGTGGTGATGTACCTGGCCACTGCGCCCAGCCTGTTCACCACGGTCTGCGAGCAGATTGCCGCCGTGGGCCTGAATGGCCCGCAGACGCGCGTGGTGCTGGAAAAGCCGCTGGGCCACGACCTGGCCTCCAACCAGGCCATCAACGCCACGCTGCGCAAGGTCCTGCGCGAAGAGCAGGTGTTTCGCATAGACCACTACCTGGGCAAGCCCTCGGTCCAGAACCTGCTGGCCCTGCGCTTCGGCAACGCCCTGTTCGAGCCACTGTGGCGGCGCGAGACCATTGCCAACATCCAGATCACCATTGCCGAGGAACTGGGCGTGGAAAGCCGGGGCGCCTTCTACGACCAGACCGGCGCGCTGCGCGACATGGTGCAAAACCATGCCCTGCAACTGCTGTGCGCCATCGGCATGGAGCCGCCGATCAACGCCTCCGCCCACGCCATCCGCGACGAAAAGCTCAAGGTGCTGCAGTCGCTCAAGCCCTGGACGCCGGAAACCCTGAGCCAGCACGTGGTGCGCGGCCAGTACCTGGCCGGCGCCAGCCAGGGCCAGCCCGTGCCCGCCTACCAGCAAGAGAAAGGCGTGGCGGCCGGCAGCCAGACCGAGACCTTCGTCGCCCTGCGCACCGAGATCTGCAACTGGCGCTGGGCCGGCGTGCCCTTCTATATCCGCACCGGCAAGCGGCTGGCAGGACGGGATGCGCGCATCGTCGTGAACTTCCGGCCCGTGCCCCATCCCATCTTCCGCTCGCCCCTGTCCGAAGCCAACCGCCTGGTCATCAACCTGCAGCCCAAGGACGGCCTGGAGCTGCACCTGCTGGCCCAGGGCGCCACCCAGCAGCAGGCCGAGCCTTCGCTGGCCCCCGTGCACCTGAACCTGGACTTCGACCAGCGTTTCGGCGCCAAGCGCGTGGGCGCCTACGAGCGCCTGCTGCTGGACGTGATCGCCGGGCGGCTGAACCTGTTCGTGCGCAGCGACGAGCAGGAACAGGCCTGGCGCTGGGTGGAACCCATACTGCAGCACTGGCGCAACGATCTCTCGGGGCCGCGCGGCTATGCGGCTGGCAGTTGGGGGCCCAGCGCGGCCAGCGCGATGATTGCGCGGGATGGGTTTTGTTGGAGCGAGGAGGTTTAGGCACCCCCTGAGGCGCTTCGCGCCTTCCCCCTCTCTCGCTACGCGGGAGGGGGACGACAGCATCGCTGCGGGGCGGCCCTTGCTCGCTGTCCCTGGCGCTGGGGCGCGCCGGTTTCAGGCGATGCGCTCGGCCTGCAACGCAGCCTATAGCCCGCGAGGGGCGCTGGATCATGGGGGAACCTACAATGAGGCCCCGAGAGACTGACCACACCATGAATCCTGCTGCGCCGGCTGCCGATGCCGCCCCCACTTCCTCCCTGATCGATCCCAAGCTCGCCATGGGATGGATGCACACGACGCGCTTTTTGACGACGGCTGCGCAACTGCACCATCTTCCCAAGGTCGATGTGCCCGAGATCGCGTTCGTGGGCCGCTCCAATGCCGGCAAGTCCACCTGCATCAACACGCTGACGCAGCAAAAGCAGCTGGCCTTCGCCTCGAAGAAGCCCGGCCGCACGCAGCACATCAACCTGTTCTCCCTGGGCAAGCAGGGCGTGACCGACGCCGTGCTGGCCGATCTGCCCGGCTACGGCTACGCCGCCGTGTCGCGCACGGACAAGCAGCGCTGGCAGCGCGTGATGCTGAACTATCTGGTCAGCCGCGAGAGCCTGACGGGCATCGTGCTGCTGTGCGATCCGCGACTGGGCCTGACCGAACTCGACGAAGCCTTGCTCGATGCCCTGCGCCCGCGCGTGCAGGAGGGCCTGAAGTTCCTCGTGCTGCTGACCAAGGCCGACAAGCTCACGCGCGCCGAGCAGGCCAAGGTGCTGTCCATCACGCGGCTCAATGCCGGCGGTGGCGAGGTGCGCATGTTCTCCGCGCTGAAGAAGCAAGGTGTGGACGAGGTGGCCCAGCTGCTGTGGCACTGGAGCCATCCCGAAGGGCTGGCCCAGCCGGCCGCCGCTGCACCGCAGGCGGACGTCGCAGCCGCGACGCCCGGCGAGAGCGACAGCCCCCAAGATTAGCGCCCGGAGGCGCTCGTGTAGCCAGCGCCCCGCAAGGAGCGCAACATGGTGACCACCTGCATTCGTGAGCTGCCTCACGGCATCCATCTGCACTGCCGCGTCAGCGGCGAACCCGGCCGGCCGTTGCTGCTGTTCCTGCACGGCTTTCCCGAGGGCAGCTTCATCTGGGAAGGCATGCTGGAGCAGTTCGGCACGCAATGGCGTTGCGTCGCCCCCGATCTGCGGGGCTTTGGCCATTCCAGCCAGCCGGCCGGCGTGGAGCAGTACAAGGCCAAGCACCTGCTGCAGGATCTGGCGGCGCTGATCGCCATCGAAAGCCCTGGCGCACCCGCAGCCTGCGTGATCGCCCACGACTGGGGCGGTGCCCTGGCCTGGGGTCTGGCCAATCGCCATCCCGGGCTGATGCAGCGGCTGATGATCCTCAACGCCCCGCATCCAGGCGCCTTTCTGCGCGAGTTGCTGGACAACCCCGTGCAGCAGGCCGCAAGCCAGTACATGCATTTCCTGCGCCGCCCCGACGCGCCCGCCCTGCTGGCCGACAACAACTGGCAGCGCATGCTGGGATTTTTCCGCACACCGCAGGGCGAGTTGCCCGGATGGCTCACGCCGCAGTTGCAGCAGCGCTACCGCGAGCACTGGGACCTGGGCGTGCAACGCTCCTGCCACTACTACGGCGCCAGTCCCCTGGTGCCGCCCCGGCCCGAAGATCCGGCCTCAGCCGACGCACTGCGCAACCTGAGGCTGCCGCCCGAGATGCTGGACATCGGCGTGCCCACGCATGTGCTCTGGGGCGACAGCGACCCGGCGCTGCAACCCGCCCTGGTCGAAGGCCTGGAGCCGTGGGTGCCGCGCCTGACGGTGCAGCACCTGGCAGGCACTTCGCACTGGGTCGTGCACGAGCAGCCCGATGCGGTGCGGCAAGCGCTGGAGCAGTTCCTGTCCCGCCCCGTTCAGTAGACCGAGGGCTCGCCCTCGGGCCGGGTCTTGAAGCGCCTGTGCACCCAGTAGTACTGGTCGGGCATGGTGCGAATCGCCGCTTCCAGCTCGCGGTTCATGCGTGCCGTATCGGCCTCGGCATCGTCGGTGGGAAAGTCCGTCCAGGCCGGCGTGATCTCGGCCACGTAGCCCGTGGGCGTCATGCGCGTATACATGCCCAGCACCTTGGCCCGACCCAGGCGCGCAAAGCGCGACAACGAGGGAATGGTGGCCGCGTTCACGCCGAAGAAGGGCACGAAGACCGAGTCGTTGCGGCCGAAGTCCATGTCGGGCAAAAGGTACAGCAGCCCGCCCTTGCGCAGGCTGGAGATGATGGGCTTGACCCCGTCGGCGCGGTTGAGCATGCGCACATCGCCAAAGCGCTGGCGCCCCGACATGAACCACTCATCGACCGCCGGGTCCGGGTGGGTGGAAAAAATCGAGGTGAAAGGCCGCGTGGTGTGCAGCGGCAGCGCCAGGCCACCCGCGTCCATGCTGTAGAAATGCGGCGCGAACAGGATGGTGGGCGTATCGCCATCGAGCTCATGCACGGCGCCCTGCAGCTTCACGCGCTCGGCCACCACCTCGCGCGGCGCGGCCCACAGCCAGCTGCGGTCCAGCCAGGTCTGGCAAAAGACGATGAAGTTGCTGCGCGCCAGGTCCACGCGCTGCGCCTCGGTCAGCTCGGGAAAGCACAGTTCCAGATTGCGCAGCGCCACCTTGCGGCGCGGCGCCGCCAGCACGAACAGCACACGCCCCAGAAACGCACCCAGCCCCCGCAGCCACGGCAGCGGCATCCAAGCCAGCGACCGCATCAGCCATACGCCGATGCGCCCGCTCATGCACCCACCTCGCCGGCGGCTGCTTCACGGCGCGGCTGCTTGTAGCGCGCATAGCCCCACAGGTACTGCTGCGGGCATTGGCGAATGGTCTGCTCCATCGCCTCGTTGATCTGCTGCACCGCAGCTTCCAGATTCTCGGACAAGGGCACGGGCAACTCCTCAAGATACAGCGCATAGCCCCGCCCCCAGGACAAGCGCTCACAACGGGCCACGATCACCGCGGCCCCCGTCTGCAACGCCAGGCGCGCCGCCAGCGTCATCGTATAGGCATCACGGCCGAAGAACGGCGACCAGACGCCCTGCCCCTCGGGCGGAACCTGGTCTGGCAGCAGCCCCACTGCCATGCCCTTGCGCAGCGCCTTGATCATCTGTCGCACGCCGGCCAGCGTGGTCGGCATGGCCTGCACGCCGGGGCGGTTGCGCGCCGTCTCCATGACGCGGGCCAGCCAGGGCTGGCGCGCGGGGCGGTAGAGAATGGTGATCTCGCCATGCTCGGCCGACCATTGCCGCGCCGCCTGCTGCACAGACAGCTCGAAGCAGCCCAGGTGCGGCGTCAGAAAGATGATGCCGCGCCCGGCCGCGTAGGCCCGGCGCACGCATTCCTCGTTGTGCATCTCGCAGCTCGGCTGCCTGCCCATCCACATGCGCGGCAGCTCCGCCACCATGCGCCCCGCATGCCCCACGGCCGGCGCCACGGCGCCGAGGCCGTAGCCGGCCTGCCGGGCGTTGGCCAGAAAGCGGCGCCGGTACGTGGCCGAAGCGGCAAACGCCACCCAGCCCATGAGCGCGCCAAGGGGGTGCAATAGCCACAAAGGCAGTGCAGCAAACAGTCGGAACAGGGATGGCATTAAAATGATGGGTGTCGCTGAGTTAACTGAGCAACTTGCAGAGCGACGTTAAACAATTTCTGCTAAAGCGTTCGCCAGAGCTCCTGCAGCTTGGGCAGCGCCCAGCAAAAAAGCTGCAACCAAGGAGTTTATTCATATGGCGAACGACTTTCTTTTCACCTCGGAATCCGTCTCTGAAGGCCATCCGGACAAGGTGGCTGACCAGATCTCTGACGCGATCCTGGACGCCATTTTCGCCCAAGACCCGTACAGCCGCGTGGCGGCCGAGACGCTGACCAACACGGGCCTGGTGGTTTTGGCAGGAGAGATCACCACCGGCGCAAACGTCGACTACATCCAGGTCGCACGCGACACCATCAAGCGCATCGGCTACGACAACACCGACTACGGCATCGATTACAAGGGCTGCGCCGTGCTCGTGGCCTACGACAAGCAAAGCCAGGACATCGCCCAGGGCGTGGACAAGGCCAGCGATGACGAGCTCAACACCGGCGCCGGCGACCAGGGCCTGATGTTCGGCTACGCCTGCGACGAGACGCCCGAGCTGATGCCCGCGCCCATCTACTACGCGCACCGCCTCGTCGAGCGCCAGGCCCAGCTGCGCAAGGACGGCCGCCTGCCCTTCCTGCGCCCCGACGCCAAGAGCCAGGTGACCATGCGCTACGTGGACGGCAAGCCCCACAGCATCGACACCGTGGTGCTGTCCACCCAGCACAGCCCTGACCAGTCGGAAACCGCCACCAAGATGAAGGCCAGCTTCACCGAAGCCATCATCGAGGAAATCATCAAGCCCGTGCTGCCCTCCGAGTGGCTGCAGGACACCAAGTACCTGATCAACCCCACGGGCCGCTTCGTTGTCGGCGGCCCCCAGGGCGATTGCGGCCTGACCGGCCGCAAGATCATCGTCGACACCTACGGCGGTGCCTGCCCCCATGGCGGCGGCGCCTTCAGCGGCAAGGACCCGACCAAGGTGGACCGCAGCGCCGCCTACGCCGCGCGCTACGTGGCCAAGAACATCGTGGCCGCCGGCCTGGCGCGCCAGTGCCAGATCCAGGTGGCCTACGCCATCGGTGTGGCACGCCCAATGAACATCACGGTCTACACCGAAGGCACGGGCGTGATCCCCGACGCCGAGATTGCCAAGCTGGTGGCTGCCCACTTCGACCTGCGTCCCAAGGGCATCATCCAGATGCTGGACCTGCTGCGCCCCATATACAGCAAGACCGCCGCCTACGGCCACTTCGGCCGCGAAGAGCCCGAGTTCACCTGGGAACGGACGGACAAGGCAGCAGCGCTGCGTGCGGCTGCCGGCCTGTAAGTCCATGGATCCAGAGGGATCCCCCTGTGCCAAGGCGACCAAGCCCCATGCCCCCGGCATGGGGCTTTTTTCATCGCGGGCCTTCTCACAACACTCACATCACTTGACGCAGCAGGCGCAGTAACCGGGTTTCACGGCTGTTAAACTGCCTGCGCTTTTCCCATGAGAGGCCATTTGCAAGGCCAACCCATCCAAGCTCCGCCACATCCGAGACAAGACAAGAAGCAATGGCTGCCTCCCCCAAAGCGATCTACTGGTTCAGTGCCCTTCTTTTGCTGGCCATATTGGGCGTTTACCTGCCCGGCCTGAACAACGGGCTGTTGTTCGACGATATGCGCCTGACGGATGGAACGATCTTCGGCAACTACGGCAGCCTGCTGGATTTCAAACAGCGCACGCTGTCGTATGGCAGCTTCGTCTGGATCGAACAGCTCTTTGGAGCCGGCTGGTGGAAGCAGCGCGTCTTCAATATCGCCTTGCATCTCGCGACCGTGGCAGCTTTGTATGCACTGTTCAAGGCCCTGCTGACGCAGACGCGCTTTCCGCATGACATCGAAGAGCAGCCCCATTTCCTCGCGTCGCGCGATGCAGCCCTGCAGTTGGGCCTGATCCTTTTTGCACTGAACCCCGTCGCGGTCTATGCCGTTGGATACCTGGTGCAGCGCTCCATCGTCATGGCAACGCTCTTTGCCGTGCTGGCATGCTGGGCCTTTGTGCGTGGGCTTCAGGGCGGGCGCGCCCTCTGGCATGCTGCGGCATTGATCTGCTATGTGCTTGCAGTACTGTCCAAGGAGCATGCTTTTCTGACAGTCGCCATGGTGGTGCCGCTTTACATTTTTGTGAGGCGCCCCGGCCTGAAGGCTGCCATGGTCATGGTGGGAGTAGCCTTGCTGCTGCTGGCCATTGCCTCGGCTGCTGTCTTTCATTTCTTCGGCAGTCTGGTAGGCCAGATTTTCGATGAGCAATCCCAAGGCTATGCAAGGCAATTGGAAGCCCTTCGGCCCGGAATCACCTCTCAGATCTATCCCCTGAGCATCCTCAATGAAGCCGCTCTGTTTTTTGCCTATGGCTTTCTGTGGATCGTTCCATATGTGGGCTGGATGTCCATCGACCTGAGACCGGCATTTCCCCTGGGCTTTGGATCGATATGGCACCTTGCCGGAGCCATGGGCTATCTCACCGTGCTGGGCTGCGCCTTGTGGGCATTGATCAAGCGCCCAGGCGTCATCGGCCTCGTCGCCCTCTGCATTCTGTTTCCCCTTCTCTGGTATGCCACTGAATTCGCCACAGTCTGGCTGCAGGATCCCTTCGTGCTGTACCGCAGCTACCTGTGGGCGGTGGCTATTCCGGGGCTGGTGGCCATTGCGTTGACAGGGGTCAAGCCACGCACCATCTACATCGTCGGCATCGTCATCGGCATGGTGTTCGGAGCCATGGCTCTCGAGCGCGTGCTCTCTCTTCAGGATGTAGGCACATCCTGGGCCGATGCCGCTGAGAAAATCGACAAAAAAGCCCCCGCCAATGCCGTGGGACGCGGCCGTGCCTTCCTGAACGTCGGAACAGCACATGCAGACAAGGGCATGCTCGACCAGGCGCTGCAGGACTTCGCCACGGCCAATGCCCTTGGAGACTTGGGCGGTAATGCGCTGTTCAATATGGGTGCCGTTCTGTCCCAGCAAAAGAAATTCCCCGAAGCCCTCAATGCCTTTGCCGCAGCCCAGGCCAAAGGCTTCAATGGCCAAGCCCTGTACTACCAGAAAGCCGAAGCGTTGATGGCCACAGGCCAGTTGCGCGCAGCATTCGAGGAATACTCACGCGCCCTGGGCGAGCCCCCCGAAGACAGTGCCAACGCCAAGCAAATGGAGCAGACCCTGCGCCTGAAACGCGCAGAGGCGGCCATAGGTGTGCAGCAATACAAAGTTGCAGCTGACGACTTCCGAACTCTGCTGCAGACCTCGCCAAACGCCCCTCGCCTGATCGTCGGATTGGGGCTGGCCCTTGTCGGCCAGGGTGATAGTGCGCAAGCCAAAGAGCTGCTGGAACCACTGGTTGCTCGCAGCCCCAGCGCGCCCGCTTTCTACGGGCGTGCAATGGCCTATCACGGCCTGGGCAACCTGCCGGAAGCACTGAAGAGTCTGGACCAGGCAATACGCCTGGAGCCACAGAATCCGCAGTACCGGCAGGTCCGCAATCAGCTGAGCCCGGCTACCGCAAAGCCTCAGACGACGAAGTAGGCGCTGTCCGCCATGGCCCTGCGCATACTTCACGTCGGTAAATTCTTCCCTCCCTACCGGGGCGGCATGGAAGTCTTTCTGGCCGACCTGATACACGAGCAACGACGCCAGGGTGTCGATGCCCATGCCCTGGTCCATGGTGATCCGGAGCCGGATGATCCCGCCTGGCTGGAACGCGTGCCCGTTCAATTCAATCTGGTCTATGCCCCCATGGCCATGGGATTCCGGCGCGCACTGGGCCGCGCCATCGAACGCATTCAGCCCGACGTACTGCACCTGCATCTGCCCAACAACTCGGCGCTTTGGGCACTGACCCTGCCCATCGCGCGGCGCGTGCCCTGGGTCATCCACTGGCACTCCGATGTGGTGGTGTCCAACATCAAGTGGTCCGTGGCATTGGCCTACATGCTGTACCGGCCGTTCGAGCAGGCCTTGCTGGAACGCGCCCAACAGGTATTCGCAACGTCGCCACCCTATCTTGAGGCCAGCAATGCCCTGCGCACTTGGCGCAGCAAATGCGAGATCGTTCCGCTGGGCCTGAACCTCGAAACCATTCCTGCACCAGCATCGCTGCAGCACGGCCAAGGCTGGCGCCCCGACACCCGGCTGCGCCTGTTGTCCATCGGGCGGCTGACCTACTACAAAGGCTTCGAGACCTTGATCCGAGCCGTCTCGGCCATGCCAAGCGTGGAGTTGCTGATTGCGGGAGAAGGCGAGCTGCGAGCATCCCTGGAAGAGCTGATACGCCAATGCACTCCCGAGGGCAAACAGGCCAGTGTGCGACTGGTGGGCTCGGTATCGGACGAGGAAAAACATGCCTTGTTTGCAGAGTGCGACATCTTCTGTCTTGCCTCGCGCGAACGTACGGAAGCTTTCGGCATCGTATTGCTGGAGGCCATGCTGCACGGCAAGCCCTGTTTGGTAACTGACCTTCCCGGTTCGGGCATGCCCTGGGTAGTCGCCCACTCGCACGCCGGCCTGCATGTACCGTTTGAAGACATTGATGCCTGGCGCAGCAGCATTGCTCGCCTGCAGCACGACACGGCCCTCAGGCAGCGGCTGGGCCAATCGGGCTACAAGGCCTTGCATCGGTTTTTCAGCATCGGCCCCTGTGAACGAAGCGTGGCGCGCCACTACCGCAGCCTGGCACCCGACACCCGCCCGGCAAGAGCACGCCAGGACTTGCTGGTTGTCATTTCCACGCGCAACAACGAAGCCGAGATTGCGCACCTGATACGTCGCGTGCATGCATTGGTCGAGGCCAGCGTGCTAGTCGTGGACAACAGAAGCACGGATGCTACCTGCCATGAAGCCGAGCAATGCGGTGCCAGGGTGCTGCGCCCCTTGCTGGCAATGACCAATTGGGGCAGCCTGCAGACCGGCCTGCGCTATGCGCAGACCCATGGGTTCCAGACCGTCGTCACCATCGACGCCGAAGGTCGCTATGAGGTGGAGGAGCTGCTCACGCTGCTGGCACAACGCAAGCAGGCGGACATGGTCGTAGCCTACTTCGCCGAACGCAACAGCCTGGTGCGCCGCATCGCATGGCAGTGGTTTCGCTGGTTGACGGGGTTTGGACTGCGGGATTTTGTGTCTGGGTTCCGGCTGTACAACCGGCAGGCACTGGAGGTTGCGACCTCCACCGAAGCCACGATGCTCGACTACCAGGACATCGGGACTTTGCTGCTCATGCGCAGGCAAGGCCTGGAAATCGCCGAAGTGGCTCTGCCGCTGCACACTGCAAGAACAGACCGGTCGAAAATCTTCCGCTCCTGGGCCAACGCCGTCCGTTACGCCGCCGTATCATCACTTCTCAGCATTGCGCATGGCCGGCGCAGTGTTCAGCCCCGGATCTAGCCTTCAGACGATCACCTTCAGACCCACAACCAGAAGCACTGAAGCCAGGCACAGCTGAAGCAGGCGAGGCGGAAGCTTCGCCGCCGCGCGGCTTCCGACCAGCACGGCCGGAACGGAGCCCACCAGCAGGCTCAGGAGCATAAGCCAGTCAACCATGCCCGCCAGCAGATAGCCAGTACCGGCGACCAAAGCCAGGGGGATGGCGTGAACGATATCCGTGGCAACAAGACGGTGGGAGTGCATGCGCAGGGGATACAGGCACATGAGTGCCAGACTACCCAGCGCGCCGGCGCCCACGGATGTCAGGGAAACGCAGACACCTACCAATGCGCCCGCCAGCACCGTCAGTGCTGCCTGGGCGCGAACTGGCCGTCTGGCTGGCCGCCCGGACCACCCATTTTCCAGTCTTCGCGCCAGCCAAGGAGCCAACACCAGGCCCAGACTGGTCAGCAGCACAGCTACACCTATCAAGCGGCTGAGCCCATCCAGCCTCGCAAAAGCGTGCCCCCCATGCGCCCATGCCATAGCTGCCAGCGCCGCAGGAATACTGCCCAACCACAGACGGCGGGCAACCTGCCAGTCCACATTGCCGGCGGAATGGTGGGCTCCAGCGCCAAACACCTTGGTAATTGCGGCAAACCACAGGTCCGTGGCTACTGCAGTCGCTGGCGCCACGCCGAAGAAGATCAGCAGCACGGGCGTCATGAGCGCGCCGCCTCCCACACCGGTAAGCCCGACCACCCCCCCCGTCAGCGCACCGGCCAACACGTAGGCGCCGTCAAGCACGAGGAATTACATCCCGCGAGCAGGCACCGATGAAGGAGGGATTGAGCACCTCCCGTTTCCCGTAGCGCAAGGATTTACCTTCCAGATCGATCACGACTCCTCCGGCCTCTTCAAGAATCAACTGGGCGGCCGCCGTATCCCATTCGCAGGTTGGAGCCAGACGCGGATACACATCGGCCAGTCCCTGGGCCACGAGACAGAATTTCAGAGAACTTCCGGCCTGCAACAGAGTTGTTCGACCCAGGTTACCTATGAAAGCCTGCGTATCTTCATCCAGATGACTCTTGCTGACCACGACACGCAACGGCGCCGCAGCGGATCCATCCGCTAAGGCCCTGGAAACGTGGATGCGGTCCACCACACCAGATACGGAGCGGAACGCTCCCAGCCCCTTGGCGGCCCAATAGATCTGGCCCAAAGCGGGAGCTACCACTACACCGAGCACCGGCCGTCCAGCCTCGATCAAGGCAACATTGACAGTGAATTCTCCATTGCGGGCGATGAATTCCTTGGTGCCGTCCAGGGGATCAAGGAGCCAGAAATGGCCCTGATCGCAGCGCTCGCTTACAGAGACCTCTTCCTCTTCCGAGACCACAGGGCAGCCCAGCCCAAAATCTGCCAACCCCTGGACCAAGCACTGGTGCGAAGCGATATCGGCCCGCGTAAGGGGACTGCTGTCTGCCTTGCTCTGCAGTTCAAGCCGTCCCTCTTCGTACACCGCCATGACCTGCTCGCCAGCCCGGCATGCCAGCTCCACGACCCGTGGTAGCAACCTCTCGACCTCGAGTTGACGCATAATGTAAAAATACGTTTAAACACAAAAAAATATAACACATCAACTGGCAAACACAGCGAAAATTCCAGAAAAATGCAAAATGCGACAAAATCATCTTCGCTTCAAGGATTGGAGCATGAGCGTGTCTGGGATACCCAGACCGCCTATGAGCACCTGCGCGGCCTCGGCTTGGCTGACACCAAGCGAACTGCCGAGCGACGCCTGCAATCGATGGATTTCCTCCCGCGTGAACTAGATGCAACAGGCCTGCGGGATGAGCTGGGACGGGCTGCGAAGAACCTGGTCATCGTATGGGCCCTGGAACAGGCCCGTAAAAAACGAGAGCGCGTGTTATTCGCCCAACTGGCCCCGTTGCCTGGCGGCAAGCCTTGCCTGCATCTCAATGATGCGAGGGGAGGCAGATTCTGGTTGCCGCTGCCCGTATGCAGTCCCATTGCCGTACTCGGAGCCATCGCCCGGCTTCAGCAACACCTGGGCAAGTCCATCACGCTCTTCCCCCACGGCGAGCTGGTCGGCTTCTTGCGTGGTCAACCCGAGCCGGCAGGCACCTGTTGGGTCGAGCACGCCTACCATGCCCTGCCCTCTCCCGACGATAGGCTACGACGTCCGCGCCCTTGTGGTAGCCCGCATCTGAAACACCTTGAAGCAGAAAGCATCCACATCCTGCGCGAGGCGGTGGCCGAAGCACAGAACCCCGCCATGCTCTATTCCATAGGCAAGGACAGTAGCGTGATGCTGCATCTCGCCCGCAAGGCGTTTTTCCCAGCTCCGCCCCCCTTTCCTCTGCTCCACGTGGATACACGGTGGAAATTCCAGGAAATGTATATGTTCAGGGAACGTATGGCGCGAGAAAGCGGGATGCAGCTTCTGGTGCATATCAATCCAGAAGCCATACACAAGAATATCAATCCCTTTGACCATGGCTCTGCCCTGCA
This sequence comes from Delftia sp. Lp-1, assembly GCF_020523835.1. Classification (NCBI taxonomy): domain Bacteria; kingdom Pseudomonadati; phylum Pseudomonadota; class Betaproteobacteria; order Burkholderiales; family Comamonadaceae; genus Delftia; species Delftia sp. Lp-1. The sequence continues at coordinate 470,908 of NZ_JAJALJ010000001.1, read as the reverse complement.
CACCGATATCACCAAAACAGAAGGACTGAAGCAGGCAATAGATCAGCACCGGTTCGACATAATTTTTGGAGGAGCAAGACGCGACGAGGAAAAATCCAGGGCCAAGGAACGGATTTTCTCCTTTCGAAGTCCATCCCACCGCTGGGACCCCAAGAGTCAACGGCCAGAGCTCTGGAATCTCTACAGCGCCCGCAAGAACCCAGGTGAAAGCATACGAGTCTTCCCTTTGTCCAACTGGACTGAACTGGATATCTGGCAATACATCTACCAGGAAAATATCCCCGTTGTTCCACTGTATTTCGCCAAGCCCAGGGCCGTGCTGGTGCGGCCTGAAATGATCATGATGGTCGATGACGATCGGTGTCGACTCACTGAAGGTGAATCCATACAGATCAGAAAAATTCGTTTCCGGACGCTAGGCTGCTATCCACTGACAGGCGCTGTGGAATCGGAAGCGGAAAACATAGAAGACATTCTGCTCGAGCTGATCCAATCCAGGCAATCAGAACGCCAGGGCCGAAAAATTGATAGTGACAGCGCAGGAAGCATGGAAAGAAAAAAACAGGAAGGATACTTCTGATGTCGAAAAAACAAGAACAAGGCCCATCTCAGGTCAAGCTCCACGAATGGATTGACACCCAGAACCAGCAAGATCTGTTGCGATTCATCACCTGCGGCAGCGTCGATGACGGGAAAAGCACTTTGATCGGGCGCCTGCTTTTCGACTCCAAACAGATATTCGATGATCAGTTGGCAACTCTGCAAGCAGATTCCAAGCGGTACGGAACGCAGGGAGAGCAGCTAGATTTTGCCCTGCTCGTCGACGGTCTAACTGCCGAACGCGAACAAGGCATCACTATCGATGTTGCTTATCGCTTCTTCTCGACTGCCCGCAGAAAATTCATCGTAGCGGACACACCGGGCCATGAGCAATATACGCGTAATATGGTCACAGCGGCCTCCACTGCCGATCTGGCCATCATACTCATCGATGCGAGAAAAGGTGTTGTCCCGCAGACAAGGCGCCATGCCTATATAGCATCTCTGATGGGTATACGTCATGTAGCCGTTGCCATCAACAAGATGGATCTCGTCAGCTTTCGCGCCGAGACTTTCCAGCAAATTACAAGCAGCTTTAAGCAGCTCTCCGACAAACTTGGTTTTGAAAGCGTTTCAACGATACCAATTTGTGCATTGGGTGGAGACAACGTAATCAGTCGGTCAGCAAATATGCATTGGTATTCTGGACCCACACTCGCTGGCTATCTGGAAACCGCGGCCATACCACGACCAATGGATACACGGTTCGTTTTTCCGGTGCAATGGGTGAACCGGCCGCATGCGGATTTTCGAGGTTTCAGCGGAACGGTGGCCGGCGGACAAATCTCCGTGGGGGACAGCGTGCGTGTGTGCGCATCCGGGCAGACGGCCAAAATCGATAGGCTGGTGACCTTCGACGGAGACCTCCCAACCGCGGGCACAGGAGACGCCGTGACACTAGTGCTCGACAGGGAAGTAGATGCCTCGCGGGGTGACATGTTTGCTGCGCCGGATGCGCCTCTGGAGTTAACTGACCAGTTTGAAGCCACCCTTGTCTGGATGCATGAGGATGCGGGACTCGTGGGACGCAACTATGACCTCAAGCTGGCAAACCAGTGGACCGGAGCCTCCATAACAACGATCAAATATCGGGTGGAAATCAATAGCCTGGCCCATGAGTCATGCCGGCAGTTGAAACTCAACGATATTTCCGTATGCAATCTGGCCCTGACTCGCCCATTGGCCTTCGATACCTACAAGCATTCCCGTACCTTGGGTGCATTCATTCTGGTGGATCGCTTCAGCAATGCCACCGTAGCCGCAGGCTTGATACACCACAGTCTGCGCCGTGCCCAGAATGTGCACAGACAAGCACTAAGCATCACGCGTCAGGACAGGGAAAGGCTGAACGGGCATCCAGGAAAAGTAATCTGGTTCACAGGACTTTCAGGCTCGGGCAAGTCAACGCTTGCCAATGCATTGGAAAAAGAATTCTTTGCCCAAGGTAAGCGCACCTATATATTAGATGGTGACAATGTTCGACAGGGACTCAATAAAGATTTGGGATTCACCGACGCAGATCGAGTGGAAAACATAAGGCGCATTACGGAAGTTTCAAAAATAATGTTGGATGCTGGAATTATCGTAATAACTGCTTTTATCAGCCCTTTTCTGGCTGAACGAAAAATGGCAAAACAGCTAATTGGCGAGCAGAATTTCATCGAGATTTTTCTTGATACACCTCTAGAGGTTTGCGAAAAACGCGATCCCAAGGGTCTTTATAAGAAGGCCAGAGATGGAAAGCTGCCCAACATGACCGGCATCAGCAGTCCATATGAAAATCCAACTGCACCAGACATAAAAATCAACAGCGCAGAAATCTCAATCGACGAAGCCACAGAGATTATTCTTCAAGAATTCAACAGGACTTCCTCACATCGACCTAATCTCTGAAATTTTCATCCATTTTTCTTCCACACACCAGAGCCTTTCACATTTTTAATTAATTCCCCGGTCAGCCTGGAATCTCGAAGAGAATGCACTTTATCTGCATGCGCCGTCAAACACATTCAGATATTCTCAACTAGCAATCCTGAAAATAACCGCGGGCAGATATTTAAGCACCAATAAAATTAAAGCTGATCGGAACAATTGAAAAAAGGAGTGCTATGGAACATATAGACTAGAGCACCAAGCCAATTAATCAGAAAATCCTGAATTCATTTATCTTCAAGTGAAAGGCTGATTGGCTCCGTTGGGACATTGCTCACATCATGGTGCAAGAACGCAATAAGCCCCTGGATACCAATTAGAATAGGAAGTGCAGCGAGCATTACTGTGCCGCTAGTTGCCGGGTGACTCGCGGCTGAGCTGGCAATCCAGTGCCAAACACCGAACAGCACACCTACAAGAACCATCAAGCTTCCACAAAGACTATAGAGCGTTCCGACGTTGAAGTCGCGCACCAGGTAGTTGTAGACATAACGCCGCCACAGGCGCGAGGCGTGCTTGCGCAGGAATTCGGGCAGCACCTTGCCGATCTTGAGGTTGGACTCCTCATCGGCATAAACCGAATCCATGGGCACGTCCTTGACGACGGCGCGCACGGTGTTCAGGCGGAACAGCATGTCGGTCTCGAAGAAATACCGGCTTTCCAGCTTGTCCAGCGGCAGCTCGGCCAGCACGCAGGTGCGTACGGCCGTATAGCCATTGGTCGGGTCCATCACGTTCCAGTAGCCACAGCTGAGCTTGGTCATGAAGGACAGCACGGCATTGCCGAACAGGCGTACCGGAGGCATGTCCTGTACCGACTCAGGCCGGTAGAAGCGGTTGCCCTTGGTGTAGTCGGCCTGGTGGCGCAGCAGGGGACGCACGAACAGCGGCAGCAGCGAGGGGTCCATCTGGCCGTCGCCATCGATCTTCACCACGATGTCCATGCCGTCGGCAATCGCCGCCTTGTAGGCTGTGACGATGGCGCCGCCCACGCCCCGGTTCTCGGGGTTGTAGAGCACGCGCACGCGTGGGTCCGTGTTGTTCTCCTCGATGAAGCGTCCGCTGCCGGCAGGGCAGGCGTCGTCCACGGCATAGATGGCCTCGACTTCGGGGCCGATGGAGTTGATGACACCGAGCACATGCTGGGTGACCTTGTAGCAGGGGATGGCGACGGCGATGCGCATGAGAAATCTTTTACAGATGTTTTTGGAAGTAGCCGTTGGGGCGCGAACAGCAGCAGGCTATTGCTGCTCGCATTAACCCTAGCCTAGGTTGAGGACTGGAACGTCAAGAGGAGTGAATAGCCCACAGTTTTAAGCTGTTCAGTCTTCAGGGCAACCAATGTTGCTCTTGCATTATTTCCGCAGCCATAAGTTTATGCGCTGCACCAAGTCAAGGCGCTCGCTGACTATGCTAGAACCAAAGAAATTGCGCAGGCTTTCGATTAGTCCGCGCTATCCAGAATTTCTTGCGCTCTCGACAAGATTTTTCTATTTTATAAGCCGATATTATCGGCTTGCATTTTCCGCCAGATTGCATCGACAATTTTTCTTCGTCGCTCAGAATGAATGCAATACATGTATCTTATCTATATTCATCTACAGCATCGGCATCCCTTTAGACAAGCCAGTTCATCTTAGTATTTCCAGAAACAATCTTCGAGCAAATTTTCATTGAACCAACAAACGACAAAGCAGGCAAGCTGTCACGGTGTTTTCTTTTATCTAAAAATGAAAGAACAAACCATGACTCGCTCGACTAAATTGATAAAAATTCTTAGGCCGGTCCTACTCTAAAATCGGGGATGTGCCAACATTCCCCCCCACTCTCAGAAATTTTCATTTTTTAAATTTACCCCGAAATTCGGCAATTCCCAACACTGCAACCAAGCAAGCGCTTAATACAGCAGCCTCTATCGACCAAGTAATATATCTAAAATCTGCCGCAGTTGCAATAAAAAATAATGACATCGCGTTTAGCAGACCACTTACAGAAAGTCCGGTAGCAACAATGTACTGCTCTCTATATTCAGAGCCCCTAATAACACGAAGAACACCAATGAAAATTACAAAAATACCAAGTAAATAATAATAAAATGCCTGATATATTGGATAACTTGCTATCTTTGAAAAAAAGCCGAGAGTTTTCCACATCTCTACGTCCGTCATATTTTTAAAACTTAGACCGAATTCATTCTCATCTATTCCAGGATGGAAAGGATAGTAAACAGCACCTTTAACATGAACTCCTGAGAGCGATAAAAATACATGAAAACGGTGCTTCAAATACTCAACCGGGTTTTCAAAAACAATTGTGACCCAGTCGCGAATCAAACGGGAGTGATATGCTGGCTCAGGATAAGGGGAAATAACACTGAAAACGTGATAATTAGCTTCGTTGCTATTATTTTTCTTTACTTTCTCCATCAACTCCGGTTCACTAGCACCACCAAGATATGAAGGGAATAGATTAACATCTCTATCAATTGAAACAGCGGCAATATCCCAAACCAGAAGAGTCCCTAATCCATAAGATTTCTGTATATTCTTATTTACCAGCGATATTCCAATAAAAAAAATCACCAATAATGCCAGAGCGCCGAAAAAGGAAGAAAAATAAAGCTTATAGGAAGAGAATCCTTTTTTCTGCGCTATCAAATAACACAGGCACAGCGACAAGATAAATACAGGGATGAATCCATTTATTCTTACAGCCGCCGCATAAAACATAGAGGCTATGGCAATAATTATCCAAAACTTTCCTTCAAACTTTGAATAGGCAAGCAAAGCAGAAAATGAAAGCAATAGGCATGCGAGCATCCCTACATCTTTCCATACGTGAAGTGTGGAAATAATAAGAGGCGGCCAGAAGCCAAGAAAAAGTATGATTAGTACACGAGTCCAAAAAGAACTAAAAATCACGCATGCAAATATTATCAAGCCTGACCAATAAACTAATTGATGAAACCAGAATAATGCAGAGACCGATTTAAAAATCTCTTCGAGAGCCCCCCATGTGTAGGCCATTATTGGAGGATGGGCCGTCGTCATAGGAATGATTTTATGCACTTGCCTGTATTGCTGCAGGGAATCAAATGACATAAAACCTGGCGAAAAGAAAAATGCGAAACTCAATCCAAAAGCAAAAGCGATGAAAGCGACACAAACAATCGAAAATTTTCTTCCAAGCAATAAATTTTTATCCATTTTTCTCATTTCTAAGATATGAAAAATTTAACGCAAAAGCCTTCAAGCCACCATTATCCATACGAAGAAAATTCATGAAATAATGGAGCAAATTAATTTAATAAATTGCCTGATTTTATCAATCAGGCAATTAACTCGATAATCCAAGAACTATTTTACAAGATGCAGCGAGGGATTAATTAGAAAAATGATTCGATGCCATCATTGCTGTTTTTCTAACTTCTTTTATTCTTGCCTCGCAGTTCAGATATTCAGGATCAGACAACAAAGACTGTCTAGCGTCATTATCGCTTAAAGCGAGAGTATGTCCTCGATCCAAACTATGTATGTAATCGCCCAAATAAATATTAAGATTCAAACCGTCCCAATCCGAATTATCTCTATTAAATATCTGCAGCGTCAACAAATAATCTTCCATATAGCGTTGATCGGCGTAATACTTAATATTTGACACATCTATCCCTTCAAGATCCAGCATGAAACTATGAAGTGGCGCATGATTACAGCCTAGAAAATCTTCAAACGAATAGCCATATTCAAAAGTTTTTTTCCGATCAACCAGCAACCTCAGATTTGACTTACAACTTGTAGAAAATACGCGCCCAAAAGCAACGCATTTACCACTAACAGCGATTCTTTCAAGCAAATTAGCATATGCTGAAGAAAACAGCAAATCATCGTAATCGAGAAAAGCGCAATATTTGGTTTTTACTTTTCTCAATGACTCATTAAGCATAAGAGAGCGGAGATCTTTCGCAGTAGAGCCAGACTCATAAACATCAACAATTGGCAGCACAGGAGACCGCCAATAAAAATTATCAACAACCTTATGCAACTCAGTCAATCCATGTTGATCAAAATCCTGCGCAGCTATCAATGGAATTACGGAGCAATTCCACATTGCATTCAAGCACCCCAGTGCGTTCTCTAACTCACCCAGATCAGCAGATTTGTGAATTCTCACAACAGTAGTTACTTTAGGTAGATTTTCCTGATTTAAGGTATCTGGCTTGATCTCAAAACACCAAGCATCGGTACGTACTCTGATAGAAGAAGTGAGGGCCTTCTCAATACTTTTCCTCAAATCGACCCTAATCGGAGCATGCCATGTAGCCGAAGGTACTGCTGCGCCATTATTCGCCACGGCTGGCAGGTGATGATGATCTCCATAGTGACTAGGAACTACGGTAGCCCTAAGTCCCCAAGCCGTGGAAATCATCTTTTCCAACACCTGAGTGCTGAAAATACATGCCTTATCTATGCGAATGACAACATCCGCATCGGCTACCGCGCCCATTTTCATGGCGGGCATGCCGAGCGACCTCAAGTCCGTATCACAGCTCACTTCAAATCGGTCGAAAATCGTGGAGCGCGACAGACTATGAGACATCCGGTCCCGCACACTCTGACCCATGCGCATCTGATTCTTTGCATTCTCTGAGAACTGGATATGAATCCGCAGATTCTCTGGAATTACCGCGTTATAGTTCAACTGACTTTCATAGGGAATTCCAGAGAGTGAACGCCCCACTGAATTCAAATAGCTATATCCATAGCGTGTGTCTGGCTCTAGATGGGCGCCTTCTGCCCACTCATTCCATGCATTGACGAAGATGAATTGTTCCGATGGCTTCAGTGTAGAAACCGTGTACTGGATGGTGCTTTCCATCCATTTCTGGAAAGACTCCGGCGTACTGCCATGCAACAGCAGTGCCTCGGAACCATATCGTGCGGTGTTGTCCCAGATAGGCACGATGGAGCGGAAATACTTGAAGTCCTTTTTCTCCGTCTGCCCCATGTAGAAGTTGGCCACGTCATCATAGGAAAGTACGCTCCCATTGACAGGCCAGTATTTTTTCAGGCTCTGTTTTATTTCCGGTGCACCGCCATCCGTCCAGTCATGGAGAACACGCTCGGTTCCAGCGTCCATGCCGAAATCCTTGGGATCGGTAGCTCCACGCGTCAGAACGGCGACGACATAGGGCTTGGGCAGGCCCGCTTCGGCACAGACCTCGGCCCAGACATCCAGATATTCATCGATATTCGGGATGGAGGATGGCCGATAAATTGAAAGCATGGGCCGGTCGTTCACTCGGATATACCTAGGATCCTTGAAGAATGGAATCAGGTATTCCATGAAGGCACGCGCATCCTCGGCTGAATAATTCTGCCCAAGCAGGATTTCCTTCTCATTCCCATCCCATCGCCTGGTCCAGTTTTCATTCGCCCAGCAGAAACTGAACGGCATGGCCACATCCTGATGGGCCAGCAGCATACGAGCGGGCTGCTCCAGAATCATCTTTCCGGCAAACCAATAATGGTAGAAGACCTGACCATAGACGCCAGACTTCTTCATCAGTTCAGCCTGCCGACGCAAGGTATCGGGGCCATCCAGCAGATAGTAACCCAAGTCGGGGTGCGGTATATGCTGCTGATAGTGACCTTCAAATAGAGGATTGGCAGCCCTTACCTTTGTCCATTCTGTAAACCCTTTCCCATGCCACTCATCATTCTCAGGAATCGGATGAAATTGGGGAAGATAGTAAGCAAGGACTTTTACGTCCTTATATACAATGGATTCACTATAATCCAGGCAGGCTTCATACTGCCCGTAATCCTTGATCGAATCCCCTTCTTCAAGAAAAATATACTTTCCAGATCCATTTTTCGCAAGTACAGGGAGTAGGTATTCAAGTGTTCCACTACCATGCCCAGATGCCAAGACTTCGGAGAAATCTTCGGAATCAATGGGCAACCTCAGGAAATCCCTCAGGTTTTCAGTCTGTGCCCAGAACATGACTCCCGTTGGAACCAAGAAAGGCTGAACATTGCCCATAGGAGCTTGGCCATGCTCTTTCAGCAGACGCTCTGCCACCGTACCCAGCACATGCCATTCCTGCTTTGCTTTTTCATCCACTGTCGGTGATCCTGCAAAGACAATTTTTGCCTTCTCCTGCAGTAACTCCAGAAAATGCGCAACTCTTCCATTCGATGAATTTTCACCACCCAGCAGACGAGCCAATGCACCATCGTGTCCTGGGCCACCTCCCGCGTGGAAATGCCCCACAATCCTGTACCCCGATAATTCAGCTCCGAACTCCAGGATCATGGCTGCCAAAGGCTGGGTAAACCCGGTCGTCGTTCGACCCACGACTTTCTGACTTGGCGACAGAAATTCGCGCAGGCGTGCAAGGACTTCCAGCAGCTCCAAGCCTGGTGCTATAGACACATATAGGTCGAATTGGCAAGGAAGCACCGACAGGCGTTTAGCCGCCGCTTCCAATGCACTTATCTCGAATACATGCAGATGGATAGCGGCGCGAAGAGATTTGAATGCCTCGGAGCGCTGCTCATCCAACCGAGGATCTACATAGTAGGGGACTGGCAGCAACCGCGTGACTTCATTTCGCGAGGCCACGGCCTCAACCCTATCGGCCGCCTCGATCTGCTCGGCAATTTCTACCTCCCTGGAAACCAGTGCCAGGCGCTTGCGCACGCCTTCAGCACCTTCGTTTCCGAGGACTGCAGCAGCTGTGCGCGCTGTGCCCACCACGCCGCCACCTGCTTTGATGACATTAGGAAGGATGTGCAGTACATGCTGGACACGCAGCAAGCTGCTCAGGATGCGCCTGAGCGGAGCCGTCCAGCGCCAGCTGGCACTGGAGCGCATTGCCTCCAATGCGGCGATCAGCCCCATCAAGTCCCTTCTTTGTTGCTCCACCTCACTATTCGAGCGCGCCAGCAGCAGTTCAAGGCCGGCAACCCGTTCGTTCAGCTCATCGATGGTGGCCTTGGCGATGTCCAGTCCCTTGTCGGCGACAACTACGCTTTGATCCCTTCCAGCGATCAGCTTTTGCTTTTCCGCAAGCTGTATGTCCCTATCCACGATCTGCTTGGTCAGTTCCATAAGCCTGTTGTCGAGGTCCAGTATCTTTCTATCCCTGTCCAACAGTTGGCTGCCCGCGTCGACAATCTGATGATCCTTTTGAATAATCCGATGGTCATTGTGAATGAGAAGCTGGTCCTTTTCGAGAATCTGCTTATCTTTTTCGGCGATTATCCGCTCTCTCTCCACGGCTTCATTGTCAGCGTGTGAGATCTCTTTTTCTTTTCCCTGTAGGCGACCATGCAATCTGTCAACCATCTTCAGAACCGGCCGCATGCGATTGAATTCCAGCAACCAGTTTTCCAGCACCCCGGATTGACGTAGATCATCAACCGATGCCAATCCTTTTCCTATATTGTCCAGATGGCGGTGAATATCGTGCACTAATCCGGGCGCGGCCATATCCGAGTAAACGTCACTGGCACTGAAGCGGGAATGCCTCAGCTGCTCGTCCAGGAATTCTTCACGATAAGACTCCAACTCCTTGAAATCGATTCCTGCACCCATCCAGCGCGCAAGCTTTCCCAACTGCTCGTCAGGCTTCAGCATGAGTTCATCGTAGTCCATCACCAGCACCGGCCAATTTCCGACGTTGGAAAGACTTGTCAGAATGTGCTCGGCCCACAACAGATAGGATTTACTCTGATCAAAACCATCCCGCTTCCCGAGCGACTTGGCTACACTTAATGGATTTCGAACGGCCAATACATATCGCACGTCGAAAGACCCCGCTTCGAAGACATGTGCCCAGAAGGGAAGCATCTTTGCGGTACGAGGGTCCTTGAAGCCAAAGCTCCGGTTTTCCAGGATCTTGCTGCGCAATAGTTCAATCGCTCGCAGAATATAGCCACGGTCAAGAAGAACCTCTACGTCCGCTTCTTGTATTGGATCCAAGCTGTGCCAACTCCGCCCACAGACATCGAGCATCTCGACATTGAGAGCCACCAGATCCATATCCTCCCAATATCCTTTGTCGTTGATTCCTGCAGCTGGCGGCTCCAGCCTATCGCCCAGCTCCACACCAATGACCTTGAGGCCTCTCGTAATAGCGCTAGTCCCGCTGCGATGCATACCGAGGACGATCACAAGTTTTTGCTGGCTTTCAACACGCTTCATTGCTTCTGGCATATTAATTATTCTCAAATTCTATATTTGGCATACAAGAGAAATCAACAACTCCCGTTGCGAGATTGTTCGTCTCCGATAGCACACGGAACATTGCGACATCGACCAATCTATGCAGATATGTCTCGCTGCCATTCAGCTCTCCGACCACACCCGCATTCAAAAAATACACTCCCGAATTCAACTGGCAGGAAAACTCGAACTCCACATTGAAGGTAGATCCTGCCTCCACAAATGCCAGGCTTTCCCTATTGGAGGCGGCCGATACCCCTCCACCCAGTTCAATACCATTTGTCGTTTTTATCATCATGCCGAATCTGACATTGCTGGCTGATTGACTGAACCTGACCTTGTAGCGGTAAAAATAGCTCTTCCCTCTATTGAGGTTATTGACAAGTTCCCCACCGTGTGAATATATAGCAGGATCTTCGATCAAGGCTCCATAAGAACCATAGGAAATGGTGCTTACGGGCTTGAGCGCAGGGTCGTAGCTTTCAGGCAGTTCAGCAGGTTCGATTTGGTTTTCGTCAATGTCAACCACTGGAGCTTCTCTGGATTTCTCCATTTCCACGGCCCCAACGGCATCTTCCCGCCGTATTTCTTCTCGTATCTCGTTTCGACGATTCTCCGGCACATACAAAAGTTTCTGGTACCGTCCAATAATCTTCTTGGGCATCCCCATGGCAATGCGCTCACCACCATCCAGCAAGATTGCGCGATCACACAATTCCACCACCGTTCCGCCAGAGTGCGATACAAACAAAATTGTGGCACCTGCAGCTCTGATGGCTTCTATCCTGGAAAAACATTTGCGCTGGAAAAGTTCGTCGCCCACCGAAAGCGCCTCATCCACCACCAGGATCTGGGGATCGACATTGATGGCGACTGCAAATGCCAGGCGCACAACCATGCCACTGGAGTAGGTTTTTACCGGTTGATCTATGAACTGCCCAATATCTGCGAAAGACTGTATTTCGTCGAAACGATTTTCAATTTCCTGCCGACTCAAACCCAAAACAGAGCCGTTCAGGTAGATATTCTCCCGCCCCGTGAATTCCGGATTAAATCCGGCCCCCAATTCCAGCAGCGCGGCAATACGACCATTTGTTTCCACTCTCCCAGTCGTAGCAGCCAGCGTTCCACATATGATCTGCAGCAATGTGGATTTCCCGCTGCCGTTTTTTCCGACAATCCCGACAGTCTCTCCTTTTTTTATTGAGAAATTGACGTTTCTCAATGCCCAGAATTCACGAAAATACTTTTCTTCCGTGAGCCCAACAGATCTTCTCAATGCAGGAAGGAGAAATTGCTTCAGGCGGTCACGCGGAGTATCGTAGATTTGATAGCACTTGCTCAAATCATGGACTTCGATCGCATTTTCAGAGAACATCCGCAAAACCCCTTCTTGTTTTCTGAAACCAAGCAAAACCCAACCAGGCAATAGCAATGGAGCCAACCCAGTAAATCAGCATGGATGTAACCGAAGGGAGCTTTCCCCAGAAAAGAATGTCGCGAGTCTGCTCTATCACTATGGTCAAAGGGTTGATATAGAGGATATGACGATAGTTTCCTGGTAATGAGCTCACCGGATAGAAGACAGGACTGAGAAACATCAAGACCATGGTCAATACGCCAATAAACTGGGAAACGTCTCGTAAAAATACGCCCAAGGAAGCAAGTCCCCAGCTGACCCCCATAATAAACAGTCCGAATGGAACAATAATCAGCGGCAATAGCAGCACTGTAGGATGAGGTATCCCAAAAAATATCAGATAAGCAACCATCCATACAGCCAGACTGACCAAGGCGTGATAGAGACCAGATAGAAATGCAACAAAAGGCAATATCTCAAGCGGATACAGAACTTTTTTCACATAATTGGGGTTGTACAGTACAAGATTGGGTGCTCTGTTAACGCATTCGGAAAACAGATTAAAAATGATCAATCCAGCGAATAATGCCAAGGCAAATTCCGTCTTGGACTCACTCCCAGGATTCCAGCGCGCCTTGAATACTTCGCTGAAAACAAATGTATATACCGCCAGCATGAAAATCGGGTTGAAAAAGGACCACAGCAACCCCAAAGCGGAGCCGCGGTATCTTCCTAGCACCTCGCGCTTGGCAGACGCATAGACAAGTTCCCTATGCCGCCAGAGGCTGGCTACCATTTCCCTTGGGCTGACTGAAAAATGCTGCATCAGGAGCACACCTTCCAACCAGCAACCAGTGCCTTCTTGACCATCTTTGATTTTTTACCAAACATTTCCACCCGCCTTCATGAAATAGACTCATGAACCCAAATTATTTCAACTCCAGAAAATCAGCTCAAGGGATCAGCCCCGCATAGATTTCCATAACTGGCGTGCATACCCTTTTCTATAGAACCGTTGCGTTAGCAGCGAATCGATGACATGCCCATTCTCTCTCATGTAGTTCTTTATTCTTCGACGCTCATACCAGAACTCTGGCATCCTGCCAAAAACATCCTTGTAGATATTGATCAACAGCCCGAACCTTCCATTGACGGAATGCCTTCCCACTGTTAAAAAATGGGCCAATAGAATCAGAATTCCGTGTTTCCACAACAGGGCACGCGGCATAAGCTTGATATGCATCCAGAACACATTGCGCAAGCCATGGTAAGCCACAAAATTGTTTACTTTCCCACTACTCGCCTGCCCTTCGTGTAACGCCAACAGCTCATCTATATAGGCAGGCGTATATCCAAGCAAAAGAGATCGCAATGCCAGATCTGTATCCTCACAATAACAAAAAAAACGAGGATCAAAATAATAGCCAAAAACAGATCTGCTATCTTCCAGCATTTCTCTGGTCAAGATACAGCAGCCGCCTGTGGGTCCTATGTATCCATCATCCAGGGATTTTCTGTCCGCGGGCATCAGGCTCGCATATATGGATATCCCAAGAGTATCAACCTGCTCAGGATGAGAAAGCCTGTGCATACGGCCACCGGCCAAACCTATTCTCCCCGGCGATCTCAGAGCCTCGCACAGACGATGCAGCATTTCTTTTTCCGCGATGGCATCGTTGTTGAGCAGTACGATCTTGTCACAGGATTCATCCCGCAATGCCAGCTCGATCAATAGATTACTTCCTTGTGCAAAACCAAGATTGATTGATGATCTATACAGATTCAACCCTGGAATAGAACGGGAGTTGCAGTGCTGCACCAACAGATTGAAATCTTTTATCTCCGATGCATTATCCAGAAGCAGGATACTGTCGGGCATTAGACTGGAATTTAAAATCGAATCCAGACAGCGTATGGTCTGAACGGCGGTATTGAAGTTAATGAGCAACAACCCAATACCAGCACCGCCCCCTGCTTCTTTGCAATGATTGACTACCTCTTCAAGATCTTCGACCTGACAGGCTTCTATTTTACTTTTCATTTCAGCGGCCCCTGGTTACACGGCCGTAAGCATCATCGAAACGAACTATGTCATCTTCGCTCAGAAGATCACCAGACTGGATCTCTATTATTTCCAATGGAAATTTCCCGGGATTTTTCAATCTGTGTTTATGTCCCCGTGGAATGTAGGTTGACTCATTTTCATTCAGAAAGAAACACTGTTCATCACGCGTGACTTCAGCCATGCCTTTCACAACAACCCAGTGCTCGGCGCGGTGGTTGTGCATCTGCAAACTCAGGCTGGCCCCGGGATTGACGACGATGCGCTTGACCTGAAAGCGTTCGCCACGATCCAAGCTGTCATACCAGCCCCATGGGCGATGCACTTTGCGGTGAGAGCGGGTGAAGGTTTGCCCGTTTTCACTACCCGCCAGCAAAGTGACCATTTGCTTGACTTCCTGTGTTTGCCGCTTGTCGGCAACGAGTACGGCGTCCGGTGTTTCGATCACCACCATGTTTTCGAGGCCTACGCCCACCACCAAACGGCTGCTGGACATCAGCAAGGAGTTATCGCAATGGCGTTGAAGGACATTGCCGCTCAGCGAGTTGTCCCTCTCGTCCTTGTCATGCACATCCCACAAGGCGTCCCAAGCACCTAAGTCGGACCATCCAGCGTCAAGAGGCACCACAAGAGCAGGAATTTCAAGCGAGGGCATTATCGGCAGGCGCTCCATGACGGCATAGTCGATGGAGTCGGACGGGCAGGACAGGAACGCATCGGCGACCGGACGGATGAAGTCAACGTCCCGGCAAGCACTGCGCATGGCAGCACTGCAGGCCTCAAGAATGTCGGGCCTGCAAGCGGCGATGGCACGCAGCCATACGCTGGCTCGCACCATGAACAGTCCACTGTTCCACAGATGATCGCCGGCATCGAGATAGCACTGCGCCTGCGCGGCAGTGGGCTTTTCCTTGAAACCCTGCACCGCATGCAGCCCAGCCTCGTCGGACTGCCCGTAATGGATGTATCCATAACCCGTCTCGGGCCGGACAGCAACGATTCCGAAAGTCACCATGCATCCACGGATCGCAGCAGAATAGGCACTCTCAACTGCAGCATGGAAGGCACCAGATTCGGTGATCATATGGTCCGCTGGCATTGCCAACAAAACAGGATCGTCGTGTTCCACACTGGCCTGCAATGCAGCCAGAGTAAGCGCTGGCGCGGTATTGCGCCCAGCGGGCTCCAGCAAGATGGGGCACTGTTCCAAGCCGATTTGCAGAAGTTGGCTCGCTGCCAGGAATCTGTGCTGCTCGTTGCAAACGAGTAGGGGCTTGGGCGCCTGCGGTATGCGGTCTGCCAAACCCTTCAGGCGGACGACCGTATGCTGCAACATGGTGATCTCGTCCGTCAGCGCGAGGAACTGCTTGGGATAGGTCTCACGCGAAAGCGGCCACAGCCGGGTGCCAGAACCACCACAAAGGACAACGCTCAGCAGTAATGCACTCATAGCGACGCTTGACCAGGTTCAACTGAACGTCGCATGTCCTCAGCATCAGCCTCCAGCATTGCCAACCGCTGGTTCAACCGCCGCACATCACGCTCGATGCGGGTGTTGACCATGTCGGCATGCAAGGCCTTGATGAGCAGGACGATGCTGGCCAGCAGCAGCAGCATGGCTGGTGGATAACTGATGCCCAGGCCTGCTGCCAGGCGGTTGATCATCCCTGGCCAGACGCCGAGCACGACGGCAGCCGCGGCAACGACGACCCAGAACAGCCCGTGCATGAGGTAGAGGTGGTCGCGCCGGATCAGGTACAGAATCAGCGCGGCCAACCCTACACCCATGAAAGTCGTTGTTACCTGAAGGGATGCCATATTGATAATCAAAAGCTACCGAATGAATCCATTCGGTTGATGCAGGGCACGCCTGAAATCAGCGCAATGGCGGTCTGAAACAGGCAAAACCGCCAACGAAATACGTAAAACCTCCCATTGTAGGTTCCGCATCATGTTCTGAAGGAGCTGGCCCTGCTTGTTCCTCCCTGCCCTTGACAGGGAGTTGCGACCTGCTTTGCCAAAACCAGAGCACTTGCAGGATCAGCCCTGAAAGCAGACCGGGCTCCCGCAGCACTACACTGAAGCATTCACCTGATACACGTCCGCGCTGTTGCTTTCGTGCACTCACCCATGCCATCTGCCACCACCCAGCTCCTGGTCATAGACCCCCAGAACGACTTCTGCGATCTGCCTGACGACTGGCGCCCCGGCGGGCAACGTCCCAGCCTTCCCGTGGCGGGCGCACATGCCAACATGCAGCGGCTTGCCGGTTGGATACGGCGCGAGGGGGCGAAGGTGGACGCCATCACGGTGACTCTGGACTCGCACCAGCGCTACGACATCGCCCATCCGGCTTTCTGGCAACAGGGCGATGGCGACGATAGCGGCGATGTGGCGCCGTTCACCGCGATCACGGCGGCGCAGGTGCGGGCGGGGGTGTTCCGGCCGCGCAACGCCGAGGCGCTGCAGCGCAGCCTGGACTATCTGGATGCACTCGAAGCCAACAGCCGCTACACGCTGATGGTCTGGCCCGTGCACTGCGAAGTGGGCAGCTGGGGCCACGGTATCCATGCCGATGTGCTGGCGGCCTGCGGCGACTGGCAGCAGCAGCGCCAGCGCGCCGTGTACAACGTTTTCAAGGGGCTCAATCCCTGGACCGAGCACTACAGCGCGCTGCTGGCCGAGGTGCCCGACCCTGCCGATCCGGCGACCTTGCTGAATACAGCCTTGCTGGAGCGGCTGGGGCAGGCAGACATACTGGTGGTCGCGGGCGAGGCGAGCAGTCACTGCGTGCGCTCCACGGTCGAGCATCTGGTCGAGCACCTTCCCCATCCTGAGCGCATCGTGCTGATGCACGACGCCATGAGCCCGGTGCCGGGCTTCGAGTCCGCGCACCATGATTTCCTGGCAGCCATGCAGGCCCGCGGATTGCGGCTGGCCTCCAGCCAAGAACTCCACCTGTAGGGGCCGGACCGCCTTCCCGCGCGCAGCCCCCTTTCCTGTTTCCCCAGCATCGCACCATGGCTCCCATCATCACCAGCCTGCTCGACACCGATCTCTACAAATTCACGATGTGGCAGGCCATGCTGCACCGCAATCCCCAGACCGAGGCCGAGTACGAATTCGTCTGCCGCACGAAGACCGCTTTCCCGCTGGCCGAGCTGCTGCCCGAGGTGGAGCGCGAGCTGGACGCCCTGTGCGCGCTGCGCTTCACGCCCGAAGACCTGGCCTACCTGGGCGGGTTGCGCTTCATGAAGAGCGACTTCATCGACTTTCTGCGCATCTTCCAGTTCCAGCGCGCCTTCATCCGTGCCTGGGCCGATGGCGACACCCTGCACATCGAGGCCAAGGGCCCCCAGGTCCATGTGATGGGCTTCGAGATCTATGTGCTGGCCATCGTCAACGAGCTGTATTTCCGGCGCTTCGACGCGGAGGCGGCGCTGGCCGAAGGCCGCAGGCGCCTGGCCGGCAAGATCGAGCGCCTGCGCCACCTGGCCTGCGAGGCCAGGCTGCGCAATCCCTTCGAGCTGTTCGACTTCGGCGTGCGCCGGCGCTTCTCGGGCGCCTGGCAGCGCGAGGTGGTCCAGGCCTTTGCCACGCAGACGGCGCAGTGGTTCAAGGGCACGTCCAACGTGCTGCTTGCGCGCGACTTCGGCATCGTGCCCATAGGCACCATGGCCCATGAGTACCTGCAGAGCTACCAGGCCCAGGGCGTGCGCCTGCGCGACTTCCAGATCGCCGCGCTGGAGGACTGGGTGCAGGAGTACCGGGGCGACCTGGGCGTGGCCCTGACCGACACCGTGGGCATGGATGCCTTCCTGGCCGATTTCGACATGTACTTCGCCAAGCTCTTCGACGGGCTGCGGCACGACTCGGGCGACCCGTATGCCTGGGGCGAGAAGGCCATCGCCCACTACCAGAAGCTGCGCATAGACCCGCAGGCCAAGCGCCTGGTGTTCTCCGACGGGCTGGACCTGGACACGGCCCTGTCCCTGTACCAGCGCTTTGCCGACCGCATACAGCTGGGCTTCGGCATCGGCACGCGGCTGACCAACGACATGGGGCTGGAGACCATCAACATCGTGATGAAGCTCACCCACGCCAACGGCCAGCCCGTGGCCAAGATCTCGGACTCGCCGGGCAAGACGCTGTGCAACGACGAAACCTATCTGGCCTATCTGCGCCAGGTCTTCGGCCTGGCCCAGCCTGTCGCCGCCTGACACCGTCAAGGCTCCATTCATGCTGCGCATCACCATTGCCCAACTCAACCCCACCGTCGGCGACATCGCCGGCAACGTGGCCCGCATGGCCGAGGCCGCTGCCCGCGCCGCGCACGCGCAGGCCGACCTGCTGGTCTTTCCCGAGCTGTCGCTGTGCGGCTACTACCCTGGCGACCTGCTGGACGAGCCCGCCTTTCGCGAACGCCTGGAGCAAGGCTTGGAGCAGCTGCTGCAGGCCACGCGCCAGTGGCCGCAATTGCACTGGGTCATCGGCGCGCCCACGCGCGCCAGCGGGCCGGGCAAGCCACTGCACAACAGCCTGCTGGTGCTCAAGGACGGCGCCGTGCGCCTGCGCTACGACAAGCAGTTGCTGCCCACCTACAACATCTTCGACGAGCGCCGCCACTTCGAGCCCGGCCCCGACGCGGCCAAGGTGCTGCGCATAGGCCAGGCCCAGGTGGGCTTTCTGGTGTGCGAGGACGGCTGGAACGACGCCGGTGCCGACTACGCCACCAACCCCTTCGCGCGCATGGCCGACGCCGCCCCCGACCTGGTGGTCAGCATCAACGCCAGCCCCAGCCACCTGGGCAAGCGCGAGCAGCGCCACGAGATCTTTGGCCAGGCGGCCACGCGCCACGGCCTGCCCATCCTCTACGTGAACCAGATCGGCGGCCAGGACCAGATCGTGTTCGACGGCGCCTCCTTCGCGGTGGAGCCCGGGCGCGGCGTGGTCTTCGAGGCCGAGCGCTTTGTCGAAGACCTGCGCACGCTGCAGTTCGACGATGGGCGCTTCCTCGACGCGGCCGGCCAGCCCTGCATGAGCGTGCCGGCCGAAGGCCTGCCCACCATGGAGTTCTACCGCCGCCAGATCGTGCTGGGCCTGCGCGACTATGCGCGCCGCTGCGGCTTCACGCGCGCGGTGGTCGGCAGCTCGGGCGGCATCGACAGCGCGCTGACCCTGGCCCTGGCGGCCGAGGCCCTGGGCGCGGACAACGTGGTGGCCGTCACCATGCCCTCGCGCTTTTCGTCGAGCGGCTCGGTGGATGACTCGGTGATCCTGTGCCGCAACCTGGGCATCACGCTGCATGAGCACCCGATCCGCGAGCTGGTCGACGGCTATGCGCGCCAGTTCGAGTCCAGCTTCGGCCAGCCGCTGCAGGGCCTGCCGCTGGAGAACCTGCAGGCACGCATCCGCGGCACCACGCTGATGGAGTACTCCAACGCCTTCGGCCACCT
Source organism: Delftia sp. Lp-1 (assembly GCF_020523835.1). Lineage (NCBI taxonomy): Bacteria > Pseudomonadati > Pseudomonadota > Betaproteobacteria > Burkholderiales > Comamonadaceae > Delftia > Delftia sp. Lp-1. Next base: position 451,269 of record NZ_JAJALJ010000001.1, on the reverse strand, counting down.
GCTGCTGACCACGGGCAACAAGTCCGAGATATCGGTGGGCTACTGCACGCTGTATGGCGACACCAACGGCGGCCTGGGCCTGCTGGGCGATCTGTACAAGACCGAGGTCTTCGAGCTGTCGCGCCACATCAACCACAGTGCGGGCCGAGAGCTGATTCCCCAGGCCATCATCGACAAGCCGCCCTCGGCCGAGCTGGCGCCCGACCAGAAGGACGAGGACAGCCTGCCGCCCTATGCGGTGCTGGACGAAATCCTCAAATACGCCATCGAGGGCCGGCACCTGTCCACCGCCGAATACGGCACGGCCGAGCGCTTTGTGACCCAGCTGCTGGACCAACCCGGCGGGGCCGAGCTGGTTGACCGCGTCAAGCGCATGATCTTCCGCAGCGAGTACAAGCGCCGCCAGGCCCCGCCCATACTGCGCGTGCGCCCGCGCGCCTTCGGTACCGGGCGCCAGATGCCCATTGCCGCCCACTACGAATGAAGCCAGAGTGAAGCCACCGAGCCTGTTTATGCAAGAGACTGCCGCCATGGACGCCCCCACCGAAACCCCGGCCACCAGCGAGCGCGTGCACACCGCCGTGCTGATCGGGCGCTTCCAGCCGCTGCACAACGGCCACATGGCACTGCTGCGCGCGGCGCTGGAGCGTGCCGAGCAGATCGTCGTCGTGCTGGGCAGCGCCTGGCAGGCGCCCAATCCCAAGAACCCCTTCAGCTGGCAGGAACGCGCGCAGATGCTGCGCGAGGCGCTGCCGCCCGCGGACGCGGCCCGTCTGCACTGCGTGCCCGTGCGCGACTACTACAACGAGCCGCTGTGGGTACAGGCCGTGCAGCAGGCCGTGCAGTCCTGCGTGCCCGAAGGCGCCAGCGTGGCCCTGGTCGGCCATTTCAAGGACGCGACCAGCGGCTACCTGGCGCGCTTTCCGCGCTGGCAGCTGATCAGCCTGCCGCGCCTGGGCCAGTTCGACGCCACGCCGCTGCGTGACATCTACTTCGGCGAATCCGGCGTGGACTTCGAAGCCCTGGCCGCCCAGGTGCCGCCCGCCACCCTGCAGTTCCTGCGTCAATGGGCCACCACGCCCGTCCATGCGCAGATGTGCGAGGAATGGCGCATGCTGGCCCGGTACCGCAAGGCCTGGGCTGCGGCGCCCTACCCACCCGTCTTCGTGACCGTGGATGCGCTGCTGCGCTGCCGCGTGCCGCACGAAGACGCGCAACAGGACCACATCCTGCTGATACGCCGCGGCCATGCCCCGGGCCTGGGCCTGTGGGCGCTGCCGGGCGGCTTCCTGGAGCCGCGCGACACGCTGTGGCAGTCCTGCCTGCGCGAGTTGCGCGAGGAGACCTGCTCCACGCTCAGCGAGGCCGACCTGCAGGCGGCCCTGCAGTCCGTGCAGGTCTTCGACCATCCCGACCGCAGCCTGCGCGGGCGCACCATCACCCATGTGCATTACCTGGACCTGGGCGTGCTGCCCTCGCTGCCGCCCGTGCAGGGCGGCGACGATGCGGCACTGGCGCGCTGGGTGGCCGTCTGCGACCTGCCCGCCATGGAAAGCGCGTTCTTCGAGGACCATTTCCAGATCCTGCGCCAGTTCCTGCCCCTTCCGGTGCAACAGCCCCTGGCGGACACGGGCGCGAAAATCGGCTAAAACCGGAGATTGCGGCGCCATCTTGCGCCGCAATACCGTTTTTCCGGGCTTCCCGTGTTCCCCCGCGATTGAATGACTACCACCCTACAAATCCGACCCGCCACCCCCGATGACGCCGAACTTATCGTCCGCTTCGTGCGCGAACTCGCCGTCTATGAAAAAGCCGAGCATGAAGTCCTGGCCACGCCAGAGCATGTGAAGCGCACCCTGTTTGCCGACAACCCCGCCGTCTTCGGCCTGATCTGCCTGCATGGCGACCAGCCCGTGGGCTTTGCGGTCTACTTCTTCAATTACTCGACCTGGCAGGGCCGCCACGGCCTGTACCTCGAAGACCTCTACGTCACGCCCGAGGCGCGCGGCCTGGGCGCGGGCACGGCGCTGCTGCGCCGCCTGGCGCAGATCGCCGTCGAGAAGGACTGCGGCCGCTTCGAGTGGAGCGTGCTCGACTGGAATCTGCCCTCCATCGAGTTCTACGACCGCCTGGGCGCCCTGCCCCAGACCGAGTGGATCCGCTACCGCGTGACCGGCGACACCCTGCTGGAGATGGCGCGCGAGCCGGCCTGAGGCCGGCCCCCTTTGTCTGCCTACTCGGGCTCCACGCCCTGGCGCACGGCCTGCTCGACCACCTCGCGCGTCAGCGTGGGCACGAAGGTCTCGATGAAGGCATAGGCATAGCCGCGCAGCCAGGCGCCCTTGCGCAGGCCCAGCCGCGTGGTGTTGACCTCGAACAGGTGGCCGGCGTCCAGGGTACGCAGGCCCTGGTCGCGCTCGGCATCCAGCGCCACCGAGGCGACGATGCCCACGCCCATGTCCAGCTCCACATAGGTCTTGATCACGTCGGCGTCCATGGCCGTGAGCACCACGTCGGGCTCCAGGCCCTCGCGCGCAAAGGCCTCGTCGATGTGGGCGCGGCCCGTATAGCCCTGCTCGTAGGTGATGATAGGAAAGCGCGAAAGCGCCTCCAGCGTCAGCGCCTGCTGCGACTGCAGCAGCGGGTGGCCGGGCGGCACGACCACGCCGTGCGTCCAGCGGTAGCAGGGCAGCGCGACCAGGCCTTCATAGCCGGCCAGCGCCTCGGTGGCCACGCCGATGTCGGCCTCGCCGCTGCGCAGCATCTGCGCCACCTGCTCGGGCGAGCCCTGGTGCAGGTGCAGGCGCACCTGCGGATAGCGCTGGCGGAAGTCACGCACCACATGGGGCAGCGCATAGCGGGCCTGGGAGTGGGTTGCGGCAATCGACAGCCGGCCCTGCTCGCTGGCGCTGAAGTCGGCGCCCACGCGGCGCAGGTTGTCGGCCTCCAGCATCAGGCGCTCGACGATGGGCAGCAGCGCCTCGCCGGGCGGCGTCAGCCCGGTCAGCCGCTTGCCTGCGCGGATGAAGATCTCCACGCCCAGTTCTTCCTCCAGTTCGCGGATCTGACGGCTCACGCCGGGCTGGGAGGTGTGCAGCGTGTGGGCCACCTCGGTCAGGCTGTAGCCGCGGCGCACGGTTTCGCGCACATAGCGCAGTTGCTGGAAGTTCATGGGCAAGGCTCCGCCCGGGGCCGGTGCGGCCCGGGCCTGTGGAAGGCAAAAGCAGGAAGGAAAGAGAGAGGGGACGGTGAGAGGCTTTCAGGCCGAACAGGCCACGGCCGGCTCGTCCGGGGCATCGGCCGCTGCCTCGCGGGGCAGCTCCAGCAGCTCGATCAGATTGCCTGCGGGGTCTCGCGCATAGCAGCGCCGGCCCTCGCTCACGGGCGCCACCTCCAGCGCCAGGCCGCCGTGCACCAGCAACTGCTGGCGCAGCGCATCCACGTCGCTGACCGTCAGCGCCAGGTGCACCAGGTTGCCCGCCGCGCGCTCGGTGCCGCCGGACTGCCCCTTGTAGGGCACCAGATCGATGCGCTGACCGCCGGCCAGAAAGCTCAGGCCCGGACGCCCGGCAACGGACAAGGCAGACAGGCCCAGCACTTCGCCATAAAAGCGCTCCATGGCCGCCTGGGCGCGCGCCGGGAAGGACAGCTGGACATGGTGGACGCCACAGACGATGGCCACGCCCGGCTTCATGGCAGTGCGGCCGGCAAGAGGGGAAGGCCAGGCGGGGCGTGTGGTGTGGGTCATCGAAGCGTCTCGGAAAAGAATCAGCAGCCCGAATGCTGCTGCAGGCCATTGTCGAGACAAGTCGAAAAAACCAAAAATAATAAAAATTCAGTCTGTTATTTCCAAATCATCTCAAGAGATCGAACGCCGGTGGTCGGCACGGCGCGCCAGCCATTCGCCGCCGAACTGCAGCACCGACACCAGGGCCACCAGGATGACGATGACCTCGAACATCACGCGCGTCTCATAGCGCTCGTAGCCGTAGCGGATGGCCAGGTCGCCCAGGCCGCCCGCCCCCACGGCGCCCGCCATGGCCGAGGCATTGACCATGGCGATCACGCTCACGGTCATGCCGCCGATCAGGCCCGGCAGCGCCTCGGGCAGCAGCACCTGGCGCACGATCTGCGGGCGGCGCAGGCCCATGGCGCGCGCCGCCTCCACCAGGCCGCCGTCCACTTCGCCCAGGCTGACCTGGGCGATGCGCGCAAAGAACGGAATCAGGTTGGCCGACAGCGGCACCACCGCCGCCCAGGTGCCCAGCGTGGTGCCCACGATGGCGCGCGTCACCGGCAGCAAGGCCACCAACAGGATGATGAAGGGAATGGCCCGGCCGATGTTCACCGCCGCCGACAGCCCCCGGTACAGGCGCGGCCTGGCGTAGAGCCCGCCCGGCGCCGTGGTGTGCAGCACGATGGCCAGCGCCAGCCCGGCAACGATGGCGATCAGCGAGGACGCACCCGCCATCAGCAGGGTTTCCAGAAAGGCCTGCAGGTATTTATCGAGCGGGGGCAGGGACATGGCCAAGCAGTTGCAGTGAATCGGCGCCCAGCGCCTGTTGAAGGGAAGACAGCGCGGCCGGCGAGAGCGGGGAGAGCGACGACGGCAGATCCTGCACCGGCACGCCCACCAGCAGGCGGCCCTGCGAACGCCCGCGCATGCAGTCCAGCCCGCCCTGCAGCAAGCGGGCACGCGGGCCCAGCACCTGGAGCTGCGCCAGCGGCAGGCCCTGCTGGCTGCCGCCGTCGGCCCATCCGATGGCCAGCACGGCGACGGCCTCCGGGCCATCGGCCGCTGCCACCAGTTCCAGGTCCGCCGCCAAGGCCTGCCGCAGCGGCCGCAACAGCGCACGCGCTGCCTCCGAGCGCGGTGCCGCAAACAGCTTCCAGACCTCGCCGATCTCCTGCAGCCGGCCCTGGTCCAGCACCAGCACGCGGTCGCAGACCTCGCGGATCACGGCCATGTCGTGCGTGATGAGCACGATGGTCAGCCGCAGCTTGCGGTTGATCTCGCGCAGCAGCTCCAGGATGGACTGCGTGGTCTCGGGGTCCAGGGCAGAGGTGGCCTCGTCGCACAGCAGGATTTCGGGCTCGTGCACCAGCGCGCGCGCAATGCCCACGCGCTGCTTTTGCCCGCCCGAGAGCTGGGCCGGATAGGCGCCGCTCTTGTCCGCCAGCCCCACCAGGGCCAGCAGCTCGTCCACCCGCGCGCGCACGAGCGCGGGCCGCCAGCCCGCGGCCTGCAGCGGCAGGGCCACGTTCTCGTACACCGTGCGCGAGGACAGGAGGTTGAAGTGCTGGAAGATCATGCCGATGCGCCGGCGCAGCGCCACCAGCGCGTCCTCGTCCAGCGTGGCGACATCGGTGCCGTCCACCAGCACGCGGCCGCTGCTGGGCCGCTCCAGCGCATTGATGGTGCGCAGCAGCGTGGATTTGCCGGCACCGCTGCGGCCGATGATGCCGAACACCTCGGCACGCGCCACCTCGAAGCTCAGCGCCTGCAGTGCGTGCACAGGCTCGCCCGCGCTCCTTCCCGTGCCCGTGCCCGGGTAGTGCTTGCGCACGCCCTCGAAGACGATGTGCGGCCGCTGCAGCGCATCAATTGCATGGGGCTCGCCGGCCGCCGCCTGTTCCACCTTCATTGCCTTACACGCCTCAGAAGGCCGGCAGCACCGAGCCCTGGTACCTGCTCACGATGAACTGGCGCACGGGCTCGGACTGGTAGGCGCGCAGCAGGGCCGCGACCCAGGGTGCAGCGCGGTCGCGCTCGTGCACGGCAATGATGTTCACGTAGGGATTGCGCGCGCGCCTTTCGACGGCAATGCCATCGCGCGTGGCGATGAGCCCCGCCTGGTAGGCAAAGCTGTTGACGATGGCCGAGGCATCGAGATCGTCCAGCGAGCGCGCCAGCACCACCGAAGCGGCCTCCACCAGCTGCACCTTCTTCTGGTAGCTGGCGATGTCGGCCAGGCCCGCCGTGCCCTTGAAGGGGTCGAAGCCCTCGCGCAGCTTCAGGATGCCCTGGTCCTGCAGCACCACCAGCGCGCGCGTCTGGTTGCTGGGATCGTTGGGAATGCCCAGGCGTGCGCCAGCGGGCAGGTCGGCCAGGCGTTTGTGCTTTTTCGAATAGAAGGCGATGGGCGAGATGTAGGTGTCGCCGGCCGCCACCAGCCTGTAGCCGCGCTGCTGGTTCTGGTCGCGCAGGAACGGCACATGCTGGAAGGAGTTGGCCTCGATGTCGCCGTTGTTCAGCGCCTCGTTGGGGCTGGCCGCGCCGCTGATGACCACGGGCTTGACCTGCAGCCCCTGCTCGCGTGCCACGCGGGTCACCACCTCCCAGATTTCCTCGTCCACGCCGCCGCGCACGCCCACGCGCAGCGGGCCGGCCTGCGCGGCCCGGATGGCGCCTGACATCGCCGCCACCGAGGCCCCCGCCGCCAGTCCCCGCAGAAATACTCGCTTGTCCATCGCACAGTCCTTTCAAGAATCAACAGGCACCGATCAACAGGAATCGATCAATAGGCACCGGGGTGCAACTCACGGCCGGCCGCGCGGGCCTGGGCCTGCAGGCGGGCGAAATGCTCGGGATAGAAGCGCTGGGCCACATCCAGGTGGGAGCGCACGCGGCCCTTGAGCGCGTTCTCGCCCACATGGCTGAACAGCGGGTTGTCCGGGTCGCTCTGCGGCCCCGTGGCCAGCACGGCCAGCTCGGGCGGCAGGGTCAGCAGCGGCACCTGGCCCAGGTCCAGGCGCGGCGCCAGGAAGTAGGCGATGGAGTAGCGCTGCACGCCCGCGCGCGGCACCAGCACGCGATGCACGTTGGCGCGCAGATAGCCGTTGGTGGCCAGCTCCAGCATCTCGCCGATGTTGATGACGAAGGCCCCGTCGCGCGGCGGCACATCGACCCAGCCGGCCGGCGTCTCCACCTGCAGCCCGCCCACCTCGTCCTGCAGCAGCAGGGTCAGCAGGCCGCCGTCCTTGTGCGCGCCCACGCCCTGGCCTGCTGCGCCCAGCTCGCTGCCCGGGTAGTGGATGATCTTGATGCGGTGCGCAGGCAGGCCGCTGACCAGGGCGTCCAGCGCGCCCTCGGGCAGCTGCAGCGCGGCCACGAAGTGGCGCAGCAGCTCCAGCGCCACGCCATGCGCTGCCGCCTGCCAGGCCAGCACCTCCTCGCGGAACCCGGGCAAGGCCTGCGGCCACTGGTTGGGGCCTTGCAGCCCCTTCCAGTCCGGCACGCCGGGGCCTGCGGGAATCGCGGGCGACTCCTCGCCCAGGTCGATCTGCTCGCGCTGGTCGGGCCGCTGGCGCGTGATCTCCATGCCCACGGCCGTATAGCCCCGGAAGTGCCGCGTGTTGGCAATGGCCAGCGCCTGCTTGTCCGCCAGCGGCTGCGCAAAGAATTCGCGCGCGCGCCGCTGTATGCCCTGCCATGCGTCCCGGCCTATGCCATGCCCTTCCAGGTAGAAGAAGCCGGTGTCGCGCGCCGTGCGCGCCAGCTGGCGCAGCGCCTGGGCCTGCGTGGCCGGGTCGCGCAGGGCCTGCAGGTCGATGACGGGCAGGGCCGGGGTTGCCGCTGTGGCGGCGGGCGCGTCGAGAGTGGATGCTGTCAAGGTGCTCATGCTGTGCTGCCAGGAAAGTGGGAAGGAAGGGGCGCTCAGGCCGCCAGGCGCTGATCGCGGTCTTGCTCGCGGTTTTGTTCGCGGTCTTGTTCGCGTTCTGCAGCCAACACCGCATGGTCCAGCGCCTGTTCCAGATCGGCCAGCAGGTCCTGCGGATGCTCTATGCCGATGGACAGGCGCACCAGCCCGGGCGCAATGCCCACGCGCGCCAGTTCCTCGTCGCTGAGCAGGCTGTGCGTGGTCTCGGCAGGAATGGCGGCCAGCGACTTGCTGTCGCCGATGTTGACCAGGCGCAGGAACAGGCGCAGCGCGTCATAGAAGGCGCGCGCCGCCGGCCGGCCGCCGCGCAGCTCGAAGCCCAGCAGCGCCGGCACATGCCCGCCGCGCAGCTGGCGCAGGGCCAGCGCGTGGTCGGCGTGGCCGCTCTGGCTGGCGTGGTGTATGCGCTCCACCAGCGGATGAGCCTGCAGGAAATCGATCACGGCCAGCGTGTTGCGGCTGGCGCGCTCCTGGCGCAGGCCCAGCGTCTCCAGGCCCTGCAGCAGCAGGAAGGCGCTGTGCGGCGCCAGCGCCGCGCCGCAGTTGCGCAGCAGCACGGCACGGGCCCGCGCGATGAAGGCGCGGTCGGGAAATTTCTCGGTGAAGACAAAGCCCTGGTAGGCCGGCTCGGGCGCGCTGAACTGCGGGTAGCGCCCCGCGTGCACCACCCAGTCGAAGCGGCCGCTGTCCACGATCAGCCCGCCCAGCACATTGCCGTGTCCGCCGATGGCCTTGGTGGCCGAATGCACGACGATGTCGGCGCCCCAGTCGAAGGGCCGTAGCAGCAGCGGCGAAGCCACGGTGTTGTCCACCACCAGGGCCACGCCCGCCGCATGGCTGATGTCGGCCAGCTGGCGCAGGTCGGCAATGCCGCCCGATGGATTGCCCACGGACTCCACGAACACGGCCTTGGTGCGCGGCCCTATCGCCCGGCGCAACGCCTGGAAATCATCCTTGGCCACGGCCGTGCTCTGCACGCCGCGCGAGGCCAGCACATGGGCGATGAAGTTGTGCGTGCCACCATACAGCTGCGAGGCCACGACCACATGGTCGCCCGCACTGGCCAGCGTGGCCAGCGCCACGTCGATGGCGGCCATGCCCGAGGCCAGGGCCAGCGCGGCCACGCCGCCTTCGAGAGCCGCAATGCGCTGCTCCAGCACCGCCAGCGTGGGGTTGGCCGTGCGCGAGTACACATCGCCCTCCTCCACCAGGCCGAACAGGTTGGCGCCGTGCTGGGCACTGTCGAACACGAAAGAGGTGCTCTGGTAGATGGGCACGGCCGCGCTGCGCTGCTGCTCGCGCCCCCGGTAGCCGGCGTGCAGGGCCTGGGTGTCCTGCTGCCACAGCGCATCGCTGGCTGCGTCGTGCGGGGCGGACTCGGTGCCGGTCGCTGAGGTCATGCATGGACTCCGTATGAGTGGTCGATGCAGCCCATTATTCGAAGCCCGCGCCCTGCGCACTACGAAGAAAAACGCGTTCGCTTATTCGGTTTGCGCATGTCGCCGGGCCGCGCCCTTCCTAGTTGCCACGCACATATGGATGCGCGTTTTGCGTCGTTGGAAACACGGCACTCAGCGGACAGCATCGGCAGTCCCGAAACTGCTTTGGAGGGAGTTCCATGACCCGCAAGACCCAGACCGAGATCGACAGGACCCAGGACAGCCGCTGCGCCCATGGCGCCGATTGCGGTGCTTTCGGGGCGCTCGATGCTCCCGAGGCGACCGAGCCCTCGCTCTCGCGCCGCACCCTGATCCGCGCCGGCGCCGCAGCCGGCGCGCTGGGATCGGCCGCCTGGTTCAGCGGCCGCGCCGGGGCGCAGCCGCGCCAGAAGATCACCTTTGCCTGGAGCCAGGCCAGCTTCTGCCATTCGCCCATTCCCGTGGCGCTGGAGCGCGGCTTTTTCGAGCGCAACGGCCTGGATGTGGAACTGCTGAACTGGGGCGGCTCGGCCGACCAGTTGCTGGAGGCGCTGGCCACGGGCAAGGCCGATGCGGGCGCGGGCCTGATCCACCGCTGGATCAAGCCGCTGGAGGCGGGGCTGGATGTCAAGCTCATCGGCAGCGTGCACGGCGGCTGCCTGCGCCTGGTGGGCCTGAAGTCGGCCGGCGTCACGCTGGACCCCAGCACGCTCAAGGGCAAGACCATCGGCGTGGCCGATCTCAACAGCCCGGCCAAGCAGTTCTATTCCATCCACCTGGCCAAGCGCGGCCTGGATGTGGACAAGGACATCGAATGGCGCGTCTACCCGGCCGACCTGCTGGATGTGGCCGCCAAGAAGGGCGAGATCCAGGCCATTGCCGACGGCGACCCCAATCTCTACCTGATCGAGAAACGCAACCCCGGCACCTTCCTCGAACTGGGCAACAGCGCCAAGAACGAGTACGCCGAAAGCATTTGCTGCGTGATCGGCGCAGGCGCAAAGTTCGCCCGGGCCAACAAGCCCGCAGCGGCCAGCGTGGTGCGCGCGCTGACCCAGGCCTCGGACTACATCGCCGAGAACCCCAACGAAACGGCGAAGATCTTTGCCAAGTACTCGCCCAAGGTGCCCGTCGAAGACCTGCAGCGCCTGCTGGCCGAGCTGACCTTCAAGCACCATCCGCACGGCAAGCCGCTGCGCGACGAGGTCCAGGCCTTTGCGGCCGACTTCCGCACGGCCGGCGTGCTCAAGAAGCAGACCGACCCTGGCCGCTTTGCCAGCCACATCACGCTGGACGTGCTGGCATGAGCACCGCAAGACCACGCTGGCGCCTGGGCGCCACGGATACCGCACCCGGCCTGGAACGGGAACAGGCGCAGGGCACGCGCAAGGCAGGCCCCTGGCGCACCGGCCTGCTGGCCGCCGCCGCCTGGGCCGGCCTGGGCATGCTGACCCTGCTGTGGCCCAACAAGGAGATCGGCTTCAGCGAATGGGCATTCACGCAGGAATTCGGCATTGCCGCCCTGATCGTGGCCCTTTTGCTGCTGGCATCGGCTGCGCTGCCTGTGCGACGAGTACGGCGCGTACGGCGCATCGACCGCTGGCTGCGCCCGGCCGGTGCCTGGCTGGTGGCCGCGCCGCTGCTGCTGGCGCTGTGGGAGACGCTGACGGCCAAGCTCGGCGCGCTGCCGCCGCCGTTCTTCGCACCGCCGCAAAGCCTGATCGACGTGGTCCATGAGGACTGGCAGCGCCTGGGCCTGTCCACGCTGTATTCGCTGCGGCTGCTGCTCAACGGCATCGTGTTCGGCGCGGTGATCGGGTTTCTCACGGGCGTGTGGATAGGCTGGTCGCGCATCGCGGGCTACTGGGTGCATCCGCTGCTGCGCTTCCTGGGGCCGGTGCCGGCCTCGGCCCTGCTGCCGCTGGCCTTTTTCTTCGCGCCGTCGAGCTACTCGGCAGCCGTGTTCCTGGTGGCGCTGGCCACGTTCTTTCCGGTGGCCGTGCTGACCTGGTCCGGTGTGGCATCGGTCAGCAAGAGCTACTACGACGTGGCGCGCACGCTGGGCGCATCGCCCTGGTTCCTGGTGCTGCGCGTGGCCATCCCGGCCGCCCTGCCCCAGGTCTTCGTGGGCCTGTTCATGGGGCTGGGCGCCTCGTTCTCGGTGCTGATCACGGCCGAGATGATGGGCGTGAAGGCCGGCCTGGGCTGGTATCTGCAGTGGGCCCAGGGCTGGGCAGCCTACGCCAACATGTACACGGCGCTGCTGGTCATGGCCGTGCTGTGCTCGGGCCTGATCACGCTGCTGTTCACCGTGCGCGACCGCACGCTGTCGTGGCAGAAGGGAACCGTCAAATGGTGATTGCCGCAGAACACGCCGCCAACGCCGCAGCCACGCCCGCCATCGCAGGGGCGGCCCTAGCCGGCGCGGCCATCGATGTGCAGGCCGTCAGCCACTGGTTCGGCCAGGGACAGGGCGCGCTGCAGGTGCTCGACGAGGTCAGCCTGCAGGTGCGGCCTGGCGAGTTCGTGGCCCTGCTGGGTCCCAGCGGCTGCGGCAAGTCCACGCTGCTGCGCCTGGTGGCCGGGCTGGACGCGCCCACGGCAGGCGCCGTGGCGCAGGACGGCACGGCCATCACCGAGCCCGATCCCTCGCGCATCGTCGTCTTCCAGGACCCCACGCTGTTTCCCTGGCGCACGGTGCGCGGCAACGTGGCCCTGGGCCTGCAGGCACGCGGCCTGCTGGACAGCCAGGCCCACCGCATCGACGAGGCCCTGCGCCTGGTGGGGCTGGAGGATTTCGCGGACAGCCATCCCCACCAGCTGTCGGGCGGCATGGCCCAGCGCGCGGCCCTGGCGCGCGCCCTGGTCAACGACCCGCGCCTGCTGATCCTGGACGAGCCGCTGGGCAAGCTCGACTCGCTGACGCGGCTGGCCATGCAAAGCGAAATCCTCAAGATCTGGCAGCGCGCAGGCTTTTCCGTGCTTCTGGTCACCCACGATGTGGAAGAGGCCCTCTTCCTGGCCCACCGCGTGCTGGTCTTCAGCCAGCGGCCTGCCCGCATCGTGGCCGAGATCGATGTGGACCTGCCCTACCCGCGCCAGCGCGGCCACGCCCGCCTGTCCGAGCTGCGCCACGAGGCCCTGCGCCACCTGGGCCTGGACCAGACCTGGTAGCGCCCGCCTCCGATGCAACGCAGCGACTCCCCCGACTGGCTCAACCCCTTGATCGGCGCCATGCAACAGGCCCAGGTCGGCCTGCTGCAGCTGCTGCACGGCCTGGGCCTGGCCGGCACGGTGGACGGCCAGCCTGCCTGGCCCTGGGCCCTGCGCCTGTCCGGCGAAAACCTGCTGATCGACCTGGGCCAGGCCCGGGGCCTGCTGTGGTCGCTGGCGGCCGTGGCCACCGCCATCGTTTTGCTGGTGCTGGCCCTGGCGCTGGCACTGGTTCTGCGCCGCATCCGCCTGCCGGCCCTGGTGCTGACCGCGCTGGCCGCGCTCGCCCTGCTGCTGGCCCCCTGGCCGCGTGCCGACCTGATCCTGGTGCCTGCGCATGCCACCAGCTTCCATGCCTCGCCCACGGGCTTCAGCGTGGAGAGCATTGCGCGCGGCAGCGCGGTCTATGCCCAGCACTGCACGGCCTGCCACGGTGCCGATGGCCGGGGCCACGGCCCGCTGGCCGCCAGCCAGCCGGTCTGGCCTCCCAATTTCACCAGCCCGCTGCTGTGGCGCCGCGCCGATGGGGAATTGCTCTGGGCCATTCTTCATGACCGCCGCCCCGTGGAGTCTGGCGACGGCGCACGGGCACACGGCCAGGCCGACCGGCTGTCCAGCGACGACGCCTGGGCCTTGATCGACTTCATGAAGGCCCGCGCCGCAGGCCAGATGCTGCAGATCGCCGGCAACTGGCCCTATCCCGTGGGCCTTCCCGACATGGCCGTGCAGTGCGCAGGCCAGCCCGCACGCCGCCTGAGCACTTGGCAAAGCCGCCAGCAGCGGCTGAGGGTGGTGGCTGGCAGCGGCCCGGTGCAGGAAGACCCGCGCCTGGTCAGCCTGCAGCTGTCGCCCGATGGCGGCAACCGCGCCGCCAGCGCCCTGGACTGCACCGTCAACGACCCGCGCGCCTGGCAGGCCATGGCCCTGCTCAGCGGCTCGGAGCAGCTGCAGGGCATGCAATGGCTGGGCGACCGCAGCGGCTGGCTGCGCGCGCTATCGCGTCCGGGCACCCAGGGCTGGTCGGAGGACGACCTGGTCTGCCGCACGGACACGCCCGCGAGGATGACGATCGAGGCGACGACGGCCGCTGCGGCAACCGCCGGCCCGTCCGATGGCTCATCCGACGGCTCATCCGACGGCCTCGGGGCCCTGATCGCTCGCATGGATGCCGAGCCCGTGCGGTTCATCAAGGGTGGGTTTGTGCACTGAGGGATCAGGCATCCGCCGCCATGAGGCTGGCATAGGCGCCCTGGCGCGCGAGCAACTCCCGGTGGGTGCCCTGCTCCACGATGCGGCCGTCCTCCAGCAGGGCCACGCGGTCGGCGCGGGCCAGCATGGCGGGCCGGTGGGCGATGAGCAGCACGGTACGGTGCTCGCGCAAGGCGTCCAGCGCACGCAGCAGGGCTTGCTCGCTTTCGCTGTCGAGATGGGAGGAAGCCTCGTCCAGCACCAGGACGGGAGCACCGGTCAGCAGCGCGCGCGCCAGGGCGATGCGCTGGCGCTGGCCACCCGACAGGCGCATGCCTTGTTCGCCACAGCGCGTGGCATGGCCTTGCGGCAGCCCGCTGATGAAGCCATGGGCCTGCGCCAGCATGGCGGCCTGCTGTACCTCGTCATCGCTGGCGTCAGGCCGGCCCAGGCGGATGTTGTCGGCGATGGAGATGTCGAACAAATGCACTTCCTGGCGGACCACGGCAAGTTGCTGCCGCAGCACGGCCAGCGGCAATTCACGGATGTCCATGCCGCCCATGCGCAGGCTGCCGGCGTCGGGCTCGCCCAGGCGTTGCAACAGCTGCACGCAGCTGCTTTTGCCGGCGCCGGACGCGCCGGCCAGGGCCACCATTTCGCCAGGCCGCAGGGACAGGTCCAGTCCGCGCAGCACGGGTACGCCGCCACGCTGCCAATGCACACCGCAGAAGTCCAGCGACGCCGTGGCCGGCGCCTCACGGGTTCCGCTGTCCGCAATGCGCCGGGGCTGGCGCAGCAGTTGCAGGATGCGGTCGGCACCAGCCTTCACATCGCCCAGCCTGCGCGCGGCCTGCGCCACTTCGGCCAGCGGCGCCAGCGCCATGCCGGCCAGTACCACCACGGCCGGCAGCCAAGCGGCATCGATGTGCCCCTGGTCCAACAGCCAGGCGGCCACGGCAGCCATGACCAGGGTCGACACGGCCGGCAACGGGTCCGCGGTGGCCAATTGGCCCGCAGCAAGCGACGCATGCCTGCGCACCTGCGGGGACAGCGCCGCAGCCTTGGCACGCATGCGTGCCAGCCAGCGCGGGCCGGCCTCCAGCAGCGCCAGTTCACGCAGCCCGCGCAGGCCTTCCACCACATCGGCATTGAGTTCGCCCTGGGCCGCTGCCAGCGCCCTGGCCTGCCGCTGCGCCTTGCCGGCCAGCCACCAGGACACCAGCACCGGCAAGGCAACAAAGGGCAGCCAGGCCAGGGCGAGCAGCGGATGCAGCCAGGCCAGCAGGCCCAGCGCGGCCAGCGGTACGCACAGGGCGCCGGACAGCTCGCCCAGCATGTGGGCGTAGAAATGCTCCATCAGCTCGGCATCGGCCGTGGCCGTGGCGGCGATGTCGCCGCTGCGCTGCGGGCCGGCCGCATTGCCTGCGCCCCGCTCCAGCCCGTCGTAGATGCCCAACTGCAGTGTTTCTATCAACGCAAACGCCAGCGCATGGGAGGCATGGGTCTGCCACCATTGGCTGAGCGCGGCCACCAGCGCCGTCAAGGCCAATGCGCCCAGTGCCGGTTGCAGCGCAGTCCACGGCGCGCCCATGGCGGCCTGTCCGGCAATCCAGGCAGCCAGCACCCAGGCGCCGACCACGGTAGCCTGCGCCAGTGCGGCGGCCAGCAACGCCGCTGCCAGCAGGCGCTTGTGCGACGCCACCGGCGCCAGCAGGCCGGCCCAGCTGCGGGGTTCATCGCGGATCATGCGGCCTCCTCCGTCGTCCTCTTGGCCTGCGACGCCGCCCAGAGCCGTGCATAGCGGCCGCCGCGGCGCAGCAGATCATCGTGCGTGCCCTGTTCGGCCACCCGGCCGTTTTCCAATACCACGATGCGGTCCGCCTCGCGCGCCGTCTCCAGGCGGTGCGCGGCCATGACGAGAGTGCGGCGGCCCCGCAATGGCCGCAACACCTGCAGCAAGGCCTGCTCCGTGCGTGGATCTGCGCTGGATGTGGGCTCGTCCAGCAGCAGCACGGGCGCACGCCTGAGCAAGGCACGCGCCAGGGCCAGCCGCTGGCGCTGCCCGCCCGACAGGTGCGCGCCGAATTCGCCCACCTCGGTCTGCAGGCCCTGGGGCAGGCTGTCCACCAGATCGGCCAGTTGCACATCACGCAGGACAGCCTCGATGTCGCGGAGGCAGGCCTGGGGGCTGGCCATGCGCAGGTTGTCCTCCAGGCTGCCGCTGAACAGCAGCGTGTCCTGGGCGACCAGGGCGACCCTGGAGCGCAACTGCGCCAGGCTCAGCTCCCGCAGGTCCCGGCCGCCCAGGCAGACCATGCCGCGCCGGGGATCGGCGGCGCGCCACAGCAGCGACAGCAGCGTGGACTTGCCGACGCCCGAAGGCCCCACCAGCGCCACCCATTCACCATCGGCGATATCCAGGTCCAGCCCGCGCAGCACCTCGGGCCGCCCCGGTTCCTGCCCCTGGTCATGGGCAAAGCACACCCCGCTCAGCGAGATGCGGCCGTCTGCAGGAGCAGGTCCTGGCCGCTGCGGCTCAGGCACGGGCAGGGGCGCATGCAGCAGCGCGTCGATGGCATGCAGGCCGTCGCGCGCGGCCCAGGCCGCATGAAAGGCTTTCTCCAGCCGCTCCAGCGGTCTGAAGGCCTCACGCGACAGCAGCAGCACGGCCAGCAGCGATGCCGCATCCAGCCGGCCCTGGCCCAGTTGCCAGCTGCCCCACCCCAGGACACTGGCCATGCCGGCCAGGCCAACGAAACGCGTCAGGCCGGTGCGCAGCAAGGTGGCGCGCAGCGTGTGCATGGACTCGGCACGCAGGCGGGCGGCCTGTTCGGCCAGACGCATGCGCCAGCGCGCCGAGGCGCCAAAGGCCCATAGCGTCTCCATGCCGCGCAGGCTGTCCAGCAGCTGCGCCCCAAAGGCAGCCAGGGCCGCCATGACGCCGCTGGCCCCTGGCATATGCCGGCGCAGCCACAGCCGGTCCAGCAGCGGCTGGCCCAGCACGAACACGGCCAGCAGCAGCGCGCAGCCCGCGTCCACCCAGGCCAGGGAGCCCAGCGCCAGCGCGCAGCCGAGCACGGCTCCCCGCAGGCTGGGAACGTGGCGGCTCGCATGGACCTGCACGGCATCGACAGCCGCAACCAGCGTGGCCTGCAGCTCACCCGTGGGGCGGGCCGCAGCCCAGGCCGGCCCCAGGCGCATCAACCGGGCCAGCAGGCGTTCGCGCAGCACGGCGCGCGTGCGCATGCCCACCTGCTGCGCCCACCACTCTTCCAGCCACACCAGGACACCGCGCAGCACCAGGGCCGCCAGACCGACCGCCAGCCAGGGATGCAGCGACGCCCCCTCCATGGCCTGGGCCAGCAGTCGAGCAAGGCACAGCGCGTGAACCACCAGCATGGCCTGGGCCAGCAGCCCGCAGGCCACCGTGGCCGCCAGCTGCGCGCGCGAGCGCGACACCATCCAACGTTCCAGCGAGGTGCTCATGACGGCTCCTGCCCACGGCCGCCCAGCGCGTGCCTCACGGCGACCAGACGCCGGCCGTTGACCGTTTCCACGACAGCCTGCACGCGGTAGACCTCGTGCAGCAGGGCACTGTCCACCACCTCGACAGGGCTGCCGGCACGCACCACGCGGCCCTGGTCCAGCACCATGATCCGGTCTGCCCAGCCCATGGCCAGGTTGATGTCGTGCAGCACGGCCAGCACCACCAGTTGCCGCTCGTGTGCGATCTCGGTCACCACGTCCAGCACGCGGTGCTGGTGGTAGAGGTCCAGGGCGCTGGTCGGCTCGTCGAGCAGCAGTAGGCGCGGACGGCGCACCAGGGCCTGGGCCAGACCCACCATCTGGCGCTGGCCACCCGACAGCGCAGCCAGCGGCCGGTCGGCCAGGGCCGTCAGCTCCAGGCGCTGCAGCACCTGCTCCACGGCGGTCTCGGCCTCATGCGTGCCGGCCAACGGCCAGCCACGGGCCGCCTGTGCGGGCTCGCCGGCCATGGCCGCGCTGAGCACGGACTCGAACACCGCCAGTCGCGAGCGCTCGGGCAGGCTTTGCGGTACATAGACCACCTGGCGCGCGCGTTGCCCCGGCGGCTGGGAAGACAGCAGCACCGTGCCCAGGCGCACCTCGCCGCGCATGCGCTGCAAGCCTGCAATGCCGCGCAGCAGCGTGGATTTGCCTGCGCCATTGGGCCCCACCAGCGCATTGACCGAACCCGCAGCCAAGGGCCCCAGAGTGGCGCCGCGCAGCACGGGTGCTGCGCCATAGCCCATGTGCACATCGCTGACATGCAGCGCGTCGCGGAATGGCATGCTCAGCGCTCCTGCCGGCCCGTGCGGGCAACGATGGCCATGAAAAAGGGAATGCCCACCAGCGAGGTCACGATGCCCACGGGCACCAACACGCCCTCGATCAGCGTCTTGCTGGCCACCGAGGCAATGGACAGGATCAGTGCCCCCGCCAGCGCCGAGGCCGGCAGCAGCACGCGGTGGTCGTCGCCCACCAGCATGCGCGCGATGTGCGGTGCGATCAGCCCCACGAATCCTATGGTGCCCACGAAGGAGACGGCCACGCCCGACAGCAGGCTGATGCGCAGCAGCGCCCAGCCTCTCAGCGCCGTGACCGGCACGCCCAGGCTGCGCGCGCGGTCCTCGCCCAGCGTGAGCGCGGTCAGCGACCAGCTCTGGCTCCAGGACCAGGGCAGGCACAGCGCCAGCACGGCGGCCATGACGGCAATCCGGTCCCAGGAGGCGCGTGCCAGGCTGCCCAGGGTCCAGAAGACCAGCTGCTGCAAGGTGTTCTGGTCGGCCACGAACTGCAGCAGTGCCACCAGGGCGTTGAAGCTGAACACCAGGGCGATGCCGAACAGCACCAGGCTTTGCACGCCAAATCCGCGCCACATGGCCAGCCCGTACAGCAGGCCCACCGACAGCAGCGCGAAGAGGAAGGCGTTGAGAGACACCACGTACTGCGCCGGCACGCCCGGCACGCCCAGTCCCAGCACGATGGCCAGGGCCGCGCCAAAGGCGGCGGCCGCCGACACGCCCAGCGTGAACGGGCTGGCCAGCGCATTGGCCAGCACGGTCTGCATCTCCGCGCCAGCCAGCGCCAGCGCCGCACCCACCAGCACGGCCATCAGTGCATAGGGCAGGCGCACGTTCCAGACGATGACGGCCTCCACGCGCGACACGCTGCCCGGATCGCCGAGCACCTGCCACAGCCGTGCCAGCCCCATGCCCGACGGGCCGGTGGCCACGTCCAGTGCCAGGCTGGCCAGCAGCGCCAGGGCCAGCAGCGCCAGCACCAGCCCGTGGCGGGCATGGCGGCGGCGGTAGCGCTGCGCGGCACCGGCCGCCGCAGCGCCCGTCTCTGCCGCCACGGCACTGGCCTCCATGGCCGCGCTCATCGGCCGGCCCCGGAAGGCAGGTCGGTCAGCAGCACGCCGGTCATCGGAATCGGCATGAAGCGCTCGTACAGCTCACGCCGCGTGCGCAGCGGGTCGATGTCGGCAAAGAGTTCGGGATGCAGCCACTTGGCCAGCGCCTCGACGGCAATCACATGCTCCGGCGAATCGTAGAAGATGTGCCACAGGCCGTGCACGCGCCCCTTTCGGACGGCGGACAGCTCGCGCGTTTGGGCACGCTGCGCCACCGTCGCCAGGCTGGCCTGCGCCTGGGCAGGCGTGGCCTGGTAGCCCAGCGTCACGCCGCCCTGGCCACTGGCGAAGACGCCCGTAGCCACATAGACGGCAGGATCGCGCGACAGCACATATTCGAGGTTCAGCGTACCGATGGGACCGGGAATGCGGCCGGCGCCGATGTTGTCGCCACCGGCCAGCTCCACCATTTCCCCGAAATTGCCCTTGCCCGGCGAGCCGCAGCAGTCGCGCAGACCGGCCAGCATGTCGATGAAGATGGCGGGCCGCTGGAATCCGTCCTTCTGGCGCGCCGCCGCGACTCGCTGGCGCACGCGCTCGATGCGCTGCTCGTAGAAGGCGATGAAGTCCTCGGCGCGCTGCTGGCGGCCCAGCACCTGGCCCATCAGGCGCAGGCTGGGCACGGTATGGGTCAGCGGATGCTGGCTGAAATCCACAAAGACCACGGGCACGCCCGCCGCCTGCAGCTGGCGCACGGCCTCGCTGTCGGGCGCGGGCCCGTGACCGCCCGAGACGGCCATGAAGGCCACGTCGGGACGCACGGCCAAGGCCTGTTCCACGTTGAAACTTTCGGGCGTGGCGCCGCCGACCAGCGGCAGTTTCTCAATGGCAGGAAAGGCCTTGGAGAAAGCCGCATAGCCCTGGGTATCGAGCAGGCGGAAATCCCCCTGCCAACCCGCCACGCGCTCCACCGCCTGCCGGCCTTCCAGCAGGGCCATGGTGTAGACCATGCGCCCCTCGCCCAACAGCACGCGCTGCACGCGGTCCGGCACCTGCACGCTGCGCCCCGCCATGTCCGTCACGGTCAAGGCCTGGGCCAGCCCACTCCAAAGCGCCAGCGCCGCCACCGCAGCGCGCAACCCGCGCCGCATTCCTGTCCGTATTTGCATCTGTTTTCTTCTCTCAGTCGTTGCCGGCATACCCAATGCAACCGGCGCGCCCCAAAGCCTGGGACAGCAAGCAAGGCCCTGAGTCGGCCGCAACGCCCCGCAGCGAGGCTGCCGTCCCCCTCAGGTGGACGCCGCAAAGCGGCTCAGGGGGTCAAAACCGGCCGCGCAAGCTCACCTGCACATTGCGCGGCTCGCCATAGACATTGCCGAAGTTGGCCGGCCCGAATCCGCCGCTGCCCAGGCGCGTGTAGTAGCTGCGGTCGAACAGGTTGCTGACGTTCAGCGCCGCACTCCACTGCGGGCTGATGCGGTAGCCCACGCGCAGGCTGGCCGTGGCGTAGCCACCCTGGGTGGCTCGAACAAGGGGCTTGCCGCCCTCGCTGTAGGTGACGCTTTGGACGTTGATGCCGCCGCCCACATCCCAGGCGTTGAGCGCGCCCGGCAGCCGGTATGTGGTCCACAGCCGCAGCAGATGCCGGGGACTGAAGGTCCTGAAGGACTGGCCCTGATAGCTGGGATCGCGCTTGTATTCGCTGGTGTTGTAGGTGTAGCCGGCCATGGCCTGCCAGCCCGGGGCGATCTGTCCCGCCAGCTCGGCGTCGAAGCCCTGGCTCTGCACCTTGCCCTGCGCGGCGTAGCAGCAGCTGTCCACGATGACGGGCGACACGGCCACGGCGCGGTTGCTCTCCACGATGCGGAAGGCCGCCAGCGCCACCTGCAGCCGGCCATCGTTGAGCGAGCCCTTGATGCCGGCCTCGTAGTTGGCGCCGACCACGGGCGGCAGTCCGCCGCCATCCTCGCCCCGGTAGTTGCTCTGCACGCGGAAGATGTCGGCATAGCTGGTGTAGAGCGACCAGCGGGAGTCCAGATCGAAGACCAGGCCCGCGTAGGGCGTGAAGCGGCCGTCCTGTCGGTAGTCCGCCGTCTGCGCGCCCGTGCGCTGGTTGACGGAGTCGGTGCGCCACCAGCTCCAGCGCCCCCCCAGCAGCAGGGTCAGCGGATCGGCCAGCTTCAGCCGCGCGGCGCCATAGATGCCGTACTGGCGCGTGCGCGATCGCGAGTCCGATGTCCACTGCACGGCGCCCGGATCGGCGTAGGCGGCCGGGTCGAAGTCGAACACATTGACGGGAATGCCGCCAAAGCCCGGGAGGCTGCCGCCTTGCGAGCGCGCGTCGCGGTCGTACCAGTTGGCGCCCAGCACCACCTCGTGGCGCCGGCCCCAGGCCTGCCAGGCCCCGCTGAGCATGGCGTCCAGCGACAGTTGTTCGTTGTCGTAGTCATTGGCGCCACCCATCAGGCGGGGACCCAGGCCCGTGGCGCGGTCCACCGCGCCCGAGACATAGGCGTACTTGAGCGCGCTGGACTCGCGGTCGGAGACCGCCGCCAGCTTGAACTGCCAGTCGGCATTGATGGAATGGCTGAGGTCTGCGAAGACCTGGGTGGCCTCGAAGTCCCAGTGCGTCCAGGGCGTGCTCAGGAAGGTGCTGCGTGCCAGCCCCAGGTCGCCGCCGTCGGCGTAGCGCGGCACGCCCATCATGGGCGGCACCCAGTCGCGCGTCTGGTGGCCGGCGCCCAAGGAGACGGTGGTGGCCGATCCCAGGTCGGCCTCGACGATGCCGTACAGCGAATCGCGCCGGCTGCTGGCATAGCGCACATGGGAATCGCGCTGGTCGTGCGCGGCCGCCAGGCGGGCACGCACCGACCCATCGGCGTTCAGCGGGGTGCTGTAGTCGATCTCGGCACGGGCCGCATTCCAGGAGCCCAGGCCCAGCGAGCCCGTGAAGCGCCGGTCGCCCGTGGGGCGCTTGCGCACCAGATTGATCACGCCGCCGGGCTGGCCCGCGCCATTGAACAGGCCCGCAGCGCCGCGCAGCGTCTCCACATGGTCGAACATCACCATGTCAGGCTGGCTCCAGGAAGCGCCGCCTGTCTGCACGGGAAGGCCGTCGTACTGGAAGTACTCGATGGGATAGCCGCGCGCATAGAAGGCCGGAATGACGCCCGTGCCCGACAGGTCCACAGTCACGCCGGGGGTCTGCGCCATGATCTCGTCCAGCGTGTGCAGGTTCTGGTCCTCGATCTGCCGTCGCGTGATGACGGAGACCGAATGCGGCGTCTCCCTGAGCGTGGCAGGCAGCTTGGTTCCCACCGAGACGCCCGGGGCCGCGTAGCCACCCGTCAGCTCGGTGGGCCGGTCCTTGACCGCCTGGCCCGTGACCTGCACCTCGGGCAGCCTTTCCTCGGCCGCCCGGGCCAGGGCGCACTGGCCCAGGACGCAGACGGCCAGCGCGATCGATGTGATGGAAAAACGGGGCGGGCCGGCATCCCGGTCCGCAGAATCTGGCAGCGACATTCAACCCTCTCGAAGCAAATGAAAATCAATTGCATTCGACTGTAGGCAAGAGGAAGGCTCGCCGCTTTCGCTGGCCGGAGTTTGGCTTTCGCCCGCCGGAGATGGCTCAGCGCAGCAACTCGCTGGGCGCGATGCCGAAGCGCTTGCGAAAGGCCGTCGAGAAATGCGCAATGCTGTAGCCCACCTCCAGCGCCACCTGCGTGACCGAGCAGCCGCCCGAAGTCAGCAGGCCGTAGGCCTGCTCCAGCCTGTGCTGCTGCAGGTGCTCGAACACGCTCATGCCGAACAGCTGGCGAAAGCCGGCCGTGAGCTTGCGCTCGTTGATGCCGGCCTCACGCGCCAGCTCGGCCAGCGACAGGGGACTGCGAGCGTGCGCCGTGGCCACCTCGCGCGCATGCCAAAGCCGCTCCACATCGGCGCGTGACAGCTCGGCGCCAGCCCCCTGCGCGCCCGCCGCCGGCAGACACTGCTGGAGCACGGCAGCCGACAGTTCCAGGCTCTTGGCATTGAGGAACAGATCACGCATGGGCCCCTGATAGGGGCAGACCAGAATCTGTGTGGCCAGCGCACGCGCCGTGGCCGACAGCCCCTGGCGCAATACCAGCAGATCGTTGTCGTTGAAGCAGTGGTGGCCGCTGCGCGCGATGAGATCGAGCCCGAAGCCCTGGCGCTCCGCCGCCTCGGCGTCAAAGCCTATGCGCACATAGCGCTGAAGGCTGTGGGATTCATAGCGGTCCAGTCCCTCATGCAGGCCCGTGGCCAGCACCAGGTAGACCCCGGCATCGGACACCTCCATCAGACGTCCGTTGACCCCGGCCTGCACCTTGCTGTTGAGGGCCACGATGATCTGCAGGCCCTGGAACACCGGCGCGCGGACCTCCACAGGCTCCTGCGTCATGCGGCAGCCGGCCGCCAGGCACAGCTGGTTGTCGAATCTGGAATTCCACTGGAACACGTTGCGAATCTATGAATGAGAATTATTCTCAAATCATACGTTCAACAGCCAAGACCTTGTACCGCCTCGTCAATCCTCCAACGGCGGCCACTGGCGCGCGGTGTGCACCAGGGCCAGCACCCAGACCGTCGTGCCATCGATCTCATAGACAAGGCGATAGCTTTCATGGGGGATCAGCTCGCGCGTGCCGGCAATCCTGCCCGTTTTGCCCATCTTGGGATACGCGGCCAACCGGGCCGCTGCGTCGCTGAAAAGCAGGTCCATGCGCAAGGCTGCGCGAGGATTGTCAGCTGCGATGTAGTCCCAGATATCGGCGCGATCCTGCTGCGCCTGCGGCGTCCAGATGACTTTCACGCACGGTCTGCCGCAACCTGACGGCGCCGGGCAGCGAACTCGGCCTCGACTTCCTCATTCGAGCGGCCAAGTCCAGCGCGCATGGAGGCGCGTCCCGCCTCGACCTTGCGCTGCAGATAGCCGTCATATTCACGGGCCTTGCGGCGCTGCTCAATGTAGTCGCGCATCAACTCCCGCATGACCTGGGATGCGGGCCGGTCCTCGCCTGCGGCTTCGGCCATGAAGTCTTCGCGCAGCTCGGCTTCCAGTTTCATGGTGAAAACGGCTTCCTTGGGCATGATTGACTCCTGTGAAGATACCAACAAAGTATATACATCGTCAGTACCAAACACTCCAGAGACTCAACCGCTCCGCCCCATTCGCAACTTGCACTTGCCAATGCATCAAGCAAATCAGGACTAGTTGCAAGCAAGGCCTCTTTCTATATTCGCGCCTCGACGGCGCCCGGCTTCCATGGGCCGCAGCTGCGCACGACACTACTGCGGGGACCCCACCCCTGCCTGACTGACCCACAACAAGGAGAGACTGCGATGACCGATCTCACCATCAACGGCAAGACCGTTTCCATGGACCTGGACCCCGAGACGCCCATTCTGTGGGCCCTGCGCGACACGCTGGAGATGACCGGCACCAAGTTCGGCTGCGGCGCGGCGCTGTGCGGCGCCTGCACGGTGCACATGAATGGCCAGGCCATACGTTCCTGCGTGACGCCGATCTCGGCGGCCGCGGGCCAGAAGATCACCACCATCGAGGCCATGACCTCGGGCTCCGACCGCGTGGGCACCGCCGTGCGCGATGCCTGGGTGCGCCATGACGTGGCCCAGTGCGGCTACTGCCAGAGCGGGCAGATCATGAGCGCCACGGCCTTCCTCAAGTCGCTGCCCAAGGGCAAGAAGCCCAGCGGCGAGGAGATAGACGCGGCCATGGCCGGCAACATCTGCCGCTGTGGAACCTATGCACGCATCCGCACGGCCGTGGCCGATGCCGCGCGCACCCTGGGCTGAACGGAGAACGCCGCATGCTGACCACCTTCAACCCCGCCGAACTGCCGCGCGCCCTGCAGCACATCCTGGACCGTGACGAGGCCGCTGCTGCCATCGCCGACGCGCCCACCCTTGCACAGATCCCCCGCCGCAGCTTCCTCAAGATCGCCGGTGCCGGTTCGCTGGCCCTGGGCGTGTTTCCCGCCATGGCGCAGGCGCCGGGCAAGAGCGAGGCCGCCGGCCTCAAGCCCACCGAGCAGCCCGCCTCCTTCGTGGAGATCTCGCCCAGCGGCGAAGTCACCGTGGCCATCAACCGCCTGGAATTCGGCCAGGGCGTGCACACCGCCCTGCCCCTGGTGCTGGCCGAGGAGCTGGACGCCGACTGGAACAAGGTCCGCGCCCGCCTGGGCGGCAACGATGCGGCCTATGCCGATCCGCGCTACGGCATCCAGATGACGGGCGGCTCCACCGCCCTCAAGCACAGCTACACCCAGTACCGCGAGCTGGGCGCCCGTGCGCGCGCCATGCTGGTGGCCGCCGCCGCCGCGCAGTGGAAGGTGGACGCCGCCACGCTGCGCACGCGCGAGGGCTTCGTGCTCGGCCCCAGCGGCAAGAAGCTGTCGTATGGCGAGCTGGCCCAGGCCGCCATGGCCCAGCCCGTGCCGGCCACCGTCGTGCTGAAGAATCCCAAGGACTTCCGCCTGATCGGCAAGCCCA
The DNA here is from genome assembly GCF_020523835.1 of Delftia sp. Lp-1. Taxonomy (NCBI): domain Bacteria; kingdom Pseudomonadati; phylum Pseudomonadota; class Betaproteobacteria; order Burkholderiales; family Comamonadaceae; genus Delftia; species Delftia sp. Lp-1. The sequence continues at coordinate 425,884 of NZ_JAJALJ010000001.1, read as the reverse complement.
CGGGCCGCATCGACGCCCGGGCCAAGAGCAGCGGCCAGCAGAGCTTCGGCATCGACATGCACCTGCCGGGCCAGCTGACGGCGGTGATTGCACACCCGCCCGTGTTCAAGGCACAGCTGGCCTCGCTGGACGACGCTGCGGCGCGTGCCGTGCCCGGCGTCAAGGCCGTGCTGCGCGTGCCCGTGGACGGTGGCGGCGAAGGCGTGGCCGTGATCGCCACCGGCTACTGGCCAGCGCGCAAGGGCCGCGAGGCGCTCAAGGCGCAATGGAACACCGACGCCGTGGAGAAGGTGGACAGCGAACGCCAGCTGGCCCAGTACCGCGAACTGGCCGCGCAGCCCGGCGCGCGCCACTTCGACGCCGACATCTCGGCGCTGGACAAGGCGCCGCGCCATATCGAGGCCGAGTTCAGCTTCCCCTACCTGGCCCATGCGCCCATGGAGCCGCTCAACTGCACGGTGCAGATGGGCGAGACCGGCGAGGCGGGTGCCGATCTCTACCTGGGCACGCAGTTCGCGGGCGTGGACGGCATGGCCGCCGCGCGTGTGCTGGGCCTCAAGCCCGAGCAGGTGCGCGTGCACGTGCAGATGGCCGGCGGCGGCTTTGGCCGCCGGGGCGTGGGCACCAGCGACTATGTGGTCGAGGCCTGCCAGGTGGCGCTGGCCGCGCGCCGCGCCGGCCTGAACGCCCCCGTGCGCATGGTCTGGAGCCGCGAGGACGACATCAAGGGCGGCTACTACCGCCCCATGCACCTGCACCGCGCGAAGATCGGCTTCGATGAACGCGGCAAGGTGCTGGGCTGGGACCATGCCATCGTGGGCCAGTCCATCACGGCGGGCACCATGTTCGAGGGCGGCATGATCAAGAACGGCATCGACGCCACGGCCGTGGAGGGCATGCGCGAGCCCTATCCGCTGCCCATGCGCCTGACCGTGCACCACCCCAAGGTCAACGTGCCCGTGCTGTGGTGGCGCAGCGTGGGATCGACCCACACGGCCTTCGTCATGGAAACGCTGATCGACGAGATCGCGCGCAGCAGCCGCCAGGACCCCGTGGCCTACCGCATGCAGATGTTCGGCGACAAGCACCCGCGCCATCGCCTGGCCCTGCAGCTGGCCGTGGACAAGAGCGGCTACGGCAAGCGCCAGCTGCGCGCGGGCCGCGCCTGGGGCGTGGCCGTGCACGAGTCCTTCGACACTGTGGTGGCCTATGTGGTGGAGGCCTCGGTCAAGGACGGCCGCCCGGTGCTGCACAAGGCCACGGCCGGCGTGCACTGCAACCTGGCCGTGAACCCGCGCACCATCGAGGCGCAGGTGCAGGGCGCGGCGCTGATGGGCCTGTCCATGTGCCTGCCCGGCGCGGCGATCACGCTCAAGGACGGTGTGGTGGAGCAAAGCAACTTCGGCGACTTCGCCGTGCCGCGCATCACCGACATGCCCGAGATCGCCGTCCACGTCGTGCCCAGCGCCGAGCCGCCCACGGGCATGGGCGAGCCCGGCCTGCCGCCGCTGGCACCGGCCTTCGCCAACGCCGTGGCGCAGCTCACGGGCAAGCCCGTGCGCAAGCTGCCGTTCGATCTGGCGTGATCGATCTGGCCTGAACGGCCGGACCTGATCCCGGTCAGCCGCCGGAAAGGGCGGCGGCACCTGCGGCCGCCGCCCTTTCCAGTTCTTCCATGGTCAGCAGATAGTCCGGGCAGTCCTGCAGCCGCTGCACGGCCAGGTCGATGAAGGCACGCACGCGCCGGGGCAGCGCGTCGCGGCTGCCGTAGTAGACATGCAGGCCGATGTGCTCGCTGACATGCGCCAGCAGCACGGGCACCAGGCGCCCCGCGCGGATGTGCGCCGCCGCGCAGATGTTGGACAGCTGGCCCAGCACCTGGCCGGCCAGCACGGCATGCAGCTCCAGCTCGGCATCGTTGGTGGACAGGGCCGGCTGCAGGTAGCGGTGCGTGAGCTCGCCATCGACCGGCAGGCACCAGGGCATCACCGTGTCCGTGGCCGCATGGCGGAACATGCTGCAGCGGTGCGCGGCCAGCTCGTCCAGCGACCGGGGCACGCCATGGCGCTGCAGGTACTGCGGCGCCGCGCAGACGATGAGCTGCACGGGAAACAACCGCCGCCCGATCACGCTTTCATCGGGCGAGGCGCCGATGCGAAACCCCGCATCGACCCGGTCCAGCACCCAGTTGCCTATGCCGTCGTCCAGCCGCACATCGGGGACGATGCCCGGGTGCAGGCGGCAGAACTCATCGAGCAGCGGCATCAGCACGGGCGCAAAGCAGGACTTGGGGCCCACGATGCGCAACGGCCCCGCAATGCCCTCGCGGCTGTCGCGTGCCAGGTTCAGTGCGCGGTCCAGCGCGGCCAGCGCCGGCTGGGTGTCCTGCAGGAAACGCTGGCCCTCCTCGGTCAGGGCCAGGCTGCGCGTGGTCCGGTGCAGCAGGCGCACGCCCAGGTGCTGCTCCAGATGGGCCACCGCCTGGCTGGCGGCCTGGGGGCTCACGCCCTGGGACAGCGCCGCCTGGCGCAGGCTGCCCAGCTCGACCGCCTTGGCAAAGGTGGCGATGGCACGCAGTTCATTGATGGGCATGGTGCGGAAATCCGGTATTCGTGGGCTGACAGTGCCGCAGTATCCCGCCTTTGCGCATGCCCTGCCCGCGGCTTGCGGGGCAAGCTAGCGCCCCTGGCGCGCCAGCCACACGCCGGCTGCCGTCAAGGCCATGCCCGCCAGCGCCAGGCCGCCCAGCGTCTCGCCGAACATGGCCCAGGCGATCAGGGCCGTGGCCGGCGGCGTCAGGTAGAACAGGCTGGCCACGTGCACGGCGCCGCCGCGGCGTATCAGCAGGTTGAGCAGGCTGACCGCGCCCACGGACAGCACCAGCACCAGCCAGCCCAGCGCGAACAGGAACTCGCCGCTCCAGCGCACCTGCATGGTTTCGGTGGCCAGGGCCAGCGCCCCCGTCGCCACCAGGCAGGGCAGGTACTGGATGACCGAGCCCGTGCGCAGATCAAACGATGGGCAAAACCGCTTCTGGTACAGCGTGCCGGCCGTGATGCCGGCCAGCGCCACCACGGCCGGCACCAGCATGGCCAGCAGGGCATGGACCGGCACCGAGGCGATCTTGCCCGCCACCACCAGGGCCACGCCCGTGAAGCCCAGCGCCAGCCCGGCCCACTGCCGGGGCCGCACGGACTCGCCCAGCAAGGTGCCGGCCACCAGCGCCGTGATCAGCGGCTGCAGCCCCACCACCAGGGCCGTCACGCCCGAAGGCAGGCCGTGGGCGATGGCCGTGAACACGCCGGCCAGGTACACGCCATGCACGAACAGCCCTGACACGCCAATGTGCAGCCACTGGCGTGCCGACCGCGGCCAGGGCGCGCGCAGCACCAGGGCCACCGCCGCCATCAGCACCAGGACGATGGCATAGCGCAGCGTCAGAAAGGTCAGCGGCTCCACATAGGGCAGGCCGAACTTGGCGCCGATGAAGCCCGTGCTCCACAGCAGCACGAACAGCCAGGGAAGCAAGGCGGCCGCCATGGCGGGCGGCGAGGTTTCTTGGGTCATGGAGCGGATGCGCAAGACGATAGGGGCCGCGCCAGTGTGTCATGCCCCGTGCGCCAGGGGCTGCGCGTGGCAAACCACCGCACCAGGCAGTCGCGCAGCGCCGTCATGGCCGCGCTGCTGAACGCCGCCGAGGGCCGCACGAAGTAGATGCCCGAGGCGCCATCCAGGCGCCATTGCGGCAGCACCCGCACCAGCCGGCCTGCGGCCATGTGCTCGCTCATCAGCCAGTCGCCACCGGCCAGAATGCCCACGCCCATGACGGCGGCCGTGAGCAGGGCCTCGCTGTCATTGCTGACCATGGGGCCGCGCACCAGCACGGTGTGCCGGGCCTGGCCCTGAGGTACATCGCCCGATGCGCCACCGTGCACCAGCTCCCATTGCGGAAACGACTGCAGCCCCGTGAAGCCCAGGCAGCGGTGCGCCGCCAGGTCCTCGGGGTGCACCGGCGTGCCGTGGGCCTGCAGATAGGCGGGCGCGGCGCCCAGAATGCGCTGGTGCCCGCCCAGCCGCAGCGCCACGAGACGGCTGTCCGCCAGCCGGCCTATGCGCACTGCCGCGTCGAAGCGCTCGCCCACGATGTCCACGAAGCGGTCCGCATACTCCACCTCCAGCACGATCTGCGGATGGGCCAGCGCAAACTCCGCCAGCAGCGGGCTGAGCCAGCGCCGCCCCATGGCGGCCGGCAGCGATAGCCGCAGCCGGCCCCGCGCCTGCGAGGCGCCCTGGGCGGCCTCCTTCTGGGCATCGGCGATCAGGCCGGCCGCCTGGCGCACCTTGTCCACCAGGCGCAGGCCCTCGTCGGTCAGGTGCAGATGGCGTGTGCTGCGCTCCACCAGCCGCACGCCCAGCCGGGTCTCCAGCGCGTTCAGGCGTTTGGACAGCACGGACGGATGGCGCAGCAAGGCCCGCCCCGCCGCAGCGAAGGAGCCTTGTTCATGCAGCGCCACCAGGGCCGCCAGTTCATCGGCGTGCTGGCTGTCCAGAAGGTTCATGGGGTCAGGATGATCGCACCTTGGGAGCGTCCCTGCTCCAGATCGCCATGCGCCTGCGCCACCTCCTCCAGCGCATACCGGCGCCAGACGCCGGGCACGATGATGCCGGCCGCCACGGCGGCCAGCACGTCCCGTGCGCGCTCCTGGTACTCGGCCGCCGTGGCCGTGTGCGCGGCCAGGGAGGGGCGCGTGAGGAACAGCGAGCCCTTGGCATTGAGCGTGGCCACCGAGATGGGATCGGGCAGGCCGGAGGTCGCGCCGAAGGACACCAGCAGGCCGCGCGGGCGCAGGCAGTCCAGCGAGGCGCCCAGCGTCGTGCGGCCGATGGGGTCGTAGACCACATCGGCCTTCAGGCCCCGGGTGGCCTGCAGCACCTGGCCCGGCAGCGTGGCCGCATCGAACACGAAGACCTCGTCGCAGCCGGCCGCCCGCGCGCGCTCCACGCTGGCTGCCTTGGACACCACGCCGATCACCAGGGCGCCCAGGTGCCTGGCCCAGGCGCACATCAACTGGCCCAGCGCACCGGCGGCGCCATAGATCACGATGCGGCTGCCGGGGCCCACGGCATGGGTGGTCTTGAGCAGGTACTGCGCCGTGATGCCCTTGAACAACACGGCCGCCGCCGCGTCGTAAGGCAGCGCATCGGGCAGCTTCACCAGGCGCTCGGCCGGATACAGGCGGGCGCTGGCATAGGCGCCCAACGGCCCCGTGGCGTAGCCCACGCGCTCGCCCACGGCCACATTCGTCACGCCCTCGCCCACGGCGGCCACCCGCCCCGCGCCCTCCAGCCCCAGGCCCGAGGGAAAGGCGATGGCGACAGCGCCCTTGCGCTGGCTCACATCCAGCGGGTTCACGCCGATGGCCGTCTGCTCCAGCCAGACCTGGCCGGGGCCGGGCGCCTGCACCTCGACCGGCTCCAGGCGCATGGCGTCGGGGGTGCCTGCGGCGTCCATGCGGACCTTGATCAATGGGTTCATCTCGCTGCTCCGTGAAATGGGTGCAGCGTAGAAGAAGCGATTGGAGGCAGCAATAGGCCGGCGTGCAGTTCACTGCTGCATGGGGTGCAGCAATGACCACGAACCAGCGCGTACGCAGCCCACGCTCCCCGTCAGAAGTCGTGCCGGATGCCCAGCTCGAAGGCCGTGGAGGCGCGCCCGCCAAAGTAATTGGCCGCTGCCGGATTGCCGCTGACAGCCGCACCCCCGGCAATGGCGAAGGCCGCCCCATTGCGGTTGGACATGCGGGCCGCATGCGCGTACAGCGCCGTGCGCCGCGACAGCGAGTGCACATAGCCCAGCGCCCACAGGTCGGCATCGCTGGCGCTTTGCGCCGCCGTCGCGCCCTTCTGGTCGGCCTTGACATAGCTGAGCTTGACCACGCCGCTGCCCACGGGAACGCTCATGCCCACCAGGGTGTTGACCGTGCGGTCCTCGCCATGGACCCAGCGGCGCTGGGCCAGGCTGGCCTTGAGCCAGCCGAAGTCGTAGGAGACACCGTAGCTCTGGTCCTTGAAATGGATGCCGCTCAGGGTGTTGCGCGTGGTGAACTGCGCGCCCGCCACGTTCCAGCCCGCGCCCGCCCAGCCCAGCCGAAAGCCGTTGCCGCGCGTCTGGCCTGCCGCCGTGGCGCCCTTCTCGCCCAAGGTGGCGATCAGGCTGCCGGACACGCCCTGCAGCCCGCCCAGGCCGGCCGGCAGGAAATACTCCACCGCATTGCTCACGCGCAGCGTGGGATTGGCAGCCTGCGACTCCGGCGCCGTGCCGAAGGCCTGGCCCAGCGCGCGGGAAGCCGTGAACGAGCGAAAGCCATTGGCGCTGCCGATGCCCAGCGTGGCAAACGGATCGAAGCCGCTCCACACCAGGTGCGTGGGCACCCAGTCCCGCCCCAGCCGCAGCTCGCCCCATTGCCGCGAGGCCAGGCTGACCGTGGAGCGCCGGTCCCAGAACGGGCCGCTGGCGCCCATGGCGCCGGTGTCGGCCAGCAGGCTGCCGTCCAGGTAGAAGCCCGCGCTCAGGCCGTCGCCCAGGTCCTCCTGCCCCCGCAATACCAGTTTGCTGGTGGAGTTGGCGCCGCTGGCCTGCGAGGTGACCGTTCCCAGGCCCTGGTTGCGCACCTGCCTGACGCTCACATCGACGGTGCCCGAGATCGATACCGAGGACTGCGCGCCCGCATGCGCGGCGGCCAGCCCCAGCGAGGCAGCCAGGGCCTGGCGTATGAAAACCTGCATGTTGTCTCCTTGTGGTTTTTTGCTTTGCTTTGCTCTTTGCTCTTTGTTTTTCTCGGGCGTGTGCCGGGGTCTGCCCGGCTACTCGGGCTTGAAGCCCGCGCCTTTGAGCAGCGCGGCGCTCTGCGCCACATCGGCGGCGATGAAGCGCTTGAACTGCTCGGTGCTTTCCGAAACCGTGTCGATGCCCAGGCTCGCGAAGGCGCCGGACCTGGCCAGCTCGGCCACCGCCGCGTTGGAGGCCTGGTTCAGCCGCTGCACCCGGTCGGCAGGCGTGTCCCTGGGCGCCCACAGTCCGTACCAGGACGTATAGGCGAACCGCGGCAGGCCGCTTTCCTGCATGGTGGGTACCTCGGGCGCCAGCGGGCTGCGCTTGCCGGAGGTGATGGCAATCGGCCGCACCTTGCCGGCCTTGGCCAGGGGCAGCACGGAGACCATGGAGTCGAGCAGCAGGTCCACATGGCCGCCGCCCACATCCACCAGCGCGGGCTGCGTGCCCTTGTAGGGCACGTACTCGAGGCGCATGCGGCCCTGCTGGGCCAGCAGCAGCGTGGCCAGGTGGCTGGGTGCGCCCACGGCGGGAATGGCCGCCGTCCACGTGCTCTTGGCGCCTGCGGCCAGCACCTCGCCCAGCTTGCTGTGGGGCAGCTGCGGCGAGATCACCAGCATCAGCGGCGCCTCGCCCACGCGCGCCACGGGGACAAAGTCTGTCTGCGGGTCATAGGGCGGATGGGCCAGCACCTGCTTGGCCAGCACATGCGTGGCGGCCGAGAACAGCAGGGTGTAGCCATCGGGGGCGGCCGCCAGCACCGCACGGCCCCCCACCACGCCGCTGCCGCCCACGCGGTTCTCGACGATGACCGTCGTGCCCAACTGCTTGCGCAACTGCTCGGCGAACAGGCGCGCCGCGCTGTCCACGCCACCGCCCGCCACGAAGGGGACGATGACCTTGACCATCTTGCCCGGCTCGGGAAAGGCGGCGGGCGCACTGGACGAGGCCATGCTGGCGATGGGCAAGGCAGCCAGCGCACCCAGTAAGGCGCCCAGCACCGGCCCCTTCAGCCGTGTCAGAGTTTTCATGCTTTGTCTCCTGTTTCTTTTGAAAATGGGCCGGCCGTTGCGTGGCTCAGCCCGGGTCATGATTCGGCGCATGCCGCCTGTGCCTGCGCACCAGCACGCTCAGCGTGTCGTCCAGGGCCTGGGCATCCAGCCCCCGCGTGATGAAGACGATGCGCGTGCGCCGGTCGGCACCCGGCCAGCGGGGCAGCGTCTGCGGCGGGGCGAACAGGTGCTGCACGCCATGGATGACCAGGGGCTGGTCCGGGTGCTCCTGCAGGTGCACGATGCCTTTGACGCGCAGCAGGTCATCGCCGCGCATGGCCGTGACCCAGTCCATCCATTCGCCGAACGCCTGCGCGGGCAGGGGCTCGTCGCGCTGCAGCACAAAGGACGAGATGCCGTCGCGGTGCGCGCCTGCCGGCGCTGTCACCGGCGCTGTCACCGGAGCCATCAAAGGCTGGGCCATGGCCCGGTAGCCGGGTGCCTGGAGCATGCCCGCAGCGGCGTCCTCCTGCCCCGTCGCGCCTTCCGACATCAGCCGCTGCAGCAGCGCCACATGGTGGGCGGGGTCCATGCCTTGCGGCGCCTCGCCGTTGATGGCCTGCACCTGGGCCAGCAGTTGCGCAGCGGGCTGTGCGCCGCCCAGCAAATCTGTCTTGGTCAGCAGCAACAGGTCAGCCACAGCCAGCTGCCGCACGGCTTCGGGATAGCCTGCCAGCGTGGCGCTGCCCAGCACGGCATCGACCGTGCAGGCCACGCCGGCCAGCGCATAGCGCGCCCGCACGGCGGGCTCGCCCAGGAAGGAGCGCAGTATCGGCCCCGGGTCCGCGAGGCCGCTGGTTTCGATCAGCACGCGGCGCGGCGCGCCCTGTTCGCGCAGGGCCAGGCGCTCCAGCGCCTCCACCAGATCGCCGCGCACGCTGCAGCACAGGCAGCCATTGGCCAGCAGCACCGTGTCCTCGCAGGCCAGGCTGGTCAGGTCCTGGTCGATGCCGACCGCACCGAACTCGTTGACGATGACGGCCGTCCCGTGCAGGTCCGGCAGCGCCAGCAGCCGGTTGAGCAGCGTGGTCTTGCCGCTGCCCAGAAAGCCCGTGAGCACGGTGACCGGAATGCGCTGGCCCGCCGCTTCGGGCAGGGCCAGCAGGCTGGAGAAATGCCCGCTCATGACGCCACCCCACCATGCACCTCGGCGAACGAGCGCAGCGTGCGCTCCAGCCGCGCCAGCGCCCACTGCGCCACGGCCTGCGGCACCTCGTCCGAGCCCAGCGCATCGAGCAGGCCGCGCAGCGGCTGCGCGCCCTGCCCGGCTGCGGGCCGGGCACGGAACCAGGCCGCCACCTCGGGCTGCTCGCAGCGCTCGCCCCCGTCCTGCAGGTAGTCCACGATGTCCAGCTCGAAGTCCTCCAGCCGCAGGCTGATGCCGCCCGCCCCGCAGGCGCAGGCGCCGCCCAGCGCGACATGGCGCAGCGCCAGGGCGCACCACAGGTCCCAGAGCCGGCCGGCCTGCAGGGCGTGGTCGGACGCCATGGCCGTGCTCACTGCCCGTCCCAGGCCACGGCTGAGGTTGCCGTTGCGGCCGACGGAGACCGGCCGCTGCGCAGCGCCTGCGTGCCCTCGTGGTCCACCTGTCCCTGGCCATCCAGCGCCACGCGGTAGACCTCGCGGGCCACCTGGGCGCTCACATAGCCTTCGCGCACGTCCTCGGCCACCTTGTCCAGTTCGCGCGCCAGCGGGTCGCCAAAGCCCCCGCCGCCGCCCGACAGCATGCGGTAGGCATCGCCGCGTTCCAGGCGCACGTTGAAGATCTTGGCGTTGGCATGGTCGGTCTTCCAATCGCCCTTGTGGCGCACGGCCAGGCCGTTGCCCATGGCGTCGCCGCCGCCCTCCAGGCCCCAGGGCTTGCAGTGCACGCGGTCGATGCGCGTGGTGACGGTGAAGGGCGACAGCGCCTGCACCACCATCTCCGCGCCCAGGCCGCCCCGGTACTGGCCCGCACCGGCCGAGTCCTGGCGGATCTCGTACTTCTCCACCAGCACCGGGTACTTGGCCTCGAGCTGCTCGGTGGGGCTGTTGTGGGTGTCGCCGTCATTGATGCAGACGGTGACGGACACGCCGTCCTCACGGCTCTTGGCGCCCCAGCCGCCGCCCAGCGGGCCGATGCCGACGATGAACAACCGCCCGTCCTCGGGCGAGATGCCATGGATGTTGGGAAACACCAGGTCCGCATGGTGGCCCGCGATGGAGCGGTCGGGAATCGCCGGCGCCAGGGCCTTGAAGATGGTGTCGATCACCGTCATGGGGAAGGTCATCCACACGCGCATGGGATAGGGCCTCTCGGCGCTGATCACCGTGCCCATGGGCATGATCACCTTGAGCGGCCGAAAGCTCCCGTCGTTGACCGGGTAGTCGGTCGGCGTGGTGAGGCATTTGTAGGCCACCTGCGCGCAGGCGATGCCCGTGGTGAAGCCCGAGTTGTAGAAGCCGCGCACCTGCTTGGAGACGTCCGACAGGTCCACCGTCATCTCGTCGCCCTGCACCGTGACCTTGACGCGGATGGGAATGCGCTTGCCGATGTCCAGCCCGTCGTCGTCCATGAAGGACTCGGCCTCGTACACGCCATCGGGAATCGACAGCGTGTTCTTGCGCGCCACGGCCTCGCTGGAATCCATGATCTGCGCGATGGCGCCGTTGACCGCATCCACGCCATAGCGCTGCAGCAGTTCCACATAGCGGCGCTCGCCCGTGGTGATGGCCGTGATCTGCGCGCGCAGATCGCCCAGGGCCCGCTCGGCCAGGCGCACGTTCATCGCGATGATGTCGATCAGGTCCTGGTTGACCTCGCCCTGGCGCTGGTACTTCATGATGGGGATCTGTATCCCCTCGCTGAAGATGTCCGTGGTGACGTTGCCCAGCGTGCCGCCCACGTCCAGCCAGTGGGCCATGCAGCAGGTGAAGCCTTCGAGCCGGCCCTCATGGAACACCGGCATGGTGAACGTGAAGTGGTTCAGGTGGCTGCCGGTGGTGTAGGCATCGTTGGTGACCAGGATGTCGCCCGGCAGGATGTTCTCGTAGCCGAAGTGGCGGATCTTGGCCTTGACCGTCTCCGACATGCCGCGGATGAACATGGGCAGGCCCAGGCCGATGGACACCGTGTCGCCCTCGCGCGTGAACAGGCCGACCGTGAAGTCCAGCGCCTCGTAGATGATGAGGTTGTAGGCCGTGCGCGTCAGGTTGGTCTTCATCTCCTCCGTGACGGCGTACAGGCCGTTGCGGATGATCTCGACGGTGACCGGATCGACGGGCCTGGAGTCAGTGGGGTGGTTCATGTGCGGTCGCTCCCGATGTCGATTTGCAGATTGCCCAGTTCGTCCACGCGCAGCCGGTCGCCGGGCTGCACGACGGTGGTGGATGCGTGTTCCTCGATCAGCGCGGGCCCCGCGATCTCGTTGCCCGCCAGCAGGCGCTCGCGCAGATGCACCGGCGTGTCCACCCAGCCGCTGGAGCGGAAATAGACGGGCTTGACCGTGCGCACGGAGGCACGGCTGGGCTCGGCGCTGCCGCGTTCCACGCTGTGCCTGGGCGGTTTCTTCATCGTGCCCAGCACCGTGACGCGCAGGCTCACGAGGTCGGCCGGCTCCTGCGGGGCCGAGGTGCCGTAGCGCACCTTGTGCAGCTCGTCGAACTGGCGCTTGATGGCCGAGCGGTCCCTGCCCTCGAAGAAGGCCATGGGCAGGTCCACGGTCACCGCATGCTCCTGGCCCACGTAGCGCATGTCGGCGGCGCGCTCGATCACGATGCCGTCCGGCGCGATGCCGGACTGCGCCAGCGCGGCGCGGCCTTCGTCCTCCATGCTCTGGTAGGCGGCCTCGATCTCCTCGAAGGACACCTCGCCCAGCTTGCGGAACACCGAGCGCACGTAGTCGTAGCGCAGGTCGGAGAACAGCATTCCGTAGGCCGAGAAATAGCCGGGCGCATAGGGGATCAGCACCTTGCGGATGCCGATCTCACGCGCAATGGCCGAGGCGTGCAGCGGACCCGCGCCGCCGTAGACGACCATGGTGAAGCTGCCCGCATCCAGGCCGCGCTCGGTGGTCACGGCCTTGACGGCATGCGACATCTGCGTCACGGCGATGCGCAGGATGCCGTCGGCCGCCTCGGTGGGCTCCAGGCCCAGCGGGGTCGCCACGCGCTCGGCCATCTGGCGCTGGCAGGCGTCCATGTCCAGCTGCAGCTCGCCGCCCAGGAAATGCTCCGCGTCCAGCCGGCCCAGCACCAGGTTGGCGTCGGTCACCGTGGGCTCCAGCCCGCCACGGCCATAGGCCACGGGGCCGGGGATGGAGCCGGCGCTCTGCGGGCCCACGCGCAGCGCGTTGCCCGTCTCCACGCGGGCGATGGAGCCGCCGCCCGTGCCCACTTCGTGGATGTCCATCATCGGGATCTGTATCGGCAGGGCCTGCTCGTAGCCGCCGATCAGCGCCGAGCCCGTGGTCAGCGGCCGGCCCTCGCTGATCACGCCGGCCTTGGCCGTGGTGCCGCCCATGTCGAAGGCGATGGCATCACCCATGCCCAATTGCGCACAGATGGCCTGGGCGCCGATCACGCCGGCCGCCGGACCCGATTCGAGCATGCGCACGCAGCCCACCTTGGCGTGCTCGACCGGGAACAGGCCGCCCGTGGACTGCACGATGTAGAAATCGCCCTCGAAGCCCTTGCCGCCCAGGTGGCTCTCCAGCTGGCCCAGGTACTGCGACACGCGCGGCCCCACATAGGCATTGGCCACGGCGGTGGACACGCGCTCGAACTCGCGGTACTCCTGCGACAGCTCGTGCGAGGCGCAGACGAAGGCGCCCGGCATCTCTTCCTGCAGGATCTGCTTGACGCGCTGCTCGTGCGCCGGGTTGCGGTAGGAGTGCAGCAGCAGCACGGCCACGGCCTCCACGCCCTGCCCTGCCAGCTCGCGGGCCAGCTCGCGCACGGCTGCCTCGTCCAGCGGCTTGTGCAGGCTGCCGTCGGCGCGCAGGCGCTCGGACACCTCATGGCGCAGCGAGCGCCGCACCAGCGGCTGGTGCTTGTTGAAGAACAGGTTGTAGGCATCGGGCCGGTTCACGCGGCCGATCTCGTAGATGTCGCGAAAGCCCTCGGTGATCAGCAGCGCGGTGTGGGCGCCATTGCGCTCCAGCAGCGTGTTGATGGCAATGGTGGAGCCATGCAGGAACAGATGGCCGTCGCGCCAGTCGATGCCCGCGCTGTCTATCGTGGCCTGGATGCCGTTGACCAGCTCGCCATGCGTGGACAGGGCCTTGCCGAACAGCAGCTGGCCGCTGGCCTCGTCGAACGCCGCCATGTCGGTGAAGGTGCCGCCGATATCGACGGCAATGCGCAGCCGGGGCCGCTGCGAAATCGCTTGTTGGTTATCCATGAAATTCTCCGGAGTCAGACGGCAGCGGTATCCGTGCCGATGCGGTTGCGCAGCACGCCCAGGCCCGTGATCTCGACCTCGACCACATCGCCGTGCTTCATGTACAGAGGCGGCTCGCGGCGGTCGCCCACGCCGCCCGGCGTGCCCGTGGCGATCACATCGCCGGGCGACAGCGGCGTGAAGCGCGACACATAGGCCACGATGGTGGGGATGTCGAAGATCAGGTCGCCCAGGCTGGCCTGCTGCACCACGCTGCCGTTCAGGCGCGTCTGCAGCGCCAGGCTGCGCACGTCGGCCACCTCGTCGCGCGTGACCAGCCAGGGGCCGAAGGGCGCCGTGCCGGGAAAGTTCTTGCCGGGCGTGAACTGGTGCGTATGGCGCTGCCAGTCGCGCACGCTCACATCGTTGAAGCAGGCATAGCCGGCGATGTGGTCGAAGGCATCTTCCTTTGCAATGTGGCGCCCGCCCCGGCCGATGACGAAGGCCAGCTCGCCCTCCCAGTCGAAACGCTCCGAAAAGGCCGGGCGCAGCAGCTCGTCGCCATCGGCGGCCAGGCTGTCGTTGAAGCGCAGGAACAGCGACGGGTGCTCGCTGTCGGCGCGCCGCGTCTCGGCCACATGGGACTTGTAGTTCAGGCCCACGCAGATGAGCTTGCCGGGGTTGGGGATGACGGGCAGCGCCTGGGTCTGCGCCGCATCGACGGACACGGCGCCGGCCTGCAAGGCCTGCTCCAGCTCGCCCAGCGCCTGTGCGCGCAGCACGGACAGCAGGTCGGGATGGCGGGCGAGAAAGTCGGCGGGCGGCAGCAGGAAGCGCTCGGCCAGAACCTGCCCGTAGCGGGGCTGTCCGGCATGGATGAAGCTGGCGAGTTTCAACGGATTTTCCTTAGGTTCGGTGTCTGGAAAACCTGCCACGGCAAGGCCGCTGGCAAGGCATGACTGCACTGTAGAAATCCCGTTGATATCTGGATAGATAGAATTTCAGGCTTTCAGAATTGCCTCATCAGGCATACCTCAACCGGGTAACCACCATGCACCTGCCCAGCGTCAAGCTCTTCCTCGAGGTCTCCGAAGCCGGCAGCATCAGCAAGGTCGCGGCACGGCGGCACACCGTGCAGTCGCACATCAGCCGGCAGATCAGCGAGTTCGAAGCGTCTCTGGGCGGCCCCTTGCTGCGGCGCACGGGCCGGGGCGTCACGCTGACACCGCTGGGCGCGCGGGCCGCGCTGCGGCTGCGCAGCTGGCTGCAGGAAACCGAGCAATTGCAGGAAACGCTGCGTGCGGACGCAGGCCAGCTATGGGGAGAGGTGCGGCTGGGCATCGTGCCCTCGGCCGCGCACCCGCTGATGACGCATGTGTTCGACTGGCTGCAGCGCGAGCACCCGGGCATACGCCTGAACATCACCGAGGCCCAGGGCACGGAGCTCGACGCGCTGCTGGACAGCGGTGCCGTGGACCTGGCCATCCTCTTTCGCTTCGCGCGCCCGGCCGGCGGCGACGAGCGGCTGCTAAGCACCGCGCACAGCTATCTGGTGTCGCGCCCTGGCGATCCCTTGACCCTGGCGCCCACCACGGAGTTCGCCGCGCTCGACGGCCTGCAACTGGTGCTGCCGCGACGCCCCAGCCATTGGCGCGACGCGCTCGATGAGGCCGCGCACAGCCACGGCTTTCGGCTCGCGGCTGCCGCCGAGGCCGACTCGCTGACCGTGCAAAAGGAGCTCGTGGCCCACGCGCCCGGCCTCTACTCGGTGATCGGCCCGTATTCCATCGATGCCGAACTGCGCCAGGGCCGGCTGCAGGCCAGCCGCCTGGTCAACCCCGGCCTGGTGCGCCATGTGACGCTTGCCCTGCCCCGGCACGGCAAGCTCACCCAGGCCTGCCGCGTGGTGGGCGATGCCATCGAGGCATTGACGCAGGCCTGGGGGCAGCAGCTGTCGCCGGGGCCGCTGAGCACCTCGGGACTGCTCGGCGGTTGAAGGGATCAGATATCGGCCCCATCGGCTCCAGTCGCAGGCCATGCACGCCGTGGCCAGGCCATCGGACCAGAACGGCCGCAACCATGTCAGCGCGCCTGGCCATCACGCACGGCTGCAATGGCTTCGATCTCGATCATGGCCGCCGGGTCGTACAGCGCCTGGATCTGGGCAATCGTGTCGGCCGGATAAGGGGCGCCGAAGAACTCGCGGCGCAAGGCGACCACCTCGTCGAAGTGGCCCATGTCGGTGACGAAGATGGTGACCTTGATCACGTCCTTCAGGCTGGAGCCGCCCGCCTCCAGCGCGCGGCGCAGATTGGCAAACGCCTGCCGGCCCTGGGCCAGGAAGCCGCCCGGCACGATGCGGCCATCGTCTCCGGCGCCGGCCTGGCCGGAGATGAACAGCAGCTCGCCAAAGCGAATGCCTTGTGACAGCAAAAACGGCTCGTAGGGGTCGGGTTGCGTGGTGACACGGTGCAGCATGGTTTCATTTCCTTCATCCATCCCCGGCAGGATCGCGCTTGGGGCATGGGTGGACGATAGGGAAGCCGGATGATTGCGACAAAGGTTCATTTGTCAGGCATAAGATGAGTTTTCCTCACCCCATTCCTCACCCGCCCCTTGCGTCCTCCAGCCCTCATGCAACGCAATCAGCTACCGCTTTCCGCACTGCGCGCCTTCGAGGCCGCCGCCCGCCTGGGCAGCTTCAAGCAGGCCGCCGACGACTTGGCAGTGACACCCACGGCCATCAGCCACCAGATCCGCGCGCTGGAGGAACAGCTGGGCCTGGCGCTGTTCGATCGCCAGGTACGCAAGGTGGTGCTGACCGAGGCCGGCGCCCAGCTCTATCCGGTGCTGCGCGACGGTTTCGACGCCTTTGCCGCCACGCTGGAGCGCCTGCAGCAAAAGCGCCTGCGCGCCCAGGTCAGCATCTCGGCCACCAATGCGTTCACCGTGAAATGGCTGGTGCCGCGCATGGCCAGCTTCCGGGCGATGCACCCGGAGGTGGACCTGCAACTGCAGGCCTCGGACGATGTGGTGGACCTGCGCTCCCATGCCGTCGATATCGCCGTGCGCTACGGGCGCGGCCCCTATCCTGGCCTGGTGGCCGAGCCCCTGTTCAGCGACCGCTTTGCGCCCGTGGCCAATCCCCGGCTGGGCGTGCTGGGTCCGGCCGACCTGGCCCGCCTGCCGCTGATCCGCTTTGACTGGAAGACGGCGCACGCCAGCAATCCCACCTGGGAGCGCTGGTTTGACGAGGCAGGCCTGGCCTGGAATTCACCGGCGGGGCAACTGCGCTTTTCCGACGAGGGCCATGCCATCCAGGCGGCCATTGCCGGTCATGGCATTGCCCTGGTGAGCCTGGCCCTGGTGGCCGAGGACATTGCGGCCGGTCACCTGTTGCAGCCCTTCGGCCCCTCGATCACCGGCCATACCTACCATCTGGCCGTGGGCGAGCAACGGAAGCCGGGTCCCCATGTGCGCGCCGTCATGGACTGGCTCAGAAGCCAGTCCATGGCCGTGCCGTAGCCGAACCGTAGCCGCCCTCAATAGCCCCGCGCCGCGTCCACCGCCTGCGGCAGCTCGCCGCTGGCGCGCCAGCGCCGGATGTTGCCCGCCACGATGGCCGATGCCGTCGCGCGGTCCGTGGGTGCCGAGATGTGGGGCAGCACGGTCACGGCGGGGTGCGCCCATTGCCATGACGCTTCGGGCAGGGGCTCCTGCTCGAACACGTCCAGCACGGCATGGGCCAGGCGGCCGCTGTCCAGGGCGGCGCGCAGCGCGGCATCGTCCACGATGGGGCCGCGCGCAAAGTTGATCAGCGAGGCATGGGCAGGCAGCGCGGCCAGCGCCTGCGCGCCGACGATGCCGCGCGTCTGCGGCGTGAGCGGCAGCAGGCACACGAGGATGTCGGTGCCTGCCAGCATGGTTGGCAGTTCGGCATCGCCTGCATGGCATTGCACGCCCTCGATGTGCCTGGGCGTGCGGCTCCAGCCGCGCACCTGAAAGCCTGCCGACAGCAGCCGCTGAGCTGCGGCCTTGCCCAGTGCGCCCAGGCCCAGCAGCGATACCGTCCTGTCCTGCGCGCGCACGCCGTCATGCGCCAGCCATTGGCGCGCGGCCTGCTGGCGGGCATAGCGCGGCATGTCGCGGTGCAGGTACAGGGTCCAGGCCAGCACGGCCTCGGCCATGGTGTCGGCCAGTTGCGGGTCCACCAGGCGGACGATGTGCAGGTCGGTATCGCCCAGGTCGGCCACCAGGCGCTCCACGCCGGCCCAGACGCTGTGCACCCATTGCAGGCGCGGCAGCGTGCGCAGGTCGGCAGGCTGGGGATTGGCGACGATGGCGACCTCGCAGGCCGCGCGCTGGTCGGCATCCAGCGCGTCGAGCGCCACCACGCGCTCCTCGGGCAGGGCGGCCTGCAGGGCCTGCAGCCAGGCCTGGGCTGCCGGGTAGCCGGGTGCGCAGACGAAGGGGAGCGGTGGCAGCGAGGGCAGCGAACCGCTCATTTGGCGAAGACCTTGTCCAGGTCGGCGAAGCCCTTGACCTCGATGGGATTGCCGCTGGGGTCGCGGAAGAACATGGTGGCCTGCTCGCCGGGCTCGCCCTCGAAGCGGATGCCGGGTTGCAGCACGAAGTCCACCACGCCGCCCGACAGCCGCGCGGCCAGGGCCTTCCAGTCGTCCATGGCCATCACCAGGCCCAGGTGGGGCATGGGCACCATGTGGTCGCCCACGCGGCCGGTGTTCGTGACCGGGAAGGGCTCGCCCAGGTGCAGCGAGATCTGGTGGCCGAAGAAGTCGAAGTCCACCCAGGTCTCGGTGCTGCGGCCTTCCTGGCAGCCGAGCAGCGTGCCGTAGAAGGCGCGCGCTTCGTCCAGATCGCGGACATGGTAGGCAAGGTGGAAACTGGTGCGCATGGCTGATCCTTTGGTTGTGCTTGTGGTGCAGGCAGGTTCGCAGGCCGTGGCCTGCCGTGGGTGGCGCGAGCCTAGCAGAGGCTTTTCAAAAGTGATAGCGTTGATTTCTTTGCAATCCCCAAGGAAATCTTTTGGAGACCCGCTATCTCAAGAGCCTGATCGCCGTGGTGGACAGCGGCTCCATCGCCGATGCGGCGCGCGCCGAGCACCTGACCGCCGCCGCCGTGGGCCAGCGCGTGCAGGCGCTGGAGCGCGAGCTTGGCTTTGCCCTGCTCTCGCGCAGCGGCCATGCGGCCCGCCCCACCCAGGCCTGCCTGGCCCTGCTGCCGCGCGCGCGGCGCCTGGTGCGCGAGGCCGCGCTGCTGGGCAGCGATGCCAGTGCCGATGGGCTGGCCGGCACGCTGCGCATCGGCGCCATCTCGACCGCGCTCACCGGCATGCTGCCGGCCGCGCTGCGCAAGCTCACGCAGGCGGCGCCACAGTGCCGGCCCGTCATCGTGCCGGGCACCTCGCGCGCGCTGTTCCAGATGCTGCAGGCCGGCGAGCTCGATGCCGCCGTCATCGTGGCGCCCCCTTTTGAACTGCCCAAAGCGCTGCGCAGCGTGCAGTTGCGCCGCGAGCCATTGGTGCTGCTGGCCCCGCCCCAGGCACGCGGCCGGCCTGCCACGCTGCTGCGCAGCCTGCCCTACATACGCTACGACCCCGATGCCTGGGGTGGCCGCCATGCGGCCGACTGGCTGGCCGACCAGGGGCTGGAGCCTGCGGTGCTGTGCGATCTCGATGCGCTGGAGGCCATCGCCATGCTGGCCGCCGACGGCATGGGCGTGGGCCTGGTGCCGCACTGGACAGGCCTGGAACGCTTCATGGGCGACTGCCGCATGCTGCCCATTGCGGGCGCCGCCTATGAGCGCGCCATCTTGCTGGTGACCAGCGCCGAGCCCGACCTGCCGCGCATGGCCGAGCTGCTGGAGGGCGCACTCGCGTAGGTTGCGGCCTTCGCTCTCAATCCGCCTGCACGTAGCCCGTGACGCGGATCATCTCGCGGTACTTGGCGATCTCGCGCGCATAGGCGGCCGCCGCATCGTCCAGGCCCATGGGCTTGGCGACATCACGGCCGTCGGCCTCCAGCCTGGCGATGACCTGCGGGTCCAGCAGGGCCTGGCCGATGGCCTGGTTCAGGCGCTGCTTGACATCCTGCGGCGTGCCCCGCTTGACGAAGTAGCCCGCCAGGCTGGCGTACTCGAAATCGCGCAGCGCCGGCACTTCGGTGATGCTGGGCACGGCCGACAGCACGGCAGGCCGGTTGCGCGACAGCACGGCCAGCGCCCGGAAGCGGCCGGTGCGGATCATCTCCAGCATGGACGCCTGGAACGGCATGATGCTGAAGTCGATCTGGCCGCCGGCCAGGTCCTGGATCACGGGTGCCGTGCCCGCATAGGGCGCGTGCGTGAACGGCACCTTCACCACCTTGCCCATGTACTCGGTGATCAGGTGGTAGAGCGAGCCCACGCCCACCGAGCCGTAGGTCAGCGAATTGCTTTCGTTGCGCGAGCGGGCCAGCGCCAGGAACTCTTGCATGTTCCGGGCCGGCAGGCCCGAGCGCACCAGCAGCACCAGGTGGGTGACGGTGATGTACTGCAGGTTCTCGAACGCATCGGGCTGGTAGCGCACGGCCTTGTTGGTGAGCGGCGGCAGGATGAGTTCGTTCTGCGTGCCCTGGAAGAACATGCTGCCGTCGGCCCTGGCGCCCAGCACTTTGGATGCGGCAATCGTGCCCGTGGCGCCGCCCAGGTTTTCCACGATCACCTTGGCCGCCAGTCCCTCGCCTATGGGCTTGCTCAGAATGCGGGCGCTGACGTCGCTGGGCCCGCCTGCCGGGTAGGGCACCATCAGGCTGACCGGGCCGGGCGCCGAGGCCGCGGCAGGCTGCAGCATCAGGGGCGCCAGCGGCAGGCCGGCGGCGATTTTCAGGAGCGAGCGGCGTGTGGGCAAGGCAAGTGGATTCATGAAAGTGCACCAGGCAGTGGCTTGAGGGGGAAGGCGGGAATCAGGCGCGCCCTACCACCGGGCGTGGGGCAGGCGCGCAATGGTGTGGAGCACCGCCAGGCCGCGCGGGACGATGGTGTCCACCTCGCAGTACTCGTCGGTGGTGTGGAACTTGCCGCCCACGGGGCCGGTGCCGCACAGCGTGATGGCGCCCAGGCTGGAGGTCACGCCCGAGTCCGCGCAGCCGCCGCTGAACTCGCCCTCGGCCTTGTGGCCCAGCGCGCCCAGCTCGGCCTGGTACAGCTCGAACAATTGCTGCGACTGCGGCGTGGGAACGAAGGGGCGGAACTCGCCGGTGATGTTCAGCGTGGAGCGCGTGCCCTGGATGAAGGACTTGTCGCAGATGCAGCGGATGCGGCCCACCAGGGACTCGCGCTGGTCCAGGTCGAAGATGCGCAGGTCGATGGCCGCCTTGGCCGACGGCGCCGACGTGTTCACCGACAGCCCGCCCGACACCAGGCCCACGTTGACGGTGACGCCCTTGTCCAGGTCGGTGAGCGCGTCCAGCGCCACCACCTTGTGCGCCAGCTCCGAGATGGCGCTGATGCCCTCGGCGAAGTTGGCGCCCGAGTGCGCCGCCTTGCCCTCGATCTCCACGCCGAAGAACACGCCGCCCTTGCGGCCCGTGACCACGTTGCCCGAAGGCCGGCCCGGCTCCGCATTGAAGACAAAGCCCGCCTTGCGCGCGAAGGGCTCGATGACGGACTTGCTCAGGGGCGAGCCGATTTCCTCGTCGCAGGTGAACAGGCCCGTGACCTCGGGCGCAGGCTCCGCGCTGTGGGCCAGTGCAGCCAGCAGGAAGGCGTTCATGACGATGCCCGACTTCATGTCGGCCACGCCCGGGCCGTAGGCCCTGCCGCCTTCGATGCGAAACGGCCTGCGCGCGGCCTCGCCTTCAGGGAAGACCGTGTCGCAGTGCCCCATCAGCAGCACGGGCCTGCCCACGGTGCTGCCCGCGTTCACCGTCACCGAGATCGCCGCCTCCACGCCATCGACGAAATGCGGGCTGACCTGCAGCCCCTGACCCAGGAAGAAGGCCTCCAGGCGCCGGAACACGCGCGCCACGCCGGGCTTGTCGAAGCTGCCCGAGTCGATGTTGACGATGTCCGCCAGCAGCGAAAGCATGTTCTCCCGCTGGCCCTTGATCCACTCCGACGCGCCGACCGCCCGGTCCGCACTGACAATGGCTTGCTGTGGCATCCGCTGCCTCCGTATTTTTCAATACTTGGTATTGTTATTTAATACCTCAGATTCACAATCAGGTAAAACGATGATCGAAAACGCGTTGTATGTGGGTTCCGTGGGCAAGGCATTCCGCGTGCTGGACTGCTTCAAGGGCGCGGCGGGCGACCTGAGCCTCACGGAAATCATGGAGCGCAGCGGCCTGGACAAGAGCGCCGCCCAGCGCTACGCCTACACCCTCAGCGCCGAGGGCTACCTGCAGCAAAACAGCCAGACCCGCCGCTACCGGCTGGGCCCGGGCGTGCTGGACCTGACCTTCCATTTCCTGCGCACGCATGCGCTGGCCGAGGCGCTCAACCCCCTGCTGCTGCAGCTGTCCAAGGACACGGAGCAGAAGATCAGCCTGTCGCTGCGCGACGGCGACTGGCTGGTGCACGTGCTGCGCCACCAGACCAGCACCGAGCACTACCACGCCTCCCTGGTCGGGCGGCGCGTGCCCCTGCAATGCACGGCAGGCGGGCGCGCCGTGATGGCACGGCTGGACGAGGCGCAGGTGGAGCAGCTGCTGGCCCCCGGCCGCCTGGTGGCCAGCACGCCCCGGACGCTGACCACGGCCAAGGCCGTCCAGGCGGAACTGAAGAAGGTGCGCGAGCGCGGCTACGCCATGGTGGTGGATGAATTCATCATGGGCGAGGTCGCGCTGGCCGCCGCCGTGGTCGATGCCGACGGCGTGCCGCTGGGCGCCCTGCACCTGAGCGGATCGTCAAGCCAGTGGAGCGGCGCCGACTACGCGAAGAAGTTCTCTCCCCTGCTGCTCAACGCCATCGCCCAGTACGAGCGGCGCAACGCGTAGCGCCTGCCGTCCAGCGCGGATCCCGCTATACTGCGCCCCTTCTTTCTTGAACGAGCTGCTGCAGGAAAGACGTTTTCCGGGCCTTTGCCGCCCGGGTGTCTTTCATCGTCCGTACACCCACCGGACGCGGCGAGCGCCAACCAGGCCTCGCGGATCTGCAGCCATGAGCACTCCTCAACGACTCCAGCGTGCCTTTGCACGCACGGGCATCTCTCTCGACTATCGCGACGGCATCTACCACGTGCGCGATGGCCAGGCCGAGGCCCACATTCTTCTTCCCGACAGCCTTCCCCTGGAGGACAAGGCCGTGCGCCAGTTGCTGGCCTTTGCGGCCGTGCGCCGGCATGACGGCCAGGGCAGCCATGGCGCCGTCTGCCGCGCCTGCGCCACGCCCGACTTCCATCCGGGCACGGTGGCGCCCGTGGGCAGCGTGGTGGCCACGCCATCGGACTTCGTCATTCCGGCCGCCATCGGCACGGACATCAACTGCAGCGTGCGCCTGCTGACCACGGGCGCCCGGCTGGACCAGCTGGCGCCGCACAAGGGCCGGCTGGTGGAACTGCTGACCGCCAGCCTGCTGGGCAGCGGGCGCGACGTGCCCGTGACCACGGCCGCCTTCCGCGCGCTGTTCGACCACGGGCCGGCCGCCTTTGTGGACCGGCTGAGCGGCCAGGGCCTGTGGGGCCATGTCGACAGGGATCGCCTGCACCGCGAGCTGGCCGCCTGCATCGGCCTGGACAGCTTCGCTGGCAGCGCCCGCCACGCGCCCCATGCCTATCTGCAGGAGCGCCATGCCGTGTTCCGCGACCCGTGCCTGGGCACGGTGGGATCGGGCAACCATTTCGTGGAACTGCAGGTGGTCGATGAGGTGCTGGACCGCCACGCGGCCTACCGGGCCGGCCTGCGCGCGGGCGACGTGGTGGTGATGATCCACAGCGGCTCGCGCGACCTGGGCTTTTACGTGGGCCAGGCCTGGATGGACCGCGCCCGGGCCGAGTGGCCGCAAGGCGTGAAGCACCCGGCCAGCGGCCTGTACGGCCTGTCGGGTCCGCTGGCCGGCGAGTACCTGCAGGCCATGGGCGTGGCGGCGCGCTATGCCTGGGCCAACCGCGTGGTGCTGGCCGAGCTGGTGCGCAAGGACCTGGAGCAGATCGTGGGCGCAGCGGATTCGCGCCTGGTCGTCGATGTGCCGCACAACGTGGTCCTGCAGCAAGGCGGCATGAACATCCACCGCAAGGGCGCCACACCGGCCAACGAGGGCGACTTCGCGCTCATCCCGGGGTCCATGGGCGATGCCTCGTACCTGGTCACGGGCCTGGGCGCGGCCGACTGGCTCTGGTCCTGCAGCCATGGCGCGGGGCGGCGCATGCGCCGCCAGGCCGTGCGCGCACTGCGGCCCGAAGCCCGTGCAGGTCATGCGGGCGAACAGGGCTGGCAATGCGTGACGCTGCGCGAGGAGCGCCGCATCGAGGAGGCGCCCGAAGCCTACAAGCCCATCGGCCCGGTCATCGAGTCGCAGGAGGCCGCCGGCCTGATCCATGCCGCCGTGAAGCTCAGGCCCTGGATCACCTTCAAGGCCTGAGCACCGGCAGGCGCCTCACTGCAGCCGCAAGCCCTCCGCCGCACGGTCCTGGGCCAGCTTGCGGTACAGCGTCTGGCGGCTGATGCCCAGCATGCGCGCGGCCTGGGTGACATTGCCCCGGCAGTTCTCCAGCGCCTGCCGCACGGCCGAGCGCGAGAGTTCATCCAGGCTTTGCGGCGCAGCGTCGAGCCGGGGGCCGCTGCGGGCGGTCTGCGCCAGCTCGGCCTGGAAGTCGTCGGGCAGGTGCTGCCACTGCAGGCAGTCCTCATGGGGATCGAGCATGGCGCAGGCCGTTCTCAGCACGCTGGCGCACTGGCGCAGATTGCCGGGCCAGCCATGGCCGGCCAGCTGCGCCAGCAGGGCCGGTGCCATGCGCAGCGGGCGCGCGGGTTCGATGTCGGCCAGCATGCGCGCGGCCAGCGCCTCGAAGTCGCCGCGCTCGCGCAGCGGCGGCAGCTCCACGGCCAGGCCGTTGATGCGGTAGTACAGGTCGGCACGAAAACGCCCCTGGTCGGCATCCTCGCGCAGCCTGCGGTTGGAGGCGCTGACCAGCGCGAAATCGACCGCAACGGGCGTGCCACCGCCCAGCGGCACCACCTGCCGCTCCTGCAGCACGCGCAGCAGCCGGGTCTGCAGCGACAGCGGCATGTCGCCGATCTCGTCCAGGAACAGGGTGCCGCCGTGCGCCTGGCGCAGCAGGCCCGCCTGTCCTTCGCGCCGCCCGCCCGTGAAGGCACCCTGGCGGTAGCCGAACAGCTCGGCCTCGATCAGCGACTCGGGCATGGCCGCGCAGTTGATGGCCACGAAGGGGCCGTCGCGGCGTGGCCCGCTGTCGTGGGCCGCGCGCGCAAACCATTCCTTGCCCACGCCGGACTCGCCCTGGATGAGCAGCGCAATCGGCTTGCCCAGCACGCGCCGGGCCTTGTCGGCCGCCGCACGCCAGCGCGCATCGCCCGTGTCCAGCCGCGCCAGCGCATCGCGCGCCGGCTGCTGCGGCGCCTGTTGCTGTTGCTGTTGCTCTGCAACCCGCTCCACGACCGAGGACCGGACCGTGCGCCGGTCCGGCACCAGCTGGCCGAACAGCGCTGTGCCGTCATGGCGCCGCAGCGGCTGGGCCGCATCGGGCTGGCGGTGCTGGCGTGACAGCAGCTCCTCCAGGCCCGCGTCCAGCACCTGCTCCAGCGACACGCTGCCCAGTTGCGCCCGCGACAGGCGCAGCAGGGCCAGCGCGGCGCGGTTGGCGCCCACCAGCCATCCGTCGGCGGAGATCAGCGCAATGCCTTCGGCCACCGTGCCAATGCCTTCGGGCCGCGCGTGCAGGTGCAGGCGGATGTGGCGCTGGCCGTCGCAGGCCATGAGGCGGTTTTCGATCATGCGGGCCGCCGTGCCGACCAGGCCCAGCGTGTGCGGGCTGCCCCGGCCATATTCGCTGGAGATGTCCAGAATGCCCAGCAGCTGGCCCGTGCCCGACAGGATGGGCGCGGCCGCGCAGGTGAGAAAGCCGTTGCGTTCCAGGAAATGCTCGCCGCCCTGGATTTCGATGGAGTCCATCTCGGCCAGTGCCGTGCCGATGGCATTGGTGCCGCGCTGCGCCTCATGCCAGGACGCACCGCTGGCCAGGGCCACGCGCTCGGCCTTGCCCAGAAAGAAGGGGTCGCCGCAGGTATCCACCAGGGTGCCGCAGGGGCCGGCCAGCACCACCACGCTCTGGCTGCCGCGCACCTGCTCGGACAGGTATTCCATGACGGGCCGTGAATGCGCCAGCAGCGCATGGTGGCGGCTGCGCAGCACGCCCAGCGCGTGCTGCTCCAGGTTGTCGGCGGCGCCCAGCCGTCCTGTGGGACGCAGTCCCTGCTCGATGCAGCGCTGCCACGAGCGCGCCAGGCGCTCGTCCACCAGGCCGCTGGGGCACAGGCCTGACTCCATCAGGCTGTGACGGGCCTGGCGCAAGGCCACAAGGGAGGCTCTCGATTGCATGCTGTCTCCTGCTCGGGCGTCATTGCGCCGCGTTGCAGACCAGTATGCGGGGCCGGAGGGCACCGGGCAAGCCAAGTGGCAGGCCAGGCGCCCGACTGTTCCATTTCTGGACAGTTGTCCTGTTGCGCAACGTCACGGCACAGGGCGAACGCGCACGGGAATACCCGCAGCAGCCACGTCCCGCGTGCCTTTGCGGGCACCTGCCCTGCGGCCTGCAGGCTGGCACGGCTTTTGAATCATGTCTGCCGTCCGGCCATGGCCGGATATGCCGATCCACACCCGATCACAACAGACCCATAAGCATCCTCAGGAGACAAGCAGCATGACCGTCTACGCAGCACCCGGCGCCGCTGGCGCCAAGATCGCCTACAAGGCCCGCTACGACAACTTCATCGGCGGCAGGTTCGTACCTCCGGTCAAGGAGCAGTACTTCGACGTGGTCACCCCCATCAGCGGCAAGGTCTACACCCGCGCCGCGCGCTCCACGGCCGAGGACATCGAACTGGCGCTGGACGCCGCCCATGCCGCCAGCGACGCCTGGGGCCGCACCA
The DNA here is from genome assembly GCF_020523835.1 of Delftia sp. Lp-1. NCBI lineage: Bacteria > Pseudomonadati > Pseudomonadota > Betaproteobacteria > Burkholderiales > Comamonadaceae > Delftia > Delftia sp. Lp-1. The sequence goes on along the minus strand of NZ_JAJALJ010000001.1, from coordinate 399,535 downwards.
GCGCGGCCGAGCGTGCGAATGTCCTGCTGAAGATCGCCGACCGCATCGAGGCCAACCTGGAGCTGCTCGCCTATGCCGAGACCGTGGACAACGGCAAGGCCATCCGCGAGACGCTGAATGCCGACATCCCGCTGACCGTGGACCATTTCCGCTATTTCGCGGGCTGCGTGCGCGCCCAGGAAGGCGCGCTCAGCCATATCGACGAGACCACGGTGGCCTATCACATCCAGGAGCCGCTGGGCGTGGTGGGCCAGATCATCCCCTGGAACTTCCCCATCCTCATGGCGGCCTGGAAGCTGGCACCCGCGCTGGGCGCGGGCAACTGCGTGGTGCTCAAGCCGGCCGAGTCCACGCCCATCAGCATCCTGATCCTGGCCGAGCTCATTGCCGACCTGCTGCCGCCCGGCGTGCTCAACATCGTCAACGGCTTCGGCCGCGAGGCCGGCATGCCGCTGGCCACCAGCAAGCGCATCGCCAAGATCGCCTTCACGGGCTCCACCTCCACGGGCCGCGTGATCGCCCAGGCCGCGGCCAACAACCTGATCCCGGCCACGCTGGAGCTGGGCGGCAAGTCGCCCAACATCTTCTTCGCCGACGTGATGGACAAGGACGATGCCTTCCTCGACAAGGCCGTCGAAGGGCTGGTGCTGTTCGCCTTCAACCAGGGCGAGGTCTGCACCTGCCCCAGCCGCGCGCTGATCCACGAAAGCATCTACGACCGCTTCATGGAGCGCGTGCTCCAGCGCGTGGCCGCCATCCGGCATGCCAACCCGCTGGACACCGACAGCATGATGGGCGCGCAGGCGTCCAAGGAGCAGCTCACCAAGATCCTGTCGTACCTGGACCTGGGCAAGCAGGAGGGCGCCGAGGTGCTGGCCGGCGGCGGCCAGGCCCATCTGGGCGGCGACCTGGAAGGCGGCTACTACGTGCAGCCCACGCTGTTCAAGGGCCACAACAAGATGCGCATCTTCCAGGAGGAAATCTTCGGCCCCGTGCTGGCCGTGACCACCTTCAAGGACGAAGCCGAGGCCCTGGCCATTGCCAACGACACGCTCTACGGCCTGGGCGCGGGCGTGTGGAGCCGCAACGGCAACGTGGCCTACCGCATGGGCCGCGCCATCAAGGCCGGGCGCGTGTGGACCAACTGCTACCACGCCTACCCGGCGCATGCGGCCTTTGGCGGCTACAAGGAATCGGGCATCGGTCGGGAGACCCACAAGATGATGCTGGACCACTACCAACAGACCAAGAACCTGCTGGTCAGCTACAGCGAGAACAAGCTGGGCTTCTTCTGAAGTTCTTCCCAGGTGAATGCGGCCGGCGGCGCACAGCGCGGCCGGCCGCCCAGGAAAGGACCAACCCATGGTTGACAAAGTGATTGCCACCGATGCCGCCCTGGCGCTGATCGCCGACCTGCAGGCGCAGCACGGGCCGGTGTTCTTCCACCAGTCCGGGGGCTGCTGCGACAACAGCGCCGCCAACTGCTACCTGCCCGGCGAGCTGACGATAGGCGCCCAGGACGTGCTGCTGGGCCAGGTGGGCGGCGCGCCCTTCTACATCGGCAAATCCCAGTACGAGTACTGGAAGCACACCCAGCTCATCCTCGACGTGATCGAGGGCCAGGGCGGCACCTTCTCGCTGGAGGGCAGCACGGGCAAGGCCTTCCACACACGCTCCAGGCTGTTCACGGACGAGGAATACGCCGAGATCCTGGCCAGCGAGGGCAACGGCCCCTGACAGGGGCCGCGCGGTGGGCTACTTTCCGGTCAGTCGCTTGACCGCGGCCTCGGTCTGGCGCACATGCTCGTCCGGGTCCGAGCCGATGTGCACGAAGCGGACCTTGCCGTCCTGGCCGATCACGTAGGAGATGCGGTCGGCGCGCTGGGGGTCGGCGGCGGCCGAGGCGTCGTAGGCGCGGATGGTCTGCGCCTGCGGGTCCGATGCCACGGCGAACTGGTCGCGGCAGGCCTCGGTGGAAAAGCGCTTGAGCGTATCGATGTCGTCATGCGACATGCCCACCACCGTGGCGCCCATGGCCGCGAAACGCGGCGTGGCCTCGGCAAAGGCGTGGGCTTCCATGGTGCAGCCCTGGGTGAAGGCCTTGGGGAAGAAATACAGCACCACCGGCCCCTTCCTGAGCGTGGCGGCCATGTCGAAATCGAAGGCCTTGCCCGCCACCGCGGCCGGCGTGGTGAAGCGCGGCGCGCTGTCGCCCACCTTGAGCGCGGCCTGGGCCAGCGGCGACAGCAGCAGCGCCGCCAGCAGGGGAGCGGCGGCACGCGCGCAGCGGCGGCCCAGGGATGCGCGTGGGTGGGTGGAATCGCCGCAGCGGATATCGGACATGCATGGCCTCCTGAGCCTGGAACGGGATGCCCCATTGTGGCCAATCGGCCAAAGCCCTGGGCGCGTGTGCCGTGCATCAGCGCCGTGCTTCGCCGGGCCTGATCCTGAACCAGATCGAGTACATGGCAGGCAGGAAGACCAGCGTCAGCACCGTGCCGGCCAGCGTGCCGCCGATCAGCGTATAGGCCAGCGTTCCCCAGAACACCGATTGGGTCAGCGGGATGAATGCCAGGATCGCCGCCAGCGCGGTCAGGATCACGGGCCGGGCGCGCTGGACAGTGGCCTCCACCACCGCCTGGAACGGCGCAAGCCCCTCCTGTTCGTTGTGCTGGATCTGCCCGATCAGGATCAGCGTGTTGCGCATCAGGATGCCCGACAGCGCGATCAGCCCCACCAGTGCATTGATGCCGAAGGGCTGCTGAAAGACGATCAGCGTCGGCACCACGCCGATCAATCCCAGGGGGCTGGTCAGGAACACCATGACCATGGCCGATATCGACCGCACCTGCAAGATGATGATGATCAGCGTGATGGCGATCATGATCGGGAACAGGGGCAGCATGGCCGTCATGGCCTTGCCGGATTCCTCGATGGAGCCGGCCTCGTCGATGCGGTAGCCCGCAGGCAACGCCTTCCTGATGGGCTCCAGCTGCCGGGTGATGGCCGCCGACACATCGGGCGGCTGCAGGCTGTCATCAATGTCTCCGCGGACCGTGATGGTGGGCATGCGGTCGCGGCGGCGCATGACGGGCTCCTCCATCTGCACGGTGACCTCGCCCAGCTGCGACAGCGGTATGCGCTGGCCAGTGGCGTTGATGAGCGTGAAGTCGCCGACCCTGGCCACATCGTGGCGGGTGCCGCCCGCAGAACGCGCCATCACCTGCACGGTGCGGATGTCCTCGCGCACGGTGGTCACGGGCACGCCGCTGAGCAGGAACTGCAGCTGCTGCGCGACCGCCGCGGAGGTCAGGCCCATGGCCTGCAGCCGGTCCTGGTCCAGGGTGAAGCGCATGACGGGGGTGCGCACGCCCCAGTCGGAGTTCACGGTCCGCATCATCGGGCTGTCGTGCAGCACCTGGTGCACCTGGCCGGCAATGTCGCGCAGCCGCTGCGGGTCGGGGCCGGAGACGCGATACGCCACGGGGAACGGGGAGTACGGCCCGAACACGATCTGCGATGCGCGCACCTGCGCCTGCGGAGCCAGTCCCTGGGCGATGGCCTCGCGCAGCCTGAGCTTGAGCGTGTCGCGCTGCGCCTGGTTGGCGGTGCGCACGACGATCTTGGCGAACGAAGGGTCGGGCAGCTCAGGCGAGATGGCCAGAAAAAAGCGCGGTGCGCCCTGGCCGATATAGGCGGTCACGATCTCCGATTCGGGCTGCTGCAGCAGCCAGGCTTCCACCTTGCGGGTGGTCTCGCTCGTCTGGCCGATGGAGGTGCCGTAGGGCATCTGCACCTCGACCATCACCTCGGGCCGGTCGGAGATGGGGAAGAACTGCTTCTTCACGATGGACATGCCCAGCACGGAAGCCACCATGAGCCCGCCCACGACTGCAGCCACCATGCCCTTGCGGGCGATCACCTTGCCCAGCACGCGCCGCAGGCGCTCGTAGCGGGGCGTGCCATACATCGCCGCATGTCCGCCTTCGACCTTCTTGAGAGGGGGCAGCATCTTCACGCCGAGATAGGGCGTGAACACCACGGCCACCACCCAGGACGCAATGAGCGCGATGCCGACGATCCAGAACATGTTGCTGGTGTACTCGCCTGCAGCGGAGCGGGCGAACCCGTTGGGCATGAAGCCCACCGCCGTCACCAGCGTTCCGGACAGCATGGGCGCCGCGGTATGGCTCCAGGCGTAGGCGGACGCGGCCACGCGGTCGTAGCCCTCTTCCATCTTCACCACCATCATCTCGATGGCGATGATGGCGTCGTCCACCAGCAGGCCCAGCGCAAGGATCAGCGAGCCGAGCGTGATGCGGTCGAAATTCTTTCCCGTCGCGGCCATGATGATGAACACGGCCGCCAGCGTCAGCGGCACGGCCGCAGCCACCACCACGCCAACGCGCCAGCCCATGCTGGCGAAGCACACCACCAGCACGACCAGCAGCGCGGCCAGGAACTTGAGCATGAACTCATCGACGGCGGCGCTGATGTTCACGGCCTGGTCCGTCACCTTGGTCAGGCCCATGCCCAGCGGCATGTCTGCATTGATGGCGCCCACCTCCCGGTCCAGCGCCTTGCCCAGATCCAGCCCGTTCCAGCCGTCGCGCATGACGACGCCCAGCAGCAAGGCCGGCTCCGCACCGTTGCGGATGATGAAGGTCGAGGGATCTTCGTAGCCGCGCTGGACGGTGGCGATGTCGGACAGCTTGACCGTGCGGCCCTGGGCCACGATGGGCGTGTCGCGGATCTTCTGCAGCGCGTCGAACGCCCCGTCGATGCGGATGAACACCTGGGGTCCCTGGGTCTCCACCGACCCGGCAGGCGTGAGTGCGTTCTGGTTGTTCAATGCCGCGAAGACGTCCTGCGGACTGATGCCCAGCGTGGCCAGGCGCTCGTGCGAGAACTCCACGTAGATCCGCTCGGATTGCTCGCCGACGATGTTGACCTTCTTGACGCCCGGCACATGCAAAAGACGCTGGCGCAAGGCTTCGGCATCGCGCACCAGCGCCCGGGGCTCCTCGCCGCGCGCCTTGAGGGCGTAGATCGCAAAGGTCACGTCGGCGTACTCGTCGTTCACCATCGGGCCGATCACGCCCGCCGGCAGGTTGCGGGCCTCGTCACCGAGCTTCTTGCGGGCCTGGTAGAACTCCTCCTGCACCTCGCCGGGGGGCGTGGAGTCGAGCAGGGTCAGCGTGGTGAAGGCCAGCCCCGGCCTGACGAAGGTTTCGGTGCGGTCATACCAGCGCAGCTCCTGCAGGCGCTTTTCCAGCTTCTCTGCCACCTGGTCCTGCATTTCCTGCGGGGTGGCGCCAGGCCAGGCCGTGATGATCGTCATGACCTTGACGGTGAAGGCCGGATCTTCCGCCCGGCCCAGCTTCAGGAAGGCAAAGACACCCGTCAGCGAAATCAGCAGGATCAGGAACAGCGTGATGGAGCGCTCACGGACGGCAAGCGCCGATAGGTTGAAACGGCCTTCACTCACGGGACGCTCCCGTGGACACGGAGGACGCCGTGGACGTTGTTGCCGTTGAAGGCGCCGGCGCCTCGCTGTCCAGTCGCACCTGCGCGCCCTCGCTCAGCAAATGCGCGCCGAGCGCGACGATCCGCTCCCCCAAGCCGAGCGCACCCACCACCTGGGCATTGCCGTCCTGCACCTGAACCACGGTGACGGGCTGGCGCCTCACCTGATCGCCCTGCACCACCCAGACAGCGGCGCCCTTGCCCTCATCGAGGATGGCGCCGATGGGGACCTGCAGGGTTGCCTTGCCCGCTGTCGATGTCGATGTAGATGTCGCTGTCGATGTCCCGCCAATCCTGAGCGTGACCGTGCTGCCCAGCGGGGCGCTGGCCGCCGCGCCGGCGTCCAGCACATAGCGGGCCTCAAAGGTGCGGGTGGCCCGGTCGGCCACATCGGACAGCTGGCGCAGTCTGGCGGGGATGACCACATCCTCCCTGCCGAACAGGCGGGCCTGGGCCGCCGAGCCCAGCGCGGGGCGCAGTGTTTCGGGCAACTGGACGACCGCTTCGCGCCTGCCAGCATGGGCGAGGCGCACGACCACCTGGCCGGCACTGACGACTTGGCCAGGCTCGGCAAGTGTTTCCATCACGATGCCATCGGCATCGGCCAGCAGTTCGGCGTAGCGGCTGGCGTTCAGCGCTGCGGCGGCCTGCGCTTCGGCCGCCCTGAGCTGGGCGCGGGCGGCATCTGCGGCCGCCTTGATCTGTTCATGGGCCAAGGCCGAAACGGCACCCGTTCCCTGCAGGTCACGGTAGCGCTGCTCCTCGTCGCTGGCCTGCTGCGCACGTGCCCTGGCGGCTGCGACGGCCTCCTGCTGGGCATTGGCGGCCAGCTTCAGGTCCACCGGGTCGAGGCGCAGCAATGCCTGGCCGCGCCTGACCGTCTGGCCTGTATCCACCAGGCGCTCCAGCACCTTGCCGGCCACGCGAAATCCAAGATCGCCCTGCACCCTGGCCGCGATGGTGCCGGTGAAGACGCGCTCGGAAGAATGGCCTGGCGCTACCAGGGTGGTGCGAACGAGGGGTGGCTGGGTGCGCGGATCCGGCGGCGTGCTTTTGCCGCAGGCTGCGAGTGCAAGTGACAGTGCGCCGACAGCGGCGATGGACAGATGGCGGTGCCGAAGCATGAGGGGTCCCGATCAATGAGCAGGACCCGATTCTGTGATTGGTGACCATTTATGTCAATGGTCACAACTGCGGATTTTAGGGCGACAGGCTTCTCAGCACCAATCCGGCCAGTTGTGCGGGCGCCTCATCCGCATGGTCGAGGCTGTGCTGCAGCATCACCGGGTTCAGGTAGGGAAGCATGACCAGGAAGATGGCGCGCCCGGTTTCATCCAGCGGCGTCTTGCGCTCGAAGTCGCCCCGCTGGCGCCCGGCATCGAGTATCTGCAGCAGCAGCTGATGCATGCGTTCCTCATAGGCCTGCGCTGCCTGCCAGCGCTCGGCCGACGCCGAAATGGCGATCTCGTACAGCTTGCGGTCTTCGGAGAAAAGCCGCAGCGTGACAGCGACGATCGCCTTGAACAGGCGCCGCAGCTGCTCGGGAGGCGCATCCGTGCTGGCGACGGCCTGGCGGATCTCCGCCTCCATCTCCATCAGGCAGTTGGAACAGATCATCTCGCCGATGACCTGCTTGGACTCGAAGAACTTGTAGATGTAGGCCTTGGAAAAGCCGATGGCCTTGGCAAGGTCGGACACCGTGGTTTTCTCGTAGCCGTAGCGGCTGAAATGCTCTTTCGCCGCAGTCACGATCTGTTGCCGGACATCGTGTTCGACCGGGCCGCGCGCAGAGGTCGGATAGACGTTGGTGGTGCTCATGCGGCCTAGCTTACTCCATCAAAAAAATACTATGCAAGTGACCATTTTGGAATATAGTCACAGTGTCACCACGCTTCTGACTGTTGAACATGCCGCGTCTTGCCGCCCCCGTCTTTCTGATGCTCGCCAGCCTCTGTGCAGGGTGTGCGGTAGGCCCTGACTACCAGCCGCCCGCCACGGCCCTGCCCCAGACCTACATGGGCAGCCGCGTTCTGGGTGAGACCAAGCCGCCCTCGCCGGCCTCCTCCACGGACCTTGCAGCCTGGTGGGCAGCCTTTGGCGATCCGCAGATGGCGCGCCTCGTCACGGCGGCACTGCAGCAAAACCTGGATGTTGCCCAGGCCGCTGGCCGCGTGCTTCAGGCACGCGCCGGGCTGGATGCGGCGGCAGCCGCCCTGCTGCCGTCGGCCCAGATCTCGGCGCAAACGGCCAGGAGCTATCAGTCGGTCGAGACTCCGCTGGGCCGGGTGCTCGACTCCATGCCGGGGTTCGATCGCTACGGCAGCGCCCAGGAGGCCAACCTCGGAGCCAGCTGGGAGCTTGATCTCTTCGGCGGCCTGCGCAGGGCCAGGCAGGCCTCCCTGGCCGAGTACCAGGCATCGGAAGCCGGCGCCACTGCCGTGCGGCTCGCGGTGGCCGCACAGACTGCGGACACCTATATCCAGATTCGCGGCCTGCAGGCGCGGCTGGCAGTGGCACGCTCGCAAGTGCAAACCCAGCAGCAACTGCGCTCCATCGTCGAACTGCGGTTTGGCAAAGGACTGGCATCAGAGCTTCAATTGCGCCAGGTCGAGGGGGCGCTTGCGCGGGCGCAAGCGACCATCCCGCCGCTGGAGACCGCGCTCGAGGCCGCGCTCAACGCCATGGACGTGATGCTGGCCACGGCACCCGGCACGCACCGGGCAGAGCTGGCCGATCCCCGCCCGGTCCCCGTGCTGCCAACCCTTTCCCTGGCAGAGGCGCCCGGCGATCTGCTGCGGCGACGCCCGGACCTCATCGCGGCGGAGCGGCGCCTGGCAGCGTCGAACGCACGCATCGGCGTGGCGATTGCCGAGTACTACCCGAAGCTGTCGATCAGCGGCCTGATCGGCAGCGCCACCTCCATCTCCGCGGGCAATCTCTTCAGCGCCGGCGCGTCGCAGGCAACCGTTGTGGGCGGCCTGCGCTGGCGGCTGTTCGACTTCGGTCGCATCAACGCACAGATCCAACAGGCGCAGGCACAGGAGGCGGAAAGCCTTGCCGCCTATCGCCAGTCGGTACTGCGCGCCACGGAAGAAGTGGAGAACGCCCTGGTGTCTCAGGACAAGCGGCAGGAGCTGATGGCCGTGCTCGCCAGGGGTGCGGATGCGCTCACGCGGGCCCGGCAGGCCGCAGGCGCCGCCTACGACAAGGGCGTGGTCAGCCTGATCGAGGTACTGCAGGCGGATGAAAGCCTGCTGGGCGTGCTGGATGCACAGGCGCAGGCCCGGATGGAGTCGGCGCGATCGACGGTCGCGATCTTCAAGGCGCTGGGCGGCGGCTGGACGCCGGAGCCTTCCAGGGCAGTGGCAGCCGCCAGCCACGGTCTGCCCGCCAGCGTTGCCCGCTGAACCTGCCACTTCCCGAAAGGAGCCCCCTTTCCACACAGCAAAGAAACCGAACACCCCTGCGGGACATGCGGCCCAAGCGACCTGCCCAAGCAGGCGGCCGAAGCCATGGCCCGGCTCCACCAACCCCCATCCGTCAAACCATGTCAAACACAACCCTCTCCCCCACCGTTGCTGCAGCCGCACGCCTCCTGAAGCCGGCGCTTGCGGCCATCGCCTTCTCGACCTGCTTCGCAGCCCATTCGCAGCCGCAAGACGCCTCGGCAGCCACATCGGACGCAGCGCTTTCCCGCGCCGAAGTCATCGCCGATCTCGCACTCTGGCGCCGCGCCGGATTGGACCGCCATGCGGAGATATCGATCTCCTACGGAGTCGAAACGCAGGAATATCGGGCCGCATACCAGGAGTACCTGCGTCTTCGCAACAGCGAGGCGTTTCAGGCGGAGGTCCGCAAGGCGTTGAGTCGGTAAGGCGGAGCTCCTCCCCGCCCAGGCCATCGCGGCAGCGGCCGGCTACCTAGGGACGTGGCCCGGGGCTTTGCCTACAGGCCCAGGTCGGACAGCCCGGGGTGGTCATCGGGGCGACGGCCCAGCGGCCAGTGGAACTTGCGCTCCGACTCCTGGATGGGCATGTCGTTGATGCATGCGAAGCGTCGGCGCATGAGACCGTCGGCCTCGAATTCCCAGTTCTCGTTGCCGTACGACCGGAACCAGTTCCCGGCATCGTCGTGCCACTCATAGGCGTAGCGGACTGCGATCCGGTTTTCCGCGTACAGCCAAAGCTCCTTGATCAGCCGGTAGTCCAGCTCCTTCTTCCACTTTCTCTCAAGAAGGGCCTGGGCCTCGGCGCGGCTGTTGGCGAACTCCGCCCGGTTGCGCCATTTCGTGTCGGGGGTATAGGCCATCGCGACCTTGGCCGCATCGCGTGTGTTCCACCCATCCTCGGCCAGACGGACCTTTTGGACGGCGCTTGCGAGAGAGAACGGGGGCAGGGGTGGGCGAGTTTCCATGATGTGACCTTTTGAAGAGATGTAGAACGATCTGTCTACATGCGCCACTCTAACGGAGGTGGAACGATCTGTCTACAATGTCTTCATGAAAACTTCCGAGCCATCTCTCGAGTCATTGCCGCCCCGCGAGCGCATCCTGGTGGCAGCCCATGGCCTCTTCTACGCAGAGGGCATCCGGGCCACGGGTGTGGACCGGATCATCGAGCGGTCGTCGGTCAGCAAAGTCACCTTCTACCGCCAGTACGCCAGCAAGGACGACCTGATCCGCGCGTACCTCGACTACCGCCATGAGCGGTGGATTTCCTGGTTCCAGGCCAGCCTGGCGCAGGCGACTGACGCTGGCTCGCCAGCGTTGGATGCCCTGTCCGCCACCCTCAGGAGCTGGTTCGGCCAGCCCGACTTTCGGGGCTGCGCCTTTCTCAACGCCGCTGCCGAACTGGGCTCGTCCGACCCTGAGATCCTGGCGACGGTCCGGCGGCACAAGCAGGAAATGTCGTCCGTGCTGGATCGCCTGTTCGGTGGCCATCCCGTGTCCGTGGGCGCTGCGCTCACCCTGGTGGCGGATGGCGCCATCGTTCATGCGCAGATGGGTCAGCCGATCGATGAAGTCATGGAGAACTTCAAGGCAGCGGCCGAGGGGGTTGTGAATCTGCCCCTGCCCTTGCGCTAGTGCCGCACCGGGTGTGCCGTCTTGCGGCACATCGACCCTACCCCTTGAATCCTGGCCGAATTGCCTTATTATTAGCACTCGTTGGGCATGAGTGCTAACAGTCCTCTGTCCCACATTGCTTCGAATGTCGGCCCGCCGGGCCGGCAAGTCTTTGTTTCAACTTTGTTGATGATTTAGGAGTTGGTATGAACCTGCGTCCCCTGCACGATCGCGTGATCGTGAAGCGCCTCGAGAACGAAACCAAGACGGCTTCGGGCATCGTGATCCCCGAGAATGCCGCCGAGAAGCCCGACCAGGGCGAAGTGCTGGCAGTGGGCCCCGGCAAGAAGAACGACAAGGGCGAAGTGATCGCTCTGAACGTGAAGGTCGGCGACCGCGTTCTGTTCGGCAAGTACAGCGGCCAGACCGTCAAGGTCCATGGCGACGAACTGCTGGTGATGAAGGAAGACGACCTGTTCGCAGTCGTCGAAAAGTAATCCGCGCTTCGAAACCGCACTTTCCAACTGAATCCGGAGAATTGAAATGGCAGCAAAAGACGTAGTTTTCGGCGGCGAAGCACGCGCCCGCATGGTTGAAGGCGTGAACATCCTGGCCAACGCGGTCAAGGTCACCCTGGGCCCCAAGGGCCGCAACGTGGTACTGGAGCGCTCCTTCGGCGCCCCCACCGTGACCAAGGACGGTGTCTCGGTCGCCAAGGAAATCGAACTCAAGGACAAGCTGCAGAACATGGGCGCCCAGCTCGTGAAGGAAGTGGCCTCCAAGACCAACGACATCGCCGGTGACGGCACGACCACCGCCACCGTGCTGGCACAGGCCATCGTCCGCGAAGGCACCAAGTACGTGGCCGCCGGCCTGAACCCCATGGACCTCAAGCGCGGCATCGACAAGGCTGTCGCCGCCCTGGTGGACGAGCTGAAGAAGCAATCCAAGGCCACCACCACCTCCAAGGAAATCGCCCAGGTCGGCTCGATCTCCGCCAACTCCGACGAATCCGTGGGCAGCATCATTGCCGAAGCCATGGACAAGGTCGGCAAGGAAGGCGTGATCACCGTTGAAGAAGGCAAGTCGCTGGCCAACGAACTCGACGTCGTCGAGGGCATGCAGTTCGACCGCGGCTACCTGTCGCCCTACTTCATCAACAACCCTGAAAAGCAGGTTGCCCTGCTGGACAACCCCTTCGTGCTGCTGTTCGACAAGAAGATCAGCAACATCCGTGACCTGCTGCCCACGCTGGAAGCCGTGGCAAAGGCCGGCCGTCCCCTGCTGATCATTGCAGAAGACGTCGAAGGCGAAGCCCTGGCAACGCTGGTGGTCAACACCATCCGCGGCATCCTGAAGGTTGTGGCTGTCAAGGCTCCTGGCTTCGGCGACCGCCGCAAGGCCATGCTGGAAGACATCGCCATCCTGACGGGCGGCAAGGTCATCGCTGAAGAAGTGGGCCTGGCGCTGGACAAGGTGACCCTGGAAGACCTGGGCCAGGCAGTGCGCATCGAAATCGGCAAGGAAAACACCACCATCATCGACGGTGCTGGCCAAGCTGCTGAAATCGAAGCCCGCGTCAAGCAGATCCGCATCCAGATCGAAGAAGCCACCAGCGACTACGACCGCGAAAAGCTGCAAGAGCGCGTGGCCAAGCTGGCTGGCGGCGTTGCCGTGATCAAGGTTGGCGCTGCCACCGAAGTCGAGATGAAGGAAAAGAAGGCCCGCGTTGAAGACGCCCTGCACGCTACCCGCGCTGCTGTGGAAGAAGGCATCGTGGCCGGCGGCGGCGTGGCTCTGCTGCGTGCCAAGCAAGCCGTGGGCGACCTGAAGACCGGCGATGCCGAGCAAGACGCCGGCATCAAGCTGATCATGAAGGCCATCGAAGCGCCCCTGCGCGAAATCGTGGCCAACGCCGGTGGCGAGCCCTCGGTGGTGGTCAACGCCGTGCTGAACGGCTCGGGCAACTACGGCTTCAACGCTGCCAACGACACCTACGGCGACATGCTGGAAATGGGTATCCTGGACCCGACCAAGGTGACGCGTACGGCCCTGCAGAACGCCGCTTCCGTGGCATCGCTGCTGCTGACGACCGAAGCCATGATCGCCGAGTCTCCCAAGGCTGAAGGCGGCCCTGCCATGCCCGACATGGGCGGCATGGGTGGCATGGGCGGCATGGGCATGTAATTGCCCGCCGCAACCGGGCAGGCCTTGCGCCATACCCGGTTTGCCCAGCAAGACAAAGGCCGCCCTCGGGCGGCCTTTGTCATTGCATGAACGCTTTTGCCGATGTCTTTCAGGACACGGCCTGGCCCCAGGCCCGGCCCAGGCGTGCCACGGCCTCGGTGATCTGGGGCACGGTGGGCGCCGCATACGACAGGCGCATGCACAGGCCGGCCTTGTCTGCCGCATCGGCCGGGAAGAAGGCCTTGCCCGGCACATAGAGCACGCCCTGCTCCACCGCTGCCGTGAACAGCGCACGGGCCAGGGCCTGGGAATCGCCCGCAAGCCGCTGCGGCGGCAGCAGCTGGGCCCAGACGAACATGCCCCCCGCAGGCCGCACGAAGCGGATCTGATCGCCCAGGGCCGACTGCATGCCAGAGCACAGCGCATCCATGCGCGCCGCGTACTCGGCGCAGGCCTGGGCCAGTTGGGGCGCATAGCGGCCCGAGCGCAGATAGTGCGCGGCGATCATCTGCGCCAGCGGCGAGGTGCACAGATCGGCCGTCTGCTTGGCGATGGTGCAGCGGCGCAGCAATTGGGCGTCGGCCAGCATCCAGCCGATGCGCAGCGCAGGCGCCACGGTCTTGGACAGGCTGGACAGGTAGACCACGGGATTGGCCTGGGCGCCGCACAGCGCCAGGCCCGTTTCGTAGATCGACGGTTCGCGCTGGCCGGCAAAGCGCAGCTCGCCATAGGGATCGTCCTCGACGATGACAAAGCCATGCTGGCGCGCCAGCTCCACCAGGGCCGTGCGCCGCGCCGCGGGCAGCAGGGTGCCGCCCGGGTTGGAGAAGTTGGGCACGGTATAGAGCAGCTTGGGGGCACGCGCATGGGGCCACTGCGCCAGCAGGCGGGCCAGGGCCTCGGTGTCCAGGCCCTGCTCGTCCGTGGGCACGGCAACGACCTGTGCCTGGGCCAGCTTCAGGGTCTGCAGCGTGGCCGGGTAGGCGGGCACTTCGACCAGCACCGGATCGCCGGGCTCGACCAGCACCTTGACCAGCAGGTCGAAGGCCTGCTGCGAGCCCGTGGTCACGATCATGTCGGCCGGCGTGCAGGCAATGCCGCGCGTGGCGCACAGCGCGGCCAGGGCTTCGCGCAGCGCAAGCTGGCCTTCGCTGGCGCCGTACTGCAGGCTGGTGGCGGCATCCTGCTGCAGCGCGGCCATGGCGGCCTGCTGCAAACCTTCGGCATCGAACAGGCTGGGCGAGGGATAGCCTCCGGCCAGCGAGAGCATGCCGGGACGGCTCAGGTAGGGAAACAGCTCGCGGATCGGCGAGCCTTCGGGCTGTGCGAACAGCGGGTTGAACAGATGGGCGGTGGGCGACGACGCGCCCTGGTCTGCGGTGCTCATGAAGGCCTCCGGCAAATGGCAAAAACAAAAGGGCGCACGCGCAGGCCTGGCGCCTGTGCATGCGCCCCGGGGAAGGGGATCAACGGTGGCGGGCTCAGCCCGGGTCGGCGCTTATGCGGCGACCTTGGTGGCCTGACCGCGCAGCGCGCTGCGCAGCTGGTCGATGGAGCGCTGCTGCGCCTGCTCGTACAGCGCGATCTCGTCATGCACGCGGGCACCCAGGTCGGCCTCGAAGGCCTGCTGGGCCGCATGGGCCGCGTACTGCTTTTGCTCTTCGCCGCCCAGGTTGGACTGGAAGATGCCGGCCGCGCTCACGGGCAGGAAGTCTTCGTAGACGATGGGCTCGGCCTGGGCCAGGCCGCGGGCGATCAGGGCGTCCAAGTCCGACGCGGCGGCCGCTGCGGCCTCGCCTGCGGCCAGGGCGGCTCCCTCGTCGCTCAGCGTGAAGCGGTAGAAGGCCAGGTCTTGACGGCGCAGCTGCTCATGGGTGTCGGGGAAAGCCTCGAAGACCTGGGCCAGGCGGCTGCCGTAGTCGGGTGCGGCACTGCCCGCGCTGCCCATGTCGCGCACCTGGGCCAGCAGCTGGTCGTAGAGCGCGCGGCCCTTGCGGGTCAGCGCCACGCCGCGCTGCTCGATCTCGCCGAAGCGCGCCGTGTGCGAGCCCGCGCCCGTGGCATCGCCCGCAAAACGCACGGTCTCCTTGAGCGCCTTGAAACTGGTCTGGCGCAGCAGGATGGGGCAGGCGCGGCGCGGCGGGCCTTCGACCACGTCCTTGGCGTCCATGCCGCGTGCGGGCATGGCGGCCTGGGCCGCGTCGATGTCCAGCGTGCGCGGCGTCAGGTGGTTGATGTGCGGGCCCTTGAAGCAGACCACGTCGGCGATCAGGCGGTGGGCCTTGTGCAGCGCGTCGTAGGTGGTGCCGTCCACGGTGGATTCGCTGTGCCAGCGGAAGGTCTCCAGCGCCTCGCGCACGAATGCGTCGGCATCGGCGTCGGCCAGGCCGCCATGGGCTTCGGCCTGGGCGATCAGCGCCAGCGCGCGTTCGGTGAAGATGCTGCGTTGCGCCAGGATGGCGCCCGCCTGGGCCCGCAGCGCCTCGTCGGCAATCAGGTCCAGGCGCAGCAGCGAGGTGAAGACGCGGAAAGGGTTGGCCAGCAGCGCCGCATCGCCCACGGGGCGGAAGGCCGTGGAGTGCACGGGCACGCCGGCCACCGACAGGTCGTAGTAGCCCACGGGCTCCATGCCCATGATGGCGAACAGGCGGCGCAGCATGGACAGCTCGGCCGCCGTGCCCACGCGGATGGCGCCGTGGCGCTCCACGCCCAGGCGGGCCAGCTCGCCACTGCGCTGCATCCGGGCCAGCAGCGCGGGCTCGGCCTGCAGCGTGCGCTGGTTGATGTCGGCCACGAGTTCGATCAGCGTGCCGTACTGGGGCACTTCATCGCGGTACATCTCGGACATGGCGCTGGAAAACCGTGCGCGGATCTCGTCGGAGGGCACGAAGGTGTGGGCAGGCGTAGAGGACATGGTGCTCGTGGGGACTGAAGTTGGAGCCACAGGGCAGCCCTGCGGCGGGGTGGATTCCTGGCACGCATGCTAGGTCTGCGCCTTGAGCCTGGTCAAACGATAATCAGGCCCATAGGTCATTCCCAAACAGAATGCCCCTCCCACGATTGCCCCACCGCCCTCTGCCATGCTGCTGTCCCGCCGTTTCCTGCCCCCCATGTCCCTGCTGTGCGCCTTCGAGGCAGCGGCCCGGCACCAGAGCTTCACGGCAGCTGCGGCCGAGCTGCACCTGACGCAAAGCGCCGTCAGCCGCCAGATCCGCGCGCTGGAGGAGCGGCTGGAGGCGGAGCTCTTTGTGCGCGAGCGCCAGACCGTGCGGCTCAGTCCGGCCGGCCAGGCCTATGCCCAGGAGATACGCGGCGCGCTGATGCGCATCTCCACCGCCACGCTGGGCTTTCGGGCCAACCCGCGCGGCGGCAGCTTGAACCTGGCCATCCTGCCCACCTTCGGCACGCGCTGGCTGGCGCCGCGCCTGCCGCAGTTCTTCAGTGCCCACCCGGGCATCACCATCAACCTGACGACGCGGCTGTCCCAGTTCGACTTCCAGCTCGAAGCCGTGGACGCCGCCATCCATTTCGGCCTGCCGCACTGGCCGGGCGCCGAGCTGGCCTTTCTGATGAGCGAGACCGTGGTGCCTGCCTGCAGCCCCGCCCTGCTGGCCCAGCATGGCTTTGCCCAGCCCCAGGACCTGCTGCAGGCGCCGCTGCTGCACCTGGCCTCGCGCCCCGATGCCTGGCAGCGCTGGCTGTCCGTGCACCATGCACCCATGACCGAGGGCCAGGGCATGCTGTTCGACCAGTTCGCCACCGCCGCCCAGGCCGCCATCGCCGGCGTGGGCGTGGCCTTGCTGCCACGTTTTCTGATCGAGCGCGAACTCGCCCAGGGCGATCTGGTGCGTGCCCTGCCCCATCTGCCCGAGATGGAAAGCGCCGAGCGCTACTACCTGGCCTGGCCCACGAGCCGCGGCAACTACCCGCCGCTGCAAAGCCTGCGCGAGTGGCTGCAGCAGGCGGCCCAGGATTTCATGCGGGACGGCCCGCAGCCCTGACGCCCACAGCGCCTGCCACCATCGCCTGCAGCGCGGCCACCGGCAACTGCCCGGCCAGGCCGATGGCCACGATGGCGGGCACCTGCTGCTGCGCGGGCGCGGGCGCTGATGCGGCACGCAGCCGGCCGCTGCGCCCGGCAAACTGAAGCTCGCTCCACTGGCCCGCCCCGGTCTGCACCACGCCCTTGAGCCGCAGCACGCCGGCCGGCATGGCCTGCAGCCACGCCTGCAGGGCCGTCTCGGACAGCACCCCGGGCGGCTGGCAGGACCAGGTCTCGAACTGCCGGCCATGCATGGGGCGCGCAGTGCCGGCACCCCATGAAACCTCCCGCACGCCACGCAGCAGGGCTGCGCCGCTGAGCAGCTCCACGGGCACCCGGGCTTCGTGCACATCGCAGCGTTGCGCGGCTGGCGCGTGGCTGGCTATCCAGCCGTGCACGCGCGCCAGGGTCCGGGTATCGGCCAGATCGGTCTTGTTGACGATGACCAGATCGGCCCGGGCCACCTGGCGCTGCAGCGTGTCGGCCAGCAGCGGATCGGCCGCCTGCCCGGGCAGGGCAGCGGCATCGACGACCACGATGACTTCGTCCAGCGCCAGTGCGGGATCGGCCAGGCCCAGTTGGGCAATGCGCCAGGGATCGGAGACGCCGCTGGCCTCGACCACCACGGCGTCGAAGCGCTCGCGCTGCTGCAGCACGCCGATCAGGGCCATGGATAGGTCATCACCGATCTGGCAGCACACGCAGCCATTGGTCAGCGCGATGGTGTCGCCGCTGTGGGCCCTGATCAGGCCTGCATCGATGTTGAGCGCACCGAAGTCATTGACCAGCACCGCCAGCCGCTGGCCAGCCGCATGGCGCAGCCAGTGGTTGAGCAGCGTGGTCTTGCCGGCGCCCAGGAAGCCGCCGATAACCGTGAACGGCAACCGCTGCCCCATGTCATGCCGCCTTGAAGACGCGCCCCGACAGCACCGTGCCCCAGACCCGGAGGTCCTTCAGCACCATGGGGTCCAGGGACAGCGGATCGTCCTCCAGCACGCAGAAGTCGGCGCGCTTGCCGCATTCGATGCTGCCGATCTCGTGGTCCATCTTCAGTGTCCAGGCCGCGCCCAGCGTGACGGCATGCAGGGCCTGGGCCACGGTCAGACGCTCGGCCGCGCCCAGCACGCGGCCCTTGGGCGTGATCCGGTGGACCGCGCACCAGGCGGTGAACAGCGGCCCCAGCGGCGTGACGGGCGCATCCGAATGGATGGCCAGCGGCACGCCGGCGGCCAGCGCGCTGGCGCAGGCATCGAGCCGCATGGCCCGGTCCGGCCCCATGGTCATCTCGTAGTGCTGGTCGCCCCAGTACCAGAGGTGGTTGGCGAACAGGTTGGCACACAGGCCCAGCGCCGCCATGCGGCGAAACAGCGGCGCATCGATCATCTGGCCATGCTGCAGCGTGTGACGGTGGTCGGGCCGGGGCGCGCGGGCCAGCACGCGGCCTATGGCGTCGATGGCGGCTTCGCTGGCCTCGTCGCCATTGGTGTGCGTATGGATGAGCAGGCCTGCGCGGTGGTAGGTCTCGAAATCGGCCTCGTACTGCGCGGGCGCGGTGACCCAGATGCCGTTGGGCGCACCGTTGTAGTGACCGGGCCAGCGCAGGCGTGCCGAAAAGCCCTGGATGGAGCCGTCCAGCATCATCTTGACCAGGCCGTAGCGCAGCCGGTCGGTGTTGCGCGCCATGAGCGTGCGCACATGCCCGGCTCCGGCCTCGGCGCCATGGGTGCCGTGAAACGCCTGGAAGGCAGGCAGGATGCGGATGGGCACCTGGTCATCGGCCAGCGCGGCCTCCAGCACGCGGCAGTCCTGCTCACCCAGCCTGTTGACCAGATCGGTGGCCGTGGTCACGCCCTGGCGGCAGGCCAGGCGGGCGAAGGAGCGCACGCCCGCCTCGGTCATGGGCGCCAGCAGGCCGGCGTTGCCGATCTTGCGCAGCACCAGGAACATGGCGGCCGGTTCCTGCAGCTCGCCCGTGGGCTCGCCGGCCAGGGAGTGGCCGGGCGCAAAGCGCACCACGCCCTCGACCTCGTTGTCGCGCGTGATCTCGGCCAGGCGCAGCATGGCGCTGTTGACGTTCATCAAATGGCCGTTGGCGTGCGAGATCACGATGGGACGGCCTCCTGCGGCCCGGTCCAGGTGCTCCACCGTCATGCGCTCGCCGCCAAAGTAGATGGGATCGAACCCCCAGGCGATCAGCGGCTGCCCGGGCGGCAGGCCCTGCGCATCCATGCGCGACGCCACCTCGGCCAGGCGGTCCACCACGGCATCCATGGAGCGCAGGCCGGGCCAGGTCTTTCCGTCGGGGTCGCGCCGGTCGAACCAGCCCGTGTATGTCCAATCCCACATGCTGCCTTCCTTGAGGTGGCAGTGGCCCTCCACCAGGCCGGGCAGCAGCACCTGGTCGGCAAAGCGCTCGTCGATGCGGCATTCGCCCCAGGCCGTGCAGCGCGCCAGGTCCCCGACCGCGAGGATGCGCCCGTCGCGCACGGCCACGTGCGTGGCCTCGGGCTGCATGGGGTTCATGGTGATGATCTTGCGGGCGGCGTAGACGGTGATGGTCATGGTGGCGGGTGCTCCGGGTTCAAAGGGCCAGCGGCGCGCGCGGCACGCCATCGATGTGGTCCACGCGGATGCAGCGCACCCAATGGCCGGGGGCGGCTTCGCGCAGCGGTGGCGCCTCAGCCGAGCACGCAGGCACGGCCACGGGGCAGCGCCCGGCGAAGCGGCAGCCCGCAGGCGGGTTGATGGGGCTGGGCGGGTCGCCGGCCAGCCGGATGCGACGCGCCGCCCGCTCACGCCCGCCGCGCACCGTGGGCACGGCCGACATCAGGGCCACGCTGTAGGGATGCAGCGGCCGCGCGAAGAAGGCCTGGCGCGGTGCGCGCTCCACGATCTGGCCCAGGTACATGACGGCGATGTCGTCGCAGATGTGCTCGACCACGGCCATGTCGTGCGAGATGAACAGGTAGCTCAGGCCCAGTTCGCGCTGCAGCCGCGCCAGCAGGTTGAGGATCTGGGCGCGGATGGCGATGTCCAGCGCCGACACGGGTTCGTCGCAGACCACGAGTTCGGGCCGCGTGGCCAGGGCGCGCGCGATGTTGATGCGCTGGCGCTGGCCGCCCGAGAACTGGTGCGGGAACAGCTGGCGCTGCTCGGGCCGCAGGCCGACCTGGGTGAACAGCTCGGCCACGCGCGCCTCGCGCTCGGCCGGCGTGCCCACGTCCATCAGGTCCAGCGGAGCGCGCACCGCATCGCCCGCGCGCTGTCGCGGATTCAGCGAGGAGAACGGGTCCTGGAACACGATCTGCATGCGCCGCCTCGCCTGGCGCAGGGCCTCACCCGACAGGCCGCCCAGGTCGGTATCGCCCAGCTGCATGCGGCCCGCCGTCACGGGCGCCAGGCGCATCACGGCCAGCGCCGTGGTCGTCTTGCCCGAGCCCGACTCGCCCACCACGGCCAGCGTGCTGCCGCGCCGCAGGCTGAAGGACACGCCGTCCACGGCCTTGACCACCTCGGGCCTGCCGAACAGGCCCTTGCCCGGGCGCGGAAAGTGGACCTGGAGATCGTCCACCTGCAAGAGGGTATCGTCCATGCGTGCGTTCATGCCAGGGCCTCCGTGTGGGCGCGGATGCGGGAAGCGGGAGCGTGCAGCCAGCAGGCCACGCCGTGGGATGGATCATCCAGCGCGGTCAGCGGTGGCGCTTCGCTGGCGCAGCGCGGCTGGGCCTCGCGGCAGCGCGCACGAAAGGCGCAGCCGCTGCCCAGCTCCCAGATCGAGGGCACGACGCCGGGGATCTCGGGCAGCTCGGTGCGCCCGCCTGACTGGCTGCTGCCCAGCTCGGGCAGGCAGGCGATCAGGCCGCGCGTGTACGGATGGGCGGGCGCCGACAGCACCTGTTCGCAGCGGCCCTGCTCGATCACGCGTCCCGCATACATGACCATGACGCGGTCGGCCATCTCGGCCACGGCCCCCATGTCATGCGTGATCAGCACGATGGCCGTGCCCTTGTCGCGCTGCAGCTCGCGCAGCAGGTCGAAGATCTGGGCCTGCACGGTCACGTCCAGCGCCGTGGTGGGCTCGTCGGCGATCAGGATGTCGGGCCGGCAGGCCAGGGCCATGGCGATCATCACGCGCTGGCGCATGCCGCCCGACAGCTGGTGCGGGTATTCGTGCACGCGCCGCTCGGGCGCGGGGATGCCGACCTGCCGGAGCATTTCCACGGCGCGCTGGCGCGCGGCGCCCGCGTCCAGGCCGGCGTGCAGGCGCAGCGGCTCGGCGATCTGCTCGCCCACGGTGAGCACCGGGTTCAGCGAGGTCATCGGCTCCTGGAAGATCATGGAGATGCGGTTGCCGCGCACCTGGCGCATATGGGCCTCGCCGGCGGCCACCAGGTCCTCGCCCTGGAAGCGCACCTGCCCGCCCGTGATGCGGCCCGGAGGCGAGGGAATGAGGCGCAGCAGCGCCAGCGCCGTCATGCTCTTGCCGCAGCCGGATTCGCCGACCACGCACAGGGTCTCGCCCGCGCGCAGATCGAAATCCACGCCGTTGAGCACCGTCGCCTGGCCGCGCCGGCCCTGGAAGGCCACGCGCAGGCCGCTCACTTGCAACAGGGGGGTGTCGGTGTCCATCAGCGCTCCCTCAGCTTGGGGTTGAGTGCATCGTTGAGGCCGTCGCCGATCAGGCTGACGGCCAGCACGGTGACGAAGATGGCGGCACCGGGAAAGGCCACGGCCCACCAGCACGACAGCAGGTACTGGCGGGCCGATCCGATCATCAGGCCCCAGCTCATCTGGTTGGGGTCCCCCAGGCCCAGGAAGGACAGGCCGGCCTCGAACAGGATGGCGGCGCCCACGGCCAGCGTGGCCGACACCACCAGCGGCGGCAGCGCATTGGGCAGGATCACCTTCCAGATGATGCGGCCGTGGCGCGCGCCGATGGCGCTCTCCGCGCGCACGAATTCGAGCTGGCGGATGCGCATGAACTCGGCCCGCGTGAGCCGCGCCGTGGCCGGCCAGCTCACGCTGCCGATGGCCAGCGTGACCGTCACCAGCGAGGGCGAGAACAGCGTGACCACCACCATGGCGAACAGCAGCGCCGGCAGCACCTGGAAGAACTCGGTCACGCGCATCAGCAGCGCATCGACGCGGCCTCCGTAGTAGCCCGCCATCGCCCCCAGCGTCACGCCGATGCACACCGACAGCAAAGCCGCGAAGGCGCCCACCATCAGCGTGGCGCGGCCGCCGTGGATGATGCCCGTGAGCACGTCGCGCCCCAGCTGGTCGCTGCCCAGCCAGGCCTCCTCGCTGAACGGCGGGCTCAGCGGCATGGTGCGGATCTCGAACGGGTCCGCAGGCCAGATCCAGGGGCCGGCGATGGCCACCAGCAGCACGATGAGCAGCATGGCCATGCCGGCAATGGCCGAGGGGTTGCGCAGGAACATGCGCAGCGCCTCACGGGCCGGGTGCTCGGCATGGGCTGCGGCCTGCGGCGCGGCGACGCTCGGCACGGACACGGAAGGTGGTGTGATGGCATTCATGGTCTCAGGCCGCCTTGATGCGGGGATCGATCAGCCGGTAGCACAGGTCGGTGACGAGGTTCATCACGACCACGACGATGGAGGAGAACAGCAGCACGCCCAGGATGGTCGGGTAGTCGCGCCGCAGCACCGAGTCGAAGGCCAGCCGGCCCAGGCCCGGCCAGTTGAAGACCGTCTCCACGATGATGGCGCCGGCCATGACGTTGCCGAACTGCAGGCCCAGCATGGTCACCACGGGCAGCAGCGCGTTGCGCAGCGCATGGCGGTAGAGCACCACATGCTCGGCCAGTCCCTTGGCGCGCGCCGTGCGGATGTAGTCGGCGCCCAGCACGTCCAGCATGGACGAACGCGACAGCCGGCTGTACTGCGCCAGGTAGACCAGGGCCAGTGTCAGCGCAGGCAGCACCAGGTGCCGGGCCACATCCAGCAGGTCGGCAAGGCCTGCGCCGCCTGCGGCATCGGCCGAGCGCATGCCCGACACCGGCAGCACGGGCCACCAGGAGGCAAAGGCCAGCACCAACAGCATGCCGGTCCAGAACACGGGCGCCGCAAAGCCCACCAGGGACAGCACGGTGATGCACTGCGACAGCAGGCCGTTGGGCCGGCGCGAGGACAGCACGCCCAGCAGCGTGCCCACCACGAAGGCCGTGAGCACGGCGGCCAGCACCAGCAGCAAGGTGGCGGGCACGCGCTCGGCAATCATCTGCGCCACCGGCAGGTTGAAGAAGTAGGAGTAGCCCAGATCACCACTGGCCACGCGCGCCAGGTAGATGCCCAGCTGCACGGGCAGCGGCCGGTCCAGCCCGTAGCGTGTGCGCAGCTCGGCCATGAGCTCGGGCTCCATGCCGCCGCTGGCGCCGGCAATGGTCTCCACGGGATCGCCGGGCGCCGCATGCACCAGCATGAAGTTCAGCACCACCACGGCCAGCACCAGCGCCAGGCCCTGCAGCAGCCGCTTGAGGAGTGTGCGAAGAAAAGCCATGGACTGCACCTCCCCGACTACTTCAGAAAGATCTCGTCATAGGGCGAGGCCGGCCCCCAGACCGTGGTCGGCAGGTTGCCCACGTTGTTGCGCGCGGCCGTGTGGTAGGGCGAGTTGTTGATGAAGATCACCGGCAGCTCGTCGGTCACGGTCTTCTGGAAGGCCGCATAGAGCTTCTTGCGCTCGGCCGTGTCCAGCGTGCTGCTGGCCGTGTTCAGCAGCTCGTCCACCTTGGGATTGCGGTAGGACTGGGTGTTGGTCCAGACCACGGGCTTGATGTTGGTGGACAGGTAGCTGCGGTGCACGCCGATGACCGGGTCGCCCCAGTTGAAGACGATGTCCATGGACAGGTCGAAGTCATGCGTGGCCAGCCGCCGGGACCAGGCCGGGAAATCGGCCGAGGCTCTTACATCGACGGCGATGCCGACCTTCTTGAGCTGGGCGCGCACGTACTCGGCCACGTTCTTTTGCTGCTCGTCCGAGCCGGGCAGGTAGTCGATGCTGATCTTGAAGCGCTCTCCGTTGGAGGCGGGCTTGAGGCCGGCCTCGTCCAGCAGGGCCGCCGACTTCTTGAGGTCCAGCGGATAGCGCACCAGGTCGGCCGAGGCAAAGGGGCTGGCCGCCACGATGGGGCCGTCGGCCACGGTGGCGAAGCCACCCATCAGCGCCTTGGTGATGAAGTTCTTGTCGATGGCATGCGCAATGGCCTTGCGCACGCGCACATCGTCCAGCGGCTTCCTGTCGGTGTTGATGGCCAGCCAGTTGATCGAGCCTATGCCCTCGAAGCCCTTGCCGGTCAACGTGATCTGGGGATTGGTGGACAGGCGCTTCAGGTCGATGGAGGCCTGCAGGTAGGGCACCATCTGCACGTCGCCGCGCTCCAGGCTCAGCAGCAGGCTGGAGGAGTCGGGCACGATGTTGAAGACCAGCTTGTCCAGGTAGGGGCGGCCGGGCAGGAAGAACTTGTCGAAGCGCTCCATCACGATGCGCTGGCCCGCGCGGAACTCGGTCAGCTTGAACGGCCCCGAGCCCACCACGTCGGCGCTGTTGCGCGCATGGGTCTTGAGGTCGGCACCATCGCCATAGATGTGCTTGGGCAGTATGGGCGCCAGCGCCGGGCTCATGGCCAGCAGGATGGCCGGATGCGGCGCGCTCATGCGGATGATGGCCGTGTAGGGGTCGGGCGTGTCCACCTTCTCCACGGGCCCCAGCATGGTCTGGAACGGGTGGTTGGCCTTGATGGCCATGATGGAGAAGGCCACGTCGGCCGAGGTGATGGGCTTGCCGTCGTGGAACACGGCATTCCTGCGCAGGTTCAGGGTCAGCGACTTGCCGTCCTCGGCCAGCTTCCAGGACTCGGCCAGGTAGGGCTGGGGCTTCCACTGGTCATCGAAGCGCAGCGGGCTGGCGAACAGCTGGGTGGAAGGCATGGCCGTGGCAATGCCCGATTGCACGGCGCCGTTCAGGTGCCGTGGCACCTGGGTGCTGCCCACGATCAGGGTGCCGCCGCGCTGCGGCTCCTGGGCCTGGGCCTGCAGCGGCGTGGCCGCCAGGCCCGCCAGCGCGCCGGCCAGGGCCAGGGCCGCCAGGGCGCGGCGTCGGAAAGTGATGGTGTGCATGGACTGTCTCCCTCGTTGGATCGCCAGGCCGCGCGGCTCGCTGCCTTCAATCCAGAATACGCAACAAGGGCGCGGGCCGCGGGGGCCACAGCCGTCCAAACGTAGGAGCCAGAGGCCCGGTGTTTACCCGCGTCGGCCGGCCCAAACCTTTACTTGCCCGCACCCGCACCGCAACATGGCGCCGACCGCGCGCCCTCTGCCCGGCCGCGCCAAGAACGCCCCCCGATTGCCTCCGTTGCGCCATGAGCACCCCTTCCGCCCCAGACCCACGCCACCAGTGGGCCCGCCTGTTCGCGCTGCCCGAGCAGCCCGGCCTTCCCCTGAAGGACCGCCTGCGCCTGGCCCTGGTCCAGCCCATCCTCGAAGGCCGCCTGCCGCCCGGCGCGGCCATGCCCCCCTCACGCGAGCTGTCGCGCCTGCTGGAGGTGTCGCGCAATACCGTGACCACGGTCTACGAGCAGCTCGTGGATGAAGGCTTTCTCGAGGCCCGCCCGCGCAGCGGCGTGTTCGTGGCCCGGGATTCGCGCCTGGCTGGTGTGGACGGCGCCCTGGCCCTGCCTGCGACAAGTCCCGGGGAGCCCGCACCGGACTGGTCTGCACGCGTGCTGCGCTCGCTGACGGACAGGCATACGCTGTCCAAGCCGCTGCAGTGGCGCGAGTACCCCTACCCCTTCGTATACGGCATGCACGATCCCGCGCTGTTTCCCACCGAAGGCTTCCGGGAATGCTGCACGCGCAGCCTGGCGCGCGCCCAGCTGCCGCATTGGACGCCGGACTTCGAGACCGACGATGTGCCCGACCTGATCGAGCAGATCCGCCTGCGCCTGCTGCCCCGGCGCGGGGTGTTCGCGCTCAAGGAAGAGATCCTGGTCACCGTGGGCGCGCAGCAGGCCTTCTACCTGCTGGCCGACGCGCTGCTGGACCCCTCGCAGCGGCTGGGCTTCGAGGAGCCCGGCCACCCGCATGCGCGCAACACCTTTTCGCTGCGCCGCCCCCATTGGGTGCCCGTGGCCGTGGATGGAGAAGGCGTGGTGGTCGATGGCCTGCCGCCGCTGGACTACCTGTTCGTCACGCCCTCGCACCAGAGCCCCACCACCGTGACGCTGAGCCTGCAGCGGCGCGAGCAACTGCTGCGCCGCGCCGAGCAGGGCGATTTCGTGATCATCGAGGACGACTACGAGGCCGAGAACCTCTACCAGGGCACGCCCATGCCCGCGCTCAAGAGCCTGGACAAGGGCGGGCGCGTGATCTATGTGGGTTCGCTGTCCAAGAGCCTGTCGCCCGCGCTGCGGCTGGGCTATATCGTCGCGCCGCGCGCGCTGATCGATGAATTGCGCGTGCTGCGCCATGCCATGGTGCGCCACCCCAGCGCTTTCCTGCAGCACGCCTATGCGCTGTTCCTTTCGCTGGGCCACCATGAGGCCCATGCGCGCCGCGTGAACCAGGCCATGCTGGAACGCGTGGCGCAGGTGGACCGCTCGCTGCGCGCGCACCTGCCGGATTTCATCTTCCGCCAGCCCCAGGGCGGCGCATCGCTGTGGGTGCAGGCACCGGCGTGGCTGGACGCCGATGCGCTGGCCGCCGTGGCGCGCCGCCACGGCGTGCTGATCGAGGCAGGCAGCGCGTTCTTTGCGACGCCGCGCCAGCCCTGCCCCTTTTTCCGGCTGCGCCTGTCCTCCATTGCCATCGATCAGATCGATGCCGGCATCCAGGCGCTGGCGCGGGCGGTGATGGAGCTGGACTCAGCCCGCAATCACTGCTGCGCGTAGGATTCCAGCGGCTTGTCGTTGGGCTTTTGCAGCAGCTGCTTGAGCAGGTCGCTCATGGGCAGGTTCAGCGGGGCATTCTTGGGCGGAATGGGCTGCACGAACCACTTGTCGTAGATCTTCGCCACTTCGCCCGAGGCCATCATGCCCACCAGCACGTCGTCCACGGCCTTCTTGAAGGCGGGGTCATCGCGGCGGAACAGGATGGCGATGGGCTCGGAACCCAGCACCTCGCCCACGATCTTGAAGCCTGCAGGGTTCTTGGAGTTGGCGATGACGCCGGCCAGCAGGTTGTCGTCCAGCACGAAGGCATCGGCACGGCCCGATTCGAGCATCAGAAAGCTCTCGAAATGGTCCTTGCCCAGCGAGGTGGGCAGGTTCACGCCATTGTCGCGCCCGTACTTGCGCAGCAGCTGCACGGCGGTCGTGCCGGCCGAGGCCGCCACGGGCTTGCCGTCGAGCTGCTTGAAGGAGGTGATGCCCGAGTCGGCGCGCACGGCCATGCGCACCTGGCTCACGTAGGTGGTCACGGCAAAGGCCACCTGCTTTTGGCGAGCGAGGTTGTTCGTGGTCGGGCCGCAGCCGATGTCCACGGTGCCGTTCTGCACCAGGGGCATGGTGTTCTGCGAGGTCAGGGCCATGTACTCGATCTTGGCCTTGGGCACGATCTGGGCCAGCACCTTCTCGCACAGCTCCACGTGGTAGCCCACGTACTTCTGCGTGGTCCCGAAGGCATAGGCCATGGGCGCCGAGCTTTCGCGCACGCCCATCACCACCTTGCCTGTGCTCTGGATCTTGTCCAGCGTGCCGGCCGCCTCCTGTGCATGGGCAGCGCCAGTTGCCGCCACCACACATGCCATCGCCACATGGGCCAGTACGAATCGCATCGAGGGTCTCCTTGGATAGTTGTTGCAGGTCCGAAGGCGCGCTGCGCCTCCACCCTGCCGTGCCGCCGTCACCGGCTGCCTCCAGGCAGGGCCGCCGTCAAGGCGATTGCATCAACTATCGAGCAATCAGGCGCCTGTGCATAACGATGAAATGGAAGAAGGTCATGCTCCACCCACATGACCCGGCACCCTGCTGGTGCGCCGCGGGGGCCACAGGCCCGCCGCGCCCGGTCAGCCGGCCGATCCTGCCGCAAGCCGGTGCATGAGGCCCTGCGTCGAGGCATCGACGCCCTGCCAGTCGCCGCTGTCCTGGCGCGCATGCAGCTGGCGCGCCAGGTGCTTGCCCAGCTCCACGCCCCATTGGTCGAAGCTGTTGATGCCCCACACCGCACCGGCCGAGAAGACACGGTGCTCATACAGCGCGATCAGGGCGCCCAGCGATGCCGGGTCCAGCTGCTGCAGCAGCAGGAAGCTGCTGGGCCGGTTGCCCGCGCAATGGCGCTCTGCCCCTTCGCCGTGGCGCCCCTCCATCAGGGCCTGGGCCTGGGCAATGGCATTGACGACCAGGCTCTGGTGGTGTGCGCCCAGGTATTTGCCGCCATCGCGCAGCGCGATGAACTCCACGGGAATCACGTCCTGGCCCTGGTGCAGCATCTGGAAGAAGGCATGCTGGCCATTGGTGCCGGGCTCGCCCCAGATCACGGGCGCCGTGCGCACGGGCAGTGTCTGCCCGTCGCGCGTCACGCCCTTGCCGTTGCTCTCCATCTCCAGCTGCTGCAGGTAGGCGGTCAGCCGCCGCAGGCCATGGCTGTAGGGCGCGATGCAGCGGCTGGAGAAGCCGCAGAAATCGCGGTACCAGACGTCCAGCAGGCCCAGGCGCAGCGGCAGGTTGCCCACTAGGCCCGAGGAAAAGAAATGCGCATCCATGGCATGCGCGCCGTCCAGCAGCGCGCGGAACTGCGCCGCCCCGATGGCGATGGCCACCGGCAGGCCGATGGCCGACCACAGCGAAAAACGGCCGCCCACCCAGTCCCAGAATCCCAGCGTGCGGCGGATGCCGAAGTCGGCTGCTGCCTGCACATTGGTGGTGAGCGCCACGAAGTGCCGGTCGATGGAGCACGCGGCCTGCGGGTCCTCGCTGCCGCCCTGCTCCAGGAACCACCGGCGCGCCGAGTGCGCGTTGAGCATGGTCTCGGCCGTGGTGAAGGATTTGGAGGCGATCAGGAACAGCGTGCTGTGCGGGCGCACGCGGCGCAGCACATGGCCGAGCTCATGGCCATCGACGTTGGAGACGAAATGGAAATTCTTGCCCGCATCGACCCAGTCCTCCAGCGCATTGACCACCACTTCGGGGCCCAGGTGCGAGCCGCCGATGCCGATGTTCACGATGTCGGTGATGCCCTCGTCACCACGCACCTGCTCGGCCAGGGCCAGCATGGCGTCCAGCGTCTCGTGCACCTGGCCCAGCGCCTCGTGCATGGCCGGCTGCCACTGCTGCACGGTGGCGCAGTGGCGCAGCTGGCCGCCGTCGCGCGGCATGCGCAGCAGCCAGTGCATGACGGCACGGCCTTCGGTGCAGTTGACGGGCTCGCCGGCCAGCATGGCGTCGCGCTGGGCCAGCACGCCGGCCTGCTGCGCCAGCTCGCGCAGCAGCTCTTCGGTGCGCTCGGTCCAGAGGTTCTTGGACAGGTCGGCAAAGACATGGGGCGCCTGCTGGCTCAGCGCGTCCAGCCGGCCCGCGTTCGCGGCAAAGGCCTGGCGCAGATCCAGGGTCTGGATGTCTTCGTGGAAATGGCTTTCAAGTGCCGGCCATGCCGGCAAGGTATTGCACAGAACGGGCAAGGTCTTCATCCAATCAGTCTGCGGCCTGCTGCATCAATGCTTCGAGCTTGCGCGTGTCGGCAGCAAAGGCGCGAATGCCTTCGGCCAGCTTTTCGGTGCCCATGGCGTCTTCGTTGAGGGCCAGGCGGAACCCGGCCTCATCGTAGTGCACGGGATCGAGCTCCAGGGTCCGCGCCGCCTCGGGGTCCAGGGCGCGCGCCAGGGGCGCATCGCTGGCGCCCAGCTGGGCCAGCAGTTCGGGGGCAATGGTCAACAGGTCACAACCGGCCAGTGCCACGATCTGGCCCGTGTTGCGAAAGCTCGCGCCCATGACCTCGGTGGCGATGCCGAAGTGCTTGTAGTGCTCGTAGATGGCGCGCACGGAACGCACGCCGGGGTCGTTGGCGCCGGCCATGGCGGCCTCGTCCCACTGGGCGCCAGCCTGCTTCTTGTACCAGTCGTAGATGCGGCCCACAAAGGGCGAGATCAGTTGCACCTTGGCCTGTCCGCAGGCCACGGCCTGGCAGAACGAGAACAGCAGCGTGAGGTTGGTGTGGATGCCGCGCAGCTCCAGCTGGCGTGCCGCCTCGATGCCTTCCCAGGTGGAGGCGATCTTGATGAGCACGCGGTCGATGTGCACGCCTTCGGCCTGGTACAGCTCGATCAGGCGCTCGGCACGTGCCACGGTGGCCGAGGTATTGAAGGACAGGCGCGCATCGACTTCAGTGGAGACACGGCCCGGAATGGTGTTCAGGATCTCGCCGCCGAAGCGCACCAGCATGCGGTCCATGACCTCATCGAGGCTGCGGCCCTTGTACTGGGCCACGGTGGCACGCATCAGCGGTGCGTACTCGGGCTTTTGCACCGCCTTGAGGATGAGCGAGGGATTGGTGGTCGCATCCCGTGGCTGGAACTGGGCCAGTTGGTGGAAGTCGCCGGTATCGGCCACCACGGTCGTGTACTGTCGAAGCGCGTCAAGCTGGTTCATGGAACATCCTTTGGGCGGGAGCCTGGCGAGGGGCGGCATCGCACCAGGGCGGTGCGGTTGTACCGGCAAATCCTTCGAGTGTATGCGCCAGCATGGTTTGCATCGGCGTCAGGAAAGTAAGCGAAGGCTGCCGCTCATGCAAAATGCGCGCTGGATCTGCCTTGCGGCAACCGTTTCCCTCCACCCATAGAACAACGCCCACCGCCTAATGCTGGACCGCATCACCGCCTCGCTGCCCTCGCTTGCTCCCGCCGAACAACGCGTGGCCCGCCTGGTGCTGGCCGATCCTCGGGCCTTCGCACGGCAGCCGGTGCGCGAACTGGCTGAGCGCGCCCATGTCAGCAAGCCGACGGTGGTGCGCTTTTGCCGCAGCATGGGCTACGATGGCCTGGCCGACTTCAAGCTCAAGCTGGCCGGCAGCGTCAGCGAGGGCGTGCCCTTCATCCACCGCAGCGTGGACACCGACGACAAGACCAGCGACGTGATGGTAAAGGTGGTGGACAACGCCGTGGCCGCCTTCCTGCAATACCGCAACGCCGCCAGCACCACGGCCATAGAGCAGGCGGCGCAGGCCATCGCCTCGACCTGGCAGACGGGGCGGCGCATCGAGTTCTACGGGGCGGGCAATTCGGGCATCGTGGCCCAGGACGCGCAGCACAAGTTCTTTCGCCTGGGCGTGACCAGCCTGGCCACCAGCGACGGCCACATGCAGGTGATGAGCGCCACCCTGCTGGGACCCGGCGACTGCGCGGTGATCATCTCCAACTCGGGCCGCACGCGCGACCTGATGGACGCCGCCGACATCGCGCGCAAGAACGGCGCCACCACGATTGCCATCACCGCCAGCGGCTCGCCCCTGGCCTCGGCCTGCCACATCCATCTGGCCGCCGACCATCCCGAGGGCTACGACCGCTACAGCCCCATGGTGTCGCGCCTGCTGCACCTGCTGGTCATCGATGTGCTGGCCACCTGCGTGGCGCTGCGCATCGGCCCGGCCCTGCAGCCTGCGCTGGAGCAGATGAAGAACAACCTGCGGGCCAAGCGCTACACGTAGCACCGGCCCCAGGGCCACCCTCCTCGTTCAGCCCTGCCAGCGCCTGAGCACCAGCGAGGCGTTGACACCGCCAAAGCCGAAGCCGTTGACCAGGGCATGCTCCATGGCCCAGGGCCTTGCCGCGCCGGCGATCAGGTCCAGCCCCTTGGCCAGGGGATCGGGCTCCACGAGATTGCGCGTGGCCGGCGCCATCTGGTCGCGCAGCGCCAGCACCGTGAAGATGGCCGCCACCGCGCCCG
Source organism: Delftia sp. Lp-1 (assembly GCF_020523835.1). NCBI lineage: Bacteria > Pseudomonadati > Pseudomonadota > Betaproteobacteria > Burkholderiales > Comamonadaceae > Delftia > Delftia sp. Lp-1. The sequence goes on along the minus strand of NZ_JAJALJ010000001.1, from coordinate 367,825 downwards.
CCGCGCCCAGCAAATGGCCCGTGGCCGACTTGGTGGAGCTGATCGCCACGCCGCTGCCCTCGCCAAACAGGGAGCGCATGGCCGCCAGCTCGCCCCGGTCGCCCACGGGCGTGGAGGTGGCGTGGGCATTGAGGTACTGCAGCTGATCCGGCGACAGCCCGGCCATGGCCAGCGCCTGCGCCATGCTGCGGCGCGCGCCGTCACCATCCTCCGGGCCCGAGGTGATGTGATAGGCATCGGCGCTGGTGCCGTAGCCCACCACTTCGGCCAGCGGCACGGCGCCGCGCGCCAGGGCGTGGTCCAGCCCCTCCAGCACCAGGGCGCCCGCGCCCTCGCCCATCACAAAGCCGTCGCGGCCTGTGTCGAAGGGGCGCGAGGCCTCCTCGGGCCGGTCGTTGTATTCCGTGGAAAGGGCCTTGGCCGCCGCGAACGCACCCAGGCTCACGCGGTCGATGGCTGCCTCGGCGCCGCCGCACAGCGCCACATCGGCCTCGCCCGAACGGATCATGCGCAGGCCGTCGCCCACCGCCTGAACGCTGGCCGCGCAGGCCGTGACGGGGGCACCCAGCGGGCCCTTGAGCCCATGCCGTATCGACACATGCCCGGCTGCGAGATTGACCAGGAAAGACGGCACAGTGAAGGGCGACAGGCGCGACACCCCCCGGCTGTCCGTGGTGCGCACGGCCTGGGCAATGGCGCCAAAGCCGCCGATGCCCGAGGCAATGATGCAGGCCGTGCGCGTGCGCTCCTGCTCGCTGGCAGGCTGCCAGCCGGCCTGGGCCAGGGCCTGGTCCGAAGCGTCCAGCGCCAGCGGAATGAAGCGGTCCATCTTGCGCTGGTCCTTGGGCGAGACCACGGCATCGATGTCCCAGCCGCCTTCCGGGTCCCGGGCCAGGTCGGGCACCTGGCCTGCCACCTGGCCCGGCACATCGGGCGCCAGATCCTCGGGCAGCCGGCTCAGGCCCGATGCGCCGGACAGCAGCCGGCGCCAGGCCAATTCAGTGCCCCGCCCCAGCGGCGAGACCATGCCCATGCCCGTGATGACCACGCGGCGAGGCAGGTGGGCAGCCGTATGGGACGTCTGGGACGTATGCGCCGTATGGGCCGTATTCATGAGCCGCTCCTGGCACACCGTGCGGAGGTCGGAGCGGGCCCAGGCAGCAGGCTGCGCAGAAGTGAACAGGCATTCATCGGTTCTTCCCTGTAGAGTGCACAGCCCCTGCAGAACATGGCGCACAGGCCATGGCAGGGGCTGATTTATGATGATGGCCGTCATCATAAACGCGTTTTGATAACGACCACAATCATTGGACAGCACACATGAAAGTCACGAAAGCCCAGGCCGCGCAGAACCGGCAGGACATCCTCGAAGCCGCCGCACGGCTGTACCGCGAGCACGGGCTGGACGGCGTCGGCGTGGCCGAGGTGACACGCGGCGCGGGGCTCACGCACGGCGGGCTCTATCGCCACTTCGAATCCAAGGATGCGCTGGTGCGCGAGGCCTGCGCACGCGCCTTCGACTGGTCCATCGCGCCGCTGGACGGCCTGCAGGGTGAACAGGCCGGCAGCCTTGCCGCGCGCGTGCAGTCCTATCTGTCGCCACAGCACCGCGATAGCCCCGGCGAGGGCTGCCCCGCTGCGGCGCTGGCCGTGGACGTGGCCCGGGCAGGCGGCGATCTTTCAGCGGTGTTCGCCGAAGGGGTGGAACGCAACATCGGCAGATTTGCGCGCGTGATCGGCACACTTGGCGACGATCAGGCACCCGATGCCGCACAGCGCGCCCAGGCCATGGCCATGCTCAGCAGCATGGTGGGCGCCCTGGTCCTGGCACGCGCCACGGTCGCGGCCAATCCAGCCTTGTCCGACGAGATTCTGAAAACGGTGCAGGCCCACCTTCTTGCGCCCGAGAGCCAGGCCCGTTGACCCGCTCCGTCTGCGCTATACGTCCTGCGAATGCAGCGGCATGGCCTGCTCGATCAGGCTGGCGTGCAGGGCAGCGCCCAGTGGCAGCACTTCGTCGTTGAAGTCATACCGGCTGCTGTGCAGCGGCACCCCGGGCTGGGCGCCCGTGGATTGCCCCAGGCGCAGGTAGGCACCGGGCTTGTGCTGCAGCATGAACGAAAAGTCCTCAGCACCCATGCTGGGCTCCAGGTGCCGGTCCAGGTTCTCCACCCCCACCAGCGACTGGGCCACATCGGCAGCAAAGGCGGCTTCCGTGGGGGAGTTGATGGTGGCGGGATAGATGCGCTCGTAGTTGACCTTGGCCGTGGCACCCAGCCCCAGCGCCACCGCGCTGCACAACTCCTGCAGGCGCTGCTCGACACGGTCCTGCACGGCGGGGTCGAAGGTTCGCACGGTTCCCACCAGCGTTGCCGTGCCCGGCATCACGCTGAAGGCGCCCAGGTCCCCGGCCTGCACGGCGCACAGGCTGATGACGGCGCTGTCGATGGCGCGCACATTGCGCGAGACGATGCTCTGCACGGCCGTGGTGATGTGCGCGGCCGCCAGCACCACGTCCACCGTCTGGTAGGGATGCGCACCATGGCCGCCGCGCCCCGTGATCTCGATGGTGATGCGGTCGGCCGCCGCCATCATCGCGCCCATGTTGATGCCCACCGTGCCCGCACGCATGGCAGGCCAGTTGTGCATGGCGTACACGGCCTGCATCGGAAAGCGGTCGAAAAGACCATCGGCAATCATGGCCCGCGCGCCACCGCGCCCTTCCTCGGCAGGCTGAAAGACCAGCACGGCCGAGCCATCGAAGCGCCGCGTCGCGGCCAGGTAGCGGGCGGCGCCCACCAGCATGGTCGTATGGCCGTCATGCCCGCAGCCGTGCATCAGCCCCTGCTTGCCGGACTTCCAGGGAAATTCGTTGTGCTCGACCATGGGCAGTGCGTCCATGTCGGCACGCAGGCCCACCATGGCGCCCGAACTGTGGCCCTGCCCGCGGATCACGGCCACCAGGCCCGTGGTGCCCAGGCCTTCATGGATCTCGTCCACACCGCACTGGCGCAAGGCCTCCTTGACGCGCGCCGCCGTGAAGCGCTCCTCGAATCCCAGCTCCGGATGCGCATGCAGCTCGCGGCGCAGCGCCGTCAGCTCCGGGTGGTACTGGGCGATCTGGGCAAAGGCCCGACCGCCTGCCTTGTATCGAGTGGCTTCCATAGCCTTGGTTCTTTCGCTTCGTTGGCCTGCGCATTACCTTAACGCAGGAAATCGCGCCCGCCCACCGTCAGCCCATCGACAGGAAACAAAAAGGCCTCCCGAAGGAGGCCATTCGTTGCGCAGACGCCGCGTGCTCAGAAGCGATGGCGCAGGCCGACGGTGAAGCCCGTGCGCTTGGTGGCGCCATTGGCGTCCAGCATCACGCCCGAGCCACCGCTGGTCTTGGTGTGGTCCAGGGCCACATAAGCATCGGTACGCTTGGAGAAGGCGTAGTCGGCTACCGCCACCAGGAAGTCTGCCTTGCCATTGAAATTACCCGTGCCCGAGCCCGACTGCTTGGCATGGTAGTAATGCGCGCCCACATTGATCTGGGGCGTGATCTGGTAGCCGAAGCCCATCTTGTACATCTGGCGCTTGTTGGCGTCGCCGGCCACGAAGCCGCCGTTGGACGAGCCCGTCCAGAAGGAGTTGAGGATGGCCTGGTCGAATCCACCGCCTGCCGCTGCAGCTGGGAACGCATCCTTGCGCTTGTTCAGGCCGTAGCCCAGGTTGACGTACCAGGGGCCCACGCGGTAGGAGCCGCCCAGGGTATAGGCATCGACCTTCGTGCCGGCCGGCAGCGTGGTGCCCAGGTAGCCGGCGCCTGCGGAGATGCCGCTTTGCGAATAACGCAGATAGCCGCCAGCCGTCTTGATGGCGCCACCAGGGCTCACGCCGGTGCCCACCTTGTCGAAGGTGTTGTTCTCGTCGAACGAATACTGCAGGGCGCCGCGCACGGGGCCGAACTCGGCCAGGTACTTGACCATGTTGCTGGCGCGCGCGCCCATGGACATGCCGATTTCAGGCTTGTAGGCCTCCATGTACGGCGAATATGGGAAAGAGGCATAGGTGGAAGTCACCAGGTCGAACAGCAGGTTGTACTGGCGGCCCAGGGTAACCTGGCCAAAGCTCTTGCTGCGCAGGCCCACCCAGGATTGCTGAAAGTAGCTGGCCGCAGCCTGCTCGCCGGTGTCGGTGAGGAAACGGGCCTCCAGGTTGGCAATCGCTGCCAGACCGCCACCCAGGTCCTCGGTGATGTTGATGCCCCAGCGGCTCTGCGACATGCCGCCGCCGATCATCTGGGTCTTGCCGCTCTTGGTCGGGCCTTCATTGGTGGTGTGGCGCACAGCGGCATCGACGATGCCGTACAGCTGCACGCTGCTTTGCTGAGCGAATGCTGCCAAGGGTGCCGTTGCTGCCAACACCGCCAGTGCCACGCTCTTTTTCACGAATGAAGAATTCATTGTGTTGTCTCTCTCTTGTTAACGATTGGTTGGTGGAAATTTCATTCTAGAAACGCTTTTCCCGCCTCGTCACCGTTGGCACAAGCACAACACAGGTCTTTCCCTAGCACAAAACAAAAGAGCCAGTCCGAAGACTGGCTCTTTTTTGCTTCAAATGGCAACTGGCTTACGCCAGCCGTTCATTAGAAAGCGTGGCGAATGCCGACTTGCACGCCAGTCTGGCTTTCGCCAGCTTGCACGCCACCAGCGTACACGCCCTTGGCTTGCAGGCCCAGGGTCGAAGCATCCTTGTTCTTCAGGAATGCCAGGTTGCCGTACAGAGCGGTGCGCTTGGACAGGTTGTGGACGTAGCCCAGAGTGATCTGGTGAGCCTTGGAGTCGATGGCCTTTTGGTCGTACAGAGCGTATTGCAGCTTGACTTCGCCCACGCCGCCGACGGGAGCCGAAGCGCCCAGCATGTAGGAGTTGGTCTTGATGTCGCCGCCGATGTCACGCTTGAACTTGGTCTGTTGCAGCAGGCCGCTCAGCTTGGCAACGCCGAAGTTGTACGAAGCACCCAGGGTGATTTCGTCACGGTCGGTAGCCAGACCGCCAACGGCAGTCTTTTGCTGGGCCAGGCCCAGGCTGGCGCTCAGGGGGCCGTTGTCGTATGCAACGTAACCACCGATGTAACGGCCAACGCTGTCAGCAGTACCGATGGTTTGCTTTTCGTCGAAAGCGTAGCCAAAGCCGGCGTTGAAACCGCCGAAGTTGGGGGTGTAGTACGAGATCAGGTTGTTAGCGCGGATGCCGTTGTCGTCGGCGCCTTGGCCAGCTGCCCAGTTACGGAAGCCCATGAATTGGCCGATACCGGTGGCGCTGAACAGGTCGTAGGAGGTCAGCTTTTGGAAGGTCGGGACTTGGTCACGGCCCAGGCGCACTTCACCGAAGTTGCCCGACAGGCTCACGGTGGAACGACGCTTGAAGTTGAAGCCGCTGGCGTTGCCATCGTCACCGAAGATTTCGCCTTCCAGCCAGAAGCCAGCCTTCAGACCACCACCCAGGTCTTCCGTGCCGCGCAGGCCCAGACGGCTCGTGGAAGCGCCGCTGGTGCCCAGGCCGTAACGGCTGTCGCCAGCTGCGTCCTTGTTCACGTAGGCAACGTTGGTGTCCACGATACCGAACAGGGTCACGGAGGATTGAGCCATTGCGGCGCCGGAAGCAGCCAGCACTGCCAGGGCAATCAGAGATTTTTTCATTACGAGTTACTCCAAGGTTTAGAAGGGCGCCGGTCGTGAGGAAGAGAGGCTTGGCCTGATGCTCCACCGGTTTCCCGCGCCAACCTCCTGGTGGGGAAGTTAGGGCCTATTGCACCAGACCACCGCTGCCCATGCAAAGAAATTCACCCACAAACGGGCATTACCCCCCGTTTTTCGTTGCACTGCCGCAACAAACCTGCAAGCCAACACAATCAGGCCCAACCCGAACATCGCGCCGGCCTTGTTGCGCTTGCACAAAGAGAGGGCATGGCGTCCTGGTGTACCGTTCAGACCCTGAATTTGCCAAGATTTTCCGCTCTAGGGACCGCCCATGGACAAGATACTGACTGCCGCCGATGCGGCGCTTCGCACCCTGTTTGCACAGCCTTCCGCCGCCGAACGCTCCCCGGCCGCCGGCATCGCGGAGGGAGAGCTGACCGAGGCACAGCGTCGGCTGTCGGGCGCCTTGATGCGCGTCAATCATGTCGGAGAGGTCTGCGCCCAGGCGCTGTACAACGCCCAGGCCATGGTGACGCGCGACATGGTGCTGCGCGAGCACCTGCTGGAGGCGGCGCGCGAGGAGACCGACCACCTGGCATGGACCCGCGACCGGCTCAACGCCCTGGGCGACCGGCCCAGCCTGCTGAACCCGCTGTGGTTTGCCGGCGCCTTCGCCATTGGCGTGGTGGCCGCCAAGATCAGCGACGCGGCCAGCCTGGGGTTTGTGGTGGAGACGGAGGAGCAGGTGTCCGCCCATCTGGAATCCCATCTGGACCTGTTGCCCGAGGAAGACCGCGCCTCGCTGGCCGTGGTGGCCCGCATGAAGGATGACGAGGAACGCCATGCCGCCGCTGCGCGTGAAGCCGGAGCCCTGGAATTGCCGCCCCCCGCCCGCGCCTTGATGCGCCTGGCAGCCAAGGTGATGACGACAACCGCCCACCGCATCTGAACCTTCAGAAACATCTGAAACAGCATTCCATCCAAAAAAAGCGGGCCTTGCCCGCTTTCTTCATTTCAGGAGGGCCGCGCCCAGGCGCAAGCCCAGCCATCGGCGGCATCAGGCCTCGACGATGTCGAATCCCGTGGTGATCTCGGCCGTCTTGCCCAGCATGATGGTGGCCGAGCAGTATTTGTCATGGCTCATGGCGATGGCACGTTCCACCGCACCCGTGGGCAGACCCGTACCGCTGACGGTGAACTGCATGTGGATCTTGGTGAACACCTTGGGGTCCGCATCGGCGCGCTCCGAGGTGAGCTTGACGCTGCAGCCTTTGACGGCATGCCTGCCGCGCTTGAGGATCAGCACCACGTCATAGGCCGTGCAGCCACCGGCGCCGGCCAGCAGCATCTCCATGGGGCGGGGTGCCTGGTTCTGCCCCCCGTTGGCGGGGTTGGCCGCATCCGGCGCCCCATCCATATTGACCACATGGCCGCTGCCCGTTTCCGCCACGAAGCCCATGCCCGAGCGCATGCCGGTCGTGCCGCCTGTCCAACTCACTGTGCATTCCATTGTTGCGTCCTCAAAAAACTGTTGCTATTTTGCATCAACTACACAAAAACCCTGATTTTGTTGCAACGCAGCACCTGTCGTGCATACAATGCACTCAAGCGTTATCTGAAGGGTTAACCCGGACACCCCTCCAGATGGACTGCAGATTGTGAACCAACTTCGCTCTGCATCGCACCAGTTGTCTCCTCCACCTCCTCTATTGGTGGATTCAGCCCCCGGCTTTACAGCCTGGGGCTTTTTTTTGGTTTCGTCGCTCCCGGCCTGTGCAGGACGCTGCACTGCAGCATGATTCACAAGCGCCTATGATGGCCGCCTGACACCGACGGGCCGCCTCCCGGCCTGCTGCTCTCCAGCCTTTCGCCGACGATGAACCACCCCCTGACCCCTGCCGACTACCTGACCAAGATCCTTACCGCGCGCGTCTATGACGTGGCCGTGGAGTCGGACCTGGAGCCCGCCAAGGCGCTGAGCCGCCGCCTGCACAACAAGGTGCTGCTCAAGCGCGAGGACCAGCAGCCGGTGTTCAGCTTCAAACTGCGCGGCGCCTATAACAAGATGGCGCACCTGTCGGCCGAGCAGCTGGAAAAGGGTGTGATCTGCGCCTCGGCCGGCAACCATGCGCAAGGCGTGGCCCTGGGCGCACGCAAGCTCGGCTGCCGCGCCGTGATCGTGATGCCGACCACCACGCCCCAGGTCAAGATCGATGCGGTGCAGGCACTGGGCGGCGAGGTGGAACTGGCCGGCGAAAGCTATTCCGACGCCTACAAGCACGCCGTCAAGCTGCAAAAGGAAAAGGGCCTGACCTTTGTGCACCCCTTCGACGATCCCTACGTGATCGCCGGCCAGGGCACGATTGCCATGGAAATGCTGAGCCAGCTCCAAAAGCTGGGCAGCCCGCGCCTGGACGCGGTCTTTGTCGCCATCGGCGGCGGCGGCCTGATCTCGGGCGTGGCCAATTACATCAAGGCCGTGCGCCCCGACGTGAAGGTGATCGGCGTGCACACCAAGGATTCGGACGCCATGCTGCAGTCCGTGCGTGCCGGCCACCGCGTGGAGCTGGCCGACGTGGGCCTGTTCGCCGACGGCACGGCCGTCAAGCTGGTGGGCGAGGAGACCTTCCGCATCGCCCAGGGCCTGGTGGACGACTACGTGGTGGTCGATACCGATGCCGTCTGCGCCGCGATCAAGGACATCTTCGTGGACACGCGCTCCATCGTCGAGCCGTCCGGCGCCCTGGCCGTGGCGGCCATCAAGCAGTACGTTGCCAAGCACAAGACCAAGGGCGAGACCTATGCCGCCATTTTGTGCGGCGCCAACATGAACTTCGACCGGCTGCGCTTCGTGGCCGAGCGGGCCGAGGTGGGCGAGGAGCGCGAGGCCCTGTTCGCCGTGACCATCCCAGAGGAGCGCGGCAGCTTCAAGCGCTTTTGCGAAGCGGTGGGCAAGCTGCCCGGCGGCCCGCGCAACGTGACCGAATTCAACTACCGCATCAGCCACGAGAACAAGGCCCACGTCTTCGTGGGCCTGACCACGGCGGCACGCGGCGAGTCCGAGAAGATCGCCAGGAACTTCGAGAAGCAGGGCTTCGAGGCGCTAGACCTGACCTTCGACGACATGGCCAAGGAACATCTGCGCCACATGGTCGGTGGCCATTCGCCGCTGGCGCAGGAAGAGCGCCTGCTGCGCTTCGTCTTCCCCGAGCGCCCCGGCGCACTGTTCAAGTTCCTCAGCCTGATGGCGCCGACCTGGAACATCTCGCTGTTCCACTACCGCAACCAGGGCGCCGACTACGGCCGCATCCTGGTCGGCATGCAGGTGCCCGCCAAGGATGGCAAGAAATTCGACGCCTTCCTGAGCAATCTTGGCTACCCCTGGGTCGAGGAAACCGCCAACCCGGCCTACCAGCTTTTCCTCAAGTGACGGACCTGGCGGGCCGGCACTGACACGCCCATGCAGCCGCTTCGCCACTTTGTCCTGGCCGTCCAGTTCTTCAGCCGCATCCCGGTCACGGGGCGGCTGGCCGCCTGGGCTGGCTGGAGCCCCCAGCTGCAGCATGCCAGCGTTGCCCATCTGCCGGGTGTCGGCTGGCTGGTGGGCGCATGGGGCGCAGCGTGCCTGATGGCAACGGGCTGGCTGCTGGCACCCAGCCCCTGGATGCCGCTGGTTGCCGCCGTTCTTTCCACCGTGGCCACCCTGTGGCTCACCGGGGGACTGCACGAAGACGGATTGGCCGATGTGGCCGACGGCCTGGGCGGCTTTGTCCCGCCCGAGCGCGCGCTGGAAATCATGAAGGATTCGCGCCTGGGCGCCTACGGCGCCATGGCCCTGGTGATGGCGCTGCTGGCCAAGCTATCCCTGGTCGCGCTGCTGGTCGACATCCACGTGCAATGGGCGGCCTTGCTGCTGTGCAGCATCCATGTGCTGTCGCGCATGGCGCCGCTGGCCCTCATGCAATGCCTGCCCTATCTGGGCCAGGCAGCTCACTCCAAGGCCTTGCATGCGGCTGGCAGGCCGTTGAGCGCCAAAGGCCTGGTCACGGCAATGCTCTGGAGTCTCCCCGCTTTGGCGCTGCCGGCGTGGCTGGCGGGCCCGCCGCTCGTCATCGGCCTGGTCCTGCCCGGCGCCCTGTTCACGGCCGCCATGGTGCGCTGGCTGCGCCGTCGCCTGGGCGGGATGACGGGGGATTGCCTGGGCGCCGCCCAGCAGGTCTGTGAACTGGCCATGCTGCTGGGCGCCGCCGCTGTGCTTATGCGGATGCAATGAACGCTCCCCCTACGCCGCGCCTGTGGCTGGTACGCCATGCCCGCCCCCTGGTGGAGCCCGGCATCTGCTATGGCCGGCTCGACATGGAGGCCGACGCCCAGGCCACGGCCGATGCGGCGCAGGCCCTGCACCTCGCCCTGCCTGCGGATTGCCTGCTGGTGCATTCGCCACTGCGCCGATGCCGTCAATTGGCACAGGCCCTGCAGGCACTGCGGCCCGGCCTGGCATCGGCGGCGGACAGCCGCCTGCTGGAGATGGATTTCGGCGAGTGGGAAGGCCAGCCCTGGGATGCGCTGGACCGCGGCGCCATCGATGCCTGGGCGGCAGACCTTGCCGGGCACGCGCCGGGCCGGGGAGAGTCCCTGGCGACCATGCTGCGCAGGGTGGATGAGGCCTTGCAGCAGGCGAGCAGGGGTTCGGTGGGTGACGGCGCCGCACGCGACACCGTCTGGATCACCCATGCCGGTGTGGCGCGCTGCGCGCAATGGCTGATGCGCGAAGGCAGCGCCCTGCCCCAGGCGGCCCAATGGACGCTGCCCGCGCCTGACTTTGGCGGCTGGCTGGTGCTGGACCTGCCGTTGCCGCGCTGACCGGGATCAGCGCTTGTCGGGCAGGGGAATCTGCAGCGTGATGGAAGCCGGGCCATCGACCCTGGGGCCCAGGCGCGCCTCGCGGCCCGACACCGACTGCAGCACCACGCCGTCTTCCACGGCGCGCCCCACGCGGAAGGGCTTGGCCGGCTGGTTGCCCACGGCGATGACCGCCGCTCCGCCGCCGCTGTCGCGCCCGGCCAGCACACCGACCAGCGCATAGCGCGAGACTACAGGCGCTGCAGCGGGGGCGACGGCGCCCTGCTGCGCGGCTGCCACGCCTCCCAGCGCCTGCGCCAGCGCGGGCGCATCGACCTGCAAGGGCTCGGCGGGCGCGGGTGGCACGGGCGCTCCCGCGCCGCCATTGCCCAGGCGCATGGCCCAGAAAGCCACGACGCCGGCAGCCAGCAGCCAGAGCACGAATGTGGCCGCCTTGACATGCCAGGTCCGGGCCTGGCCGCGGTTCAATGAAAGTGTCACCATCGCGCGATTATGATGGAGCGATATGTCCAATTTGCTGCACCGTTCCATGACCAGCCTTCCCCGCCGTCCGTTGCCTGCCCTGCGCACTGCCGTCCAGCGCGGCTTCACGCTGATCGAGCTGATGGTGGTCCTGGTCATCATCGGCGTGCTGGCGGCCCTGATCGTGCCCAACGTGCTGGACCGCGCCGACGATGCCCGCGTCACGGCTGCACGCACCGACATCACCAACATCTCCCAGGCGCTCAAGCTCTATCGCCTGGACAACCAGCGCTACCCCACGGCCGAGCAAGGCCTGCAGGCGCTGATCGTCCGCCCCACGAGCGGACCGCTGCCCAACAACTGGAAGCCCTACCTGGAAAAGCTGCCCAACGATCCCTGGGGCCGCCCCTACCAGTACCTGAATCCTGGCATCAAGGGCCCCATCGACATCATGTCCTTTGGCGCCGACGGCCAGGCCGGCGGAGAGGGCAAGGATGCCGACATCGGCAGCTGGCAATAAGTCGATGGCCCGGGCGACGGCCCGCAGGGGCCGCGCCGCACCGCACCACAGGCCCGCACTCCCAGCGGGCCTGCCTGCTCTCATGCCCCGCCAGACCGCTCCCTCCTCCCTGTCCACCCCTTCGCGCGGCTTCACCCTGCTGGAGCTGATGGTCGTCATCAGCATCATGGCGATTGCCGCCGCAGGCGTGAGCCTGTCGCTGCGCGACAGCGGACAGGCGCAGCTGGAGCGCGAGGCCGAACGCCTGGCCGCGCTGCTGGAGTCGGCCCGCGCCCAGGCCCGTGCCAACGGCGTGCCCGTTCGCTGGCGGCCCATGCCGCAGGGCTTTCGCTTCGAGGGACTGCCGGCCAGCGCGCAATTGCCTTCCCAATGGCTGCAGCCCGGTGTGCAGGCGCAGCCGGCCACGCCGCTGGTGCTGGGCCCCGAGCCACTGATTCCGCCCCAGTCCGTCACGCTGACGCTGCGCGACTCCACCAGCCCGCCGCTGCGTGTGGCCACGGATGGACTGCGGCCCTTTGCCGTGCAGTCCCTGCCATGACAGCCCTCCACGGACCGCGCCGAAAGCACGGTGCCCCCAGGCGCCAGGCACGCGGCTTCACGCTGATCGAGGTGCTGGTGGCCCTGGGCATCGTGGGCATTGCGCTCATGGCCGGTCTGCAGGCCACATCGGCCCTGACACTCAATGCCGAGCGCCAGTCCGAGGTGCTGCTGGCCCAGCTGTGCGCGCAAAACGAGCTGGTGCGCATGCGCCTGTCGCGCCAGATGCCGCCCGTGGGCGACAACAGCCTGACCTGCGAGCAGGGCGGCCGGCAACTGCAGGTCCGGCTCAGCGTGCGGCCCACGCCCAATCCCAGCTTCCGCCGTGTCGATGCCCTGGTGGTCACGGCAGAGCACCCCGTGCTGCGCGTATCCACCATCGTGGGACGCTTCTGAATGCGCTTGCGTCATCCCTCCCGCACGCACGGCTTCACCCTGGTGGAGCTGATGGTGGCCATCGCCGTCATGGCCCTGCTGGCCCTGGTGAGCTGGCGCGGGCTGGACAGCATGGTGCGCTCGCAGGAGACCATTCGTGCCCGCAACGAGCAGCAGATGGTGCTGCAGACCGTCATCGCCCAATGGAATGCCGACCTCGAAGCGCTGATGCCGCTTGAAAACACACAGGTCATCGACTGGGACGGCCAGGTGCTGCGCATGACCCGCAAAAGCAGCGCCGCCGTGGACGACGGCGCCGTGGTCGTCGCCTGGGCGCGCCGCCAGACGGCCGGACGCGACCAGTGGCTGCGCTGGCAGTCGCCGCCGCTGCGCACGCGCGCACAGTGGCGCGATGCCTGGAACCAGGGATCGCAATGGGGGCGCAACCCCTCGGACGACCAGCGCCGGCGCGAAACCGTGCTGATGCCCCTGGACCAATGGCGCCTGTACTACTACCGCGACAACGCCTGGAGCAATCCGCAGTCCAGCGGCTCGGACAACGGCACGGGCACGGTCAACCCGCCGTCCGGCGGCACCAACAGCAGCGCGCAGCTGCCCACGATTCCCGACGGCATCCGCGTCGAACTGACCCTGCCGCCCGACAGCGCCATTCCTGGCCGCGTCACCATGGACTGGGTCAACCCCTTGCGCTCCAACAGCCGATCATGATGCGCGCACCCCGCCCCCTGCCCGGCCGCCGCCGCCACCGTGGCGTGGCCCTGCTGGCCGCCATGCTCACGGTGACCCTGGTGGCCACGTTCGCCGCCACCGCGCTGTGGCAGCAGTGGCGCAGCGTGGAGGTCGAGACCGCCGAGCGCAACCGCATGCAGGCCGCCTGGATCCTGCTGGGTGCGCTGGACTGGTCGCGCGTGGTGCTGGCCGAGGATGCGCGCACCAGCCTGCAGGTGGACCATCTGGCCGAGCCCTGGGCCGTGCCGCTGCAGGAGGCGCGCCTGTCCACCTTTCTGGCCGCGCAGAACAACGTCAGCCAGGTCGATGACGGCATGGCCGACATGCAGGACGCCTTTCTCTCGGGCCAGATCATCGACCTGCAGTCGCGCCTGAACCTGCGCAACCTGCTGAGCGCCCCCGACAAGCCCGAAACCCTGCGCCCGCTGTCCCGCCTGCTGGAGCGCCTGAACCTGCCCCCTGCCTATGCCACGCAGATCGTCCAGGCCCTTCGCGCAGCCGCCACCCCTGGCGAGGGCGCGCAGTTCCTGATGCCGCGCACGCTGGGCCAGTTCGGCTGGCTGGGATTGCCGCCCGAGGTCGTCGCGCGGCTGGAGCCCTACATCACCCTGCTGCCCGAGAACACGCCCGTCAACCTCAACACCGCCAGCGCCGAAGTCATCTGGGCCAGCGTGGAGGACCTGACCTGGTCTCAGGCCAGCCAGCTGGTGCAGCTGCGCGCATCGCGCCCGCTGCGCAGCCTGGCCGATGCCTCCAACGCGCTGGGCCTGCCGCAGAAATTCGAAGGACAGAACCTGTCGGTGGCCACCAGCTTCTTCGAGGCGCGTGGCCGCATGCGCCTGGGCGAGATCGTGGCCAGCGAACGCTCCATGTTGCGTCGCAACAACATGACAGTCACTACCATCTGGCGTGAGAGGGGGGACTGGGGATTGCCCGAAGCTCCCGCGCCATGACAGATGGCTGTCACACTCGCCCCCTACAATGCCCGCTTCCGCCCATGAGCACCTTGATTCTTCATCTGCCTGCGGGCCCCGCTGGCGAATACGCCTACGCACTCAGCAGTGACGGCCTGCGCGCCGACCGGCATGGCCACGCCGCCGCAGGCCTGCTGCCCGATCCTGGCCGCACCGGCCAGACGGTTGCCGTGGTGCCGCACCAGGCCTTGTCCTGGCATCTGGTCAGCCTCCCCCATGGCGTGCCTACGGGAAGCCGGCGCGGACATGTGCGCCTGCGCGCCGTGCTCGACGGGCTGCTGGAAGAGCGCCTGCTCGACGAGCCCTCCCAATTGCACCTGGCCCTGCAGCCGCAGGCACGCGCAGGCGAGCCCTGCTGGGTTGCCGCCTGCAACAAGGCCTGGCTCCATGCCCACCTGCAGGCCCTGGAATCCGCAGGGCGGCCCGTGGGCCGCATCGTGCCGGAATGTCCGCCCCAGGCCACGCCCCAGCTCTGGGCCGTGGGCTCACCCGAATCGGCCTGGCTGCTGGCCACCGGCCTGAGCACCGCACCGCAGGGCATGGACTCGCTGGCCTGCCTGCCGCTGCGCACCGACAGTGCCGACCCCGCCATGCTGGCCGCGCTGCTTCATGCCCTGCCCCCCGACACCCCGATCCAGGCCGACCCGGCGCTGGCCCGCGCCGCCGAGGCCCTGCAGCGCCCCGTCAGCCTGCTGACGGACGCCCAGCGCGGCCTAGCGGCCCGCGCACAAAGCTGGGATCTGGCCCAGTTCGACCTCGACCTGGGCGGTGGCAGCCGCACACGGCGGCGCATGCTCGACGGCTGGCAAAGCTTTCTGCGCGCGCCGCAATGGAAGGCCGCGCGCTGGGGCGCCGTGCTTGCCCTGCTGGCCCAGGTAGTGGGCCTCAATGCCTGGGCCTGGACCGAGAACCGCGCCATTGCGGCCAAGCAGGTCCAGGTGCGCTCCACGCTGGCCACCAGCTTTCCCCGCGTGCCCGTCATCGTCGACGCGCCCATTCAAATGCAGCGCGAAGTCGCCACGCTGCGCCAGACCGCCGGCGCGCTGACGCAGGGCGACCTGGAGCCCCTGCTGGCAGCCGCATCCCGGGCCCTGCCCGCTGGACAGTTGCCCCAGGCCATGGACTACCAGGACCGGCAGCTGCGCCTCAAGGGCGTCTCGCTGGAGGCCGAGGCACTGGAGCAGGCACAACAACATCTGGCCGGCAGCGGCCTGCGACTGCAGCGTGACGGCGCCGACCTGCTGCTTGCCCAGGAGGCCCGGCCATGAACATGCGCGCATCCCGCCAAAGCCTGGCACCCCTGCGCGCGCGCTGGAATGCCCTGGCGCCGCGTGAACAGAACATGACCCTGCTGGCCGGTGGCGTGGTGGCACTGGCCCTGCTGTGGTGGGTGGCACTGGCCCCCGCCCTGCACAGCCTGCGCACCGCGCCCGAACGCCATGCCCAGGCCGACCGCCAGTTGCGCCAGATGCAGCTGCTGCAGGCCGAGGCCGAGCAGCTGCGCGGCAACGCACGCCCCGTGGTCGGCGATGCCAAGGCGCTGCTGCAAAGCTCGCTGTCCGCCGAACTGGGCGCCTCCGCCCAATTGAACTGGATGGGCGACCGCGCACAGATCACGCTCAAGGCCGCACCCGCCGCCGCGCTGGCGCGCTGGCTGGCCCAGGTCCGCAGCAACACCCACGCCGTTCCGGCCGAGATGAAGCTGGCCCGCAGTGCATCTGCAAGCACTGCCGCCGCCTCGGGCGCAGCAGGCGCTGCCGATGCCGTGCGCTGGGATGGCAGCCTGGTGCTGGACCTGCCCGTCGATCCGTCGCGGGCGCCTTGAGCATGCAACGCAAGCCCCGCTCCCAGCCGGCCCTGCGCGCACCGCGCGGCTGGGCGCTGGCCGGTGCCCTGTGCGGCCTGGTGGCCACCACCGTCGTCTGGGCACCCGCCGCCTGGCTGGCGCGCGGCGTGGATTCGGCCACGCAGGGCCAGGTACTGCTGCAGCAGCCGCGCGGCACGCTGTGGAATGGCTCGGCCTCCCTGGTCTTCACCGGAGGCGCCGGCAGCCGCGACCGCACGGCCCTGCCCACACGGCTGGAATGGACGCTGCGCCCCCGCCTGGAGGGCGCCCGCATACAACTGCGCAGCGAATGCTGCACACCCACGCCCGTGGTGCTGGACCTGCTGCCCCGCTGGCAGGGCCTGAGCGCCGTGGTGCATGACAGCGACACGCGCTGGCCCGCCTCCCTGCTGTCCGGTCTGGGCACGCCCTGGAACACGGTGGACCTGCAAGGCCAGCTGCGGCTGGCCACGCAGGCCCTGCAACTGCAGCTGCTGTGGCAATCGGGCCGCTGGCGCAGCGAAGGCAGCACGCGCCTGGAGGCGCTGGCCGTATCCTCACGCCTGTCACCGCTGCGCCCGCTGGGCAGCTACCGGCTGGACATCCTCGGGGGCGACAGTCCGCAGCTGCAGCTCAGTACCCTGACCGGCGACCTGCGCCTGAGCGGCCAGGGCCAATGGGTGGGCCAGCGGCTGCATTTCCAGGGCGAGGCCTCGGCCAGCCCGGAGCGCGAAACCGCGCTGTCCAACCTGCTCAACATTCTGGGACGGCGCCAGGGGCCCCGGTCCATCATTTCCTTTGGTTGATCCATGACTCAGCAGCACACGACCCCGTTCTGGCGCAACACCCTGCACACGCTGGCCGTCAGCGCCATGCTGGCCTGCACCGCTGGCACCGCCCAGGCCCAGCAGACCAATGCACCGACCGGCGCCACGCCCAGCCTGCGCCCCGGCGAGCCTGTGACACTGAATTTCTCGGGCGCCGACATCGAGGCCGTCTCGCGCGCCATCGGCGCCATCACCAACCGCAACGTGGTGGTCGATCCGCGCGTCAAGGGCCAGATCACGCTGCTGACCGACAGGCCCGTGCCGCCTGCCACCGCCTACCAGCAGTTCCTGGCCGCGCTGCGCCTGCAGGGCTTCACCATTGTCGAATCGGCCGGCCTGTACAAGGTCATCCCTGAAGCCGACGCCAAGCTGCAGGCCAGCGAAGTGGCCGTGGGCGCGAGCCGCAGCAGCGCGGGCAGCCAGATCGTCACCCAGATCTTCAAGCTCAACTACGAGAACGCGGCCAACCTGGTGCCCGTGCTGCGCCCGTTGATCAGCCCCAACAACACCATCAACGTCAACCCGGGCAACAACTCGCTGGTCATCACCGACTACGCAGACAACCTGCAGCGCATCTCGCGCATCGTGGCGACCATGGATGTGTCCAACGCCACCGATGTCGAAATCATCCCGCTGCGCCATGCCGTGGCCACCGACATGGTGGCCCTGGTCTCGCGCCTGATCGAAGGCGGCACGGCCAGCCCCGGCGGCCTCACCGTGACCGCCGGCGGCGCCAATATTCCGGGCCAGAGCGACAACGCCTTCAAGACCTCGCTGATGGCCGAGCCGCGCAGCAACTCCATCGTGCTGCGCGCGGCCAACCCCGCACGCCTGGCCCAGGTGCGCTCGCTGATCGCGCGGCTGGACCAGCCCGCCATGAACGGCGGCGGCGACCAGGGCAACATCCACGTGGTCTACCTGAAGAACGCCGACGCCGTGGCGCTGGCCGCCACCTTGCGCGCGGCCATAGGAGCCCAGGCCACGGCCGCCGGCACGGCCAGCGGCCAGCCCGGTGCGGGCGGCACCACGCCGCAGGGTGGCGGCATGTCCTCCATTCCCACATCGCAGCCCGTGGTCTCGCGCGACTCCAGCGGCACGGCATCCATGGGCATGGGCTCGTCCTCGGGCCTGGGTAGCAGCGGAGGGGGCGGCGCGCTGGGCGTGGCCCAGCAGCCCTCCACGGGCGGCATGATCCAGGCCGATCCTTCGACCAACTCGCTGATCATCACGGCACCGCCGCCCGTCTACCGCCAACTGCGCGCCGTGATCGACAAGCTCGACGGCCGCCGCGCCCAGGTGCTGATCGAAAGCCTGATCGTCGAAATCAAGGACAACCGGCTGGCCCAGTTCGGCATCCAGTGGCAGGCCATGCTCAGCAACAACGGCCGCGTGATCGGCACCCTGGGTACGAACTCCAATGTGGCGGGCGCCAACATCCTGAACCTGCTCGGCCTGGTCAAGGATGGAGGCCTCGATGGCAGCGCCATCACGGGAGACACGTTGTCCAGCCTGAGAGGCACCAACCTCGGCTTCACGCAGCGCGTCAATGGCAAGGACACGCTGGGCTTTCTGGCCAACTTCCTGCAAAACAGCGGTGACGCCAACATCCTGTCCACGCCCAACCTGATGACGCTGGACAACGAGGAGGCGCGCATCATCGTGGGCCAGAACGTGCCCATGGTCACGGGCTCCTACGCCAGCAACTCCACGGGCGGTACGGTCAACCCGTTCACCACGGTGGAGCGCAAGGACGTGGGTCTGATGCTGCGCGTGCGCCCGCAGATCAACGAGAACGGTACGGTGAAGCTGGCCGTGTTCCAGGAGGTCTCCTCGGTGGACGAGTCCACGCGCAAGGACACCAACGGCCTGACCACCAACAAGCGCTCCATCGAGTCCAACGTGCTGGTCGAGGACGGCAACATCGTCGTGCTCGGCGGCCTGATCGACGACAACTACTCCCAGGCCGAGGACCGCGTGCCTCTGCTGGGCGACATTCCCGTCGTGGGCAACCTGTTCCGCAACACCAACCGCAAGCGCAACAAGACCAACCTGATGGTCTTCCTGCGC
This sequence comes from Delftia sp. Lp-1, assembly GCF_020523835.1. Classification (NCBI taxonomy): domain Bacteria; kingdom Pseudomonadati; phylum Pseudomonadota; class Betaproteobacteria; order Burkholderiales; family Comamonadaceae; genus Delftia; species Delftia sp. Lp-1. The sequence continues at coordinate 348,939 of NZ_JAJALJ010000001.1, read as the reverse complement.
CCCGTGGTGATGCGCGATGCGACTGCGACCAACCAGGTCTCTTCCGAGCGCTACGAAGCCATCCGCGCGCAGCAACAGAGCCTGCAGCCCGAACCCAGCGCCCTGCTGCGCTCGGTCAATGCCGCACCCGTGCTGCCCACGCTCACGCCCCAGCCGGACCCCGGCTCGTTCACCAACCCGGCCGCCATCGTCAACGTGCCGGGCGCAAAGCCCGAGCTGATCGACTTCACCCAGCCGCAGCCCGCCGCTCCCGCCGTGCCGGCAGCCCCCGGCGCGCTCTGAGGCAGGAAGGCCCCATGCGCTATCCCCTGCCCTATTCGTTTGCGCGCACCAGCCAGCTGCTGATCGAGGACGACGGCCACGAGCCCCTGCTCTGGCACGGCCCCTCGCCCGACTGGCAGGCCCTGTCCGAAGTCCAGCGCAAGCATGCGGTGCAGCGCTGGCAGATGCTGGATGCGGGCACGCTGGCGCACCGCATCAGCGCCGCCTATTCGCAGGGCGAGTCCAGCGCGGCCCTGGTGGTCAGCGAGGTCGAATCCGACGCCGACCTCTCGCGCATGATGCAGGAGCTGCCCGCCGTCGAGGACTTGCTGGAGACTGCGGACGACGCGCCCATCATCCGCATGCTCAACGCCCTGCTCACGCAGGCCGCGCGCGACGGCGCCAGCGACATCCACATCGAGCCCTACGAGCGCCACTCCAGCGTGCGCTTTCGCGTGGACGGCGACCTGCGCGAGGTCGTGCAGCCCAACCGGGCCCTGCACGCGGCGCTGATCTCGCGCCTGAAGATCATGGCCGACCTGGACATCGCCGAAAAGCGGCTGCCCCAGGACGGCCGCATCAGCCTGCGCCTGGGCACGCGCGCCATCGACGTGCGCGTCTCCACCCTGCCCAGCGCCCATGGCGAGCGCGCCGTGCTGCGCCTGCTGGACAAGAGCGAGAGCAAGCTCAGCCTGGAGGCCGTGGGCATGCAGGGCGAGACGCTGAGGCGGTTCACCCACATGACGGCCCAGCCCCACGGCATCGTGCTGGTCACCGGCCCCACGGGCTCGGGCAAGACCACCACGCTGTACGCGGCGCTGTCGCGCATGGACGCCAGCCACAGCAACATCATGACGGTGGAAGACCCCATCGAGTACGAGCTGGCCGGCGTGGGGCAGACCCAGGTCAACGCCAAGATCGAGCTGACCTTCGCCAAGGCCCTGCGCGCCATCCTGCGCCAGGACCCGGACGTGATCATGATCGGCGAAATCCGCGACTTCGAGACCGCGCAGATCGCCATCCAGGCCTCGCTGACGGGCCACCTGGTGCTGGCCACGCTGCACACCAACGATGCCTCCAGCGCCGTCACGCGCCTGATCGACATGGGGGTGGAACCCTTCCTGCTGTCGTCCTCCCTGCTGGGCGTGCTGGCACAGCGCCTGGTGCGCAAGATCGACACCACCGAGCCCAGCGGCTACCGGGGGCGCACCGGCATCTTCGAGATGCTGGTGGTGGACGACACCATCCGCGCGCAGATCCACCGCCAGGCCAGCGAGGCCGAGATCCGCGACACCGCGCTGGCCTCGGGCATGCGCCTGATGCGCGACGACGGCGAGCGGCTGGTGCGCGAGGGCATCACCACGCCCGAGGAAGTGCTGCGCGTCACGCGCGACTAGGCGCAGGCGGCCACGCCCGACCCTGCGCAGCACGGGGCATCCCCGTTTGCCACAATGGTCGGCATGTTGGAATCCCTACGCGCCTGGAGCGCTCCCTATGGCGGCGACCTGTTCCTGTGGGTCGCCACGCTGAGCCTGATCAGCTACATCGCCCTGTGGTGGTTCAAGTCCCGGCTGTCCACCAGCCAGCTGCGCCGCGTCATCCGCCTGTCGGCGCTGGTGGCGCTGCCGCTGTCCTGGCTGGCCATCCAGCAGGGCGAGAACCATCTGGCGGCTGCCATCCTCCCCCTGGTCTGGTGCGTGGTGCTGGGCATCACCTGCGCGCGGGAAATGTCCAGAAGAAACTGAGTGCGCGAACGCGCACCAGGAATGCCCTGGCGCGGCAAGGCCCGCGCCGCCCCCACCCACCGTGAACTGGAAGTTGGAACCTGCCATGACATCATTCAATGAAGTCCGTCTGTCCATGCTCGACCTCGTGGCCGTGCGCGAAGGCGGCACCGTCGCCGAGGCCCTGGACATTGCGCTGGCCACGGCCCGCAAGGCCGAGGCACTGGGATTCGAGCGCTACTGGCTGGCCGAGCACCACAACATGCCCGGCATCGCCAGCTCGGCCACGGCCGTGCTGATCGGCCACATCGCAGGCGGCACCTCGAAGATCCGCGTGGGCTCGGGCGGCATCATGCTGCCCAACCATGCCCCGCTGGTGGTGGCCGAAGCCTTCGGCACGCTGGCCGAGCTGTACCCGGGCCGCATCGACCTGGGCCTGGGCCGCGCGCCAGGCACCGATGGCGCCACCATGCGCGCACTGCGCCGCGACCGCGTCGAGACCGAGGAAGATTTCCCCCGCGACGTGATGGAGCTGCAGCGCCTGCTGGGCCCGGCCACGCCCGAGCAAAAGCTGGTGGCCACGCCCGGCGCGGGCACCAACGTGCCGATCTGGCTGCTGGGCTCCAGCCTGTTCTCGGCCCAGTTGGCCGCCCACCTGGGCCTGCCCTACGCCTTTGCCTCGCACTTCGCGCCGCGCATGCTCTACCAGGCAGTGCAGCTGTACCGCAGCCTGTTCAAGCCGTCGGCCCAACTGGCCAAGCCCTACGTGATCGTCGGCGCCCCCGTGATCGCCGCGCCCACCGATGACGAGGCCGAGTACCTGGCCAGCAGCACCTACCAGCGCGTGCTGGGCATCATCACGGGCCGGCGCGGACTGCTGCCGCGCCCCATCGAGAACTATGCGGCCCAGCTCGGCGAGCAGGAGCGCCGCGCCATCGGCGACTTCCTGGCCGTGGCCTCCATCGGCGGCCCGGACAAGGTGCGCACGCGCCTGCAGAAGCTGCAGGCCGACACCGAGGCCGACGAGCTGATCCTGGTCAGCGACGTGTATGACCGCGACCTGCGCCTGCGCTCGCTGGAGATCACGGCCGGCGTCATGGGCCGCTGAAGGCATGAGCCGCTCCGCCCGGCTGCTGCAGCTGATCGACCTGCTGCGCCGCGCTCGCCTGCCCCAGGCCGGGCCGGTGCTGGCCCGGCAGCTGGACGTGAGCCTGCGCACCCTGTACCGCGACATTGCCACGCTGCGCGAGCAGGGTGCCGCCATTGCGGGCGACCCGGGCGTGGGCTACGAGATGCGGCCCGGCTTTCTGCTGCCGCCGCTGATGTTCACGCCCGATGAGCTGGAAGCCCTGCTGCTGGGCGCGCGCTGGGCCAGCCGCCAGGCCGACCCCGAGCTCGCCCAGGCCGCCACCGCCGCGCTGGACCGCATACGCAGCGCGCTGCCGCTGGAGCTGCGCATCGAGGTGGACACCAGCGGCCTGCTGGTGCCGCCCATCTGCCACGAATCCGTGACCGAGCCCTGGCAGACCGCGCTGCGCCTGGCGATACGGCGCCAGCACCGGGTGCTGCTGCACTACACGGATGAGAAGGGCCAGCCGACCGAGCGCCAGATCTGGCCTTTTGCCATGGCTTTCTTCGATCAGCGGCGCATTCTTGCGGCCTGGTGCGAACTGCGCCAGGACTTCCGCCATTTCCGCGCCGACCGCGTGCGCTCCGTCACCGATCTGCAGGAACGCTATCCCGACCACCGCAGCGGCCTGATCGAACGCTGGTCGCGGCAACTGGGCTACACGGTCCGCTGACACCACTGCTGACAAAAACTGTCAGCATGGCCTCCTACAGTCGCTCCCATGGCCTTCTCGCCATGCATTCAAACCACTGGGAGCCTTCATGAACGACTCGATCAAGCCGCTGCGCTTTTACTTCCACCCCCGCTCGCGCGCCGTCATCGCGCGCTGGATGCTGGAGGAATGCGGCGCCCGCTATGAGCCCGTGCGGCTGGAATACGGCAGCACCATGAAGGCTGCCGACTACCTGGCCATCAACCCCATGGGCAAGGTCCCCGCCCTGGTGCACGGCGAGACCGTGATCACCGAACAGGCCGCCATCCTTGCCTATCTGGCCGACATCTTCCCCGAACGGCGGCTTGCACCGGCCGTGGACAGCCCGCTGCGCGGCGTCTACCACCGCTGGATGTTCTTCCTGGCCGGCCCTGTCGACGCCTTGATGACTGCCAAGAGCCAGGGCCACCTGGAGCAGCAGACGGCCGACCAGGCCATGTCCGCCGGCTATGGCCGCTATGACGACGTGGTGCAGACGCTGCGCCAGGCCGTGACCGGCAGGCGCTACCTGTGCGGCGACCAGTTCACCGCCGCCGACGTGCTCATGGCCAGCTACCTGCGCTGGGGCACGATGATGAAGCTGCTGCCCGCGCTGCCCGAGTTCAGCGACTACGGCCAGCCGCTGATGGAACGCCCGGCCTCGCTGCGCTCCATCCAGCTCAACGAAGCGGACCTCGCGGCCCAGCCGGCATAAGGACCAGGCAGGGGCTGCCGCCGACCGCGGCGGCGGCCTCGCCATCCAGCCGTCACCGGCAGCGGCTACTATCGGGGGTTGGATCGCCGCCTGGCGTTTCCTGAACGCCATCCCTTCCCCAGCCCTTCCCGACTCCCGCCGCGCATGCCTGCCTTTTCCTTCGAAGCCCTGGATGCACAAGGTCAGACCCGCAAGGGCACGATCGAAGCCGACAACGCGCGCGCCGCGCGCAGCCAGCTGCGGGCCCAGGCCCTGGTGCCCATGGCCGTGGAGATCGTGGCCTCGGGTTCTGCGTCCGGCCCGCAGGGCGGCGCCTCGCGCTGGCTGACCCGTCCCGTCCTTGGCTCCACGGGGCTGACCGTTTGGACGCGCCAGATGGCGGGGCTGGTCGGATCAGGCCTGCCCATAGAGCGCGCCCTGGCCGCGCTGTCCGAAGAAGCCGACGACCCGCGCCAGCACCACCTCGTGGCCGCGCTGCGCGCCGAGGTCAACGCAGGCTCCACCTTTGCCCGCGCCCTGGCCCAGCACCCGCGCGAGTTCTCCGACATCTACTGCGCCGTGATCGGCGCCGGCGAGGCCAGCGGCAGCCTGGGCCCGGTGCTGGAGCGGCTGGCCGATGACCTGGAATCGCGCCAGGCCCTGCAGTCCAAGCTCATTGGCGCAGCCCTGTACCCGGCCATCGTGACCCTGGTGGCCATAGTCATCGTGCTGTTCCTGGTCAGCTACGTGGTGCCGCAGGTGGCCAGCGTGTTCGCGGGCACCAAGCGCGCCCTGCCCTGGCTCACCGTGGCCATGCTGGCGCTCAGCGACTTTGTGCGCAGCTATGGCTGGGCCGCGCTTGTCGCCCTGGTGCTTGGCGCCGTGGGATTCCGGCTGTCCATGAAGAATCCCGTGCTGCGCGAGCGCTTCGACGCCTGGTGGCTGCGCCTGCCGCTGATCGGCCGGCTGGCGCGCAACTACAACGCGGCACGCTTTGCAGGCACGCTGGCCATGCTGGCGGGCGCAGGCGTGCCCATCCTCAAGGCCTTGCAGGCCGCCGCCGAGACCCTGGGCAACCGCGCGCTGCGCGCCGACGCCATGGACGCGCTGGCCCTGGTGCGCGAGGGCGCACCGCTGGCCTCGGCGCTGGCGCAGAAAAAGCGCTTCCCGGGCCTGATCTCCATGTTTGCCCGCCTGGGCGAGCAGACCGGCCAGCTGCCCGTGATGCTGCAGCGCGCGGCCAACCAGCTGTCCACCGAGGTGCAGCGCCGCGCCATGCACCTGGCCACCATCCTGGAGCCGCTGCTGATCGTGGCCATGGGCATGGTCGTGGCCCTGATCGTGCTGGCCGTGCTCATGCCCATCATCCAGCTCAACCAGTTCGTCAAATAGCGAAAAGCGCCAAGCCATGTCCGTGACCCTGCAAGACAAGCTGGTCGTCGCCATCTCCTCGCGGGCGCTGTTCGACTTCGAGGAGGAGAACCGGCTGTTCGACGCCGGTGACGAGCAGGCCTACATGCGCCGCCAGCTGGACCTGGTGCACCAGCCCGCACGCCCGGGCATTGCCTTCCCGCTGGTGCGCAAGCTGCTGGCCTTCAATACGCCCGAAGTGCAGCGCGTGGAGGTGATGATGCTGTCGCGCAACGACCCGGCCAGCGGCATGCGGGTCTTTGCCTCGGCCAAGGCGGCCGACATGCACATAGAGCGCGGCGTGTTCACGCGCGGGCGCGATCCGTTTTCCTACCTGCGGCCACTGGGCGCCCACCTGTTTCTCTCGGCCAATGAAGTCGATGTGCGCAGGGCGCTGTCCATCGGCTTTCCTGCCGCGCGCGTGATGGTCGACTCCACGCCCGCAGGCGACCGCTACCCGCAGGAGGTGCGCATTGCCTTCGACGGCGATGCCGTGCTGTTCTCCGACGAAGCCGAACGCGTCTACCAGCAAGGCGGGCTGCCCGCCTTTCTGCGCCACGAGGTCTCCCATGCCGCCACGCCGCTGGCGGAAGGGCCGTTCAAGCCGCTGCTGGTGGCGCTGCACCGGCTGCAGCAGCAGGCGGACTCGTCCCAGACCATGCGCATTCGCACGGCCCTGGTGACGGCGCGCAGCGCACCGGCGCACGAGCGCGCCATCCGCACGCTGCTGGAATGGGGCATTGCGGTGGACGAGGCCATGTTCCTCGGCGGCCTGGAAAAGGGCCCGTTCCTGCGCGAGTTCGAGCCGGACTTCTTCTTCGACGACCAGACCGGCCACGTCAACTCGGCCGCGCGCCATGTGCCGGCAGGCCATGTGAGCAGCGGCATCTCCAATCCGGACGCCGATCCGCCGAAGTAAACAATTGCAAAGGGCGGGCGGGCCGTGCTTGCAAATGCCGGTTCCGTGCCCAAATAAAGCCAATGCATTTGCCCCTCATGAACCGCTCTGCCCTGCTGCGCCGGCCACCGCTGCTGCAGGCCGCCGTCGTCGTGCTGCTGACCAGCGCCTTCATGCTGCCCGCCGCGCGCGCGCAGGCGGCAGAAAACGCAGCCACCGAGCAGGCAACGGCCAGCCCGGCGCCGCTGACCAAGGGGGAGATCAAGGCCCAGCGCGAATTCAAGATGTTGGACTTCAACAAGGACGGCAAGCTCAGCCGTACCGAAGTGGCGCTGTTCCCGCGCCTGTCGGCGGCCTTTGACGAGGCCGATACCGACAAGGACGGCTACGTCTCCTATGCGGAAGTGCAGGCCTTTGCCGTCAAGTACCGCGCCGAACGCGACAAGGCAAAGGCCAAGGCGCGGGCCGAAGAGGCAAAGGCCGCCGAGCATGCGGCAGCCGAGCATGCCGCAGCCGCACCCGCTGCCAGGGACAAGAAGGAAGGCGAAGGCTCAAAGGACTGAGCCTTATTGCCGCGCGCCTGACAACACTCAAAGTCCGCCGGTACGCTTGACCTTGGGTTCCGAATAGGTCAACGGCTCATCGCGCACCTGCATCTTGTTGCGGGCCACATCGTCGGCCTTGCTGACCTCCTGGGCCTGCTCCACCGCCATCGCGCTGGCACGCCACATGGACTGGATGAACTCGATGAGCTGCTTGGAGATCGGCTCCTTGGGCGGCTCCTCGACCTCTTCCTTCTGCTTGATCTCTTCGGCCAGCGTCCAGTCGCGGTTTTCCTGGTCCACCACGGACGGCTTTTCAGGATCGCGCACCACCCGGCCCTCGCCGATGCGGTCCGTGGATTCGACGGCGTTGGTGGCGTTCACAGGACGCACGGGCACCGCGCCCGACGCACCGGTGGAGTACAGATCGGCGCTTTGCGGGCGCCACGGTATGGGTGATCGGTCAACAGGTGGAATTGGCATGGCTCGACCCTCTTGCTGGATGTGTGCTGTGGGCGGGAATTTCCCGCCGTCGCCTCATCATCGACAGAAGCTGAAAGAACTGAAGCGCTTTTTTTGAAAGACGCTTCGACCTGCCTCAAACCAAGGGTAAACCCTTTATTCGCCCCGACCAGGCGCTAGAGGAAGCGCTCCAGCAGCTTGCGCGAGGTGCGGTCCAGCGCCGTGCTGTCGGGCACGCTGAACTGCACGCCGTCCTGGCTGGTGATCATCAGATGCGTGCGGCCCGACAGGCGCCGGATGTCCTCTTCGGCCTTGAGCACGAGCTGCACGGGGCCCCGGTCGGTCTCCAGGTCCCAGGTGCTGGGCGTGGAAAAGCCGGACACCTTGTGGATGCGCTGGATGACGGGCACGAACTCGCGCACGGCCAGGTCTTCCTCGATCAGCGTGCGGGCCTGCGCCGGCAGGTGGTCCATGTGGTCCACCCACAGCGCCTCCTTGCCATCGACGGAGACCAGGGACAGGCCTTCCAGCGGTGCGGCAATGGGAAAGGCGCGCACGGGCACCACGGATTCGTGGCGCGTGCCGTCGGCCAGGATCAGCACCAGGCGGCCATGGGCGTTGCGCTCCATGCGCACACCGCTCAGATCGGCGCCGGCAGCGGAATGTTGGGCGTTGGACATGGCTTATTCCTCGATGGTGGTTGCGGCCAGGGTCAGGCCTGCGGCCTGGGCATCCTCTTCGGCGCGCCGCGCCTGGGCCTGGTACAGGCGCCAGTAGGCGCCCTGCTTTTCCATCAGCTCGTCGTGCGGACCCACTTCCACGATCTCGCCCCGGTCCATGACCACGAGGCGGTCGGCCTTGCGCAGCGTGGACAGGCGGTGGGCAATGGCAATCGTCGTGCGGCCCTGCACCAGGTTGTCCAGCGCCTTCTGGATTTCCTTCTCGGTCTCGGTGTCCACGGCCGAGGTGGCCTCGTCCAGGATCAGGATGCGCGGGTCGATCAGCAGTGCGCGTGCAATGGAGATGCGCTGGCGCTCGCCGCCCGACAGGCCCTGGCCGCGCTCGCCCACCAGGGAGTCGTAGCCATGCGGCAGGCGCAGGATGAATTCATGGGCGTGGGCAGCGCGGGCCGCCGCCACGATTTCCTCGCGCGTGGCATCGGGCTTGCCGTAGGCGATGTTCTCGGCAATGGTGCCGAAGAACAGGAAGGGCTCCTGCAGCACCAGGCCGATGTTGCTGCGGAAGTCCGAGACCTTGAGCCTGCGGATGTCCACGCCGTCGAGCTGGATGGAGCCCTCGCTCACGTCATAGAAACGGCTGATCAGGTTGACCAGGGTGCTCTTGCCCGAGCCGCTGTGACCCACCAGACCGATCATTTCACCCGGACGAATCTGCAGGTCCAGGTTCTTGATCACGGCGCGGCTGCCGTAGCGGAAGCTCAGGTTGTCCAGCGTGATGGCGCCCTGCACGCGCGGCAGCTTGACCGGGTTGACCGGGTCGGGCACGTTGCTCACGTGGTCAAGGATGTCGAAGATGCGCTTGGCGCCGGCCGCCGCCTTCTGCGTGACCGAGACGATGCGGCTCATCGAGTCCAGGCGGCTGTAGAAGCGGCCGATGTAGGCGATGAAGGCCGTCAGGATACCGACCGTGATCTGGCCGCCAGCCACCAGCCAGATGCCGAAGCCCCAGACCACCAGCAGGCCGATCTCGGTCAGCAGCGTCACCGTGGGCGTGAACAGCGACCAGGTCTTGTTGACCTTGTCATTGGCCTGCAGGTTGACCAGGTTGGCCTGGGCGAAGCGGTCGGCCTCGCGCTTTTCCTGGGCGAAGGCCTTGACCACGCGGATGCCGGGGATGGTGTCGGCCAGCACATTGGTCACTTCGGACCAGACGCGGTCGATCTTCTCGAAGCCCGTGCGCAGGCGGTCGCGCACCAGATGAATCATCCAGGCGATGAAGGGCAACGGCACCAGGGTGACCAGGGCCAGCCACGGATTGATGGAGAACAGGATGACCGAGGTCATCACGATCATCAGCACGTCGGTGGCGAAATCCAGCGCATTCAAGGATAGAAACAAATTGATGCGATCTGTTTCCGCCCCGATGCGCGCCATCAGGTCGCCCGTGCGCTTGCTGCCGTAGTAGTCCAGCGACAGCGTCAACAGGTGGTTGTAGGTGGTGGTGCGCAGATCCGACCCTATCCGCTCGGACACCTTGGCCAGCACGAAGGTGCGCGCCCAGCCCAGGCCCCAGGCCACCAGCGCCGCCGCCAGCAGGCCGCTCAGGTAGAAGACCACGAGGCTGCTGTCGATCTGCTGCCCGTTCTGGAACGGGATCAGGATCTTGTCCACGATGGGAATCGTCAGGTAGGGCGCCACCAGGGTGGCGCCCGTGGAGGCCAGCGTCAGCAAAAAGCCCAGCAGCAGCTGGTGCCGGTAGGGATGGGCAAAGCGCCACAGGCGCAGCAGCACCCAGGTGGAGGTCTGCGGGCCCTGCTGGCGCGCGCAGGCCGGGCATTCGTCGGCCTCGGGCGGCAGCTCGGCCTGGCAGGCCGGGCAGCGGGGCACGTCGTCCTCGGGCTCGGCAAAGTCCTCGCCGCGTGCCAGGCGCTCGCGCTCATGGTCGAACTGCTGCAGCAGGCGCAGCACGGCCGCCTGGTGGCGCAGCGTGAAGCGCCACAGCGCCAGCCGCGCAGCAGGGCCATGCAGTTCGAGGTTGCCCACGCCGCCGTGGTCCAGCGTGCGCAGATTCTGATCAATGGATAGTGCCCACTCACTCCACTGCTGATCTGCAGGATCACAGGCGAGGAGCCGCTGGTTGGTCAGCACAACCCAGCCTTCGCCGAAGCGCATATCGAGGGTCAGGTCAACCGGGACGAGGGCCAGCACGTTTTCATTGGAAGCGAGCTTGGCTCGCAGCCCAGCCCCGCGGGGGCTGGCAAGGAAGGCCGAAACGTCCACAGAATGGTGTTCTTGCATGTTGAGTTGTTTTTCCCGCCCCTGGCGGCTCCTGGTGTCATGCGGGCAACCGCAGCTCCCCGGTGGATATCCCGCGCTTTGCACGGCATACCCTGCTCAACGCGCCAACCCTGGTTTAGGCTGACAGCACTGCGCATGGGCTTTCTGAGCGCACAATCCTCTCCCATTCTCCGGCGATCCGCACCCGGGTCGTCGCTCACGCTTACCCGTTGATCGACATGGCGAAATTCAAAGACATCCAACTCTTGCGCACCACCTACCTGCGTGGACCCAGCGTCTGGACCTACCGTCCCGTGCTGGAGGTCTGGCTGGATCTTGGTGAGCTGGAGGACTATCCCTCGAACAAGCTTGCCGGTTTCAACGAGCGCCTGACGGCCTGGCTGCCCGACCTGATCGAGCACCACTGCGGCGTGGGCGAGCGCGGCGGCTTCATCCAGCGCCTGGAAGGCGGCACCTGGTGCGGCCATGTGCTGGAGCACATCATCATCGAGCTGCTGAACCTGGCGGGCATGCCGGCCGAGTTCGGCCAGACGCGCGAGATTTCCCAGCGCGGCATCTACCGCATGGTCTTCCGCTGCCCCGAGGAAACCGTGGCGCGCACGGCCCTGGCCTACGGCCACCGGCTGATCATGGCCGCCATCAACGACGAGCCCTTCGACCTGAAGGCCGCCGTCAAGGCCATCAAGACCGAGATCAACGACCGCTACCTGGGCCCGAGCACGGGCTGCATCGTCGATGCTGCAGGCGAGCGCCGCATTCCCCACATCCGCCTCAATGACGGCAACCTCGTGCAGCTCGGTTATGGCGCCGCGCAGCGCCGCATCTGGACCGCCGAAAGCGACCAGACCAGCGCCATCGCCGAGGGCATTGCCCAGGACAAGGACTTCACCAAGCGCCTGCTGGCCGCCTGCGGCGTGCCCGTGCCCGAAGGCCAGATCGTCCACAGCCCCGAGGAAGCCTGGGAAGTGGCGCAGGACATCGGCTTTCCCGTCACCGTCAAGCCTTCGGACGGCAACCACGCGCGCGGCGTGACGCTGGACCTGCGCGACGAGGCCGACATCAAGACCGCCTTTGCGCTGGCCCAGCCCGAAGGCTCCGACGTGATCGTCGAGCGCTTCATCGACGGCACCGAGCACCGCATCCTGGTCGTGGGCGGCAAGGTCGTGGCGGCCTGCCGTGGCGAGACCGTGAGCGTGGCCGGCAACGGCAAGTCCACGCTGCGCGAACTGGTCGCCGTGGTCAACCAGGACCCGCGCCGCGGCCCCGAGCAGGAATACCCGCTGGACTGGATCAACCTCGAAGCCCCGGCCGTGAAGCTGGAGCTCAAGCGCCAGGACGTCACGCCCGACAGCGTTCCCGCCCAGGGCACCAGCGTGCTGCTGCAGCGCAACGGCAACATGGCCATCGACTGCACGGATGAAGTCCACCCCGAAGTGGCCTACATGGCCACGCTGGCCGCCAAGATCGTGGGCCTGGACATCGCGGGCATGGACATGATCCTGCAGGACGTCTCGCGCCCCATGAAGGAGCAGGGCGGCGCCATCCTCGAAGTCAACGCCGGCCCCGGCCTGCTGATGCACCTGAAGCCCACCAGCGGCGCGCCGCGCCCCGTGGGCATGGCCATCGCCGACCACCTGTTCCCGCGCACCGAAGAGGGCACGGGCGCAGGCCGCATCCCCCTGGTGGGCATTGCCGGCACGCGCAACAACGGTTTCACGGCCCGCCTGGTGGGCTGGCTGCTGCAGCTGTCGGGCAAGCTCACGGGCGTGGCCAGCAGCGAGGGCATGTTCCTGTCCAACCGCCAGACCCAGAAGACCAACACCGCCAACTGGGCCGGTGCCCACCGCCTGCTGACCAACCGCCTGGCCCAGGCCGCCGTCATCCAGACCACGGCCCGCTCCATTCTGGAGGAAGGCCTGGCCTACGACCGCTGCCTGGTCGGCGTGGTCACCGACATGGACGGCTTCGAGCAGTTGCCCGACCATGACGTGCACGAGCAGTCGCAGATGACGCGCGTGATGCGCACCCAGATCGACGTGGTGCTGGACGAAGGCGCGGGCGTCCTCAATGCCGACATCGAACAGGTGGCCGACCTGGCCCGCCTGTGCGACGGCGAAGTGCTGTTCTATTCGATGCAGGCAGACAGCCCCGTGGTCGCGGCCCACCGTTCCGAGAGCGAAGGCCGTGCCGTCTTCGTGCGCGGCAACCAGGTGATCCTGGCCACGGGCGCCGCCGAGCGCATGCTGGGCACGCTGGACGCACTGAGCCTGCCCGGCGGCCTGCGCCCGGACACGCCGGCCCTGCTGGCCGCCATTGCCGCCGCGTGGTCCATGGACATTGCCCCCGACCTCATCGTCGCCGGCATCAAGACCTTCGACTACACGCCGGCCGCCGCAGCCACCGCCGCCTGAGCCCGACCACACGATGACATGCAGGCAGGCCCGGCGACGCGGGCCTGCCCTCCGAAAGAAGACACTATGCAGATCACCCGCATCCGAGCCCTGCGCGGCCCCAATCTCTGGACCCGCAGCACCGCCATCGAAGCCATCGTGCAATGCGAGCCCGGCGAGTGCGACTATTCGGCCCTGCCCGGCTTCGAGGACCGGCTGCGCGCGCGCTTTCCCAAGATCGGCACGCTGCAGCCGCACGGCGCCGACCAGCGCCTGTCGCTGGCCCAGGTGCTGGAAGTCGCGGCCCTGTCGCTGCAGGCCCAGGCTGGCTGCCCGGTGACCTTCAGCCGCACGCATGAAACCGTGGAAACCGGCACCTACCAGGTGGTGGTGGAGTACACCGAAGAGGCCGTTGGCCGCCTGGCCATGGAACAGGCCGGCGAGCTGCTGCAGTCGGCCCTGGCCGACACGCCCTTCGACGCCGACAAGGTGGTGGCCCAGCTGCGCGAACTCGACGAGGACGAGCGCATCGGTCCCTCCACCGGCTCCATCGTCGATGCGGCCGTGGCGCGTGGCATTCCCATCCGCCGCCTGACCTCGGGCTCGCTGGTACAGCTGGGCTGGGGCTCCAAGGCGCGCCGCATCCAGGCCGCCGAGCTGGACCAGACCAGCGCCGTGGCCGAGTCCATCGCCCAGGACAAGGACCTGACCAAGCGCCTGCTGCACGCCGCCGGCGTGCCCGTGCCGCTGGGCCGCCCCGTCAAGGACGTGGAAGAAGCCTGGCTCGTGGCCCAGGAAGTGGGCCTGCCCGTGGTGGTCAAGCCCCAGGACGGCAACCAGGGCAAGGGCGTGGTGGTCAACATCACCACGCACGAGCAGCTCAAGGCCGCCTTTGCCACCGCCTCGGAATTCGGCGACGACATCATGGTCGAGCGCTTCCTGCCCGGCCATGACTTCCGCCTGCTGGTGGTCGGCGGCCAGTTGGTGGCCGCTGCGCGCCGCGAGCCGCCCCAGGTGCTGGGCGACGGCCAGCACACCATCCGCGAGCTGGTGGACATCGTCAACCAGGACCCGCGCCGCGGCTCGGGCCACGGCACGGCGCTGACCAAGATCCGTCTGGACGACATCGCCATCGCGCGCATTGCCACCGAAGGGCTCACGCCCGAATCCGTGCCGGCCCAGGGCCAGCGCGTGGTGCTGCGCAACAACGCCAACCTGTCCACCGGCGGCAGCGCCACCGATGTGACGGACGACGTGCACCCCGACATCGCCGCGCGCGCCGTGGAGGCCGCCCAGACCATCGGCCTGCACATCTGCGGCGTGGACGTGGTCTGCGAGACCATGCTGCGCCCGCTGGAAGAGCAAAACGGCGGCATCGTCGAAGTCAACGCCGCACCGGGCCTGCGCATGCACCTGGCGCCGTCCTTCGGCAAGCCCCGCAACGTGGGCGTGCCCATGGTCGATGAGCTGTTCGCGCCGGGCCAGGACGGCCGCATCCCGCTGGTGGCCGTCACCGGCACCAATGGCAAGACCACGACCACGCGCCTGATCGCCCACCTGTTCACCTCGCATGGCTGGCGCACGGCCATGACGAACACGGACGGCGTCTACGTCAACGGCCGCCAGATCGACAGCGGCGACTGCTCGGGCCCGCGCAGCGCGCGCAACGCCCTGGCCCACCCCGAGACCGATGCGGCCGTGCTCGAATGCGCACGCGGCGGCATCCTGCGCGAAGGACTGGGCTTCGACCGCTGCCAGGTGGCCGTGGTCACCAACGTGGGCGCGGGCGACCACCTGGGCCTGAACTACATCACCACGGTGGAAGACGTGGCCGTGCTCAAGCGCGTCATCGTGCAGAACGTGGCCACCGACGGCTATGCCGTGCTCAACGCGGCCGATCCTCTGGTCGCCGCCATGGCCTCCACCTCGCCGGGCAAGGTCATCTATTTCGCGGCCGACCGCCACCACCCCGTGATGGCCACGCACCGTGCCCAGGGCAACCGCGTGGTCTACGTGGACGGCGACAGCATCGTCGCGGCCGAGAGCTCGTGGCGCGAGACCATCGCGCTGCGCGAGATCCCCATCACGCGCAACGGCACCATCAGCTTCCAGGTGGAGAACGTCATGGCCGCCATCGCCGCCGCCTGGGGCGTGGGCATGCCCTGGCAGACCATCCGCCGCGGCCTGGCCGGCTTCGTCAACGACAGCGACAACGCGCCGGGCCGCTTCAACGTCATGGACTACCGTGGCGCCACGCTGATCGCCGACTACGGCCACAACCCCGACGCCATTCGCGCCCTGGTCCAGGCCGTGGACGCCATGCCGGCCCAGCGCCGCAGCGTGGTCATCAGCGGCGCGGGCGACCGCCGCGACCAGGACATCACCGAGCAGACCCAGATCCTGGGCAAGGCCTTCGACGACGTCATCCTCTACCAGGATGCCTGCCAGCGCGGCCGCGCCGACGGTGAAGTCCTGGCCCTGCTGCAGCAAGGCCTGCAAGGCGCACCGCGCACCGACTACGTGACCCAGATCCAGGGTGAGTTCAACGCCATCGATCACGCGCTGGCGCGGCTGACGCCCGGCGACCTGTGCCTGGTGCTGGTGGACCAGGTCGAGGAAGCCCTCGAACACCTGCGCCGCCATGTGGCGGGCGAGGCCTGACATGAACGGCCGGGCCTTGCTCACGGCCGCTCTGGCCACGCTGCTGCTGGGCGCCTGCGGTGCGCGCGCCGAGCAGGTCGGCGCGGTGGACACGGTGTTCAAGTTCATAGGCCCGGACCACAAGATCGTGGTCGATGCCTATGACGATCCCAAGGTGGCGGGCGTGACCTGCTATGTCTCACGCGCCAAGACCGGCGGCATCAAGGGCGGCCTGGGCCTGGCCGAGGACCGCGCCGAAGCCTCGATCAGCTGCGTGCAGACCGGACCCATCCAGATCCCTGCGCCGCTCAAGCAGCAGGACGAGGTGTTCACCGAACGCATCTCGCTGCTGTTCAAGCGCCTGCGCGTGGTGCGCATGGTCGATGCGCAGCGCAACACCCTGGTCTACATGACCTACTCGGACCGCGTGATCGAAGGCTCTCCGCAAAACAGCGTCACCGCCGTGCCCGTGCCGCGCAGCACGCCGATTCCGCTGGGCAAATAACCCGCCTCAGTCCTGGGCGTGTTGGCGGCAGGCCTGCACAAAGGCCGCCAGCGCCGGCGAGCGGCGCTTGCCCGCCCGCTGCACCAGCGAGAAATCCCGCCACATGCGCGGCAGCGTGGTCGGCAGCACGGCCAGCTCTCCCGAGGCGACCAGGGCCTGCACCAGCACGCGCGACAGGCAGCTGACGCCCAGGCCCTGGGCCACGCAGCGCGCAATCGCCTCCGAACTGCCCAGCGTGGCTGCAGCCGGCAACTGGTGCAGATGCGGCAGCAAGGCATGCTCCACCATCTCGCGCGTGCCCGAGCCCGGCTCGCGCAGCAGCCAGCGCGCACCGCGCAAGGCGGCCACGCCCAGCGGGCGCTGGCCTGCGGCCTGCACCAGCGGGTCCTGTGCTGCAGCCACGATGACGAGTTCGTCGCGCATCCAGGACTCGACCTCCAGCCCGGGCCAGTGGCTGGTGCCCTCGATCAGGCCCAGGTCCACGTCCAGCGATTCCACGGCCTGGCCCACCTCGCGCGTGTTGGCGATCTGCAGGTCCACGCTCAGGTGCGGATGGCTGCGCGCCAGGTGCGCGAGCACGGCCGGCAGCGCATAGGTGCCTATGGTGGTGCTGGCTGCCACGCGCAGACGCACGGGCAGGCTGGCGGCCCGCACCGAAAACGCCTGCTCTATGCCCCTGGCCTGCTCCAGCAGCGCCAGTGCCTCGGGCAGCAGGGCGCGGCCCGCGTCGTTGAGCGCCAGCCTCCGGCCCACGCGCTCGAACAGCTGGGCGCCCATGGCCTGCTCCAGCTGCTGCAGCGCGGCGCTGGTGGCCGACTGCGACAGGGCCACGGCGTCGGCCGCGGCCACGGTGGAGCCCGCCTGGGCGACGGCGCAGAAGATTTCAAGTTGGCGCAGGGTGAGGTGCAGCATGGCGTGCAGTCTGGACGAGGCATCAACCTGTTTCTCCGGTTGATGCTACAAAAACTATTCGTTATACGAATATAGCCAAGAAATCTAAAGTGCCTCCCATGCACCGCGCTCCTGACGCGGCGCGCAGGCACCATGAACACCACATCCCTCCCACGCCCCTCCCATCCGTCCGGCTGGCTGCGCCAGTTGACCGAGCTTGCGCCCGGCCTGCTGCTGGCCGGCGCTATTGCCGCAGCCGCCACCTGGGGCGCACGCCAGCCCCTGCTGGCCGGCTCGGGCCTGAGTGCACTGACGCTGGCCATCTGCATCGGCCTGGTCATCGGCAACACCGTCTATCCGCGCCTGGCGCCCAGCTGCCATGCCGGCGTGGGCCTGGCCAAGCAGCGCCTGCTGCGCGCGGGCATCGTGCTCTACGGCCTGCGACTGACCTTCCAGGACATAGGCCATGTGGGCATGGCCGGCGTGGTGGTCGATGCCCTGGTGCTGGGCAGCACCTTCCTGCTGGCGCAATGGCTGGGCCGCCGCGTCTTCGGGCTGGATGCGCGCACCACGGTGCTGATCGGCGCGGGCAGCTCCATCTGCGGCGCCGCTGCCGTGCTGGCCACCGAACCCGTGATCAAGGGCCGCGCCGAAGACGTGGCCGTGGCCGTGGCCACCGTGGTGGTCTTCGGCACCGTGGGCACCTTCCTCTACCCCGCGCTGTTCCACTGGAACGCTTCCCACGGCTGGCTGGACATGTCGCCCGCGCAGTACGGCCTGTACGTGGGCTCCACCGTGCACGAGGTGGCCCAGGTCGTGGCCGCCGGCGAAGCCATTGCCCCCGAAGCTGCGGACGTGGCCGTGATCTCCAAGATGGTGCGCGTGATGATGCTGGCCCCCTTCCTGCTGCTGCTGTCCATGGCCGTGGCACGCGGCAACCGCAGCAGCCAGGTGAGCGACGGCCAGCCGCGCCGCATCACCATTCCCTGGTTCGCGCTGGGCTTCGTCGCCATTGCCGGCGTGAACTCCCTGGGCGTGCTGCCTGCCGCCGTGGTGCAGGTGGGCGTGCAGCTGGACAACGCGCTGCTGGCCGTGGCCATGGCGGCCCTGGGCCTGACCACCCATGTCCGTGCCGTGCGTGCCGCAGGCACGAAGCCTCTGCTGCTGGCCGCCTTGCTGTTCGCATGGCTGCTGGTGGCGGGCCTGCTCTTCAACCGCTGGGTGCCCGGCCTGCTCTGAAGCTGTCCGCATCCATCGACCGGCCCTGCAAAGCATCGTCTTGTAGGGCCTTTTTCATGGACTGCCCGCCCCCAAAACAAGGGAATACCCTTAAATCAAATGCAGACACAATTAATTTGCAATGCAAATTAATTGCATTGCAAAGATAATCGAGGCATGTCCTTTGCCTCTGCCCCTCCCCGCGCCCGTCTCGGCTTTCTCATGGTCACCCTGGTACGCCAGTGGCGCCGCCAGGTCGAGGAGCAACTGCTGGCCGACGGTCTGACCGATGCCACCTGGGCGCCGCTGATCCACCTGCGCGCCTGGGGCGACGGCGTCACGCAAAAGGAACTGGCCGAGCGCGTGGGACTGGACGGCTCCAGCCTGGTGCGCCTGCTCGACATTCTGGAAGGCCACGGCTGGGTGGAACGCCGCGCCGACCCCGGCGACCGGCGCAGCAAGCGCATCTTCCTGACCGATGAAGGCAACGGCGCCGTGGACCGCGTGCGCGCCACCATGCTGCAGGCCGAGCTGGCCATGCTGCAGGACCTGGACGATGCCGAGGTCGAGGCCATGCTGGCCGGCATGGCCAAGATCCAGGCGCGCATGGCCGCGCTGCGCACGGAAGGCGCGCCATGAGCGCCCTCCACGATGCCTATGGCCGCCTGCTGCAGGCCTCGGTCCGCTGGGGCTTCGACCCCGTGCGCCTGCGCCAGCATCTGCGCACGGCCTTTGCAGCCTGCCTGGCTCTGCTGGCTGCCTGGCAGCTGGGGCTGGAGCATCCGCAGTGGGCTGCCATGGCCACCTGGGCCGCATCCCAGCCGCTGCGCGGGCAACTGCTCGAAAAAAGCTTTTTCCGGGTCGCAGGCACCGTGGCCGGCACGGCCGTGGGCGTGGGCCTGGTGCTGCTGGCCCAGGGAAACCTGCTGTGGCTGGTGCTGGGCCTGGCCGTGTGGCTGGGCCTGTGCGCGGGCGTGGGCAATCTGCAGCGCAGCTTCGTGGCCTACGGCACCATGCTGTCCGGCTATTCGGCGGCCATGGTCGCGCTGCTGGACTTCGCCCATCCCGACCAGGTCTTCGCCCTGGGCTGGGACCGGCTGTTCACGGCGCTGACCGGCGTGTTCGCAGCCCTGCTCGTGGGCTGGCTGTTCACGCCCAAGGGCAGCGGCATTCCCGGCAATGCCGAGGTGCGCCAGCTGTTCGCGCAACTGCTGCGCGACCTGGCCGACAGCCTGCAGGCGCGCGGCCGTGCGTCCCTGGGCTCGCAGGAGATCGCCGCCCGCCTGCTGGCCATGGCCGTGATCGAGGAGGGGCTGGACCCGCACGCCGCCGGTTCGCAGCGTTCCCGCGAGGCCGTGCACGCGCTGCGCCGGCTCATGAATGCCCAGATCTCGGCCCTGCTGTGGCTGCGCGATGCACCGTCGCAGGAGCCGCCTGCGGCCTTTGGCGACGCGCAGGCACTGGCCGCCGCGCAGGCGCTGCGCGAAGCCGCCGTGGCGCTGGAGACCCGCGTGCAATTGCACGAGGCTGCGGCGGCCCTGGTGCGCGCACGCGAGGCCGCCGCGTCCTGGCCCGGTGCAGCCGACATGCTGGCCCCGATGGGCTTTGCGCTGCAGGCCCACCTGGCCGCCACCCATGACGTGGCCCTGCCGCCCGGCCACCGCGCCCGCCAATGGCCCGTGGTGCTGCACAGCGATTGGCTGGGCGCGCGCCGCGCCATGCTGCGTGCCAGCGCGGCCATCGCCATCGTGGGCCTGCTGTGGGTGGTGACGGGTTGGAGCGGCGGTGCCTACATGCTGCTGGGCATGTCCATCATGCTGACCGTGTTCTCGGGCTTCGAGAACCCTTCGGCCACCATGCGCCATGTGACCCTGGGCCAGGCCATGGGCGTGCTGGTGGCCCTGGCCTGCCAGTGGCTGGTCTGGCCGTTCGCCAGCAGCCAGGCGGGCCTGGTGTGGCTGATGCTGCCCTTTGTCTACGTGGGCGCACTGCTGTTCTCGCACCAGCGCACCGCGCTCTCGGGCTATGACTGCAACATGGTGCTGCTGCTCCTGCTGCAGCCCCACTTTCCGCAGACGGCCAGCTTCGGCCATGCGCTGGCCCTGGGGCTGGCCGTGGTATCCGGGCCGCTGGCCGGCTGGGCGGCCTACCGCTTCATCCTGCCGGTCACGCTGCAGGGCCGGCTGCAAAGCCTGCGCTCCATGATGGTCCACGAGCTGCAGGACATGGCCGCCACGCCCGGCCATGCGCGCGATGGCCGCATCTGGCGCGCCCGCCTGTACCACCGGCTGCTGCGCCTGGTGCGCATGTCGGAGCAGGCCGGAGGGCAACTGGGTGCGCAGGCAGCGGAGTGCGGCCTGGCCGCCCTGCATGTGGGCCGCGCCATCCAGGCGCTGCATCAGCTGTCCGGGGAAGCGGCCCTGGGCGACGGCACCGCCCGCGCCGTGCGCGCCGCGCTGCTGCGCCTGCAGCGGCTGCAGCAGGCGCCCGGCCAGTGCCCGCCGCTTTTGCGCGCGCTGGCGCAGCGCGTGGCCGAACGCCATCCCGACCAGGCCCGCCAGCTGCGCCATGCCGCGCATGAGATCGCGCAGCACGAAGCCTTCTTCCGCACCGCCGGCTGAAGCACGGACCCATGCCAGAATGGCCTGCCCAGGCCGGCAGCGCCCCACGCTCTCTGTCCCCCTGTTGCAAGGAAAGCATCCATGTCGTGGAGCGACACCACCATCACCTCACAGCGCCTGGCGCTGCGCCCCTTCACTGCCGCCGATGCCGATGAGGCCTTTGCCTGCATCACGCCCACGCTGACGCGCTACCTGTCCTTCGAGCCGGCGTCGACGCCTGCCGAGTTCGAGGCGGTCTGGCGCGGATGGCTGCGGGAGATCGCAGCCGGCACGGACTTCAACTTCACGCTGCGCGAGCGCACGTCAGGCCGATTCACCGGCCTGCTGGGCCTGCACCGCGCGCGCGACGCCGAGCCCGAACTCGGGATCTGGATACGCGAGGACGTGCATGGCCAGGGCTACGGCCGCGAAGCCGTGGCCGCGCTGGCAGCATGGGCCCGAGCGACCTTTGCGCCACAGTCCTTGCGCTATCCGGTGGCCGAGCCCAATACCGCCAGCCGGCGCATTGCCCAGGGGCTGGGTGGCGTGGAGGTTGAGCGCCAGAGCCTTTCAAAGTACGTGCTCGTCGTCTACCGCATACCAGGGGTCGCCACGTCGGGCGTTGCCGCCCCATGAAAACAAAGGCCGTCCCACACGAGTGGGACGGCCTAGTCCATGGGGCAGATGCCTGTCTTACACCGCCGCGATCGACACGGCCTTGGCGACCAGATAGGCCTCCAGCGCCTCGGGGCCGCCCTCGGAGCCATAGCCCGAATCCTTGACGCCGCCGAACGGCATCTCGGCCGAAGCCACGGCCGGCTGGTTGATCCACAGCATGCCGGTCTCGACCTGCTGGGCCAGCTGGTGGGCCGTCTTGATGGAGCGCGTGAACGCATAGGCCGCCAGGCCGTAGGACAGGCGGTTGGCCTCGGCAATGGCCTCGCCCAGATCGTCAAAGCCGCGGATCGCGGCCACGGGGCCGAAGGGCTCCTGGTTGAAGATCTCGGCGCTCAGCGGCACGTCGCCCAGCACCGTGGGAGCGAAGAAGTTGCCCGCGCCGCCCAGCGAGGCACCACCCGTGAGCAGCTTGGCGCCCTGCTTTTGCGCATCCTCGATCAGATGGGACAAGGCCGTGACGCGGCGCGGATTGGCCAGCGGGCCCATCTGCGTGCCCTGGACCAGGCCATCGCCGACCTTGAGGCCTTCGGCATGGGCGACCATGGCGCGCGTGAATTCCTCGCGCACGCTGTTGTGCACCAGAAAGCGCGTGGGCGAGATGCAGACCTGGCCCGCGTTGCGGAACTTGGACGCGCCTGCGGCCTTCACGGCCAGGGCCACGTCGGCATCCTCGGCCACGATGACCGGCGCGTGGCCGCCCAGCTCCATGGTCGAGCGCTTCATGTGCTGGCCGGCCAGCGCCGCCAGCTGCTTGCCCACTGCGGTGGAGCCGGTGAACGTGACCTTGCGGATCACGGGATGGGCGATCAGGTAGGAGGAAATCTGCGCCGGATCACCGAACACCAGGCCCACCACGCCGGCCGGCACGCCGGCATCGACAAAGCACTTGAACAGGGCTGCGGGCGCAGCCGGCGTTTCCTCGGGCGCCTTGCACAGGAAGGAGCAGCCCGTGGCCAGCGCCGCGCCGATCTTGCGCACGATCTGGTTGACGGGGAAGTTCCAGGGCGTGAAGGCGGCCACGGGGCCCACGGGCTCCTTGATCACCAGCTGCTGCACCTCGGGGCGGCGCGAGGGCACGATGCGGCCATACACGCGCAGCGCCTCGTCGGCAAACCATTCGATGATGCCCACGCCGGCCAGGATTTCGCCCTTGGCCTCGGCCACGGGCTTGCCCTGCTCCTGCGTCAGAAGCGCGGCGATCTCGTCGGCGCGCTCCTTGAGCAGGGCGGCGGCACGGCGCATGGCGGCGCCGCGCTCATGGGCGGAGACATTGCGCCAGACCTCGAAACCGCGCTGCGCTGCGGCCAGCGCACGGTCCAGGTCGGCCACGTCGGCATGGGCCACATGGCCGATGACTTCGCCGCTGGCCGGGTTGCGCACGGGAATCTTCCTGCCGCTGGCGGCGTCCTGCCATTGGCCGTCGATCAGGAGTTGGGTGTCGGAGTAGGAATGGCTCATGCTGGATCAGATCCTTGGTAGATGACAGGGGGCAGATGTGTGGGGCAGGCACGGCGCTCGCAGTGTCCGCACCCGGCTGCCGCTGCAGCGCAGCGACCATTTTAGGAAGCGCCGGACGGCGGTGCCGTCACCGGGCTGTCACGCACACAACACCTAAAATGCCCGGGTTTCGCAATATCCACCAATCCGCTGAGAGGGAGCCCATGACCGATCTTTTCGACACCACTGCGCGCAGGGGTTTGCGCAGCGTCGCGCTGGCGCTCGCCCTGGCCGGCAGCCTGGGGCTGGCCTGGGGGCAGGAGGGTGCCGCCCCCATCATGAGCGTGGATCACCATGTTCAGCCCTTGAACACACCCCGGGAGTTCCTGGCATCGCGCAGCCAGGCCGCCATCGCCGAAGTCACGCCGCTGCGCGTGGAGCTGGGCGCCTGGCAGGAATACCGCGCGGCATCGGCGCCCACGGGCGGCGCAATGCAGGTGGGCGCACAACGGCTGAGTGCAAGCACAGCCACGGTGGACGCGCTGGCATCGCAGTTGCGATGGAACCCCACCGCCTCTGGCGGGCGCGTGGCAGCCATCAGCGTGCGCTCGGAAGCTGCCTATGGCATCCGCCTGGGCGTGGAAATGAACCAGCTGCCTGGCAGCGCGCTGCTGCGCATCTACGCGCAAGGCGATCGCGCAGGCGCCTACGAAATCGCTGGCCAGCGCATCCTGCAGATACTGCAAGCCAACCTGGACGCCGGCGATAAAAGCGCCGATGCCCGCACCTGGTGGACGCCCGACACGGGCGGTGACGAGGTGACACTGGAAATCGAGCTTCCGCCAGGCACACCCGCCGATACGCTGCGCATCGCCATTCCGCGCGTGATGCATGTGCACGAGAACCTCTCGCTTCCGCTGGAAAGCGAAATGCAGTTCTCGGCCCAGCTCAACGAGTCCCTGTCCTGCCATCTCGACTCCACCTGCTACGACGACTACAGCGCGCAACGCAACGCCGTGGCCCGCATGCTCTATATCAAGGATGGCATGGGTTACGTGTGCTCCGGCACCCTGCTCAACGACACGGCGAGCTCCGGAACCCCCTACTTCGTCACGGCCAACCATTGCATCAGCAGCCAGACCGTGGCTTCTACGCTGGAGACCTCGTGGTTCTATCGCACGCCCTCGTGCAACAGCCGCACGCTGTCATCCGGGAACAAGGTTCTGCGCAACGGCGCAACCTTGCTCTACGCAACGGCAACCTATGACGGTGCCCTGATGCGCCTCAACGACACACCCCCCGCTGGCGCGGTCTTCTCCGGCTGGACCACCCAGACGCTTACGAGCGGTGCCAGCGTCGTGGGCATACACCATCCGCGCGGCGACCTGCAAAAGATCAGCTTCGGCACGGTCTATGGCTCGGTCGCATGCGAGCCGTCGAGTGAAGGCACGATGCTTTGCTCCAACGACAGCAAGGGCAACGGCGGCTTCAACCTTGTGACCTGGAACCAGGGGCTGACGCAGCCGGGCAGCAGTGGCTCGGGCCTGTTCCTGCAGGGACGGCTGGCGGGCACACTCTATGGGGGTGATGATCAAACCTGCTCTGCATCTGGCGGCACCTCGATCTACGGGCGCTTTGACCTGTTGTTCCCCGCCATCCAGAAGTGGCTGGCAGCCAGCGCAACCGCCGCACGCAGCCCTGTGTACCGCTTCTACAACGCGAGCACCGGTGCCCACTTCTATACGGGCAGTGCGGCCGAGCGGGATTTCGTGATCGCCAAACTCCCTGAGTTCCAGTACGAGAACGTGGCGTTCTATGCGTCTGCCCAGCCCCGGCAGGACCTGAGTCCGGTCTTTCGCTTCTACAACCAGGACTCGGGCGCGCATTTCTACACCATCAATGAAAGCGAGCGCGACTACGTTCTGCAGACCTTTGCCCGTTTCAACTACGAAGGCCCCACCTGGTACGCGCAAAAGAATGCCGTCGCTGGCAGCGTTCCCGTATACCGGTTCTACAACCTGGACTCCGGAGCCCACTTCTATACGGCCAATGCCAGCGAACGCGACTATGTGATTGCCACCTTCGCCCGCTTCCGCAACGAAGGCATCGCCTATTACGTCTGGACATCGCAATAAGCCCAGCACTACCGGACCGGCGCACTGCACCGCAGTGCCTCCCCAAGAAGAAGGCCCCGCACTGCGGGGCCTTCTTCTTGGGACAACAGCCATCACCCCACCAGCACCAGCCCCGGCGGCAGGCTGTCCCCAAAGCTGCGCTTCGCGTCCTGCACATCCATCTGCTGCACCTGCTCCACCAGCGCCATCCAGCGCTGCGGCGCACCGGCCGCGCGCAGGCGCTCCAGCACCACGCGGCGCTGCGCATCGGACAGGTCCAGCGCACGGTCGCCCGTCATGCGGGCCATCTGCACGGCAGCGAACATGGCGGTTTCATTGCGGCGCCAGTCCTGGGCCAGGGTGGCGTCCAGGAACTCCTGCGCAGCCTCGGGCGGCATGACGCGGTGGGCATTGGCCGCCAGCGGCATGCGCGCGGCCAGCCGGCCTATGGCCCACCAGGTCTGCACGGATTCACCAGGGTGTTTCAGCCGCTGCAGCATCCACTGGCCCATTTCCTGGCGGTACTGCCAGGGCACGGCCTCCATGGCGGCGAACAGGCGCAGCATGTCGTCGTAGCTGCCATGGGCGGACTTGCCCTGGCTGCGCTGCGTGGACTGCTGCACGGCCTTTTGCATGTGGCCGGCAACCTCTTCCAGCAGCTCCATCTGCCGGGCCTCATCCAGGCCCGCGGCCACGCGGCGCCAGAACACCCACCATTCGGTGCGGTTGGCCGCCTCGCCGCCATGGCCCAGGCCCTGGCCATGCAGTTGCCAGACCTGCTGCATGCGCCAGCCGTCCAGCTCGGCGCCCACGCCGGGGCGCAGGCACCAGCCTGCCAGGTTCAGCCAGACGCGTTCGTGCTCGGCCGTGCGGCGGCGGCGCCTGGCGCGGGCCAGCAAGGCGTCGAACAGTGCGCGCAGCAGCGGCAGGTCCCAGTCCTCGCGCGGGCCCAGCCGTCGCTCCAGCGACTGGCGCAGCTGGCGGACCTCCTTGGCCGTCACCTCCTGCGCCTGGCTGCCGAAGATGCGCTCGATCAGGGCCACGGCGTCGGCCAGCCGGCCCTGCCGGGCAGAACGATCGCCGGTGTCCTGCCCATCTGCGGCCAGCGCACCACGCACGCTGAACGGCAGCAGCCACTGGCGCTGCGCATCGTCGACGGCCACGCAGCGCACCTCCAGCGTGCCGACCTCGGTCATGCAGGCCTGCAGTTGCACCTCGACCTGGGCCTTGTCCCGGCCCTCGGGCGCAGGCAGCACGGTGGACAGGGCGGGCAGCTCGACCCAGCCCTCGCCGTCGAGCGCCGCAATGCGTCCGGCCTGCGCAGGCGCGGCCGTCAGGCTGTTGGCCACCAGGGAAAAGCGCACGGCCTGGCCCAGGCGCAGCGCAAAGCGCCGGCCGGAGAGCACGATGCGCACGCCCTCTTCCGTACCGCGCGGCAGCAGGCAGATGCCCTGTGGTGCGGCACCCGCCTTCTCGGGCAGGACCAGCCAGTAGCTGCGCGGCGAGCCACCGCCGATGCGCGGTACCGGGGCGGGCACAGTCCGGGCATCTTCCGATTTCGGCAGATCCTCAGACGGACGGCTCTGGACATGTATGGCCAGGCCATGCGCCGCCGCGCCGCGTGCCACGGCCCAGTCGGGATGCGGGTTGTGCAGCAGGCGCAGCGGCTGGCCGCGCCAGGCCTGCAGTTGCGCCACCAGCCGCTGGGCCAGCGCATGGGCGTGGAAGACGCCGCCATTGAGCAGAACCGCATCGGGCAAATCCCCAGCCGCGTGCTGCGCGAGGAACTGCGCCAGGTGCCGTGTGATCGCCGCATCGGCAGGATAGGGCAGCCCCAGGCCGCGCAAAGCGCCCTGGCGCCGGGTGGGCAGATCCTGCAGGCCGGCCAGCGGCATGAAGCCTTCGACCACGGCCTCGCGCACCTCGTCGCGGCGCAGCGTGGCCGTGCGCGTCTGCGCCAGCAGCTTCGATCCGCCGCCCAGCAGGGTCACGGCCACGGACTCGGGCGCATCGTCGGCCAGCAACTGTTCCTTGGCCATGCGGCAGCGCTGCACCAGTTGGGCGAAGCGTGCGGCGGGCAGACGCTCGCCGGGCGGGGCGAACTGCGGCTCCAGCCGATGGGCCAGCGCCAGGTCCATGTTGTCGCCGCCCAGCATCAGGTGCTCGCCCACGGCCGTGCGTGTCAGCACGGGCAGGCCTCCAGCTTCAGCGGGCTGCACGCGGATCAGGGTCAGGTCGGTGGTGCCGCCGCCCACATCCACCACCAGCACCAGGCGGCAGTGCGCCAGCTCGGCCGCCAGATGCTCGCCCTGCAGCACCAGCCAGTCGTGGAAGGCGGCCTTGGGTTCCTCCAGCAATTGCACCGCAGGCAGGCCGGCCAGCTGCGCGGCCTCCAGCGTCAGTGCGCGCGCGCCTTCGTCGAACGAGGCCGGCACGGTCAGCACGACCAGCTGATCCCGCAGCGGCGCGCCGGGGTGGGCGCGGTCCCAGGCCTGGCGCACATGGTCCAGGTAGCTGGCCGAGGCCTGCAGCGGAGACAGCCGGGCCACCTCTTCGGGCGCGCCCCAGGGCAGGATGGCCGCCGTGCGGTCCACGCCCGCATGCGAGAGCCAGCTTTTGGCGCTGGCTACCAGGCGCGACGGCACGGCCGCGCCCAGGTCACGCGCCCAGCGGCCATTGACGGCGGGCGCCTGCGCATCCGCGCCCAGCGCCGGCCAGGGCTGCTCCCAGGCATCGCCCAGTTCGCCGGGCGCCGCCTGGTAGCGCGCCGAGGGCAGCAGCACCTGGGCGGCGACCTCGCTGGCCGAGACGCGCTGCGCCACGGGCAGCAAGGCGATGTCGGCCGCCGTGCCGCCCACGGGCACATGCGCCACCACGGTGTGGCTGGTGCCAAGGTCAATGCCCACGATGTGGGCGGCGTCGGGAGCGAAGGGGGCGGCGGAGGCGGGGGCGGCAGTATCAGGCATATCGGCAGTCATACAGGGCACGGTGCGCGGCCCGGACCGGGCCTGCCGCCGGGGCGGGCTACGACGCTACATCGGCACGCACGTCGAACTCCACCTTCCAGCGTTCTTCGCCACCCACGGGCACAGCGTTGAGCTCCAGCGTGCCGATGTCGGTCACGCGTGCATGCAGGGTGACGGGCACGATCTCGCCGGGCGCACGGCCTTCGGCGGGCAGGTGGGCCTCGATTTCCTGCAGTTCGACCAGTTCCTCTGGGCCCCAGAAGTCCAGCACGGTGCCGACCTGGTCGGCGCGGCGCACGGAGGAGCCGAAAAAGCGCAGGCGCACGGGCTCGCCCACGACCAGGCCGAATTCCTGCGTGTCCAGCGCCACCTCGGTGCCCTCTTCCATGCCGAAGGGAGCCAGGCACAGGGCCGAGATGGGCGGCTCCATGCCGGGAATGGCGGGCATATTGCTTTCCACGCCCACGTAATAGCTCTGCGCCGTGCCGCCACGGATGCGCACGCCACGGCCCGCAGCCGCCACATGGCCGAAGTAGGCGGCGCCGCGCGCCACAGCCAGGTCCAGGTTGGCGCCGTCCAGCAGGCGCGCGGGTTGCGCGCCCTCGCCGGCCAGCCAGCCGTTGACGACTTCCAGGATGCGCTGCTCGATCTGCGGCGCCTTGAGCACGCCGCCATTGAACAGGATGGCCGAGGGATGCAGGAAGGACGCGCCCTCGGGCTGCGTGCCCTTGAGGCCTTCGATCTGCTCGGTGGCGCCGGCCTGGCGCGAGAGGAAGGCCGCCAGGTGGCGCGTGACGGCCGCATCCTGCGCATAGGGCAGGCCCAGCTGCGTCAGCGCGGCGCGCGCGCGGGTCTGGGGCTTGTCGGAGACGGCTGCGCGCGGGAAGAAGCCTTCCACCAGCATCTGCAGCACCTCGTCACGCGTGACCTCGGTGCGGATGCTGCCGCCGATGAGCTTGCTGCCGCGGCTGGGCACGACCACGGGCACGGACTGCAGCGAGGCGTCGGCCAGCAGCTGCTCCTTGGCCTGGCGGCAGCCATGGGCCAGGGCGCGGGTCTGCCAGGCGTCGAGCTGCTTGCCCTCCTGGGCCAGCTTGCGGGCCACGCCGTAGGCCAGGGCCAAGTCCATGTTGTCGCCGCCCAGCAAAATGTGCTCGCCCACGGCCACGCGCTGCAGTTCCAGGCCGCCGTCCTTTTCCAGCACGGCGATCAGCGACAGGTCGGTGGTGCCGCCGCCCACGTCCACGACGAGGATGATCTCGCCGCTTTGCACCTGCTTGCGCCACTGGCCGCCGCTGGCCTGGATCCAGCTGTACAGCGCAGCCTGGGGTTCCTCCAGCAGCGTGAGCTTCTGGAAGCCCGCAGCGCGGCAGGCCTCGGCCGTCAGCTCGCGCGCGGCCGGGTCGAACGAGGCAGGAATGGTCACCGTCACGTCCTGGGCGTCGAACGGCGCCTCGGGATGGGCCTGCTCCCAGGCCCAACGCAGGTGCGACAGATAGCGGATGGAGGCGGTCAGGGGCGAGACGCGGTGCACCTCCTCGGGCGCATCGGCCGGCAGCAGGGGCGAGCGGCGGTCCACGCCCGGATGGCACAGCCAGCTCTTGGCGCTGGACACCAGCCGGATCGGCGTGGCCGCGCCGCGCGATCGCGCGAACTCGCCCACCACGAAGTCCTGGCTGGCGCCCCAGGGCAGGGCCATGTCGGCCGCAGTCAGCTCGCTTTCATGCGGCAGGTAAAGGAAGGACGGCAGCAGCGGGCGCGCCTCCACGCTGGAGGGGCCGGTGAGCTGGGGAATGTCCAGCACGCCCTGCTCCACCTTCTCGCCATCGCTGGCCTGGCGGTCCACGTAGGAGAGCGCGCAATGCGTGGTGCCCAGGTCGATGCCGATGCTGTAGCGCGCCTGAGAGGATTGACGGGACTGGTCCATGCTCACAGCTCCACCTCGGCCTGGGCCACGATGGCGGCGGCCTTGTGATCGGTGAGCTGGGGCAGGCGGACATCGTCCACGCGCCAGCCGCGGTGGCCCAGCGTGCCCGTGAAGGGTGCCTGGCCGACCACGTTGCCCGTCAGGCGCACGGCGGCGGCATCAAAGCCTGCGGCCAGCGTGACGCGGCTGCCTTCGGCCTCGGCACGCACGGGGGCGATGCTGAAATGCTCGCGCAGCACCTTGCGGCAGCCTTCGTGCACCACGCGCGCGGCGGCGCCGATCTCGGCGTCGGCATAACCGGCCACGTCTTCCTGCACGAAGTCCACGAAGCGCGCCTCGCGCTGCAGCAGGCCCAGCAGCTGCAGGGCGGCGGTGCCAGCGGGTGCGGCCGGCTCCACGACGGTCTTTTCGACGATCTTCTCGACCGGCACCTCGACACGCTTTTCAACCACTTTCTCGACCACCTTCTCGACAGGCACCTCGACGCGGACCTCGACGATCCGGTCCACGGGCACCTCCACGCGCACCTCCTTGGGTGCGGGCGGCGGCACGTCGGCGGCCAGCGGCTCGCCGTCGCGCAGGCGGGACACGTCGGCGGCCAGGGGGCCGTTGCCGAGGATGGCGAAGAAACTGCCGATCGCGATGGCGATGCGGCTCAGGAACGAGGGGGGAGTCTTGGAATTCATGGGCTTCTCTTGGCGAGAGGACCCTGCCGGGCCGATCGCCGCGCAGCAGGGCAACCGGGCGCCGATGGTCCTCCACCGGGCGCCCGCAGGGTCCGTGATGTTACCCAAAGCAACGAAGCCCCGTCCTGTACACGGCCCCATGCCCCCGTGCGCAAATGGCCTCGCGGCATAATCGCGGCTGCTCCTGCCCCTGTCCATGGCCCATACACGCCTTTTCCGCCACGCCCCGACCCGCTGCACCGCCTTGCGCGCGCAGCGGCCGCAGCGCGTGCACGGCGTGCCCACGGCCTTCATCAGCCTGTGCGGCTTCACGGCCCTGCTTTCCGCCGCCGTGCGGAAAGCCTGAGGTCCAACCCCAGCTTCCCGCACGGCCCCCGCAGCGAATCCCGCATGCGAAGCGCATGCCAGGAGCTGCCGGCCCACGCCCCGCATCTCCCTGGCCTGCACGCCTTTTCGGCCGCGCCGCCGCATGGCGCAGCCGCCTTGACCCCGGAGCCGATGATGGACATGGAACTCTCCCAAAACTTTCTGCGTGCCAAAAGCCCCTGCGCGGCGGGCTTTCGCTGGTTCGTGCGCAACCGCCATGACGGCAACGACTACCAGCGCGTGCTCGACGCCCTGGTGGGCGATGGCCGCGTCGAGGATGCGCGCTGGCTCATGAATCAGTTCGGCCCCACCGACGCCGTGCTGGAGGTCGATCACCTGGAGGCCGATGCCCTGGTGTTCGCGGGCAGCGTCGTCGTGCATGGCGAGCTGCGCGTGCCCGGCCTGCTGGCCGTGGGCCGCACGCTGCAGGCTGGCGCCGGCATCCACGCCGGCCGCATCGAGGCCGGCCAGGACCTGCACAGCGGCGGCGCCATCTTCTGCAGCGGCCCGCTGCAGGCAGGGGGCCTGGTCAAGGCCGCCTGGAGCGTGGACGTGCACGAGGAACTGCGCGCCGAAGACGTGCGCGCCGGCTGGGAGCTGCGCTGCGGCGCCGACCTGCGCCTGGCCGGCGGCGCCCAGGCCGGCCAGGACATCGAGGTGCAAGGCGCCATCCGCTGCGGCAAGGGCCTGCGCGCGGGCGGCAGCATCCGCGCCAGCGGCCTGATCGAGCTGGGCCACGGCCTGTACGCTGGCGCCGACGTGGAAGGCGGCAGCCACATCGAGGTGGACTGGGGCATGCGTGCGCTGGGCGACATCCGCGCGGCCTGCAGCATCCGCGCGGGCGAGACCCTGCATGCCGAAGGCGAGATCGCGGCCGGCCCCGGCTACGGCATCTATGCGGGCATGAACGTGCAGCAGGATGCCTGGCCGTCCTGTGCCTGGGTGCATGCGGCGCAGCGGCCCCCAGCCCTGCTCAGCGGCTGGTGGGAAGAGGCAGCGGCACCGGCCTGATGCCCGCAGGGACACGCCGGCCTGCGCCCCCGCAGCGCAGCGCCGCGATGCAAAATACCCGCTTCGCCGCCGCACGGGCGGCTCCAAGGAATCCCACATCGTGTTCACCGGCATCATCCAGGCCGTGGCAAGCATTGCCGCGCTGCGCGACCAGAACGGCCTGCGCACCTTCACCCTCGACTTTCCCGAAGGCTTCTGCCAGGACCTGGCCATCGGCGCCAGCGTCTCCACCGATGGCGTGTGCCTGACGGTGACCGAGATCCTCTCGCCCACGCGCGCCACCTTCGACGTGATGCTGCAAAGCCTGAACATCACCACGCTGGGCGGCTATGCCGTGGGTGGGCGCGTCAATGTGGAGCGCGCGGCAAAGGATGGCGCCGAGATCGGCGGCCACCCGCTGTCAGGCCATGTGGATTTCACCTCGCCCGTGCTGGAAGTGGCCTCAAGCGACACCAACCACCGCATCCGCTTCGGCATTCCCGAGGGCTTTCGCCACTATGTGTTCGCCAAGGGCTACATCGCCATCAACGGCGCCAGCCTCACGGTGTCCGAGGTGGACCGCCAGGCCGGCTGGTTCGAGGTCTGGCTGATCCCCGAGACGCGCCGCATGACCGTGTTCGAGTCCAAGGGCGTGGGCGACCTGCTCAATGTGGAGATCGACCGCAGCACCCAGGTCGTGGTGGACACGGTGCGCGAGACCGTGCAGCAAAGCCTGGGCCGCCTGCAGCCCGTGCTCGAGGCCCTGCTCAAGGAAAAAGGCCTGAGCCTGGACGACTTCATCGACGTCCCCAAGCTGCCCGGCTAACTGCCTTCGTCGTTCAACGCCCTGCCGCCAGCGGCGGATTGAAGCGCCGCAGGCGCAGCGCGTTGCTGAGCACGAAGACGCTGGACAGCGCCATGGCCCCGGCCGCGAACACGGGCGACAGCAGCGTGCCGTTGACGGGGTACAGCAGGCCCGCGGCCACGGGGATCAGGGCCACGTTGTAGGCAAAGGCCCAGAACAGGTTCTGGCGGATATTGGCCATGGTGGCCTTGGACAGAGCAATCGCATTGGGCACGCCGCCCAGGTCGCCTGACATCAGCACCACGTCGGCCGCCTCGATGGCGATGTCCGTGCCCGTGCCGATGGCCAGTCCCACATCGGCCTCGGCCAGGGCCGGCGCGTCGTTGATGCCGTCGCCCACATAGGCCAGCGTGCCGTGTTCGGCCTTCAGGCGCTTGACGGCATCGACCTTGCCGCCGGGCAGCACCTCGGCCACCACCTCGTCGATGCCCAGCTGGCGGGCGATGGCCTCGGCCGTGCGGCGGTTGTCGCCTGTGATCATGGCCACTTTCAGGCCCAAGGCGTGCAGCGCGGCAATGGCGGCCGGCGTGCTGTCCTTGATGGGATCGGCCACGGCGATCATGGCGGCCAGGCGACCGTCCACCGCGGCATACAGCGGCGTCTTGCCTTCGTCGCCCAGGCGCGCGGCCTCGTCTGCCAGCGTGTCCACCTGCAGGCCCAGCTCGCGCATGAAGCGGTCGGCACCGATCTCCACGCGCACGCCGTCCACCTGGGCGCGCACGCCAAAGCCCGTGACCGATTCAAAGCGATCCACGGCGCCCAGAGGCAAATCCTCGGCCTTGGCAGCATCCACGATGGCGCGTGCAATCGGGTGCTCGGAGCGGTCTTCCACGGCCGCCACCAGCGCCAGCACGCGGCTGCGCTCGCCCTCGAAGCCGGGGGCCAGCACCAGGTCGGTCAGCTCGGGGCGGCCGCGCGTCAGCGTGCCGGTCTTGTCCACGGCCACCACGCGGGCGTCTTTCAAGGTCTGCAGCGCCTCGCCCTTGCGCAGCAGCACGCCCATCTGTGCGGCCCGGCCCGTGCCCACCATGATGGAAGTGGGCGTGGCCAGGCCCATGGCGCAGGGGCAGGCGATGATGAGCACGGCCACGGCATTGACCAGCGCAAAGCTCAGTGCGGGCGACGGCCCCCAGGCCAGCCAGGCGCCGAAGGTCAGCAGGGCCACGGCCATCACGGCCGGCACGAACCACATGGTGACCTGATCCACCAGCGCCTGTATGGGCAGCTTGGAGCCCTGGGCCTGCTCGACCATGCGGATGATCTGCGCCAGCAGCGTGTCCGCGCCCACCTTGGTGGCGCGAAAGGCCAGTGCGCCGTTCTGGTTCACCGTGCCGCCGACCAGTTCGGCACCCGGGGTTTTCTCGACGGGCACGGGCTCGCCGCTGATCATGGATTCATCGACGAAGCTGCTGCCCTCGATGACCTCGCCATCGACGGGAATGCGCTCGCCGGGCCGCACCTCGATGGTGTCGCCCGCACGCACGGCGGCGATGTCCACCTCCTGCACGGCGCCGTCCTTGCGCACGCGCGCCGTCTTGGCCTGCAGTCGCACCAGGCGGCGAATGGCCTCCGAGGTATTGCCCTTGGCGCGCGCCTCCATGAAGCGGCCCAGCAGGATCAGCGCCACGATCACGGCAGCCGCCTCGTAATACACATTCACCGTGCCGGCCGGCAGCCACTGCGGCACGAAGGTGGCCACCAGCGAATAGGCAAACGCCGCCGAGGTGCCCACGGCCACCAGCGAATTCATGTCGGGCGCGCCGCGCAGCAGCGCGGGAATGCCCTTCTGGAAGAAGCGCAGGCCCGGCCCGAACAGCACGATGGCCGACAGCAGGCACTGCAGGTACCAGCTGTTCTGCGTGCCGATGGCCTGACCCACCCAGTGGTGGAAGGCCGGCACCATGTGGCCGCCCATCTCCAGCACGAACACCGGCAGCGCAAACACCGTGGCCACGATCAGCGAGCGCTTGAGCGAGGCCCGCTCGCGCGCCTGGCGCTGCTCCGTGCCGTCTTCGGCCGGCGACTGCGCTGCGCCGCCTTCCCCGGCTGGGTTCGCGCTGCCGCCCAGCGGCCGCGCTTCGTAGCCAGCCTTCTGTACCGCGGCCACCAGGGCCGCCATGTCCACGCTGCCTGCCAGCGTCACCAGCGCACGCTCGGTGGCCAGGTTCACGCTGGCCGATTGCACGCCTTCCACCTTTTTCAGAGCCCGCTCCACGCGGCCCACGCAGGAGGCGCAGGTCATGCCCTCCACTTCCAGTTCCACGCTGGACTGGGGCACCTCGTAGCCGGCCTTCTCGATGGCGGAAATGGCAGCGGGCAGGTCGGCCGCGCCCTCGAAGCGGATGCTGGCCTTTTCGGTGGCCAGGTTGACCACGGCCTCCTGCACGCCCGGCAGCTTCTTGAGCGCGCGCTCCACACGCCCCACGCAGGAGGCGCAGGTCATGCCCTGAACGGGCAGGTCTATGGCCATGCCGGCCTTGGTCGATGCATTCATTGCCTGACTCCTTTGTTCTCGCATGCAGGCACTTTAGAGATTGCCACCATGTCAAGGTCAAGCCCCCTGCAAGGCGATTTCATCGCCGTGTCATCAGCCTTGCCCAGCATCGGCGGCCGTGACAAACCGATACAGAGAGAACCCGTTCATGTCCTTGACCTCCCATCGCCCCGCCCTGCGCCCGCTGGCCGTGGCCCTGGCTGCCTCCGCCCTGATCGCCGGTTGCGGCGGCTCCGGCAACGACACGCCCGCAGGCCAGCCGCTGGAGCTGCGCATTCTGCACATCAACGATCACCACTCCACGCTGGAGTCCAAGAGCAAGACCCTGCAGCTGGACGCCGGCACGGGCAAGGCCGAAGCCGTGGCCGTGGACGCCGCAGGCTTTGCGCGCGTGACCCAGGCCATCGAGGAGCTGGCCGCGCAGTCGCCCAACGTGCTCAAGCTGCACGCCGGCGACGCGCTCACCGGCACGCTGTACTTCAACCGTGCAGGCGCCGACGGCGAGGCCGATGCCGCCCTCATGAACACCGTCTGCTTTGACGCCTTCACGCTGGGCAACCACGAGTTCGACAAGGGCGACAGCGGCCTCAAGTCCTTCCTGGACCGCCTGCGCGCCGGCACCTGCAAGACGCCCGTGCTCAGCGCCAACGTGCGCTTTGGCGCCAACTCGGCCCTGAACGCGGCCAAGGCGCCCGGCTATGTGAACCCCTCCACCGTGGTGGAGCGCGGCGGCCAGAAGATCGGCATCGTCGGCCTGACCATTGCGGGCAAGACCAAGGCATCGTCCAGCCCCGATGCCGACACCACCTTCGAGGACGAGGCCACGGCGGCCCAGCGCGAAATCGACGCGCTGCGCGCCAAGGGCATCAACAAGATCATCGTCATGAGCCATGTGGGCTATGAGTACGACCGCCAGATCGTGCCCAAGCTCAGCGGCGTGGACGTGGTCGTGGGCGGCGACTCGCACACCCTGCTCGGCCCCGACGTGCTCAACACAACGGGCGTGGGCACACCGGGCGGCGCCTATCCCACGCGCCTGACCGACAAGGACGGCAGCCCCGTCTGCGTGATCCAGGCCTGGGAGTACGCCCAGGTCGTCGGCGATCTCAAGGTCCAGTTCGACGCCGACGGCCGCGTCACCCAGTGCACGGGCACGCCCCATGTGCTGATCGGCGACAGCTTCACCATCGCCGGCAAGGCCGCCACCGATGCGCAAAAGACCGCGCTCAAGGCCAGCGCCGCCGCCACCGGCGTGCTGCGCGTGACCACGCCCTCGGCCAAGGCCACCGCCGCGCTGCAGCCGTTCAAGGACAAGGTTGCCCAGTTCAACCTCAAGCAGGTCGCCACCGTGCCCCAGGAACTGTGCTCGCGCCGCGTGCCCGGCGGCGTCGGCACCATGAACTACAGCCAGTCCAGCGCCGCATGCAATGCCGAAGGCAGCGTCAGCGTGCGCGGCGGCGACATCCAGCAGCTCGTGGCCCAGGCCTACCTGGAAGAAGCCAACCGCCACTACGGCGGCGCCGACATCACCCTGCAAAGCGGCGGCGGCGTGCGCATCCCGCTGCTGGGCCAGACCACGGCCGCCCAGGTCATCCAGGTCCTGCCCTTCGGCAACAAGCTGTTCCGCCTGGACATCACCGGCACGGAAGTCAAGGGCATGCTCGAGGACGGCCTGCAGGCCGTCTACGGCCCCAGCGGCACGACCGGCCCCTACCCCTACACGGGCGGCCTGCGCTTTGACGTAAATGCGGCAGCGGCGGCCGGCCAGCGTGTGTCGGGCATCGAGGTGTATGACAACGCGAGCAAGACGTGGAAGCCGCTGGATACGGCGCGCACCTACAAGCTGTTCGTGCTGAGCTTCAATGCCACGGGCGGCGATGGCTACAAGACGCTGGCGGCCGTGCCTGATGCGCGCCGTCTGGACATTGGTGTGCTCGATTCCGATGTGTTCTTCAACTACATCGAGAGGCAGCCGGTGGATGCGGTGTCTGGTCTGCCGCTGCTGTCGCGGCTGCCGGCGGATCTGTACAGTACGCGTAGTTTCAGGGTGGGCGCTGATTAGTTCACGCTCTTTTTTGAGACCCTGCCGGGGGGGGTGTTTTTCGAGGCCGGGTCTCGGCCCGGCGGCCGACCACCTTTCTTGATCGCCAAGAAAGGTGGCCAAAGAAGGCGACCCCGAATGTCCGCGACCCTTCGCTTCGCTGCGGGCAACCTGCGTCGTGGCGGTTGCGGGGTTCGCTGCGGAACTCGCTGCGTTCACTGCGTGAACTCCGCTCAGACAACCGCAGCGAGTCAGATGACGAAGCAGTCCTGTCCTTCGGCAGGACTGCAACCCCGCAACCACCACGCCGCAGGCGCTGACATACGGGGGAGTTCTTTCGGGCCGTCGCTGCGCTCGGCACCATTGAAAAAACAGCCGAGCGCAGCGATGGCGCGTCGGCTGTTTTGCATTTTTGGCGCTTGGCTGTTGGCTGTTGGCTGTTGGCTGTTGGCTGTTGGCTGTTGGCTGCCCCCAGCCTCCCCCCTTCTGCCTACGCCTGCGTTGGGCGGGATGCGGGGTGGCAGCCCTGCCGAAGGACAGGGCTGCTTCGTTGTCTAGCTTGCCGCAGTTGTTTGAACGGATTGCGCCGCAGGCGCAAGGAGTGAGTTCTGCGGCGCACCCCGCATCCCGCCCAACGCAGGTCGCCCGCAGCGAAGCGAAGGGTCGTGGGCAGTTCGGGGCGCGCTTCTTTGCCCCGCTTTCTTGTCGCGCGACAAGAAA
This sequence comes from Delftia sp. Lp-1, assembly GCF_020523835.1. Classification (NCBI taxonomy): domain Bacteria; kingdom Pseudomonadati; phylum Pseudomonadota; class Betaproteobacteria; order Burkholderiales; family Comamonadaceae; genus Delftia; species Delftia sp. Lp-1. Next base: position 310,622 of record NZ_JAJALJ010000001.1, on the reverse strand, counting down.
GCGGGTCGGCCGCCGGGCCGAAACCCGGCCTCTGCCGCCAGAGGCACAACAAAATCAAAAACAGGTCAACCAGAAATCAGCCAATCCGAGCAATCACAGCCCCCAGCACCTGCGCCTTCCCCGCCTCAGCCACCAAAGCCACCACCCCACTGCGATGCGCAGTCACCTGCATCTCCATCTTCATGGCCTCCATGACGGCAATCACATCGCCCTCCTGAACGGTGTCGCCATCCGCCACCTTCCACGCATGCAGATTGCCTGCAATGGGTGAGGTGACGGCAGCAGGGTCCACGGCAGATTCGGCAGCCGGCGCGGCAGCCACACCGCCGCCAGCCGATGCCAGCCCCTGCAGCAGCACCGCAGGCAGGCCCAGCGACACCCGTCGCCCGTCGATCTCGACCGCGCAGCGCACCAGGCTGGCGTCGGGCAGCGGCTCGGCGCGCACGGCGGCGGCCAGGGGTTCGGCGAAGTCCGATTCGATCCAGCGCGTGTGGACCTTGAAGCCGTCGTTGCCCACGAAGTCGGCATGGCCGATGACGGCGCGGTGGAAGGGCAGGACGGAGGACAGGCCTTCGATGCGGAACTCGGCCAGGGCGCGGCGGGCGCGGGCCAGGGCCTGTTCGCGCGTGGCGCCGCTGACGATGAGCTTGGCCATCAGCGAGTCGAAGCTGCCGGGCACGACCGAGCCGGTCTGCACGCCCGTGTCCAGGCGCACGCCGGGGCCCGAGGGCGGGTCGAACCGCACCACGGGGCCGGGCGTGGGCAGGAAGCCGCGGCCCACGTCTTCGGCGTTGATGCGGAATTCGATGGAGTGTCCCAGCGGCGCCGGGGTTTCGGTGATGGACAGCGGCAGGCCGTCGGCCACGCGCAGCTGCTCGATCACCAGGTCCACGCCCGTGGTCTGCTCGGTCACGGGGTGCTCGACCTGCAGGCGCGTGTTGACTTCGAGGAAGGAGATGGCGCCCGTCTGGCTCAGCAGGAACTCCACCGTGCCCGCGCTGACGTAGCCGGCCGCCGCGCAGATGTCGCGTGCGGAGCTGTGGATGCGGGCGCGCTGCTCGTCGCTGAGGAAGGGCGCCGGGGCCTCTTCCACCAGCTTCTGGTTGCGCCGCTGCAGCGAGCAGTCGCGCGTGCCCAGCACGACCACGTTGCCATGGGTGTCGGCCAGCACCTGGGCCTCGATGTGGCGGGGGCGGTCCAGGAATTGCTCGACAAAGCATTCGCCGCGGCCGAAGGCGGTGACGGCCTCGCGCACGGCCGAGTGAAAGAGTTCCTCCACCTCGTCCATGCGCCACGCGATCTTCATGCCGCGCCCGCCGCCGCCGAAGGCGGCCTTGATGATGATGGGCAGGCCGTGCTGCTGGGCAAAGGCCAGCACTTCGCCGGCATCCTTGACGGGGTCGGGCGTGCCGGCCACCAGGGGAGCGCCGACCTGCAGGGCGATCTTGCGCGCCTCGACCTTGTCGCCCAGCTTGGCGATGGTCTCGGGCGTGGGGCCGATCCAGCGCAGGCCCGCATCCAGCACGGCGCGCGCAAAGGCTTCGCTTTCGGACAGGAAGCCGTAGCCGGGGTGCACGGCGTCGGCGCCGCTCTTGTGCGCGATGGCGATGAGCTTGGCAATGTTCAGGTAGGTGTCGGCCGGGCGCTCGCCGTCCAGGCCATAGGCCTCGTCGGCCATGCTCACGTGCAGGGCGTCGATGTCGGCATCGGCGTAGACGGCCACGGATTTCACGCCGTAGTCGGCGCAGGCGCGGGCGATGCGGACGGCGATCTCGCCACGGTTGGCAATCAGGACTTTTTTCATGATCAGCTTCTTTCAGTTGCGGGCAGGCGCCACCGGGCGCTCCCCGCGTTCAGTTCTTGGAGCCTTGCGCGCCGGGGGTGTATTCCTCGAAGGCGCGGATGGGGTTGAAGCGGATCCAGGCGCCCACGGGAATCTGGCCGGCCAGATCCAGGTGGTGCGGCGCCACGCAGCCGATGACGGGGTAGCCGCCCGTCAGCGGATGGTCGGCCAGGAACAGCACGGGCTGGCCGCTGGGGGGCACCTGGATGGCGCCCAGCGGCGTGCCCTCGCTGGGCAGCTCGCCGGCCACGGCGCGCGCCAGGGGCTGCTCGCCCGCCACGCGCAGGCCCACGCGGTTGGACTGCGGCGTGACCTGCCAGCGCTGCGCGGCCAGCAGGGCCACGGCCTCGTGCGTGAACCAGTCGGTGCGCGGGCCCAGCTCCACGTCCAGCACCACGTCCTGCCCGGTGGTGGGCAGGGATTCGGGCGGCAGCTCGGGTGCGGCCACGGCCTTGCGGTCTGCAGGCCGCACGGGCAGGACCTGGCCCACGGCCAGGGCGGCTGGGCCGACATTCGCCAGGGTGTCGGTGCAGGCACTGCCCAGCACGGGCGTGACGGCGAAGCCGCCGCGCACGGCCACATAGCAGCGCGCGCCGGCCACGGGCTGGCCCACGGTCAGCTGGTCGCCATCGGCCAGGGCCACGGCCTGGTAGCGCGGCACGCTCCAGCGCTGGCCGGACCCGGTGGTCACGGTCAGGGGCGCATCGGCGCCCGTGATGGCGACCACGGTCTCGCCCTGGCTTTGCAGCGACAGGCCACCGCCCACGGTCTCCAGCACGGCCAGGTCGCTGGCATTGCCGACCAGGCGGTTGGCGGCCTTGAAGGCTGCCTGGTCCATGGCGCCCGAGGCCGAGACGCCCTGCCCGGCCTGGCCCAGCCGGCCCCGGTCCTGGAACAGCGTCATCAGGCCCGTGGCCTTGACGCGCAGCGCGTTGCCTTCATGCGGCGCGGCCTGCGCCACGGCGGGCGCGGGCGCGTCATCCACCTGGGCCATGCCGGCCGCATCGACAAAGCGCACGCGGTAGCCGGGCTGCAGCAGCGCAGGCAGCTCGCGCGCCAGGTCCCACATGCGGGCCGAAGTGCGGCCTATCAGTTGCCAGCCGCCCGGGCTGGCCTGGGGATAGACGGCGCTGAACGTGCCGCCCAGCGCCACCGAGCCGGCCGGCACGCGCGTGCGCGGCGTGGTGCGGCGCGGCACGTTGAAGATCGGATCGCCCCCGCTGAGGTAGGCAAAGCCGGGCGCGAAGCCCGTGAAGGCCACGGCGTACTCGCTGCCCGTGTGGCGGCGCACGACTTCCTCGGGCGTGATGCCCAGCAGCTGCGCCACATCGGCCAGGTCCTCGCCGTCGTAGTGCACGGGAATCTCGACCAGCACATTGCTGCGCTCGGCACGCTGGCCCAGGTCGCGCGCGGCAATGCGGCGCACCAGCTCGGCCACGCCCACCTGGGCGGGCGTGAACTGCACGAGCACGGTGCGCGCGGCCGGCACCAGCTCCTGCACGCCATCGATGGGCTCGCGCTGCAGCGAGCCCAGCAGGGCCAGGGTTTCATCGAGATCGGCCAGCTCCACCATCAGGGCCTGCCGGTTGACGGGTAGAAAACGCATGGTGTGCCCTCAGCCCACGAAGGAGGAAATGCGCACGCCCTCCTGCTCGAAACGTTCGCGCAGGTGGCGTGCAATGGCCACGGCACCGGGGCTGTCGCCGTGCACGCAGATGGAGTCGGCGGCAATGCGCACCAGGCTGCCATCGACGGCCTCGACCACGCCGTCGCGCACCAGGGACAGCATGCGCGCGGCGATCTGGTCCACATCGTGCAGCACGGCGCCCGGATCGCGGCGCGAAACCAGGGTGCCCTCGGGCGTGTAGCCGCGGTCGGCAAAGGCCTCGGCCACCACGGTCAGGCCCGCATCGCGCGCCCAGTCGATCAGCGGCGAGCCGGCCAGCGCCACCAGCACCAGGCTGGGGTCGATGGCTCGCATGGCCGTGATCACGTCGGTGGCCTGGCGCCTGTCGTGGGCGATGGTGTTGTAGAGCGCGCCGTGCGGCTTGACGTAGCGCACCTCGGTGCCGGCCACGCGGGCCAGGCCCTGCAGCGCACCGATCTGGTAGATGACGCCGGCCACCAGGTCGGCGCTGGCCACATCCATGTTGCGCCGGCCGAAGCCGACGAGGTCGGGATAGGACACATGGGCGCCGACGATGGCGCCGCGCGCGCGGGCGGCCTTGAGCGTCTCCAGGATGCCTGCCGGATCGCCGGCATGGAATCCGCAGGCCACGTTGGCGCTGCTGACGATATCGAGCATGGCGGCATCGTCTCCCATGCGCCATCCACCCAGGCTCTCGCCAAGATCACTGTTCAGGTCAATTTTCATCGTTCTCTCCTCGCCGGACTCGGTGCACAGGCTCTCAGTGCAGCTGGCCGGCGTTTTCCTTCAGATCCTGGGTCACGGTCAGGGCCGTGCGAATGGTCTCGCGCACGGCAGCCACCTGGTCGGCCAGGCACATGCTGGGCATGCCCGGCTTGCGCGCTGCCTGCTCGGGCAGGGCCGGCACGTGGATGAAGCCGCCACGCGCGCCCGGCGCCGCCTTGCCCTGGGCCAGCCAGTGCATGAGCGCGAAAAAGACGTGGTTGCAGACAAAGGTGCCCGCCGTGTTGGACACGGAAGACGGAATGCCGCGCGCGCGCAGGTTGTGCACCACGGCCTTGATGGGCAGCGTGGAAAAGTACGCGGCGGGCGCGCCCGGGATCACCACCTGGTCCACGGGCTGGCGCGCCGCATGGTCGGGAATGCGGGCATCGTCGATATTGATGGCCACGCGCTCGGGCGTGAACTCGCTGCGGCCGCCGGCCAGGCCCAGGCTGATGACCAGCACCGGCTGCAGCTGCGCCAGCGCCTCCTGCAGCTGGCGCAGCGATTCGCCGAACACGCAGCGCAGCTGCAGGCCGTGGACGGTGGCGCCCTCCACGATCTCGCCATGCAGGGCACGCGCCACTTCCCACGAGGGATTGACAGGGTCCTGCTCGAACGGCTCGAAGCCGGTCACCAGGATGCGCGGGGAAGTGGAATCGGTCATGGCAACAGTCCGTCCTTTAACGGAACATCAGGAAATACATGAGGAAGACGTTGGCCGTCAGCAGGGCCAGGGCCGTGGGCACCTGGGCGCGGATCACGGCATTCTTGTCGATCTCCAGCAGCGCGGCGGGCACCAGGTTGAAGTTGGCCGCCATGGGCGTCAGCAGGGTGCCGCAGTAGCCCGAGAGCATGCCGATGGCCGCCATCACGGCCGGGTCGCCATGGTAGACGCCCACCAGGATAGGCACGCCCACGCCGCCCGTCATCACCGGGAAGGCCGCGAAGCCATTGCCCATGACCACCGTGAACAGCGCCATGCCGAGCACGTAGACGGCCACAGCCACGAAGCGGATGTCCATGTTGATATAGGTGGTGGTCACATAGGCCACGGCCTTGCCCACGCCGGCGTCCGAGAACACCAGGCCCAGCATGCCCAGCATCTGGGGCAGCACCAGGGCCCAGCCCAGCGCATCGGTCAGGCGGCGCGATTCGCGCATGCCCTGGGCCGGCGTCTCGCGGGTCAGCCAGCAGGCCAGGCCCAGCGCCAGCACGCAGCCCACGCCCAAGCTCACCAGCGTGGTGGCCTTGGGGTCCAGCAGGGGCGTGCCACCAAAGACCAGGTGCGAGGCGCTGAGCGTGCCGATCATGGTGATCAGCGGAATCGCCAGGGCCGGCACGAACAGCTTGTTGCCCAGGCGCTTGGCGCTGGCCAGGTATTCGGCATCGCTGCGCGGCGCATGGCGGCCACTGCCCACGCCGCCGAAGCCGGCGATCAGCGCCATGGCCACGGCGATCACGCCCACCACCATGGGGGGCAGCTCATGGCCCACCAGGAAGACCGCCGCATACAGCGCCCAGAACAGGCCGCTGGACCAGCGCTTGGGATTGCTGGCATCGCGCAGCGTCATCACGGCCGTGACGGCCAGGACGAAGCCGACCAGGTAGTACAGGTGTTGGATGGTCAGCGTCATTTCAGGCTCCCTTGGCTTGGGTGGCGTTGGCGTTGGCTGCGTCGGCTGCGACGCCCGCCTTGTACTGGGCCAGCTCGCGCTCGAGCATGCGGTCCAGGCGGCCCAGGCGCCAGGCGTGGATCACGAAGGCGCAGATGGCCGTGGGAATGCCCCACAGCGCCACGTGGATGGGCTCGACCTCGATGCCGGCTTCCTTCAGGAAGGTGGTCATCAGCACGATGGCGCCGAAGGCCACGAAGATGTCCTCGCCGAAGAACAGGCCCACGTTGTCCGTGGCGGCCGAGTAGGCGCGCAGCTTGTCGCGCACCTTGGCGGGCAGGATGCCGAAGCGCGACTGGGTCGCACCTTCGGCCATGGGCGCCAGCAGCGGGCGCACCATCTGCGGATGCCCGCCCAGGCTGGTCAGGCCCACGGCGGCCGTCAGCTGGCGTGCGGCCAGGTAGACGATGAGCAGGCGGCCTGCAGTGGCCGACTTGATGGAGCTGATCCAGTTCTGCGCGTGCTGGCGCAGGCCATGGCGCTCCAGCAGGCCGATCACGGCCAGCGGCAGCAGGATGATCAGCGGCAGGTTGCGCGTCTTGATGAAGCCCGTGCCAATGGTGGCCAGCACCTTGTCGACGGGGAAGCCCGCCGCCAGTGCCGTGCCGATGGCCGTGACGATCACGACCAGCATGGGATTGAAGCGCAGCACGAAGCCCGCAACGATGATGGCCACTCCGATAAGCGGCCAGAGATTGACGTCAGTCAGCATGTTGATTCCCCCTTCACACCCCGCGGTGCGGGGCGGCCGTCAAGCCGCCCCGCAGGCCCAACCCGGTGGCGTGGAGTGCGCTGCCAACCTGGTTTTGTTCAACAAAACAAAGAATTTGTCTTACAGAAACGAATTGTGAATAAGACAATCAGCGCATGCTGATAGTACAAACCCGCATATCGTTGCCCAAGGATTGAGCACGCACGGGGTTTTCAAATGTTAAAAACTATCGGATATTGAACATCCATAGAATGCATGAACACAACAATGCCCCTGCCCCGGTATCGCCTGTGACGAGGCCGCCTCCTACAATGGGCCGCCCTCCCGGCCTGCGGCGCACGCGTGGCAGTCGGCGTGAATGGCACCTTCCTGCTCCCATCCCTTTTGTCCGAGCTCTGAATCCATGCAACGCCGTCAACTTGTTTCCCTGCTTCCCCATGCTGCAGCCATCGCAGCGGTTCCCGCGCTGGCGCCGGCCTTCGTGCGCAATGCCTTCGCCGATGAGGCAGGCCTGTCCGCCAAGACCATCACCATCGGCTGCTCGGCCGCCATGAGCGGCCCGCTGGCCGGGTTCGGCTCCGACATCAAGCTGGGCACGGAAGCGGCCATGGCGCAGATCAACGCACGGGGCGGCATCCAGGGCCGCACGCTGCAGCTGCAGATGGTTGACGACGGCTACGTGCCCCAGCGCTCGGCCGACAACGTGCGGCAGATGCTCTCCAAGGGCACGGCCTTTGCCCTGCTGTCCTGCGTGGGCACGCCCAACAACGCCGCCGTCATCCCGCTGATCGAGGAAGCCGGCGTTCCCTATGTAGCGCCCTTCACGGGCGCCTCGTCGCTGCGCAAGGGATCGCGCAACGTCTTCCATGTGCGCGCCAGCTACACCACCGAGGTCCGACGCCTGGTCCAGCGCCTTGCGGGCATGGGGCTCAAGGGCATTGGCATCGTCTACCTGGACAACGCCTACGGCCGCGAAATGCTGGAGGACGCCACGCGTGCCCTGGAGGCCGAGAAGATGGCCCCCGCCGTGCAGGCGGCCATCGCCACCGATGGCAAGAATCTGGCCGATGTGTTGAACAAAGTGGACGCGGCCCACCCCTCGGCCGTGCTGCTGGCCACGGCTGGCACGGTGTCGGTCGATCTGGTGCGCGGCCTGCGCAAGAGCGCGCCCGGCGTGCTGCTCACCGGCCTGAGCGTGACCCTGCCCAACGACAGCCTCAAGCCGCTGGGCGAGGACGCCCGGGGCATTGCCCTGACCATGGTCGTTCCCGCGCCGCACCAGGCCAAGCTGCAGGTGGTGCGCGACTACCAGGCCGCCATGCGCGCCCACGGGCAGCAGGAGTTCTCGCTGGGCACGCTGGAAGCCTATGTGAACACACGCGTGCTGGCCGAGGGCCTGGAACGCGCAGGCCGCGACCCCAGCCAGGCCAAGCTGCGCTCGGCGCTGGCCGGCATCCGCAACTGGGACATGGGCGGCTTCGTCATCGACTACAGCGGCCAGGCGCCCCATGTCGGCTCCAGCTTCATCGACCTGGGCGTGCTGGGCAATGCGGGGCGCTTCATCGGTTGATGAAGGCGGGTGGCTTGCGGGCCAGGCCGCTGGCGGATCGGCCCATCGTTTCTTCCTGTCGCTGCACCAAGGAGCCTTCGCCATGCCTGCCGAACGTCACCCACTTCCGCACCCCGCCTTGCACCCTGCCTTGCACCCTGCTGCACATCCCGCTTCCCACCGGGGCCTGCAGCGCCGCCTGCTCATCCTGGCAGCGGCTGCCCTGCCCGGTCTTGCGCCGGCGCAGAAATGGCCTGCACAGCCCGTGCGCATCGTCGTGCCCTACACGGCCGGAGGCGGCTCGGACAACATCGCCCGCGCGCTGGGCACGGAGCTGTCGCGCGAACTGGGCCAGCCCGTGGTCGTGGACAACAAGCCCGGCGCCTCGGCCATGCTGGGCGCCGAGCTGGTGGCACGCGCCGCGCCCGACGGCTACACGCTGCTCCTGGCCGACATGCCGCACACCATCACGCCCAGTCTCTACAAGACACCGTACGACGCGCTCAAGGACTTCACGCCCGTGGCCCTGATCGGCTCCTCGCCGCTGGTACTGGCCGTCAACCCCAAGCTCAAGGCGCAGAGCGTGAAGGAATACATTGCGATGGCCAGGGCACGGCCCGGCCAGATCAACTTCGCCTCGGGCGGCACGGGCACGGCCACGCATCTGGCAGGCGAGCTGTTCAAGCAGCAGACGGACACCTTCATCACCCACATTCCCTACAAGGGCTCGGGCCAGGCCGTCGCCGACGTGGTGGCCGGCCATACCGAGAGCATGTTCTCCTCGGCCCCCACCGTGATCCCCCATATCAAAAGCGGCGCGCTGCGCGCCCTGGCCACCACGGGTGCCCAGCGCTCGCCGGCCCTGCCCCAGGTGCCCACGATGGCCGAAAGCGGCGTGCGCGGCCTGACCGTGCTGCACTGGTTCGGCCTGCTGGCGCCTGCCCGGTTGCCCCCCGGCATACAGACCGCGCTGCACGATGCCGTGGCCCGCGCCATGGCCACGCCCGCGCTCCAGGCCAAGCTGCAGTCCCTGGGGCTGGAATTGACGCCCCGCACTCCGGCGGAGTTCGGGGCCCAGATGGAGACCGACGCCGCACGCTGGGCCCGCGTCATCAAGGAACGCAACATCAAGGCGGACTGAATGCCCTCCCTGCACCATCACCACGACGCCGTTGACCTGCGCAGCGACACCGTCACGCGCCCCACGCCGCAGATGCTCGAAGCCATGGCCTGCGCCCCGCTGGGCGACGACGGCCTGGACGGCGACCCGACGGTGCGTGCGCTGGAAGAGACGGCGGCCCAGCGCTTTGGCAAGGCCGCAGGCCTGTTCGTGGCCAGCGGCACCATGGGCAACCTCGTGGCCGTGCTCGCTCATGGCCGCATGCCCGGCGAGGTGCTGGCCGAGGCCGGCAGCCATCTGCTGAACGCCGAGCGCGCAGCCGCAGGCCTGACCGGCATGCACTACCGCAGCCTGCCCGGCGACGGCGGCCTGATCGCCCTGCCCGCGCTGGAGGCGGCGCTGGACACCTCGGCATCCGCGCGCTGCCCCAGCGCCCTCGTGGCCGTGGAGAACACCCACAACGCACGGGGCGGCAGCGTCGCGGCGCCCGAGTCGCTGGCGGCCCTGCGTGCCCTGGCCGCCCGCCATGGCGTGCCCGTGCATACCGATGGCGCGCGCCTGTTCAATGCCGCCGTGGCACTGGGCCTGTCCTGCCGCGAGATCGCCGCGCACACGGACTCGGTCACCGTCTGCCTGTCCAAGGGCCTGTCGGCTCCGGTGGGCTCGGTGCTCATGGGCCCGGCCAACTTCATCACGCGGGCGCGCGGCATACGGCGCATGCTGGGCGGCACCATGCGCCAGGCCGGCGTGATCGCGGCGGCGGGCCTGGTGGCGCTGGAGCACATGGTCGATCGCCTGGCCGAGGACCACGCACGCGCCCGCCGCCTGCACCAGGGCCTGCGCGCCATCCACCCGGCATGGTGCGCGGCCGAATTGCCGCAGACCAACATCGTGCAGGTGCGCGTGGGCACCAGCGCGGCCGAGGCGCGCCTTTGGGAGGCACGCCTGGCCGAAGCCGGCGTGCTGGTGCGCACGGGCAGCGCGGGCCTGCTTCGCCTGGTCACGCACCGCCACATTGACGACGAGGCCGTGGACAGCACCCTGCAGACCTTCACGCGGCTGCACCACGACAACTGAGCACCACGCGAGGCCGGCAGGAGTGCCGGCCCTGGCTACACTGCCCATCGACCCTTGCATCCCCCATCACCATGACCCGCAGCACCGATATCCTCAACCTGACCGACCGCGTGACCGAGCAGCTGCGCAGCAAGCTCATCGATGGTGCCTGGGAGCCCGGGCAAAAGCTGTCGGAGGCCTCACTCAGCGAAAGCCTGCAGATCTCGCGCAACACGCTGCGCGAGGCCTTCCGGCTGCTGACCAAGGAGGGGCTGCTGGTGCACGAGCCCAACAAGGGCGTGTCGGTGGCGGCGCCCAGCATCGCCTCCATCATCGACATCTACCGCGTGCGCCGCATGGTGGAGTGCCAGGCGCTGGCCCAGGCCTATCCCATGCACCCGGCTCGCAGCCTGATGCGCGAAGCCGTGGAGGCGGCACAGCGCCACCGCGAGGCCCAGGACTGGTCGGGCGTGGGCACGGCCAACATGAGTTTCCACAAGGCCGTGGTGCAGCTGGCCGACAGCGAGCGCCTGGACACCATGTTCGAGCACCTGCTGGCCGAGCTGCGGCTGGCCTTCGGCCTGCTGCGTGACCCGCACTTCCTGCATGCCCCCTATGTGGACATGAATGCGCGCATCCTGCAGCAATTCGAGGACGGCAAGCCCGCCGAGGCCGCTGCCGCGCTCAATGACTACCTGGTGCATTCGGAGCGGCTGATCCTCGCCGCCTACGCCCGCCGCCTGGCTGAGAAGGGCATCAAAGTGTGAAAACAATAGACACCCCCTGAGGCGCTTACGCGCCTTCCCCCTCTCTACTCGCTTCGCGAGGGAGGGGGACGACACCCTCGGGGCGGGGCGGCGCGGCCGGCGTAGGCCCTTCCTCGGTGTCCCTGGCTTTTCGGGCGCGCCGGTTTCATGGGCTATGGGTAACGCACAGCGCCAGGGATCACTGGCTCGTGCTCAACGCGAGGCCTTGCGCCGTGCGTCCAGGCTCCAGCGCGCCACGGGCGCCACGGGCGCCAGCATCAGTTGCACGAATCCCCCGGCGATGGCCAGGTTCTTCAGGAACTGCACCAGCTGGCCCTTGTCGCCGAACTGGTTGTGGAACATCAGCGCCGACATGACGCTGAACACGGCCATCACGGCCGCGGCCTCGCGGGTGCGCCAGCCCAGCAGCAGGGCCGTGGCCACGCCCAGCTCCACCACCAGCGCCATGGCATACGACAGCATGGGCAGCGGCAGGCCCGCCTTGGCGATATAGGCCATGGTGCCCTCCGGCCCCATCAGCTTGCCGATGCCGCTGTAGATGAACAGCAGGCTCAGCAGCACCCGGGCCAGCAGCGGTGCGAAGTCGGCCCAGGGCGATGCTGCGGCGTGGGCAGCGCGATGCGTGGCGGCGCGCGTCATCGCATCAGCCCGGGACACGGCCGGAACCCTGGCCTTCGGCCGCCTTCACCGAGCCGCCCAGGCGCTGTACTTCGGCCAGGTACTCGGGGCCGCTGCGCATGCGCTGGTACTGGGCCAGGCGCTGCTGGTAGTCGGCATCCCAGTGGTTCACGTCGGACTCGCGGTAGACGTTGAGGCCGGCGCGGTTCCACAGGGCCAGGTCGGCCTGAACCTCGGCGCGCGACAGCGCGGGGCCGGAGGCGACGGGCTCGGCGCCGAACCAGGTTTCTGCAGATACCGTGGCGGCCGGTGCGGCCGAGGCCATGCCCGACCACAAGGCGGAGGAAAGGGAAACGATGGCGAAGAGGGTCTTTGCGTGCTTCATGGCGAATCCTTTGTCAAATCCTGCAGCGCGTGATTGCGTTCTGCATGGCTGCAGTCTCGTCTTCGCCCGCCTGCACGTCAGTGCCTAAACGCACAGCTTTGCGCAAACTCTCCGGTTCCCGCGCTCACTGTCCACGCCCACCATCCACACTCAGGGCCACTGCAGGCCGGGCCGCGCCACATGCAGGGCCTGCAAGGGCTCGGAGCGCCCGCGCACCTGCACCTGCCGGACTTCGCCCAGGCCGTCGGCAACGCCCGCGCGGCGCGCCACCTCCAGCGACAGCACCAGCCGCGCCTGGGCGCTCTTGGTGTATTCCTGCAGGCGGCTGGCCGTGTTGACCACCTCGCCCACGGCCGTGAAGGTGGTGGTGTGCTCGAAGCCCACGCGCCCCACGGCGGCGCGCCCCGCATGCAGGCCCATGCCGAAATCCACCGGCTGGCCGAACTGCGCCTCGAAGGTGTGGCTCCATTCCTGCATGCGCCGGTCGATGAGGGCGCTGGCCTGCACGGCCTGGCGGCAGGCCGTGTCCAGGTCGGTGTCCAGGCCGAAGATGGCCATCACGCTGTCGCCGATGAACTGGTTGGCCATGCCGCCGCTGTCGTGCACGGCCTGGCCCACGCGCTCGAAATACTGGTCCAGAACCCAGGACAGATCCACGGGCCATTGCCGCTCGGCCAGGCCCGACCAGCGGCGCAGGTCCACGAACAGGATGGCCACCGCGCGCACTTCGCGGACCTCGCGCTGCTCATCACCCCGCCCGGACTGGGCGGCTGCCGGCGAGCGGAACAGCGGCGCCACCTGCACATCGCCCGTGGGCCGCAGCTGGCAGGCCAGCCGCACGTCCTGCGGCGCGCCCACTCGCTCCAGCGTGAGGCGCTCGTCCCGCCCCGGCGCGGGCAGGTGGGTGGCCGAGCCGGACACGCGCACCCGGCAGGTGGAGCAACGCGCCCTGCCGCCGCACAGCGACAAATGGGCAATGCCATGCTCGCGGCTGGCTTCGAGCACGCTCATGCCCTGGGCCACCTGCACGGTGCGGCCCGGATAGTGCAGCAGCACCTGGCGGGCGCCGCGCAGGCGCATGCGCCGCCACAGCCAGGGGCCGGCCAGCAGCGCGGCCAGGCAGGCCAGCCAGCCCTGGCGCAGCCCGGTCGTCAGCGCGCGCAGCCACTGCGATGCCTCGGGCGAGGGGCCGGCCGGCGCTGGCAGGCCGGCCGCCGCGATCTCGCGCGCCATGGAGACGATGCCCAGCGCCGCCAGCACGGGCAGCAGCACGGCGGCCGTGAGCAGCAGCGGCTGCCAGCGCCGCCACCAGCCGCGCACACGCAGGGCCATGTGCAGGCCCATGCAGCCATGGGTCCAGGCGGCCGTCATCAGCAGCAGCTGGATGGCCATGCTGGATGGATTCCAGGAAGAACGCACGATGCGCGCATATGAGGGGTCCACGCCCCAGGCCTCCTGCGCCAGCCGCGTGGCCGGCACGTGCAGGGCCAGCAGCAGCGGCAGGCCCAGTCCCAGCAGCAGCCGCACGGCTTCCAGCGCCGGCATGCGCAGGCTGCGCCGCCGCGCCAGCGCCTGCAGCGCCAGCCCCATGTGCGCGGCCAGCGCGCCGTAGAGCAGCAGGCTGCCGGGCAGGGATCGCCACACGCCGTGGACCAGCTCGCGCACGGCCTCGGCCGTGCCCAGCGAGACCAGGCCCAGGGCGTGATTGAACAGGTGCAGCGCCGCATAGGTCCACAGCACCAGGCCGGTGGACCAGTGGAGGCTGCGCAGGGACGGCAGAGCCGGCAAAGCCGGATGAGGGACACGGGCCATGGAAAGCGATGATGCGCCCGACGGCGGAAGAAGACAGGAGAAGACCGCAAGAACGGCAGCTTGAAGGAACTTAGGCCGGGCCTGGCCGATCCAGAATCTTTGTACCTTACGCCCGCTATTGGTTCCATGGCCCACCCCACCCAGCCCTCCAGTTTCGCCCTGCGCGGCATCGCCCTGTTCGAGGGCCTGGGCAGCGCCAGCCTGGACCGCATCGCCGCCGACTGCGAATGGCGCCCGCTGCAGGCCCGCCAGCCCGTGTTCAGCCGCTGCTCCACGGGCAGCGACGTGTTCTTCCTGGTCAGCGGGCGCGTGCGCATCACCACCTATTCGCCGGGCGGGCGCGAGGTCAGCTTCCGCGACTACGGGCCCGGCGAGCACTTCGGAGACCTGGCGGCCATTGACGGCCAGGCCCGCTCCACCGATGTGGTCACCCTGGAATCCTCGCTGCTGGCCAGCCTCTCGCGCCAGGACTTCCTGGCCCTGCTGGCGCGCGAGCCCGCCGTTGCCCTGCGCATGATGGAGGGCCTGGCCGGCCTGGTGCGGCGGCTGACCGACCGCGTCATGGAGCTGAGCACCCTGGGCGTGCCCACGCGCCTGCACATGGAGCTGCTGCGCCTGGCCCGGGAGGCGGGCGTCTCGCCCGAGCACACGGCCCTCATCAGCCCCGTGCCTTCGCACTCGGTGCTGGCCAGCAAGATCAGCACCAACCGCGAGCAGGTCACGCGCGAGCTGGGCGCCCTCACCCGGCGCGGCCTGCTGCGCAAGGAGGGGCGCCAGGCGCTGCTGGTGACCGATGTGCGCGCACTGCAGGCGCTGATAGCGCAGGAAAGCTAGGCGGACTCCATTCGCCAGCCCTGCGGCGACCACACCAGGCGGTCGGTCAGCCCGATGGCCTGCAGAAAATCCTCGTCATGCGAGACCACGACCAGCGTGCCGGCGTAGCCGCGCAGCATGACCTCCAGCGCCTGCAGGGAAGGCAGGTCCAGGTGGTTGCAGGGCTCGTCCAGCAGGAGCAGGGGCGCGGGCGGCTCGGCATGCAGCGCGCAGGCCAGGGCGGCCTTGAGCTGCTCGCCGCCGCTGAGCCGGCCCGCGGGCTGCTCCACCTGCCGGGCCGCCAGCCCGAGCCAGGCCAGGCGCGTGCGCAACACATCCACGGGGGTGCCGGGGCAGGCGTCCTGCAACTGCTCCATCACCGTGCGTCCGGGCTGCAACAGGGACAGGCGCTGGTCCAGGTAGGCACAGGCCTGCATGCGGCGCACCTCGCCCGCCTGGGGCGCAAGGCGGCCCGACAGCACATCCAGCAGGCGCGTCTTGCCGCAGCCGTTGGGGCCGGCCACGGCCAGGCGCTGGCCGCCGTACAGAGACAGGTTCAGGCGCGGCCCCGTGGACAACGAAAACGGCAGCAGCACATCGTCCAGCAGCGCCACCACGTCGCAGGGAGCGCCGGCCGGTGGCGGCGCCTGCATGCGGATGCCGACCTGCAGGTCGATCTGGCGCGCCGCCTCGCGCACGCGCTGGTCCAGCGCCTCGCGCGTGTCTGCATGCTGGCGGCGCAGCCGGCCGGCCGACGCCTCGCTGCGCTCCTTTTGCCGGTCCAGCAGAATGCGCGCCTGGTTGGCCTCCTGGCCCTGGCGGCGGCCGCGCGCCTCGCGGCGCTGCTGGCGCTCCTGCTGCTCGCGCAGCTGCTGCGTTTCGCGGCGGCGCTCCAGCTTGCGCTGCTCCAGCAGTTGCACCGCCGAGGCCATCTCGCGCGCCTTGGCTTCGGCATAGAAGGCGTAGCCGCCGCCGTAGCTGCGAAGCCCCTGCGGCGACAGCTCCACGATGCGTTCCATGCCCTGCAGCAGACTGCGGTCATGGCTGACCACGACCAGGCCACCGGGCCAGCGCTGCAGTTGCGCGGCCAGGGCCTGGCGGCTTTCGCGGTCCAGGTGGTTGCTGGGCTCGTCCAGCACCAGATGGTCGGCGACCGACAGCAGCGCGCCCGCCAGGGCCACGCGCATGGCCTCGCCGCCGCTGAGGGCGTGGCCCGGCGTGTCGGCGCGCAGATGGCCCAGGCCCGCCAGCTCCAGCTGGGCCTGCAGGCGCTGGCGCAGATCCCAGCGGTCGGCCAGCCGCTCGAAGTCCCGGGCATCGCAGCTGCCGCCCTCGATGCGCGCCAGCGCCTCCAGCGCGGGCTGCAGCCCGGCCAGCGCCGCCACCGAAGGCTGGTCATGCCAGTCCGTGCGCTGGGCCAGGTACAGCACCTGCCCCGAGCGCAGGCAGCGGCCCTGCGAGGGCGCATCCAGCCCGGCCAGGATGCGCGCCAGCCGCGACTTGCCCACGCCGTTGCGCCCCACCAGGCCGGTGCGGCGGTGATCAAGGGTTTCGGAAAGATCGGAGAAAAGGGGGCTGCCGTCGGGCAGCACGCAGGAAACGCCGTCGAGCGTGATCGTGGTATTCGTCATATCGCAGTTCATGGATGCCAACGCAGTTCCTTGCCGCTTTGCATGCATTGCGCGTGCGGTGGGCAGGGTCGGGAAAAGCGGGCCGCTGGGACAGCGGCAGCATCAATGGCGCATGGGACGAATACCTCCTGCAATGGCGAACGAAACCGCCATTATAAAAATCATGGGCCGTTCGTGCCGGCCACCGTGGCACTGGCGCCGCGTGCGAAGGCGCCGGCCTGCTCCGCTGGCGGCCCGGAACCGGTGGAGCCGGCGGAGCCGGACTGCCGGGCCGGGTTCGCAGGCGCCGGTGGCGCGCAGGGATTCAAAGACTGTGCCGGCGGGCGGCCCTGAAAGCACAGGGCGTTGAGCGCGATCCAGAGAGGCATGGTTCAGGTTCCGGGGTCGGCAGCGGGCGGCGGCCGGCGCGCGCTGCCGCGCGGCCCGGCGATGCGCCGCTGCCATTCAAGGACGAAGACGAAGAAGACGGGCACGAAGAACACGGCCAGCACCGTGCCGCTGACCATGCCGCCGAACACGCCCGTGCCGATGGCGTGCTGGGTCTCGGCGCTGGCGCCCGATGCCAGCATCAGCGGCACCACGCCCAGCGCAAAGGCCAGCGAGGTCATGAGGATGGGCCGCAGCCGCAGGCGTGCGGCCTTGATGGCGGCCTCGCGCAGGTCCTGGCCTTCCTCGCGCAGTTGCTTGGCGAATTCCACGATCAGGATGGCGTTCTTGGCCGACAGGCCGATGATGGTGATCAGCCCCACCTTGAAGAACACATCGTTGGGCATGCCGCGCAGCAGCACGGCCGCCACCGCGCCCAGCAGGCCCAGGGGCACGACCAGCATCACCGACAGCGGGATGGACCAGCTCTCGTACAGCGCGGCCAGCACCAGGAAGACCACCAGCATGGACAGGGCCATGAGCAGCGGCGCCTGCGCGGCCGACTGGCGCTCCTGCAGCGACTGGCCGGTCCAGGCCACGGCAAAGCCGGGCGGCAGCTGGGCCGCCAGCCGCTCCATCTCGGCCATGGCCGCGCCGCTGGACGTGCCGGGCGCAGGCGTGCCCGAGATGCGCGACGCCAGAAAGCCCTGGTAGCGCACCAGCTGCAGCGGCGTCTCCGACCACACGGGCGTGGCGAACTCGGCCAGCGGCACCATGCCGCCCGAGGCATTGCGCACGTTCAGCCGGAGCACGTCATCGATCTGCATGCGCGCGGGCGCGTCGGCCTGCACGATGACCTGCTGCATGCGTCCGGCGTTGGGGAAGTCGTTGACGTACAGCGAGCCCATGGCCGTGGACAGCGTCTCGCTGATGGCGGCAAAGCCCACGCCCAGGGCCTGGGCCTTCTGGCGGTCGATCTCCAGCCGCACGCTGGTGCCCGAAGGCAGGCTGTCCTGGTAGGCCGAGCCCAGCACGCTGCTGCTGCCGGCCAGCGCCAGCAACTGGTCGGTGGCCGACTTGAGCGCGGCATGGCCCTGGCCCGTGCGGTCCTGCAGGTACATGGTGAAGCCCGAGGAGGTGCCCAGCTCGTCGATGGCAGGGGGCTGCAGCACCATGATGGCGCCCTCGGGCGCATGCTCCATGGCCTTTTGCGCGAGCGAGACTTCCTCGCCCGCCGTGGCGCCGTTGCGCTGGTCCCAGTCCTTGAGCGTGGTGAAGGCCATGGCCGCGTTCGGGCCCGAGCCCGCGAAGCTGAAGCCCAGCACCGAGATGCTGGAGGCGATGCCGGGGCGCTGCGCCACATGCTCCTCATAGCGCTTGACCACGTCCAGCGTGCGCTCGGCCGTGGCATCGGCCGGCAGCTGGATGGACGCCATGAAGTAGCCCTGGTCCTCCTCGGGCAGAAAGGCCGATGGCAGCTGGCGCAGCGCAAACACCAGGATGGCCACGATGGCCGCGAACAGCAGCATCATGCGGCCCGTGCGCCGGACCAGGCCCGTGACATGGGCCTCGTAGCGGTTCGTCAGCCGCTCGAAGCCGCGGTTGAACCAGCCGAAGAAGCCCTTCTTCTCATGGTGGCCTGCCGCCACCGGCTTGAGCAAGGTGGCGCACAGCGCCGGTGTCAGGCTCAGGGCCAGGAAGGCCGAGAACAGGATGGACACGGCCATGGACAGCGTGAACTGCTGGTAGATCACGCCCACCGAGCCGCTGGCGAACGCCATGGGAATGAACACCGCCGTCAGCACCAGGGTGATGCCGATGATGGCGCCCGTGATCTCCTTCATGGCCTTGAGCGTGGCATCGCGCGGCGACAGGCCTTCCTCGGCCATGAGGCGCTCCACGTTCTCCACCACGACGATGGCGTCGTCCACGATGATGCCGATGGCCAGCACCATGCCGAACATGGTCAGCACGTTGATGGAAAAGCCCGCCACCAGCATCACGGCGAAGGTGCCCAGCAGCGCCACGGGCGCCACGATGGCCGGGATCAGCGTGTAGCGCAGGTTCTGCAGGAACAGGTACATCACCAGGAAGACCAGCACCATGGCCTCGACCAGGGTCTGCACCACCTTCTCGATGGAGATCTTGACGAAGGGCGCGGTATTGAACGAGATGGTGTGCTCCATGCCCCTCGGCAGGATGGAGGCCAGCTCGGCCATGCGCTTTTGCACGGCAGCGGCCGTTCGCACGGCATTGGCGCCCGGCGACAGCTGCACGGCGGCGCTGGTGGCGGGCTTGCCATCCTCGCGGTTGGAGAAGGCATAGGACTGCGCGCCCAGCTCCACGCGCGCCACGTCGCCCAGCACCAGGCGGGAGCCGTCGGCATGGGCGCGCAGCACGATGGCCGCGAACTGCTCGGGCGAGGTCAGCTGGCCCTGCACGGTGAGCGGCGTGGTCACGCGCTGGCCCGGGGCGATGGGCGCATCGCCCACGCGGCCCGGGGCGATCTGCATGTTCTGCTGCTGGATGGCCTGGGTGAGGTCGCCCATGGACAGCCCGTAGGAGATCAGCTTGGCCGGATCGACCCAGACGCGCATGGCGCGCTCGGTGCCGAACAGCTGCACGCGGCCCACGCCCTCGATGCGCCGAAGCTCCTCGACGATATTGCGCGCCATGTAGTCATTGAGTGCCAGCTCGTCGAACTCGCCGCCCGGCGAGATCAGGCCCACCAGCAGCAGAAAGCTCGACGTGGCCGACTCCACCTGCAGCCCGTTCTGGCGCACGGCCTGCGGCAGGCGCGGCTCCACGGCCTTGATGCGGTTTTGCACATCCACCTGGGCCAGCTCGGGGTTGGTGCCGGGCTTGAAGGTGGCCTTGATCTCGGCCGAGCCCGAGGTGTCCACCGAGGACTCGAAGTACAGCAGGTGGCGGACGCTGGACAGCTCGCGCTCGATCAGCGAGACCACGGAGTCATTGAGCGTCTTGGGCGTGGCGCCCGGATAGGTGGCATACAGGCTCACCGTGGGCGGCGCCACCGTGGGATAGCGCGAGATCGGCAATTGCGGAATGGCAAGCACGCCCAGCAGCACGATGAACAACGCGATGACCCAGGCAAAGATGGGCCGGTGAATGAAGAACTGTGGCATGGACGCGAGGTCTGGTTTTCAATGCACGCCAGGGCGCGCTGCGGAAAAAAATACGGCGCCTGGCGCCGACACATCTGAGGGGCCATCCGGATGCAAATCCAGATTGCCAGGAGGCATGGGGATGGAGGAAACTCCTGCCGGTGCGGCTTCGGCCTGCGGCGTGTTGCCGCCAGGGCCATTCATCCATGGAGCCGCTGCAAAGCTAACAGCTCTCCCACCCGCTCATACGGCATTGCCGCTGTGACTTCATATTCAGGGATTTGTTTCGCATGCCGGCCAATTGCGGCGGCACAGGGAAACAGCTTGCGTTCTTTCGATGGCATTTCGGCCCGGGAAATGTGGAAGAACGATGGAGATGAACACAGCCCCCGCCGCGACCTCAAAATGGCTTCTATCATTGCCCAGCCCTTGCCTTTCCAGCCATCGACATCGCTCATCCTCGTTGCCGAGGACGAGCCCGAGATCGCAGACATCCTGTGCGCCTACCTGGCCCGCAGCGACCTGCGCACCGTGCATGCCGCCGATGGCCAGCAGGCCCTTGAACTGCACCACCACTTGAAACCCGATCTCGTTCTTCTCGACGTGCAGATGCCACGCCTTGACGGCTGGCAGGTGCTGTCCGAAATCCGCCGGCGCGGCGACACGCCCGTCATCATGCTCACCGCACTCAACCAGGACGTGGACAAGCTCATCGGCCTGCGCATTGGCGCGGACGACTACGTGGGCAAGCCCTTCAACGCGGCCGAGGTCGTGGCGCGCGTGCAGGCCGTGCTGCGCCGCTGCGGCCAGGGCCGGCTCCGCGATACCAAGCTGCTGCAGGCCGGCCCCTTTCGCGTGGACCTGGACAGCCGCGAGGTCAGCGTGCAGGTGCAGGGCGCCACGCATGTGCCCGAACTCACCGTGACCGAATTCAACCTGCTGGCCAGCCTGGTGCGCTCGCCCCGGCGCGTGTTCAGCCGCGCCGAACTGCTGCTGAGCTGCCTGCCCGAAGGCCACACGCTGGAGCGCACCGTGGACAGCCACATCAGCAAGCTGCGCAAGAAACTCGAAGGCCTGGGCCTGCAGGGCATGCCCGACAGCGTGCGCAGCGTGGGCTACCGGCTGGGGATGGACCCATGAGCGCTGCACAGGCCGCAGGCCGGGGAGTGCCGTCATGAGCGCAGCGGCCGGCCTGCGCCGGCAGGTGGTGCTGACCATGTCGGCCGTCACGCTGGCCGTGGTCGTGCTGTGCGTGCTGGGCTCGTACGCCTTCTATGCGCTGCTGCTGACCTTTCACCCGGCCAGCGTCTCCGACGGCTGGATGCCCTCCAGCGTGGAACTGGCCTGGGTGCTGCTGACCCTGGTGGTGGCCATGCTGATCGCCATATTCGTGGCCACGCGGCTGTCGCGGCGCATCCTGCCCTCGCTGGACTCGGTGGCCATCAGCCTGCGCCAGCTGGCCGAGGGCGACCTGTCGGCGCGCGCCAGCACGGATGACAGCGCGCTGCACGAGGCCGCGCAGCTGGTGCACGACTTCAACAGCCTGGCCCGGCGCCTGGAAGGCATGGCGCAGGAGCGCGCCTTCTGGAGCGCGGCCATCGCCCATGAGCTGCGCACGCCCGTGACCATCCTCAGCGGGCGGCTGCAAGGCCTGTCCGATGGCGTCTTCCTGCCCAGCAAGGACATGCTGGCCAGCCTGATGACCCAGGTTGAGGGGCTGACCCGCCTGATCGACGACCTGCGCCTGCTGGGCCTGCAGGAAAACGGCCATCTGCAATTGCAGCTGCGCCAGACCTGCCTGGCCGGCGAGGTGCGCTCGGTAGCCCTGGCCGTGGGACCGGCGCTGGAGCAGGCGGGCCTGCAGCTGGCGATGGAGCTCGATGACCAGCCCGTGGTCTGCGACCCCGTGCGCATACGCCAGGCCCTGCTGGCCCTGCTGGAAAACGCCATGCAGTACGCGCAGCCGGGCCCGCTGCTGGTGGCCGCGCGCGTGCGCCACGGCCTGTGCACCGTGCGCGTGGAAGACAGCGGCCCCGGCGTGGCGGCGGACCTTGCGCCGCGCATCTTCGACGCTTTTCAGCGCGGTGAAGGCGCCCGCAGCCGAAGGAATGCCAGCGTGGGTGCAGGCAACGGCAGCGGACTGGGCCTGGCCGTGGTGCAGGCCATTGCCCAGGCCCATGGCGGGCGGGCGCAGTGCCTGCCGGGCGAGCGTGGCGGCGCGCTGTTCGAGCTGAGCTGGCCGGCCTGACCTCGTCAGAGCCGCAGATCAGCCTGCGAAATCATCGGCCCGCACATGGCGTGCGTCCCAGGCGGCAGCGAGCGCAGCGGCCCGGCCCAGGCGCACGCGGCCCGATTCAAAGTCCACGATGCCCGCCTCCTGCGCCGCCGAAGGCCGCGCAGGCCGCTCGCGCGTGCGGCCGTCGGTGAGCAGCCACAGCCAGCCCTGGCAGGAGGCGTCTGCGCCGCAATGGCGCTGCAGCAACTGGCCCGCCTGTTCCACGGCCGCCTGCAGCGGCGTGCCGCCGCCCCCGCCAATGGGAGCGATCCAGTCGTCATTCCAGGCCGCAGCCTTGCGCGGCGGCAGGCGCAATTCCACGCGCGTGCCCGCAAAGCAGATCAGCGCCACCTGCTCGCGGCGGCGGTAGGCCTCTTCCATCAGCGACAGCAGCACGCCCTTGGCCCGCGCCAGTGCGCCGCTGCCGGCCATGGAGGCCGAGCAATCGAGCACAAAGCAATGCAGCCGCGTGGCCTGCGGCGGCTCGCGGCGGCGCTGCAGATGTTCAGGCGCCAGCGCCTGGGCGCCGCGCGCGGCCAGCGTGCGCGGCCAGTCCCAGCTGCCGGTGGCCTGCCCGCCTTGCGCCTGGGCCAGCCGGGGCTGGCCAGTCGCCTGCTGGCCCGCCCCCGCAGCCCTTGCCTGTGGCGTGGGGCCGCGGGGGCTCAGGCTTTTTTTGTGGCGGGCGCTCCCGCCTTTGCGGCCTCGCGGGCCAGCAATGAGGGCACGGCGACACGCAGCAGGCCCACGGGCTCGGGCGGCATGGCGCCCCAGTCAGCCTCGGAGGGCGGGCTGTCGCCTGCGCCGTTGGCCGTGGATTCTGCAGGCGGCCGGCTTTGTGCCGGCGACTGCGAAGGCGGATTCGATGGCGGCTGCTGTGGGGATGGCTGCTGCGGCTGCGGCTGCGGCTGCGGCTGCGGCTGCGGCTGCGGCTGCGGCTGTGGATGCTGCTGCTGCGGCGCCCCCGGCTTGCGGCGGTGCACCAGCACCAGCTCGGCCACGGCCTGCACATGGTCGGGCCTGACCTCGGTATCGCCCAGCCAGGCGGCCCAGGCGCGGGCGGCGCGCAGCAGCACCAGGTCGGCGCGCAGGCCGTCCACCTGGGCGGCAATGCACAGCGCGCCTGCGGCCTGCAGCACCGCGTCGGACCAGGGCAGCGCGCCGGCCGGCTGCAGGCGCTCGCGTGCCGTGCGCAGCTGGGCTGCCAGCGCGGCCTGGGCGTCTGCATGGCGGGCGCGGAAGGCGGCCGGGTCGGCATCGAACAGCAGCCGCGCGCGCACGATGGCCTGGCGCTGGGCCGCATCCTCCACATTGGCCAGGCGCACGCACAGGCCCAGGCGGTCCAGCAGCTGCGGGCGCAGTTGGCCTTCCTCGGGGTTCATGGTGCCCACCAGCACGAAGCGCGCCGCGTGGCGGTGCGAGATGCCGTCGCGCTCGACCACGTTGACGCCGCTGGCAGCCGCATCCAGCAGCACATCGACCAGGGCATCGGGCAGCAGGTTGATCTCGTCCACATAGAGCACGCCGCCATGGGCGCGCGCCAGCAGGCCGGGCGCGAACTTGAGCGCATGGCCGGCCATGGCCTGGCCCAGGTCCAGCGAGCCGGCCAGATGCTCCAGCGAGGCGCCCAGCGGCAGCGTGACGAAGGGCGCGGCATCGATGAGCTCGGCCAGCGCACGCGCGGCCGTGGACTTGGCCGTGCCGCGCGGCCCCTCGATCAGCACGCCGCCCAGTTGCGGGTCGATGGCGGCCAGCAGCAGCGCCTGGCACAGCAGGGGCTGGCCAGCGATGGCGGCAAAGGGAAACAGCGGCGGCAGCGCGGGCTGGGCGCCGCTGCCCAGGTCAGTGGAGGCGGTCATCCGCGCAATCCTTCGAGGTGGTTTTCATGTTCCAGCAGCAGGTCTTCCAGCTGCTGGCGATAGTCGCCGGGCTGCTCCCACAGGCCGCGCTGCATGGCTTCGAGCAGGCGCTCCAGCATGTCGCGCAGGGCCTGCGGATTGTGCTGCACGAGAAAGTCGCGCGTGGCCGCATCCAGCACATAGGCATCAGCCACCAGGGCGTACTGGTGGTCGCCCACCTGCTGCGTGGTGGCGTCGAAGCCGAAGAGGTAGTCCACCGTGGCCGCCATCTCGAAGGCGCCCTTGTAGCCGTGGCGCTTGGCGCCGTCCATCCACTTGGGATTGGTGACGCGCGAGCGCACCACGCGCGCAATCTCTTCCTTGAGCGAGCGCACGCGCGGCTGGGCCGGGTTGGCGTGGTCGCCGTGGTAGAGCGCGGGCTGGCGGCCCGAGAGGTGGCGCACGGCCGAGGCCATGCCGCCCTGGAACTGGAAGTAGTCGCCCGAGTCGAGGATGTCGTGCTCGCGGCTGTCCTGGTTGTGGGCCACCACGTCGAGCTCGCCCAGGCGGCGGCGCAGCGCGTCGCCTGCGGGCACGCCCTCGGCGTCCTGGCCGTAGGCGTGCTGGCTCCAGCCCAGGTAGGCCTGGGCCAGGTCGGCATCGCCCTGCCAGTCGCCGCTCTGGAACAGTCCGCCCAGGCCCGATCCATAGTGGCCGGGCGGCGCGCCGAACACGCGCCAGCCGGCCTGCAGGCGGGCCTGCACGGCGTCCATGCCCTGCGACTGCAGTTGCTCGGCCTCGGCCAGGATGCGCGCGCGTATGGGGTTGTCCTCGGCGTCCTCGTCCAGCGCGGCCACGGCCTGCACGGCCGCGTCGAACATCTGCACGGCGCCGGGGAAGGCATCGCGGAAAAAGCCCGAGATGCGCAGCGTCACATCCACGCGCGGCCGGCCCATGCCCACGCGCGGCACGACCTCGAAGTCCACCACGCGCTGGCTGCCGGGCGCCCATTTGGGGCGCACCCCGATCAGCGCAAAGGCCTGGGCGATGTCGTCGCCGCCCGTGCGCATGGTGGCCGTGCCCCAGACCGACAGGCCCAGGGTGCGCGGGTATTCGCCGTGCTCCTGCAGATAGCGCTCCAGCAGCCTGAGCGTGGCCTGCTGGCCCAGCTCCCAGGCGGCCTGGGTGGGAATGGCGCGCGTGTCCAGCGTGTAGAAATTGCGCCCCGTGGGCAGCACGTCGGGCCGCCCGCGCGAGGGTGAGCCGCTGGGCCCGGGCGGCACGAAGCGGCCCTGCAGGCCGCGCAGCAGCTGGCGCAGTTCCTCGCCGCCGCAGGCATCCAGCGCGGGCGCCAGCACGGCATGCACCTGTTGCAGCGCGGCGCGCGTCTGCGGCCAGTCACCGGCCGGAGCCTCACCTTCCAGCAACTGCTGGGCCAGCAGCTCCAGGCGCTCGCGCGTGTCGCCTTCATGGCGCCAGGGCTCGTCGCTCACGGCCTGCAGGGCGGCGGGGCGCGCGCCGGTCCAGGGGCGTGCGGGCTCCATGCGCAGCGGATCGAAACCGGGGCTGTCCAGCAGGTCGGCGGCCAGCGCCTGTATCAGGCCCTGGCCTTCGTCCGACGGGAAGCGCGCCAGCGCCAGCAGCGTGTCGCGGCGCTGGCGGCCTTGAGGCGAGGCGCCGAAGACATGCAGGCCGTCGCGGATCTGGGTTTCCTTGAGCTCGCACAGGTAGGCGTCTATGCGTTCGAGCACGGCATCGTCGTCCTGCGCGGCACCGGGCGCCAGGTCCAGCTCCTGGTCCAGGTGCTGGCGGCGCACGATGTCCAGGATCTGGCGGCGCAGCAGCGCGCCGCGCCGCGCATCGACCAGCAGGGCGTCGTAGTACTCGTCCACCAGGCGCTCCAGGTCCTGCAGCGGGCCGTGGTTTTCGGCGCGCGTCAGCGGCGGCATCAGGTGGTCGATGATCACGGCCTGGCTGCGGCGCTTGGCCTGGGCGCCTTCGCCGGGATCGTTGACGATGAAGGGGTACAGGTGCGGCAGCGGGCCCAGGATGGCATCGGGCCAGCACGCGCCCGACAGCGCCAGGCTCTTGCCCGGCAGCCATTCGAGGTTGCCATGCTTGCCCACGTGGACCATGGCGTCCACGGCAAAGCGGTCGCGCAGCCAGAAGTAGAAGGCCAGGTAGCTGTGGGGCGGCACCAGCTCGGCATCGTGGTAGCTCGCATAGTCCTGCGCGCCCAGCCTCAAGCCGCCCAATGCACGCGCCGGCTGTATGCCGACAAAGACATGGCCCAGGCGCAGGCCCGCGATCATGAAGCGGCCCTGGCGCAGCAGCGGGTCGGCCTCGGGCGCGCCCCAGCGCGCCGTGATGGCGTCGGCCATGCCGTCCGGCAGCGCGGCCAGGCGCGCCAGGTACTCGTCCAGCGCATAGCTTTGCCAGGCCGGGCGCAGCGGCCACTGGGCCGGGTCGTTGGCAATGCCCTGCTGCAGGGTGTGCATCAGCGCCTCGCCATCGGCGGGCAGTTGCGCGGGGTCGCCCAGCTCGTGCCCTTCGGCCGCCAGGTGCTGCAGGATGGCGATCACGGAGGCTGGCGTATCCAGCCCCACGCCGCTGCCGATGCGGCCTTCGCTGCCCGGATAGTTGGCCAGCACCAGGGCCAGGCGCTTGTCGCGCGCGGGCAGGCTGCGCAGGCGGCACCAGCGCCAGGCCAGGTCGGCCACGAAGTCCACGCGGTCGGGCTCGGGCTGGTAGGCCACCACGTCGGCCTGGGTGAAGGCGCAGCGGTGGGACAGGCCCTTGAAGCTGATGGCGCGCGTGATGATGCGGCCATCCATCTCCGGCAGCACCACCTGCATGGCGATGTCGCGCGGGCGCAGGCCCTGGCTGTCGGCCCACCAGTCCTCGCGATTGCCGCCGCTGGCAATGACCTGCAGCACGGGCGCATCGCCGGCCAGGGCCGTGCCCGATTCCAGCGCCGAAAACGCCGTGGTGTTGAGCACCAGCTGCACGGCATGGTCTTCGCAGAGCTGGCGCAGCGTGGCCAGGCACAGCGGGTCCTTGAGCGAGTCCAGCGCCACGGGCAGCGGGTTCATGCCGCGCTGCTGCAGCGACAGGGCCATGGCGTCGAAGGCTGCCGTGTTGCCCGCCAGCAGGTGGGAGCGGTAGAACACCAGGGCCACCGTGGGCGCGCCCGGCGTCCAGGCGCGCTGCAGGTCGTCGATGCCGGCCACGTCATGGGCATGGACCTGGGTCTGGACCTGGGCATGGCTCCTGGCAGCGAACAGCGCCGGGGGAACGTGGACAGCCGCCTGCGGCAGGGTGCGCGGCGGCAGCGGCGCATCGCCCCGGTCCAGCCCGTGGTAGACGGTGGCCTTGAGGAATTCGCGCGCATTGGCCGCGCCGCCCGAGCGCAGGTATTGCCACAGCTGGCGGCAGGCGGCGGCCGGCAGCGTGCTGCGCGCCAGCAGGTGCGGGTCTTCCTGCAGGTCACCCGAGAACATGGCCAGGCGCTGGCCCTTGCGGCGCGCCAGAGAGCCGATCTGCTCGATGCCGTAGGGCCAGGCCGATTCCGAGCCCAGGTGGTCCACGATGACCACGCGCGCATGGCGCAGCACCTCGTCCACATACAGGTCCAGCGAGGCCGGCTGGCGCAGGTACAGCAGATTGGCCAGCCGCACCGAAGGAAAGTCCGCCGACGCCCCGGCCAGCGCGGCCACGGCCGAGGACAGCAGGGCCAGCGTGGTGTCGGCCGAGCTCAGGATGACGATGTCGGCCGGCGTCTGGTCGAGGCGGGTGACGATGCTCTCGTCCTCGACGAAGCCGCCGGGGCGCGTGGACAGCAGGTGCATGGAACAGGTTTCAGTGCGGAATCGGAAGGTCAGGCGGCCACATTCTCCAGGCCCTTGCGCAGCGCTGCTTCATCAAGGTCTTGCCCGATGAACACCAGGCGCGTGCCGCGTGCCTCGCCCTCGCGCCAGGCGCGGTCGAAATGGTGGTCGAAGCGGCGGCCCACGCCCTGCAGCAGCCAGCGCATGGGCTTGCCCGGGATCTCGGCAAAGCCCTTGACGCGCAGGATGCTGTGCTGCTCCACCAGCGTCTCCAGCGCGGCCAGCAGGCGGTCGCGGTCCACGGCGGGCAGGTCGATCACGTAGGAGTCGAAGTCGTCGTGGTCATGGTCCTCGTCGTGGTCATGGTGGCTCACGCGCTGGTCGATGGTGGTCTCGGCCGCCTTGGCCAGGCCCAGCACCACGTCCAGCGGCAGGCGGCCCTGGGACGATTGCACGATCTTGACCTCGGGCGGCAGCTCCTCGCGCACCAGGGCGGTCACGCGCGCCAGGGCATCGGCATCGGCCAGGTCGGTCTTGTTGAGCACCACCAGGTCGGCCGCGCCCAGCTGGTCCTCGAAGAGTTCGTGCAGCGGCGATTCGTGGTCCAGGTTGGGGTCGGCGCGGCGCAGCTCGTCCACGGCCTGGGGATTGGCGGCGAACTGGCCGCTGGCGGCCGCTGGTGTGTCCACCACGGTGACCACCGCGTCCACGGTGAACACGTTGGCGATCTCGGGCCACTGGAAGGCCTGGACCAGGGGCTTGGGCAGGGCCAGGCCCGAGGTTTCGATGATCACGGCGTCGATCTGGTCGCGGCGCTCGGCCAGCGCGCGCATCACGGGGAAGAACTCTTCCTGCACCGTGCAGCACATGCAGCCGTTGGCCAGCTCGTACAGCGCGCCTTCGCGCTCGTTGCCGTCGTCGTCGCAGCCGATGCCGCAGCCCTTGAGGATCTCGCCGTCGATGCCCAGCTCGCCGAACTCGTTGACGATCACAGCGATTCGCCGGCCATCGGCGTTGTCCAGGATGTGGCGCAGCAGCGTGGTCTTGCCGCTGCCCAGGAAGCCGGTGACGATGGTGGCGGGAATCTTGGCGGTTTGCATGGAAGGTTCTCCAGAAAAAAGAGGAAGTCAGACGGTGGCGAAAGGCACGGCGCTGCGCAATGAAGGGAGAACCTCCTGCGCAAACAGTTCCATGCCGGCGAGGGCCTGGGCATCGCTCCACAGGCCGTTGGCGTTGAAGACGCAGCGCAGCTGGCCAATGCCCGTGCGCTCGCGCAAGGCGGTGATCTGCGCATGGCACTGCTCGGGCGTGCCATGGATGAATTGCTCGGCCAGCACGCGCGGCACATCGATGGGCAGCACCTGGTCGGCCGGCACGCCGCGCTTGCCCGCAAAGTACACGCGCCGCTGGTACAGCTGCGGCCACAGCGTGGCCAGCTGGGCCTGCACGGCGGCCTCATCGGCACCGATGCAGACATAGCGCGCCAGCGATGAACGCGCACGCAGCGCGGCGGCATCGCGCACGCGTTCCTGCGCGGCCGCCTCAAGGCGCTCCAGCTGCATGCCTTCGGGCGGCTCCAGGCTCAGCAGCAGGGGCAGATTCTGATCGACGGCAAAGCCCAGGGTCTCAGCCGTGGAGCCGGCCACATACAAGGGAGGATGCGGGCGCTGCACGGTCAAAGGCAGGGCGGGCCGGTCCTCGAAGCGCCAGGGCCCCTGCCCCGCTGCGATGGGCTTGCCGGACAGCGCCTCCACCAGGATGCGGCAGGACTGCTCGAAGCGCTCGCGCGTGCTGTCCGCATCGATCTGCAGGGCGCGCAGCGCGGCCGGCTCCGTGCCCCTGCCAACGCCCACGTCGATGCGGCCGGCGCTTTGCAGGTCCAGCTGGGCAATCTCCTCGGCCAGCATCAGTGGGTGGTGCAGCGGCAGCACCAGCACCGAGGTGCCCACGCGCAGCCGCTCGGTGCGCGCCAGCACGGCGGCGGCCAGCAGCAGGGGCGAGGGATAGGGCCAGGCGGTATCGGGCACGCGGAATTCGTTGAACCACACGCCCTGGAAACCCAGGCGCTCCGCGCGCTCGAACAGCGCCAGGAATTCACGGTGCCCGCCGCGCGTGGCGTCGCGCGTCCAGCCGGCCAGATCGATGCGCATGGGGTCAGTTCTCCTGTTTCAGCCGCGCGCGCAGCAAGGTTTGCGGAGGTGCGTCGATGCGCTCGAAATCCACGCCGAACACGGCATCCAGCCCCGGCGCATGCAGCAGCTCGGCAGGGGCTCCATCGAGCGCAATGCGCCCCTGGTCCAGCACGATGACGCGCCCGAAGTGCGCCAGCGCCAGGTCCAGGTCATGCATGACCACCAGCACCAGCCGCTCGCGCCCACGCTGCGCCAGCGCCTGCACCAGGGCCAGGCGGTGGCGCACGTCCAGCGCGGCGCCGGGCTCGTCGGCCAGCAGCACGGGCGGGTCGGTGGCCAGCACGGTGGCCAGCAGGGCACGCGCCTGCTCGCCGCCGGACAGCGTGGACCAGCGCCTGCGCGCGAAATCCTGCAGCCCGGCGCCTGCAATGGCCGCCTCGACATCACCCCTGCCCGCCAGCCGCATGTGCATGAGCTCGGCCAGCGTCAGGTCCCAGTGCGGCGCAAAGCGCTGCGGCATATAGCCCACGCGACGCGCTCGCTCGGCCACGGGCAGGGTTGCGATGTCTTGCCCGTCCAGCAGCACGCTGCCGGATGCAGGCGCCTGCAGCCCCGCCAGCAGGGACAGCAGGCTGGACTTGCCCGCGCCATTGGGCCCCACCAGGGCCACGGCGCCGCAGGCGGGCAGCTGCAGCGAGACGGCGTCCAGCACACTGCGGCCACGGTGGCGCAGCGTGAGGGTCCGGGCCTGCAGGCGCGGTGTGACGGAAGGGATGGCACCGTTCATGCGGACCTCAGCCTGCGCGCCAGCAACACGATGAAGAAGGGCCCGCCCGCCACGGCCGTGACCAGGCCCAGCGGGATTTCGGCCGGCGGCAGCACGCTGCGCGCAATGGCATCGGCCAGCGTGACGATGATGGCGCCCGTGAGCGCCGACGCCGGCAGGGCCGCGCGGTGCAGCGGTCCCGCCATCCAGCGCGCGATGTGCGGCGCAGCCAGCCCCACGAAGGCCACCAGCCCGCCATAGGCCACGGCCACGGCCACCACCAGCGAGCCGGCCAGCACGGCCAGCGGCGTGAAGCGCGCCACATCCAGGCCGAAGCCCTGGGCCGCATCGGCACCCAGGCCCAGCAGGTCCAGCCCGCGCGCCAGCGCCATGGCCCCGGCCAGGCAGGCCAGGGAGGCGCCGGCCAGCAGGCCCAGCCCGCTCCAGGACGGCGTCTGTATGCCGCCCAGCACCCAGCTGAGCACCACCTGCAGGCTCACCGTCTCATCGGACAGCGCCAGCATCAGGAACGAGCGCAGCGCGCCCAACACGGCCGCCAGCGCCACGCCGGCCAGCAGCATGCCGGCCGCATCGGTGGCACCGGCCACGCGCGAGACGGCCAGCACCAGCACGGTCGAGCCCCAGGCGCCCGCAAAGGCCAGCACGGGCAGCGTCCATGCCTGGGGCAGGCCGAACAATAGATGCATGGGAACCAGCAAGGCGACAGTCGCCCCCAGCGCCGCGCCGCCCGAGGCGCCCAGCAGATAGGGCTCGGCCAGCGGATTGCGGAACACGCCCTGGAAGATGGCGCCCGACAGGCCCAGCAGCGCGCCCACCAGGGCGGCTGCCAGCACGCGCGGCACGCGCCACTGCAGCAGCAGCCGGCTGCGCAGGCTGTCTTCGCCGCCCAGCGCGGCCAGCAGGTCGGCCGGGCTGGCCCACTGGTGGCCCGCGCAGGCGGCGATCAGCAGGCTGGCCAGCAGCAGCAGGACCGCACCGGCCCAGGGGCGCCACGCAGGTGGATGTGAAAGGGAATTCATGCAGCCTCCCCGGCCCAGGCCGCAGGGTGCAGCCAGCGCGAGAGTTTTTCCACGCCGCCAAAGGTGCGCGGCCCGGGAATCAGGAACTCGGCGCGCGCCACCGTGGTGGCCCGGCCGCCGCGCACGGCACGCAGGTCGCGCCAGCCGCGCTGGCCGATCAGGTCCTGCATGGCCTCCTGCGTGCCTGCGAACAGCAGCACGTCGGGGTCGGCGGCCAGCACGGCCTCGGGCGAGACCTGGGGCACGGTGCCCAGGCCGTCCAGCGCGAACGCGGCGCCCGCGCGCACCATGGCCTCGCCGGTATAGGTGCCCGGCCGGGCCGCCAGCAGCATGCCGTTACCCAGCCGGCCCGTGACCATGAGCGCGCGCGGCCGGGGCTGGCCGGCCACCAGCCGGTCCACGCGCAGCAGCCGCGCTTCCTGCGCCGTGGCCAGCGCCTGGCCGCGCGCCTGCACGCCCGTGGCGCGGGCCACCAGGCGCAGGTTGTCCATCACCTCGGCCAGCGAGCGGCTGAGCAGCACCATCACCGGCACGCCGATGCGCTCCATGGGATCGACCAGCTGGTGCGCTGCCTGGCGCGCGGGCGTGACGATGACCAGGTCCGGCTGGCGCGCCACCACGGCGTCCACCGAGAACCCCAGCCGCCCGCCCACCTTGGGAATGCGCTCCACGCCCGGTGGAAAGCGCGTGAAATCCTCCACGCCCACCACGCGGTCCAGCAGGCCCAGCGCGGCCACCAGCTCGGTATTGGAGGCAAAGATGGAGACGATGCGCTGCGGCGGCGCGGCAATCTCCACGCGCCGGCCCAGCGCATCCTGCAGCACCACCGGACCGCCTGCAGCGACGGTGTCGGCCCAGGCCGCGGGCAGGCCGCAGGCCAGGGCCGCCGCCGCGCCCTGGCGCAGCAACTGGCGGCGCGTGGTGCTGGATTGCCTCATGCCGTGGTCCTCAAAACTCTGCCTGGAGGCCGACCATGAGTTCGCGGCCCGCCATCGACGTTCCGCAGCCGCCGTTCTGGTACGCCGGGTTGGCGATGCAGGGCGCGCGGTCCAGTGCGATGAAGATGGGATGGCGGTTCAGGTCGAACAGGTTGTTGACGGCTGCGAACAGCTTGACGCCCGGCGACACGCGGTAGTCGGCCCGCAGGTTCCAGATGGTGAAGGCGCCCTTGCGGTGGATGAAGGTGCTGCTGGGCTCGCCCTGCGGGATGAGCAGCGCCTCTTCCGTGTCGTACCACATGGGACCGCGCAGCAGCGTGGACAGCTGCAGGCTCCAGTCGCCCTGCAGGCGCCCGCTGCCCTGGCCGTAGCGCACGCCGGCCGAGGCCTCGTAGCGGTACATGCGCTGCACCTTGTCGGTATTGGCCGACGCTGGCGATCCCTTGTCCCGCATGCTGAAGTGGTAGTAGCCGCCAGCCCAGGCCTTGAGCTGGTGGCCCGTCAGGTTCAGCGCCCGCGCCAGGTCCATGTCGGCCTGCATTTCCAGGCCGCGCGCCACGATGTCGGCCGCGTTGTTGGCGTAGTCCGAGGTGTTGGTCGTGGCCCCGCGCGAGACGGTGATGATGCGGTCGCTGATGGTGTTCTGGAACAGGGCCGCATCCACGCGCCAGCCGGGCTGCTGCAGCGCAGCGCCGACCTCGATCTGGCGGCTGGTCTCGGGCTTGAGGTTGGGGTTGCCGAAGGTGCGGCCACCGCCGACGGCCGTGAAGTCCGAGGCCAGCTCCGTGGCCGTGGGCGCGCGGAACCCCGTGGAGGCCGCAGCGCGCAGCGTGAGCCGGTCCGTGGCCTTCCAGGTGGCGCCGGCCGACCAGGTGTGGTTGTCGTAGTCGCGCGTGCTGGCCTGGGCCAGGGCCAGGTTGGGCGTATCGTCGAAACGCGTCGTGCCCCAGGTCTTGCGCAGGCCGGCACGCAGCGTGAGGCGATCGTCGAACAGGGTCTGCGCGTCCTCGAAGTACAGCGCGTGCACCTGCTCGGTCTGGTTGTTGTCATAGGGCGCGACTTGGCCCGCCGGGCCGCCCGGCATGGCCACGCGCAGGCGGTCGGAGCGCAGCTTGCTGCGCTCCCAGTCAAAGCCCATCAGCAGGTCATTGGTCTGGCTGACACGCAGGCGCGGCTGAAAGCGCAGGCCCGTGGCGTCCAGCTGGCGGTGGTTGTAGTCGCGCGCCGTGCCGGGCACCGCGCTGTTGCCCGAGCGGATCACGGGCGATGCCCAGTTGAACTCATCGGTATCGACCAGGCTGTAGAGGTGGGTCGTCCAGCTCAGGCGCTGGCCGGGCAGCGCGCCTTCGTAGGTCAGGTCCAGCGAGCGATTGCTGCGGTTGTCGCGGCTGTAGATGTTGGCGCCCGATCCGCGAAAGCCCGCGTTGTAGATGCCGTCCGTGCGCAGTTGCAGCTCCACGCGGTGCAGCTCGTGCAGCTGCCAGCCCAGGGCGCCGCTGGCGCCGCGCCGCTTCCAGCCCGTGTTCTCCAGGCGCGTGCCGCCGTCGCCCGACTCGTAGTCGCCGCGCCCGCCTGCGCTCACGCCGAAGTACCAGTCGAAGCGGTCATTGGCGCCGGCCGTCTGCGCATCGGTGCGCCACAGGTCCCATGAACCGGCCTGGACCTGGGCACGCGTGCCGGGCGCCGTCGCCCCGGTTTTCATGATGATGTTGACCACCCCGCCCATGGCCTGGCTGCCATAGATCACCGAGGACGGGCCGCGCACGATCTCGATGCGCTCCACATCCGAAGGGCTGAGCTTGGACAGGTTGGCCGTGCCCGCGCGCCGGCCGTTGACCAGCACCAGCACCTGGCTGCGGAAGTCGCGCCCCTGGCCGTCGGTGGAGGCGCCGCGCAGGTTCATCGAGGTCTGGGCCGCCGTCCATTCGCTGAGAAAGCCCACGGCGTTCTCGGCCAGCAGGTCGGTGACCGAGCGCGCGCTGGAGCGCTCTATGGCCTCGCGGTCGATGGTCTGCGTGGTGCCCGCGATGCGGCTGCGCGCCTCGGGCCGCGCGGTGGCGGTCACGAAGACGGCGTCCAGCGCATCGTCGGCGGAGTCCGTGGATCGGCCCGAAGCCGGCTCCTGCGCGGCGCCGGCCGCTGCAGCGCAGCTGGCCAGCAGGACGGCAGCCGCTGCGGGCCGCAGGCTGGAGACAAGAGGGAGAACAGAGAGAAGGCCGGAGGAATCGGCGGCCGAAGAAGCGAAGCGCATGCGTTGACCCAACTGCCCCACTCACCCGCGGGGCCTATCGTCTGAACCACGCCGCACAGCGCGCACGCCGGAGCCGGCCACGGCAGCGCAGGCTGGGGCCGGACCGGACAGGCGCACTCCCGCGGCGTCCGAAAGCAATGCAGAAGGCCGGTATCCGGGCTTGCGGAACGCTGCGGCGCGCAGGGTGGGCGCGCTGCGGCAGGCATCCCCGCCTTCCCATGCCCGAGAAGGACACAGTGGCTTGCGGCACGTGGTTTGGGGCGCGTCCGCGTGGGGAGTTGTATTCCGCTGACCGTTGCGGGGGCAGCGCAGGCATTGCGAGCGGCCACCTCGATGGCATCGCGCACCTGCTTCCCGTTGAACCCCTGGCCGGTGAACGGCATGGGGCACCTTCAGCAACAGCGCACCGCCACGGCCCAGAGGCTGCGGCGGTGCGCCAGCGGCGGATTATCGCCCAGCCCAGAAGCCCGGCACCCGGGCCAGCGCCCGCAGCGCGCGGCGGCTGCTGCGCGCGCTCGTGGCCAGGCGGGCCTGCAGGTAGCCGGCGGCGAACCAGGCGCGCGGGTCGCGCGCGGCCTCGGCATGGAAATGCTCGGCCGCCACGGCCATGTCGTTGTGCAGGCCCAGCGCGTCCTGGGCGGGCACCAGCGCCTCGGCAAAGCGCCGGCCCTTTTTGCCGGGCCACATTCCGGGCGCGAATTCCCGCGCAAAGTCCGCCAGGTAGCGCAGGCGCTTGAGCCGCTTGCGCACACGGTGCTGCTGCGGCAGGGGCAGGCGGTCGAAGTGCCGGCCATCCCGCAGCACCTGGCGGTGCAGGCGCGCCAGCCGCCGTGCCAGGTACTTGCGCGTGCCTGCGGCGGACAGGTGGGCAAAACGGGCCGATGGCTCTCCCTGCGGCGCCTGCGCCAGCGCCTGGATCTCGGCCAGCGCGTGCAGGAATGGCGGCTCGCGCACGGCAGCGGCTGCATCCGCCTGCACGGCCTGCGGCGCCTGCCAGTCGCACAGGGGCGCATGGGCTGCCTGCAGCAGCGGGCGCACCACATCGGCCAGCGTATCGGCATCGCGCAGCGTGCCCAGCTGCGCAAAGGCCTGGGCCAGGGGGTCATCCCATTCGGCGCGCATGCCGGGCGCCAGCCCCGCGCATTCGCGCAGCACGGTGCGCAGGCGCCGCAGGGCCACGCGCAGCTGGTGGATGGTCTCGGCATCGCTGCCACCGCCCTCCAAAACCGCCAGATGCGACTGCACCTGGGCCAGGGCAGCAGCCAGCGCCGCACGCACAAAGCCGGCCGCATCGGGCCGGTCAGGGTGCTGCTTCGCAGAGGTGGACATGGTCAGGAGAGGGTGTGCGGGCGTTGCTGCGATTGTGGGCACCGCCCGGCCCCCGGGTCAATCGGCGCCATCCCCGCTCAGGCTGTGCAGCGCGGGCCGGGCAATGCGCACATAGTCGGCCGAGTCCAGCACGATGGAGCGGTCCAGCCGGCCCGCGTTGAAGGCGATCTCGCCAAAGCGCTCGACCAGGGCCGGGTCCACCACCAGGCGCACCTGCGGGTTGAAGGAGAACGGGGGCACCGATCCCATCACGCAGCCCGTGGCGGCCTGGGCCTCCTCGGGCGAGGCCAGCGTGGCCTTGCGCACGCCCACGGCCTGGGCCAGGCGCTTGAAGTCCAGCTTGCGGTTGCCGGGCAGCACGGCCAGGAACAGCTGGGGATCGCCCGCACCGGCCGCATCGCGGCTCTTGCAGAGCATGGCCTTGGCGCCCTGGCCGGGGGCGGTGCCCCGGATTTCGGCGACTAAATCGGAGCGGCCTTCGGCCGGATGTTCCAGCACGCGAAAACGCGCGCCCTGGGATTGCAGCAGGTCTACAAGGGTGTCGAACATGGTGGAAAGCGCAGAGAAGTCGTCTGGATTTTGACATTTTGTCCAATTCAAAACAAAATGTCCAATATGACCCAACGAACCCCTGAACAGCGCCAGCTTCTGGACCAGTTGGCCCAGATCGCCGAAGGCCTGGGCCAGACCTTTGCCCCGTTCTGCGAGGTGGTGGTGCATGACCTGCTCGACCCGTCCCATGCGGTGCTGGCCATCCACAACAACCTGTCGGGCCGCGAAGTGGGCCAGGGCGCGACGGAGCTGGGCCTGGCCCGCATCCTCGACCCCGGCTACGAGCAGGTCATCGCCAACTACCCCAACCAGTTCGCCGATGGCCGCCAGGCCAAGAGCACGTCCATCGGCATCCGCGACTCCGAGGGCCGCTACATCGCCGCGCTGTGCATGAATGTGGACCTGACGATGTTCCAGGGCTTCCAGGGCATGCTCAACCGCTTTGCCGCCGTCAGCGGCGACACCCCCGCGCGCGAAATGCTGGACCCCACGGGCGCCGGCGCAGGCGCCGACACGGTGCGTGCCCGCATCGACCAGTTCGCGGCCCGCCTGGCGACCACGCCGCGCGCCC
Organism: Delftia sp. Lp-1; assembly: GCF_020523835.1. Lineage (NCBI taxonomy): Bacteria > Pseudomonadati > Pseudomonadota > Betaproteobacteria > Burkholderiales > Comamonadaceae > Delftia > Delftia sp. Lp-1. Next base: position 273,223 of record NZ_JAJALJ010000001.1, on the reverse strand, counting down.
TCAAGCCCGAGGAGCGCCGCGCCCTGGTCCGCGAGCTCAAGGGCGCCGGCCTGCTCGATGTGCGCCGCTCCATGGAGACCATTGCCGCCCACCTGGGCGTGTCGCGCGCCACGGTCTACAGCTACGCCAAATAGCTCCCGGCACCCCGCCGATCAGCAACCCCTTCTCTCCCGTACCGATGACAAGCCTTCCCACCTATGACGACGTGGCCGCAGCGGCCCAACGCATCCAGGGCCATGCCCACCGCACGCCCGTGCTTACCTCGCGCACGCTGGACGATGCGCTGGGCGCCCGCGTCTTTCTCAAGTGCGAGAACCTGCAGCGCATGGGCGCCTTCAAGTTCCGCGGCGCCTTCAACGCCCTGTCTCGCTTCAGCCCGGCGCAGCGCAAGGCCGGCGTGGTGGCCTTTTCCTCGGGCAACCACGCCCAGGCCATCGCCCTGGCAGCGCGGCTGCTGGAGATCCCCGCCACCATCGTCATGCCGCATGACGCGCCCGCCGCCAAGGTGGCGGCCACCAAGGGCTATGGCGGCCAGGTGGTGGTCTACGACCGCTATACCGAAGACCGCGAGCAGATCGGCCGCGACCTGGCCGAGCGCCACGGCCTGACCCTGATCCCGCCCTACGACCATGCCGACGTGCTGGCCGGCCAGGGCACGGCCGCCAAGGAACTGTTCGAGGAAACCGGCCCGCTGGACGCCCTCTTCGTGCCGCTGGGCGGCGGCGGCCTGCTGTCGGGCACCGCCCTGTCCACGCGTGCGCTCAGCCCCGAGTGCGCGCTCTACGGCGTGGAGCCCGAGGCCGGCAACGACGGCCAGCAGTCGCTGCGCGCAGGCCGCATCGTCCACATAGACACCCCCAAGACCATTGCCGACGGCGCCCAGACCCAGCACCTGGGCGGCATCACCTTCCCCATCATCCAGCGCGACGTGACCGACATCCTCACCGCCAGCGATGCCGAGCTGGTCGATGCCATGGGCTTCCTGGCCACGCGCATGAAGCTCGTGGTCGAGCCCACCGGCTGCCTGGGCCTTGCCGCCGCGCGCCAGAAAGGCGAAGAACTGCGCGGCCGGCGCGTGGGCATCATCCTCAGCGGCGGCAACGTGGACATGCAGCGCTTTTGCAGCCTGCTGGGCGCCTGATCCTGATCCTGATCCTGGTCCTGATCGAAGGCCGCCCTCACCCGCGCGGGCTGAAGGTGCGCGGAAACACCACGGGCGCGCTGCGGTCGGCCAGGCGGTAGCCCATGGCGGGGCGGCGTGACGTGCCCTCCACCTGGCCGGCCTCCACCAGAAAGCCGGCCGCCATCATGCGCGTGCGAAAACCGCTCTTGTCCACGGGGCGGCCCAGCACCACCTCGTAGGCCTGCTGCAGCTGCGGCAGCGTGAAGGGCTCGGGCAGCAGGAACGCCGGCAGCGAGGTGTACTCCACCTTGCCCCGCAGCCGCTCCACCGCTGCGCGCAGGATCTCGCCGTGGTCGAAGGCCAGCGCAGGCTCGCGCAGCAGTTCATCGACGGCAAACCACGACACATCGGCCGCATTCGCGCCCTTGGCCAGGATCAGGTCATGGCCCGGGATCAGCGCGAAATACACATGCGTGGCCGACCAGCCACGCGGGTCGCGCGCCGCGCCGCCCCAGCTTCCCAGCTGCTCCAGGTAGGGGCTGTCCACGCCCGTCTTGTCCAGCAGCTTGCGCCGCGCGCAGGCCAGCAGGTCTGCGTCCTGGCGCACATCCACAAAGCCGCCGGGCAGCGCCCACAGTCCCGGAAAGGGCTCGCTGCCCGCCGTGGGGCGCTGCACCAGCAGCACCTGCAGGGCATCGTCGGCCACCGTGAAGATGACCACGTCCACCGTGGTGAACGGGCGCGGGAAGTCCAGCGCGCCCTGCGGGGATGGGGAATTTTTTTCAGCCATGGGATGGATTGTGCTTGACGTGCCGGATTTTAAGTTGCACTATGCAACCCATACAAGTTGCACAGAACAACTTAAAGGAGAAGCACCATGTTCGGCATCCGTTTCATCAAGTCCCAACCCACGGTCCACCTCATGCAGTTCCGCGCCGGCAAGGTGGTGCGCGAGGGTGCGGGCCAGTCCTTCTTCTACTACGCGCCCACCACCACCCTGGTCGCGGTGCCCGTGGGCAGCCAGGACTGCCACTTCATGCTGGAGCTGGTGACGGCCGACTTCCAGAGCGTCACCGTGCAGGGCCAGGTCACCTACCGCATCAGCACACCGCGCCAGACCGCCACGCTGATGGACTTCTCCCTGGCGCGCGACGGCCAGAAATACATGTCCGAAGATCCGCAGCGCCTGGGCGACCGCGTGACCATGCAGGCCGAGGTCATCATCCAGCAGGCCGTGCAGGCGCTGGAGCTCAAGCAGGCGCTGCGCTCCTCGGCGCTCATTGCGCGCACGGCCCAGCAGGAGCTGGCCGCCCAGCCCGAGATCGAGGCGCTGGGGCTGGAGATCCTGGGCGTCTCGGTCATGGCCGTCAAACCCACGCCCGACATCGCCCGCGCCCTGGAAGCCGAGGCGCGCGAGTCCAACCTCAAGGCCGCCGACGACGCCGTCTATGCCCGCCGCATGGCTGCCGTGGAAAACGAGCGCGCCATCCGCCAGAACGAGCTCGATACCGACGTGGCCGTGGAAAAGAAAAAGCGCCAGATCCGCGAGGCCCAGCTGGAAGCCAAGGCCGCCCAGATGCGCAAGGAAAACGAGCTGCGCGCCGAACAGATGTCCGCCGACGTGGCGCTGGAGACCAGCCGCCGCGACTTCGTCGAAGGCCAGGCCGCCAACAGCCGCACCCTGGCCGAGGCCGAGGCCTACCGCGTGGGTGCCGTCATGCAGGCCCTGGAAAAGGCCGATCCGCGCATCGTGCAATCGCTGGCCGCCGTGGGCATGCAGCCGGGCCAGCTCATCGCCCAGGCCTTTGGCGGCATTGCCGAGAAGGCCGAGCGCATCGGCCAGCTCAATGTCTCGCCCGAGCTGCTGCAGTCGCTCATGGGCGCCGGTGCAGGCCATGCAGCTGCCGTGGCCGATCCCGAACCCGCAAGGAGCCGCCGTGAACGCCAATGAACGCAAGACCGTGCTGGTGGTGCGGCGCACGCGGCTCGATGAGCTGGTGGCCAAGTACCACACGCTGTCCCAGGCGCGCTTCTACATCGAGCACCTGGGTGCCGACTTCGGCGACTACCTGCGCGAAAGCGCCGCCTACGCCGCCGCCCTGCAGGCCGTGGTGCAGGCGCTGGAGGCACGCGGCCGCTACCAGATCGTGGACCGCGCCCTGGTGCCCAACTTCGTCTTCGGCGCCGACGACATCGTCGTGGCGCTGGGCCAGGACGGCATGGTGGCCAACACCATGAAATACCTGGACGGCCAGCCGCTCATCGGCGTCAACCCCGAGCCCGCGCGCTGGGACGGCCTGCTGCTGCCCTTCGCCCCCGCCGACCTGGCCGCCCTGCTGGGCGACGTGGCCGCCAACCGCCGCCCCACGCGCGCCGTCACGCTGGCCGAGGCGCGCCTGAGCGACGGCCAGGTGCTGCGCGCCGCCAACGACCTGTTCATCGGCCCGCGCAGCCATACCTCGGCCCTGTACGACATCGCGCTGGGCGAGCGGCGCGAATCCCAATCGTCCTCCGGCCTCATCGTCGCCACGGGGCTGGGCTCGTCCGCCTGGATCAAGAGCATCGTCACGGGATCGATGGGCATTGCCCGCGCCGTGCGCGGCGCGTCCACCGACTTCGACTACCAGCCCTTCGCCTGGGATGCGCCACGCCTGGACTTCGCCGTGCGCGAGCCCTTTCCCAGCCGCTCCTCCACGGCCGAGCTGGTCTACGGCCAGGTCACCGCCGGCCAGCCGCTGACCCTGCGCTCGCGCATGCCCGACCATGGCGTCATCTTCTCGGACGGCATGGAAGCCGACTACCTGCAGTTCACGGCGGGCATGCAGGCCACCATCGGCCTGTCGGACCGGCAGGGCTGCCTGGTGGTGTGAAGGACCGACCCTGCAGCATGGCGCAGCACCCTCAGAACACCTACAACAACGACAACGAACAGACCATGAATCTCGCAACAGCACCCTACCTGCAGCAATCTGCCACCTGGCCTTCCGAGGGAGAGCACATCCTCGCCCACTACGACGACTCCACCGTGGTGGTCTACCAGGCCTATCGCCCGGCCATCGGCCTTCATGCACTGGAGCATGGCCGGTTCGGCGGCCCGGACTTCAGCTTCACGCGCATGAGCTGGATCAAGCCCAATTTCCTCTGGATGATGTATCGCTGCGGCTGGGCGACCAAGGCCGGCCAGGAAGTCATCCTCGGCCTGCGCATACGCCGGACTTTCTTCGAGAGCCTGCTGGATGCCGCCGTACCTTCCACCTTCAACCCCCGGCTCTACGCTGGCCTGCCCGAGTGGCAGCAGGCGGTGGCCACCTCCGAGGTGCGCCAGCAATGGGATCCGGACCATGCCCCCAGCGGCGCCAAGCTGCCGTTGCGTGCCATCCAGCTGGGCTTGCGTGGCAAGCTGCTACGCCGTTTCGCCACGGAGGAACTGCTGGAGGTCATCGACATGACATCCTTCGTCACCGAGCAGCGGGCCCATGCCCAGGATGGAAATCCGATGCTCATGACTCCCGTGGAGCGCGTCTACGTGCGGCTCGACAGGAAGAATTGCGCACCTGAGAACTCCGTATGACCACCACAGACCACATCGCCTCCCTGCAAGACCTCCAGCACGCCATGGCCCAGGGTCTCACCCCGCGCTTCCTGCCGTTCTGGGGCCACCAGCCTGCGGCCGATGGCTCCATCGGCAAGACCTGCATGAGCCAGTGGTTCGAGGCGGGCTTCGAGGTCGATGGCCAGCACTACCCCACGGCCGAGCATTTCATGATGGCGGGCAAGGCGCGGCTGTTTGGCGACGAGGCGGCGCACGCGGCCATCGTGCGCTGCCGCACGCCGGGCGAGGCCAAGAAGCTGGGGCGTGGCATCCAGGGCTTTGATGAAGCGGCCTGGGTGGCCGCGCGCATGGGCATCGTGGTGCGCGCCAACCAGGCCAAGTTCTCCCAGAACCCGGCCCTGGCCGGCTATCTGCTGAACACGGGCGACCGGGTTCTGGTGGAGGCCAGCCCCGTGGACGCCATCTGGGGCATTGGCCTGGCCGCCGACGATGTGCGCGCCACCGACCCCGCGCGCTGGCAGGGCCTGAACCTGCTGGGCTTTGCCCTCATGCAGGTGCGCGCGCGGCTGCGCAGCACCGCTCCTGACCGACCATGAGCGGGAGCACAGGCATGGCCATGGACACGCTGGACCGATACCGTGGCGCCCTGCTGGGCCTGGCCTGTGGCGACGCCGTGGGAACGACGCTGGAATTCCAGCCGCGCGGCAGCTTTGCGCCGCTGACCGACATGGTCGGCGGCGGCCCCTTCTCGCTGCCCGCAGGCAAGTGGACCGACGACACCTCCATGGCCCTGTGCCTGGCCGAAAGCCTGCTCCAGCGCGGCGGCTGCGACCCGCAGGACCAGATGACACGCTATGCCAACTGGTACGAATGGGGGTACTGGAGTTCCACCGGCAACTGCTTTGACATCGGCATGGCCACCAGGGCGGCCATCCAGCGCTTCCTGGCCACCGGCGATCCGCTGGCCGGATCGCCCGACCCGGACCAGGCCGGCAACGGCTCCCTGATGCGGCTGGCGCCCGTGTCCATGTTCTTCGGCCCCGACGAGGACCTGGTGCAGCGCATGGCTGAACTCAGCTCACGCACCACCCACGCGGCACCTGAATGCCTGCAGGCCTGCCGCCTGTTCGCCGTGGCGCTGTGCCGGGCGCTGCAGGGACTGCCCCGGTCGCAGGTTCTGGACCTGGGCGGCGTTCTGCAAGACGGCGCCAGCCCGCGCCTGCGGGAGATTGCCCGTGGCGACTATCGCGACAAGCCGGCCGCACAGATTCGCGGCAGCGGCTACGTGGTGGACAGCCTGGAGGCGGCCCTGTGGTGCTTTGCGAGGCATGACAGCTTTGAAGGCGCGGTACTGCAGGCCGCCAACCTGGGCGATGACGCCGACACCACGGCAGCCATCACGGGCCAGTTGGCCGGAGCCCTCCACGGCGCCAGCGGCATTGCGGACCGCTGGCTGGAACGCCTGCACCTGGCCCCTGAGATCACAGCCCTGGCCGATGCGCTCTGGCAAGCCGCCAGAGGTGCCAGTGACGCTTCTCCGACCGCTCCTCTCAGCAACTGAGCGGCCTGGCGCGCTCACGACAGTCGCCGGGTCCGCGAGCGGACTGAACCAGGCTTGTCTGCGCGACCTCCCACGCGCCCGAGCTCCGTGACACTCGGGCCTTGCTCTTTACGAATGGCGTGCATGAGCGGCTTTTGGCTGAGCCACGCTCCATTATCAGAGCAGTCTGATTGCATCACCTCATATCTTCGGCGTAGAGTGCGAAATACTAAAGAGGCCACCCATCGAATGATTCGATGCTTTCATTTCCAGCCCCTCATTATTCACTCAAAAGTTCAATAAAACTATTGCGTGATATTTTCGATAATCATACTTCAGCAATGGACCGAATCAGTATCATGCATTCTTCTTTCATTCCCTTATTTCCCTTGCAAGTACGCCGCCTTGCATTGATCGCCATTCCATTTCTCATCGCCTTTTCAGCGGTAACGATGAACACCAATGCCTTTGCCGGGGGCGTATTCTCCCCCACCAGCTCCAGCATTTCACTGCCCGAGGAAATAACAGTACCCGGAAATTACTCCAACGGATCGACGCTATGGAAGTCTACGGCAACCGTATTTAATCTTAAAGCGGTGCTGAACACGGCATTCGAGTACGATGTTTCCAAAGCTGTTGTAGCCGCCAATGTTCAATCCGGAAACAAGGCGCCCGGATACAATAATATCTACAGCACCAATATTCCCGGCATTGGAATCCGCTGGTGGGCAACATGGCGCGGCCCCAGCGCTCCCAGTGGCAGAACCATGCCCATTACCACCGAATCAGAAAATCATTCGGGCGCGCTGGGTTATTTCTGGAATGTTTCATCCACCCAGGATGTCTGGATCGAGCTGGTGAAAACCGGCAGCGTTTCCGCTGGCACGCTAACGGGCTCCGGGATGAACGTCGAGATGCGATTCCAGTGCCCCAGCTGCATCGCGGGAAACGTCAACCTGTCCGGCCGCACCAGGGTGGTGGTCGGTCCCTCCTGCTCGGTGGCCGCCTCGACCATCTCCGTACCCATGGGCGCTGTGCCCATCCTGCGATTCACGGGCCTCCAATCCACCTCCATCCCCCAGCAGTTCGACATCACGCTGGAATGCAAGGGCGGCGCGCCCGAAAGCGTTCTGCGCCCCCACATCACGCTCACCGATGCCAACGACACCAGCAATCGGAGCACCGTCCTGACCTTGAGCCAGACCGCGCCAGACGGCAAGCCAGTTGCCACCGGAATAGGCATACAGATACTGAAGGATGGCACCGCTCTCGGCTACGGCCCGGACTCCAACGTGCCTGGCAACACCAACCAATGGAGTGCGGGAACCATCGTCCAGGGCGTTGCCCAGTTCAAGATCCCGCTGACTGCCAAATACGTGCAGACCGCTGCGGCAGTCACGACGGGGCAGGCCAACGGCAGGGCCACCTTCACGTTGAACTACCAGTGAGCAGAGTCCCCGCCCTCAGGGCTTCTTGTCCAGCTGCATTTCCCAGGACTTGAGCTGCTTGGCGCGGGCGCGGGCGAAGTCGCTCCAGCAGTTGGCGCGCGCATCGTCCTTGGCAAAGCTGGCCGAGTTGAACTCGGAAAGAAACTCGCAAGCACTGCGCGCGTACTGCACCCAGTTTCTCTGCGCCACTTCCAGCTCTTCCGACGCCTGGGGCATGCGGGCCTTGAGCTTGAGCGACAGCGAGACGTAGGCGGCATTGACCAGGGCCACGTTCTGCTCCTGCAGGCAGGCGCGCACCTCGGACATGTTGGTGGAGCTTTCCTCGCAATTGCCCGAGCTGGTGGGATTGGCGGCCCAGGCCACGGAGCTGGCACACAGCAGGGCGGCGCAGGCGAGAGGGGCGAGTAGGGACGCTAGGGCTTGGTGCATGGAAGAGGGCTCGCTGGGAGGTGCCGGTGGGCGCAGCACCCCGGCCGTCGCGATTACACCATCGACCCGCCCTGCTTCGGGCCCACATTCCCCTGGTGATCACCCTGATGCAGCGACGCAAAGCGCATAAACATGCTCCCAAAGCTTTGTTGCCGTGGGTCAAGGGCGGCCAGAAGATGCAGGCGTACGCATCTTTCGTTCGTCCCGACCGCCCCGCTCCCGCCATGCACACAAGCCCCACCCTGCGCCGCCAGCCCCGCGCCACCCTTCCCGCATCCCTGACCTTCATCGCCGCCGCGCTGGCCCTGGCCTGCACCCAGGCCCGGGCCGATGCCACGCTGGACAAGATCAAGCAGCGCGGCAAGGTCACCATTGGCGTGCTGGTCAATGGCGGGCCCTTCGGCTCCATCGACCCGTCCACCCAGCAGTTGGTGGGCTGGAACCCCGAGCTGGCACGCGCCCTGGCCAAGGGCCTGGGCGTGGAGGCCGAGCTGGTCCAGGTGCAGACCGCCACGCGCGTGCAGTTCCTGCAGGCCGGCAAGGTGGATCTGCTGATCGCCTCCATGGAGCTGAACCCCGACCGTGCCGAGACTCTGGGCTACGCGCCCACGCCCTTCTACCGCGTGGGCGGCATTGCCGCCGTGCGCAAGGGCAGCGGCATCGCCAAGTGGGAAGACCTGCGCGGCAAGCCCGTGTGCGTGTCCCAGGGCAGCAGTTTTGCCAAGCCGCTGGCCAGCGAATACGGCGCCCAGGTGCATGGCTACAAGAGCTCGTCGGACTCGCTGCTGGCGCTCAAGGGCGGCAACTGCGTGGCAGCCGTGCATGACAGCACGCTGATCTACCCGCTGCTGCGCAGCAACCCCGAATGGGCGCAGTACTCGGCCCCCATCGCCAGCGAGGTGCTGCCCGCGCCTTCCGTGGTCTGGACCCGCAAGGGCGAGGCCGACACCATCGCCGCCGTGGACAAGGTGGTGCAGGACTGGCACCGCACGGGCTGGCTGATCGCCGCCGAAAAGCGCGTGGGCATAGAGCCGGCCAACCCGCTGCTGCCCGAGCTGCAGGCCAAGTTCAAGTCCGCCAGCTGACCGCCGACCGCCACGGCGGTCCACCCCTACTTTTTTTCCGACCACCCAGGCCCAGGCCCCGCAAGACGGGGCCGGGCCTTCCGTTCCCTGATGGATTCACGCATGCCCCGCCTTCTTCCCCCCCTTGCCGCCGCCCTGGCCCTGCTGCTGGGCGCCGGTGCCGCCCACGCCGATGCCACGCTGGACAAGATCAAGCAACGCGGCAAGCTGTCCGTGGGCATTGATGGCGCCAGCCCGCCGTTCGGCGTGCTGGACCCCGCCACCGGCAAGACCGGCGGCTACCAGACCGAGCTGGCCGCCGACATCGCGCGCCGCCTGGGCGTGCCGCTGGAGACGGTTCCCGTGACGGCCTCCACGCGCGTGCAGTTCCTGCAAAGCGGCAAGGTGGACCTGTTGATCGCCAACATCCAGTGGACGCAGGAGCGCAGCGAGATCCTCTCGTTCGCGCCCACGCCCTATGACCTGATCGGCGGCGGCGCCCTGGTGGCCAAGGCCAGCGGCATCAAGCGCTGGGAAGACCTGCGCGGCAAGGTGGCCTGCGTGTCGCAGGGCAGCAACTTCGCCAAGCCCCTGGCCGAGAGCTATGGCGCCGTGGTCAAGGGCCTGCGCGGTATTCCCGAGTCGCTGCTGGCGCTCAAGGGCGGCACCTGCGCGGCTTCGGTCCATATCCAGCCCGCGCTCTATGAAAAGCTCACCGGCCCGAATGCAGCCGAGTGGAAGGACTTCGAGCTGGGCACGCAGGACCAGTTGATTCCCTCGCCCACCGTAGTGTGGACGCGCCGCGGCGAGGCCGACACCCAGGCCTTTGTGGACAAGGCCATCCAGGACTGGCACCGCACGGGCTTTCTGCTCAAGGTGGCCCGCGCCAGCGGCGTGCCCGACACCTGGATCGCCGAGCGCCACGAACGCGCGCTGAAGGGCCAGTTCGACCGCGCGCCCTACGACTTCGCGGTGTATGCGGCAGCGCAGGCCGATGCGCAGGCAACCCAGCCCGCCGCCAAGGGAGCCAAGCCATGAAGCCGACTCGCACCGCACTGGCGGCCCTGCTCGCCCTCACGGCCCTGGCAGCCCATGCCGACGCCACGCTGGACCGCATCAAGCAGCGCGGCAAGATCGTGGTGGGGGTGATGCTTTCGGGGCCGCCGTTCGGCACCATCGACCCCGTCACGCAAAGGCACGTGGGCTACAACGTGCAGCTGTCCGAAGGCGTGGCCAAGGGCCTGGGCGTGGGGGTGGAGACCGTGCAGGTCCAGCCGTCCAACCGCGTGCAGTTCCTGCAGCAGGGCAAGGTGGACATCCTGATCGCCAACATGCAGTGGACGCAGGAGCGCAGCGAGATCCTGTCCTTCGTGCCCACGCCGTTCGAGGAAGTCGGCGGCGCCGCCATCGCCAAGAAGGGCAGCGGCGTGCGCCAGTGGGACGACCTGCGCGGCAAGCCCGTGTGCGTGTCGCAGGGCAGCAATTTCACCAAGCCGCTGGCCGATCAATACGGCGCCCAGATCAAGGCCTTCCGGGGCCAGCCCGAGTCGCTGCTGGCCCTCAAGGGCGGCAACTGCGCAGCCGCCGTGCATGTCAGCCCCACGCTGCGCGAACTCGTGGCCAGCAATGCGGACTGGAAGGACTACGAGATCGTCTCGCCCGCCGACATCATTCCCTCGCCCTCGGTGATCTGGCTGCGCAAGGGCGATTCCGACACGCAGGCGGCCATCGACCGCATCGTGCAGGACTGGCACCGCACGGGCTGGCTGATCGAGGTGGAGCAGCGCAACGGCATGACGCCCACGCCGCTGCTGCACCAGCTGCACGACAAGTTCAGGAAGGCGCCCGCATGAGCACCAACACCCGCACCAGCACCAGCACCAGCACCAGCGGCCACATCACCGGCCCCGCCGACCTGGTCACCGCGCTGCGCCACGCCCTGGGCGATGCCCATGTGCTCACGGGTGCCGATGCGGCCGGCTACCTGACCGACCAGCATGGCCGCCTCACGGGCCATGCCCTGGCCGTGGCACGGCCTGCCGACACGGCCCAGGTGGCGCAGCTGGTGCGCCTGTGCCGCGCCCACCGCACGCCCATCGTGGCCCAGGGCGGCAACACCGGGCTGATGGGCGGCGCCACGCCCGACGCCTCGGGCCACGCCGTGCTGCTGTCGCTGGCGCGCCTGAACCGCGTGCGCGCCATCGACACCGACAACGACACCCTGACCGTGGAAGCCGGCGCCGTGCTGTCCCATGTGCAGCAGGCAGCGCGCGATGCGGACCGGCTGTTTCCCCTCAGCCTGGGCTCCGAGGGCAGCTGCACCATTGGCGGCAACCTGTCCACCAACGCGGGCGGCACCCAGGTGCTGCGCTACGGCAACGCGCGCGAACTGGTGCTGGGCCTGGAAGTGGTGACGGCCGAGGGCGACATCTGGGACGGCCTGCGCGGGCTGCGCAAGGACAACACCGGCTATGCGCTGCGCGACCTGTACGTTGGCAGCGAAGGCACGCTGGGCATCATCACGGCAGCCACGCTGCGCCTGCATCCGCTGCCCCGCGCCCAGCACACGGCCCTGCTGGCCTTTGGCTGCATACGCGATGCGGTGGCCTTCCTCAGCCAGGCGCGGGCGGGCTTCGGCGCCGGCCTGACGGCGTTCGAGCTGATGTCGGACACGGCCCTGGGCCTGATAGCCCGCCATGTGCCTGAGCAGCCGATACCGCTGGCGCTCAACGCGCCCTGGTTTGCGCTGATCGAGCTGTCCGACAGCGAGGGCGAGGACCATGCGCGCCAGCGCTTCGAGTGCGTGGTGGGCCAGGCCTTCGAGGACGGCCTGGTCACCGATGCCGCCATTGCCGAGAGCCTGCAGCAAAGCCAGGCCCTGTGGCGGCTGCGCGACCAGGCCCTGGGCGAGGCCCAGCGGCGCGACGGCCGCAACATCAAGCACGACGTGTCGGTGCCCATCTCGCGCATCCCCGACTTTCTTGCGGCCACGGCCGCGCTGCTGCAGGCGCGCTTTGGCGCCGTACGGCCCGTGGCCTTCGGGCACCTGGGCGACGGCAACCTGCACTACAACGTGTCGCACGCGCCGGACAGCACGCCCGCGCAGCTGTTTGCCCAGGAAGACGCCATCCACGAGGTGGTGCACGACAGCGTGCACGCCCACGGCGGCTCCATCAGCGCCGAGCACGGCGTGGGCCAGACCAAGCGCGACCTGCTGCCCCGCTACAAGAGCGCCGTGGAGCTGCAGCTCATGCGGCGTCTCAAGCAGGCCTTCGACCCGCTGGGCCTGCTCAATCCCGGCAAGGTGCTGCAAGCCCTGCCGCACGACTTGCCGCAGGTTTCTCCAACGCCAGCCGCCGCATTCCAGGAAGGACCCACGCCATGACCACGCCCTTTCCCCTTTCGCAGCGCGTGCAGCGCGTCAGGCTCTCGCCCAATGCCGCAGCCAGCGCGCGGGCCACGGCCCTGGCCCGCCAGGGCCGCGACATCATTGCGCTGACCACGGGCGAGCCCGATTTCGACACGCCCGAGCCCATCAAGCAGGCCGCCATCGCGGCCCTGGCCCGTGGCGAAACCAAGTACACGCCCACGCCCGGCACGGCCGCGCTGCGCCAGGCCATCAGCGCCAAATACCGGCGCGAGAACGGGCTGGACTTCGACGCCGGGCAGATCATCGTCAGCAACGGCGGCAAGCAGGTGATCTACAACGCGCTGGCGGCCACGCTGGACGCGGGTGACGAGGTCATCGTGCCCGCGCCGTACTGGCCTTCGTTTCCCGACATCGTGCGCGTGAACGACGGCACGCCGGTCATCGTGGACTGCGGCATTGAGCAGGGCTTCAAGCTCACGCCGGCCGCGCTGCAGGCCGCCATCACGCCGCGCACGCGCTGGCTGGTGCTGAACACGCCGGGCAACCCCTCGGGCGCCGTCTACAGCCGCGAGGAACTGGCCGCCCTGGCCCAGGTGCTGCGCCTTCATCCGCAGGTGCTGGTGCTGCTGGACGAGCTGTACGAGCACATCTGGTTCACGCCCCAGGCACCCGCGCACTGGCTGGCGGTGGCCCCCGACCTGCGCGAGCGCACGCTGCTGGTCAACGGCGTCTCCAAGACCTATGCCATGACCGGCTGGCGCATCGGCTGGGGCGCAGGCCCGGCCGCGCTGGTGCAGGCCATGGTGGTGATCCAGTCGCAGGCCTCGTCAGGCCCCAATTCCGTGGCCCAGGCCGCAGCCACGGCGGCGCTGCAGTCGCCCGACCAGAGCTTTGTGCAGCAGGCCCGCAACGCCTATGCGCGGCGCGCGCAACGGGTCACCCAGGCGCTGGACCAGGTGCCGGGCCTGGCCCTGCTGCCGCCGGGCGGATCGTTCTTTGCCTTTGTGCACTGCGGCGCGCTGATAGGCCACCTGCGCCCGGACGGCCAGCCCATCGCCAGCGACACTGACCTGACCGAATGGCTACTGGAGTCCGAAGGCGTGGCTGCCGTGGATGGCGGGGCCTACGGCCTGTCGCCGTACTTCCGCATCTCCACGGCCGCCAGCGACGAGGTGCTGGCCGAGGCCACGGCCCGCATCGCACGTGCCGTGGCCGCGCTGAAAGACCCCGCTGCGCAAGCGCAAGCGCATGCACAGCCGGCTGTCCTGGAGGCCGTGCCATGAACGACAGCCTGCTTGCCCAGGGCGTGCAAGCGCTCAAGGGCCTGGGCCTGAACTACGCCTTCGTGCTGGACATGGCCGAGCGCCAGGCCTTTGTGCGCGGCATGTTCGTGACCGTGCAGCTGGCCCTGCTGACCATTGCCGGCAGCCTGGCGGCCGGCGTGGCGCTGGCGGCGGCCCTGACCTCGGGCCGCGCCTGGCTGGCACGGCCTGCGCGCGCCTTTGTGGAGGTCACGCGCAACACGCCCACGCTGGTGCAGCTGTACTGCGCCTTCCTGGTGCTCAACATGCTGATCACCCAGCAACTGCGCGACTGGGGCGCGGGCAACAACCCGCTCACGCCCTTTGTCTGGGTGGTGATCGTGGTCTCGCTGCACAAGGGCGTGTTCCATGCCGAGGCGCTGCGCGCCGGCATCGAGGCCGTGCCCGCCACCACGCTGGAGGCGGCGCGCTCGCTGGGCTTTTCGCAGCGCCAGCTGCTGGTGCGCGTGCAGCTGCCGCTGGCCGTGCGCTTTGCCCTGCCCTCGCTGACCAACAACCTGGTGGACCTGGTGAAGATGACGGCCGTGGCCTCGGCCATCGCCGTGGGCGACGTGACCTACGAGTCCATCATGATCTGGTCGCAGCGCGACAACGTGCTGGAGCTGCTGCTGCTCATCCTGCTGTGGTTCGGCCTGCTGACCTGGCTGGTCAGCCTGGCGGGCCGCTGGCTGGAACAACACCTGAGGATGCCCGGCTATGGCCAATGAAGCCACCCTGAACACCGGCGCCGCGCCCCGCCCGCTGCCCGCCGCCCTGCTGCGCGCGGCGCGCAGCCCCTGGCTGATCGCGGGCGCCGCACTGCTGGCCCTGTGCGCCTGCTGGGCCGCCACGGACAGCGCCCCGCCTGCCTTCGTGCACCTGTGGAAATGGCTGCCCGCGCTGCTGCGCGGCCTCCTGGTCAACATCGAGATCAGCGTGCTGGCCGTGGCCATCGGCACCGTGGCCGGCCTGGTGCTGGGCGCCCTGTCGCTGTCGCCCACGCCGGCCGTGCGCACGGGCGTGCGCTGGTATGTGCAGCTGTTTCGCAATGCGCCCATCCTGGTGCTCATCTACTTCACCACCTATGTGTTCCCGTTCGAGCTGAAGCTGGTGAGCTGGACCTTTCCCTTCCCCGACTGGGTCAAGGTGGTGCTGGGCCTGGCCCTGCCCACCAGCGCCAACGTGGCCGAGATCTTCCGGGGCGCCATCCAGTCCATTCCCAGCGCGCAGTGGGAGGCGGCCCAGTCGCTGGCCTTTCGCCGCAGCGAGATCTTCCGCCTCATCGTGCTGCCGCAGTGCGTGCGCCGCATGCTGCCGCCGTGGATGAACCTCTACGCCAGCATCACCATGAGCACCTCGCTGGCCTCGCTGGTGGGCGTGCATGACGTGGTGGACACCGCCCAGATCGCCAGCAACACCGTGGCACGCACGGACTTCACCATCCTTGTGTATTTCACGCTGCTCGCGCTTTTCTTTGCCTATTGCTATCCCATCGCCCGGGCAACCCGGGCATTGGAGCGACGCCATGAACGCCACTGACTCCTTTCTCTCCCAACTCGCCACGGCCGATGCCCCCGCAGGCACGGCGCCCGCACTGGTCCACCTGCAGGATGTGCACCTGTCCTTTGGCGACAACCAGGTGCTCCAAGGCATCGACGTGCAGGTGCGGCGCGGCGAGGCGGTGACCATCATCGGGCCCTCGGGCTCGGGCAAGTCCACCATCCTGCGCTGCATCACCGGCCTGCTGCGGCCCCAGCGCGGCGCCATCTCGGTGGCGGGCACGCGCGTGGACCAGCTGCGCACCGAGGCCGAGCTGATCGCCCTGCGCAAGCGCGTGGGCTTCGTCTTCCAGCAGTACAACCTGTTCCCCCATCTGTCGGTGCTGGAGAACCTGGTCATCGCCCCCACGCGCGTGGTCGGCCGCGACCGCGCCACGGCCGAGCGCGAGGCCCGCGCCCTGCTGCAGAAGGTGCGCCTGGACCACAAGGAATCCGCCTACCCCGGCGAGCTGTCCGGCGGCCAGCAGCAGCGCGTGGCCATTGCGCGCGCCCTGGCCATGCGGCCCGAGCTGATCCTGTTCGACGAAGTGACCTCGGCCCTGGACCCCGAGACCGTGGGCGAGGTGCTGACCGTGATCCGCGACCTGGTCAGGGACGGCATGACCTGCGTGCTGGTCACGCACGAAATGCGCTTTGCCGAAGAGGTCAGCGACCAGGTGTATTTCACCGAGGCCGGCCGCATCGTCGAGCACGGCCCGGCCGCCCAGATCTTCGGCAGCCCGCGCAGCGAGCGCACGCGCGAATTCCTGCAGCGCGCCCTGGGCGATGGTGCACGGTCCAGGCCTGCGCCAGCCGCCCCGGCCACAACGCCGCTGCCCTTCAACAGCCTGCGCTTTGCCCTTTGATCCCCCACCTCCAGGAGCACATCCCCATGACCGCAGAAACAACGACTGAAACCCCGGCCGGCACAGGCGCAGATACAGGCACCCATACAGACGCCACCACACTGCGCCGCCAGGCCGTGGACGCCGCCCTGGCCGACGTGCGCCAGCTGCTGCAGGCCGGCGCGCCCGACCGCAGCACCCTGTCGGCCATCACCGCACGCCTGGAGCAGCTGGCCGCGCACAAGGCCTTGTTCAGCCGCGCGGACTTTCCCCCGCCCGCGCAGACCGAAGGCGTGGGTGCCTCCACGCGCTACCGCCTCAACCCGGCCGATGGCGATGCGGGCCTGGCCCTGTACCTGAACTCCATCAACCCCGGCAAGACCACGGCGCCGCACAACCACACGACCTGGGCCGTGATCGTTGCCGTCGAAGGCCAGGAGCTCAACCGCCTCTACGAGCGCACGGACGACCGCAGCAACCCCGCACGCGCCAGCATCCACCTGGCGCGCGAATTCACCGTGCAGCCGGGCGCCTCCATCGCCTTCCTGCCCGATGACATCCACAGCATTGCCGTCGTGGGCGAGCAGCCCACGCTGCACTTCCACCTCTACGGCCAGCCGCTGGAAACCCTGAGCGGCCGCGTGGCCATCGACCCCGACACCGGCGAAGTCAAGAACTACAACGCCGCCTACTTCCGTCCCAGCGAGGCCGTGGCATGAGCACCCCCCAAAACAAGCAACGGCCCCTGGGCCCGTCGACCCGCCTGCTGCACGCAGGCACGCCGCCGCTGCAGGGCGGCTCCGGCCCCGTCAACGTGCCCGTGGTGCGCACCAGCACCGTGCGCTTTGCCGACAGCGCCGCCTACGCCGACCTGCACCACCGCCGCGAGGCCGGCGAGCGCGTGGCCTCCTACGGCCGCCACGGCCTGGACACGCACCGCGCGCTGGAAGACGCCGTGATCGCGCTGGAGGGCGGGCACCGCGCCTTTCTCACGCCCTCGGGCCTGTCCGCCATCACCCTGGTGCTCATCGCCCTGCTCTCGCCCGGCGACCATGCCCTGGTGGCCGACAGCGTCTACTCTCCCGTGCGCCGCGTGGATGCCACCTTGCTGCAGCGCCTGGGCATCACGCTGGAGTACTTCTCGCCCTCGCGCGACGATCTGGCCGGCAAGATCCGCCCCAACACCCGCCTGGTCTACCTGGAATCGCCCAGCTCCCTGCTCTACGAGGTGCTGGACCTGCCCGCCCTGGCCGCCGTGGCGCGCCAGCACGGCATTGCCGTGGCCACCGACAACACCTGGAGCGGCGGCTGGTTCTACCAGCCCCTGGAGCACGGCGCCAACCTCTCCATCCAGGCCGCGACCAAGTACATCGCCGGCCACTCCGACGTGATGCAGGGCATCGTCATCACCGACGGCCCCGCGCTGTCGAAGAAGATATCCACCGCCTACGAGGCCCTGGGCCTGACCATAGGCGCCGACGACGCCTACCTGGCCCTGCGCGGCCTGCGCACCCTGCCCGTGCGCCTGGCCCAGCACCAGCGCCACGCCACCGAAATCGCCCAGTGGCTGGAGCAGCAGCCCCAGGTCGGCCGCGTTTTCTACCCGGCCCTGCCCTCCGATCCCGGCCATGCGCTGTGGAAGCGGGACTTCAGCGGGGCCAGCGGGCTGGTGTCATTCGCGTTTGCCGAAGGGGTGGACGCCGGTGCCGGCGCCGTGTTCGTTGACTCGTTGCGGCAGTTTGCGCAGGGGGCGTCGTGGGGCGGGTACGAGAGCCTGGCGCTGGTGGCGCAGCCTGAGCGGTTGCGGGAGCACAGTGTGTGGACGGGGACTGCGCCTGTGGTGCGGCTGCATGTGGGGCTGGAGGATCCTTTGGATCTGATTGCGGATCTGGAGAGGGGGTTTGGGGGGGTGGTGGAGCGGTTCAGGCTGGCTGCCTGAGATTTTTTGGGCGCTGCTGCGTTTGCTGGTTCTGGCCCTGCCGGGGGGTTTCTTTTCGAGGCCGGGTCTCGGCCCGGCGGCCGACCTACCTTCTTTTGCTTCGCCAAAAGAACGTAGGCCAAGAAAAGGCGACCCGGATGTCCGCGACCCCTTCGCTTCGCTGCGGGGCAACCTGCGTCGTGGCGATTGCGGGGTTCGCCGTGAAACTCTCTTCGCGCTACGCGCTACGTTCAAACATCACGGCGAGTCAGACCACGAAGCAGTCCTGTCCTTCGGCAGGACTGCAACCCCGCAACCACCACGCCGCAGGCGCTGACATACGGGGAGTTTGCCCGGGCCGTCGCTTCGCTCGGCCTTTTTTTGAGCGCGCTTGTCGTCCAAAGCCTCTATCATTTCGACCGGCCCCCTGTTCAGGGGCTGGTGCGTAAGAACACCGATCGCAGCTGGTGCTGGCCTCCCCATCAGAGAGGCCTTGTCTCGTCTGAATACGGAGCACGCAACCATGCATACAGTGTCCATAAGCCTCGAAACCCTCACCATCACATGGAGGGCCAGGCCATGAAGCAGGAAACACGATCCACCAGCGCCAGAACCACGCAGCTGAACTTCTCCATCACCGAGGTGAACCGAATGGTCCAGATGAGCTGCAACGAGGTCTCTTCCATCTCCCAGCTCGCCCAGGCATGGCTGCTATCGCCCGAAGGCCTGCGCGATACGGACGTGGTGACCAACGCCTTGCGCACCATCCAGCACAGCGCCGAGCGGCTGGCCACCTACGTGGAAGACGAGATCTATCTTCTGCGCAACACCGCCAAACCCGAAGTCTGAAGCAGCATGCAAAACAGCCGAGCGCAACAATGGCGCATCGGCTGTTTTGCATTTCCGGCTGTTGGCTGTTGGCTACTCCAGCCTCCCCCCCTTCTGCCCACGCCTGCGTTGGGCGGGAGGCGGGGTGGCAAGCCTGCCGAAGGACAGGCTTGCTTCGTCATCTGACTTGCCGCAGTTGTTTGAGCGGCGCGCGAAGCGCAAAGCGAGTTCTGCGGCACACCCCGCATCCCGCCCAACGCAGGTCGCCCGCAGCGAAGCGAAGGGTCGTGGGCAGTGCGGGGCGCGCTTCTTTGCCTACTTTCTTATCGCGCGATAAGAAAGTAGGTCGGCCGCCGGGCCGAAACCCGGCCTCGAAAAACAACCACCCGGCAGGGGCAAAAGCAGACCAAGAGCCAGCCTCAAACAGCAGGCACCAGCCGAATCCCAGAAGCCCACCCATCCCGCTCCAACTGCTCAACCAACCCCAACTCCCAATCCAGATAAGCCCGAAACCCCGCATCCCTCAACCCCAGATCCCGATGCGCATAAGGGCTGTACCACTGGTCATCATCCCCCGTCAGCACATCCGCATCCCCCTGCCCCAGCGGCAGCCCGGCAGCAGCCCAGGCAGAAGTGCCGCCAACGACGGAGCGCACATCGCGCCCCGTGCGCGCCGCCAGTTCGGCCGCCACTCCACGGGCCAGCACGCCGTCCGGCGAGGTGAGCACCACGACCTGGGCCGGCGGCAGGGCCTGCACGAAGGAGGGCAGACGATCAGGCACGGCAAAGCGCGCACCCGCGATGTGCTGCTTCTCGAAGGCGGGCCGGCTGTCCACGTCGAAGACGATGGCCCGGCCTTCGCCCAGCAGTTCCTGCGCCTGCTGCACGGACAGCTGGGGCGCGGGTGCGTGGGAGGCGAGCACGCGCACGGGTTCGGCGCCGACCTCCAGGGTGGCCAGCGTGGGCGGAACGTAGGTGAAGACTTCCCAGCCCAGCTGGGCCAGCCAGGCGCCGGTGGTGAGGGCGCGCACGCCGTCCCAGTCGGCCAGCACGATGCGTGCGCCGCGCGTGGCCGCGTATTCGTCGGTGGCCTGCACGAGTTGGCCGCCAGGAGCCCAGCGCCAGCCGGGCAGGTGGCCGGCCTGGTATTCCTCGCGGGTGCGCACGTCGAAGCGGTAGAGCGTGCGTTCGGTGGCTTCGGACTCGAAGCGGGCCAGTTCGGCCGCATCAATGGATTGCACGCCCGCGCGCTGTGCCACGCTGGCTGCGCGCTCGCGGGCGGTGGCCAGGGCGACGGCGCCGGGCTCGGGCAGCGGGGTGCGGCGGCCATGGGCCAGCCTGCGGCCGGTGAGCAGCCAGTCCATGGTGCCGTTGCGCAGCGAGACGACCGGGTTGGGGATGCCGGCGTCGATCAGGGTCTGCGCGCCCACGATGGAGCGCGTGCGGCCCGCGCAGTTGACGACGACCAGGGTTTGCGGGTCCGGGGCGATTTCGCCGATGCGGTAGACCAGTTCGGCCCCCGGCACGCTGAGGGCGAAAGGCAGGCTGAAGGCCGCGAATTCCTCGGGCGTGCGGCTGTCGACGACGACGATGTTGTCGCCGCGCTGCACGCGCGCGCCCAGCTCGTCCGAGGTGATCCAGGGCGTGTGCTTTTCATGCTCGATGACTTCGCCGAAGGCCTTGCTGGGCACGTTGGTGCCGCTGAAGATTTCCAGCCCCTCGGCCGCCCAGCCTTCGGTGCCGCCTTCGAGCACGGAGACATTGGGCCAGCCCAGGCGCACGAGCTTGGCCGCAGCCTCATGGGCCAGGGAGCCGTCTGCGTCCACCAGCACGATGCGCGTGCCCCGACGCGGCACCAGGCGGTCGATGAGCTGCTCCAGCCGCCAGGCCGGGGCGGGCGCCGCGAACAGGATGTGGCGGTGCGCGAAGACACCGGCCTCGCGCACGTCGAGCACGGCGATTTCCTCGCCATCGGCCAGGGCCTGCCGGAGCGCGGCGGGCGTGACCAGCGCATGGCGAATGGACTTGGGCGGGCCGAAGGTGCGGAAGCTGCCGCCCTCAAGGCTCTCGAAGACCACGCGATCGGGCATGCGCTCCAGGCCGCGTCCGTAGAAATGCAGGTGCAGGCCGGGCTCCTCGCCGATCAGCTCGATGGTGTGCACGTCGGTGGGCGTGAGCACCACCGAGGTTCCGCTGCCCACATCGACGCTGCGGCCCACCGCCAGGGTGTCGCGCAGCGGGTCGTCGGTCTTGCCGCGCGTGAAGAACACGTTGCGCTCCACGCCTTCGACGCCCGCGATGATGGCCCAGGTGGTGTGGTCATGCGGCGGCTGGGACTTGCCCGGCAGGCCGGTGGACAGGTACAGCGCATAGCGCCCGGCCAGGTCTTCGCCCAGCCGGTAGACCTGGGCCGGGTTGCTGGCCGAGACGGGAAAGTGCGCATGCGGGAACAGTTCGCGCTGCAGGCCCAGCGCCTCCAGCTCGCGGGCCACGGCCTGCAATTGCTCGGGCGTGGCGTGCTCCGGGTTGGGGAGCAGGCGCCGGGCCGTGGCGATGAAGCCGGTGATGGCGGCTGCGCGGCGGCTGGCCACGTCGCTGCCGCTGAAGTCGATGGAGAGATGGGTCTGTGTCATGGGAGTGCCTGGGAGGACGTTCGCGGGAGGACACGAAGTTAGGCCTCTCCCGCCCTGGCGCCAACGACGCATTGCAGATATGGATATGAGCTTTGGGCACTGCGCGCGCATGCGTGGCGCAAGCGTGACGCACGTTGTGCGGCAGCCGCATATGCATAGCCGCAATGCTTAGTTCACGCCGCGCCAGGAGCCTCCCAGACTGCGGGCATCGACTCTCTGCACTCCGGCACTTCCATGATCCGCACCCCGTCTGCGCTGCGCGCACTGCTGCTTCCCCTGTTCTCCGCCCTGGCCCTGCACGCGCCTGCGGCCCTGGCCTCGGCCGACAGCTTTCCGAACAAACCGGTGCGCATCATCGTGCCCGTGGCGCCCGGGGGCAGCGCCGACAAGCTCACGCGCACGCTGGCCGACAAGCTGGCCGCGCTGTGGGGCCAGTCGGTGGTGGTGGAGAACGTGGCCGGGGCCAGCGGCACCATCGGTGCGGCCAAGGTGGCAAAGGCTGCGCCCGACGGCTACACCCTGCTGCAGCAGGGCGAGGGCCTCACGCTCAACGGCCTGCTGTTCGCCCAGCTGCCCTACGACACGCAAAAGGCCTTCACGCCCATCATCAAGGCCGTGGTCAATCCGCAGGTGCTGGTGGTCAACCCCGGCACGGGCCTGAACACGCTGGGCGACTACCTGGCGCGCGCCAAGGCCAAGCCGCAGAGCATCAGCCTGGGCCTGCCCGGCAATGGCGGCATTGCCCATGTGGCGCATGAAATCCTCACGCAGGAGACGGGCGCCAAGGTCAACTACATCCCCTACCCGGGCGGTGGCCCCGCCTCGCTGGACGTGCTGGGCGGCCATACCGACGCCACGCTGATCACGCTGGCTGCCGTGACCGAGTACGTGCGCGCCGGCAAGCTGCGCGCCCTGGCCGTGACCACGCCCTACCGCTCCGACGCCCTGCCCCAGGTGCCCACCATGGCCGAGGCCGGCGTGCCCGGCTTCTCGGTGGAAAGCTGGCAGGGCTACTTCGCGCCGGCCGGCACGCCCGCGCCCATCGTCGCCAAGATCAACCGCGACCTGCAGACCGTGCTGCAGGCCCCCGATGTGCGCGCGCAGCTGGAGCACATGGGCTTCAAGGTGGCGGGCGGCTCCCCGGCCGACCTGGGCCAGAGCCTGCAAAGCGAGCGCCCGCGCTACGCCCGCGCGATTCAGTCGGCGGGGCTGTCGCTGCGCTGAGATGCAGGTAGGTCCTCAGAGGGGAGAGGGCCGATTGTCCAGGCGCCACTTCTCCCCCTCGGGCGTGCCCGGCACGGGCGGGCGCAGGCCCTGGATGCTCCAGAGGCTAAAGGGCGTCTCGTCTACATGCATCTCCCAGCGCAGGCCCCGGTCGGCAATGAAGGGGGACAGCTGCCGCCGCACGCCTTCGAGGAACCGTGTCTTGGTCTCCTCGTCGCGTATCTGCCGCGCGATGTGGTCCACGGAGATGCGCACGAAATCATCCGCAGGCTCGCCGCCGATGAAGAACGAAGTGCGGGCCACGGCCTCGAACACCACACCCACGTAAAAGCGCGGCAGGTCGCCGTAGACGGCCGTGATGCGCTGGGCGATGGCCTGTTTGTCTTCATCGCTGAAGGCGTTTTCGGGGTGGTAGATCTTCCACAGGGGCATGGTTTTCTCCGGGGGCAAAAAAGAGGAGGTTTCGGGAAATCCGGGGTGGCGACGCGGCGGGCCGTCAGGCGTCAGGCGGGCTGGCCTGCATCCGCGCCCTGGTAGCGCGCTGCCGGCACGCCGCTGAGCGTCAACGCCTTGACGAGATTGGCGCGCGATTGGTCAAAGTCCAGCCAGGCGGTCGTGCTGCCCAGCGTGGGAAAGCAGATGGCCTCGCCCTGGTCGAGTGCGACCAGGGCCGTATCCACCAAGGTCTCGGGCGACATGAACAGGTGCTCGGGAAACGGCGCGGGCTTGCCGCCGAAGAATTCGGAGCGCACCAGGCTGGGCATCACTGCCTGCACCATGACGCCGCTGGAAGCGAGCTCGGCCTGCAGCGAGCGCGTGAAGTTCAGCACATAGGCCTTGGAGGCGCCATAGCTGGAGGCGCCCGGCACGGGCATCACGGCCAGGATGGAGCCGATGTTGATCAGCGTGCCCCGGCCGCGCGTGGCGAACAGCCGCGCCGCCGCCAGCGACAGCCGCGTCAGTGCATGGATGTTGACCATGACCATGCGATCGACCTCGCCTGCATCCACCTGGGCGGCCGGGCCCAGGGCTCCCAGGCCGGCGCAGTTCACCAGCATGCGGATGTCACGCTCACCCGACAGCAGCGCCGCCACGCGCTGCAGGCCGGCGGCGTCGGCCAGGTCGGCGGCCACCACCTCGACCTCGCGGCCATGCGCGCTGCGCAGCCGCTGCGCCAGCGCCTGCAGCCGGTCCTCGCGGCGGGCCACCAGGATCAGGGAATGGCCCCGGGCGGCCAGGCGGTCTGCGTAGACGGCGCCAATGCCGGATGAGGCGCCAGTGACGATGGCGGTGCCTTGATGCGTGCTCATGAAGGAAGTCCTTGCTTGAAAAGCCGTGGTTGATAGTGGCTCCAAATATAAACTCCAATCATTAGAGTTACAAGCACGCAATCCACCTTTGCGGGCCGGGCTTGCGTTTTGCTGAGACACTCCAGGCCTGCGACAACCGCGAACACACAAGGGAAACCCCATGCGATCCAAGAGCTTCGAGGGCATGGCCTGCTCGATCGCCACCGCGCTGGAGGCCGTAGGCGACCGCTGGGCCATGCTGGTGCTGCGCGACCTGATGCTGGGCCTGAGCCGCTATGACGACCTGAGAAAGTCCACGGACATCACCAATGCCACGCTGACCGACCGCCTGCGCCAGCTGGAGCAGACCGGTCTGGTCGAGCGCCGCCTCTACCAAAGCGGCCCGGACCGCTACGAGTACCTGCTCACGCCCAAGGGCCGCGACCTGTCCCTGGTGATCCAGGCGCTGGCCCAGGTCGGCGACCGGTGGCGCCTGCAGCAGCAGGCCCAGCCGCCCATGCGCTTTGTGCGTGCGCAGTCAGGCACGCCCCTGCGGCTGGCGCTGGTGGAGGAGGAATCGGGCCGCAGCGTGCCTTTTTCCGAGCTGCGCGTGGAGGCCGGCCCCGGCGCGGACGACCTGACGCGCTGGCGGCTGTCCAAGCTGGCCGCGCAGGCCAGGACGCCGGCAGCGGCCCCCGGCGCGGATTGAGACCGGCCATGGCCGCGCCCATACCCGGCAAGCGCCCGCAACGCGCCCTGACCTACCGCCGCCACTGCGCGCTGGGCGGCGTGGAGATTCTCAGCGGCCATGCGGTGCAGCACCGCTATCCGCGCCACTTCCACGACACCATGGGCATTGCCGTCATCCACGGCGGGCGCGAGCTGTGCTGGAGCCGGGGCGCCGAGCGCGAGTTCACGGGTGGCGATATCGCGCTGTTCAACGCCGGCGAGATCCACGACGGGCGCCCGGGCGGCGAGCAGGGCTGGACCTACGACATGCTGCATGTCGAGCCCGCCCGCATGCACGCGCTGCTGGGTGTGCGCGATAGCTGGTTCGACGCCGTCAGCCTGCGCGACCCGCAGACCCGGGCCTGCGCCCGGCAGTTGCTGCAAGGCCCGCAGGACGGTCTGGCCGCCGACGAGGCCCTGCTGGCGCTGCTGCGCCGCGTGGTGCACAGCCCCGGCCGGCCGCATGCGCCCGATGGCGCCAGCGCGGCGCTGCTGCGCGAGTTCATCGACGCCCATGCGGACCAGGAGCTGGGCGCCGCGCGGCTGGCCGCCGTCTGCGGGCTCAGTCCCGAGCACGCCATCCGCAGCTTCAGCCGCCGCTACGGCATCACCCCCCATGCCTACCACCAGGCCCGCCGCGCCGAAAGCGCCCGCGGCCTGCTGCGCGGCACGCTGGCGCTGAGCGAGGTGGCACTGTCGCTGGGCTTCTACGACCAGAGCCATTTCTCCAACTGGTTCCGCCGCGCGCACGGCGTGGCGCCTTCGCAGTACCGCCAGGCCATGCGGCCCTGAGCGGCCCTGAGCGGCCTTGAGCGGCCCGGCCTGATCAATTCCGTCCAAGACCGCGCGCTGCGGCCTGCCTAAGCTGCCACTCCTCGACAGACAGGAGTGGTGGATGAAGAC
This sequence comes from Delftia sp. Lp-1, assembly GCF_020523835.1. NCBI lineage: Bacteria > Pseudomonadati > Pseudomonadota > Betaproteobacteria > Burkholderiales > Comamonadaceae > Delftia > Delftia sp. Lp-1. Next base: position 247,488 of record NZ_JAJALJ010000001.1, on the reverse strand, counting down.
ACGGACCGTTGGATTTTTCGTCTTTGATGGCGTGGTGCTGCTGGAGTTTGCAGGGCCGCTGCAGGTGTTCGATGTGGCCGCGCGCGTGGCCGTGCGGCGCGGGCTGGCGGCCTCGCCCCCGTTTCAGCCCGTGGTGATCAGCCGCAGCGGCGCCGCCGTGCGCACGCGCGAAGGCGTGGGCATCCAGGCGCAGGCCAGCCTGCAGGACCATCCCCCGCTGGACCTGCTGATCGTGGCCGGCGGCGCCCTGCAGGCCGAGCTGGCCGCGCCCGAGGTCGCCGCCTGGCTGCGGCAGGTGGCCGGCAGCAGCGAGGTGACGGGCTCCGTCTGCGTGGGCTCCTTCCTGCTGGGGCGGGCAGGGCTCCTGGACCAGCGCGAGGCCACCACGCACTTCGAGGACACGGAAGACCTGCGCGCCATTGCGCCGGCCGCCCGCGTGAGCGCCGACAGGCTGTGGATCGATGAGGGCGCCATCGTCACCTCGGGCGGGTTTGCAGCGGGCATCGACATGGCCCTGCACCTGGTGGAGCGCCTGCTGGGCGCGCAGATCGCGGCCGAGACGGCGCGCCAGCTCGAATACCGGCGGCGCAATGCCGCCGACCGGCAAGCGTGACGGGGCCAGGCGCATGAACGGAAAGACAAGCTACCTGGCACTGCTGGCCGTGGGCGGGCTGATCCTGAGCCTGTCCGGCGTGGCCGTGGCTTTCAGCAGCATGGGCACCAGCGCCATGGGCTTTTACCGCATGCTGCTGGGCGGCCTGGGGCTGGCCGGCTTTGCCCTGTGGCGGGGCCTGCGCTGGCGCATGACGCGCCAGGCACTGCTGTACGCCTGCCTGGCCGGCGCCGCGCTGGCGCTGGACCTGTACTGGTGGCACAAGAGCATACGCATGGTGGGGCCGGGCCTGGGCGCCATCCTGACCAACTGCCAGTCGTTCTTTCTGGCGGGGCTGGCCTGGGCGGTGTTCCGCGAGCGGATCACGGTCGTCTACTTCGTGGCGCTGGTGCTGGCGGCCACCGGCATCCTCATGGTGTCGGGCGCGGGGCTGCCCGTGGCCGCAGGCCCGGATTCGGCGTCCGAGCACTGGCTGGGCGTGGCCCTGGGCCTGGCCTCGGCGGCGGCCTATGCGCTGTGCGTGGTCTTCATCAAGAAGGGGCAGACCCCGCCGCACGCCACGCATCCGGCCGTCAACATGGCCGTGCTGTGCGCCGCCGCCGCGCCCTGCCTGCTGGCAGCCGCGTGGCTGGAGGGCGAATCGCTGGCCATTGCCAGTGCGGCCGATTTCGGCACGCTACTGCTGTATGGCCTGCTGGTGCAGGGCGTGGCCTGGCTCATGGTGAGCACGGCCGTGCCGCATGTGAAGGCCTCGCTGGCCGGCCTCATCCTGCTGGCCGAGCCCATAGGCACCTATGCCATCGACGTGCTGTTCTTCACGGCCCGGCCCACGCCGATGGCGCTGGCCGGCATGGCGCTGACGCTGGCGGCCATCTATGCGGGATCGACCTATGGCGGTGCGCCCTCCGGCGGAGCGCCCTCTGGCGGCGCGCCCGCAAGGCGCATGGCGAAGGCGCAAGGCTCCGGTCACTGACCACGGCGGTCAGTGGCCGGCCCGCTCGCTGCCTGTGCCGTTCACTTGGGCAGCAGCACCTTGTCGATCACGTGGATCACGCCGTTGGACTGGTAGACGTCGGGGATGGTCACCGTGGCCGTGCCGCCCTTTTCATCCGTCAGCATGATCTTGGAGCCGCTGGACTTGGCCACCAGCGTGCCGCCGCTGACGGTCTTGATGCTGGCCATGCCCTTGCCGTCCTTGATCATCTTGGACAGCGCCGCTGCATCCCACTTGCCGGCCACCACGTGGTAGGTCAGCACCGTGGTCAGCGTGCCCTTGTTCTCGGGCTTGAGCAGGGTGTCCACCGTGCCTGCGGGCAGGGCCTCGAAGGCGGCATTGGTGGGCGCGAACACGGTGAACGGACCCGGGCCCTTGAGCGTATCGACCAGGCCCGCCGCCTTGACGGCTGCGACCAGGGTGGTGTGGTCCTTGGAGTTGACGGCGTTGTCGATGATGTCCTTGGACGGCAGCATGGGTGCGCCGCCCACCATCACATCGGCCATGGCGGCCACGGAGGCAGCCGACATCACGATGGCCAGGCCGAACGAGGCCAGCTTGCGGGTGTTTTGAATCGAGACCATGGAATGCTCCTAGCGGGTTGATGACAAGCCGAACGATTCCGGCTGATCTGGATACGCAGCGCAGCGGGGTCTGGATTCAAAAAAGAAAAAGAAACGGCTGTATCCGCAAACCGTTACCTGCGCTTTCAATTGCGGCACATCCAGACCTGCGCGGCCTGCGTACTGCCGGATAGCGGGGACGCATCCCATTCCCCTGGAGCAGGTGGCCACCTCTTCAGTGGAACGCGCTTTCGCCACACCCGTGTGCTTTCGGCCGGAGGCGCATTCTTCACGTTGACCGTTCGCGCCTGCCGCGAACCGAGAGGAACCATCATGTCCGACGAATCAGTGTTGATCGGGGTTTTGCAAAAACGTGCCAAGAAGCTGGAGGACAGGCGCCAGTTCTTCCGCAAGACCAGCGGCGTGGCCGTGGGCATGGCGGGCGGGGTGATCCTGTCCGCCTGCGGCGGTGGCGGGGGCGATGCGAATGCGCAGGCCAACGGGCCCACGGATGCGGAGATCCTGAACTTCGCCCTCAACCTGGAGTATCTGGAGTCGCAGTTCTATCACTACGCGGTGTTCGGCACCGGCCTGCCCGCCAACCTGCAGTCGGGCGTGGGCACGCAGGGCGCCATCACGGGCGGCCGTGCCGTGGCCTTCAAGGACCCTGTGGTGGCGCAGTACGCCAAGGAGATCGCCCAGGACGAGATCGCCCACGTGGCCTTTTTGCGCGCGGCGCTGGGTTCGGCCGCGGTGGCGCAGCCGCAGATCGACATCGGCGGAACCGACCCGAACGGCGCCTTCTCGGTGGCCGCGCGAGCGGCCGGGCTGGTAGGCGCGGGCACGGCCTTCGATCCCTATGCGAGTGACGAGAACTTCCTGCTGGGGGCCTTCATCTTCGAGGACGTGGGCGTCACCGCCTACAAGGGCGCATCGCCGCTGATCACCAACAAGACCTATCTGGAGGCAGCCGCCGGCATTCTGGCCGCCGAGGCCTACCACGCAGGTCTGGTGCGCACGGTGCTGTATGCCAAGGGCCTGGCCACGCCCGCGCTGCGCACGGCGGCCGGCGCCATCTCGGATGCGCGCGACAGCCTGGATGGCTCCACCGACGTGGACCAGGGCATCACGGGGGATGCCACCACGTCCAACATCGTGCCGCTGGATGCCAACGGCATCGCTTTCAGCCGCTCGCCGGGCGACGTGCTGAACATCGTGTACCTGACCAAGGACACGGCGACCAAGGGCGGCTTCTTCCCGGCGGGCGTGAACGGCTCGCTGGTGATGAGCAGCGCCTACGCCTGACGCGGACCGCCCGCCTGCCCCGCACCGGCCGGGGCAGGCGGGCTTCCCCGGGGCTGGCCCGAGACAAGCGTTCCCCTGCCAAGGAGTTGCCATGATGTCACTTCTGCCTTCCTCATCCGCCCCGCGCACTCCGGGCCGCACACCGCGGCGCCTGAAACCTGCCACCGTGGCGCGCCGCTGCGTGGGCAGCCTGATTCTGCTGGCCGGCGCGGTCATCGTGACCGGAGATCTCGTGGCGCTGTGGCGCGGCGCAGGCACTGATGCCGCACCCGCCGCCGCAGCCATTGCGCCCGCCAGCGGCCTGGGGCCAACCGCCCGATAGGCATCCCCCCTGCAACCGCGTGCCCCCGCCGGCGGAAAGGCCCCCATGAACGACACCGTGCTTGCGGCTGAACAGGGCCGCTTCGGCGCCATCGAGCCGGACCACGGCCATGCGGGCACGCCCAGCCTGCCGCAGGTGCATCGCAGCATTGCCGTGCCGCGCGGCGCCAGCCGCTCGGACAACGCGCGCCGCGTGCTGGCGTTTGCCGGGCCAGGCTACATGGTGGCCGTGGGCTACATGGACCCTGGCAACTGGGCCACTTCCATCGCGGGCGGCTCGCAGTTCGGCTACTCGCTGCTGGCGGTGATCTTTGCCTCCAACCTGATGGCCATGCTGTTCCAGGCGGCGGCCGTGCGCCTGGGCCTGGCCAGCGGGCGGGACCTGGCCCAGGCCTGCCGCGCGCAGTTTTCCCCGCGCATCAACCTGGTGCTGTGGTTCTTCTGCGAGATCGCCATCGTGGCCTGCAACCTGGCCGAGGTGCTGGGCATGGCCATCGGCCTGAACCTGCTGTTCGGCCTGCCGCTGGTGGCCGGGGTGTGCATCACGGTGGTGGATGTGATGCTGATCCTGGCGCTGCAAAGCCGGGGCTTTCGCTGCCTGGAGTCGGTGGTGATCGCCCTGGTGGCCGTGATCGGCCTGTGCTTTGCCGCCCAGCTGGTGTGGCTGCAGCCGCCCGTGGCGGCCGTGCTGCGCGGCCTGCTGCCGGGCATGGAGATCGTGGCCAATCCGCAGATGCTGTACCTGGCCGTGGGCATCGTGGGGGCCACGGTGATGCCGCACAACCTCTACCTGCATTCGTCCATCGTGCAGACACGCCGGCATGACACCACGCCCCAGGGCACGCGGCAGGCCATCCGCCTGGCCACGCTGGACTCCACGGTGGCGCTGGGGCTGGCGCTGTTCGTGAACGCCGCCATTCTGGTGGTGGCAGCCGGCGCGTTCAACCGGCCCGGCCAGGCGCCGGTGACCGAGCTGTCGGACGCCTACCACCTGCTGTCCCCGCTGCTGGGCGTGGGCATCGCCAGCGCGGTGTTCGGCGTGGCGCTGCTGGCCTCGGGGCTGAGTTCTTCGGTCACGGGCACGCTGGCCGGGCAGATCGTGATGGAAGGCTTTTTGCAGATCCGCCTGTCGCCTGCGCTGCGCGCCCTGCTGACGCGCTGCATCGCCATCGTGCCCGCCGTGGTGGCCACCGCCTGGTACGGCAGCACCGGCGCCAGCGCCCTGCTGGTGTTCAGCCAGGTGGTGCTGAGCCTGCAATTGCCGTTTGCCATCGTGCCGCTGCTGCTGTTCACCACGCGGCGCAAGACGCTGGGCGAGCTGGCCTTTGGCCCAAGGATGTCGGCGGTGCTGTGGGGCTGCGCGGCCCTGGTGGTGTCGCTGAACCTGTGGATGCTGCAGCGGCTGCTGACGGCCTGATCGCCCGAACCGGGCATGGCGCCACGCGGCGCCTTCATAGACGTTTTGCTTCTATCAAACGCCGCTCTTGTTCGTTGGTGGCTTGCCGCGAAGTTCTTAGATTGGTGCCTATAGCCACCAACCCGCGAATTCTCCGCAAGGACGACGACATGACAGCCCTCACTTTGGAAACCGCCTTGCCCCAGGCGCTGCAGGAGGCACAGGACCACGCCCAGGCACAGGGGTTGGGCCACGCAGGCGGCGTGCGCCCGCCCGTGGCCTGGGCGCTGGTGCAGGCCGGCCAGGCCGTGCTGGTCGATGTGCGCACGGCCGAGGAACGCAAGTTCGTCGGCCAGGTGCAGGGCACCCTGCACGTGCCCTGGGCCACGGGCACGGCGCTGACGCGCAACCCGCGCTTTGCCCGCGAGCTGGAAGCGCGCCTGGCCCCGCACGGCGGCAAGGAGGCCGTGGCCCTGCTGCTGTGCCGCAGCGGCAAGCGTTCGGTGCTGGCGGCCCAGGCGGCCGCCCAGGCCGGATTCACCCATGTGTTCAACGTGCTCGAAGGCTTCGAGGGCGAGATCGACGCACATCAGCAGCGCGGCAAAAACGACGGCTGGCGCTTCCACGGCCTGCCCTGGATTCAAGACTGAAGGAGCACGCAGATGGCCAGTTTCGACATTGCCGGACTCACCCAGAACCTGCATGCGGCGCGCCGCGAATGGCGCGAGGCGCACGGCCGCACCCAGGAGCCCGGGGCACGCGAGTTTCCCTCGCGCGACGCGCTTTCCACCCTCATCGACCAGCTCAAGGCAGCCCTGTTTCCCATGCGCCTGGGACCGCACGACCTGCGCCAGGAAAGCGAGGACATCTTCGTGGCCCACCAGCTGGACTCGGCCCTGCATGCGCTGCTGGGCCAGATACGGCTGGAGCTGCGGCTGTCCGCGCCCCACACGGCAGCGGGCGCCGACGCCATGGCGCTGGACATCGCACGCGCCTTTGCCGAGTCCCTGCCCCAGATCCGCCGCCTGCTCGACAGCGATGTGCTGGCCGCCTTCCAGGGCGATCCCGCCGCGCGCAGCGTGGACGAGGTGCTGCTGTGCTATCCGGGCGTGCTGGCCATGATCCACCACCGCCTGGCCCATCAGCTGTACCTGCTGGAGCAGCCGCTGCTGGCGCGCATCGTGGCCGAGCTGTCGCATGCGCAGACGGGCATCGACATCCACCCGGGCGCGAAGATCGGGCGGGGCTTTTTCATGGACCACGGCACGGGCGTGGTGATCGGCGAGACCGCCGTGATCGGCGAGCGCGTGCGGCTGTACCAGGCCGTCACCCTGGGCGCCAAGCGCTTTCCCACCGATGAGCACGGCCACCTGCGCAAGGGCCTGGCGCGCCATCCGGTGGTGGAGGACGACGTGGTCATCTACGCGGGCGCCACCATCCTGGGCCGCGTCACGCTGGGGCGCGGCGCCGTCATCGGCGGCAATGTCTGGGTGACCGAGGACGTGCCGCCCGGCGCCCATGTCACCCAGGCCCATGCGCGCGAGCACGCGCAGCAGCCCCGGGAGGTGGCCCTATGAGCACCCGGCTTGTCACCAGCTTCGGCATTGCCGTGCGCCAGGCGCGCGAGGCCCATGGCTGGTCGCAGGAGCGGCTGGCCGAGCACTCGGACCTGAACCGCTCCTACGTGGGCGAGATAGAGCGCGGCCGCGTCATCGCCTCGCTGCTGACCGTGGAGAAGCTGGCCGTCTCGCTGGGCGTGCAGCCCTCGGCCCTGGTCATGCGCGGCGAAACCGTGGCCCACGACCAGCTGGTGCGGGGCCTGCGCTTGGCGGCTATAGCATGTTGAAGACATGTGCGCGGGCCGGGACACTGGCCCTGTTTCCCTCCTTCCCCTTCCCTTTTTCCTGAACTGATCACGGAGTCTGCACATGTCGGCAACAGTGGGCGGCACGACCGCGCTAGGCGACAACGCCGCGCGGCAACTGGCCAACGCAACCAAAACCGTTCCCCAGCTTTCGACCATCAGCCCGCGCTGGCTGACGCACCTGCTGCAATGGTCGCCGGTGGAGGCCGGCATCTACCGCCTCAACCGCGTCAAGAACCCGGAGGCCATCAAGGTCACCTGCACGGCCAAGCAGGAAGACAACCAGCTGCCGCGCACCTATGTGGACTACGAGGAGCAGCCGCGCGAGTACTTCCTCAACGCCGTCTCCACCATCCTGGATGTGCACACGCGCATCTCCGACCTCTACAGCAGCCCGCATGACCAGATCAAGGAACAGTTGCGCCTGACCATCGAGACCATCAAGGAGAACCAGGAAAGCGAGCTGATCAACAACCCCGACTACGGCCTGCTGGCCCAGGTCACGGACGAGCAGCGCATCTTCCCGCTGACCGGCGCGCCCACGCCCGACGACCTGGACGAGCTGCTGACCAAGGTCTGGAAGGAGCCCGCCTTCTTCCTGACCCATCCGCTGGCCATTGCCGCCTTTGGCCGCGAGGCCACGCGCCGCGGCACGCCGCCACCCACGGTCAGCCTGTTCGGCTCGCAGTTCATCACCTGGCGCGGCATTCCGCTGATCCCCTCGGACAAGGTGCCCGTGGCCGACGGCAAGAGCAAGATCCTGCTGCTGCGCGTGGGCGACAAGCGCCAGGGCGTGGTCGGCCTGTACCAGCCCGGCCTGCCGGGCGAGCAGAGCCCGGGCCTGTCGGTGCGCTTCATGGGCATCAACAACCATGCCATCGCGTCCTACCTGATCTCGCTGTACTGCTCGCTGGCCGTGCTCACGCCCGACGCGCTGGCCGTGCTCGACGATGTCGAGATCGGCAAGTACCACGACTATCCCGACACCTACAAGTAAAGAGGCCGGGCGTTGACCGTGTCTGCAATCACCTCCGTGGCGCCCCAGGCGCCCTTCGACCCCGAGGCGCTGGCGCGCATGGCCAACGCCCTGTTCTCCGCCGCACCGGGATCGGCTCCTGCCCTGCCCGGCCTGCCTGCTGGCGTGCAGGCCCCCGTGAACGTGGCGCCGCCCGGCTCGCCGCTGGCCAGCCCCGCGGGCCTGGGGCCCGGCGTGCCGGGCACGCCCATCCCGCAGGGCCTGGCGCTGGGCAGCAACCTGCTGCCGGCCTCGCCCGCACCGCTGGCCTCGCTGGCCCACCGCGCGCCCGCGCTGCTGCCCCATGCCCAGGCCGGCAACGGCGTGCCTGACCATGTCGTGAGCGCCCTGCCCGCCTACGAGCCGCGCCTGGGATCGCAGGTTCTGGGCGTGCCCCAGCGCCAGGGCGATCCGCTGGATGCGCTGGCCGCGCTCCCGTTCACGGCACCTGCTGCACCTGCGGCACCTGCGTCACCCGCCGTGCCGCGCATCGGCGTACCCACCGAAGGGCCCGGCATTGCGTCCACCGTGCCTTCGGCCGAGCCGCGCTTTTACTTTGTCGATCCCGTGGTGCTGCCCGCCGGCTACACCACGCCGGCCCATCCGCTGCAGCGCCAGCAGGCTTCGCACGGGGCAAGGCATGGAGCGGCCGGCGTGCAGGCGCCCTTCGACGTACATGCCGTGCGCAGGGACTTTCCCATCCTGTCCGAGCGCGTCAACGGCCGGCCCCTGGCCTGGCTGGACAACGCGGCCACCACGCACAAGCCGCGCGCGGTGATAGAGCGCATCCGCCATTTCTACGAGCACGAGAACTCCAACATCCACCGCGCAGCCCATGAATTGGCCGCGCGCGCCACCGACGCCTACGAGGGCGCGCGCGAGCGCGTGCGCCGCTTCATCAACGCGCCCGACGTGAACGAGGTCATCTTCGTGCGCGGCACCACCGAGGCCATCAACCTCGTGGCCAAGAGCTGGGGCTGGCAGCATGTGGGCGAGGGCGACGAGATCATCGTCTCCCACCTGGAGCACCACGCCAACATCGTGCCCTGGCAGCAGCTGGCGGCCGCCAAGGGCGCGAAGATCCGCGTGATCCCGGTGGACGACTCGGGCCAGGTGCTCATCGATGAATACCGCAAGCTGCTGAACCCGCGCACCAAGATCGTCTCCGTCACCCAGGTCTCCAACGCGCTGGGCACGGTCGTGCCCGTGCAGCAGATCGTGGAGCTGGCCCACCAGGCGGGCGCCCGGACCCTGGTCGATGGCGCGCAGTCGGTCTCGCACATGGCCGTGGACGTGCAGGCCATCGGTGCGGACTTCTTCGTGTTCTCGGGCCACAAGGTCTTCGGCCCCACGGGCATCGGCGTGGTCTGGGGACGGCGCGAGGTGCTGGAGGACATGCCGCCCTGGCAGGGCGGCGGCAACATGATCGCCGACGTGACCTTCGAGAAAACCGTCTACCAGCCCCTGCCCAACACCTTCGAGGCCGGCACAGGCAACATTGCCGACGCCGTGGGCCTGGCCGCCGCCATCGACTACGTGCAGGCCCTGGGCATGGAGCGCATCGCGCGCTACGAGCACGATCTGCTGCAGTACGGCACGCAGGCGCTGGCGCCCATCCCCGGCCTGCGCCTGATCGGCACGGCGGCCGACAAGGCCAGCGTGCTGTCCTTCGTGCTCAAGGGCTGGACCACGGCCGAGGTGGGCGAAGCGCTCAACGCCGAAGGCATCGCCGTGCGCACCGGCCACCACTGCGCCCAGCCCATCCTTCGGCGCTTCGGCGTGGAGACCACGGTGCGGCCCTCGCTGGCCTTCTACAACACCACCGAGGAAATCGACCGGCTGGCGGCCGTGGTGCAGGGGCTGGCGGCGCGCAGGCGGGGTTGAGCCACGGGCTCAGCCCAGGCGTCTTGCAAAGGCGTCGCCCGTGGCGGCCATGCCCAGGCGGCCGTGCCCAGGCGGCCGCCCACGTCGTTGGCGCCGCTTGCGCCAGGTCTGCCGCAGGCCGGACCCGGTGGCCATGCCGCGCCACGGCAGCGGACGGAACACGGCATTGGAGTCATGAAAAAGCATTGCCAAAATAAGAATGATCCTATGGATTTTCATAAATCATAGGAATAGACTTTGGAGCACGCCCATCAAACTCTCCTGCATCGTTTCCGGTTTCATTCATATGAAAAAAATCAGATATTTTCTCATTCCGGCAACGCTTTGCTTTTCTGTAAGCTCCATTTATGGAGGAATGTTTACACCGGCAGTATCCATCGTCCAATTACCGGAAATCATCAACGTTCCCGCAGGAAATATCATGAATGGATCAGTGCTATGGGAATCGCCCATGGTCAAATCCACTCTCGACACAATTTCCTACAGTGTGCTTTCGGGGCCATCTTCAGAAATATGGCCCCAAATCATGAACCCCACTACGCTGGACGGCGATATCTACTCCACATCTTTGCGCGGAATAGGAATCCGTTGGCGTGCCACATGGAAAGCCAGGAATTTCCCCAATGGCAAAACCATGTCCATCACCACTCAATCCAACAATTCAGGAGCCACGGGATGGCAAAAGGATGATGTACATGAGCAAGCCATATGGATGCAACTCATCAAGACAGGCGCCGTTCAATCGGGCACTTTCAGTGTCAGCAGCTATGCAACCGCCCGGTTTGACTGCAATAGCCTTTGCAATATCTGGTCCGTGATGGCGGCCGGCAGCACCGTGGTGCGCACAGGCGCCAGTTGCCGGGTGAAGACGAGCAACATCGCCGTGAACCTGCAGCGAATCAACAGGTCGCAGTTCAACGGGATAGGCGCTACCTCCGCGCCCCAGCCATTCGATCTGGAACTGATCTGCACCGGGGGCGATGCCAATTCCACCCTGCGCCCGTTCGTCACGCTCACGGATGCCAACGATGCCGCCAACCGCTCCGATGTGCTGACGGTGACCGGAGGGGCTGCCGGCATCGGCATCCAGATCCGCAGCAGCGACAAGGTCATCAGCTACGGCGAGGACTCCGCCAACTTCGGCAATCCCAACCAGTGGCAGGCGGGCATCATCACCCCAAACACCAGCAACCACGTGATTCCATTGACGGCGCGCTATGTCCAGACCCAGCCCTCCGTCACCACAGGCCTGGCCAACGGACGGGCCACCTTCACGCTCAATTACCAGTGACCTGCCAGTGACCTGCCAGTGACACGCTGGCTGCATTGCGGCTGTGCAGTCGCCCCCGTGCCGATCCTGCACTGCCGCACCCGGCTGCGCTCACTCGGCTCTGGCCCCCGACACCCGCACCTGCTCGGCGGCCACGGGCATCTGCTCGCGCACGAAGCGCCAGAACGCGTCCACGCCCATGGGCTTGACGGGCAGCGAGCCCTGTTCGATGAACTGCTTTTGCACCTCAGGATTGCGCAGCGCCGTGGCCAGTGCGCCGTTCAGGCGCTCCAGCGCCGCACGCGGCGTGCCGGCCGGGGCAACCAGCCCGTACCAGGAGTCGGTGTAGAAGCCTTTGACGCCTGCTTCCTCGAACGTGGGCACATCGGGCAGGGCCGGCAGGCGCTGGCGCGAGGCCACGGCCAGGGCGCGCAGCTTGCCCGAGCGGATGAAGGGGATGGCGCCCGTGGTGAGCACGAAGTCCACGCGGCCCGCCATCAGGTCGGTCATGGCCGGGGCCGTGCCCTTGTAGGGGATGTGGGTGACATCCACGCCCGTGAGCTGCTTGAAGCTGGCGCCCGCCAGGTGCTGGCTGGAGCCCACGCCGCCCGAGCCGTAGTTGAGCTGGCCCGGACTGGCGCGCGCCGCCTCCAGCAGATCGTTGACCGAGCGCAGCGGCGAGGCCACGGGCACCAGCAGCACGCTGGGCGAGGTGGTGATCATGCCGATGGGCGCGAAGTCCTTGAGCGGGTCGTGGTTGAGCTTGGCATAGAGCGCGGAGTTCAGGCCGTGCGAGGCCACGGTGGCCAGCATGATGGTGTTGCCATCGGGCCTTGCGCGGGCCGCCGCGTCGCTGCCCAGGTTGCCGCCCGCGCCGGCCCGGTTGTCGATGGTGATGGGCTGGCCGAGGGCCTCGCTCATGCGCGTGGCCGCCAGTCGCGCCACGTTGTCGGAGGGGCCGCCCGCAGGCCAGCCCACGATGAGGGTGATGGGGCCTTGCGCCAGCGCGGGCAGGGCCAGCGTGCACAGGGTGAGCGCAGCCAGGCTGCGGCGCGACAGAGGGGTCATGGCAGTCGTCCTTGTCCATTCAAAGGTTTGCATGGCCAGGGCCTTCAGGGCTTTCCGTCCTGCCAGGGCATCTCGGTCCAGAGCTTGCGAAAGCCGGCCTCGGTGCGCTCCAGCTCGGCCGCGTAGGCGGGCGGCGCCAGATAGCGCAGCGGCGCGTACATGGCCTCGGCCTGCTGCCTGAACTGCGGGTCGGCCGCGATGGCGGCCACGGCATCGACCAGCTTTTTGCGCACGCCTTCGGGCAAGCCCTTGGGCGCGGCCAGGCCGCGCAGGGAGGCCAGCTCGATATCGATGCCCTGCTCCTTGAACGTAGGCACCTGCGGCGCCAGCGAGCTGCGCGCGGCCGACATCTGGCCCAGCAGGCGGATGGGAGTGCCGCCCTTCTGGTAGGCCAGCACCTCGCCCACGTTGATGGCGCCGATGGTGATCTGCTGGCCCGTGGCGGCGGCGCGCACCTCGCCCGCGCCCTTGTAGGGCACATGGGTGAGCTGCGTGCCCGTGGCCTTGGCGAACAGCAGCATGGCCAGGTGGTCGTCCGAGCCCGTGCCCGTGGTGCCCACCGTCACGGCGCCGGGGTTGGCCCGGGCGTAGGCGGCCAGGCCGGCCAGCGTGGTGATGGCGTTGCTGTTGTGGATGGCAAAGCCGCCCGGGTCGTCCACCAGGTTGCCCAGCAGGTCGTACTGGCTCCAGTGGAAGCTGCTCTTGCGCTCGATGGGGATGGTCAGCACGTTGGGCGTGTTGATGAAGCCGATGGTGTAGCCATCCGGCTTGGCCCGCGCCAGTTCGCCAAAGCCGATGCCGCCGCCCGCGCCGGGGCGGTTGAGCACGACCACGCTGCCGCCCAGCTTCTTTTCCAGATGGCGGGCCAGCAGCCGCGCCACCAGGTCGGTGCCGCCGCCGGGCCCGTAGGCCACGATCATCTCGATGTTGCGCGAGGGATAGGGGACCTCGCCCTGAGTCTGGGCCTGGGCCAGGGCCGGCAGCGCCATGCAGGCGGCGGCCAGGCCTGCGCACAATGCGCGCCTTGCTTGCTGTGTCATCTTTGTCTCCTGGGTCGCCTCTTGCAGTGGTCTGAGAGGCTTTGTAGTCATGGTGAAGGAAGCGGCTCAACGGGACGGGGAAAAGGACAGGGAACGGGACGGGTCCAAGGCCCTGGCGATGCGCTCGCGCGCATGCGGCCAGACCTCGGGATTGACCAGGCGCGCGGGCCGCTGGCCATTGGCCAGCAACTGCACGATCTGGGTGGCGGCCAGCTCGGCGTTGTTGCGCCGGGCCTCGTGCGTGACACCGGCGGTGTGGAAGGTGGCCACCACCTGGGGCAGGGCCAGCAGCGGATGAGAGGCGGGCGGCGGCTCCTGGTCCCAGACATCGAGCCCGGCGCCGGCCAGGTGGCCGCTGGCCAGGGCGGCGTGCAGGGCGGCCTCGTCATGGATACCGCCGCGCGCCGTGCTCACGAAAACGGCGCCCGGCTTCATGGCCGCAAAGGCAGCGGCGTCCATCAGCCCCAGCGTGGAGGCATCGCGCGGGCAGTGCAGGGAGACGATGTCCGCGCGCTGCAGCAGTTCGTCGAAGCCGACGGCCTCTGCCCCGCGCGCTGCCAGGCCGGCCGCGTCGTAGGCCGGGTCGCAGCCGATCACCTGCATGCCGAAGGCCCGGCCCAGGGCCGCGACGCGGCTGCCGGCCTCGCCCACGCCCACCAGGCCCAGGGTGCGGCCGCGCAGCTCGTGGCCCATGACGTCTTCCCGGCTGAAGCCCCGGCCCGGGGCGCGCAGCAGGCGGTCGGATTCGTTGATGCGGCGCAGCACGGACAGCATCAGCCCGATGGCCATCTCGGCCACCGAATCCGCATTGCCGCCCGACTGGTTCATCACGGCCACGCCGGCCCGCGTGCAGGCCTCGATGTCGATGGTGTCGCAGCCCGAGCCGCTGGAAGATACCGCCAGCAGATCGGGACAGCGTGCCAGCAGATCCGCCGTGGCGAACCAGTGGCGCGGCAGCTCGTCCTTGGCGGCCGTGATCTGGTAGACCTGTGCACCGGCCAGGGCCTGCCAGGCGGCGGCATCGTCGCCCTCGCGCCGGCAGGTGACCAGTTGCACGCCAGGCGCGGCCGAGACGATGCGGTCAAAGGCCGCATCCAGCCAGTAGTCGAAGCGGACAATGCGGCGGTCCATCACAGCACCCCCTTGGCGGCCAGCGTGCGCGCCACCCAGGAGCGGTCGGCGCGGCCTGCGGCAATGGCGGCGAGCACGTCGGCCTCGTCGCGCTGTATGGCCTCCACGCGGTCGGCAATGGCGGCGGCCTCGGCGGCGGGCACGGCCAGCAGGCCGTCGCCGTCGCCCAGCACCAGGTCGCCCGGGTGGACGACCATGCCGTCGATGCTCACGGGCAAGTGCAGCTCGCCGGGGCCGTCCTTGTAGGGGCCGCGGTGCGAGACGCCGCGCGCATACACGGGCAGGCCGTGCTGGCCTATGGTGTCGCTGTCGCGGATCAGCCCGTCGATGACGATGCCGGCCGCGCCGCGCGCCATCATCAGCGCCAGCATGATCTCGCCAATGATGGCGTTGGGCCCGGCGCCGCCCGCGTCCACCACGATCACGTCGCCGGGGCCGCAGATGTCGATGGCCTGGTGCACCATGAGGTTGTCGCCGGGCCGCGTGCGCACGGTCAGCGCACGGCCCACCAGCGGCCCCTGGCGGCGATGGAAGGGCCGCAGCGCCGAGGTGCCCGTGGTGCGGCTCATGGCGTCGCTGACATTGGCGACCGGAAAGCCGCGATAGCGCTGCAGCAGCGCATCGCCAAGGGCGGCCTCGGGCCGGGCGTGGATATGGAATCCGGGAATCTTGCTCACTGCTGTGTCTCCGTCTGTGTCTGTGTCTGTGTCGATACCGTTGTCTTGCCGCTCAGAACGCATCCCAGGCCTGCGCATGGCGCACGCAGGCCGGCGTGATCTGGTCCAGGCGCGTGGCGCCCAGCATGGCCATGTCGCGCAGCACCTCCTCGCGCAGCAGGGCCATGGCGTGGGCCACGCCCGCCGGCCCGGCCACCGAGGCCGCGTAGTTGAAGGGCCGGCCCACGAACACGCAGCGCGCGCCCAGGGCCAGGGCCTTGAGCACGTCGGTGCCCCGGCGCACGCCGCTGTCCAGCATCACGGGCAGGCCGGGCACGGCGCGCACGATGCCGGGCAGCACGCGCAGCGGTGCCACGGAGCCGTCGAGCTGGCGCCCGCCGTGGTTGGAGACGATGAGGCCGTCGGCGCCGTGATCGCGCGCCAGCACGGCGTCTGCGGCCGAAAGAATGCCCTTGACCACGAGCTGCCCCTGCCAGCGCTGGCGGATGGCGGCCAGATGCGGCCAGGCCAGGTGGGAGCGGTCCGAGAAATCGCGCATCACGCTGGCCGACAGGATGGGCGCGCCCCGGTGCGCATAGTTGTTCTCGAAATGCGGCATGCCGTGGCGCCACAGGGTCTTGAGAAAGCTGCCGAACAGCCAGCGCGGGTGGCTGATGCCCTGCCAGGCCAGGCCCGGCCCGGGCCGCAGCGGCGTGGAGAAACCGGCGCGCACATTGTTCTCGCGGTTGGCGGCCACGGGCGTGTCCACCGTGATCACCAGGGTCTGCACGCCGGCGGCGGCCACGCGGTCCAGCAGCGCATCGATCTGGCCCTGGTCGCCCGGCAGGTAGGCCTGGAACCAGGTGTGGGGCGCGGCCGCCATCACCTCCTCCAGCCGGATCAGCGAGGAGCCGCTCATGATGGCCGGCACGCCCGCCTGCTGTGCGGCCTGGGCCAGCACCAGATCGCCCCGGTAGGCTGACAGCGCGGCAATGCCCATGGGCGCCACGCCGAAGGGCGCGCCGTAGCGGCGCCCGAACAGCTCGAAGGAGGGGTCGCGCTGTGCCACGCCCACCAGCGCGCGCGGCACGAAGGCCAGCTCGGCAAAGGCGCGGCGGTTGTCCGCCAGCGAGGCGTTGTCCTCCACCGCGCCGCTGATGTAGGCATGGATGGGGCGCGGCAGATGGCGCCGCGCCAGCCGCTCGAAATCATCGAGCGACAGCACCTGGCGCAGGCGGCGCGGCGGCCGGGCAGGGGCTGGTGCAGCAGCTGCAGGAGCGGTGGTGGAGGGGACGTTGTTGGCAGGCATTGCCGGCCAATGTAGAAGGACCAACCTGCAAAGAAAAGCGAAATAAATAGGAATCGATATTTCGATTTTGGAAGAATGTCGCCATGACCCTCAAACAGCTCGAAGCCTTCTACTGGGCCGCTACCTGCCTGAACTTCAGCGTGGCCGCCGACCGCGTGCACCTGTCGGTCTCATCGCTGTCCAAGCGCATTGCGGAGCTGGAGGCCTCGCTGGGCGTGCAGCTGTTCGACCGCAGCGGCCGCGCCGCCGAACTCACGCCCCAGGGCGAGCAGCTGCTGCCGCGCATCCGCGAGCTGCTGCACGGCGCCGCCCAGCTGCGCGAGGCGGCGGGCCGCAGCGTGGGCCTGCAGGGCCGCTGCCGCATCGGCTTTGGCGAGCTCAGCGGCCTGACCTGGCTGCCCCGGCTGGTGCAGCGCGTGGCCGAGCTGCACCCCGACCTGCAGCTGGAGCCCCACACCGACATCGGCCAGGTGCTGGAGCAGCGCATCGTCGATGGCGAGCTGGACTGCGTGGTCATTGCCGGGCCGTCCTCGCGCAGCAGCCTGGCCTTCGAGCAGGTCGCCCAGGTGCGCTTCGTCTGGGCCGCCAGCGACGACTTCATCGCCCGCGCCGGCACCGGCCTGCCCCGGCGCCTGGTGCGAGAGCAACTGCTGATCGCCCTGCCCACCGGCTCGGGCGCCACGCGCACGCTGGACGACTGGCTGGGCCGCCACGGCCTGGCCGTGGAGCGGCGCCTGTCGTGCAACAGCTGGGGCGCCGTGGTGGGCATGGTGGTGGACGGCCTGGGCTTCACCTACATGCCCGAGCAATGGGCGCTGGCCCTGCAGGAACGCGGCCGCCTGCGCGTGCTGGACGGCAGCGCCGAGGCCGCAAAGCACAGCGCGCTGGCCCCGCTGACCTACACCGTGCAATGGCGCCGCGACGATGCCCGGCCGCTGATCACGGAAATGCGCGAGATCATCCGCAGCGTGATCGATTTCCCGGCGCCGCGCTGTTTGAGTTGAATATCACTGATTTCAGGGATATTCAAAATGGCAATCCTGTAGTATTTGAATGAACAATCAATATCAACAATAAACAACATCAATGCATTGATAGGGCATTGTCAATTTCAAATATCAATCGATTCAGATCTTTCCCTATGGGAGCACTCATCTTTCGCATGGATTTCTTGGCATACTGAAAATCCTTTCTCAAAGAAATTTGACAATCCTTTGCAAAAACTGCCTATGATTTAACAACTCTTTTCAATTATTCACGACTGGAACTCCTGCGTTTCCAGTCGATTTCCATTCATGAGCACTGCGCCTGCAAATACCAGTCTCCGCAGCCCTCACCCCGAATCCTGCGGTGCGCTGGCGCTTCAACCCATTGGCTCCGGCGACGAAGCCGCTCTCCTGGCCATCTTCGCCTCCACACGCGAGCAGGAGCGCGAACAATTCGGCTGGCCCGAGGAGCAATGGAATGCCTTCATTCGCCAGCAGTTCATGGCGCAGCACACCCAGTATTCGACGGCCTACGCCAACCCCAGTTTCGATCTGGTGCTGCGCGATGGCGAGATAGCGGGCCGGCTGTATGTGGACCGCAGCCCGCAGGAAATCCGCGTGGTGGATATCGCCCTGCTTCCCAGGCACCGTCGCCAGGGCGTGGGGCGGCAGTTGCTGCAGGCTTTGACGGATGAGTCAGATGCCCTGGGCATTGACCTGGGCCTGCATGTGGAGAAGAACAACCCCATCCTCGGCCACTACCAGCGCCTGGGCTTTGTCACCGAGGCCGATCGCGGCGTGTACTGGTATATGCGCCGCGCGCCGCAGCCTGCGCGCATGCCCTGCCCTGAGGATTTCACCGGCCTGGTCGGCACCGATTTCGCGTTGCAGCTCCCCGGTGCCGCGCCCGTGGCGCTGCGCCTGGAAACGGCCACGGTCACGCAGGGATTGCTGGCCTCGCGCTGCTCGCTGCGCTTCAAGGGGCCTGACATCGGCCGCCCGGCCCACGACACCTACCTGCTTTCCCACGAACGCCTGGGACGCTTTGCTCTGTTCCTGGGGCCCGTCGTGGATGCGGAGCCGGGGCAAACCAGCTACCAGGCACTCATCACACGCATGAACACGTCGATCAAGGAGGAGGAGACGCCATGAGCGAGGCATATATTGGAGAAATCCGTCTTTTTGCGGGCAACTTTGCCCCCCAGAACTGGGCATTGTGCGACGGCAGGCTGATTGCCATCAGCGAGAACGACGCACTCTTCGCGCTGCTGGGTACCACCTATGGCGGCGACGGCATCACCAACTTCGCACTGCCCAACCTGCAGGGCCGGCTTCCTATTGGCCAAGGCCAGTTGCCGGGCGGGAGCAACCGCGTTCTGGGCCAGCAGATGGGTGCGGAAGACGTAACGCTGAACATCAACCAGTTGCCCGGGCACACCCACCAGTTCTCGGCGGCCGGCGCCGCCAGCACCAGCAAGCCACAACAGCAGGTACCGGCAGCCGTCACGGGGTTCAACCTCTACGCCCCCTCACCCGCCACGACTGCCGCCACCCTGGGACCCAGTTCGGTGCAGATCGTCGGCGGCGGGCAGCCGCACAACAACGTCATGCCCAGCCTGGTGCTGAGCTACATCATCTGCCTCTTGGGCATCTTCCCCAGCTTCGCATAGCACGGACAGGAGCACTTCATGGAACCCTTTCTCGGAGAGATCCGCGCATTCGCCTTTGGCCAGGTCCCAAGGGGCTGGCTGCTGTGCAACGGAGCGATTCTGCCGATCAATACGAACCAGGCCTTGTTTGCGCTGCTGGGCACCCAATACGGCGGCAATGGCTCGACGACCTTCGGCCTGCCCGATCTGCGTGGTCGCACGCCCATTGGATACGGTGGCAGCGTTGTGCTCGGCCTGATCGACGGTACGGAAAACGTCACGCTGACCCCCAGCCAGATGCCCCAGCACACCCACCAGTTGCTGTCCAGCGCCGCGGTGGCCACCACCAATGTCCCCGGCGGCAATGTGATGGCCGAGGCCGCCAATGGCCTGTCTGCCTATGGCGCGCCCACCAATTCCTTCATGGCGGCCACCGCCGTGGACATCAGCGGCGGCAGCCAGCCTCACCAGAACATGCAGCCCTCGCTGGTCATCAACTGGTGCATCGCCAGCTCCGGGATCTTCCCGTCCCGCAACTGAACAAGCCTCCCCCAAGGAAACATCCATATGGCAGATCCCTTCTACGGCGAGGTCCGCGCATTCGGCTTCTACTTCGCCCCTGTCAACTGGGCCTTTTGCGCAGGCCAGACCATACAGATACAGCAGAACGCAGCGCTTTTTTCGGTCATCGGAAACCGGTTCGGCGGTAACGGAACCACCAACTTCATGCTGCCCAATCTGCAGGGCAGAGCCGCCATGGGCGCCGGCACGGGACCTGGACTGAGCCCCCGCAACATCGGTGAAACCATGGGCACAGCCACCGAAACGCTGAGCATTGCGCAGATACCGGCGCACAGCCACGGCATCAGCGCCCAGGGCGCCGGCGCCACGGCGGCCACCCCCAGCGGCAACTTGCTGGCGCAGGGCATGCAAGGCGTACCGCCCCGGGGCAGCGCCAGGCCCACCTATGCAGCGGGAGCTGCCACTTCGGCCATGGCGCCGACAGCGCTGCTGCCCGTCGGCGGCAACCAGGCCCATAGCAATATGCAACCCGTTCTGGCGCTGAATTTCTGCATCTGCCTGTCCGGCGAATTCCCCGTCAGGCCCTGACGTTCTTCCACCTCCAGCCATTGCCCGCCATGCCCACCAACCACACCCCCAGGCCCAAGTCCGCTTCACGCATGCTGTCCATGTGGTTTGCGTGGTTCATAGGGTTGGTGATGGCACTGGCGGCTCCGGCCCATGCCGCAGTGGACCCGGGCATCATCGACTTCGGGAGCAGCGCCGCGCCTGGCGCCTTCTCGGATGTTGCCCCGGACTACAACGGGCTTCGCTTCACCGGCCAGTGGTCCTATTTCGCTGAAGTGGACCTGCAGACGGGCAGCCCGGGAATCACCACGTCCGGCGACGCCATCACCTCCGCCACCCTTGACGGCAACGCCATCATCAAGGCGGCCAATGGCACGGACCGCTTCAGCCTCGCACGGGTGCGCATCCATGCCTACGGCTCAATGACCCAGTTCACACTCGCGGGCTATCGCGGCGGCAGCCCCGTGTCCGGTGCCAGCGTGACCGTCACCAAGACGTCTTCCATGACCGAGCAATTCGTCCCTATCGATCTGAGCGCGCTGGCGGATGTGGACGAAGTACGGGTATCCAACAATGCCACGGTTGGCGAAGGCGGCAACTTCGCCTTCGACGATCTGGCCGTCGATCCCTTCCCCCCTGCCGCACCCACGGCGACGGCGCTGTCGCCCACGAGCGGCCTGGCCGCTGGTGGATATCCAGTCACCATCATCGGAACCAACTTCACCAACGTGATCGACAGCTCCATCGTGACCGCCGTGAGCTTCGGCGGTACGCCGGCGACCAGCTTCACGGTCGACAGCGCCACCCAGATCACGGCCACGGCACCGGCAGGATCGGGCACGGTGAACGTGACCGTCACGACAGCAGGCGGCACCAGCGTCACTGCCGCAGCCAATCAGTTCACCTATCTGCCCGCGCCCACGGTGGCATCCGTCTCGCCCAACTTTGGCCCGCAGGCTGGCGGCACCAGCGTGGTCATCACCGGCGCCAACCTGTCCGGCGCCACCGCCGTGCTATTCGGCGCGACAACCGCCAGCTATGTCGTCAACAGCGCCACCCAGATCACCGCCATCTCGCCTGCGGGCACAGGCACGGTCGATGTGCGCGTCACAACGGCGGGCGGCACCAGCGCCATCAGCGGGGCCGATCAATTCAGCTACCTGGCAACGCCCACGATCACCAGCATCGCGCCCACGGCAGGCCCTCAGACGGGCGGCACGGCGGTCACCATCACGGGCACGAACTTCATCGGCACCACGGGCGTGAACTTCGGCGCCTCGGCAGCGACCGGCTTCACGGTCAACAGCGCCACCAGCATCACGGCCACGGCGCCGCCCGGAACGGGCACGGTGGACATCCGCGTCAGCAACTCCGTCGGCACCAGTCCCACCGTTGCCGCTGACCAGTTCACTTATGTGGCGGCACCGTCGGTCACCTCCATCTCTCCCACGGCAGGTCCCACCGGCGGCGGCACCACGGTCATCATCACGGGCACCGGCTTCGCAGCAGCACCTGGCACCGGCGCCGTGCGCTTTGGCGCCACGACCGCCACCTACACCATCAACAGCAACACCCAGATCACAGCCACCGCGCCCGCGGGCAGCGCCGGCACGGTCGATGTGACGGTGACCACGGTGGGCGGCACCAGTGCCACCAGCGCAGCCGACCAGTTCACCTATGTGCCCGCGCCCACGGTGACTTCCATCTCGCCCACGGCAGGGCCCACCGCAGGAGGAACCTCGGTGGTCATCACCGGTACCAACTTCTCCGGCACCACTGCCGTGACCTTCGGCGCCACGGCCGCCACAGGCTTCACGGTCAACAGCGCCACGCAGATCACGGCCACCGCGCCTGCCCACGCAGCGGGCACGGTAGACGTGCGCATCACCACAGTGGGCGGCACCAGCGCCACCAGTGCGGCCGACCAGTTCACCTACGTGGCCGCACCCACGGTGACTTCCGTCTCGCCCACGGCAGGGCCCGCCGCAGGAGGAACCTCGGTGGTCATCACTGGCACCAACCTCTCCGGCGCCACGGCCGTGACCTTCGGCGCCACGGCCGCCACGGGCTTCACGGTCAACAGCGCCACGCAGATCACGGCCACCGCGCCTGCAGGGTCGCCGGGCACGGTCGATGTGCGCGTCACCACGACTGGCGGCACCAGCGCCACCGGCGCGGCAGACCAGTTCACCTACGTGGCCACGCCCACGGTGACGTCCATCTCGCCCACCAGCGGCCCGCAGGCAGGCGGCACCACGGTGACCCTGACCGGCACCAACCTGGGCGGCGCCACGGCCGTGACCTTCGGCGCCACGGCCGCCACGGGCTTCACGGTCAACAGCGCCACGCAGATCACGGCCACAGCGCCTGCCGGCACGGGCACGGTAGATGTGCGCATCACCACCGCGGGCGGTACCAGCGCCACCAGCGCGGCCGACCAGTTCACCTATGTGCCTGCGCCCACGGTGACCTCCATCTCGCCCACCAGCGGCCCACAAGCGGGCGGCACCACGGTGACCCTGACCGGCACCAACCTGTCCGGCGCCACGGCCGTGACCTTCGGCGCCACGGCCGCCACGGGCTTCACGGTCAACAGCGCCACGCAGATCACGGCCACCGCGCCTGCCGGCACGGGCACGGTAGACGTGCGCATCACCACCGTGGGTGGCACCAGCGCCACCAGCGCGGCCGACCAGTTCACCTATGTGCCCGCACCCACGGTGACTTCCGTCTCGCCCGCAAGCGGTTCTTCGATTGGTGGCACCACGGTCACCCTGACCGGCACGAACTTCACCGGCGCCACGGCCGTGACCTTCGGCGGCACGGCCGCCACGGGCTTCACGGTCAACAGCGCCACGCAGATCACGGCCACAGCGCCTGCAGGATCGGCGGGCACGGTCGATGTGCGCGTCACAACGACTGGTGGCACCAGCGCCACCGGCGCGGCAGGCCAGTTCACCTATGTGGCCATCATGGTGACGCCCGCGACGCTGGCCGGCACGCCCAAGGTAGGTGTCTCGTTCAGCGAGACCCTGACCGCCAGCGGCGGCGCAACGCCCTACACCTTTGCAATGGCCGGCGGCAGCACGCTGCCCACAGGCCTGTCACTGTCGCCCACCGGGGTGATCAGCGGCACGCCCACGGCGGCCGGGGCCTTCAGCTTCACGGTGCAGGCGACCGACAACAGCAGCATCAGCGGCCAGCGCACCTACAGTGGCAGCGTGACGGCAGCCACGGTGGCGCTGACGCCCGCAGCTTCCACGCTGCCGGCCGCCAGGCTGAACACGGCCTATGCAGGGCAGACCTTCACTGCCAGCGGAGGCACGGCGCCCTACACCTACGCCAGCAGCGGCACGCTGCCGACCGGAATGACGTTCAATGCCAGCACCGGTGTTCTGGGCGGCACGCCCACCGCGGCGGGAAGCTTCACCTTCACCATCACGGCCACGGACTCCTCCACGGGCACGGGTGCTCCGTTCACCTCGGGCAGCACCAGCTACACCCTGGTGGTGAACTCCACCAACGCCGACCTCAGCGCCCTGGCACTGAGCAGCGGCACGCTCGCACCGGGCTTTGGTGCAGGCACCCTGGCCTACACGGCCACCGTGCCCAACACCAGCAGCACTGTCACGGTGACGGCCACCGCAGCCGATGCGGGCGCCACGATCCTGGTCAACGGCGCAGCGGCCTCCACCCCGGTGGCGCTGAATGTGGGCAGCAATACCGTGTCCATCGAAGTCACGGCGCAGGACGGCACGACCAAGAAAACCTATGTGGTGACGGTGACGCGCGAGGCCAGGCAAAGCGCCTCGGGCTCGGGTGTGGATCTGGGCATTGCCAACAGCAGCCCCACCTGCACGCTGACTGCGGCCAGCTTCACCTCGCCTTCTGCCGTGGCCGGCTCGCTGGGCCCGCTGCCGGCGGCCTTCACCTACCCGCAGGCCGCCGTGGACTTCACGGCCAAGCAGTGCGCCCCCAGCAGCACGCTGACCGTGACCCTCACCTTCGCGTCCCCCGTGCCCGCCAACGCGCAGTTGATGAAGTACGACGCCACCGCAACGCCCAAGTGGCAGCCCTTCACGCCCACCATCAGTGGCAACCAGGTCAGCTACACCATCATGGACGGCGGCCTGCGCGATGACGACAAGACGGTCAATGGCGAGTTCGTCGATCCCGTCATCCTGGCCCTGCCTGGAGCCCCCGCAGGAGCGCAGAGCATCCCCACGCTGGACCGCTGGGGCCTGCTGCTGCTGTCGCTGATGGCGGGAGCAGCCGGCTTCATGGGCATGGCGCGCAGGCAGCGTACCGGACGGTAAGACGCGTCAACAAGCAACCCGCGCTGCTGCATGTCGGCAGCGCGGGTTTGCTTTTGGTGCTCTACAGAAAGCCCCATGGCGCGAGACAATCGCCCCCATGACCACCGCGCCGATTCCCGTTTCCGCAGATCCCGCCGCCTCCGCCGACCCCATGCCCCAGCCGCCCGAGCAGCCCGACCTGGACGCCTGCTGCGGCAATGGGTGCGACCCCTGCATCTTCGACAGCTATGACCTGGCCATGGACGAGTACCGCCAGGCGCTGCGGGCCTGGAAGGCGCGCAACGAAACGCCAGCGGGCCAGGGATAGGAATAGGGATAGGGGTAGCGCGATCAGTCCACGCGGGCGATCAGGTCCAGCTCCACGGCCGCGCCCTTGGGCAGCTGCAGCACGCCCACCGAAGTGCGCGTGTGGGCACCCACGGGGCCCAGCACCCGGGCGATGAGGTCGGAGGCGCCATCGGCCACCTCGCTTTGCTGGGTGAAATCGGGCGCCGAGCGCACATAGACGGTGATGCGTGCAACGGCGCGCACGGCATCGAGCGAGCCGGCCGCGCGCTGCACGAAGGCCAGGGCCCGCATGGCGCAGATGGCGGCGGCCGTTCTGGCCGATGTCAGGTCGATCCCGGCGCCGACCGTCCCCACATAGAGCACTTCATCGCCCACGCGGGGAATCTGCCCGCTGACGAACAGCTGCTGGCCGTCGCGCACGACGGGGCTGTAGTTGCCGCCTATCTTGATCTCGCCATCGAAGCGGTGGCCGAGCTCAAGGGCGGCCTGGGCGAAGCGTGCATCTGCTGTCATGGTCTGGTGTCCGGAGTAAGGCAAGCGCGCAGTCTAGAGCGTGTTATGCACTTTTACGTGCCCGCGAAAGCCGGGAAAGGGGCCCGGAACGAGGCGTAGCACGCGCCGCGGTTGCCACACCGCAAGCGGGCTGCAACGAAGGGCCGGGCCCCTTTCCCGGCTTTCCCGAAGGGTTGGCTCTGCGCGCAGGCGCTCGCGGCGTTGCAGCGCTTGCCAAGGCATGAGCCTTGGCGGCGCACTGCGCCTTGCGATCACCAGCGCGCAGAACCAACGCGGGTACTTAAAAGTGCATAACACGCTCTAGAGCCTGTGGCGCACCGGCGCCTGCAGCGGCTTCAACTGCCCGTGGACGCGTAATGCCTCACCCCCATGCGCCAGGCGCCCGAGGCCAGCCAGAGGAAGGCAAAGCCGGCCAGCGGCGAGACCCAGCCCAGCCAGGCTGGCGCGCCCAGCGGGTCGGGCTTGCCCAGCACGGCCAGCGCCGGGTAGTAGGCCACGCAGGCCAGCGGCACGGCGAAGGTCAGCAGGCGGCGGAACCACTGCGCGTACAGGGCCAAAGGGTACTGGGCGGCCTCGACGCTGCCGTAGCTCAGCACATTGGCGGCTTCCAGGCTTTCCACGGTCCAGAACGAGAGCGCACCCTGCAGCACCAGGATGCCCAGGAACAGCGCCACGCCGCCCGCTACGGCGAACAGCGCCACGGCCACGGCCTGGGGCGTCCACGCCACGGCGCCCTGGGCGGTGGCAAAGCCCAGCACCAGCAGGCCCTGCAGCAGGCGGCCCAGGCGGCTGATGCGCACGTCATGGCCCATGAGCTGCAGCCACACGGGGCGCGGGCGCAGCAGCAGGCGGTCGAAGGCGCCCGTTCGCAGGAACTGCGTGCCCAGCACGTCGAAGCCCCGGCCCAGCGCATCGGCCAGGGCGAACATGCAGTTCACCAGGCCATAGAACACGGCCACTTCGCCGATGCGCCAGCCCTGCACCTCGCCAAACCGGTGGAACAGCGCCCAGACGGCGATGACCTCGATGCCCGTGACCAGGAACTGGCCCAGGGTCAGCATCAGCGCCGAGGCCGGGTAGCGCGCCTGCCCGCCCAGCGAGGCCAGCGCCAGGCGCAGGAACATGGACAGCGATCCTTTGTGCTTGGCCATGGCGCTCACCCGCCCTGCACTTCGAGCCGGCGCATGGTGCGCGCCATGGCCGCGCGGCCCAGGGCCACGATCACGGCAATCCACAGGGCTTGCAGCGCCAGGCAGGCCAGCATCTGCGCACCGGCCATCTGGCCGAAATAGATGCGCGCAGGGATGTCCATCACGCCGGCCAGCGGCTGCAGCAGCAGCGCGGTCTGCCAGGCGTCGGGCATCAGCGCCAGCGGCAGCAGGTTGCCCGACAGCACGATGACCACGGGCGCGGCCAGCGTGTTGATACCTTTTTCATTGAGCGCGGCGGCAGCGGCAACATTCAGCAGCATGACCAGTGCCGTGGACAGCAGCAGCGCCAGCAGCATGGATGCGGCAAAGCCCAGGCCTGCGGCCCAGCCGGCCGGCGGCTGCCAGCCCCAGGCGCCCAGCCCCATCAGCGGCAGGGCCAGCCCTGCAAACGCCACCATCAGCGCCACGCGCGGCAGCACTCGCGCGGCGATCCAGCCAGCCGAGCGCACGAACCACAGCGCATAGGCATCCACGGGCCGCAGCCGGTCATAGGCAACGGCGCCCGTGCGCACGGCCAGGGCCACGTCGGGGTCGCCGCTCCACGGCAGCAGCGCGAACAGGCCCTGCGCCACCCAGGTGTAGGTGATGGCGTGCTCCAGCGAAATCGGCGCGCCGGCCGATGCCGAGGCGCTGCCGTAGAACGCCGCCAGCACCATGGTCTTGATGGCGCCCCACCAGCACTGCGTGGCAAAGCCCGCGTAGGCGGCCGTGCGGTACTGCAGCATCAGCAGAAAGCGCGAGGCGAAGGCGGCCTTATAGGGGCGCAGCAGGTGTTGCAGACGGTGGCGCGGTCCCATGGCGCTCAGACCTCCGAGGCACCATGCATGGCGTAGAAGCGGGCGATCACGGCCTCGATGGCCATGTCCTGCCCCTCGCCCTCGCCTTCGCCTTCGACCGTGCCATCACGCTGCGCCGCCACGACCTGGGCGCGCAGCGCATCGACCGCGCAGTCGGCCAGCACGCGGCCATGGCCGATGACAATGACGCGCCGCGCCAGCGCCTCGATGTCGTGCATGTCATGCGTGGTCAGCAGCACCGTGGTGCCGCGCTCGCGGTTGGCGCGCAGCACGAAATCGCGCACGGCCAGCTTGGAGGGTGCGTCCAGGCCGATGGTGGGCTCGTCCAGGAACAGGATCTCGGGCTCGTGCAGCAGGGCCGCGGCGATCTCGGCGCGCATGCGCTGGCCCAGGGAAAGCTGGCGCACGGGCTGGTCCAGCAAGCGCTCCAGGCTCAGCATGGCCACCAGCTCATCGCGGGTGCGCGCAAAGCGCAGCGGATCGACGCGGTACAGGTCGCGCAGCAGGTTGAAGCCATCGCCCACGGGCAGGTCCCACCACAGCTGCGAGCGCTGCCCGAAGACCACGCCGATGCGGCCCACATGGCGCTGGCGGTCGGTGAAGGGGTCGCGCCCGTCCACTTCCACGCGCCCGCCATCGGGCCGCAGGATGCCCGACAGGATCTTGATGGTGGTGGACTTGCCCGCGCCGTTGGGGCCGATGAAGCCCAGCAGCTCACCACGCTCCAGTGCGAACGACACGCCATCCAGCGCCTGCACCGTGCGATGGCGCGGACGCACCAGCGCGCGCAGCGCGCCCATCACGCCGGGGTCGCGTTCATGGATGCGGTAGGTCTTGCGGAGGTCGTGGACGAGGATCTGGGGCATGGCGCTGGGCGGTGAGGTAAGCGCAGAGGGGGGCACAGAGGGGGCGCGATTCTACACAGGACCGGGCTTTGCTATCCTGCGCGCAAATTCGCGGATGGAAATCCGCCTTGCCGCACGCACGCACGCACAAAGGAAACACAACATGGCAGCTGAAGGCAATGCAAGCCAGCTCGTAGGAATCGTCACGCTGCTGGGGGCCGCCGTGGTGGCCGTCCCGCTGTTCAAGCGGCTGGGCCTGGGCGCCGTGCTCGGCTACCTGGCCGCCGGCCTGGCCATAGGCCCCTACGGACTGGGCCTGGTGACGGACGCGCAGACCATCCTGCACGTGGCCGAGCTGGGCGTGGTGATGTTCCTCTTCGTCATCGGGCTGGAGATGAAGCCTTCGCACCTGTGGGACCTGCGCGGCCAGATCTTCGGGCTGGGCAGCCTGCAGGTGGTGGTGTGCGCGCTGCTGCTCACGGGCGTGGGCATGGCCTTCGGTTTTCCGTGGCAGGTGGCCTTCGTGAGCGGGGCGGGCTTTGTGCTGACCTCCACGGCCATCGTCATGCAGGTGCTGGCCGAGCGTGGCGACATCCTGGCGCCGCGCGGCCAGCGCATCGTCTCCATCCTGCTGTTCGAGGACCTGCTCATCGTGCCGCTGCTGGCCGTGGTGGCGTTTCTGGCGCCTGCCGATGCGGCGCCCGTGGCGACTTCGCCCCTGTGGCAACGCGCGGGCGTGGCCCTGCTGTCACTGGGCGCGCTGGTGGGCGCGGGCCTGTGGCTGCTGAACCCGCTGTTCCGCATCCTGGCCAAGGCCAAGGCGCGCGAGGTGATGACGGCCGCCGCGCTGCTGGTGGTACTGGGCGCCGCCCTGCTGATGGAGATGGGCGGCCTGTCCATGGCCATGGGCGCCTTCGTGGCGGGCGTGCTGCTGTCCGAATCCTCGTTCCGCCACCAGCTGGAGGCCGATGTGGAGCCCTTCCGCGGCCTGCTGCTGGGCCTGTTCTTCCTGGGCGTGGGCATGGCGCTGAACCTGGAGGTGGTGGCACTGAACTGGCGCATCGTGGGCATGGGCGTGGTGGCGCTGATGCTGGGCAAGGCGCTGTGCATCTATGCCGTGGCCCGCGTGGCACGCAGCAGCCATGCCGATGCGCTGGACCGCGCCATCCTCATGGCCCAGGGCGGGGAGTTCGCCTTCGTGCTGTTTGCCGAGGCGCTCAAGCTCGGCGTGCTCGACCCCGAGGTGCATGCCAACATGACGGCCATCGTCGTGCTGTCCATGGCCATCACGCCGCTGGTGGTGGTGCTGCACAAGCGCCTGGCAGGCGCCGAGGCCGTGTCGCTGGACGGCGTGGAGGCGCCGCAGGACCTGCGCGGCAACGTGCTGGTCATCGGCTTCGGCCGCGTGGGCCAGATCGCCAGCCAAGGGCCGCTGGCCCGTGGCGCCAAGCTGTCCATCATCGACAACGACCCCGACGTGATCCGCAACGCCGAGCCCTACGGCTTCAAGGTCTACTTCGGCGACGGCGCGCGCGCCGACATCCTGCATGCGGCCGGCGCCAGCCATGCCAGCGCAATCCTGGTCTGCGTGGACAGCAAGGCCGCCGCCACGCGCATCGTGGAGAACGTGCGCCACGAATGCCCGCACGCCCGCCTCATCGTGCGCGCCTATGACCGCGAGCACGCGCTGGAGCTCATCCAGAAGGACGCCGACCATGTCGTGCGCGAGAGCTTCGAGTCCGCCCTGCTCATGGGCCGCCATGCCGTGCTGGCCCTGGGCGCCACCGAGGACGAGGCCCAGACGCTGGAGGCCGAAGTGCGCGGCCGCGACACCGAGCGCTTTGCGCTGGAGACCGCCGGCGGCACCTTTGCGGGCCGCGCGCTGCTGCTGGGCAACATCGAGCGCATCGATCCGCCCCGGCACGACAAGCCCACCGCCAGGGACTGAGCGCGAAAGGGCTGCAGGGGCCGCAGGCCCCGCTCAATGCCGCTGGTTGATCTGTATGAGATTGCCGCAGGTGTCGTCGAACACGGCAATCGTGACCGGCCCCAGATGCGTCGGCGGCCTGGTGAAGCGCACGCCGGCCGCGCTCAGGCGCTCGTACTCGGCCTGCACGTCGTCCACGCCGAAGAAGGTGGCCGGCACGCCGTCGGCATGCAGGGCGGTCTTGAACGGCCTGGCGGCCGGGTGCATGTCGGGCTCCAGCAGCAGCTCCACGCCATCGGCATCGCCGGGTGATGTCAGGGTGAGCCAGCGCGCATCGCCGCCCATGGGAATGTCGTGCTTGAGAACGAAGCCGAGCACGTCGCGGTAGAAGGCCAGGGCCTTGTCCTGGTCGTCGACGAGCACGCTGGTGATGACGATCTTCATGGAATGCTCCTTGCCTTGTGTCGCTGCGCAGGGCACGCACCGGGTACACACCTGCCACCACCGGCATGCCGCTATTTCAGCAGGAAGGTGACGGGCACGCGCGTCCACATGCTGTCCGGCACGCCGTCGCGCGTGCCGGGGACAAAGCGCCACGTCCGCACGGCGTCCAGCGCCTCCTGGTCGAGCAGAGGATAGCCGCTGCTGTCTGCCACATCCACGGCCAGTGCCTTTCCGCTGGCGCCCACCAGAACCCGCAGCACCACCTTGCCTTCCTGCTCCAGCCGCCTGGCTTCCTTGGGATAGGCCGGCATCTTGTTCTCGCTGGCCTGCCTGTCGGGCACAGGCTGCACCACGCCTGCCGCAGCCGGGCCGCCGGCCAGCAGGCCCAGGGTCAATGCAAGGATGGCGCAGCGCATGCGGGGCATTCGGAAGGCTCCTGGATGGGGGCGGGATGGGGGACTGGATGGGGATGGGATGGCAGTCGTGGACTGGTGCGGGCCCGGATCATCGCATGCCCTCCACCCGCCACCAGCGCGGCAGCAGCGCCTGCACCTCGCCGCGCCGATAGCGGTCGTCGATGAGAAAGACCACGCCGCGGTCGCGCTCGCTGCGGATGACGCGGCCTGCGGCCTGGACCACCTTGCGCAGCCCCGGGTAGAGGTAGCTGTAGTCATAGCCCTTGTCCGCGCCGAACTGGCGATCCATGGCGCGCTTCATCTCTTCGTTCACGGGATTGACCTGGGGCAGGCCCAGCGTGGCCACGAAGGCGCCGATGAGGCGCTCGCCGGGCAGGTCCACGCCCTCGGAGAACGCCCCGCCCAGCACGGCGAAGCCCACGCCCTGACCGGCTTCGGTGAAGCGGGCCAGGAAGGCCGCGCGACCCTCCTCGTCCATGGACGGGGTCTGCAGCCAGACCGGCAGATCGGGATGGGCGCGCTGCAGGCATTCGGCCACGCGCTGCAGGTAGTCGAAGCTGCTGAAAAAGCACAGGTAGTTGCCGGGCCGGCGCGCGTACTGCGCGGCCACGAGGTCGGCGATGGGCCGCAGCGAACGGTCGCGGTCCCGGTAGCGCGTGGAGATATGGCCGGCCACCTGCACATCGAGCTGATCGGCCTGGAAGGGCGAGTCGGCCTCCAGCCAGTGCGTGCCTTCGGGCAGGCCCAGGATGTCGCGGTAGAAGTGCGGCGGGCTCAGCGTGCCCGAGAACAGCACCGAGGCATGGGCCGCCGCATGGCGTGCCGCCAGGTGGGGCGCGGGCACCACGCAGCGTATGCACAGCGTGGAGGCCGGCGCGCGACGGGGACCTGAGCGACCGGGCAGCAGGTGGACATCGAACAGCGCATGGCCGCCGAACTGCTCGGCCAGCGCCATGAACTGCAGCGCCTCCCAGTAGAAATCCAGCACGGGGTCGCCGGGCAGCATGGGGCTGTCGGCATTGGCGTCGGCGATGGCGGCAACGGCACGCTGCACGGCGCCCAGCAGGCCTGCGGGCACTTCCTCATGGGCCTGGTAGCTGGCGGTCTGTTCCTTGTTCAGCGCACTCCAGCTGCGGCTGAGCCGGTCCAGCGCCTTGCGTACGGCACCGGTGGCCGACTTGCGGGCGGCCGCCAGGGCGAACTGCGACAGCTCGGCCGTGTACATGCGGCGCGCGCGCTCGAGCAGGTTGTGGGCCTCGTCCACCAGCACGCCCACCTTCCATTGCTGGGCCTGGGTGAGCGCGTACAGCATGGCGGCGCTGTCGTAGAAGTAGTGGTAGTCGGCCACGACCACATCGCTCCAGCGCACCAGTTCCTGGGCCAGGTAGTAGGGGCAGATGTCGTGCGCCAGCGCCACGGCACGCACGGCAGGCGGGTCCCAGGGTGCCTGCTGCAGTGCGGCGGCTCGCGCGGCGGGCAGCCGGTCGAAGAAGCCGCGCGCCAGCGGGCAGGAGTCGCCGTGGCAGGCCTTGTCGGGATGCTCGCAGGCCTTGTCGCGCGCCAGGATGGCGAGCACGCGCAGCCTTGCGGGTGGCGCGGGTGGTGCGGGTGGCGAGGGCAGCGGTTGCGGCACAGCCGGCTCCTGCGGCGGTGGCTGGTGCTGCTCGGCGATCTGCCGGTTCACGCTGGCCAGCGCCTGCAGCGCCAGGCCATGGCCCGTGCCCTTGGCCGTGAGGAAGAACAGGCGGTCCAGGCCCTGGTCGGGCATGGCCTTGAGCATGGGGAAGATGGTGCCCAGCGTCTTGCCGATGCCCGTGGGCGCCTGCGCCATCAGGCACTGGCCGCCCTGCTGCGCGCGCGCCACGCGGTAGACGGCCACGGCCAGCTCGCGCTGGCCCGCGCGAAAGCCCTGCATGGGAAAGCGCAGCGCGGCCAGCGCCGCCTCGCGCGCCGCGCGGTGGGCGGCCTCGCTGCGCGCCCAGTCCAGGAACAGCGCGCATTGCTGCTCGAAGAAGGCGCGCAGCGTGGCCGCGTCTTCCTCCTGCACCAGCACGGTTTCCTCCGAGTTGCCCACGTTGAAATACACCAGGGCCACGCGCAGCCGCTGCAGGCCGCGCGCCTGGCACAGCAGATGGGCGTAGATGCGCGCCTGGGCCCAGTGCAGGGCGCGGTGGTGGGCGCGCACGCCCTCGATCTGGCCGCGGTAGGTCTTGATTTCCTCGAGCTGGCCAACCCCGGCGTCGAAGCCGTCGGCGCGGCCGCGCACGCGCAGGTCGCCGTATTCACCGGCCAGGCTGATCTCGGTCTCGTAGTCCTTGCCCCTGCGCGACTGCACCAGGCTGTGGCCGGCCATGCCCTCCAGCGCGCTGGGCGCGGGCGTGAAGCGCAGGTCCAGGTCGCCCGCGCGCGCCGTGAACTCGCACAGCGCGCGCACGGCCACGGTGTAGCTCACGCGGCCTCTCCCAGCGGCTGGCCGCGCCACTGGACATGGCACACGCGCACGGGAATGCCGTGCTCGGCACAGTACTGCAGCCAGCGGATCTGGTTGTCCTGCAGCTTGTCGCCGGGGGCCTTGGCCTCGACCAGTTCGTAGCGGCACTCGGCCGGCCAGAAACGCACCAGATCGGGAAAGCCCGTGCGGTTGGCCTGCACGTCGCGCAGCAGCCGCGCAAAGAACAGCTTGAGGTGGGCGGCCGGAATGCAGTCCAGCGCCAGCGCCAGCAGCGGCGCGCTCAGCGTGCCCCAGAACACGAAGGGCGACTGCAGGCCCTGCTTGTCGGCATGGCGCTGCACGATGACCTCGCGCCAGCTGCCATCGTCCAGATGCGCCAGACATTCCTCGAACAAGGCTGCGCGGCGCTGCACGAAGTCGGGCGCGGACAGGTCGGCCGGGCCGCTCTGGAAGGGGTGGAAGAAGGCGCCCGGCAGCGGCGCGAAGATGGCCGGCCAGCACAGCAGGCCGAACAGCGAGTTGATGAGCGCGTTCTCCACGTAGAACACGGGCGCGGCGTCGCTGTGCCAGTGGTCGCGCAGCACGTATTCGACCGATGCGGGCCGCGCCGGCAGCTCCAGCTCCACGTCCATGCGCATCTGCGCCACCACGGGCGCCAGCGCCGCCGCACGCCCGCGCGCGCCCTGCCCCAGGCTGCGGCGCAGGCGCGGCAGCATGCGCGCCACGCGCTGCAGCTCCTCGTCGCTCTCGGGCTGGGCCTGGGCGGCCTGGGCCAGCGCCATGGCATCGGCAAAGCGCTCCATGCGCTCGTACACACGCATGCGCCGGTGGCGGGCGCCGGGGTAGCGGCTTTGCGCATAGGCCTGCTCGGCACGCTCCCAGTCCTGCATGCGCTCGCAGGCCTGGCCTATGCGCAGCAGCACCTTGGCGCGGCGCTGCTCCAGCCAGGCATTGCCGCTGGCGCAGCCGACCACCTGCTGCAGCAGCGCGTCGATCTCCACGCCCTCATCCAGCGCCGCGCGGAAGGCCTGCAGGGCCAGGTAGCCATCGACATCGGCACGCGACTGGAAGGCCCGCGACGCCGCATCGAAGGCCACGGCCTCGTAGCGGAACACGCCCAAGTCGGCCAGCACGAATTCCGACCAGTCCTGGTAGAGATTGCCGAAGAACATCAGCCGAAAGCGCTCGCACAGCGCGCCCACCATCACGCGCCAGGCGGCTTCGCCGGCTGCGACGCCCTGGGGCTGCCATTGCGCATAGGGCCTGGGCGCCTCATGCAGGGGCTCCAGGGCCTGTAAAAGCTCGGCCTTGCGCAGGCCTGAGTGAACGGGTGCGCCTGCGAACAGCTGCAGCAGCTCGGGCTTGGTGTGCAGCGCAAACAGCTCCTCCAGCGCCATGGGGTGGCCCGCGTCCAGCCAGCCCAGATCCAGCAGGGGCGCGGCCGCGTCGGCAATGGCGGGAATCTCTTCGTACACCAGCTTGCCGGCCCGAAACCAGGGCCCGCGCCGCATCAGCAAACGCACCATCAGCGCCTGCGAGGGCTGGGGCAGCTGCGTGAAACGGGTGAGGAATTCCTGCTCGGGCGCGTCCAGCAGATCGCCGTAACGCTGGCCAATCCAGTCCAGCGCGCGCTGGAAGTTGTGCAGGTAGTAGAAACGGTGGGGAGGGAGCATGGGCCTGGCAGATCGGGCAGCCAGGCCGCTCGAAAACTGTATCTTTATACAGTCATCATATCAAACCCGATAGTGCTCACTTCGCGCAACGGACTTGCCCCGGGCAGGCTCATCCGGCCAGAAAGCCGCCATCGGTCGCCAGGCAGTGCCCGACCACAAAGGCCGCCTCGTCCGACATCAGCCAGACGACGGCCGTGGCCACCTCCTGCGGATGGCCCATGCGCCGCAGCGGCAGGCCCGCCGCCACGGCATGCATGTCGGCAATGCCCGAGCCCAGCATCATGTCCGTGACCACGCGACCAGGGGCAACGGCGTTGATGCGAATGCCGTGCGGCGCGTACTCCATGGCGGCGGCGCGGGTCAGCGACAAGGCCGCAGCCTTGGAGGCGCCGTACAGCGACAGGCCCGGGTTGGGATTGCGTATGCCGCTGACGCTGGTGTTGTTCACGATGGTGCCGCCGCCCGTGGCCAGCATGGCCGCCAGTTCATGGCGCATGGCGTGGAAGACCGCACGCACATTCGTATCGAAGACCTGGGAGAAGACCGCGTCATCCTGTTCGGCCAGCGCGGCGCAGCGCTCCTGGAAGCCCGCATTGTTGAAGGCCGCGTCCAGCCGCCCGAAGCGCGCCACGGCCTGCTCCACCACCGCTGCCATGTCCTCCTGCCGCGTTGCATCGCAGGCCAGGAAAAGGCCGTCTGCCCCCCGCTGCCGGATTTCCTGCTCCAGCTGCAGGCCCAGCTCACGGCGGCGCCCCGTGACCACCACGGCGGCGGCGCCCTCCTCGGCCATGCGCAAGGCGGTGGCCCGGCCTATGCCGCTGGTGGCGCCCACCACCAGGCAGACACGCCCCCGGAGCCGCCCCGATGGTGCAAGGGCCGGCAGGGGGCCGGCCAGTTCCAACTGACGCTGCTGCATGTCCATGGCGATGTTCCTTCGCAATTTGGTTGCATGGTACAACCAATAGATTAAAAACACCATGCAGGCAAAGCCGGCGCCATCCCGCGCGGCTCACCTGCAGGGATGCGCCATTGGATGCAAACTTGCTTCAACATTGATGCAATGAGGTCTGCCATGAGAACCACGGTCACCATCGACGACGCCTTGTACGAGGAAGCGCTGGAGCTGGCGGAGCCAGAAATGGACAAGGCCGACCTGTTTCGCGAAGCCATCAAGACTTTCGTGAGAGTGCAGGCGGCCAAGCGTCTGGCCGCGCTGGGAGGCTCCGCACCGGACATGCGGGAGATTCCCCGTCGCCCACAGGGCATCGAGCCATGAATCCCGTTCTGGTCGATACCTCGGTCTGGATCGATCACTTCAGGCAGGGCAATCCTCACCTGGCGCAGTTGCTGCAGCAAGACATGGCGCTCATGCATCCCCTGGTGCTGGGTGAACTGGCTTGCGGCACGCCACCGGCACGCGCACGCACGCTCGCGGACCTTCAGCGGCTCAAGCCTGCCCGACAGGCCAGCATGCGCGAAGTGCTGGCCTTGATAGAGCGCGAGCAACTCTTTGGTCTGGGCTGCGGTCTGATGGACATCACGCTCCTGGCCTCGGCACTCATGTCTTCAGGTGCCAGCCTGTGGCCGCTGGACAGGCGCCTGCACGCGCTGGCCCAGCGGTTTGGCGTCGCCTACCGGAGCGTCTTGCCGTAGGGCCGGTTTCCCTGCTTCTCGAAGGGCTGGCCCCGCGCACGGCGCCCGCGCGGGTTCGCACAAGCGCGCGACACGCGCTAGAAATCCGGCCTGCGCATCCTCGACAAGGCGTCCTGCCGATTGGCGGCTCCCAGCTTGCGGTAGATGTTTTCCAGGTGCCGCTTCACCGTGCCTGCACGCAACTGCAGCATGGTGGCGATTTCTGCGTTGGTGTTGCCGTTGGCGACCCATTGCAGCACTTCACGTTCGCGCGGGCTCAGCACGTCGGCAGCCGACGAGTCCGGTGAGAGCGCCTGCCATGCCGCCTGGCTGATTCGCTGCTGCTGGCTCAGGCGCCGCCACTGCGCCTGCGCATGCGGCCCCAGCAAGGTCAGCGCCATGCGCTCCGCAGCGGTGTAGCCGCGCGAGGCGCGTGTGACATTGAGGGTCAGCATCGCTCCGTGGCCCAGGTCCACGTCCAGCGCGAGTCCGTCCTGCTGGCCAACCTGGGAGTAGGCCTGGGCGTAGAGCGCCGTCCGCTGCCATTGGCCGCGAGTCAGCAGGTCGGAAATGCTGGCGGCCTGCGTCTGGCGCTGCCGATACAAGGGGTTGTCGGCCAGATACCGGTGCACCGCAGCGTTGACTTCGGAGGAAATGGCCCGCACCGGATCGTAGGCCGTGTAGCCACGGACTTCTGCAATGCCGGAGAAATCCACCACCCGTATGTCACCCGGCACCACCAGGCGCAGCGCGTGCAGCAAATGCGTGGCCAGCGCGTGCAGATCGGGCGCGCCGTGCACCGCGAGGATGGCCTGATTGAGTTGCCCCAGTTGCTGCGTTGACAGGGTCATGTCGCGGAATCCAATGGCGTGCTCGAGGTGCTGGCGATAGGTGGGCCGGCCGAGGCCGCATTTTCAGGCCTGCGATGTGCCGTCGGCACATTTTCACGATCTTCGCAGAAAGCTAAGGTCACGCGGTCCGCAACAACAGCGCGCGGGTCTGCCCGGGACACGCAGCGCAACGGGAGGAACCGTGCACGCTTTTCTTCACAGACCCCTTCGACGCCTCTGGCTTCTGGCAGTGCCTGGCGCGCTGTGCAGCCTGCTGGCACTCAATGGCCAGGCCGCGACCATCGTGGTCAATACCACGGACAACGCGCCCGGTGCAGCGGACTGCAGCCTGAACGAGGCATTGACCAGTGCACAGATGGATGACGGCAGTTGGGGCAACGGCGCATGCGTATCGGGCAATGGCGCGGACACCATCGTGTTCGACCCGGCCGTCTTTCCGGCAGGCAGCCTCACCGCCATTGCATTGGCAGGCCATTCCATCGATCTCAACTTCACCACCTCGGACATCACGATCGACGGGGACCAGCGGGTGGCGCTCGATGGGGGCAATGCCTCCCGCCTGGTCTCGGCCCAGGGCAGCGGTGTCCAGCTCACGCTGCGCGGGCTGACACTGCGCGGCGGGCAGACCGCCGCCGGTGAAGACGGCGGCGCCATCTACCTGGACAGCGGCGTCACCCTGCGCCTGGAGCGCAGCGTGGTGCAGGACAACACGGCCGGCATCAACGGCGGGGGACTGTACAGCCGCGACAGCACGGTGACCATCGTGGACAGTGTGTTCAGCGGCAACCAGGCAGGGGGACAGGGCGGTGCCATCTACAGCACGGGCAGCGGCTCGCTGACGGTGGAGCGCAGCCGCCTGTCCGGCAACACGGCCCGCACGCTGGGCGGGGGCCTGCGCAGCGGGGTGCCGACCACCATGACCGACAGCACCGTCACCGGCAACGTGCTGGCGTCTCCGGGCTCGGGTGCCGGCGTCTCGTTCACGCTCACCCGCCCCCGCACACTCCACGGCAACCAGATCACGAACAACGCGCCAGGCAACAACTGTGGCGGCGAAACGTTCACGGGGACGGGCAACCGCTACTGGCCGGCCAGCGATACCAGTTGCCCGGCGGCGGCAGGTGCCATCGCCAAAGCGCCGCAGGCCATCACCTTCACCACGGCACCACCGGCCGGCGCACGGGTGGGGCATACCTATGACGTGGCCGCCGTCGGAGGCGCCTCGGGAAACCCCGTCATGTTCGCCGTGGATGCATTGACCGCGGCGATCTGCAGCGCCTTCGGCAGCACCATCCGCTTCCAGGCCGCAGGGACATGCACGATCAACGCCAGCCAGCTCGGCGATGCGGACCATGACGCGGCTCCGCAGGCGGCGCAGATGGCGGCGGTGGGACAGGGCCCCTCCCGTGTCACGCTGACCTCCAGCGCCAATCCCTCGCGTTCCGGGCAGTCGCTGTCCTTCTCCGTGGTGGTCGCACCCGATGTCTCCCTGGGCACCGCCGCCGTCCCCACGGGAACGGTCGAAATCCTGACTGGCGGCCTGTCGCTGGGCACGGCGGGTTTGTCCAATGCCCGGGCCATCGTCGCCACCACCCAACTGACGGTGGCCGGCCCGCATGCCATCGTGGCCCGGTACGGCGGCGATGCGAACTATCTCGCTGCGGACAGCGGCGCATGGACCCAGACCGTGGAGCCCGCAGCCACGGTCACAGCCACCCCCGTGCCCGCGCTGGGCCCCTGGGGAATGCTGCTGTGCGCCGTGCTGACGGGATGGGCAGGACTGCGGCTGCGCCGCGTGCACGACACCTGATGCGGCACCTGATGCCGCCGCCTGCCCGCAGGCCTCAGGCCGAATGCATCCAGCGCTGGTGCAGCCACCGCGCCGCATGGTCCAGCGCATAGCCCAGGGCACCGATCAGCACCACGGCGGCCATCAGCTCCGAATACGCCAGGCGGTCGCGCGTGTCGAGGATGAAGTAGCCCAGGCCGGCCGACACGCCCAGCATTTCTGCGGGCACCAGCACGATCCAGATGATGCCGATGGCCAGGCGCACGCCCGTGAGGATCTGGGCCGTGATGCCGGGCAGCACCACGCGCAGCACGGTCTCGGTGCGCGTGGCCGACAGGCTGCGCGCCAGCAGCAGCCAGTTGCGGTCCAGCTGGGCCACGCCGGCCGCCGTGCTCAGCAGGATGGGCCAGACGGCGGCGAAGGCCAGCAGGAAGTACACGGGCGCGTCGCCCACGCCCAGCACCATCACGGCAATGGGCATCCACGACAGCGGCGAGATCATGCGCAGGAACTGGAACACGGGCGAGAACGCCTGCGAGAACCCGCGCGACAGGCCCACCAGCACGCCCAGCGGCACGCCGACCACGAAGGCCAGCAGCAGGCCCACGGCCACGCGCTGCAGGCTCAGCAGGGTGTGCATCCAGATGTCGGCGCCCGTCAGCAACTGGCCCAGCGCCTGCAGGGAAGGCCAGGGCGCGAAGGCCGCAGCCACGGGCGTGCTGCGCGCCAGCAGCGCGCCGCCCACCCACCACAGGGCCAGGACCAGGGCCGCGCCCAGCAGCGGCAATCCAATACGTCGCAACACCTGGCTCACACCACGATGGTTTCGCGGCGCGAGAAATCGGCCGGAATGCCGAAGACCTGCGGACCGCCCACGGCCTGGATGGCCTTGCGCACGAAGCGGTCGTCCACCAGGTCGGTGGCCGCGAACTTGGGCTCCAGCTTGTCGAGGAAGCGCGTGTCGCCCTCGACCTTGGTGGCCTTGATGGCGCGCACCAGCTGCTCGGTGTACGAGGGATAGGGATAGGGCTGGAAGTCGATGCGCCGCTGGTGCCAGCCCTTGTTGACGACCACGCCGCTGGCCTCGTAGCTGGCGTAGTCGGTGGCGGCCAGCACCTTGGACAGCGTCTGCTGCGGATGCGGCGTGTAGCGGCGCTCGCCGGTGCTCGACAGCAGGCGCGCGGCGGCCAGGCGGTTGTCGCGCGTCCACAGCTGGGCCTTGACCACGGCATTGGTCACGCGCTGTGCCCATTCGGGCTTGTCGGCGATATCGCGCTCGGCCAGGAAGGTGACGCAGCAGGCGTGGTCCTTCCAGACATCGCCCGAGAAGCGCAGCATCTTGCCCACGCCCGCGATCTCGGCGGCGGCGTTGAAGGGCTCGGCCACGATGAAGCCCGCAATCGACTTGCCGGCCAGGGCCGAGACCATTTCGGCCGGTGCCAGCACGACGAGGTTGACCTCGTTGGCCGCAATGGCGCCGCCGCGCGCGCGGGTCACGGCCGTGAGGCCGGCCTTGCGCAGCACGTCCTGCAGCAGGATGTTGTGGATGGAGTACCAGAACGGGATCGCCACGGTCTTGCCGCCCAGGTCCTGCACCTTCTGGATCTCGGGCAGCACGGTCAGGCCCGAGCCGTTGACGTGGTTCCAGGCCACGATCTTGGCGGGGAACTTGGCGCCGTAGCGCACCCACAGCGTGGAGGGCGTGAGCAGGTGGATGACGTTGACCTGGCCCGAGACGAAGGCCTCGACGATCTGGGCCCAGGAACGGAACAGGCGCGGCGCCTCTGCCTTGAGGCCTTCGGCCTCGAACAGGCCATTGCCGTGCGCCACCAGCAGCGGCGTGGCGTCGGTGATGGGCAGGTAGCCGATCTTCACGGGCTGGTCATCGCCCTTGAAGGCCTGGGCGCGCGCATCGCCTGCGGCCAGCAGCGGCGCGGCCACCGAGGCCGTGGCCAGCGCGCCCAGGCGCAGCATGTCGCGCCGCGTGAGGCCGCAGCCGCAGTCCGACGAGGCGCAGATGTGGGTGTAAGAAGGGTGGTCCTGGAAGCTCATGCGAAAGACCTTTCAGAAGAGCATGGTTGAAGTCGAAGAAATGGCGGATCTGCAGGCGGATCGGCAGGCGGGCAGGCAGGCAGGCGAGCCGGATCAGGCCTGGGCCGCATGGCGCACGCCGTGCAGGGCCGAGAGGATGTCCAGCCGCAGCGCGGTCACGGCGGCGGCCTGGTCCTCGCGCGGGCGCGCTATGTCCACGCGCCATTCGCGCACGATGTGGCCGGGCCGCCCGCCCATCAGCAGGATGCGGTCGCCCACGAGGATGGCCTCGTCGATGTCATGCGTGACCAGCAGCGCGGCCGTGTGCCAGCGGTGGACCACGTCCACCATCAGCTCCTGCATCTCGGCGCGCGTGATGGCGTCCAGGGCCGAGAACGGCTCGTCGGCCAGCAGCAGCTGCGGCTCGCGCGCCAGGGCACGCGCCAGGGCCACGCGCTGGGCCATGCCGCCCGACAGCTGCGAGGGGTAGAGCGCGCCGCTGCCGCCCAGGCCCACGGCCTGCAGCGCCTGCTCCACGCGCTGGCTGCGGGCCTCGGCCTCCAGCTTCGGCTGGCGCTCGAAGTCCAGGCCGAAGCCCACGTTGCGCCGCGCGTCCAGCCAGGGCAGCAGGCTGGGCTGCTGGAACACGAAGCCCGCGCGCGGGTGCGGCGCGGTCAGCGGCTGGCCGAGGAACTGGAGCTCGCCCCGGCTCCAGGCGCCGCCGTCCGGCGATTCGAGGCCGCCGAGCACGCGCAGCAGCGAGGACTTGCCGCAGCCGCTGCCGCCGAGCAGGCAGACGATCTCGCGCGGGGCAATGCTCAGGGAGATGTCCTCGAACACGGCCTTGCCGGGCGCATAGCCAAAGCCCGCGCCGCGTGCCTGCAGCACGGGCGCGGGAGCGTCAGGGGAGAAAGCTTCCGTCTGGGTCATGAACTGGTGGTTGCCAGGGCCGCGCCAGCCAGCGCACCCTGTAGCTGCGTGACGCTGGGCGTCACGATGGGGATGAAGGCCGCCTCGCGCCAACGGCGCGCAAATCCCAGCGGCTGGTCGCGATGATAAGCGCGCCCGCCGCTGGCGTGCAGCTCCAGCTGCAGGGACTGCTGCACGATGTCGTTCAATTCCAGGCGCAGGCGGAACAGGGCTTGAGGTCGGTCAAGAAAACGCCCATCGGACAGGCCCGCATGCAGCGTGGCCGTGGCCAGTTCCAGCGCGTGGCGCTGCTGCTGCAGCGGGCCGCCAAGCACATCGCGCCCGGCGCCGGCACGGGCCGAGGCCGCCGCCAGCGAGGCGCGCGCCAGCCCGATGCACAGCCCCAGCTGCAGGCCCATGAAGGCGGGCCGCACGCGCGGCAGGAAATGGTTGGCGTCGGCATGGATCACATCGGCCGGACCGATCTGCAGCCCCTCGATGGACAACGCCGCCGTATGGCTGCCGCGCAGCGCGATCAGGTCCAGGTCGGCGCTGCGCTGCAGGCCCGTCGCATCGCCGGGCAGCGCGGCCACGAAGGGCTTTGCACCGTCGCTGCGCGAGACGGCAACGGCCACCACGAAGCGACCCGGCGGCACTAGGTTGGTGGCCCAGGGCACGCGCCCGCGCAGTGCAAGGCCGTCGGCGCCGACAGTGCCGACGGGCGTGGCCTCGACCTGCAGGGCCTCGATGCCGCCCAGGTACTTCATGGCGTTGGACAGGCCCGTGGCGCCCGCCTGCGTGCCCTGCAGCAGGCCCGGCAGCCAGCGCTGGCGCAGCGCCGCGTTGGGCGACTGCAGCAGGTATTCGACAAAGGCGCGCTGCGCCCAGAACACGAAGCCCGCCGTCAGCGAATGCCCGGCCACGCCGGCAATGGCCTCCAGCGCATCGCCCAGGCTGCCGCCCTGCCCGCCCTCGGCCACGGGCACGCCCAGGCCGAAC
Source organism: Delftia sp. Lp-1 (assembly GCF_020523835.1). NCBI lineage: Bacteria > Pseudomonadati > Pseudomonadota > Betaproteobacteria > Burkholderiales > Comamonadaceae > Delftia > Delftia sp. Lp-1. The sequence goes on along the minus strand of NZ_JAJALJ010000001.1, from coordinate 204,242 downwards.
AGGCCGTGCTGCGCCACCCGGGGCAGAACCTCGTGCGCATGCGCGGGGCCTTCGTCCAGGGAGTCGGCATGGGCGTCCAGCCACTGCCGCAGCGAATCAGCCAGCATGTGTGTTCTCCTGCGGTTGTCGGAACTGTTCGGGCAGATAGGGCTGCAGCTGCGGGTTGACGGGGCTTTGCGCCAGGCTGTTGGCAAAGTTGCACAGCGTGGCCAGGCTGATGCCCAGCACCACCTCCAGCGCCTGCTGCTCGCTCAGGCCGGCCGCATGGAAGGCGGCCAGGGCCTCGTCGGCGACGGCGCCGCGCGTGGCGATCACGGCTTCGGCAAAGCGGCACACGGCGTCCAGGCGCGGCTGGCCCGTGTCGCGGCCGTCCTGCAGCGCCACCACCTCGGCCTGGGTCAGGCCGGCCTGCTTGAAGGCCAGCTTGGTGTGGCCGGCCACGCAGAAGTCGCAGCCATGGATGCGCGCGGCCGTGATCTGCACCACCTCGCGCTCGGCCAGCGTGAGCTGGGCGCGCGCGTTGATCTGGCCCACGGTCACATAGGTCTCCAGCGCCTGGGGCGAGTTGGCCAGGATGGCGATCAGGTTGGGCAGGAATCCGTTGCCGGCCAGGGCGCGCTCCACGAAGGGGCGGCTGGCTTCAGGAGCGGTTTGCGGGGTGTGCAGGGTCAGGCGTGCCATGGTGCTTTGCAGGAATGAAGGAATGCCTTCATGATCGGCCGCGCCCCCCTTGCCATCAATGCCGCCGCGTCGCGGATTTATGCCCGAACGTGTCAACCCGCAGGCGCATGCGGCGGGCTCGGATGGCGGCTCAGCAGCAGCGTGCCTGCGCGCGCTGCCAGGCGCCGGGCTGCTCGCCCATCACGCGCTTGAAGGCACGCGAGAAAGCCGCATAGGACTCGTAGCCCACGGCCTCGGCCACCTGGCCTATGGCCTCGCCCTGGGCCAGGCGGCGCGCGGCCAGCTGCATGCGCAGCAGCAGCAGGAATTGCTGGGGCGGCTGGCCGCAGGCCTCGGCAAACTGCCGAAAGAACGTGGCGCGCGACAGGCACACGCGCGCGGCCATGTCGGCCACGCTCCAGTTGCGGGCCGGGTCGCGCAGCAGCTCGGCCACCAGCGGCGCAAAGCCCGGCCGGCGCAGCAGGCTCCAGATGCCGCGCGCCCGCGCATCGCCATGCGCCAGCTGGCGCAGGCCGTAGAAGAACAGCAGGCCCACCAGCCGGTCCATCACGGCCGAGGGCTCGGTGCCCGTGCGCAGCGCCTCGGCGCGCATCAGGTCGAACAGCATGGAGGCGCCGCTCATCGCATGGTCGTCGCCGCGCAGCACCAGATGGTCGGGGAAGGCATCGACCAGCAGGCCGCGCATGGGCCCCTCGAAGGTGAAGAAGCCGCAGGCCAGCGCCGTCTCTCCGATGCCGGCATCGCCCGTGGCGGGGCGCATGGCCTGCGGGGCGCAGGCCATGTCCGGGTCGGCATAGGGCGAGATGAAATGCGGCACATCGCGCGAGAGGAACACGCCGTCGCGCGGCTGCAGCTCCACCGAGGGCTGGCCCGGCAGGTGCAGCCAGCAGCGCCCGTCCAGGATCAGGTGAAAGCTGGCCCGCGCGCGCCCCGCCGTGGAGGCCCGCCAGCGCCCGCAGTACTGCCCCACATGGAACACGCTGGCGCGCCATTGCAGGCCGTTGAGCAGGCCGTCGATGACGCGATCGACCTGCGCTTCGGCCGCGCTGTCGGGGACTGGGTCGGGTAGCACGGTGGTACAGGCAAGGCAGTGGAGGGAATGCGGCCGGCCAGTATCGCCACGATGCAGGCGCGGGGGAACGAATCTTTGGGCATATGCTTGTGCCGCAATCGATATCTGGATCTGCATCCAAGTCCGCCCGGCCCGACCTTGGTCCGGTCGTGCCTCAGCGCTGGAAGCCCGAAGGCGGCACCCCGAAATGCCTTTTGAACATGGCCGTGAACGCGCTCTGGCTGGCGTAGCCGCAATCGAGGGCGATGTCGATGATGCGCTCGCCCGCCGCAATGCGGCCCAGCGCAAACATCAGCCGCGCCTGCTCGCGCCACTGGGCGAAGGGCATGCCGGTTTCCTTCACGAACAGGCGCTGCAGCGTCTTGGCGCTCACGCCCAGGCGCTGCGCCCAGTGTTCGGCGGTGGCGGTGTCGGCAGGCTCGCGCATCAGGGCCTCGCAGACCTGGCACAGCCGCGCATCGGCGGACAGGGGCAGGTGCAGGGGCAGCACCTCGGCGGCGCGCAGTTCATCGACCAGCAGGTGCATCAGGCGCTCGTCGCGGCTGCCTTCGGCATAGTCCAGCGGCACGCCGACGGCGGCCACCACCAGCTCGCGCAGCAGGGGCGACACATTGACCACGCAGGTGCGCGCGGGCAGGTCCGCAAAGGCCGAGGTGTCGATGTAGGCCGTGCGCATCTTCACGTCACCCGACATGCGCACATCGTGCTCGGCGTCGGCCTCAATCCACAGCCCCCGGTTGGGCGGCACCAGCCAGGAGCCGGAATGCAGCTGCACGGACATCACGCCTTCGATCGCATACAGCAGCTGGCCGCGCGGGTGGGAGTGCCAGCCCGTGCTGGTGCCATGCGCCCAGTTGGCCTCCATGGCGGCCATGGGGCGCCCGGTCTGGTGGTACTTGAGGTATATGCGCGGCAGTTCTGCGGCCATGGGGCTTCCCGTCCTGTGCGGTTCTAAGCGGTTCTCTGTCCCGATCTCGACAATTGAAGTCAGTATAGAGAGAGACAGACGGGCACCAAACGCCTATCTTCGGTCCCACGGCCCATTGACCTTCGTCAACGCCGCACCCTGACCGTGCCGCCCTGCTGGGCCCTTTCCTCCATGACAAGCAACACCACCACTCTTGGCGCCCCGGGCGAGCTGGGCGCGCCTGCAACGCATGCCCATCCGGCGCCCGCCCATCCAGCGCCCAGCCATGCCGCGCAGGGCTTTTTGCTGCGCATCGTCGGCGCCGCCGCCTTTGCCCACCTGCTCAACGACCTGATCCAGGCCGTGCTGCCGGCCGTCTATCCCATGCTCAAGACGGAGTTCTCGCTGAGCTTCGCGCAGATCGGCTGGATCTCCCTGGTCTACCAGGTCACGGCCTCGCTGCTGCAGCCCTGGATCGGCCTGTACACCGACAAGCATCCCAAGCCCTACCTGCTGCCGCTGGGCATGGTGGTGACGCTGGTGGGCGTGGGCCTGCTGGCCCTGTCCACCAGCTACCCCATGCTGCTGGCCGCCGCGTCGCTGATCGGCGTGGGCTCGTCCACCTTCCACCCCGAGGCCTCGCGCGTGGCGCGGCTGGCCTCGGGCGGTCGCTTCGGCACGGCGCAATCGACCTTCCAGGTGGGCGGCAACACGGGCTCGGCCATCGGCCCGCTGATGGTGGCGGCCATCGTCATTCCGTTTGGCCAGCATGCGATCGCCTGGTTCATGCTGGTGGCGCTGCTGGCCATCTGGGTGCTGCTGCGCATCACGCACTGGCGCCTGCACCACGCGCCGGCCAAGGTGGTGGCGGCCGGCCAGCATGCGCTGACGGTGCTGAACCGCTCGCAGGTCATCCGCGCGGTGACCGTGATCTGCGTGCTGATGTTCGCCAAGTTCGTCTACATCGCGGCCTTTGCCAACTACTTCACCTTCTATCTGATCGAGCGCTTTGCCCTGCCCGTGCAGCAGTCGCAGCTGTACCTGTTCGCCTTCCTGGCGGCCGTGGCGGCGGGCACCTTCGCGGGCGGCCCGGTGGGCGACCGCATAGGGCGCAAGGCCGTGATCTGGGTGTCCTTCCTGGGCGTGGCGCCGTTTGCGCTGCTGCTGCCGCATGCCGATCTGTTCTGGACGGCCGTGCTGTCCATCGTCATCGGCCTGGTCATGTCCTCGGCCTTTGCGGCGCTGGTGGTCTATGCCCAGGAGGCCGTGCCCGGCCGCGTGGGCCTGGTCTCGGGGCTGATGTTCGGCCTCATGTTCGGCATCGGCGGCCTGGGGGCTGCCGGCATGGGCAACCTGGCCGACACCCACGGCATCGTCTGGGTGTACAGCCTGGTGGCCTACCTGCCGCTGCTGGGGCTGGCAACGGCCTTTCTGCCGGAAACGCGGGCCCGGCGACGCTGAGGCGCAGCCTCAATCCGGCTGTATGCCCGCCTGCCGGATCACGGCGGACCAGCGCGCCACCTCCTCGGCGATCTGGGCTCGCGCCTCGGCAGGCGTGGTGAAGGTGGGCATGGCGCCCTGGGCGACCAGGGCGTCCTTCACTTCCTGCTGCCCCATCACCTCCTTGAGCGCGCCGCTGAGCCGGGCGACGATGGGAGCGGGCGTGCCCGCAGGCGCCAGCAGGCCGAACATCGACGTCACCTCAAAGCCCGACAGCCCGGCCTCGGCCGTGGTGGGAATGTCGGCAATGGAGGGCACGCGCTGCGCCGTGGTCACGGCCAGGGCGCGCAGGCGGCCGCCCTTGATGAAGCCCTGCGTGGCGGGCAGGGTGTCGAACACCACATCCACCTGGCTGCCCATCAAATCGTTGAGCGCCGGCGTGCTGCCCTTGTAGGGCACGTGGGTCAGCGGCACGCCCGCCTGCCGCTTGAACAGCTCGGCCGCCAGATGCTGGGGTGAGCCATTGCCCGAGGAGCCGTAGTTCAGCCCGCCCGGCCGGCTTTTGGCCAGGGCGATGAACTCGCCCAGGCTGGCCGCCTTCACCGACGGGCCCACGGTCACCACCAGCGGCACGCGGCCCACCACGCCAATGGGCGCAAAGCTCTTGTCCATGGTGAAGCCCGCCGTGGACGCCATGAGCACGCTGTTGATGGAATGGCTGGTCAGCGCGCCCAGCAGCAGGGTGTAGCCATCGGGCTTTTCCTTGGCCACGGCGGCGGCGCCCAGGTTGCCGGCCGCGCCCGCCCGGTTCTCCACCACCACGGGCTGGCCCAGCGACAGCGAGAGCCTTTGCCCCACCACGCGCCCGATCACGTCGGTGGCGCCGCCGGGCGTGTAGGGAACGACCAGCTTGATGGGCCGGGCCGGATACCCGGCGTTGGAAGCGGCGTCGGCTGCGGCACTGGCTGCGGTAGGCAATGCCAGGCCTGCGCCCAGGGTCAGCAGTGCGGCGCCCAGCAGGGCGCGCCGGTTGGGCGGATGAGAGCGGTGTGCGGCGGTCATGGATGTCTCCTTGTCTTGTGTCGGAAAAACATGTCCGGCAGCAGACCGGACACGGCCGCATGGTTGGTCAATTGGATTATTAATAATATAGGTGATAACGCCGATGATAATTTGAGGGAAGCGCCGCTATCCTGCCGTCAACGCAAGGCAGCGCCTGCCTTCGCTCCCCACTCCAGACCCACGGACCGCCGCCATGACCGACCCCAAGACGCCCTCCCAGGCCCACGACATCACCCCCGCCGACGCCGAAAGCGGCATATCGAAGGGCCTGACCAACTACGGCGACCGCGGCTTTTCGCTGTTCCTGCGCAAGGCCTTCATCAAGGGCGCGGGCTATACGGACTCGGCGCTGCAGCGCCCCGTCATCGGCATTGCCAACACGGGCAGCAGCTACAACCCCTGCCACGGCAATGCGCCCCAGCTGATCGAGGCCGTCAAGCGCGGCGTCATGCTGGCGGGCGGCCTGCCCATGGACTTCCCCACCATCTCGGTGCACGAAAGCTTCTCGGCGCCGACCAGCATGTACCTGCGCAACCTCATGTCCATGGACACCGAGGAGATGATCCGCGCCCAGCCCATGGATGCCGTCGTGCTCATCGGCGGCTGCGACAAGACGGTGCCGGCCCAGTTGATGGGCGCGGCCTCGGCCGGCATCCCGGCCATCCAGCTGATCACCGGGTCGATGCTCACCGGCTCGCACCGCAGCGAGCGCGTGGGCGCCTGCACGGACTGCCGCCGCTACTGGGGCAAGTTCCGCGCCGAGGAGATCGACGCCGAAGAGATCGCCGACGTGAACAACCAGCTGGTGGCCAGCGTGGGCACCTGCTCGGTCATGGGCACGGCCAGCACCATGGCCTGCATTGCCGAGGCGCTGGGCATGACCGTGCCCGGCGGCGCCTCGCCCCCCGCCGTCACGGCCGACCGCATCCGCATCGCCGAGCAGACCGGCACCGAGGCCGTGCGCATGGCGCGCGAGCGCCTGACCATCGACAAAATCCTCACGCCCGCCGCCTTCGAAAACGCCATGCGCGTGCTGCTGGCCATTGGCGGCTCCACCAACGGCATCGTGCACCTGGCCGCCATCGCGGGGCGCATGGGCTATGACATCGACCTCAAGGCCCTGGACCGCATGGGCCGCGACACGCCCGTGCTGCTGGACCTCAAGCCCTCGGGCGACCACTACATGGAGGACTTCCACCATGCGGGCGGCATGGCCACGCTGCTGCGCGAGCTCAAGCCCCTGCTTAACCTGGACGCCCTCACCGTCACCGGCCGCACGCTGGGCGAAGAGATCGACCGCGCCGGCCCCGGCTTTGCGCAGGACGTGGTGCGCCCGCGCTCCAACCCCATCTACCCGCAGGGCGGCATCGCCGTGCTGCAGGGCAACCTGGCGCCGGGCGGCGCCATCATCAAGCAGTCGGCCGCCCATCCCCGGCTCATGGAGCACGAAGGCCGCGCCGTGGTCTTCGAGAACGCGGCCGACCTGGCCCACCGCATCGACAGCGACGATCTGGACGTGACCGCCGACGACATCCTCGTGCTCAAGAACATCGGCCCCAAGGGCGCACCCGGCATGCCCGAGGCCGGCTACATCCCCATCCCGCGCAAGCTGGCGCGGGCCGGCGTCAAGGACATCGTGCGCATCTCCGACGGGCGCATGAGCGGCACAGCCTTCGGCACCATCGTGCTGCACGTCACGCCGGAGTCGGCCGTGGGCGGCCCGCTCGCCCATGTGCACAACGGGGACCGCATCACGCTGTCGGTGGCGCGGCGCGAGCTGACGCTGCAGGTCAGCGACGAGGAACTGGCCCGCCGCGCCCGGCTCAACCCGGTGACCGAGCCCACGGCCGAGCGCGGCTACCGCAAGCTCTTTCTTACCACCGTGAACCAGGCCGACCAGGGCGTGGACTTCGACTTCCTGCGCTGCGCCACCGAACGCGGCACCATTCCCGGCCCGCGCGAATAGTCCATGCCAGGCAGCGCGGCACGCCCGGCATGCCCAGTGAGGGCCATCAGTTCGGACAAAATGGCGTTTTTGTCCCAACCGCCTGTCTTGATGGTCGCTGCCGCCTCACTGCCGATTTCCCTGGATGCCGAACCCGCCCCCGCAGCCGACGCCCTGGGCGCCATGGTGGCCGCGCTGGAAGAGGACGTGGTCTTCGGCCGGCTGCACCCGCGCGAGCGCCTGGTCGAAGACGACCTCATGGCCCGCTTCGACGTCAAGCGCCACATCGCCCGCGAGGCCCTGGCCGCGCTGGACCGCATGGGCCTCATTGAGCGCCGCAAGAACGTCGGCGCCCTGGTGCGCTCGTTCTCCACCCAGGAAGTGCAGGAGCTGTACGAGCTGCGCGGCATGCTCGAAGTCGAGGCCGCGCGCAAGATCCCCCTGCCCGTTCCCCCCGAAAGCCTGGACCGCCTGACCTCCATCCAGCAGCAGCACGACGCCGCCGTGGCCGAAGGCAACGCGCGCCTGGTGTTCCGCATCAACCTGGCCTTTCACCAGGAACTGTTTGCGCTGGCGGGCAACGACACGCTGCACAAGGCCATCACCGAATACGCGCGCCAGACGCACCCCATCCGCTTCGCCTCCCTGGTCTCGGCCGACTACCGCGAGCGCGCACGCCAGGAACACTGGCAAATGATCGAAGCCCTGCGCGCCCAGGACCGCGACGCCCTGGTCCGCCTGTGCGCCGAGCACCTGCTGCCCTCGCGCGATGCGTATCTGAATGCGCAGCTGCAGCGGTTGTAGGCAGCTCTGGCATCTGGACAGCGCGGCTGATCAGGCGATCCCGCCACCCTCCCGCAGCAGTGCTTCGTGGTCACGCCCGCCATAGAAGATGCCGATGATGGAAACCAGGTCTGCATCGACGGCGAAGGCGATGACAGTTCGCTTTCTGTAGTTGGTGATGCGCAAGCCAGTTCTCACGTCGTCGCGCGGCGTGCCGCGAAGTGGAAAGGTGCGCAGGCTCTCGCAATAGCTCACGATGGCATCGGTGTATTGAGCTGCCACATCGTGCGAGGCAGCCTCGGCGATGTAGCGGTAAAGCTCGACAAGCTGCTCCTGGGCCTGCGAACTGAAGACAACGCGGTAGTTCATCTCGCCTTGGCATGTTCAGCGGCAAGGCGCGCCCGCAATTGATCGGCGGTAACGGCACTCGATGGATCGGCCTTCAACGCATCGTAGGCGGGGCCGACCTGATCTTGCAGCCAGCTTTCCACCGCACGATCCCGTGCCATCAGCGCCCGCAAGCCATCACGGATCACTTCGCTCTCGCTGGCGTACTCGCCAGCACGCACCTTCGCCCGTACTGCGTCTGCCATGTCGTTGGGCAGGGTGATGCTCATTTGCTGGGTGGTTCGCATGTGCGGCTCCTTGAATGCAGTGGGATTGAATCCTACTGCCGAGCCAAAGCCATGTCCAGAATCCGTCCCCTCACCCTTTCATGGGCGCTTCAGACAATCGCCCCCAGCCTCCCCCGGTACGCCGCAGGCGTCTCCCCAAACGTGCGCCGGAACAAGCCGATGAAGGCGCTGGCCGTGGAGTAGCCCAGGTCCAGCGCGATGTTCGTTACCGGCGCGCCGGCGGCCAGCATCTCCAGCGAGCGCATCAGCCGCGCGCGCTGGCGCCAGGCGGTGAAGCTGAAGCCGGTTTCCGAGACAAAGCGCCGGCTCAGCGTGCGCGAGCTGACGGCGGCCCAGCGTGCCCAGGCCTCCAGGTCGCGGGCATCGGCCGGGTCGGCGATCAGCGCGCGGGCGATGCGCTGCAGGCGCGGGTCTGCGGGCAGGGGCAGGCCCAGGGGCTCCACGGGCAGGGTGCGGATCTCGTCCAGGATCACCGCCATCACATGGGCGCGGGCCTGGTCCGCCGAAGGGCCTGGTTGCACGGGCTGCGTTGTGGGCACGCCTTGCTGCCATCCCCAGCCGGCGGCGCGCAGCACGGCCTCACGCAGCAGGCCCGAGGTGCGGATGGCGCAGGGCCGCTGCGGCAGGTCGGCGCAGGCCGGCTCCGCCACATAGACGCTCCAGCCGTGGAAGGGACCATGGGAGCGGCCCGAATGCAGCTGGTGCGGCGGCAGCCACACGGCATGGATGGCGGGCACCACCCAGACCGCGTCTTCCACGCCCACCGACAGCAGCCCGCGCAGCGAGCCGAACAGCTGGCCGCGCGCGTGCCGGTGCGGCTCGGAGGCCAGCTCCTCGTCCTGGTTGCCCACGGCCGCGATCAGCACGGGGCCATCGGCACGGTTCACATGGCTGACCAGTTCAAGAATGGCATCGGGCATGGCGTCTTTGAGCTATTTGTTGGCTGATCCAGTCTACAGCCGCCAACGCCTTTGTTCTTACGCTTGTGCCATGCACACAGACAACACCGCCCTTGCAGACCCGCCAGGCCCGGCTATCGACCTGGACTCGCTCTACGCCGCCCCGGCAGAAAGAATCCAGAAGGCCGTGCGCGACCGCCTGTCCGACTTCCACGAGGCCTATCTGCGCCAGGCCAGCTTCTTTTGCCTGGCCACGGCCGGCGAACGCGGCCTGGATGCCTCGCCGCGCGGCGGGCCGCCCGGCTTTGTGCAGGTGCTGGACGAGCGCACCGTGGCCTTTGCCGACTGGCCCGGCAACAACCGCATCGAATCCCTGCGCAACCTGCAGGCCGATGACCGCCTGGCCATGCTCTTCCTGTTCCCGGGGCTGGACATCTTCCTGCGCATCAACGGGCGCGGCCGCATCTCCACCGACCCCCATCTGCTGCAGGAGCTGAGCGAAGGCCGGGGCACGCCCAAGACCGCCACCGTGGTGCTGGTCGATGAAGTGCTGCTGCACTGCGGCAAGGCCATCCACCGCTCCGGCCTGTGGAGCCCGTCAAGCCAGCTGGACCGCGCCGCCCTGCCCACCGTGGGCCAGATGATGGCCGCCCTCACGCAGCTGGCCGATGCCACGGCGCCCGCCATGGATGCCGCCCAACAGGAACAGGCCAACGCCCACTACGCCCATGCGGTCAGGCACGACCTGTACTGATGCCCTGCTTTTTTCCAGGAACCATGACATGCTGATCGATACCTCCCGCTTTCCCCTGGTCTACCTGCGCGAACCCGAAGCGCAGGCACCTGCAGACGCAGGCAGCGGCAATGACGCATCGGCCGAAGCCCAGATCGAATCCCTGCTCGACCAGGGCCAGCACTTCGTGCTGCTCACCGACCACCTGCCCGGCGACCACCCCGAGGAAAGCCACGAAGAACGCAAGCAGCGCGCCCTGTTCTTCAAGCGCAACCGCGAACGCATGCGCCAGCTGTGCCGTGGCATGGTCGTCATCACGGGCGACCGCGCCGTGCCCGCCGCCCTGCGCCTGGCCGTGCAAGGCATGGGCAAGGCGCTGGGCATGCGGGTTGCGTTCGTGCAGGGGGAGGATGAGGCGCAGGCGTGTTCGCGGGAGCTGCTGGCCGGCGCCTGAGCAGGCGCCGGCCCCCTCGGCGCGCACCTGGCCCGGTGCACGCTGCACGCTGCGGCGCTAAGCCGCCGAATTCCGCAAGGCCTGCGCCACGCGCGCCTCATCGGCTGCCTTCTCGGCCTCGCGCAGCCGCCGTTGGGCCAGATTGCGGTACGTGCTGCCTGCCGAGATCGCCTTGCTTCTGGAGCAGTCGCCCGTGAACAGGGCGCTATGGCGAATCATCTTCAAGGCCTCGGCCACCACGTCCAGCCGCTGGCAGCCCTCCGGCGTCTCCAGCCACTTCAAGGCCATCTGCGCCGTGACCGTGATCTCGGCGCAGCCCTCATCCACCAGCTTATGGATCTCGGAGATATCGCGCGTCAGCCGCTCAATCCTGGCGGTCGAGGTCTTGGCCTGTTCCTTGGTCTGCTTCATGGCTGCGCCCTCCGTGCGAAGTGGCGCAAAGAGTGCCCCAGTTGAAGGGGTGACAAGGTATGGAAAAGACCGGCCGAAGTGACTGCGGTCATGAAAAAGCCTGCGATACCAGTGAACTGGGCGCAGACCAAGGGGTGAGAAACGGTGATCATCGTTCCGTGCTCCGGTAAGGGACAGAACTCGCTTTCGGGGAGGCTCAACCGCTGTGTATTGGTGTTCTTACGCACCAGCCCCGGAACAGGGGGCCGACCGGATGATAGGCAAGTTTCCACAGCCGGCACAAGCGCAGCTTCGGCAGCGATGCGCTGGCAGGGATGTGGGCACAAACAGACACATCTCCCTACAAGCCCCATACGGGGGAGTCGCATCGATAAAATTATTGGGAATCATTCTCATCCCGCATTCTCATCCCGTTTTCTCCATGCACTCCCCCCTCTACACGCTGACCCCGATCGCCGGGGCCCTGGCCCTTCTTTTGTCTGCTGGCGCCACATGGGCCCAGCCTGCCCCTTCCACGGCAACGGCCGCGCCCGAGCTGGGCACCGTCACCGTGGAGGCCAGCGCCGATGCGTCGGCTGAAGGCCTGTCCAAGCCCTACGCGGGTGGCCAGGTGGCGCGCGGCGGGCGGGCCGGGATTCTGGGCACGCGCGACAACATGGAGACGCCGTTCTCCATCACCAGCTACACCAACGAGCTGATCCAGGACCGCCAGGCCAAGAGCGTGGGCGATGTGCTGCAGAACGATCCTTCCGTGCGCGTGGCGCGCGGCTTCGGCAATTTCCAGGAGTCCTACTTCGTGCGCGGCTTCGTGCTGGGCTCGGACGACGTGGCCTACAACGGCCTGTATGCGTTGCTGCCGCGCCAGTACATCGCCACCGAGCTGTTCGAGCGCGTGGAGCTGCTGCGCGGCGCATCGGCCTTTCTGATGGGCGCCAGCCCCAATGGCGGCGGCCTGGGCGGCAACATCAACCTGCTGCCCAAGCGCGCGGGCAGCGATCCGCTGTCGCGCGTGACGGCGGGCATTGCCAGCGGCGGCCAGGCCTTCGTGGCGGCCGACGTGAGCCGGCGCTTCGGCCCCGACCAGGCCACGGGCATCCGCCTCAATGCCGCGCACCGTGGCGGCGACACGGCCATCGACCAGGAAAGCTCCAAGCTCGATCTGTTGTCCGTGGGCATGGACTGGCGCAGCCGCAATGTGCGCCTGTCGGGCGACATCGGCTGGCAGGACAACCGCCTCAAGCGCACGCGCACCAATGTCACGCCGGGCGCAGGGCTGGCGGCCATTCCTGCTGCGCCCGATGCTTCCTCCAACTGGGCCCAGCCCTGGACCTATTCCGACGAGCGCGACCTGTTCGGCACGCTGCGCGGCGAGTGGGACATCAACAGCAACGTGACGGCCTGGGCCGCCTACGGCCTGCGCCGCAGCTCCGAGAACAACTCGCTGGCCAACATCACGCTGGCGGCGGCCGGCAATGGCGCGGCCACCACCAGCCGCTTCGACAACGCGCGCAAGGACCGCGTGAGCACGGGCGAGCTGGGCGTGCGCGCACGCCTGAATACGGGCAGCGTGGGCCATGAGATCGTGGCCAGCTACTCGGCCTTCGACCTCAAGGTCTACAACGCCTACGGCATGAGCACCGGCGGGGGCAGCAACACGCTGGCCACCAATCTCTACGACCCGCGCTACTACGCGATCACACCGCTCAACTACCTGGGCAACGACCTGTCCAACCCCGCCTACAACCGGGGCACGCGCCTGAACAGCTTTGCGCTGGGCGACACGCTGTCGCTGATGGACGGCCGCATGCTGGTGACGGCCGGCGTGCGCCGCCAGACGATAGAGACCGACTCGGTGAGCTACCGCCTCGTCAGCAACGGCGCGGTCACCAGCCAGGGCGGCGTGCGCACGGCCTATGACCAGAGCCGCACCAGCCCGGTGCTGGGCGCTGTGTTCAAGCTCACGCCCCAGGTATCGCTGTACGGCAACTACATCGAGGGACTGGCCCAGGGCGACACGGCGCCGGCCAAGTCGGGCGACACCATCATCGCCAACGCGGGCCAGCAGATGTCGCCCTACGTGACCAAGCAAAAGGAAGTGGGCGTCAAGTACGACGGCGGCAAGCTGGGCGGCGGCCTGGCCTTCTTCTCCACCGACAAGCCGCGCTCGCTGATCGACGGCAACCTCTTCACCTCGGCCGGCAAGGACCGTCACCAGGGCGTGGAATTCAACGTCTTCGGCGAACCCATGCGCGGCCTGCGCCTGCTGGGCGGCGCCACCTGGCTGGACGCCAGGCAGCAAAGCACGGGCCGCGCCACCACCGACGGCAAGCGTGTCATCGGCGTGCCGCGCTTCCAGGCCACGGCGGGCGTGGAATGGGATGTGCCGGGCATCAACGGCCTGGCGCTGGACGGCCGCCTGGTGCACACCGGCGCCAGCTACGCCAACGATGTCAACACCCTGCGCGTGGCCGGATGGAACCGCCTGGACCTGGGCGTGCGCTACATGACCGAAGTGCAGGGCAAGCTGCTCACGCTGCGCCTGCGCGTGGACAACGCGACGGACCGCAACTACTGGGCCTCCGTGGGCGGCTACCCGGGTTCGGGCTACCTGACGGTGGGCGGTCCGCGCACGTTCTCGCTGAGTGCGAGTGTGGATTTCTAATGGCATGCGTGCATGGCCAGAGATGCCATGCACGCAGGTGACTGCCTATCGGGAGTTGGCGAGCGCCTCGCAAGCCTCACTGGCTGCGTTCGTGATGTTTGCCATGTTCAAGTAGCACGAACATCAGGAAAAAGCGAACAAAGCCGGAATACCAGGCTTCAGGCCGCCGCCCGCCCTCAAGTCTCGCGCGGCTTGGTATCCGGCTCCGCGTCCGCCTGCGGGGGCGGCGCACTGACCACGTGCGGCAGCATCACGAGGATGACGATGGCCAGCAGCGTGGCCAGCAGCGCGATGGCTTCGCGCCCCAGACCGCAGGCCACGCCGATGGCGGCCGTCATCCAGATGCCGGCGGCCGTGGTCAGGCCCTGCACCTGTTCTTCGGAGTGGCGCTTGATGATGGCGCCCGCGCCCAGGAAGCCCACGCCGGCCACCACGCCCTGGATCACGCGGCTCATGTCGGCAATGCCCATGCCGCCGCGCTCGGGCACCAGCACGAACAGCGCCGCGCCCATGGCCACCAGCATGTGGGTGCGCAGGCCGGCGGCCTTGCCCTTGTGTTCTCTCTCGTAGCCGACGATGCCGCCCAGCAGGGCCGCCAGCAGCAGGCGCACCATGACGCGCGTGACCTCGGCCGCATCGGGCAGGCTGGAGAATTCCTCGGCCAGGGTGCTGGTTACTTCCTCCCACATGGCGCGTTCCTTTCCTCGGGTTGTGCGTCAGGACTCAGGAAGCGAGCATGGCGTGGCGTGCAGCGCGCCCAGGCCATCGCCCTTCGCCATTGCCTGTCAGCCAAGCGCGCCCGGCTCAGGCGCCTGCGGGCTTGTCCTGATCCTTGGGCGGTGCAGCCGGCTCTGCGGTGCTGGCAGGTGCGCTGGCGGGCTCCGGCTCCGGTGCGGCGGCCGGTGCTGGTACGGGCTCAGGTGCTGGCTCAGTTGCAGGTGCAGGCTCGGGAGCAGGAGCAGGAGCAGGCACCAGACTCAGCATGTGCTGGGCCAGCGTCTCGTACAGCGGCCGGGCCAGCATGCGCGAGACCAGGCTGGCCAGCATGGCAGCGGCCATGAGGCTGAGCACCATGGAGTGGCCATCCACCATCTCCATCACGATGATGAAGGCCGTCAGCGGCGCCTGTGTCACGGCGGCCAGGAAGGCGGCCATGCCCATGGCGATGAGGGCGGGCGCAATGTCTGCGCCCATCAGGCCGGCCACGTTGTGGCCCACGCCCGCGCCAATCGACAGCGAGGGCGCGAAGATGCCGCCCGGCACGCCCACCCAGGCCGACAGCCAGGTGGCGATGAACTTCAGGGTGACGTAGAACGAGGGCACGTCGGCCTGGCCCGCCAGCATGTGCTTGACGGCCTCCGATCCCGCGCCGAAGGTGGCGCCCCCCGTGACCATGCCGATGACGGCGATCACCAGCGCGATCGCCGCCGCGAAGCGGATGGGAAAGCGCGCACGCAGCTGGTTGAGCCGCTCGGGCGCGCGGGTCAGCGAAGCGGCCAGCAGCTTGGCGAAGAGGCCGCCCAGCACGCCGCAGGCCAGGGTCACGCACAGGCCGGGCAGCAGCGCGTCCCAGGTCAGGTGGGGCACCTGGATGCGCCCGAAATAGCTGAGGTTGCCGAAGGCCGACACGCCCATCAGGCCGGCCAGCACGATGGCCGCGATGATCAGGCCGCTGGAGCGCGACTCCAGCTTGCGCGACAGCTCCTCGATGGCGAAGACCACGCCCGCCAGCGGCGCGTTGAAGGCCGCCGCAATGCCGGCCGCGCCGCCAGCCACCAGCAGCGCATGGTGGCTGATGCCCGAATGCGGCCCGAACCAGCGCCGCGCATGGTGCATGACACCGGCGGCCACCTGCACCGAAGGCCCCTCGCGCCCGATCGACAGCCCCGCCGCAAAGCCCGCGCTGGCCAGGGCCATCTTGGCGAAGGACAGCCACAGCGACACGAAGCGCCCGCGCTGCGCGGGGTCCAGCGCCGGGTCCAGCGTGGCGATCACCTGCGGAATGCCCGACCCCGCCGCGCCCGGCGCCCAGCGCCGCGTGAGCCACACGGCGCCCGCCGTGACGGCAGGCATCCACAGCAGAACGGCCCAGCCGCCCTGCCAGTGGTAGATGCTCTCGAAGAGTTCAAAGCCCGCGTCGGCCATCAGCGTGAAGGCCACCACGCACAGCCCGGCGGCGGCCGCATAGGCCAGCACGATGGTGCGGTCCAGCCAGCGCCTGCCGTCCCGGAATTCCTGGTTCAGGTTGTGGAGGAAGTCGGGTTCTTGCTGCATCGCGTGAAGAGGCTGGGCGAAAGCTCTTCATTGTGCACAAGCCCGGCCACAGGGGCTGTGGCCAGCGGCAATGCCTACTTCACCGCTGCGTTGATGGCCGATGACTGCGTACCTGGAGAGCCGTCCGTCCGTCAGGCATTCCACCACCCGGGCATGAGCACCCTGGCAACCCGTGCCGTACGCCACTCAATGACGGCACGTTTGCGCAGCTCTCGCCCGCGCCGGCGTGAACCTGTCGCTGACCTGCAGCGCGCTGCCGTGCCGATCGTGCCTGCAGGTTCAGTCCACCACGAAGAGCCTGGCGCCCTTGGGCGAGCGCGAGCGGTGCGGCTCGGCGTTGTCCGCCACCTGGTAGCTCATGCCGGGCGTCAGCGTGAAGCGGCGGCCGTCCGCCAGCTCGGTCTCCAGCTCGCCTTCCAGGCACAGCAGCACATGGCCCTTGGTGCACCAGTGGTCGGAGACATAGCCGGGCGTGTACTCCACCGTGCGCACGCGGATGTTGCCGAAGTTCTGTGTGCGCCAGAACGCCTGCCCGGCCTCGGCCGAATGCTCGGTGGGCGCCACGGCGGCCCAGTCGGTGGTGTTGAAGGGGATGTTGTCCATCTGCATGGCGGGATTCCTTGATGAAGGGGGTGTACAGCGTGGGGGCCGGCGTCGGCAGCAGCCTCGGTCTCAGTCCCCGCGCCGCAGCAGGTAGATATCCATGATCCAGCCATGCCGCTCGCGCGCTGCGGCGCGGGCCTTCGCGATGCGCGGGGCGGCCTCGGCCAGCGGGCCGCTGTCTAGCATCTGGCGGTCCATGCCCAGGTAGGCGCCCCACCAGATGTGCAGGCCGTGGGAGGGCAGCTCGGTGAAGCTGCACTGCCCGTCCAGCATGACCACGGCCGTGTCCACGCCGGGTGGCCAGCCCTGCTCGCGCAGCTGGCGGCCCGTGGTCACCACGAAGGGCTGGCCTATGCCGTTGAGCGCAATCGCATGCGCGGCGCACAGCACCTGCATGGAGCTGATGCCCGCCACCACGCGCACGCTGTGCGGCGCCGGCTGCATGCGCGCGGCAATGCGCAGCGTGCTGTCGTACAGCGCAGGGTCGCCCCAGACCAGCAGGGCCACGCGCAGGGGCTGGCCGGCCGTTCGCGGCGCCAGTCCATCGGCCATGGACCGGGCGATGGCCGCCTGCCAGCAGCGCGTGATGGCCGCATGCCATTCATCGACCTGGGCCAGGTAGTCGTCGCCCGCGCTGCGGCGCACGGGCATGTCGAAGCCTTCGATGCGCGGGCCGGGCGCAGTGAGCACGGCATCGCACAGGTCGCGGCGCAGGGCGGCGAGTTCGGCCTTGTCCTCGCCCTTGTGCGGCAGCAGGATCAGGTCGGCGGCCTGCATGGCGGCCTGGGCTTCGCGCGTGAGGTGGTCGGGGTTGCCCGTGCCGATGCCGATCAGGCTCAGCGCCACGGGCGGCAGGGCCGCGCTCATGGGGCGGGGTTCCCGAGGGGCACGTCGATCACGGTGTCGCTCACGGTGTCCCTCAAGGTATCCCTCGCGGTATCCAGCGCGGCATTCGCATGCACATCGGTGGCGGGAAAGCGCGGCTCGGTGCCCAGCGGGCGGTAGCGGCGGTCATAGTCGGCCGCGTAGAGGCGGCTTTCGCCGAAGTCCTCGGCCTGCAGGCTGCGGCCCACCAGGATCAGGGCCGTGCGCTCCATATGGGTGGCCACGGCCTGGGTCAGGCTGCCCACCGTGGTGCGCACCACGGTTTCGTCAGGCCAGCTGGCGCGCCAGACGATGGCCACGGGGCAGTCGGCGCCGTAGTGCGGCAGCAGCTCGGACTGCACCTTGGCAGCCACATGGATGGACAGATGGATGGCCAGCACGGCGCCCGTGGCCGCGAAGGCGGCCAGGTTCTCGCCCTCGGGCATGGCCGTGGCGCGGCCCGAGGTGCGCGTCAGCACCACGGACTGGCACAGGCCGGGCAGGGTCAGCTCCGCGCCCAGCGTGGCGGCGGCGGCCGCGAACGAGGGCACGCCGGGCGTGACGGTGTAGGCAATGCCGGCCTCGCGCAGGCGGCGCAGTTGCTCGCCCATGGCCGACCAGACGGACAGGTCGCCCGAGTGCAGGCGCGCCACGTCTTCGCCACGCGCCTCGGCGGCCTGGATCTCGGCCACGATGTCGTCCAGGCTCATGGATGCGGTGTTGACGATGCGCGCGCCCGGCGGGCAGTGCGCCAGCAGCTCGCGCGGTATCAGCGAGCCCGCGTACAGGCAGACCGGGCAGGCCGCCATGAGGTCGCGCCCGCGCACGGTGATCAGGTCGGCGGCGCCGGGGCCGGCGCCGATGAAATGCACGGTCATGCCGTTGCTCCTTGGTTCTTGGCCTGGCTGGCGTGGGCCAGGCAACAGTTCAGAGGTCCGCCCTGGCCCACGGCCAGGGCCAGGGTGGCGCTGCCATCGTCCGCGACCAGGCGGGTCACGCTCAGGGCGGAGTGCGGGCCTGCGGCGGCCAGTGCCGCCGCCTCGGCCACGCTGCCCGTGCCATAGCGCGCCAGCATGCGCGGCGACTGCGTGACCACGGGCTGCCCAGGCAGTTGCCCTGGCGGCACGCGCACCAGAACGGCCGTGGGCACGACAGCCGCCATCCAGGCGGCCAGCGCCGGATGGCCGGCCTTGGTGTCCAGCACGGCCACGGCGCAGATGGGCTGGGGCGCGCAGGCACTTGCGCCTGCGCTTTCCGGCAGGAGCGCCTGCGCCCGCTGCCACAGCGCCTGCAGCGCATGGGGCAGTGCGTCGGTGTGCAGGCCCAGGCCCAGCACGCCGCAGCGGTGGGGGATGGCTTCGTCCGGGTTCACCGCTGCCAGCTCCACTGCACCAGCGGCCGCGCAGCCTTCCAGCTGCGCATGCGGCCCAGCGGCTCGGCGCTGGAAATCTCCAGCCGCAGCAGCTGGCCGCCGTGCTCGGCCTGCAGTTGCACCAGCAGGGCCTCGGTCTCCAGCGTCACGGCATTGACCACCAGGCGGCAGCCTGCGGGCATGAGGGCCTGCAGGCATTCGAACAGGGCCGCGTCAAAGCCCCCGCCCACAAACACGGCCTGGGGCCGGGCCAGCGCCTGCAGCCCGGCCAGCGCCTCAGGCGCCACGCCCTGCACCACGCGCAGGCGCGCCTGCAGGCCGAAGCGCCGGGCGTTGAGACGGATGTTGTCCGCACGCGCCGCATGCTGCTCCAGGCTGATGGCAGAGCCACCGGCCAGGCACCACTCCACGGCCACCGAGCCCGAGCCGCCGCCCACATCCCACAGGCATTCGCCGTGGCGCGGCGCAAGAGCCGCCAGGGTCAGGGCGCGCGCCGGGGCCTTGGTGATCTGGCCGTCGTTGGCGTACCAGTGATTGGGCCGGCCCGGCACCAGCGGCAGGGCCGCGCCGCCCTGGGCGAATACGGCCACGGCCGCGGGCGCGCAGGCAGGGTCGGCGGCCAGGGCCTGGGCGGCTTCGGCGGCGCGCCATGCGCGGCGGCGCTCGCGCGGGCCGCCCACGGATTCCAGGACCTCCAGGCGGCTGTCGCCCCAGCCTTCCTGCACCAGCCAGTCCGCCAGTGCGGCCACGGCGGCGCCATCGCGCAGCAGCACCAGCGACTGGCGGCCTGGCGACAGGTGCGGCAGCAGCTGCTCCACGTGGCCGGCGTGCAGGCCCAGGCAGACCGTGTCTTCCAGCTTCCAGCCCAGGCGGGACGCCAGCAGCGAAAATGTCGAGGGTTGGGCGTGGCAGCGCCACTCCTGCGGCGCCAGATGCGCCGCCAGGCTGCCGCCCGCCCCGAACCAGAACGGATCGCCCGACGCCAGCACCACCGTGGGCCGGCCACGGCAGGCCAGCACGGGCGCCACGTCAAAGGGCACGGGCCAGGGACGGCCCCGCTCGCCGGCACCGGCCAGCGCCAGGTGGCGCGGCCCGCCAAAAACGGTCTCGGCCGCGTCCAGCGCGCGCAGCGCGGCGGGCGAGAGGCCGTCCAGGCCGTCTTCGTTCAGGCCCACCAATGTCAACCAGGGATCAGTCATGCCCCATGTTCTCCTGCTGGGCGGCACCAGCGGCGCCAGCCAGCTGGCCCAGGCCCTGCACCGCGCCGGCATTGCCGCCGTGTTCTCGTATGCGGGCGTCACGCAGTCGCCCGTGGCCCAGCCCCTGCCCACGCGCGTGGGCGGGTTTGGCGGTGCCCAGGGCCTGGCGCAGTTCCTGCGCGGGCAGGCCATCAGCCATGTGGTCGATGCCACCCACCCGTTTGCCGCGCAGATGAGCCGCAATGCCTGCGAGGCCTGCGCCGCCACCGGCACGCCGCTGCTGGCGCTGGAGCGCGAGCCCTGGCAGGCCAGTGCCGGCGACGCCTGGATCGACGTGCCCGACATGCAAGCCGCCGCTGCCGCCCTGCCCCAGGCAGCCGCCCGGGTGTTTCTGGCCGTAGGCCGCAAGCAGCTTGCGGCCTTTGCGGGCCAGCCGCAGCACCACTACCTGCTGCGCCTGGTCGATGCGCCCGAGCCCGGCAGCCTGCCCCTGCCCCACACCACGGTGGTTCTGGGGCGTGGGCCTTTCAGCGCGGACGACGATGAAGCCTTGCTGCGCACGCACGGCATCGAATGGCTGGTGGCCAAGAACGCAGGCGGCGAGGCCACGCGCGGCAAGCTCGATGCCGCACGCGCCCTGGGTCTGCCCGTGGTGATGGTGCAGCGCCCGGCGCTGCCGCAGCGCCAGCGCACCGGGTCGGTGGCTGCGGTGCTGCACTGGATTGCTCATGGCGTGCTGCCGATAGCACCGCCCGCGCCGCCAGCACCGCCCGCGCCGCCATCCATGCCGTAGTGGCGTGGCGTGTAGACCCAGCGGCCCACGCGGCGCGTGGCGCTGTTGCCCACCAGGACCACGGTGCGCATGTCGGCCATCTCGGGCGTGGCCTCGGCCAGCGTGCATACGTGCAAGTGTTCCTCGGGCGTGGACACGGCGCGCGCGAACACCAGCAGGCGCTGCGGCTCGCAGCGGGTGCGCAGCAGCTGCAGCAGGCGCACAAAGCCTTCGGGCCGGCTCTTGGAGCGCGGGTTGTAGAAGGCCATGGCGAAGTCGGCCTCGGCCGCCAGTTCCACGCGCCGCGCGATCACCGGCCAGGGCTTGAGGTTGTCCGAGAGATTGATGCAGCAAAAGTCATGGCCCAGCGGCGCACCGGCCCGCGCGGCGGCCGCCAGCATGGCGGTGATGCCGGGCAGCACCTGGATATCGAGCGCCTGCCAGGCGGCGGCCTGCACCGCATCGGCAGATTCCATGGCCTCGAATACGGCCGACGCCATGGCGAACACGCCCGGGTCGCCCGAGGACACCACCACCACCTGCCGCCCCTGCGCGGCCAGCGCCAGCGCCTGGCGCGCCCGCTCCAGCTCCACGCGGTTGTCCGAGGCATGCCAGGCCACGGCCTGGCCCTGACCCGCCTGCGCCAGCAGGGCCTGCGCGCGGGACACATAGGGCAGGTAGCCGACCACATCGTCGGCCGCGTGCAAAGCGGCTGCGGCTTCGGGCGTGATCTGGTCCAGTGCGCCCGGGCCCAGCCCCACCACCGTCAGGCGGCCGGCGCTCACCATGCGGCCTCCGGCCGGCGGCCCTGGCCGTGCACGAGCACGATGGCGAAATAGGGGCAGGCGTCGTCGGACACATCGCCCAGGCGCGCGACCTGCTCGCTGTCCGTGGTGCCGTTCTGCACCAGCCAGGCGGCGTCAAGCCGGCCCGTGCGCTGCAGGGCGCGGCGGATGCGCGGCAGGTTGCGGCCGACCTTCATGACGACCAGGGCCTCGGCCGTCTGCATGCGGCGCACCAGCTCGTCTTCCGACAGGGTGCCGGTCATCACGCTGAGCACGTCGTCGCCCCAGGTGATGGGCTCGCCCGTGGCGTGCCAGCAGCCCACCATGCCGGGGATGCCGGGCACCACGTCCAGCGGCACCTGCCCGCGTTCGCGCAGCCGGGTGTACAGATGCATGAAGGAGCCGTAGAGGAAGGGGTCGCCCTCGCACAGCACTACCACCTGCCCGGTCTGCGCCAGCGCTTCCAGGCGCAGGCACCAGTCGTCGTAGAAGCGCGCCAGCAGGTCCACATAGGCGGGGCTGTCCACGGGCAGCTCGGTGGTCACCGGGTACTCCATGGCGTGCTCGGCGGCGCCTTGGGCCAGCAGGCCGTCCACCAGCTGGCGGGCCTTGCCGGGCCGGCCCTTCTTGCGGAAGAACGCCACCTGGCGGGCGCCGCGCACAAGGCGGTCGGCCTTGACGCTCATGAGTTCGGGGTCGCCCGGGCCCAGGCCCACGCAGACAATGCCGGGCCCGCCCTGGCTGGGACGCGGCTGCCTACTCGACATGGCTGGCCAGTGCGTTGATGGCGGCCACGGTGATGGCCGACCCGCCCAGGCGGCCGTGCACGGCCATGCAGGGAACGGGCAGGTCCTGCATCAGCGCCTGCTTGGATTCCATGGCGCCCACAAAGCCCACGGGGCAGCCGATGATGGCGGCCGGCCGGGGGCAGGCCGGGTCCTGCAGCATGTTGAGCAGGTGGAACAAGGCCGTGGGTGCATTGCCGATGGCCACCACTGCGCCGGCCAGGTGCGGGCGCCACAGCTCCAGCGCGGCGGCGCTGCGCGTGTTGCCCATGTCACGGGCCAGCGCGGGCACGCGCTCGTCCGGCAGCGTGCAGATGATGGGGTTGGCGGCGGGCAGGCGCGAGCGCGTGATGCCCTCGCTGACCATGCGCACGTCGCATAGCACGGGCGCGCCGTTTTGCAGGGCCTGTGCGGCGGCCTCGGCCATGCCGGGCGAGAAGGCCACGTGCGGGGCCAGCTCCACCAGGCCAGCGGCGTGGATCATGCGCACCACCACGCGTTCCTCAACAGGAGTGAAGCGTTCCAGCGCCGCCTCGCGGCGGATGGTGGCAAAGGACTGCCGGTAGATCTCGGCGCCATCGGTTTCGTAGCGGTGCAGCATTATTCTTTTGAAAACAGCAATCCCGGATTGTCTCGCACCGAGGCCAGGGTCCGCTGCTCCTGCGCCCTATCCCCGGCACGGCCGTGGCGCACTACGGAATAGACAGGGCCTTCGCCCTCGTCTTCACCTTCTGCCCGCAGCACCACCGTGGCCGGCGCCTGCCGCGCGCAGCCCTTGGCGCATCCGGTCACATGCAGGTGCGCGCCATGGGGCACCTGCGGCGCCAGCTCCAGCGCCAACGTCTGCGTGGGACCCAGGGCCTGGGTGCAGCCCGGCGCGCCGGTACAGGCGGATACGCGCAGGCGCGGGTCATGGGCATGGGTGATCCAGTCAGCGGCGTTGTCCAGCCCTGCAGCCGCCCACCAGCAAGGCAGGGCGGCACCAGCTTCCGCGTTGTCGTCTTCCACCAGCAGCATGCGCCAGGGTGTCACACGCAAAAAGGCCTGCTCAGGCAAGGCGCGCACCAGCCGCGCCAGCGCGACGGCCGGCAAGCGGCCCAGCGGCGCGCCCAGCAGCCAGCCCACGCCGGGCACGGCACCGGGCGCCGGTCCTTCGCCGTGGGCCGGGGTTTCTGTCTCCACCCAGTCCAGTCCGGGGGGCGGCTGCAGTTGCGCCGCCACCGCGGCCATGCGTCCGGGCCGCAAGCCCTGGGCGCGGCGAAGGGCGGCCTGGTCGGCAAACCAGCGGGCCAGCGCCAGGCCTGCGGCCACGGCCTGGCTGGCATCGGCCACGGCCAGCGCCTGCGGCCGTCCATCGGGCTGCACCAGCCAGCCGGTGGCTGTGCGCTGCAGGCGGATATCGGCGGACACGCCCGCCAGCCGGCCGGGCGCGCCTTCCACCGACCAGCCGAACTTGGCCGGCAGGCCCGCCAGATCCTCGGCCGCATCCAGTGCCTGCTGCAGGGCCTGGCCCAGCGCATGGACGGCCTCCTGCGGCCGGCACAGCGGGTCGATCACCAGGTTGCGGCGGCGCTCGCGGCCTGCATCGGCATCGAGCAGGCCTGCGGCGGCCAGGGCGCGCAGCACGGCGGCGTGCCGCCCGGGCGCAATGCCGCGCAACTGCACATTGGCGCGGCTGGACAGCTCCAGCGCGCCGTTGCCATGCACCCAGGCCAGGCGCGCCAGCCGCCGCGCCTGGGCCACCGTCAGGCGCCCCAGCGGCGGGCGCACGCGCAGCACCAGCCCATCGCCGGAGGCCATGGGCTGCCAGGCGCCGGGGCACCAGCCTTGGATGTGGGGAGGGGTATGCATGGGGTAGGGGCCCCGACTGTAGCGCCGGCGCACCCGGCATCCCAGGTGCAAGACCCGCATGCGTTCATGAAATGCGGGCTTTCTTGATCCAGCCCGCCTGGGAAGCGGGCTGGTAACGCCTGGCCCCACCTAGCCTGAATTTGTCAATTCAAGTTGAAATTTAACAATTTACTCTTAGGGTTTTATCAAATTAATCATTTATTTTTGATAAAAACTGATAGCCATCAAATTCTTCTGGAAAGCGCCATGAATCTCCGCTCCTGGACCGTCAAGACCAAGCTCTACGCCGCCTTCACCGCCCTGGCTTTACTGGTCGCACTGGTTTCCGTGTCTGCCCTTCATGCGCTGGACGGTTCCGACCGCAACCTGACCCAGTTCGTCGACGGCGTGAACGCCCGCGCCCATCTGGCCGAACAGGTGCGCGCGGCCGTGGACAGCCGCGCCATCGCGGCGCGCAATCTGGTGCTGGTGAACACGCCAGCCGATCTGGACATGGAAAAAACGGCCGTGTACGCCGCCCATGCCGCGGTCAAGTCCCACCTGGACCAGCTCAAGACCCTGGTGGCCGCGCCCGGGGTAGGCGAGGAGGCTCGCGCCCTGGTCGCCCGCATCGACCAGATAGAGCAGCGCTACGGCCCGGTGGCGCTGGACATCGTTTCGCTGGCGCTGCGCCAGCAAAGGGACGAGGCCATTGCCAAGATGAACAGCGAGTGCCGGCCGCTGCTGGCCCAGCTGATCGCGGCCACCGACGAGTACAGCCGGCTCACGCGCCAGCACGCCCAGGTCATGGTGGAGCAGGCCACGCAGTCCTATGTGCAGCAACGCAACATGCAGATCGGCGTGAGCGCGGTCGCCTTCGTGCTGGCGCTGCTCATGGGCCGGCTGATCGCACGCGGCCTGACACGCGCGCTGGGAGCCGAGCCTGCCCAGCTCGGTGAAGTCGCCCGCCAGATCGCCGATGGCAACCTCGACCCCGGACTGGTGCGCAGCGAAGCGCCCGCAGGCAGCGTGCAGGCCTCGCTCAACGCCATGCACCAGAGCCTGGCCAGCGTGGTCAGCGATGTGCGCAACAACGCCGACAGCGTGGCCGTGGCCAGCGAGCAGATCGCCAAGGGCAATGCCGACCTGAGCCGCCGCACCGAGCAACAGGCCAGCGCGCTGCAGGAAACCGCAGCCTCCATGGACGAGCTGTCTTCCACCGTGCAGCAGAACGCGGACAACGCGCGCCAGGTCAACCAGCTCGCGCGCGGCGCCAGCCAGGTGGCGGCCAAGGGCGGCACCGTGGTGCAGGAAGTAGTGGGCGCCATGCAGGACATCCATGCCAGCTCGCGCCAGATCGGCGACATCGTGGGCGTGATCGACTCCATCGCCTTCCAGACCAACATCCTGGCCCTGAACGCCGCCGTCGAGGCCGCACGCGCCGGCGAGCAGGGCAAGGGCTTTGCCGTGGTGGCCGCCGAAGTGCGCACCCTGGCCCAGCGCAGCGCGCAGGCCGCCCGCGAGATCAAGCAGCTCATCACTGACAGCGCCACGCGCGTCAGCCAGGGCACGGAGCTGGCCGACCAGGCCGGCACCACCATGGCCGAGGTGCTGCAATCCATACAGCGCGTGACCGACCTCATGGGCGAGATCAGCAATGCCAGCGACGAGCAAAGCGCCGGTGTGGCCCAGGTCGGGCAGGCCATGAGCCAGATGGACCAGGTCACGCAGCAAAACGCCGCCCTGGTGGAGGAAAGCGCGGCGGCGGCCTCCAGCCTCAAGTCCCAGGCCCAGCGCCTGGTGCAGGCCGTGGCCATCTTCCGCCTGGGCGACCAGGACGGCGCGGCACAGCAGCCGCGTTTGCAGGCGCCGCTGCCGGCGTCCGTGCCCACCCGCGCGGCCACGGCATCTGCGCTGGCCTCGGCCAAGCCTGCACGTGCACCTGCTTCTGCCCCCGTGCGGACGGCAACTGCTGCACGCACCTCGCCCCCTGCACACATCGCTGCGGCCAGCCCGCCTGCCGAATCGCAGGACTGGACCAGCTTCTGAGGCAAAGGGCCCTCGCGCATGCACCAGCATCAGCCATCTGCAGCCCGTGGGAGGTCAAGATGAGCCGCCGTCGCCCCCTCCCCTCCCGTTCTTCCACCGCCCCCCTGGACAAGGCTGCTCAGGTGCGTGAGCTCGATGAGTTCTTTCGCGGACACAACCCCATCGACGTGGCTGCGGCCGACTGGCACACGCGCATGGAGCAAGGCCTGACCGCCGAGGAAGAAGCCGAATTCACCGAATGGCTGGCAGCCAGCACGGCGCACGAGGCCGCCTTGCGCCACCTGGGCCAGAGCCTGGCGGCAGCGCGGTCCACTCCCCCCGAACAGGTGGCGCGCCTGCGCGCGGAGCAGGCACGCCGGCGCTCGCAGTCGGCGCCTCACGCACACCCGGAACCGGCCCCGCAGCGCCCGTCCTCCGAAGAGCGCCAAGGCTGGAGCTGGTCCCGCCTGCTGCCGCGCCCTGCCCTGGCGGCCCTGTGCTGCACGGTGGCCCTGGCCGTGGGCGTGGGCTGGTACCAGTGGCAGCAGCAGCCCACCTTCACCAGCAGCCACCTGACCCCACGCGGCCAGCCCAGGACCATCACCTTGCCGGATGGCACCGCACTGTCCCTGGATGCCGATACCCAGGCGCAGGTAACTCTGTACCGCGACCGGCGCGAGGTGCGCATCACGCAAGGGCAGATCCTGTTTGCCGTGGCGCTCGACAGCGCCAGGCCCTTTCATGTGCTGGCCGGCCCGGCGCGCGTCACCGTGGGCGGCACGCGGTTTTCCGTGCGCTATCGCGCCACGGGCATGGAGGCGGGCAGCGCCCAGGTGGCCGTGCAGGAAGGCCATGTGCGCGTGGCCGGTGCGCAAGGCACTGCAGCCGCTGGTGCCGCGCCCGCCGCCCTGGTCGCGGGCCAGGCCCTGAGCGTGTCGCCTGCAGGCGTGCTCGGTCCGGTGTCGGCTGTGGCGCCCGGCAGCATTGCGCTGTGGCGCAAGGGACTGATCCGCTTCGAGAACACGCCCCTGGCCGACGCCCTGGCCGAGCTGGAGCGCTACGGGCCGACCGGCCTGGTGGTGCACGACCCGGCCGTGGCGGCCCTGCGCATTGGCGGCACCTACCAGACCAATCGCCCCGCCGAGTTCGCACGCATGCTGGCCCAGATCCTGCCTGTCACTCTGGTGGCCGGGCCTGATGGCCAGACCGAGATTGCCGCTGCGCCTTGAGCACGGAGGCGGGGCGCCGGGGCCGCGCGGCGGTTGATCGAACAGCTCGGTCGTCAGCTTCCCCGCAGCCGGCGCCGGTGTTCGATCACCGTGCCCAGCAGAACCAGTCGGTTCCTGTCGCTGCGCAGCACGGCATGGTCTTCGTTGAGCGGTACCAGATCAAAGACCTCGGTGCCGTCCTCTCCCACTCCGCGCACGCGGTACTTTCTGAGCAGCACCTGCCGCTTGCCATTCCTGGCCAGCACATGGTCGCCGGGCCGGGGGCTGGCCTGGGGATCGATCAGCACGCGGTCGCCCTCGCGCAATTCGGGCGACATGGCATCGCCCTCCAGCGCAAGAAAAAACGCACCGGGCGATGCGTTGTCCTTGCCGAATTCGATGTCCAGGGTTTCAGCGGGATCGGGAAATGCGCCGTCATCTGCCAGGGATGCAGCCTGGGCATGCGAGAGAACGGGATATTGGCGCAATCCTTTGGGAAACTCGGGCAGATTGGTGCCGGGCGTGTCCCCCTCTGGAAGCAGGGGCGGCAAATCGGAAACCATCTTCACCAGCCTGGGACTGATTTCGAAAAGCGAAACCTTCAAGCCCTTGGCATACGCAATGCCCGCCTCCAGGCTGATGGGCCGGTTGCCGCTTTGGTGCTGGGAGACCATGGAGGAGCCGCCAGGAATGCCTGCCTTCTCTGCGAACTCGGCCTTGCTTTTCACAGTAGAGAGCAGGCGCTTGAGGTTCGCCGCCTCTTGCTCGGTGGTCCAAACTTTCATGTAGCGATGCTAATAATCGAAACCATTAGCAATGCTTTTCATTTCTTGATAGCTATGCTAAATTTTTCCCATGAAAAATGCAGCCAGCAAAACCCTGTTCCACCGTTTCATCCCCGGCCTGCGCTTCCACTCGTTCTGGTACTACCAGGCACGCGGCTCCACGGGCAGGGTGCGCTGGGCGCGGCTGCCCATGGTCTCCGACGCCTGTGTGCAGGCCGATCCCCATGGCGCATGGTGGTGTGCGCAGCGGTGCGCCGCCGTTTTGGCGCAGCGGCCATGGCGGCTCATGCAACTGCCGCCCGGCCTGCCTGCGCAGCCGAATGCCCGCCAGATGGCGCATGTCCTGCAGCAATGGCTGCCGGGCTGGAGCGCTGCGCCGGCCAGCGTGCAGGTCTGTGCCCACGCGCTTGAGAACGGCGGCAGTGCGCTGCTGCAGCTGCATGTCCGGGCCAGGAGCGCGCCCAGCATTCTTTGGGCATGGGTGGTTGGGGTGGAGGTCCAGGCGCGCCAATCCCTTCAGGAGCTGGCGCCTGCGCCAGGCAGCCTGCAAGCCGGGCACCTGTCCCCGCGAGCCCTGCTGATTGTTCCCTTCGGCCAGGACATGCCCTGGGCCACCGGCCATACCGCCCGGGTTCGCCTGCATGCACGGGGACCTCAACCGCACGGGCCGCATGAAGTGGTGGCGCAGGACGGCTGCTGGTTTGAAGACAGTGGCCTGGATGCCGTGTTGCTGAAGCCGGTCTTGCGCGTTCAGGATGAGCGCGTATCCCTGTGAAGGGCCAGATGGGGCCAGATGGCGCAAGCGATTTCCTATAACGATGGAACGCGGCGCATGCACTCCGACTCACACCGTTCGCCGCTGTTGCCACAGCACCAGGCGCTGCACCCTTGCCGCGCAGCGCCGCACCCTCATTCATTCAACCGTTTCAAGGAGTTCCCATGCATCTTCAACGCACCGTCCTTTTTGCAGGCATGGCTGCCAGCCTCTTTCTGGCGGCGGGATGGGCCATGGCCGCAGAAGGTCCTGCCACCGCCCAGGCGCCCCAGGCCGCCAAGCCGGCGGGCGACACCGTGCAGGCGCAGCTGGAGACCTCCACCTGGGTGCCCGACGGCAAGGCCGATGCGCCGCGCGTGATCTATACCTTCACCGACCCCAACTGCAAGTACTGCCACAAGTTCTGGGAGGCCGCGCGTCCCTGGGTGGATGCGGGCAAGGTGCAGCTGCGCCACATCCTGGTGGGCGTGATCCGGGACGACAGCCCGGCCAAGGCCGCCGCCATCCTGCAGGCCCCGGACCGCGCGGCCGCACTGATGGAGCACGAGAAGAAGTCCGCCCAGGGCGGCATAGCGCCCGCCTTCAGCGTCAGCCCCGACGTGCGCAAGACGCTGGAGGCCCACCGCAAGCTGATGATGTCCCTGGGGTTCCGTGGCACGCCGGGCATCGTGGTGATCGATAGCCAGGGCGGCACCAAGAGCTATGGCGGCATGCCGCGCGATGCCGCCTTGCCCGAGGTGTTCGGGGCGCTGTGACCGGGCGGCCGTGAACGGGACGCCAGGTGGTGCCCACACCTCGGCAGCCACGAGTAGCATGGCCGGCAGGATCACCACTGCGGAGAACGCCACCATGCTCAAGCTCTATGGTTTTTCCAGGGTCAATGCCGGCGCACGCGGCCGCACGCGCGATCTGCGCGTGCTGTGGGCACTCGAAGAGATGCAGCTGCCCTTCGAGATCGCGGGCATGGACCATCCCGCGCATGACCTGAACACCGAGGCCTACCGCCGGCTCAGCCCCTTCGAGCAGATTCCGGCGCTGGACGATGACGGGCAGGTGATTTCGGAGTCGGCCGCCATCGTGCTGCATCTGGCCAGGAAGTGCGGCCGGCTGATGCCCTCCGATGCAACCGGCGAAGCCCAGGTGCTGCGCTGGTGCTTTGCAGCCATGAACACGGTAGAGCCCCCGCTGCTCAGCCTGATGGTGCTGGACTGGACGGCCGATGGCAGCTGCGGCAAGCACCGCGAATTCCTGGTGGGCTGGGCGCATCGCATGCTGGGCAACCTGGAGCGCTGGCTGGACGGGCGCCGCTTCATTGCCACCGACGAATTCACGGTGGCCGACATCCTGATGGCGCATGTGCTCGCCTGCATCCCGGACAGCACGCTGACCGCGCCCTGCCCCGCCGTGGAGGCCTACCGCGACAGATGCCTGGCCCGGCCCGCCTGGCAGCGGACCCTGGCGGCCTACAACGCGCGGGTGGAGGCGGCGTAGCCGGGGCTCAGGGCTGCTCGGTGCTCAGGGCTGCTGGACGGCCGCTACAGGCTGGGGCTGCGGTGGTGGTGGCGGCGGCGGCGCAGTCCAGCTGCCGCCCAGCACGCGGAACAGCTGGGCCAGTGCCAACTGCCGCTGGGTCACGGTATCGATGTAGGCGCTTTCATTGGCGAAGGCGTTGCGCTGTGCGTCCAGGTAGCGCAGATGGTCGTCCACCCCCGCCTGGTAACGGGCCTGCGCCAGCCGCAGGCTTTCGCGGCTGCTGTCGCGCAGCGCCAGGTGCGCGGCTTCCTCGCGGCGCAGCGTGTCGGTGGCGGCAAGGGCATCGGCCACTTCGCGGAAGGCGGTCTGGATGGCCTGCTCGTAGGCGGCCACGGCCATGTCCTTGCGCAGCACGGCCAGGTCGAGGTTGGCGCGGTTGCGCCCCCCATCGAAGAGGGGCAGCGTGACCTGGGGAGTGAACGACCAGGCGCGCTGGCCCGAGCGGAACAGGTCGGACAGATCGGCGCTGGACGATCCCAGGAACCCGGTGAGCGAGATGCGCGGGAAGAAGGCCGCGCGCGCCGCACCAATGTCCGCGCTGCGCGCGCGCAGCCGGTGCTCGGCCGCCTGGATGTCCGGGCGGTGGATGAGCAGTTCGGAAGGCGTGCCGGCCGACAGGTCCTGCAGCAGCATGGGCACATCGGATGGTTGGGACGGTTGGGACGACTGTGCGGACAGGTACGGCGCCAGATCCTCCACGCCCGTCAGCAGCAGCAGGGCGTTGCCGGCCTGGCGCAGCTCGCGTTCGCTGCGCTCCACGTCGGCGCGGGCCTGGGCGGCCAGGCCCAGGGCGTCCTGGTGATCCAGAGCCGTGGCCGTGCCCGCATTGCGCCGCTGCGCGGTCAGGCGCAGCGAGGATTCACGGCTTTGCAGCGTGTGCTGCGCCAGTTGCAGCCGGCGCAGGGCCCCGTCGCGGGACAGGTAGGCCTGCACCACTTCGGCACCCAGGCTGATGCGGGCGGCGCGCGCGGCCTCTTCGGTGGCCAGGTACTCGCCCAGGGCGGCTTCGGACAGGTTGCGCACGCGGCCGAACAGGTCCAGTTCGAAGGCGGCCAGCCCCAGGCCGGCCTGCCAGTTGCCCTGCACCTGCGGCTGGCCCGTGGCATTCATGTCGCCCGGCAGGCGCTGGCGCGTGCCGCCGCCCTGCAGGCCCACGCCCGGCAGGCGGTCGGCGCGCTGCACCTGGTACAGGGCGCGTGCCGCCTCCACGTTGAGCAGGGTCTGGCGCAGGTCGCGGTTGTGGGCCTGGGCCAGGTCCACCAGCTGGCGCAGCTGGCGGTCGGCGATGAAGCTGTTCCAGTCCAGCGCGGCCGCCGACGAGGACAGCACGGGCGCCGCATCCTGCTGCGGCCACTGCGTGGGAATGGGCGCCTGCGGACGCTGGTGGGCCGGGGCGAGGGAGCAGCCCGCCAGCACCAGGCTAGCGGCCAGCGCACACAGGGCGCGTGGGAAGAAGTGCATGGACATGGCGCTTACTCGATGGAGGTTGCCGGGGCCTGCAGGGCAGGCGGGGCGCCGGCCGGCGCCTTGCGCCGGAACAGGGACAGCACCCAGACGAAGAAGACGGGAACGAAGACCACCCCCAGCAGCGTGGCCGACAGCATGCCGCCGATCACGCCGAAGCCGATGGCGGCCTGGCTGGAGGCGCCCGCGCCCGAGGCCAGCGCCAGCGGCACCACGCCCAGAATGAAGGCCAGCGAGGTCATGACGATGGGCCGAAAGCGCAGCCGCGCCGCCTGCAGCGCGGCCTGCGCCAGGCTGTGCCCCTGCGCATGCAGGTCCCTGGCGAACTCCACGATCAGGATGGCGTTCTTGGCCGCCAGGCCGATGATGGTGATCAGGCCCACCTTGAAGTACACGTCGTTGGACAGGCCCACGGCCGAGGTGGCCAGCACCGATCCCAGCGCGCCGATGGGCACGATCAGCATCACGGCGGCGGGAATGCTCCAGCTCTCGTACAGGGCCACCAGCAGCAGGAACACCACCACGATGGCCAGTGCGAACAGCTTGGGCGCCTGGGCACCGGCGGCTTTCTCCTGGAAGGACAGGGCCGTCCACTCGTAGCCTATGCCGCGCGGCATCTCGGCAATGATGCGTTCCAGCTCGGCCATGGCCTCGCCCGTGGTGTGGCCGGGCTTGGCGTCGCCCGAGATGCGGAAGGCGGGATAGCCGTTGTAGCGCGAGATCTGCACCGGCCCGCTTTCCCAGCGCACCGAGGCAAAGGCCGACAGCGGCACCTGCTGCCCGCCGGCGTTGGGCACGTGCAGGCGCAGGATGTCCTCGGGCCGCGCGCGGGCCTGCGCATCGGCCTGCACCACCACGCGCTGCAGGCGGCCCGCGTTGGGAAACTCGTTGATCACGGCCGAGCCGTAGGCCGTGGACAGGGCCGTGTTGATGGCGCTGAAATCCACGCCCTGGGCCTGCGCCTTGCGCCGGTCGATGTCCAGCCGCAGCTGGGGCGCATCCTCCAGGTTTTCCATCATGGCGTAGGCAATGATGGGCGAGGCATTGGCCTTGGCCAGCAGCTGGTCGCGCGCGGCGATCAGCGCCTCGCGGCCCAGGTTGGCGCGGTCCTGCAGGCGCAGCGCAAAGCCGCCGGAGTTTCCCAGGCCGTCGATGGGCGGCGGGTCCACGGCCATGACGGTGCCGTCGGACAGGCGGGCAAAGCGCTGGTTGAAGGCCTGCACCTCGTCCCACGACGCCTGCCCGGCGCCGCGCACCGACCAGTCCTTGAGCGTGACGAAGGCCAGGGCCGCGTTCTGCCCCATGCCCGAGAAGCTGTAGCCCATCAGGAACTCGGCCTGGGCCGTGGCGGGGCGGCCCTGGATGTAGTCCTCCATGTCCTTGACCATGGCCTTGGTGCGCTCCGTGGTGGCGCCCGGCGGCAGCTGCACGCCGACGATGTAGTAGCCCATGTCCTCGTAGGGCACGAAGGATTCGGGCATGCGCGTGTACGCCACGCCCAGCCCGGCCACGATGGCGGCATACACCAGCATGCAGCGCCCGGCGCGGCGCACCAGCCGCTGGTTGAGAAGGTCGAAGCGCTCGGTCAGCGCCGCGAAGCGACGGTTGAACCAGCCGAAGAAGCCCTTGCGCTCGGCGTGGTGGCCCTTGGCAACGGGCTTGAGCAGCGTGGCGCACAGCGCCGGCGTGAAGGTCAGCGCCAGAAGGCCCGAGAACAGGATGGACACGGCCAGCGACAGCGAGAACTGCCGGTAGATCACGCCCACCGAGCCGCTCATGAAGGCCAGCGGCAGGAACACCGCCACCAGCACCAGGGTGATGCCGACGATGGCGCCCGAGACCTGCTGCATGGCCTTGACCGTGGCGGCCAGCGGGGACAGCCCCTCCTCGGCCATGAGGCGCTCCACGTTCTCCACCACCACGATGGCGTCGTCCACCAGGATGCCGATGGCCAGCACCATGCCGAACATGGTCATCATGTTCACCGAAAAGCCCAGCGCATACATCACGCCCAGGGTGCCGGCCAGGCACACGGGCACGACGATGGTGGGAATCAGCGTGTAGCGCAGGTTCTGCAGGAACAGCCACATCACCAGGAACACCAGCGCCACGGCCTCCACCAGGGTCTGGATGACCTTGCCGATGGCCACTTCCACGAAGCGCGAGGTGTCATAGGGCACGGCGTACTGGATGCCGGCAGGGAAGTTCTGCGACAGCTCGGCCAGGCGCGCCTTGACGGCCTTGGCGGTCTGCATGGCGTTGGCGCCGGGCGCCAGCTGCACGGCGGCGGCCACGCCCTGGCGGCCGTCCTCGCGCGAGGAAAAGCTGTAGTCCAGCTGGCCGACCTCCAGCCGCGCCACATCGGCCAGGCGCACGGCCGAGCCATCGGCCCTGGCACGCAGCACGATCTGTCCGAACTCCTCGGGCGAGGCCAGCGTACCCTTGACGGCAATGGTGGCGCTCAGCTCCTGGCCGGGCCCTGCGGGCGAGGCGCCAAAGCTGCCGGCCGGCACCTGCGCGTTCTGGGCGGCGATGGCCGCGTTCACGTCCGCCACCGACAGGCCGTAGCCCAGCAGCTTGTTCGGATCGACCCAGACGCGCATGGCCACATCGGCCGCGAAGAACTGCACCTTGCCCACGCCGGGCACGCGGCGGATCTCGTTGTTGATGTTGCGCACGGCGTAGTCGGACAGGGCCACCTCGCTGTTGCTGCTGCCGCCGCTGCCGTCCTTGTAGGTCAGCGAGTAGATCATCAGGAAGTTGGCGCTGGCCTGCTCGACCTGCAGGCCCATCTGCATCACGGACGCGGGCAGGCGCGCCTCGGCCTTCTTGATGCGGTTTTGCACCTCCACCTGGGCCAGCGCGGGCTCGGTGCCCGGGGCGAAGGTGGCCGTGATCTCGGCCAGGCCCGTGGAGCCGCTGGAGGAGTCGAAGTACAGCAGTCCCTTGGTGCCGTTGAGCTCCTCCTCGATGACGCTGGTCACCGACTCCATCACCGTGGTGGCGGAGGCGCCCGGATAGTTGGCGGTGATCGAGATCTGCGGCGGCGCCACGTTGGGAAACTGGGAGACGGGCAGCGCCGGTATGGCCAGCAGCCCGGCGAGCATGATGAAGATGGCCACCACCCAGGCGAAGTTGGGGCGGTTGATGAAGAACTTGGACATGGTCTATTCCTTGGGCACGCGCCGGCTCAGTCGCTGGACGTGGCGGAGCTGCCGGAGGCGCTGAAGGTGCCGGACAGCCCCGCCGTAGGGGAGGCCGCGGCATCGGAAAGGGCCGTGACCTGAACCCGCGCCCCGGGCTGCAGGCCCGCCATGCGGCCCACCACCACGCGCTCGCCGCCCTTGAGGCCTGCGCTGATCTGCCACTGCGCGCCATGCATGGCCGCGGTCTGCACGGGGCGCATCTGCAGCGTGTCCTGGCCGTCCACCACCAGCACGTGGGCCTGCCCGTCGGTGCTGCGCTGCACGGCCCGCTGCGGCACCAGGATGGCGGCAGGGTCCACGCCCTGGCCCACGGTCACGCGCACATACATGCCGGGCAGCAGCATGCCGTCGCGGTTGTCGAAGCGCCCGCGCAGCGCCATCTGGCCCGTGCCGCGGTCCACCGTCACATCCGAGAACAGCAGCCGCCCCGTGCGCTGCAGGCCCGTGCCGTCCACCTTCAGGGAGACCGGCGTGCCGTCCTTGCCCGCTGTCTGTGCCAGGCGGCCCTCGGCCAGGGCCGCGCGCAGGCGCTGGGCTTCGGCCACGGGCTGCTGGAAGTCGGCATAGACCGGGTCGAGCTGCTGGACCAGCGCCATGGGCGTGGCCTCGCCCTGGCCCACCAGGGCGCCCTCGGTGACCAGCGCACGGCCGATGCGGCCCGCGATCGGCGCCCTGACCGTGGCGTATTCCAGGTTCAAGGCGGCCGCCTGCACCTCGGCCTGGGCGGACTGCCGCGCGGCCTGGGCCGCCTGCAGGCGGGCCTGCATGGCCTCGAAGTCCTGGCGGCTGACCGCCTCCTGCGCCACCAACGGCGCGTTGCGGCCGACGACGGCACGCGCATCGAGCAGGGCCGCCTCGGCGCTGGCCAGCTGGCCCTGGGCGCGGGACAGGGCGGCGCGCAGGGGCGCCGGGTCGATCTGGAACAGCACCTGGCCGGCCCGGACGTCGGCGCCTTCCTCGAAATGGCGGCGCAGCACGATGCCGGCCACCCGCGCACGCACCTCAGCCACGCGCACGGGCTCGATACGGCCCGGCAGCTCGCTGGACAGGGCCAGCGGCGCGGGCTGCACGGTGACGGCCTGCACCACGGGCAGCGCGTCACCCGCTGCGGCCGGAGCCTCGTTGCGGCCGCAGCCCGCTGCCAGGGCGGCCAGGGCGGCCAGCACCAGGGCCGCCAGCGGCAGGCCACGTCGCTTGTTCAGACGCATGCTCATGTTCACAACCTGATTGATTCGATACGAAGGCCGAGATGGTACATATTCGAATCAAATGAGTCAACATCGATTCATTTGATGCTTTTAAACATCAGCAGATAAAATCCCCGAACTTTTCAAGGAGGCATGACAAGCGATGACGAGCACCAAGCAAGAGGACGAAGGCAAGCTGCTGGGCGCACTGGCACTGGCGCTGCTGGACGATCCCAAGGCCAATCTGCAGGAGCTGGCACGCGCCATCGGCATCAGCAAGGCCACGCTCTACCGCTTCTGCCCCACGCGCGACCAGCTCATCGACCGGCTCATCGGGCATGCGGCCGACACCCTGTCGCGCGCCATGCACGCGGCCGAGCTGGAGCGCCACGCGCCGCTGGAGGCGCTGCGCCGCCTCACCGCCCACTGCCAGGACCACCAGACGCTGCTGCTGTTCCTGATGTATTTCTGGCGCTCCGACATCTCGGTGGTCGGCCAGATAGAGAGCGAATGGGTGGCGGCCATGGATGCCTTTTTCCTGCGCGGCCAGCAGGCCGGCGTGTTCCGCATCGACATCACGGCAGCGGCGATGACCGAGCTGTGGCTTTCCATGGCCGTGGGCCTGCTGGATGCGGAACGGCGCGGCCGTGTTGCGCGGGCCAGCGTGGCAGCCGTGATGGAGCAGGCCTTCCTGCACGGCGCCCTGCAGCCCGGCGCACCGGCCGCGTAGCACGCCGGGCGCCGACGGGGGAAACCGAGGTGATGAATGATGGTCATGCACTGCTTTCAATCGATGAAGGCAGCCATGGAATGGATTCGCATCAATGAACTAAAATTTTTCTAGTTCAAAAATCCATGAATTTTTCTCACCAATATGCTCGAACGCACCCACCTCGCCATCGTCCGTGAAGTCGAAAAACAGGGCTCGCTGACGGCGGCGGCCGGCGTGCTGTGCGTGACGCAGTCGGCGCTGAGCCACAGCATGAAGAAGCTGGAGCAGCAGCTGGGCACGGACATCTGGCTGCGCGAGGGCCGCAGCCTGCGCCTGACGCAGGCCGGCCAGTACCTGCTGGCCGTGGCCCAGCGCGTGCTGCCCCAGCTGGACCTGGCCGAGGAGCGGCTGCGCCAGTTCGCCCAGGGCGAGCGCGGCGCGCTGCGCATCGGCATGGAGTGCCATCCCTGCTACCAATGGCTGCTCAAGATCGTCGCGCCCTATCTGGCGAGCTGGCCCGATGTGGATGTGGATGTGAAGCAGAAATTCCAGTTCGGCGGTATCGGCGCGCTGTTCGGCTACGAGATCGACCTGCTGGTCACGCCCGATCCGCTGTTCAAGACGGGCCTGGAGTTCGTGCCTGTGTTCGACTACGAGCAGGTGCTGGTGGTCTCCAGCGCGCATGCGCTGGCAGGGGCCGATTTCGTGGAGGCCGCCCAGCTCGCGCCCGAGGTGCTGATCACCTATCCCGTTCCCATGGACCGGCTGGACATCTACAACCAGTTCCTCATGCCGGCAGGCATCACGCCGCGCCGCCAGAAGGCCATAGAGACCACGGACATCATGATGCAGATGGTCGCCAGCGGCCGGGGCGTGGCGGCCCTGCCGCGCTGGCTGGTGCAGGAGTACGCGGGCAAGCTGGACGTGGTGCCCGTGCGCCTGGGCGCCAAGGGCATTGCCAAGCAGATCTTCCTGGGCGCGCGCGTTGCGGACCTGCAGACCGACTATCTGCAGGCCTTCATCGAGCTGGCGCGCCAGCCGCTGGCCGCTGGCACGCCCCCTGCTCAGGCTGCCTGAGCCTGCGCCAGGAAGTCCTGCGCAAACCGCTGCAGCACGCCGCCCGCCTCGTACACCGATACCTCCTCGGCCGTGTCCAGCCGGCAGATCACCGGCACGCGCAGCGTCTGGCCGTTGCGGCGCTCGACCACCAGCGTGAGTTGGGTGCCCGGCGTGCGCTCTCCTTCCACGCCATAGACCTCCGTTCCGTCCAGCCCCAGGGTCCTGCGGTCGGTGCCCGGCAGGAACTGCAGCGGCAGCACGCCCATGCCGATGAGGTTGGTGCGGTGGATGCGCTCGAAGCCTTCGGCCACCACCGCCTCCACGCCCGCCAGTCGCACGCCCTTTGCGGCCCAGTCGCGTGAGCTGCCCTGGCCGTAGTCGGCGCCCGCGATGATGATCAGCGGCTGGCGGCGGTTCAGGTAGGTTTCCATGGCCTCCCACATGCGCACCACGCGCCCTTCGGGCTCGATGCGCGCCAGCGAGCCCTTGTGCTGCACGCCGTCGATGACGGCCATTTCATTGACCAGCTGCGGGTTGGCGAAGGTGGCGCGCATGGCCGTCAGGTGGTCGCCGCGGTGGGTGGCGTAGGAGTTGAAGTCTTCCTCGGGCAGGCCCATGCGCGCCAGGTATTCGCCCGCGGCGCTGTCGGCCAGGATGGCGTTGGAGGGCGACAGGTGGTCGGTGGTGATGTTGTCGGGCAGCAGCGCCAGCGGCCGCATGTTGCGCAGCGTGCGCGGGAAGGCCGCCAGCGCGCCCACGCCTTCGGTGTCCCAGTACGGCGGGCGGCGGATGTAGGTGGACTGGGGGCGCCAGTCGTACTGGGGCGAGGCTTTGTCGCCATCGTCCTTGCGGATGGCGAACATGGGTTCGTAGACGGCGCGGAATTGCGCAGGTTTGACCGCTTGTTCAACGATGGCGTCGATCTCTTCGTCGGCGGGCCACAGGTCCTTGAGGCGGATCTCGCGCCCGTCCACCACGCCCAGCACGTCCTGCTCGATGTCAAAGCGCACCGTGCCCGCCAGCGCATAGGCCACGACCAGCGGCGGCGAGGCCAGGAAGGCCTGTTTGGCCTGGGGATGGATGCGCCCGTCGAAGTTGCGGTTGCCCGAGAGCACGGCCGTGGCGTAGAGGTCGCGCTCGATGATTTCCTGCTGGATCCTGGGGTCCAGTGCGCCGCTCATGCCGTTGCAGGTGGTGCAGGCAAAGGCGACGATGCCAAAGCCCAGCTGCTCCAGCTCGGTGAGCAGCCCGGCCTCCTTCAGATACAGCTCCACGGCCTTGGAGCCCGGCGCCAGCGAGGATTTGACCCAGGGCTTGCGCCTGAGACCCAGGCGGTTGGCATTGCGCGCCAGCAGCGCTGCGGCGATGACGTTGCGCGGGTTGCTGGTGTTGGTGCAGCTGGTGATGGCCGCGATGATGACGGCCCCATCGGGCATCAGGCCCTGGCGCTCCTGGGCGCGGGCGGCCTGCAGTTTTGCCGCATCGGCAATGCCGCGCTCGACCAGGGCCGAGGTGGGCAGGCGCCGGTGCGGATTCGAGGGGCCGGCCATGTTGCGCACCACGGTGGACAGGTCGAACTGCAGCACGCGCTCGTACTCCACCCCGGCCAGGGTGTCGCTCCAGAAACCCGCGGTGCGCGCATAGGCTTCGACCAGGCGCACCTGGGCCTCGTCGCGGCCGGTCAGGCGCAGGTAGGCCAGCGTCTGGTCATCAATGGAGAACATGGCCGCCGTGGCGCCGTACTCGGGGCACATGTTGGAGATGGTGGCTCGGTCGCCGATGCTCAGGCTGTCGGCGCCCTCGCCAAAGAATTCCACATAGGCGCCGACAACTTTTTGCTGGCGCAGGAATTCGGTCAGGGCCAGCACGATGTCGGTGGCGGTGATGCCGCCCTGGCGCCGGCCCGTGAGGCGCACGCCCACGATCTCGGGCAGGCGCATCCAGCAGGCGCGGCCCAGCATGACGTTCTCGGCCTCCAGGCCGCCCACGCCCACGGCGATCACGCCCAGCGCGTCCACATGGGGCGTGTGACTGTCGGTGCCCACGCAGGTATCGGGGAAGGCCAGGCCATCCTGCACGGTGACCACGGGGGACATTTTTTCCAGATTGATCTGGTGCATGATCCCGTTCCCTGCGGGGATCACATCCACGTTGGCAAAGGCTTTTTTTGTCCACTCGATGAAGTGGAAGCGGTCCTCGTTGCGGCGGTCCTCGATAGCGCGGTTCTTCACGAAGGCATCGGGATCGAAGCCGCCGCACTCCACGGCCAGCGAGTGGTCCACGATGAGCTGCACGGGCACGACGGGGTTGACCTGGGCCGGGTCGCCGCCTTCGGCCGCGATGGCGTCGCGCAGGCCGGCCAGATCCACCAGGGCCGTCTGGCCCAGGATGTCGTGGCAGACCACGCGCACGGGGTACCAGGGAAAGTCGATGTCGCGGCGGCGCTCGATGAGCTGCAGCAGGTAGCCGTCGAGTTGCGCGGGATCGGCGCGGCGCACAAGGTTCTCGGCGTGGACGCGGGCGGTGTAGGGCAGGCGTGCCCAGGCGCCGGGCGAGAGCGCATCGACGGCGGCGCGCGCATCGATGTAGTGCACCGTGGTGCCGGGCAGGGGTTTCTTGTGGTCGTTGTTCATGGGGCGGATGCAATGCGGGCAGGCCTGCAGCCCGCCCGCCAGGTTCAGGACAGCGGCGGCTCAGGCGCGCGCATCGAGGGGCACGAACTTCTGGTCATCCGGCCCCGTGTAGTTGGCGCTGGGGCGGATGATCTTGTTGTCCTGGCGCTGCTCGATCACGTGCGCGGCCCAGCCGCTGGTGCGCGCGATCACGAACAGCGGCGTGAACATGGCCGTGGGCACGCCCATCATGTGGTAGCTGACGGCACTGAACCAGTCCAGGTTGGGGAACATCTTCTTGACCTCCCACATCACCGATTCCAGCCGGTCGGCAATGTCGTACATGCGGGTGGTTCCGGCCTCGTCGGACAGGCGCTTGGCCACGCCCTTGATGACCACGTTGCGCGGGTCGCTGACGGTGTAGACCGGGTGGCCGAAGCCGATCACCACCTCCTTGGCATCGACGCGGCGGCGGATGTCGGCCTCGGCCTCGTCGGGGGTGTCGTAGCGCTTCTGGATCTCGAAGGCCACCTCGTTGGCGCCGCCATGCTTGGGGCCGCGCAGCGCACCGATGGCGCCCGCGATGGACGAATACATATCGCTGCCCGTGCCCGCGATCACGCGCGCCGTGAAGGTGGAGGCGTTGAACTCATGCTCTGCATAGAGGTTGAGCGAGGTGTGCATGGCGCGCACCCAGCCTTCGGACGGCCGGTGGCCGTGCAGCAGGTGCAGGAAGTGGCCGCCGATGGAGTCGTCATCGGTCTCCACCTCGATGCGCCGGCCCGAATTGCTCCAGTGGTACCAGTACAGCAGCATGGAGCCCAGGCTGGCCATGAGCCGGTCGGCGATGTCGCGGGCACCCGCCAGGTTGTGGTCGTCCTTTTCGGGCAGCACGCAGCCCAGGGCCGAGACGCCGGTGCGCATCACGTCCATGGGGTGGGCGCCGGCAGGCAGCTGCTCCAGCGCCTGCCTGACGCTGGCCGGCAGGCCGCGCAGCGCCTGCAATTTGGTCTTGTAGGCCTGCAGTTCGGGGCGCGTGGGCAGCTTGCCGTGCACCAGCAGATGGGCGATTTCCTCGAACTCGCAGACCTCGGCAATGTCCAGGATGTCGTAGCCGCGATAGTGCAGGTCGTTGCCCGAGCGGCCCACGGTGCACAGCGCCGTGTTGCCGGCGGTCACGCCCGACAGGGCCACGGACTTCTTGGGCTTGAATGCGGACGCAGATGGCGCGTCGATGATCGTGGTATTCATGGAAGGGTCTCCTGGTTCAGATAGGAATGGGCAATGGCGGCAGGAAGGCCGTTGTGGTCGACAGCCACCATCTCGAACAGGCCCTTGAGCACGTCCTCGCAGGCAATGCCCGGCGCCTGGGCCGACGCGGTGACGCAGACCGTCATGGAGCTGCGCCCCACGCGGCTGACCCAGCCGCGCAGGACGATCTCGTGGCCCACGGGCACGGGCGCCAGGAAGTCCACGCCGGTGACGGCGGCCATCACCACCTCGCGCTGCGCCAGGCTGCGCGCTGCCAGAAAGGCGGCCTTGGCCATGAGCTGCAGGCCCTGGCCTGCGAACAGCGTGCCGTGGTGGTTGGCCAGCGCGGGCAATACCAGTTCGCGCAGCTCGGCGGTTCCAGCAGGTGTTGTCATGCTTCGCAATCTACGCAAAATAGCGGCTCAGCCATAGGGCTGAAAAGGCGAATTCTTGCGAAACGAAACCCACGATATTGCGAATTCTGCGAATAACAGCTACCCGAGGAAACAGGCATGAAGAAGACATTCATGGGCGTCAAGCTGCGCAAACTGCGCGCGGAGCACGGCCTGTCCCAGATCGCCCTGGCCCACGCGCTGGGCCTGTCGCCCAGCTACCTGAACCAGCTGGAGCAGAACCAGCGGCCGCTGACGGTGTCGGTGCTGCTCAAACTCAACCGTGCGCTGGGCGTCGATATCCAGCAGTTCTCGGAGGACGAGGAAGCGCGCCTGGTCGCCGGCCTGCGCGAGGCCCTTGCCGAGGCGCCCGAATCCATTGCCCTGCCCGAGCTGCAGGAAGTCGCCGCGCAGATGCCGGCGCTGGGGCGTGCGGTGATGGCGCTGCACCGCCGCCATCTGGAAGCCCTGGAGCGCATCGAGAGCATGTCGCTCAGGCTGGGCGATGACCGCTCGGACATGCCGGTGGCGCGCACCATGCCGTTCGAGGCCGTGCGCGATTTCTTCTTTGCGCACCAGAACTATTTCGATGAAGTGGACCGCGCGGCCCAGGCCCTGGCCGGCGAGGCGCGCGCGGACCCGGGCCATCTGGCGGACTGGCTGGTCCAGCGGCTGCAGCAGCGCCACGGTGTTCAGGTGCATCGCTCGGAAGACTCCCGGCAAAGCCAGCGCCGCTTCGACCCGGCCACGCGCTCGCTGTGGCTGTCCTCGGCGCTGGAGCCTGCGCAGCAGGCCTTCCAGCTGGGCACGCAGCTGGCCTTGCTGGAGATGGGCGACACGCTGGACCGGCTGATCGCCACCGCCGCCTTCCAGGGCGACCCGGCCTCACGCAAGCTGGCCCGCGTGGGCCTGGCCAACTACTTTGCGGGCGCGCTGCTGCTGCCCTACGATCTGTTCCTGGAGGCGGCCGAGCAGCTGCGATACGACATCGACCTGCTGGGCCAGCGCTTTGGCGTGGGCTTTGAAACCGTCTGCCACCGTCTGAGCACGCTGCAGC
This sequence comes from Delftia sp. Lp-1, assembly GCF_020523835.1. NCBI lineage: Bacteria > Pseudomonadati > Pseudomonadota > Betaproteobacteria > Burkholderiales > Comamonadaceae > Delftia > Delftia sp. Lp-1. Next base: position 160,805 of record NZ_JAJALJ010000001.1, on the reverse strand, counting down.
GGCCCGGCGCACCGGGCGTGCCGTTCTTCTTCGTGCGCGTGGACCGCGCGGGCAATATCTCCAAGCGCCAGTCGGCCACGCATTTCCACTTCAGCCGCACGGGCGGCACCTGCCCGCTGTGGACGGTGTACGAGGCCTTCGGCCAGCCCGACCAGGTGCTGCGCCAGCTGGCCAGCATGCCCGACGGGCGGCGCTACCTGTGGATTGCACGCTCGGTCTCGCATGGGCAGGGCGGCTATGGTTCGCCGCGCAAGACCTTCTCCATCGGACTGGGCTGCGACATACGCCATGCCGCGCGCCTGGTCTATGCCAAGGGGCTGGACCTGGGCGATCCGGAATCGGCCACGCCCATCGGCATGGGCTGCAAGGTCTGCGAGCGCGACCAGTGCACGCAGCGCGCCTTTCCCTATGTGGGAAAGGCGCTGCATGTGGATGAGAACGCCAGCCGCTTTGCACCCTATGGCGTGGGCGGCTGACGATTCCGTGGCCCGCGCGGTGCGCGGGATGCGCGGTCAGGCTGCGCTGCGGTAACGGTCGCGCAGGTCGCGCACTTCATCGTGGTTGCGCTGGGCACCCTGGGCCTGGCGCTCCACCACCACGCGCACGGCCGGTGGCAGCGGTTGCTTGAGCGCCTTGCGGTACTGGGCGAGGGCGGAGTCCTCGCCGCGCTCGCATTCCTCCAGCACCGCCTTGTCGTCCTGCGAGGTCAGGGCCGTCTTCACGGACACCCAGCCCCGGTGCAGCGCGCCGGCCACCGTGCCGCCCGATGCCGGCTCTCCGCCGAGCCTGCGGATTTCCGCTTCCAGCTCCCGCGCGGCAACACCGCACTCGGTGGAATGGCGCATGAACAGGGCCTTGAGGTCGGGCGAGTCGGCGTTCTCGGAGGAGGTGCGGAAGCCGTACTCGCCATCGCGGCAGGATTCAAGCAGGTCGTTGAGCACGTCCACCACATCGTCGTTGTCGATATCGCCCGTATAGGCGGGGGCGACGATGGTGCCCGTCTCGTCACGGACATCACGGCTGCCTGCGCGCGCCCAGGCGGCGCGGGCTGCGGGCCGGGCCTGGTCCCAGTCCAGATGGCTGGCGCCACGGCGCGTGGTCCATTCGCGCTCCCACTCGGCGTCGAAGGCATCGAAGTCGGCATCGCGGCGTGCGGAGGCAGCGTTCCAGCCCAGCTCGTAGGCGGGGCGATATTCCTCGTAGCTGCGGCCAGCCACGTAATAGGGCTCGCTCTGGTAGGCATCGCGCCAGTAGGCATCTTCAACCGTGGGGTTCACGGCCTCGGCCGCACCCTTGCCGGCCAGCCCGCCGACCACGGCACCGGCCACGCCGCCCACGGCAGCGCCGATGGGGCCACCCATTGCGCCGAATGCAGCGCCGGTGACGGCGCCGCCTGCTGCGCCTATGCCGGTGCCCACCGGGTGCGCGCCGGGTGCGTCGGACAGCGGGTCACGGTTTGCGGGGTTCGATTGCGTCATGGAATGTGCTCCTTGGCAGTTGAAAGTGATTCCTATGCTGATGGCTGCAGCAGCCGTCCGGCGTGCGCGCTTGCGGCCATGTGCCGTAGGAACGCAGCGCCCTGCCCTTGCGGACATCGCGCCAGTCCCCTGTGGCCATTTTTCGCACCCCGGCACAGGGCAAACACAGGGCAATCGGCGTGCCTGCCGACTCTCCCGCATCGGACTGCATCCGAGCGCATCGGCACGCTCCTACCTCCAGGAAAGTGCTGTGCCCACCCCCGCTGCAAGCCCGCGCAGGCAGGCTTGATCCATGACCCGGCCACGGTGGCCGGACCCCCTTGGAGATCACCATGCGCACCCCGAACAACACGGCTGCCACCGGCAGCGACACTCCCCAGATCGACCGCAGCGAAGACGCCAGCGCCGACCTGCCCGAAGGCAAGGACATCAACGATCACCTGAGCGCGGAAAAGGATGTGGCCGATTCCATCGCCGAGGCCTCGGCGCACCGTTTCGACGACATGCCACAGGACGGCCCGCTGAACTTCGACGATGGAACCGACATGGGCCACCCGCGCGGCAACACGCAGCGCGAAGGCGGCACCTGGCAGGCCGAGGGCGCGGACAGCGGCAGCCTCAGGCCGCCCGCCGAAATCCTGTCCGACCGCAATGGCCCCAGCGACCGCAAGAACGGGCGGTGACGCACCCTTGCACGCCATGAAAAAGGGCACCCGAGGGTGCCCTTGTCGCGAGGAACCGGCAATTCATCCAGCGCCGCGGTCGCCGCCTGGGCCGCCGCCCTTGTTCTGGCGCGTCTGGGCCTGGTTGCCGCTGCCGACATGGGCCTCGCGGTCATGGCGGCTTTCGGGCGTTCGCTGGCCTTCGTTCCTTTGCGTGGGCGGCTTCGCGCCCTGGCGGTTGTGATCGTTCTCCACCTTGCCCTTGCCGGGCTCCTGTCTGTCGCTGCTCATATCGCGCTCCTTGTCTAGGGTGCCGGGCCCCATCGCTGCAGGGCCGGACTTCCAGTCTAGGCAGCGCGCAAGGCCCAGGCAGCGGGTCATGGGCGCCCGCCGGCGTGGGGCGTCTCCCACAGGGCAAACGACGTGCCTGAGAACGGCGTTCATGCGCGAGGCATCTTTTCGTTCCTGCGCTTTCGGCGTGGTCCCACGGCGGCTGCGCACGGGCGAAGAGACCATGGCCCAAGCGCCGCCTGCGCAGGCCCGCGAACGAAAGGAAGACGCCATGAAAGACAAGACCCCATCCGCATCCAAGTCCTCTGCACCCACACAGGCGAAGCCGTCGGGCGATGGCCAGACCAAGCTGCCCGGCCAGGTGGGCAAGGCGCCGCATGCGCCCGGTGAATCCGATGCAGCCGACGCATCCGAACAAGGCCTGCGCCTTCCGCACGAGCGCGACCAGAGCCTGGACGCCACCAGCGATGCGCCCGACCCGGTGATGCGACAGGCCCATGACGACATTGTTTCCGGCCAGGTGGATACCGACATGCGGCAGACGCCGGGACTGGATGCCGAGCGGCGCAAGAAGATGGTGCGCAAGCAGCCTTGATTGCACCTGAAGCTCAACGAACTGCTGGCAGCCAACAAGATTGCCAGCAACCGCATGATCGGCATCGAAGCGCTGGACGAGGAGCAGCTGCAGCAAGTGGCGGCCTTCTACGTCAACCTGGCCGCCCGCGCGCGCGAAAGCGGAGCCTGCAAGGAATGCCACTCCATCGACGAGGACGACCCGGCACGGCCCGGCAACTGAGGCGGCCTGCCTGCCCTCCATCCAGGTAGAACCCCATGCCCGACATTCCCGACATTCCCGACATTCCAGATTGGCTCCAGTGGCCTGCCTTTGCGGCCTCCCTCATCGGCGCATGGTGGGTGGGCTCGCGTTCCGCCGGGCGGCGCAATGTGGGCTTCTGGATCCTGATGCTCAGCAATGTGCTGTGGGCACTGTGGGGATGGTCCTCCGGCGCCTGGGCACTGGTGACGCTGCAGGCCTGCCTGGCCATCACCAACATCCGCGGCTCCATCAAGGCCGAGCGCTGAACGCGCCATGCAGGCCGCCTCCCTCCCTATGGCCCGGTGCTGGCGCATGGCCGATCCGCGCACAAGCCGTCGGCTGACGGTCGATGAACCAGGCACTCGGTACCGTGGTCTTTCCATGGAAACACCCCCACTCCCCGCCCGCAGATTCGCCCTGTTCCTCGACTTCGACGGCACGCTTGTGCCGCTGGCCGAGACACCGGACGCCATTGCGCCAGACCCCGCCCTGATCCCCATGCTGGCCAGGCTGCAAGGCATGCTGGGGGGCGCGCTGGCCATCGTCACGGGGCGGCAGGTCGAGGTGCTGGACCACTTTCTGGCGCCTCTGCATCTGCCCGCCGCCTGCGAGCATGGCCTGCAGCGGCGGGATGCCGTAGGCCGCCTGCACCCGCAGCCATTGGCCATGCCAGAGACCGTGCTGCAGTTGTGCAATGCCTTGGCGGCCGATCATCCCTTCCTGCTGGTGGAGCGCAAGCGCTCCTCGGTCGCACTGCACTACCGGCGCGCGCCAGAATTGGCGGCGCTCTGCCTGGATACGTTGAGCCGCGCACTGCGGCACCTGCCCGGTCTGGAGCTGCTGCACGGCAAATGCGTGCTGGAGGTCAGGCCCGCGGGCGTGGACAAGGGCCACGCCATTGCGGCCTTTCTGCGCGAAGAGCCGTTCGCCGGCCGCACCCCCGTGTTTGCCGGTGACGATGTCACGGACGAGAGCGGCTTTGACGTGGTGCAGGCGCACGGCGGCATGGCGATCAAGGTGGGCGAAGGCGCAAGCGGGGCCCGCCACCGGCTGGACAGCCCGCAGGCCGTCCACGCCTGGCTGCAGTGCGCATGCATGCACCTGGCGGCGCAGACCTGCGCGGAGGCCCTGCCATGAGCCGGCTGGTGGTGATCTCCAACCGCGTGGCCGACCCGGGCAAGGCAGCCGCAGGCGGCCTGGCCGTGGCCATGGGCGATGCGTTGCGGCAGACCGGCGGCCTGTGGTTCGGCTGGAGCGGCACGGTCACCGATGGCCAAGCCGCCTCCCCTGCCGGGCATGTGCACCGCACCCAGGCAGGCAAGGTCACGCTGGCCACGGTGGACCTGGACCGCGCGGACCACGACAGCTACTACGCGGGCTACAGCAACGGCGTGCTGTGGCCCGTCTTCCATGGCCGGCTGGACCTGGCGAACTTCGACACGGGCCTTGCGGCCGGCTACCGCCGCGTGAACCAGCTGCTTGCGCGCCGGCTGCTGCCCCTGCTGGCGGAGGACGACATCCTCTGGGTGCATGACTACCACCTGATCCCGCTGGCGGCCGAGCTGCGCGCCCTGGGCTGCCGGCAGCGCATCGGCTTTTTCCTGCACATCCCATTGCCCCCGCCGACCCTGCTGGCGGCCATTCCCGAGCATGCATGGCTGATGCGCTGCCTGTTCGCCTATGACCTCGTGGGCCTGCAGACCCGCCAGGACGTGCAGCACCTCGAGCGCTATGTCTGCGAGGAGGCGGGCGGCCAGGCCCTGGGCGACGGCGCATTCCGCGCCCATGGCCAGCGCCTGGTCTGCCGCGAATTCCCCATAGGCATCGATGTGGATGGTTTCATGGCGCTTGCACAGGGCGGCGCCTCGCGGGACATGCACGAGCGCATGAAGCACGAATACGCCCAGCGCCGCCTGCTGCTGGGCATAGACCGGCTGGACTACTCCAAGGGCCTGCCGCAGCGCCTGCGCGCCTTCCGGGAGCTGCTGGCCCGCCATCCCGAGCAGCGCCGCCGCGCCACGCTGATCCAGATCGGCTCGCCCACGCGCGAGGGCCTGGACGCGTATGCCGACATACGGCATGAACTCGAATCGCTGTGCGGCGCCATCAACGGCGACTACGGCGAGCTGGACTGGATGCCCGTGCGCTACATCCACCAGACCCTGCCGCGCGATGGCATTCCGGGCCTGTGCCGCGCGGCGGCCGTGGGCCTGGTCACCCCGCTGCGCGATGGCATGAACCTCGTGGCCAAGGAATACGTGGCGGCCCAGGACCCGGCCGACCCGGGCGTGCTGGTGCTGTCGCGCTTTGCCGGCGCTGCCGAGCAGCTGCAGGAGGCGCTGCTGGTCAATCCCTACGACGTGCACGGCACGGCCGCCGTGGTGCAGCAGGCCCTGCAGATGCCGCTGCAGGAAAGGCGCCAGCGGCACCAGCGGCTGCTGCAGCGCATTGCCGAGCAGGACGTGCACTGGTGGCGCAAGGCCTTTCTGTCTGCCTTGAAAGAGGCCAGGCCGCTGGAGCACAGGGAAAGGGAAGGCTTCGGCATCCGCGTTCCCTCGATCAGGCAGGAGCAGGCGCCGCTGCGCCTGGAACTGGCCGCCCGCCCTGCCGACGGCGCGGAGCGGGACGCCTGCCGGTCGGTGGTCTCCGACAGGTAATGCCTTCCTGCTCCTGCGGCGCCGCGTTCATCCTCCCGGCACCATGGCATCGCCTGGCGTCTCCCCCCATTTTCCAGGCTGCGCAAGGCACGAAAAAGGAAGGTGAGCGGTGATGGCCCAGCACAACGACGAGCACGCCAATGCGTGGACATGCAGCGACACGCTGGCCCAGGCCTTGCGCGGCCATGCGGACCTGTCGCCGGCGGACCAATTGGCCCTGCTGGTAGCGCAGGGCGCCGACCGCCTGCCGCTGCCGGGCCATGGCCACACGCTGCAGCGCTGGCGAGCACTGGCCGAAGTGGCCGCCCACAGCCTGGGCCTGGCCAAGCTCTATGAAGGCCATACCGACGCCCTGGCCATCCTGTCCGAACTGCAGGCCGACCTGGCCACCGAAGGACTGCGCTGGGCCGTCTGGTGCGCCGAGCCGCCGGGCGAGCGCGTGCAGGCCACGGCGGCATCTCCCGACGCCACTCAACGCACGACGCTGCAGGCAGGCTCGGCGGTTCGCCTGTCCGGCCACAAGCCCTGGTGCTCTGGCGCACGCGCCGTGGACCGCGCCCTGGTCAGCGGCTGGCTGGCAGACGGCCAGCGCTGCCTGATCGCCGTCACCATGGACCAGCCCGGCATCCGCAGGGACGACAGCCACTGGCAGGCCGTGGGCATGGCCGCCAGCGCCAGCGCCGATGTGCACTTCGACGGCGCCACCGGCGTGCTGGTCGGGGCCCCGGGCCAGTACCTGAGCCGCCCCGGCTTTCACCATGGCGGCGCAGGCGTTGCGGCCTGCTGGCATGGCGCGGCAGCGCGCATCGCCAGCCATCTGCAGCAGGCCGTCAGTCAAGGCGAGGACCCGCACCGCCAGGCCCACCTGGGCGCGCTGGACGTGGCCCTGGCCAGCGCGGCCGGCCTGCTGCGCGACGCTGCGGCCTGCATCGATGCCACGCCATCGGACCCCTGCCTGCTGGCCGTGAGCCGCGCCCGCCTGGCCGTGGAAGCCGCCGCCGAAGAGGTGCTGCGGCGCGTGCCGCGCGCCATCGGACCGGGCCCGCTGTGCAAGAACAGGGGTCTGGCGCAGCTGATGGCCGACCTGCCCGTCTTCATCCGCCAAAGCCATGCCGAGCGCGACCAGGCCGCGCTGGGCCGCCTGCTGGCCGAAATGACGCAGGCACCGGCACAAGGTGCAGGAGCCTCCGCATGGACGCTGTGAAGCCCCGCCTGATCGAAGGCCAGGGCACGCCCGAGTCGCGCTGGCAGGCCTGGTTCGCACAGCGCCAGCCCGTGCCGCTGGCGCTGGACGAGCTGCTGCAGGGCCGCAGCCGCATCGTCATCGTGGCACCGCACCCCGATGACGAAATCCTGGGCTGCGCCAGCCTGCTGCGCCGCTGCGCGCAGCAGGGCCTGCCCTGCCTCGTCATTTCCGTGACCGATGGCGGCGCCAGCCATCCCGGCTCCACGCTGTGGCCGCCGCAGCGGCTGGCCTGTGCACGCGTGCAGGAGAGCAACCAGGCGCTGGCCCTGCTCGCCCCGGCAGCGCAGGTGGTCCGCCTGGGCCTGCCCGACGGCCATATCGCCGACCACGCAGCGCAGCTGCTGCTGCAGCTGCAGGCCTTGCTGCGGCCTTCGGACGCGCTGCTGTGCACCTGGCGCGAAGACGGTCACCCGGACCACGAGGCTACCGGCCAAGCCTGCGCCACGGCGGCCCGGCACACGGGCTGCCGGCTCTTCGAGCTGCCGATCTGGGCCTGGCACTGGGCCGAGCCCGGCGACGCGCGCGTGCCCTGGCACCGCGCCGCCGCCATTGCGCTGGCACCGCAGGAACTGGCGCTCAAGCGCAAGGCCCTGTCGTGCTTTCGCAGCCAGCTGCTGCCAGACCCGTCCACGGGCCGCGACGCCGTCCTGCCGTCCTGGGCCACGCAGCGCCTGCTGCGTCCGTTTGAAGTGGTGTTTCTATGAACGGCGCCAGGCAGCACTTCGAGCAGATGTACCAGGCCGACCCCGACCCCTGGCAGGTCGCATCGCGCTGGTACGAGCGGCGCAAGCGCGACCTGCTGCTGGCCGCCCTGCCGCGCGAGCGCTATGCCTACGGCTTCGAGCCCGGCTGCGGCAATGGCGAGGCCACGCAGCGCCTGCTGCAGCGCTGCGAGCGGCTGTGCGCCGTCGATTTCTCGGACAGTGCCGTGCAGCTGTGCCGCCAGCGGATTGCGCCGCAGGACCGCGCCCGCCTGGACCTGCAGGCCCTGCCCCTGCCCTGGCAATGGCCACAGGTGCCCCAGGTGCCACAGATGCCGCAGCAAGGCTTCGATCTCATCGTGGTCTCGGAGCTCGCCTACTACTTCGACGACGCGGCACTGGCGCATTTCAACCGCCAGTGCCTGGCCTCGCTGCAGGGCGGCGGCCACTGGCTCATGTGCCACTGGCGGCATGGGGCGCACGATCACCTGCAGACCACTCGCACCCTGCATGACAGCGTGTCGGCCCATGCGCAGCTGCACTTGCTGCTGAGCCACAGCGAGCCGGATTTCCAGCTGGACATCTGGCAGAAAACCCCTGAAAGGACGGACAGATGATCGGCGTGTGCATCCCAGCCCATGACGAGGAAGACCTCATAGGCCGCTGCCTGGACAGCGTGTTTTGCGCGGCGGCCCACGCCGGCCTGCAAGGCGAGACCGTGGCCGTCGTAGTGGTGCTGGACAGCTGCCAGGACGCCACCGAATCGGCCGTGCGCCGCTGGCCCGCCATCCCCTTGTCCATTGCCGCGCGCAACGTGGGCAAGGCGCGGGCCCTGGGGTCGGAGTACCTGCTGCTGCTGGGCGCCCGCTGGCTGGCCTTCACGGATGCCGACACCACGGTCTCCCAGAGTTGGCTGGCCGACCAGCTGGCGCTTCAGTCCGACGTGGTCTGCGGCACGGTGCAAGTGGCCGACTGGTCGGCCCACGGCGTCCAGGCGGACACGGCGCGGCGGCACTTCGAGACCACCTACACGGACCGCGACGGCCACCGCCACGTGCACGGCGCCAACCTGGGCATCTCAGCCTGGCACTACCGCCAGGCCGGCGGGTTCGATGCACGCACCTGCGGCGAGGACCAGGACCTGGTGGACCGCCTGGCGGCCGGCGGCGCCCGCATCGCCTGGTCGGCCCGGCCCCGGGTGATGACCAGCGGCCGCGCCTACTCGCGCGTGGCCGACGGTTTTGCCGGTGCGCTGCGCCAGGGATGGACCCTGCCCGGCGACGCGCCACCTGAGCTACCCGTGCTCCAGAGCGCCCTGGCGCAGCAGCAGGCCCTGGCCCTGCCTCAACCGCAGGCCGTCTCGTCCACGCGGTAGCAGTCCCTGAGGAACACCGGCAGGTCGTTGGCCGGCGGCACGAAGGGCACCTGGTACATCATGTCGCTGACAAAGCCACGGTGGTAGCTGCCGTGGTTCACCACGTGCAGCACGATCTGCTCGCGCGTCATGGCGCCCTGCCCGCCGCCCACGAACTCGAAGTGCACGACCTTCGCCAGGTCTTCGTCCGGGCATGCGTCGACGAACTCCACATACCAGCGGTCCATTTCCTGCACCGATTCCCACAGCGCCGGCAGCGTGGGCGTGTGGTCGGTGTTGCGCATGGTGTAGCCATGTTTGCGGCCCTGCAGGTGGTGCCTGAAGATGTCCTCCACCACAAGGACGTGGTTCAGCGTGCGCACCATGTTGCCGAAGCTCGTGGGCCGCTGCTTCAGGGCCTCGCCTTCGGGCAGCTCCATCACGCTCTTGAAGGTCAGGCCGTTGGCCCAGGCCTTGTAGCGCACCAGCATTTTCAGGTTGGCCCTGGCCGATGAGACGGGAGCGCGCGGGCTCTCTTGTATCGCTGTCATTCGTGGTTTCTTTCGGTGTGGATCAAAGGCCGCTCAGTGCGCCTTCGACATGGGTCCGCGCAGTGCCGCCCACCCAGACCTGGCCCGTGCCGTCACGGGTCAGGAAGATGCGGCCGTCACGGCCCAGACAGCGGCCCTGGGCGGCAACGTAGTCGCTGTCCATCACCCCCGTCGCAAACAGCCACTGCGCCAGCGAGGCGTTGAGGCTGCCGGTGACGGGGTCTTCGACGATGGCGCCCTGGTGATCGGAGAAGAAGGCGCGCACCTCGCAGGCGGCAGGGCTGGCACCGCTGGCACCGCTGGCACCGCTGGCACCGCTGGCATAGGGTCCCACCACGCCCACGTCCATGCGCGTGGGCCACTGCCGGGCCGGGTTCAGCGCCAGCACCTGCTCGGCCGAGGCCAGGCGGATGCCCAGCCAGCCGGGACCGTTGTCTATCCACGAGGCGGCCTGCACCTCTTCGGCAGTGATGCCCAGCATGCGCAGCGCGGCATCCAGCTCATCGGCGGTGGGCGCGCCAAAGCGCAGCATGGGCGGCGCGGCGAATGCCAGCCGCCCATGCTCCTGCCGTATCTGCACCAGTCCCGCCCCGCACTCCTGGACGATGTGGCCTGCGTTCTTGGGCGCACCGCGCTGGGACAGCCAGGCATGGCAGCTGCCCAGCGTGGGATGGCCGGCAAAAGGCATCTCCCGGTCCAGCGTGAAAATCCTCACGCGGTAGTCGGCCTGCGCCTGCGTGGGAGGCAGCAGGAACGCGGTTTCGGAGAGGTTGAACCAGCGTGTCAGCTGCTGCATCTGTGCGGTGGTCAGCGCCTGCCCACCGGTGATCACGGCCAGCGGATTGCCGGACAGCGGGCCGCTGGCGAAAACGTCGACCATATGAACGGCAATGCTCATGAAGACGGTCCTTGTTGCATGGAAAGGAAAAGAAAGGGAAACGGGCGGCGGGCCCGATCTGCGCTACGGCCGCACATCGGCGCGATGCACCACATGGACCTTGTTGCCGTCGGGATCGCGCAGGTAGGCGCCGTAGTAGCCATCGCCGTAATGCGGGCGCGGGCCGGGCGGGCCTTCGTCGCTGCCGCCCCGGGCCAGGCCGGCGGCATGGGCCGCGTCCACCGCGTCGGGCGACGGGGCCACAAAGGCCACCATGGCGCCATTGCCCGCCGTGGCCGGCTCGCCGTTGAAGGGGCTGTAGACATAAAAGCGCGGCAAGGCCGCCGGCGGCGCCACCCAGCACAGCGCGGCCGGCCCGCCATCGGGCTGGACGGCGCGGCGCTGCAGTCCCAGCGGGAAAAGCACCGCGTCATAGAAGCGGCCGGCCCGCTCGAGATCACGGGCGCCGACGGTGATGTGGCTGAACATGGAGTGAACGTTACACTATCGACAAATGAAATAGTGTCACGGCACACTCATTTTTTCCTTGCCCCGACCATGCTCCTGCCCTCCCCCTGGACGCCCCGTCTTGCGCGCATTGAAGCCAGTGCCGCCGAGCGGCTGGCGCGCGCCCTGGCCGACGACATCGTCGAAGGCCAGCTCGCCGGCGGCGACCGCCTCCCCGCCCACAGGGACCTGGCCGACAGGCTGCAGATCGGCCTGGGCTCGGTGACCAGGGCCTATGCGCTGCTGGAGCGCCGGGGGCTGACACGCAGCGTCAAGGGCCGGGGCACCTTCGTGGCGTCACAGCAGGCGCAGGCTGGCGAGGACATCGACCTGTCTTCCAACGCGCCGCCGGCCGCCATCAGCGAACGCATGCTGGCGCGCACGCTGACCGCCATTGCGCGCCGCATCGATGCCGATCACTTCAATTCCTACGCGCCGCCGGGCGGACATCCGGAGCATCGCCGCGTGCTCGCGCGCTGGCTGCAGACGCTGGGCCTGAACGTGGAACCCGACCACATGGTGCTGACCAGCAGCGCGCGCCAGGCGCTGTCGCTGGCCCTTGACCTGGTCTGCCAGCCCCGGGGCCGGCTGCTGACCGAGCGCATCACCTACCCCGGCGCCATTGCCCTGGCCCGGCGCAAGGGCTGGGCCCTGCAGGGCCTGGCCATCGACACTCAGGGCCTGCTGCCGCAGGCGCTGGCCGATGCGCTGGAGGGCATTCCCGCCGCCGAAGGCAAGGTGGTCTACCTCACCCCCACGCTGCACAACCCGACCACGGCCACCATGGGCGCGGAGCGCAGGCAGGCGATCGTGGACATCTGCCGCAGCGCAGGCGCCTGGATCATCGAAGACGGCGTGTATGCCACCTGCTTGCCCGATCACGCACCCTTGGCCCATCTGGCCACGCTGGCGCCCGAAATCACGCTGCATGTGAACGGGCTGTCCAAGTCGCTGGGCCCAGGGCTGCAGGTGGGCATGCTGGTGCTGCCCGCTTCGCTGTGCGGCGCGGCTGTGGAGCTTGTGCAGGAGATGTCCATGGCGCCTTCGGCCCTCTCCTGCGCCGTGATCGATGAATGGCTGTCGCACGGCGTGGTCGCTTCCCTGCAGGCCGACCTGCGCCATGAGGCACAGCGGCGCTGCCGGCTGGCCGCATCACACCTCGCCTCACACCTGAGTGGCTCCGGCCTGGTGCTGCACCCCGAGGCCTACAACGCATGGCTGCCCATGGAGCGCGAAGCCGCCGACCGCCTGGTATCGGCCGCAGCGGCGCTGGGCTTGAAGCTGACCGATCCGGGCTCGCTCATGGTGGACCCGCAGGAGCAGGCCAGCGGGCTGCGCATCTGCCTGGGTGCGCCGCGTTTCGACGCGCTGGACGGCGCCCTGGCGCAGTTGGCCCGGCTGCTTACTGCGGCGCCCTGAGCTTGTGCTGCAGCGCCCTGGCCAGGGCGCCCAGCACGGGGACCTTGGCGAAGATTTCCTCCACCGGGTCCCAGAAATCGCGGTGTACTGCCACCAGCCCCTGCGCATCGAACTCCAGGTAGCTGGTGCCGCAGATGCGCATGGTCTGGCCGGATGCCCGCACAAAGCCCAGCTCCCACAGCAAAAAGCCGCTGTCGCCCTGCACCGCGCCGTGGCTGACGGCAAAGCGGGGCCGGTCGAGCTGCTCGAACATGTGGGCAAACACGCGCTCGATCGCAGCGTGGCCGCGCACCTCGTTGAACGGGTCCTTGAACAGGGCCTGCTCGACATACAGGGACAGCAGCGCCGGCAGGTTGTCGCGGCGCAGGGCCTCGTAGGCCTGGGCCAAGCGGGCCAGTCGCGGATCGGATATGCCGCTGCTCATGGGTTTCATGCTCCGGTGAAGCGGCGGACCGCAGAGAAATACCAGGCGTCGGGCAGGCAGCGCAGCAGGCGCACCCAGCGCGTGAAGCGGCGCGGGAAATTCATCTCGAAACGCCCCTGCGCCCAGCCCTGCAGCATATGCCGGGCCGCCTCGTCGGCGCCGATCAGAGCCGGCATGCTGAAGCTGTTTTGCGCCGTCAGCGGCGTATCGACAAAGCCGGGATTGATGATGGACACGCCCAGGCCCAGGCCATGCAGGTCCAGATAGAGGTTTTCCGCCAGGTTGTTGAGCGCCGCCTTGGTGGGGCCGTAGGCCAGGGACATGGGCAGTCCCCGGTAGCCGGCCACCGAGCCGACCAGGGCCAGATGGCCCCGGCCAGCCTTGAGCAGCATGGGCAGCGCGGCATCGAGCAGGTGCAGCACGCCGCCATAGTTCACGGCCAGGTGGTGCTGCATCTCGGCCAGGTCGAACTCGGTGGCGCGCAGGGGCCGGTAGTGGCCTGCGCAGTAGAGGATCAGGTCGGGCGCCCCGCCCGCATGGGACAGCACGGCCTGGGCGGCCGCATCCACGGCGGCGGCATCGGTCACGTCCAGCGGCAGGGCCAGGCAGCCCTCGCGGCCGCGCACGAAGTCCTGCAGCGCGCCGCCATGCCGTGCGGAGACGATCACCCGGGCGCCCTGCCGGTGCAGCGCCTCGGCCGTGGCACGCCCTATGCCCGAGGAGGCGCCCACCACCCATGCCGAGCGTCCCTTCCAGTCAGCCAGCAGCGGGTTCAGCCCGCGCGAGAACAGCGGCATGGCCATCACTCCTTGACAAAGGACAGCGTCACATCGCCCAGGTGCACGCCGAGCTTGCTCATGGCCGTGCGGTTGAGCAGGGTGCGCCCGTCCATGAGGTACATCCAGTCATCCATGTGGACGTTCCAGACCCGCCCATTCACGGGCAGGGCCAGCACATAGCTCCAGCGGAAGGCATTGCCCGCGCCCTGGCCCTGGGCCTCGCCCACCACGTCGTCGGCCCGGCCGCTGTAGCGGCCGTCGCCCAGGTGGCGGATATGCCAGACCCGCTCCTGCGTGCTGCCGTCGCTGTAGACGAAGTGCTCCTCCAGGGAGCCCTCGTCGCCATTCCAGCGGCCCGTCATGCGCACGGTGAATCGCTTGACCACCTTGCCCGATCGGTCCGTGAACATGCCATGCGCCGTCAGCGGCCCGTTGAAATACTGGCGCAGGTCCAGCTGCGGCTGCTCCTTGGCGTAGTCCTGGACCGAAGGCCCGGCACAGCCCGCCAGGGACAGTGCCAAGGCCGCCCCCAGGCAGACGCGCCGCAGCGGCGAAAACGAAGCGCAGTGGGTGATGTGGCTCATGTGTGACTCCAGGAAGAATGCAATCGCTCGGCGCGCCAAAGCAGCAGCGCCGCCGCCAGCTTGAGCAGGCAGGGCAGCCCGCCATAGGCCCAGGCCAGCGCCTGCAGCCCGGCCGGGTCGGTGCCGCCGCTGCGGTAGCCCGCGGCGGACAGCAGGGGCAGGGCCAGGCCCGCAGCCAGGGCCAGGTTGAGCTTGGTGGCGCAGGTCCACCAGCCCAGGTAGCGGCCCTCGCCCCGGCCGCCCTGGCCGGACTCGTGGATCACGCCCGTGAGCAGTGCGCCCGGCAAGGCCAGGTCCGCGCCCAGGGCCAGCCCGCTGGCCAGGCAGATCACGGCAAAGGCCATGGCATCGCCCGCGCCCAGCCAGGGCGTGAAGCCGAAGGCCAGCACGCTGGCCAGCATGCCCGCGCGCCAGCTGGGCGCCAGGCCCCAGCGCGAGACGGCCTTCACCCACAGCGGCAGGCCCAGGGCCGCCGCGCCAAAGAAGCACAGCAGCAGCAGGGGCTGCAGTGCAGGCGCCTGCAGCCTGTCGGCCACAAAGAAGGGCAGCAAGGTGGCGGGAACGGCCGCGGCCACGCCATTGAGCATGAAGATGGCCAGCAGCCGGCGAAATCCGGCATCCGCCCACGGAGAAGTGGAAGAGGCCAGGGCGGCCGAGGCCGGGGACTCCGCTTGCGGCATGCGGGGCGCAGAGGACACATGGGACACATGGGGCACAGGAGCCACGGGCGCCCGGAGCCGGTACAGCCCCATCAGCCCCAGCGCCAGGCCCAGCGCCAGCACGGCGCTGGTGGCGTCAAGGCCCATCAAGGCCGGCAGCACGCTGGCCAGCAGCACGCCCGCCAGCGTGGCGCCCTCACGCCAGGCCGTCACACGGGCACGCCAGGCGGGCTGCCCGCCCCAGCGGGTGCCCCAGGCCTGGTGGAGAATGGTGACGAAGCTGTAGGCCAGCGTGCACACCAGCAGGCTGCCGGCCAGCCAGCCCAGCATGGCGGACTCGGAGCCGCGCGGCGGATGCCACAGCGCCCCGAAACCCAGCACCATCAGCAGGCTGCCCAGCGCAGCCGCACGCCAGGCCGGCCGCACACCGCCGCGCAGCAGCCTGTCGGCCTGGCGGCCAATGGCCGGATCGACCACGGCATCGAGCGCCCGCGTGGCCAGCAGCACGGCGCCCAGACCGGCCAGCGGCGCGCCGGCCACGCTGGCGTAGTGGTAGGGCAGGTTCACATACAGGGGCAGGGACACAAAGGCCAGCGGCGCGGCCAGCCCGCCATAGGCCAGCCCTGTGCGCCAGGGCAGCACGGGGGCAGGAGCGGGGGCCGGGACGGAGGTCATGGCGTGGTCCGCTGGCGTTCAGCCCTGGCCCAGCAGCGAGGTGCGCATGGCAGGCGCCGAGGTCTGCGGCGCCAGCCAGATGCCGAAGAACAGGCGCGCATAGTCGGCATCGCGCAGTTGCGCCGTCTGCCGGCCGTTGTGGAAAAAGCGCACATCGCCCTGGCCGTCGTTCAGGCCCAGCAGCCGGTCCTTGGCCACCACATCGGGAAAGGCCTGCTTCATCAGGTCCAGCCATTGGCGGGCCTGCTCTTCGGTGAAGCTGCCGACCCTGCGCATTTCGGCGATGGAGCGCTCGGCAATGGCCGCGCCTTCGAGCTTGCGGTCGTAGACCAGCTCCAGCGCAAACGGGTGGCGGGCGTAGTCCTCGGGCAGCAGTCCGGGCGCGGCCCACAGCCGCGCCTCATAGACGCGCAGGCCGAAAAAGCGCAGCACGGCCGTGCCCATCAGGCGCGCAGACGGCAGGGCGCTGCGCAGTTCGGCCGGAAGTTCGGCGGTCGGGGTGATGGCGTGCAGGGCGTTGGACATGGTGATCAATGAAGGGGCAAGGACGCAGGCGGCGCCCCAGGCCAGGGCCTGGCGGCGGGGGGCGCGGGGGGCGCGGCGCGCGTGAGGTTGCGGGGCTGTCATGGCAGGGGCTTGCGCAGCGTGAACTGGACGACATCGGTGTTGCCGGTGTCGAAGGCCGCCTCGCAATACGCCAGGTAGAAGGTCCAGATGCGCACGAAGCGTTCGTCAAAGCCCTGGGCACGCACGGCGTCGAGGTTGTGATCGAAGGCCTGGCGCCAGCGCCGCAGCGTCTCCGCATAGTCGCGGCCAAAGGCCATGCGGCCTTCCACCACCAGGCCGGCGCGCCGCGCCTCCTGCTCGAAGGCGGGGATGCTGGGCAGCAGGCCGCCCGGGAAGATGTACTGCTGGATGAAGTCGGTGGAGCGCAGATAGCGCGCGAACAGGTCCTCTCGCAGCGTGATGGTCTGTATGCAGGCCAGGCCTCCGGGCTTGAGGCAGTCGCGCAGCGTCTGGAAGTAGCCGCGCCAGTACTCGCGGCCCACGGCCTCGAACATCTCGATGGAGACGATGGCATCGAAGGGCTCGCCCGCATGGCGCGCGGGCAGGTCGCGGTAGTCCTGGTAGCGCAGCTCCACCGCGTCGGCCAGGCCCGCCTGCTGCATGCGCTGCTGCCCCCAGACCAGTTGCTCGCGCGACAGGGTCACGCCCGTGACCCGGGCGCCGAACTCCTGCGCCGCCGCCTCGGCCAGGCCGCCCCAGCCGCAGCCGATTTCCAGCAGGCGCTGGCCGGGCTGCAGCCGCACTTCGTCCAGCGTGCGCCTGAGCTTGGCCTGCTGGGCCTCCTGGAGGTCCGCGTTGCGCAGCGCTTGGCCCGTGCGGCCCTGGAACCAGGCCGCGCTGTAGCTCATGCCCGGGTCCAGCCACAGGCGGTAGAAATCATTGCCCAGGTCGTAATGGGCATGGATGTTCCTGGCACTGCCGGCCCGCGTATTGCGTTGCAGCAGATGGCGCAGGCGGTAGCCCAGCCGGCCCCACCAGCTGCCATAGACCAGGCTTTGCACATGGTCGCGGTTGGCCATGCACAGCCGCAGCAGGGCGGCCAGGTCGGGGCTGTCCCACTCACCGGCGATATAGCCTTCGGCCAGCCCGATGTCGCCCGATTTGAGCGTGCGCTCCAGCGCCTGCCAGTCGTGCAGCACGCAATGCGCATCGGCAGCCCCCGACGGGGGGCGGGGCAGGTGCAGCAGGCGGCCATCGGGCTGCTCCAGGTCCAGCTGCCCGTGGGGCAGGCGTTCGAGCAGGTTCAGCACACGGCGCGCCCGTGCAGGCGTGCGGCGCGGCGCTGCCGCGGAGGGGCTCAGCAGGGGGGCGGCGGTAGTGTTCATCGTGTGACGAAGCGCTTGGGCTCGGAGGGTTTGCCATGGAAAGGCACGCGCTTGGCCCAAAGGCGCAGCGCATGCCAGTGGATGCGGGCGACCACGCCCAGCGTCATCAGGGGCGTGCCGAAGAAGGCGCGGCGCACGGTGGCGCCGTCGAGCGGGTGCAGAACGCCGCCCACGCTGGTCTGCAGCAGCGGGCCGTCCTCGTCGTGCAGGTCCACGCGCGCCAGGGTGCGGTCTTCGCCACGCTCGAAGCGGAAGCGGTACTCGCCGCGCACCTCGCAAAACGGCGAGACATGGAATTGCTTGCGCGCCACCTGCTCGCGGCCCCAGTCCAGGTCCGGCCCCGCCAGCAGATAGGCATGGCGCTCGCCAAAGGTGTTGTTGACCTCGGCCAGCACGGCGGCCAGCGAGCCGTCGGCGCGGTGCGCATACCAAAAGCTCACGGGCTTGAACACGTAGCCCAGCACGCGGGGGAAGGTGTGCAGCCAGACCTCGCCATCGGCGTCGGCTATGCCTTCGCTGTGCAGCAGCTGCTCGAACCAGGCCAGTGCGTCGCAGCCGCCCTCGCCGTGGTCGCTGTCATGAAAGCTCAGCCAGCCCAGCCGGTTGCGCCGCAGCGCGGCGTCCGGCTGCGTGCGCAGGCTGCGCAGCGGCAGCATCAGAAAGTAGCCGGGATAGCGGAAGGCATGCTCGACAGGCCGCAGGCGGCGGTGCCAGACATGGCCGAAGCCGATGAGGGGGCGGGCCGTCATGCAACCCCCTCGAAGGCCGCGCTGGCGGGCAGCACAGGCAAGGCCGGCAGGGCACGCAGCAGGCCATCGGCCGCGTCCAGTCCCGAGCGCAAGCCGTCTTCGTGAAAGCCGTAGCCGCACCATGCGCCGCAGAACCAGGTCCGGCGCTGGCCCTGCACGTCGGCCACGCGGCCCTGGGCCTCGATGGCCGCCAGGTCGAACACCGGGTGGCTGTACTCGATGCGCGCATGGACCTGGCCTTCATCGATCGGGCGCACCGGGTTCAGCGAGACCATCACGGGCTGCTGCCACGGCAGGGGCTGCAGGCGATTGAGCAGGTAGTGCAGGCAGACGCCGGCCTGGTCCCGCCCCGGGTCGGCCGCGCGTTCGTAGTTCCAGGCGGCCCAGGCCGCCTGCCTGCGCGGCAGTACGCTGGCATCGGTGTGCAGAACGGCCTGGTTGGGCTGGTAGCGGATGGCGCCCAGCACGCTGCGCTCCTGTGGCGTGGCATCGCTGCCGAGCAGGCGCAGGGCCTGGTCGCTGTGGCAGGCCAGCACCACGGCGTCGAACGGCTCCGTGCCGTTCGCCGTCTGCAGCAGCGCGCCGTGCGCGGCGCGGCGCAGGCCCAGCACGGGCGCATTCAGGCGCGCCTCGTGGCGGCCGTCCTTCAGCAGCGCGGCCACCATGCGCCGCACGTACTGGCGCGAGCCGCCGCGCACCGTGTGCCACTGCGGCCGGTCCGTGACCTGAATCAGGCCGTGGTTGTGGCAAAAGCGGATCAGCGTGGCCACGGGAAAGCGCAGCATCTGGTCGGTGGGGCAGGACCAGATGCAGCCCATCATGGGCAGCAGGTAGTCCTGACGGAAGGCGGTGCCAAAGCCGTGGTCGTCCAGAAAATCGCCGATGGCGCTGCGCAGCCGCACTTCATCGCCTTCCTGGGCGATGCGCGTGGCCAGGCGGTTGAAGCGCAGGATCTCGGCCAGCATCTTCAGAAAGCGCGGGCGCAGCAGATTGCCCCGCTGCGCGAACACGCCGCCCAGCGAACTGCCGCTCCATTCCAGGCCCGCGCGGCCATCGGCCTGGGGCACCTGCACGGAAAACGACATCTCGGCGGCAGCCGTGGGCACCTGCAGTTGCTCGAACAAACGCGTCAGCAGCGGATAGGTGCGGTGGTTGAAGACCAGAAAGCCGGTGTCCACACCCTGGCTCACGCCGCCCAGCGTCAGGTCCACCGTGTTGGCGTGCCCCCCGAAATGGCCGCCCGCCTCCAGCAAGGTCACGGCAGGCCCGCCCGGCGCCGCGGCCAGGCGGCTCGCTGCGGCCAGCCCCGCAATCCCCGAACCGATGACAGCAATGCGATGCATGGAGGCGCCCTTCTTGGTTGAACAGCTCGACTAGACCACAAAGACCAAATCGTGAACTGATGAGTTCAAACTATAAACCAAACATACCCGCTTTGCACTATTTGGTATCAGATATGACCTGCGAGGTCTAAAATATCGCTATGACTAGCCGCTCCTCCATCAAAGAACAGATACAGCGCGTGCGCGAGCAGGCCATCGTGGCGGCCGTCAACCGGCTGCTGGCCACCAAGGGCTACGACGCCATGACGGTGGACGAGGTCGCGGCCGAGGCCGGCATGGCCAAGGCCAGCCTGTACAAGCTGTTCACCTCCAAGGAAGAACTGGCGGGCGCCGCCATGGTGGGCGTGCTGGACCGCGCCCTGGCCTTTGTGGACGGCCTGCGCGACACGGCGGCCCAGGCCGCCGAGGCCGGCACGCCGGTGCGCCCGCTGGACCAGCTCAAGGCCGTGACGTGCTGGGCCATGCAGACCCAGCTGGAAGGCGAGATGCCCTCCCTGCCGGCGCAGAACTCCAACCTCAGCGCCTCCCTGCAATCCAACGATGCCTACATGGACCGGCTGATCGCCCTGAGCAACCGCCTGAGCATCTGGATCACCGAGGCCCAGACCAGCGGCCAGCTGCAGCCCGCGCTGCCGGCCGAGCTGGTGCTCTACACGCTGTTCGCGCGGGCCTGCGATCCGGTGGTGGCCCTGCTCAAGGAATCGGGCCAGTACACGCACGCGCAGATCATCGACTGGGTCACGAGCACGACCTTCGACGGGCTGGCGGCGGCGGATTGACCTAGGCCGCGCAGCGACAGCTGCGATGCGTCGACCCGGCTCCAGCATGGCCGGCAGCCGGTCCCCGCGGGCTCCCTGTTGCGCATCGTGCCGCCTTCGCGACTCCTGCGAAACACAGCCGGGAGCGCCTGTATAGTTGCGGCCTGGCGACCACGGCAACACCCCGCGCCGTGCGGGATTGTCCTGCCAGGTCCTGTCTTTTACTGCGCTGATACCTCGCAATGCAGCCCCCAGCCACAGCCCTGCCCAGCACGACGTTCGCCACCGACCAATTGGCGCAGGCAGACCGCTTCGAGGCGTGGCGCAGCAGCATCTCCGTGCTTTTCGACGTGGCGCCGCTGGAGCGCGGCGCGTCGCCAGGGCTCTTCCATGCCTCGGTGCATGCGGTCCACCTGGGCCAATTGCTGCTGGGCGACCTGCGCTTCGGCGCGCAGCGCTTCTCGCGCGGCCAGGCACGCGCCGCCCACGACGGCCTGGACCACTACCTGGTGCAGTGGTACCGCGCAGGGGGTTTCGTGGGCCAGCATGGCGACGGCAGCGAACTGCGGGTCCGCCCCGGTGACGTGGTCGTCTTCGACATGGCCCGCACCCAGCACACCATGGCCCAGGATTCCCATGTGCTCTCGCTGATCGTTCCCCGCAGGCTGGGCGAGGCTGCCTGCGGGTCCCCGGGCCCGGGCACCCACGGCACCGTGCTGGCCGCCGACAGCCTGTTCGGCGGCCTGCTGGCAGACCACCTGGGCGCACTGCACCGGCGCCTGCCCTCCATCGGCCCGGCGCAGGCCGATGACGTGGTGCACGCCACCCTGCAAATGCTGGCCGCCTGCCTGCGCCCCAGCCAGCGCACCCTGGCCGAAGCCCGCGCCGAGGTGCATGCCGCCACGCTGGAGCGCATCCAGCGCCATATCGCGCGGAACCTGGGCACGCCGCTCTCGCCCGAGGCACTGTGCCGCTGCTTCGGCATTTCGCGCCACCGGCTCTACCACCTCTTCGAGCCCCTGGGCGGCGTGATGCGCTATGTGCAGCAGCGCCGTCTGCAGCGGGCCTTCCACACGCTGTCCAATCCCGCCTACCGGCGCCTGCGCATTGCCGAGGTGGCCGCACGCCTGGGCTTTGCCAGCGAGGCGCATTTCAGCCGCGCCTTCCGTGCCGCCTTCGGCCACACGCCCAGCGATGTGCGGGCCATGGCCGAGGCGGCTGATGCCGTGCGCATCAATCCCCCACCCGGCACCACGACCACATCGGCGGAATATGCCGACTGGCTGCTCGGGCTCATGGCCTGAGCGAGGGATGGCCGGGCACGAGAGCGTGCAGGTCCAGCGGGTCCATGGGCGCGGCACATGGGCGCGGCACATGGGCGCGGCACATGGTCCCGGCATTTATCAGGCCATCGAGCTGCGACAGCAGAAATGCCATCCGCGCCCTGGCCGGCAGCCGCTGCAGCATGGTCATGAATCGCAGCAGGGACCCTGCAGCCAATGCAAATGAGAATTCATATCAATTGGATAAAATACCGGGAGTTCTTTGACGCACAAGAGGAAAGGCCCGGCACGTGCATCCATCCACCGACAGTGGCGCCAGCCAGGCTCTGGGCAGCATGTACGCGCAGCACAACCATTGGCTGGTCGCGTGGCTGCAGCGCAGGCTGGGCAACCGCTGCGATGCGGCCGACCTGGCCCAGGACACGTTCACGCGCATCTGGGTCAGCGCCAGGACACAGGCCATCGAGGACATCCAGGAGCCCCGCGCCTACCTGACGACGGTGGCCCGGCGGCTGCTGGTCAACCACCTGGAGCGCCGCTCGCTGGAGCAGGCCTACCTGGCCTCCCTGCACCTTCTGCCCCAGGCCACCGTGCTGTCCGTGGAGGCGCGGGCCATCCTGCTGGAGACGCTTCAGGAGCTCGATGCGCTGCTGGACGCCCTGCCCGCCAAGGTGCGCACGGCCTTTCTCATGTCCCAGCTCGAAGGCCTGTCCTACGAGGACATTGCCGCCCACATGCAACTGAGCGTGCGCACCGTGACGCGCTACATGGCCCAGGGCTTTCGGCAATGCCTGCTGGTGATGCTGGAGCGCTGAGCATGCAGGCCGCAGACGCACGCATCCTGGACGAGGCTGCCCGCTGGCTGGCCCGCAGGCACGCATCGGACTTCAGCGCCGCCGAGCAGGCCGAGCTGGCACGCTGGCGCAGCCAGAGCAGCAGGCATGAACACATCTGGCAGTGCGCCGAGCAGCTCAAGGGCCGCTTCAACGCCGTTCCCGGCGCCGTCGGCATGGCCACGCTCAACCGCGCGCGTCCCTCGGCCGCAAGGCGCCAGCTGCTGCGCTCGGCCGTGCTGGCCCTGGCCACGCCTGCGCTGGGCTGGCTGGCCTGGCGCCACCTGCCCTGGCAGGACTGGACGGCCGACTACCGCACGGCCAAGGGCGAGCGCCGCGCGGTCACGCTGGCCGATGGCAGCCGCGTGCAGCTGAACACGGCCTCGGCCATCAGCGTGCGCATGGATGGCACGGCGCGGCGCATCCGCCAGCATGCGGGGGAAATCCTGGTCGAGACCGCGCATGCCCCGCCCTACGCCTCCCAGCCTTTCATGGTGCAGACAGACGACGGCCAGATGCAGGCCCTGGGCACGCGCTTCATCGTGCGCAAGCTGGAGCACGGCACGGCGCTGGCCGTGCTGGAGGGCGCGGTGCGCGTCACGCCGGCAGCATCGGCCAAGGCCGTGGTGGTGCATGCGGGCGAGCAACTGCATTTCGATGGCCATGGCGCCAGCGCCACCCGCCCGGTGGCGGCGCGGGACTCGGCCTGGACGCTGGGCGTGCTCTATGCCGAGAACCTGCGGCTGCAGGACTTCCTGGCCGAGCTGTCGCGCTACCGCGAAGGCATTCTGCGGTGCGACGACGATGTCGCCGACCTGCGCGTCTCCGGCACGTACCAGTTGCAAGACACCGACCGCATCCTGGCCCTTCTGGCCCAGACCCTGCCGGTGCGCGTGCACGAGCGCAGCCGGTACTGGGTGACGGTGGCGCGGCGCTGATTTGGATTTTTTTCTGCCAGGGCTGTCCGGTTTTTCACTCTCGCCTGTCAAGGGGTGTGAAAAGCACTTTCATCGACCGCCCAGAGGACAGAACACCATGCACTCCCCTTCTTCCATCGCCGGACCACGCGCCAGCCTGCGCGCCACCGCCTTGGCGGCCCTGGCCGTCAGCACCTCGCTGCTGCTGCACGCGCTGCCAGTCCAGGCGGCCGAGCCGGCCGCCAGCGCCGCTGCCCGGAGCTACCAGATCCAGCCGGGTCCGCTGGGCCCGGCGCTGATGGCCTTTGCCGCACAGGCAGGCGTGAACCTGGGCATGGACCTGCAGCAGCTCGGCGGCATGGAGACACGCGGCCTGTCCGGCACGTTCTCCGTGGAGGACGGCTTTGCGCAGCTGCTGAACACGTCAGGTTGGACAGCGCGCCGCGTGGGTGCGGGCAACTACGCGCTGGAGAAGATGCCTGCGGCGGCCCGCCAGGCGCCGTCCGCTGCAGCGGCCGTGCCCGCAGCGCCGGCCGCAGCCCCGGCCGCTGCCCAAGCCGCAGCAGAGGCCACGGAACTTGCCGCCATCACGGTGACCGCGCGCACGCAGAACAACCTGGTCGCGCCCTCGCGGCAGGTCACGATTCTGGAAGGCCAGGAGGTCGAGCAGCTGCGCCAGGGCTCGGACAGCCTGGCCACCATGCTCAGCAAGGTGGTTCCGGGCATGGCGGACTCCAGCCACACCATCACCGACTACGGCCAGACGCTGCGGGGCCGCAACATGCTGGTCCTGGTTGACGGCGTTCCGCTGAACACCAACCGCGATTCGTCCAGGAACCTGGCCAACATCAACCCGGCCGACATCGAGCAGATCGAGGTGCTGCGCGGCAGCAGCGCCATCTACGGCAGCGGTGCGGCGGGCGGCATTGTCTCCATCCGCACCAAGCGGCCCTCGGGCGAGACGCGGGCCGAGACCATCGTCACCGGCTCGGCTCCCCTGTCGCGCCTGCGCGGCGCGGGGCTGGGTGGCGAGGTGCAGCACTACCTGTCTGGCGGCGGCGAGGTGGTCGACTACTCGGTGAGCCTGGGCGCAAAGCACATGGGCGGTGCCTTTGACGCCAAGGGCAACCGCATTGCGCCCGAGCCCAGCCAGGGCGACCTGTTCGACTCCAACATCTACAACGCGTCGGCCAAGATCGGCTTCAAGCTTGACGCCGACCAGCGCCTGCAATTGACCGCCAGCCACTACAACGCGGCCCAGGATACGGACTACGCCTCCGACCCGTCGGTGGCGCGGCTGCCGGCCGGAACGGCGGCGGCCCGCCCCATCAAGGGCCTGGTGCTTGCCGACCAGAACCAGATCAAGAACACCATGCTGGGCCTGGACTACGAGAACCGGGACATCGCAGGCAGCACGCTGGCCGCCCAGCTCTACTACCGGGATTTCTTCACGCGGTTTGCGCCCTTCGACGCACGCGCCGTGCCGGTGCGGGGCGCCAATGTCGATCAGTCCATGCAGAACTCCGAGGTCTTTGGCGGGCGCCTGACACTGAAGACGCCGCTGGGCGCCAGCAAGAAAAGCCTGCTGATCTGGGGTGCGGACTTCCACCAGGAGCGCACCGACATGCCCATCGACATCTTCGACCCCAGGGCCTATGACGCCAGCGGCGGCCTGGTCTTCAACAAGACCGGCCGCCTGGTCTACATGCCCCCGGTCACCACGCGCAGCATCGGCGCCTTCGCCCAGCTGCAGCACCGGTTCAGCGACCAATGGTCGGCCGAAGGCGGCCTGCGCTACGACCGCGCCCAGGCCAGCTTCAACGACTTCACGCCGCTGTCGCAATCGCGGGTGCCCAACCCCCAGTCCGTGAATGGCGGCACCGTCCAGTACAACGCCTGGACCTACAACCTGGGCACGGTCTTCACGCCGGTGAAGGGCCAGGAGTTCTATGCCTCGTACAGCCAGGGCTTCGAGCTGCCGGACATCGGCGTGGTGGTGCGCAATGCCACGCCGGCCTTCAACCTGGGCAACTCCAACCTGCAGGCGGTCAAGACCAACACCTATGAAATGGGCTGGCGCGGCAAGTTCTCCAACGTGATGGCCAATCTCAGCGTCTTCCAGTCGCGCTCCAACCTGGGCGCCGTGCAAAGCTTCAACAATGGCCTGACCCTGCTGCGCACCCGGGAAAAGATCCACGGCATCGAAGGCGGCCTGGACTACTTCAGCGATGACGACCACTGGAGCGCGGGCGGCAGCTTCACCTGGATGAAGGGCCGCGAGCTGCCGCAGGCCGCCAGCGGCTACCAGGACATGACGGGCTTTCGCATCCCGCCGCTCAAGCTGACGGCCTATGTGGAGTACCGGCCCGATGCCCGCTGGAGCCACCGCCTGCAGGCAACCTCGTATGCCGCCAAGGACTACCGCCTGGACGGCAAGACCGGCTTTGGCCGCTATGACACGCGGGGCTACACCACGGTGGACCTGATCAGCCAGTGGAAGATCGACCCCAAGAACCGCGTGTCCCTGGGCGTGGAAAACCTGTTCAACCGCCAGTACTTCCCGCTCTACAGCCAGCTGCTGCGCAGCAACAACAACACCAGCCGCCTGCCAGCGGCCGGCACGGTGCTGAAGATCAGCTACGCGCACACCTGGTGACCCGCGGGCAGGCACCGATCGCCGGGGCCTGCCAATACCCACCCGTGCAGCCCGGACGACCCCCTGGTTAAAATGAGAACCAATCGCATTAAGTCATTGATATCAGGGGATTCATCTTTGCGGTTGTGGGGGTCAGCATGTCATCCGGGGAGTTCGCGCTGCACAACGAGGTCCAGTCGCTCTATCGTGACCATCACCGATGGCTGCGCGATTGGCTGCGCGGAAAACTGGGCTGTTCCCACCATGCCGCCGACCTGGCCCACGACACCTTCGTGCGCCTGCTCGGCCGCAAGGAGCGGGCGGACCCGGTGGACCCCCGCGCCTACCTGACCACCATCGCCCACGGCCTGGTGGTGGATTTCCACCGGCGCCGGGCGCTGGAGCGGGCCTATCTGGAATCGCTGGCCGCCCTGCCCGAGCCGCAGGCGCCTTCGCCCGAAGCACGCGCCATCGTGCTGGAGGCCCTGGTGGCCATCGACGCCATGCTCGACGGCATGAAGCCCGCCGTGCGCCAGGCCTTCATCCTCTCGCAGCTCGAAGGCCTGACCTATGCGCAGATCGCCGCCCGGCTGCAGGTGACCGTGCGCACCGTCAACAACTACATGCTCAAGGCGCTGGAGCACTGCTACCTCATCGTGGCAGACGGCGCATGACGGCCTTGCCCTCGAACAGCGACAGCGCCGTGGACGCGGCTGCACATTCGCCCACCCACACCACCACCCCAGCCCAGGCACAGGCCCGAATCCGCCAGGAAGCGATTGCCTGGTACGCGCGCCTGTGCTCCGGCGATGCCACCGACGCCGACCGTGCCGCCTGGCAGCGCTGGCATGAGGACCACCCCGAGCACCAGCGCGCATGGCGGCACTTCGACGCCCTGCAGTCCATGCTGCAGCGCGTGCCGGGCCACCTGGCCGCCTCCACGCTGCAGGCCAGCCGGCGCAGCCGCCGCCGGGTGCTGCGCGGCATCGGCGCGTTGGTGAGCAGCGGGGCCGTGGCGGGCCTGTCATGGCAGCTGGCCGGCGGGCAGGGCGGCGTGCGCTCCTGGCTGGCCGACTACCGCACCGGCACGGGCGAGCGCCGCACCGTCACGCTGGCCGACGGGTCCGAGCTGACGCTGAACACCCGGACCTCGGTGGACGTGTCCATGGACCCCACGCGCCGGCTGCTGGTGCTGCGCGAGGGCGAGATCCTGGTGCAGACCGCCCATTCCCTCGCCGGACCCGGCGCGGGCGCCAAGGATGGCCGCCCGTTCATGGTGCACACGCCGCAGGGCCGCATCCTGGCGCTGGGCACGCGATTCACCGTGCGCAGCGAGGGGGGCGAGGGCGGTGACACCGTGGTGAGCGTGCTGCAGGACGCCGTGGAAATCCAGCCCCTGCAGGACCCCAGCCGCAGCCTGCGGCTGCAGGCCGGCCAGCAGGCCAGCTTCAGCCGCAACGGCATGCTGCCCGCCCAGGCCGCCGACCCGGCCCTGGTCAGCTGGGTGGGCGGCAGCCTCATCGTGGATGGCTGGCGGCTGGACGACGTGGTGCGCGAACTCGCACGCTACCGGCCCGGCCGCCTGGCCTGCGACCCGGCCGTGGCCGGCCTGCGCGTGTCCGGCGTGTTTCCGCTGGCAGACACGGACAAGGCGCTGGCCGTCATCACCCGCGCCTTCCCGGTGCGCGCGGCCGGCCTGTCGCGCTACTGGCTGACCCTGGTGCCCGTCTAGGGCCAGCCCAGGGCGAGCCAGGGTGAGCCATTTCCCCATGCCGCACAAAAAACTTCGCGGCCCATTTTCATCTTTTGCGATCTCGTTC
This sequence comes from Delftia sp. Lp-1, assembly GCF_020523835.1. NCBI lineage: Bacteria > Pseudomonadati > Pseudomonadota > Betaproteobacteria > Burkholderiales > Comamonadaceae > Delftia > Delftia sp. Lp-1. The sequence goes on along the minus strand of NZ_JAJALJ010000001.1, from coordinate 132,894 downwards.
GGCTCCCTTCATGAAAGCCCTTGTCTCACCGCTGTTCATGGCCAGGAAACCCGAATGCAAACGCCCTTCACACCGACACCCGCCCGCGCGGCGCTGACCTGCCTGCTGGCTGCGGCGGTGGCATGTGCGGCCCCCGGCCACGCGGCCGAGCCCCTGGCGCAGACCCGCCAGGCCGCCAGGCCGCCAGGGCCTATGAGATCGGGGCCGGCCCGCTGGCCTCGGTGCTGGGCCAGTTTGCGGCGGCCGCAGGCGTGGCCCTGTCCTATGACCCGGCCAGCACGCGCCAGCGGCAGTCGGGCGGCCTGCGCGGCAGCTATACCGTGGGCGCGGGCTTTGCGGCCATCCTGGCGGGCTCCGGGCTGGAGGCCGTGGAAGGCGGCGCGGGTGAATTCATCGTGCGTAAGGCGGCCATGCCCGCAACGGCCGGCGCTGCAGCGGCCGACGCCACCGAGCTGCCCGCCGTGCGCGTCGTGGCCCGGGCGGCCCCTGCCCCGGTCGATGCCGACGAGCGCTACCAGCCCACGCCCGATGCCTCCAGCCTGCGCACCACGGCACCCGTGCTGGAGATCCCGCAGGTGGTCAACGTGGTGCCAGCCCAGGTGATCCGCGACCAGCGCCCGCGCAACCTGGACGAGGCGCTGGCCAATGTCAGCGGCGTCACCCAGGGCAACACCCTGGCCAGCACGCAGGACACCATCATGAAGCGCGGCTTCGGCACCAACCGCGACGGCTCCGTCATGCACAACGGCATGCCTCTGGTACAGGGGCGCGGCATGAACGCCGCCGCCGAGAGCGTGGAAGTGATCAAGGGCCCGTCCTCGCTGCTGTACGGCCTCATGGACCCGGGCGGCGTGATCAACGTGGTCAGCAAGAAGCCGCAGCTGCGCCAGCGCACGGCGCTGTCGCTGCAGGGTTCGGGCTACGCGGGCGGACGCAACGGCACGGGCGCCACGCTGGACACCACCGGCCCCATCGGTGAGAACGGTCTGGCCTACCGCCTGGTCGTCGACCATGTGGACGAGGACTACTGGCGCAACTTCGGCCAGCACCGCGAGACGCTGGTGGCGCCGTCGCTGGCTTGGTATGGCGACGACACGCAGGCCGTGCTCTGGTACGAGTACCGCAAGTACCTGACGCCCTTCGATCGCGGCACGGCGCTGGACCCGGTCACCCGGCGCCCGCTGGACCTTCCCGCCACGCGCCGGCTGGACGAGCCCTTCAACCAGATGATGGGCGAGACCCACCTGGCCCAGCTCTCCGTGGACCACCGCCTGGGCAGCGGCTGGGCCGCCCACCTGAACCTGAGCTACAACCGCGAGATCTACGACGCCAACCAGCTGCGCGTGAACGGCGTGAACACCGCGCGCGGCACCCTGCAGCGCAGCAACGACGCCACGCACGGCGCACTCAGCACCGACAGCTATGGCTCGGCCTATGTGGACGGCAGCGTGCAGCTGGCCGGCCTGCGCCATGACCTGCAGTTCGGCGCCGATGCCGAGTACCGGCTGATCTACCGCTCCGACCTGCTGCGCCAGGCCGTCACCTCCACCTTCAGCTACACCAACCCAGTCTATGGGCTGGAGCAGCCCTCGGCCACCGTCTCGGCCAGCGACAGCGACCAGAGGGACCAGCTGCACAACCAGTCGCTGTTCCTGCAGGACGCCATCCACCTGGGCGACCGCTGGGTGCTGACCACCGGCCTGCGCTACCAGACCTGGCGCCAGACCGCCGGCCGGGGCCGCCCGTTCAAGGCCAACACCCAGGCCGACGGCACGGCCTGGCTGCCGCGCGCCGGCCTGGTCTACCAACTGGCCAACGGCCTGTCGCTCTACGGCAATTACTCGCAATCACTCAGGCCCACCTCCACCATCGCGCCGCTGGCCAGCGGCACCGTGATCGACTCGGGCGTGGCGCCCGAGGAGGCCCGGTCCTGGGAAGCCGGCGCCAAGCTGGATCTGCCAGGGCAGCTCACCGGCACGCTGGCGCTGTTCGACATCCGCAAGAAGAACGTGCTGGTGTCCCAGTTCAACGACGCCACCAAGCTGACCGACTGGCGCACCTCGGGCGCGGCGCGATCGCGCGGGCTGGAGGTGGATGTGGCCGGCGAACTGGGCCGCCACTGGAGCGCCATCGCGGCCTTTGCCTATGTGGATGCCAAGACCACGCAGGACCCGCTCTACCAGGGCAACCAGCTGTGGAACGTGGCGCGGCAGACGGCCTCGCTGTCGGCCGTGTACGACTTCGGCCAGGTCCTGGGCGGTGTGCTGGGCAATGTGCTGGGCGAGGGCCGGCTGCGCGTGGGCGGCGGCCTGCAGTACGTGGGCAGGCGGCCCGGCGACTCGGCCAACTCCTTCTGGCTGCCAGGCTACACCGTGGCCCATGCCTTTGCCACGTATGACACGCGGATCAACGGCTACAGGACGCGCTTTCAGCTCAACGTGAAGAACCTGTTCGACCGCACCTACTACCCGTCGAGCGCCAACACCTACTTCATCTCGATGGGCGACGCGCGCCAGGTGCTGCTGCGCGCCACGGTCGAGTTCTGAGCAGCCGCCAGTCCCGCCCCCGGCCTTTCCTTTTTCTGTGTCTGTCCCGGCCCGCAGCCGCATGCGATGCCGCGCATCACGCATCACCTCCATGAACTTATCTCCGCCGCTTATCGCCTCGCCGAACGCCCCGCCAAACGCTTTTTTTTCCTCTATTGACTGGTCATTGCGCATGCCTTCCTCCTTCCACACCCTCCCCACCATTGCCGGCATGCCCCGTTCCTGCCTGTGCCTTGCCCTGGCTGCCATCCCCGTGATGGCCTTCTCCCAGGCCGCCGACGCACCGTCCACGCAACTGGAAACCGTGCAGATCCAGGCCGAGAAGCAGCAGAACAACGAAGACAACTTCGTCGCCCGCAAAACCACGGGCGTGCTGCGCTCCGATGCGCCGCTGTTCGAGACCGCGCAGTCCATCAGCGTGGTCACCCAGCGGCAGATCGAGGAAAAACAGGTCAGGTCCGTGGCCGAGGCGCTGGAGAGCGTGGCCGGTGTGGCGTCCGGCTCGTACGGCCGGCGCGGCTGGGATGACTTCATCATCCGCGGCCAGATCTCCAGCGCGCAAACCTATGTGGACGGCCTGCGGGCGCAGACCTCCACCAATGTGCTGCGCTCCGAGGACATCTTCGGAATCGGCTCCATCGAAGTGGTCAAGGGCCCCACCTCGGTGGGCTTCGGCCTGGCCCTGCCGGGCGGCCTGGTCAACCTGACCACCAAGCGCCCGCAGGCCGAGTCGTTCTCGCGCGCCGGCATCAGCGTGGGCAGCCATGGATTGAAGGAGGCCAACTTCGACCTGAACCACTCGCCCGACGGAAGCCGCAAGGGCGCCTTCCGCATCGTGGGCCGCGCATCCGACCAGAACGATCCCACGGACTATGTCTACTTCAAGAACCAGTACCTGGCGGGCTCGTACAACTTCGACCTGGACGGCAGGAACGAGCTGTCCGTCATCGCCAGCTACCAGCACCGCAACTACATCCGCAACCAGGGCATTCCGCAGAACTACGAAAAATACGGGCGCAATGTCTTCATCGGCGAACCCGACCGCAGCTACGAGGTGGACTCCTGCCGCCTGGGCGCCAACTACGCGCACTACTTCGACAACGAATGGGTGTTCCGCCAGAACTTCGCGCTCACCAAGGGCAGCAGCCTGAGCAACTCGGTCTTTGCGGCGGCCAATGCCAGGTTCCCCCTGGTGGCGCGCCAGATCAACTACCAGGACAAGCAGGACGTCAACATCGCCCTGGACAACTACCTGCAGCGCAACTTCAAGTTTGATCGCGTGAACTACGAGCTGACCGCCGGCATCGACATGATGCGAGAGCGCAGCGACTACTACCAGCGCGTGGACAACATCAACCCCTTCAACGCCGACAACCCGGTCTATGGTGTCACCTCCATCAAGGAGGGCAAGCCCTCCCACAACCTGACCTACAGCCAGTACGTGGGCCTGTACCTGCGCAACACCATCAAGATCGATGAGAAATGGATCGTCGGCCTGAACGGCCGCCATGACTGGACGCGCGTGGAAATCCAGGACAGGCTGGCCGGCGGCTCCGTCAGCAACAGCAACACCGCCTTCACGGGCAGCGCCTCGCTGATGTACCAGGCCAGCGAGTTCCTGGCACCCTACGTCAGCTACTCCACCTCCTTCATGCCCGTGACGGATGCCGGCATCAACGGCACGCTGCTCAATCCCGAAGAGGGCAAGCAGACCGAACTGGGCGTGAAATTCCAGGCCCTGGACCGGCGCGTGCAAGGCTATCTGGCGGTGTATGACCTGCGGCGCAAGAACGTCACCGAGAACGACGCCACCCTGGGCTACGCCGTCCAGACCGGCGAGCAGACCACCAAGGGCTTCGAAGCGGAAGTCGTCGCCTCGCTGACGCGGCAATGGAATGTCTCGGCCGCCTACAGCTACATCCCCTCGGCCCGGACCTCCCAAAGCCTGACGGCCAGCGAAATCGGCAAGCGCATCAACCATGTACCCAAGAACGCGGGCTCCGTCTTCACGCAGTACTACTTCAACCCCGACCGCCTGGGCTGGAACATGGGCGCAGGCCTGCGCATGCAAGGCGCCCGCACGGCGCAGCGCGGCACGGCCTTCGTCAACCTGGCCAAGTACACCCTGCTCGACCTCAACGTGGGCTATGAAGCGAAGTCATGGGGCCTGAGCCTGGCCATCAAGAACCTGCTGGACAAGGACTACGTCCAGGGCACCACGCCGAACGCGCAGCTGCTGAGCTTCGGCAGCCCGCGCACGCTGATGGTGAGTGCCAGGTTCAAGTACTGAGGCTGGCTGGCTCCTTCAAGCATGCGAGCCTTTCAGCCAAGGTGCGCAACCCGGCGCCGCCGACAGGCGGGCGCCGGCTGCGCCCCGGCTTCATGGCCCCTTGCGCAGCGAGATCGGCGTGCCCCAGACCGGGTCGGCCGCGCCCTGGCGGCCCAGCGTGGTGACCTGCATGGGCACCAGGCGTGCCATCAGCTTTTCCTGCTCGGCGTTGAGATTGGCGCGCGTGGCCAGATAGTTGCGCGTGAACTCCATGGGCGGCGGCAGTGTGTGGACGGTGAAGTCTTCCAGCGGGCATTCCACCTTCTCGGCCGCCACCTTGCGGCAGCCGGCCTGGCGGAACTGGTAGCTGGGCGTCCTCAGGTGCGAACGCTGGCTCAGCACCAGTTGGCCGCCCTCCAGCGTGAAGCTGGCCAGCGCCTGCCTGGGCGGCACGCGCACCTGGACCTTGAGTGCGGGAATGTCGCGCGAATCCGTGTCCTGGTAGTAGCCCGCCGCCATGCCCGGCGTGCTGTCGGTGACCATGCGCTCGCCCCAGGCCACGCAATTGCCCGAGGCGCGGTGCACCGTTGTGCAGTACTTCTCGATCCGGCTCTGCGAGTGCGTGCTGCCCTCCTTCCAGTTCATCTCGGTATAGAACTGGCGATAGGTTTCCGGCGACAACGTGGCCGTTCCAAGGGTGCCACGGCCTGAGCCGGTGGCCCCGGCCTTGGCGCCCAGCTGGTCAAGCTGGGCATTGAGCCGGTAGTCGTCACCCCCCGTCATCAGGTACTTGCCCGGCGGCAGCACATGGACCTCGAAGGCCTTGAACAGATAGGTGGTCTTGGGGTCGCGCTGCAGCGCGTTGTTCTGGAACTTGCGGCCAAACACGATCTCCGGCTTGTCCTCATGGGTCCAGACCACGTTGGGAGTCCACTTCGACATGCCATCGGCGTCGGCCAGCGACTTGTGCGGCGTCAGATCGGCCACCAGCACCACGGCCATGTTGGCTTTCAAGGCTTCGCTGATCACCCACAGCGTCTTCGCCTGCTCCGCTTCCTCCTTCTCGAGCGGCCCGCTGGAAGGCGGCGCGGCACACCCTGAGAATCCCAGGGCGAGCATCAGGGTCGGCAGAACGAAACAGGGGCGCTGCAGTGTCATCGTTGAAATCCTTGGGGGTTGATGCTGGAAAGGCGTCATTTTGCGGGGAGATCTTCGGCGGCCCCGGCCAGGGGCAGGCCCTCGACACGGAAAAGCCGCCCGAAGGCGGCCGGTTCCAGGGAGCGCTGCACCAGCGCTGGCTGCGATCAATCAGCGTTGCTGTGGCTGGCGCAAAGGCTGCCCTTGTTGGCGGACGTTCGCCTTGCACTGCATCTGGCTGTAGTTCCTGTCCGTGATGGGTTGCCCCATCTGCATGGGAACATGGACCGGATGCTGCGGGCCTCTCGTGGGAAGAAGCTGTTTCATGGTTCCATCCTCACGTCAAACGGAACGCCGCCCAGCCCGTCAGCGGGGCTGATTGGGCTGCTGCTGGCCTGGCTGGTTCTGGCCAGGTTGCTTGTGCTGGGGGTTGTCCTGCTGCTGCTGTCCCGGTTTTTGCTGGTTCGGGTTCTGCTGCTGCGGGTTGTTTTGCTGCTGCTGTTGCTGGTCGTTTTGCTGAGCCATGGGTATCTCCTTCACATGGTGGTCAAAGAGGCGCGTCAAACGAAGCGCCCGACTGCAGCGCAGATATGCACTGCGCTGGTAACCAGTGTGGGACCAGACATGCGGCTCAGCCGTAGGACCGGCCAGAGCGTGCGCAGCCCCATGTTGCGACACCGCAGGTAGGCCAGCCGCCGAGTGTCCGACGGACATTTCGCACAGGGGCAACGAAGGACCAGGGCAGGTCAAGACCTGCGCCCTGCTGCCCCCGGCCCTCTGCCTCACTCCACCGTCACGCTCTTTGCCAGATTGCGCGGCTTGTCCACGTCAGTGCCGCGTGCGCAGGCCGTGTGGTAGGCCAGCAGCTGCAGCGGGACCACGTGCAGGATGGGGCTCAGGGCGCCGTAGTTCTCGGGCATGCGGATGACGTGCATGCCTTCGCTGCTTTCGATGTTGGTCTTGGCATCGGCCAGCACATAGAGCACGCCGCCGCGCGCGCGCACTTCCTGCATGTTGCTCTTGAGCTTTTCCAGCAGCTCGTCGTTGGGCGCGACCGTGACCACGGGCATGGCGCTGTCCACCAGGGCCAGCGGGCCGTGCTTGAGCTCGCCCGCCGGATAGGCCTCGGCGTGGATGTAGCTGATTTCCTTGAGCTTGAGCGCGCCTTCCAGCGCAATCGGGTAGTGGATACCACGGCCCAGGAAGAGCGCGTTCTCGCGCTTGGCAAAGTCCTCGGACCAGCTGATGACCTGGGGCTCCAGCGCCAGCACCGATTGCAGGGCCACGGGCAGGTGGCGCATGGCGGCCAGGTACTGCTGCTCCTTTTCCTCGCTCAGCCGCCCTTGCGACTGCGCCAGGGCCAGGGTCAGCAGGAACAGGCCTGCCAGCTGGGTGGTGAAGGCCTTGGTGGAGGCCACGCCGATCTCCACCCCGGCGCGCGTGATGTAGGCCAGCTCGCATTCGCGCACCATGGCACTGGTGGCCACGTTGCAGACAGTCAGCGTGTGCTTCATGCCCAGGTTCTGGGCATGGCGCAGCGCGGCCAGGGTGTCGGCGGTCTCGCCCGACTGGCTGATGGTGACGACCAGGGTCTTGGGATGGGGAACGCTGGTGCGGTAGCGGTACTCGCTGGCCACTTCCACGCTGCAGGGCAGGCCGGCCAGCGCTTCGATCCAGTACTTGGCCGTGCAGCCGCTGTAGTAGCTGGTGCCGCAGGCCAGGATGAGCACGCGGTCGATTTCCTTGAACACGCGCCAGGCCGAGGCCCCGGACTTGCCGTCCGAGGCCACGCCGTCGAACAGCTCGGGCACGATGGCCTGCACGCCTTCCAGCGTGTCGGCAATGGCGCGCGGCTGCTCGAAGATTTCCTTTTGCATGTAGTGGCGGTAGGGACCCAGCTCGGCCGCGCCGCTGTGGGCGTGCACGGTGCGCACGGGGCGCTGCTCGGGCGCCAGGCGCTCGCCGCCCTTGCCCACCAGCCAGTAGCGGCCGGGCTGCAGGTCAACGATGTCGCCCTCTTCCAGGTAGACGATCTGGTCGGTCACGCCGGCCAGGGCCATGGCGTCGCTGGCCAGGAAGTGTTCGGAGCCATCCTGGCCCACGCCCAGGATCAGCGGCGAGCCGGCGCGCGAGCCCACCACGCGCTGAGGTTCATCCTTGTGCATGACAGCGATGGCAAAGGCGCCATGCAGGCGCTGCGTGGCGGCCTGCACGGCCTCGAACAGGTCGCCGCCGTAGAGGCTGTCCACCAGGTGGGCGATGACCTCGGTATCGGTCTGGCTGGCGAAGACATAGCCCTTGGACTGCAGCTCGGCGCGCAGGGCTTCGTAGTTTTCGATGATGCCGTTGTGCACCAGGGCCACGCGGGCCGGCTGGTCGGCATCGGCCACGGGCGAGACGCCGGGGCCGTGGCTGAAATGCGGATGGGCGTTGCGCACGGCCGGCTCGCCATGCGTGGCCCAGCGGGTATGGGCAATGCCGGTGTGGCCGATGACCTTGTCCTGCTGCACCTGGGCCATGAGTTCGGCCACGCGCGCCGTGGAACGGGCGCGCTGCAGGCCCTGGCTGTGCACGCCCTGGGCGTCCAGCGCCTGCACGGCCACGCCGCAGGAGTCATAGCCGCGATATTCCAGGCGCTGCAGGCCCTGGACGAGAACGGGGACGATATCGCGGAAGGAAACCGCTGCGACGATGCCACACATGGACAAGCTCCTTGTTTCGAGATGACGACGGATGCTACGCAGGTTGAAAAGAAATTTCTCGCCAAATTTCTTTGTCTATTGAACTAATATTTCATCAAAACCAGCACAAGAAATATTATTTCAATTCATAGAATTCAATGACACAAAATTCCATAGAACTGGACGCCACGGATTTGCGGTTGCTGCAATTGCTGCAGGTCGATGCCAGCCGCAGCAACCAGGCCCTGGCCGCGCTGCTGCAGCTGTCGCCGCCCACCTGCCTGCGCCGCGTGCGACGGTTGCAGGAGACCGGGCTGATCGAGCGGCAGGTGGCCATCCTCCAGCCGGAACGCCTGGCCGCCGCCCTGGGCCACGGGCTGCAGGCCATCGTGGAAGTCTCGCTGGACCGCCAGGACAGTGATTCGCTGGACAGCTTCGAGCGCCGCGCCGTGGCGCTGGACGCCGTGCAGCAGTGCTGGCGCGTGTCGGCCGGGCCTGATTTCATCCTCGTGGTGGCCGCGCCCGACATGCCCGCCTACCTGGAGTTGAGCCGCGCGCTATTCACGGGCGACGCCAACGTGCGCAATGTCAAGAGTTTTTTCAGCGTCAAGCGCGCCAAGTTTTCCACCGCCATGCCGCTGCCGCCCACAAATCCAGGAACAGCCGCCGAATGAGGCCAGGAGCCTTGATTTTGTGAGTATTTGTGCTCATCAGGAAGCTACGCTGCAACGGGCCCGCGTAGGACAAGAGGCCTGCAATGTGTCCCGAACGCCAACTTTGGGCAACGTTAAACTTTAAGGCGTTGCGCACGCACGGGGACAATGATACAAATTGATGCAACAACACTTTCTGACGCGCTAGGCAATCGGCGCGCACTCGGCTCGCACCGCCATGTCCTTGCGCCAGCGCATCCATCGCCGAACCTACCCCTTGCGCGTCTCCAGCATGGCATTGGGCGGCCTCGTCGTGGGCACGGCCATGACGGAGATGGGCGCCAGCCCGGCGGTCTGGGGCTTTGTGCTGGTGAGCGCCCTGGTCTGGCCGCACATCGCCTTTTTGCACGCCCGCCACAGCCGTGACAGCCACCGCGCCGAACACGCCAATCTGCAGATAGACGCGCTGATCATCGGCAGCTGGATTCCCGTGATGCATTTCTGCGCATTGCCCAGCATTGCGCTGCTGGCCATCAGCATTGCCGACCGCAACCACACGGCCACGCGCGACGGCTGGCTGCAATCGCTGGTGGCCACCTTGCTGGCCGCCGCGCTGGTGGCCCTGCTGCTGCGGCCCGTGCCCGACTGGGAGGCCAGCCTGGCCGTGCAGCTGAGCATGCTGCCCCTGCTCCTGCTGCACAGCGTGTTCTCCAGCTGGTCCACGCGCCAGCTGGTGCGCAAGCTGGCGCGCCAGAACGTGAAGCTGCAGGTGCTCAGCCGCATCGACCCGCTGACCACGCTGTACAGCCGGGACTACTGGTGGCAAAAGGCCCGCGCCGCGCTGCGCGACTACCGGCAGACGCAGGCCTCGGCCTGCCTGCTGATCGTGGACATAGACCACTTCAAGCGCATCAACGACAGCTTTGGCCACACCGTGGGCGACGAGGTGCTGCAGGCCATAGGCCTGACCATCCGGCACTGCCTGCGCTCGCACGACGCGGCGGGCCGCTATGGCGGTGACGAATTCGCCGTGCTGTGCATGCACACCCAGCTGGACGACGCCTATGCGGTGGCGCTGCGCATACGCAACCAGTTGAGCCAGCTGCGCGTGCGCGAGCATCCCCAGCTGCGCGTGAGCGCCAGCATTGGCGTGGCGGCGGCTGACCCGAGCTTTCTGTCGGTCAAGGACTGGATCAATGCGGCCGACAGCGCGCTCTACAGCGCCAAGGATGCCGGGCGCGACCAGGTGATTCCCGCCGCGCCGCTGATGGCCGGCAGCGCGCCTGCCCGAGCGGGAACAGGCTCGGACACAGACCCCGATACAGGCTCCGACACGGGCCCGGACACCAGAGACTCCCGCCCCACGCACCAGCCCGAGCCGGACGACACGCTGATCTGAGGGCAGGCGCCAGCGGCAGGCGGTCTCAGAGCCCGCGATCGGCGCGCCGCACTTCGCCGCCGGGCCAGTTCAGGCAAACGCAGCAGCCGCCCGCGGGCGTGGCGCGGATGGTGGCCTCGCCGCCGTGGCGGCGCATGACGCCACGCACCAGGGCCAGGCCCGTGCCCAGGCCGGGGAACTCGGATTCGCGGTGCATGCGCTGGAAGATGCCGAACAGCGCTCCCGCACGCGAGGGATCGAACCCCACGCCGTTGTCCGTCACGCTGAGCGTGATGCCGCCGTCGGCATGGCGCTCCACATCGATGGCAATGCGCGGCTGGTCCACGGGCCGGGTGAACTTGACGGCGTTGTCCAGCAGTGCCTCCAGCACCTGGCGCAGCAGGGCCGCGTCGGCACGCACGGCGGGACTTTGCTGCGGCAGGCTCCATTGCAGCCGCGCCGCCGCGCCGCAGGCCGCCCAGCGCGGCTGCGCCAGCACCGCCGTGCGCGCCTGCTCCAGCAGCTCCTGCAAGGCGACGGGCTGCCACTGCATGGGCGTGCGCGCGGCGCGCGACAGGGCCAGCAGGCCGTCGAGCATGCCGCCCATGCGGCGCGCCGACTGGTCCATGGTCTGCAGGAAGCCGCGCGCCTCCTGCAGCTCCTGCGGCGAAGGCGCAGCCTGCGACAGCAGCTCATCGACCAGGGGGCCGAAGGACAGCACATGGCGCAGCGGCGCGCGCAGATCGTGCGACACCGCATGCAGCCATTCCTGCTGCGCGGCGCGCAGGGCCTGCAGTTCCTGCTCGCGCTGGGCCAGGCGCTCCAGCGCATCCTGCAACGTGCGGGGAGGGCCCTGCAGGTCGGCGGCGGGGTCGGGGGGCGGATGGGGTGCGAAAGGTTCCGTCATGGCATGGACAGGGTCAGGAGATTCGGCAAATCGGCGTACCCCGTACGGGACCCGCCGGCGATGCGGGCCCTCGAGCCCACGTGTCTCGGAAGTCTCAGGACTTGGGCAGTTTGACTGGGCGCTTCCAGCTGGTGATGCTCACCTGCCTGCCCCGCGATACCGTGAGCACGCCGGGCTCGGTGCTCTTGGTGACCGTGGAGCCGCCGCCCACCGTGCCACCCGCGCCAATGGTCACGGGCGCCACCAGCACGCAGTTGCTGCCGATGTGCACGTCGGCCTCGATCACCGTGCGGTGCTTGTTCACGCCGTCGTAGTTGGCCGTGATGGAGCCGGCGCCGTAGTTGACGCGCTCGCCCACCGTGGCATCGCCCAGGTAGGCCAGGTGGTTGGCCTTGGCACCATCGGCCAGCACGGAGTTCTTGACCTCGACGAAGTTGCCTATGTGCACTTCGCGGCCCAGTTGCGCACCGGGGCGCAGGCGCGCAAACGGGCCGACCAGGGCGCCCTCGCCCACGCTGACGCCGGCCTTCTCGCCATCGACATGCGTGTACGGATGGATGACGGCGCCCGCCGCAATCGTGGCGTTGGCAATGCTGCAATAGGCGCCGATGCGCGCACCTTCGCCAATCTCCACATGGCCGCTGAAGATGCAGCCCACGTCGATCTCCACATCCTGCCCGCAGGCCAGGCGTGCCGCGCGGCCCGTGCGCGGGTCGTCGCGCAGGTCAAAGCGCGCGGGGTCGGCCAGGCGCACGCCCTGCTCCATCAGCGCACGGGCCTGGGCGCCCTGGTGGGCGCGCTCCAGCTCGGCCAGTTGCAGCGGGCTGTTGACGCCCGCCACCTGCACCGGGTCGGCAATGCAGTGCGCGACCACGGGCACGCCGTCGGCCACGGCCATGGCGACCACGTCGGTCAGGTAGTACTCGCCCTGGGCGTTGTCATTGGTCAGGCGGGCCAGCCAGCCGGCCAGGTGGCGGGCCGGCACGGCCATGATGCCGCTGTAGATTTCCTGGATGGCGCGCTGGGCGTCATTGGCATCCTTTTGCTCGACGATGCGCTGCACCGTGCCGTCTTCGCCGCGCACGATGCGGCCGTAGCCTGTGGGATCGGGCAGGCGCACGGTCAGCAGCGCCAGCCGCTGGCCATCGGCCGCATCGACCAGGGCGCGCAGCGTGTCGGCCTGCGTCAGCGGCACATCGCCCGAGAGCACGATGACCATGCCGTCGCCCGCCAGCGCGGGCACGGCCTGCTGCACCGCGTGGCCCGTGCCCAGCTGCGGCTCCTGGCGCACGAACTTCAGCGCCATGGAGCCGCCCTGGCAGGCCGCCGCCATGGCGGGCTCCACCTGGTCCGCGCCGTGGCCCGTGACCACCACGGCCGAGCGCGCATCCAGCTGCGCCGCCGTGGACAGCACATGGCCCAGCAACGGGCGCCCCGCCAGGCGCTGCAGGACTTTGGGAAGGCGGCTTTTCATGCGCGTGCCCTTGCCCGCGGCCATGATGACGAGATCCAGAGGTGCTGTCATAGGTGATTCATCCAAAACGCCAGAACCTGTGCCGGCAACGCCGCCGATTATCTGCCCGCCAAGGGCTGCGGCCGGTCACACGATTGACGTATGCTGGCGGCGCCATGCCCCATGCCACCACTGCACCCGTTCCCCTGCTGCGCACACGCGCCATCGGAGCCGGCCATCTGCGTGCCTTCCTGGCCGTGGCCCGGCACCTGAATTTCCGCGCGGCCGCCGACGAGCTGTCGCTGACGCAGTCGGCCGTGAGCCGCCAGATCCAGTCGCTGGAGGATGAAGTCGGCGTGCCGCTGTTCCTGCGCCACACGCGCGCCGTGGAGCTGACGGGGGCCGGGGCCCAGCTGCTGCGCTCGGTGGCGCCCGCGCTGGAGCAGATCGACGCCTCGGTGCGCCAGATCCGCCAGACCGTGGGCCGCAAGAGCGTGGCCATCACCACCTGGGCCAGCTTTGCCGCCATGTGGCTGATCCCGCGCCTGGAGTCCTTCCAGCGCGCCTGGCCCGATATCGACATCCGCATCGACACCAGCGACACCGTGATGGACCTGGACACCACCGACGTGGACCTGGCCCTGCGCTACGGCCGCGCGGGCGATGGCTGGCCCCAGGCACAGCGCCTGTTCGGCGAGCAGCTGGCCGTGGTGGCCAGCCCGCGCCTGCTGGCCGGCGGCCCGCCGCTCAGGACGCCAGCCGATGCCGCGCGCTACACGCTGATCGAGACCGGCGACGCCCACCGCATGCCCCAGCTGGAGTGGCTGGGCTGGCAGCGCTGGTTCGGCGTGCAGGGCTGCGACCAGCTGCAGCCGCCGCGCTGGCTGTACTTCAACTACGCCCACCAGATCGTGCAGGCCGCACTGGCCGGCCAGGGCCTGGCGATTGCGCGGCTGCCGCTGGTGGCCGATGCGCTGGCGGCTGGCGACCTGGTCGAGGTGCTGCCCGCACACCGGCTGGAATCGCCGCTGGCCTACTGGCTGATCGTGGGCCCGCGCAGCGCCGCGCGTCCCGAGGTGGCCGCCTTCTGCCGGTGGCTGCAGGAGCAGGCCGAGGTCACGCGCGAAACCGTCGAATCGCCCCCGGCTTGAAAAATGTCCCCCCACGCTCCCCTTGCTGCGCAAGGTCCGCTGCCCCCCGAGGGGGCCGTTTTCATCTTGGGGCGGCCCGGCGATGAAAAAAGGACGCGGGCATGCCGGCGTCCTTCATTCCTGTGCAGCCGGGCGCATGGCCCGGCGCGGTCATCAGCCCAGCGTCACGCGCGCAAACTTGCGCTTGCCCACTTGCACCACATAGGTGCCGGCTTCGAGCTTGAGGCCCCGGTCGCTGATGGCCGTGCCATCCACGCGCACGCCGCCGCCGTCGATCAGGCGGTTGGCCTCGCTGGTCGATGGCGCCAGGTTGGCCTGCTTGAGCAGGGCACCGATGCCCAGCGGCGCACCCGACAGGCTGACCTCGTCGATCTGGTCGGGAATGCCGCCCTTGCTGCGGTTGTTGAAATCCTGCTCGGCCGCATCGGCCAGCGCCGCGCTGTGAAAGCGCGCCGTGATTTCCTTGGCCAGCAGCACCTTGGCGTCCTTGGGATTGCGCCCGCCTTCCACCTCGGCCTTGAGCGCGGCGATCTCGGCCAGGCTCTTGAACGACAGCAGGGTGTACCAGTTCCACATCAGCGTGTCCGAGATGCTCAGCACCTTGGCGAACATGGTGTTGGCGTCCTCGGTGATGCCGATGTAGTTGTTCTTGGACTTGGACATCTTGTGCTCGCCGTCCAGGCCCACCAGCAGCGGCATGGTGAGCACGCACTGCGTGTCCTGCCCGTATTCCTGCTGCAGATGGCGGCCCATGAGCAGGTTGAACTTCTGGTCCGTGCCGCCCATCTCCAGGTCGGCGCGCAGCGCCACCGAGTCATAGCCCTGCAGCAGCGGGTAGAGGAACTCGTGCAGGCTGATGGAGCTGCCGTCGGTGAAGCGCTGGTGGAAGTCGTTGCGCTCCATCATGCGGGCCACCGTGTACTTGGCCGACAGCTCGATCATGCCCCGCGCGCCCAGCTTGTCGCACCACTCGCTGTTGTAGCGCACCTCGGTGCGGGCGGGGTCCAGCACCTTGGCGGCCTGGGTGTAGTAGGTCTCGGCGTTGACCTTGATCTGCTCGGCCGTCAGCGGCGGGCGCGTGCTGTTGCGGCCCGAAGGATCGCCGATCAGGGTGGTGAAGTCGCCGATCAGGAAGATCACCTGGTGGCCCAGGTCCTGCAGCTGGCGCATCTTGTTGAGCACCACGGTGTGGCCCAGATGGATGTCGGGCGCCGTCGGGTCCAGGCCCAGCTTGATGCGCAGCGGCACGCCGGTGGCCTCGGAACGGGCCAGCTTTTGCACCCAGTCCGCCTGGGGCAGCAGCTCATCCACGCCGCGCAGGGTGGTTTCAAGCGCTTGGCTTACACCGTCGGTGACCGGGTATGTTGTAACAGCAGATTGATTCATAAGGGTTTTTCGCCAGGCCGCGTAGGACTGCGTCGGTATACTCCGGGGATTTTCCCGCTGCGGCGAATTCTAGACGCCCGCCTATCCGCACCGCAGAGCGCGGACTTGTTGCCCGTCTGGAGAGCGTATCCCGCCGCTGCGATGCTGTCCGGCCCCCGCAGGGCCGGATGCGCGCAACCCAAGGATCTGATGTTGTGAAATATGGCTTGAACCATGCCAGCGGTGCTCTTGTTGCGCGGCTGACCTCCGTGATCCAGCAACACCCCAAGCGTGTCACCGCAGCACTGGCAGCCATCTTGCTCACGGGCGGCGGCGGCGCCTTCGCCGTGGCCAACCTGGGACCCGATCCGGCCGACCTGCCGGTGCGCATGCTCTCCACGCCCGTGGAATCGCTGGCCGAAGGCCAGACCCTGGCCGAGCTGACCGACAGCGTGCAGGGCATGTCCCTGTACCGTTCCGAATACACGCGCGGCAGCGACACGGCCGAAACCCTGCTCCAGCGCCTGGGCGTGGCCGATCCGGCCGCCGCCGCCTTCATGCGCGGCAACGACCAGGTTCGCCAGCATGTGCTGGGCCGCGCCGGCCGACTGGTGACGGCCGAGACCACGCCTGACCACCAGCTGTCGCAGCTGACCGTGCGCTGGGCGCCCGACGAGGACGGCAGCTTCCGCCGCCTCGTGGTCGAGCGCAAGAACAATGAACTGAGCACCCGCATCGAGACGGGCAAGCTGACGGCCTCGCCCCGCCTGGCCGGCGGCATCATCCGCAGCTCGCTGTTCGCCGCCACCGACGCGGCCTCCATCCCCGATGCCGTGGCCATGCAGATGGCCGACATCTTCCAGGGCGACGTGGACTTCCGCCGCAGCCTGCGCAAGGGCGACCGCTTCTCCGTGGTCTACGAATCGCTGGAAGCCGATGGCGAGCCGCTGCGCGCAGGCCGCGTGCTCAGCGCCGAATTCCACAACAACGGCAAGGTCGTGCAGGCGCTGTGGTTCCAGGACGAAGGCAAGGCCAAGGGCGACTACTACACCATGGACGGCAAGAGCCGCCGCCAGGCCTACCTGACCTCGCCCGTGGAGTTCTCGCGCATCAGCAGCGGCTTTGCCATGCGCATGCACCCCATCCACAAGACCTGGCGCGCCCACCTGGGCACGGACTTCGCCGCTGCCACGGGCACCAAGGTGCGTACCGTGGGCGACGGCACCGTCTCCTTCGCGGGCGTGCAGAACGGCTATGGCAACGTGATCTTCGTGGACCACGCCAACAACCACACCACGGTCTACGCCCACCTGAGCCACATCGGCGTCACGCGCGGCCAGCGCGTGGAGCAGGGCGACATCATCGGCAACGTGGGCTCCACGGGCTGGGCCACCGGCCCGCACCTGCACTTCGAGTTCCGCGTCAACGGCGAGCACCGCGATCCCATGACCATCGTCCAGGCCACCGATGCCGCCCGCCCCGTCTCCAAGGCCGGCCGCGCCGCCTTCGACAAGATGGCCGCGCAGATGCGCATCGAGCTGCAGGCATCGAACGAAGCACTGGCCCTGGCCAGCGAACGCTGAGCCACCGCGCTCCCATCCCGCAAAGGCTGCCCTGGCAGCCTTTGTTGTTTCAAGCGCATCCTTTTGTGATCGCGGGCCCCAGGCCGCAGGGCTACCATTGCCGGCATGAACCAGCCCATCCCCTCCCCCATCGCCCACCGCTACTGCATAGGCCTGATGTCCGGCACCTCGCTTGACGGGGTGGATGGCGTTCTCGTGGACTTTGCCGAAGGCACGCAGGTGCTGTGGCATGCCAGCCGGGGGTTCGACGCCGCGCTGCGCGCCGAGCTGCTGGCCCTCAACACCCCCGATGGCCGCGATGAGCTCCACCGCGCGGCGCTGGCGGCCAATGCGCTGGCGCGCAGCTATGCCGAGGTGGTGCGGGAACTGCTGCAGGCCACGGGACTGGCGCCCGGCCAGATTGCCGCCATCGGCGCCCACGGCCAGACCGTGCGCCACCGGCCGCAGATGTTCGACGGCACGGGCTACACGCTGCAGCTCAACAGCCCGGCCCTGCTGGCCGAGCTCAGCGGCGTTGCCGTGGTGGCCGACCTGCGCAGCCGCGACGTGGCCGCAGGCGGCCAGGGCGCGCCGCTGGTGCCCGCCTTCCACCAGGGCGTGTTCGGCCGGCCCGGCGAGACGGTGCTGGTGCTCAACATCGGCGGCATTGCCAATCTCAGCGTGCTGGCGGGCGATGGCACGGTGCTGGGCTTCGACTGCGGCCCCGGCAATGCGCTGATGGACGGCTGGTGCCAGACCCACAACGGCCAGCCCTATGACGACGGCGGCCAGTGGGCGGCCACGGGCCAGGTGCTGCCCGCCCTGCTCGACCGCCTGCTGGCCGAGCCTTTCCTGCAGCAGCCGCCGCCCAAGAGCACGGGACGCGACCTGTTCCACGCGGACTGGCTGGCCGGCCATCTTTCCGCCAGTGCAACCAGCGCCGCCGATGCCCGCCCTGCCGACGTGCAGGCCACGCTCACCGAATTCACCGCCCGCGCCTGCGCCGGTGCCGTGCAGCGCTTCGGGCGCGGCGGCGGCGAGCTGCTGGTCTGCGGCGGAGGCGCCTTCAACACGCAACTGATGCAGCGCATCGCCGCCTTGCTGCCCGGCGCGGCCGTGGACACCACGGCCGCGCGCGGCCTGCCGCCGCAGCAGGTGGAGGCCGCCGCCTTCGCCTGGCTGGCGCGCCAGGCCCTGCTGGGCCTGCCCGGCAACCTGCCCGCCGTGACGGGCGCACGCGGACCACGCATCCTGGGCGCCATCCACCCCGCATGAATACCGCAGAAAAGCAGCGCCAGCAAAAAGGCCCGCGCAAGGCATGGCTGCCAGGCGCGGGCCCCCCACCAAAAACAGTGCGCTACGTCAGCCGCCGATATAGACGAACTTGAAGAGGAAGACGCCGCCGATCAGCCACACCATCCAGTGCACTTCCTTGGCGCGGCCCGTGAACAGCTTGAGCACGGCATAGGTGATGAAGCCGAAGGCCAGGCCATTGGCCACCGAGTAGGTGAAGGGCATGAGCAGGGCCGTGACGGCAGCGGGGATGGCCTCGGTGGTCTCGCCCCATTCGATCTCGGTCAGCTCCTTGAGCATCAGGCAGGCCACGAAGAACAGCGCGGGCGCCGTGGCGTAGCCAGGCACCACGCCGGCCAGCGGCGACAGGAACAGGCAGCACAGGAAGAGCACGGCCACGGTCAGCGCCGTCAGGCCCGTGCGGCCGCCCGCTTGCACGCCGGCCGCGCTTTCCACATAGGCCGTGGTGCTGGAGGTGCCCAGCAGCGAGCCCGCGAAGATGGCGCCGCTGTCGGCCAGCAGCGAGCGGTTGAAGCGGCCCATGCGGCTGGGCACCAGCAGGCCCGCGCGCTTGGCCACGCCCATCAGCGTGCCCGTGGCATCGAACAGCTCGACCAGAAAGAACACCAGCACCACGTTGAGGATGCCGCCCGTCAACGCGGACTTGATGTCCAGCTGCAGGAAGGTGGGCGCAATGGAGGGCGGGGCCGAGAACACGCCGTGGAACTCGTTGCCTGCGAAGAAGAACGAGGCCACGGTGACCGCGACGATGCCGATCAGGATGGCGCCCGGTACCTTCAGGCGGTCCAGCACCACGATGATCAGAAAGCCCAGCGAGGCCAGGATGACTTCGGGCTTGTGCAGGTCGCCCAGGGTCACGAAGGTGGCCGGCGATGCGGCGACGATGCCCGCGCTCTTGAGCGCGATCAGCGCCAGGAACAGGCCGATGCCCACGGTGATCGCTATGCGTATGGACTGCGGTATGCCCTTGATGATCAGCTCCCGCAGGCCGAACAGCGTCACCAGCAGGAACAGGCAGCCCGAGACGAAGACCGCGCCCAGCGCGGCCTGCCAGGTGAAGCCCATGTGCAGCACCACCACGTAGGCGAAATAGGCGTTCAGGCCCATGCCCGGCGCCAGCGCGATGGGATAGTTGGCGTACAGCGCCATGATGGTCGTGCCCAGCGCCGCGATCAGGCAGGTGGCCACGAAGACGGCCCCCTTGGGCATCCCCGCATCCCCCAGGATCGAGGGATTGACGAAGATGATGTAGGCCATCGTCAGAAAGGTCGTCAGGCCCGCGACCAGCTCGGTTCTTACATTGGTGCCGTGCTCACTGAGCTTGAACACCCGTTCCATCCAGTTCATCGCATTGTCTCCGTGTTGTTTTCGCATGCGGGGCGCAACGGTTGTGAAAGCGCCCAGGGTTGAGCACCGGCTGTCCAGGCCGGCACAAGGCATGGCACCCTGCCGGGCGGCCATGGACCTGGTGGCGCGCATCGCTGCGCGCGGATTCAAGGAATGAGGGGCGCGGCGCCGGTCCGCTCAGCTCCCGGCGGCCTGCACGGCCTCGATGGCGCGCAGGATGGATTCCGGCGTGGCCGGCGATTGCAGCGGCGGGTTGCTGCGGTGCCCGCCTGCGGCCGAGACGGCGTCGCGGATGGCGAAGAACACCGAGAACGGCAGCAGCAGCGGCGGCTCGCCCACGGCCTTGCTGCGGTGGATGGAGTCCTCGAAGTTGTCGCCCTCGAACAGCCGCACGTTGAACACGGGCGGGCAGTCGTTGGCCGTCGGGATCTTGTAGGTGCTGGGCGCGTGCGTGGTGAGCTTGCCGCTTTGCGGGTGCCAGACCAGCTCTTCCGTGGTCAGCCAGCCCATGCCCTGGATGAAGGCGCCCTCGACCTGGCCCACGTCCACGGCCGGGTTCAGCGAGCGGCCCACATCGTGCAGCACGTCGGCGCGCAGCAGCTTGAACTCGCCGGTCAGCGTGTCCACCACCACCTCGCTCACGGCGGCGCCATAGGCGTAGTAGAAGAAGGGCCGGCCCTGCATGGTGTCCTTGTTCCACGACAGGCCGGGCGTGGCATAGAAGCCGTCGGACCACAGCTGCACGCGCTCGATATAGGCCTCGCCCACCACGGCCTTGAAATCCAGCACCTTGCCGTTGACGTGGACCTGGTCGTTGGCAAAGCGCACGTCCTCCGCGCGGCCGCCATGGCGCTCTGCGGCGCAGGCGGCCAGGCGTTCGCGGATCTGGCGCGCCGCGTCCTGCGCGGCCTTGCCGTTGAGGTCGGCCCCCGTCGATGCCGCCGTGGCCGAGGTATTGGCCACCTTGGTGGTGTCGGTGGCCGTGACGCGCACGCGCCCGAAGCCCACGCCCAGCTCGTGCGCCACGACCTGGGCCACCTTGGTGTTCAGGCCCTGGCCCATCTCGGTGCCGCCGTGGTTCACGAGGATGGAGCCGTCGTTGTAGACATGGACCAGGGCGCCAGCCTGGTTGAAGTGCTTGACGTTGAAGGAGATGCCGAACTTGAGCGGCGTCAGCGACAGGCCGCGCTTGAGCACGGGGCTGGCCGCGTTGAACTCGGCGATGGCATCGCGGCGCGCGCGGTAGTCGCTGCAGGTCTCCAGCTCGGCCACCAGCTCGTGGATCACGTTGTCGGTCACGACCTGGCTATAGGGCGTGACATTGCGCTCGGTCTTGCCGTAGAAGTTGACGCGGCGCACATCGAGCGCGTCGCGCCCCAGCTCGCGCGCCACCGTCTCCATGATGTTCTCGATGGCGATCGCGCCCTGCGGGCCGCCGAAGCCGCGGAACGCCGTGTTGCTCTGCGTATTGGTCTTGCCGGAGTAGCCGTGCATGGACACATCGGGCAGCCAGTACGTGTTGTCGAAGTGGCACAGCGCGCGCGTCATCACGGGGCCGGACAGGTCGGCCGAGTGGCCGGCGCGCGAGACCATGGAGATCTCGGCGCCGAGGATGCGGCCCTCGTCGTCGTAGCCCACCTCGTACTCGTACCAGAAGCAGTGGCGGCGGCCCGTGATCATGAAGTCGTCATCGCGGTCCAGGCGCAGCTTGACGGGGCGGCGCAGCCGCGTCGCGGCCACCGAGGCCACGCAGGCGAACAGGGCCGACTGCGACTCCTTGCCGCCGAAGCCGCCGCCCATGCGGCGGCACTCCACATGCACGGCGTGCGAGGCCACGCCCAGCGCATGCGCCACCAGGTGCTGCATCTCGCTGGGGTGCTGGGTGGAGCAGTACAGGTGGACGGCGCCGTCCTCCTTGGGAATGGCGTAGCTGATCTGGCCTTCCAGGTAGAACTGCTCCTGGCCGCCCACGTAGAACGATGACTTCAGGCGGTGCGGCGCCTCGTCCATGGCGCGGCGCGCGCCGCCTTCATTCGTGCTGCGCGCCAGGTGCATGGGCGGCAGCACGTACTGGCCCAGCTCATGCGCCTGCTGGGGCGTGAGCACGGGCGGCTCGGCCGTGATGTCGGCCGCCGCCTTGGCCTGGGCCGCAGCCAGGCGCGCAGCCTCGCGGCTTTCGGCGATCACGGCGAACAGCGGCTGGCCCAGGTAGCGGATCTCGCCGCTGCACAGGATGGGGTCGTCGTGGATGATGGAGCCGCAGTCGTTGACGCCGGGAATGTCCTCGCCCGTGAGCACGGCCACCACGCCGGGCATGGCGCGGATGGCATCCAGCCTGAGCGCATTGAGCCGGCCATTGGCCACGGGCGACAGGCCCAGCGCACAGTGCAGCGTGCCGTCCAGCTCGGGCAGGTCGTCGATGTAGGCGGCCTCGCCGGCCACATGCAGATGGGCCGATTCATGCGGGCGGCTGATGCCAACGCGCTGGCCCTGGGTGTGGGCACCGGCCTCGGCGCGCTCGTCCACGCGGAAGGCGGTGTTCTTCAGGTAATGCGCAAAGGCCTCGGACGAGTGCAGCAGGGAGGGATCGATGGGGCGGTTCATTTCAGGCTCCTTGGTGCACTGCATGGGGCATCACGCTCCAGACGCTGGTGGCCTGCAGCGGCAGCGGCTGCTGCGGACGTGTCTCCAGCCACAGGCGCTGCAGCAGGTTCTGCGCCACCTTGAGCCGGTAGTCGGCACTGGCGCGCATGTCGGACATGGGCTTGAAGTCCTGGGCCAGCGCGGCCTGGGCGGCCTTCACTGCGGCCTGGTCCCAGGGCTGGCCCACGATGGCCGCCTCCGCCAGGGCCGCACGCTTGACCACGGCGGCCATGCCGCCAAAGGCCAGGCGGGCGGACTTCACCACGTCGCCATCGAGCTCGATGGCCAGCCCCGCGCACAGCGCCGAGATGTCGCAGTCAAAGCGCTTGCTGATCTTGTAGGCACGGGTCTGGCGCCGTGCAGCGTCCAGCGGCACGGCCAGTGCCTGCACGAACTCGCCCGGTTCCAGCTGGTTCTTCATGTAGTCCAGATAGAAGTCATGCAGCGGCATGCGGCGCACGCGCGCGCCCTTGCGCAGCTCGATCTGCGCATCCAGCGCCATCAGCACGGGAGGGGAGTCGCCAATGGGCGAGCCATTGGCCACGTTGCCGCCCATGGTGCCTGCATGGCGGATGGGCACGGAGGCAAAGCGCAGCCACACGTCGGTCAGCCCTTCGAAGCGCTGCGACAGCGCCGACCAGGCCGATTCCAGCGAGGCACCGGCGCTTATGTACAGCTCGCCGCCGTCCAGGCTGCCCGCGCCGCGGCGCTCCTCGACGCGCTTCATCTCGGCCACGTCGCCCACATAGACGATGTCGCCCAGGTCGCGGAACTGCTTGGTCACCCACAGCCCCACATCGGTGGAGCCTGCCAGCAGCCGCGCGCGGGGCTTGGCCTCGCACACGGCGGCCAGCTCGTCCAGCGTGCGCGGAGCATGGAAGCTGTCCACACGGCCGCCCTGGGCGGCGTTGGGCGCGGCGTAGTCCAAGCCGGCATCCTGCGCACGCAGGCCCTGCAGTGCCTGCACCACGGGGTCGGTGGCCATGCGCGTGGCGGGCAGGTCGAACATGCGCTGGCCTGCGTCCAGGATGGGACGGTAGCCCGTGCAGCGGCACAGATTGCCCGACAGCTCGTCGGCCAGTTGCTGGCGCGAGGGGCGCGTGCCGGCCTGCTGGTGGTGCTCGTAGGCCGACCACAGCGACATCACGAAGCCCGGCGTGCAAAAGCCGCATTGGGAGCCGTGACAGTCCACCAGCGCCTGCTGCACGGGGTGCAGCTCGGCACCGCCTGCGGGCTTGCCCGTGGCACAGCCCTGCTTGCCGGCGCACTGGCCCTTGACGTCCTCCACCGTGAACAGCGCCTTACCGTGCAGCGTGGGCAGGAACTGGATGCAGGCATTGACCGTCTGCAGCTGCAGGCCGCCCACGGCGTCGGGCGCACCGTCTTCGGCCAGCTCGGCGATGACCACGGTGCAGGCGCCGCAGTCACCTTCGTTGCAGCCCTCCTTGGTGCCGGTGCAGCGCGCGTCGCCGCGCAGCCAGTCGAGCACCGAGCGCGTGGGATGCGGCCCCTGTACCTCGACGATCTGGCCGCGGTGATAGAAGCGGATGGGTTGGGAACTGGGGCTCTGGCTCATGCTCGTGGGGGCAACTGCTGGTGCGTGGACTGTTCGGATCACGACTTACGCAAATTCCGAGGAAGAAAGCCGCTGGCCCTGTGGCGATGGCGTGTTTGCGTTCTTGCTTGCGTAAGTCCTGCGGATGTACCCGAGATTAAGTCCAGCCCCGCCCAAACGCATAAGACGGCCTCGATATTTCCTATGCGGGCTGCCATATATCCTTGTCAAAAACAAGGGTAAACCCGCAACAAAAGTGTGGATTGCAGCGGTTCAGGGTTCAAAAGGTATGCACAGCCCTCACTCGTGCTCGGCCGGCTCCAGAGGCTTGGGCCGCACATCCTCATCGTCACCGAGCTGCGAGAAGATCATGGTCGAGGCCAGCGTCACCGCGCCCATGCAGACGAAGGTGGCGCGGAAGGCATTGAGGGTGTGCTGCGGCGTGTCGCCGCCGAACCATTCGCTGAAACCGGCCAGCACGGCGCCTGCGGCGGCCACGCCCATGCCCATGGCCAGCATCTGCACCATGGACAGCAGGCTGTTGCCGCTGCTGGCGTTGCCGGCATCGAGGTCCTTGAGCGTGACGGTGTTCATGGCCGTGAACTGCATGGAGTTGGTGGCGCCGAAGATCAGCAGCTGGACGATGACCACCCACAGCGGCAGCGCCGTGGAGACCGTGCCGAAGCTGGCGATCATCAGCGACAGCACCAGGGTGTTGCCCATGAGCACGCGGCGGTAGCCGATGCGCTGGATGAGGGTGGTGGTCTGGCGCTTCATGGCCATGCTGGCCAGCACCGTGGGCAGCATCATCATGCCGGCCTGCAGCGGAGAAAAGCCCAGGCAGACCTGCAGCACCAGCGGGATCAGGAAGGGCATGCAGGAGCTGCCCAGGCGCGAGAACAGATTGCCCAGCAGGCCCACGCGCAGGCTGCGCACGGCAAACAGCTCGGGGGCGAACAGCGGGTCGGGCCGACGCAGCGCGTGCAGCCAGTAGGCGGCCAGGCTGGCCAGGCCGAAGATCAGCAGCACGAAGACCATGGCGCCGTGGATGCCCTTGCCCGACATGCTGTCCAGCGCCAGCGACACGGCCACCATGCCGAAGGCCAGCAGTGCATAGCCCACGCCGTCGAAGCGCTTGACGGCAAAGCGGTCGCCCACCGGCATGAAGCGCAGCGTGGCGGCCAGGCCGATCAGGCCCACGGGCACGTTGACCAGGAAGATCCAGTGCCAGCTCACGTACTCCACCATCCAGCCGCCCAGCGTGGGGCCGATCAGCGGCCCGACCAGGCCGGGGATGGCCACGAAGCTCATGGCCTTGAGGAACTGCTCGCGCGGAAAGGCGCGCAGCACGGCCAGCCGCCCCACCGGCATGAGCAGCGCCCCGCCCATGCCCTGCAGCACGCGCGCAGCCACCATCAGCTGCAGGTTGGGCGCAATCGCGCACATCACCGAGCCCAGCACGAACAGCGCAATCGCCCACAGGTAGACACGCCGCGTGCCGAAACGGTCGGCCATCCAGCCCGAGGCCGGGATCAGCATGGCCATGGTCAGCGAGTAGGCGACGATGACCGACTGCATGCGCAGCGGGCTTTCGCCCAGGGCCTCGGCCATGGTGGGCAGCGCGGTGTTGACGATGGTGCCGTCCAGCGTCTGCATGAAAAAGCCGATGGCCACAAGCCATAGCAGCACCGAACGCGAGGAGGATGTGGTGGAGGCGGAAGCGCTTTTGTCTTCAGGAATCATGGCAAGGCAGGAAGGGCACAGGCGTTAAAAAACCGCCTGCGCATTGCTGCGCGGCGGTTGGTGGCGTGTTGTGCGGCGGGCTGCTGTGGGCTTCACTGCAGCGCGGCCAACAAGGCTTATACCGAGAAGCTCGATCCGCAGCCGCAGGTGGTGGAGGCGTTGGGGTTCTTGATCACGAACTGCGCGCCCTGCAGGTCTTCCTTGTAGTCGATCTCGGCACCCACCAGGTACTGGTAGCTCATGGCGTCGATCAGCAGCGACACGCCATTCTTGGTCATGGTCGTGTCGTCGTCGTTGGTGATCTCGTCGAAGGTGAAGCCGTACTGGAAGCCCGAGCAGCCGCCACCTTGCACGAACACGCGCAGCTTCAGGTCAGGGTTGCCTTCCTCGGCGATCAGATCGGCCACCTTGGCAGCTGCGCTGTCGGTGAAGACGATCGGGGTGGGCATTTCGGCGGTGGTGGTTTCGGTGATTTCTGCGACGGCGCTCATGGGGATACTCCGAAGTTCTCAATTGGCCCGAATGGTACAGCAAAGGGCTCGGGAATTCCCGGGGCCGCCGGCTTGACGACAGTGCAAGTGGGGGCATTGGCCTCCGACGGCGAAGGTGAATGCGAAGGGTTTGCATCGCCCAGAAAAAAACCGCCGGCAAAGGCGGTTTTTTTCTGGGGAAAGCCCCGGGGGACTTTCCTGCAGTGCCAGCGGATTAACGCTTGGAGAACTGCTTGGCGCGGCGTGCGGAGCGCAGGCCGACCTTCTTACGTTCGACTTCACGAGCGTCACGCGTCACGAAGCCGGCTTGGCTCAGGACGGGCTTGAGCGCTGCGTCATAGTCGATCAGGGCGCGGGTGATGCCGTGGCGGGTAGCGCCGGCCTGGCCGGATTCACCACCACCGTGGACGTTCACTTGAATGTCGAAAGCTTCCAGGTTGCTCGTCAGAGCCAGGGGCTGCTTTGCGATCATGATCGAGGTTTCGCGGCCGAAGTACTCCTGAATGTCCTTGCCATTCACGGTAATCTTGCCGGAGCCCTTCTTCAGGAACACGCGTGCGACGCTGGATTTGCGACGGCCGGTGCCATTGTTCCAATCACCAATCATCTAGGTCTCCTTAGATTTCCAGAGCCTTGGGCTGCTGGGCGGTGTGGGGATGCTCAGCACCGCCGTACACCTTGAGCTTCTTGATCATTGCGTAGCCCAGGGGACCCTTGGGCAGCATGCCCTTGACGGCCTTTTCCAGAGCACGGCCGGGGAACTTGGCCTGCATGTCGCGGAAGTTGGTGGCAGTGATGCCGCCGGGGAAACCAGAGTGGCGGTAGTACACCTTGTCCAGGTTCTTGGTGCCGGTGACCTTGAGCTTGGAGGCGTTGATGATGACGATGAAGTCGCCGGTGTCAACGTGAGGTGTGTAAATGGCTTTGTGCTTGCCGCGCAGACGGAGTGCCACTTCGCTGGCGACACGTCCGAGCACCTTATCGGTGGCGTCAATCACAAACCACTCGTGTTGCACCTCAGCGGGCTTTGCGCTGAATGTAGACATGAGTTTTCTCTTTCAAGAAAGGTTTGGCGGGTCCTTTTCCGCGGTCGGCGCTTCTTCAAAAAGGAAGCCTCTTAGGCGGGGATGTAAACTTCGCCGCGGGACCCTAAAATCGCTGCGAAGCCCTCCATTATACAAAAACGGCAGGTCTTCGCCATCCCCCCTTGCGCCGCCCTGGCTTCAGCGCCGGCCCCCATCCTTCAGCCGCCACGGACAACCACCCGGCAGCGCGGCTGGTTACCATACGCCTATGTTCAGTTACCGCCACGCCTTCCATGCAGGCAACCATGCCGATGTGCTCAAGCACACCGTGCTGATCGCCACCCTGCAATACCTCCTCCAGAAGGATGCCGCCCTCACGGTGCTGGACACGCACGCCGGCGCCGGCCTGTACCGACTGGACGGCGACTACGCCAACAAGAGCGGCGAGTCCGCCGACGGCATCATGCGCCTGGCCCAGGCCAAGGAGGCCGAGCTGGCCCCGGTGCTGCAGGCCTACCTGGCCACGGTGCGCTCCTTCAACCAGGGCGCGCAGTTGCGCAACTACCCGGGCTCGCCCTTCATCATCCAGTCCCTGCTGCGCGTGCAGGAGCGCGACAAGCTCAAGGTCTTCGAGCTGCATCCCACCGACATGCGCTCGCTGGTGGGCAACATTGCCCAGCTCGAAGCGGGCCGCCAGGTAGCCGTGCTGCACGAGGACGGCTTCGAGGGCATCAAGAAATTCCTGCCGCCACCGTCGCGCCGCGCCCTGGTGCTGTGCGACCCCAGCTACGAGCTCAAGAGCGACTACGCCAAGGTGCTGGACATGGCGGCCGACAGCCTCAAGCGCTTTGCCACAGGCACCTATGCGGTCTGGTATCCGATCATCCCGCGCCCTGAAGCGCACGATCTGCCGCGCCGCCTGAAGACCATGACAACCAAGGCCGGCAAGAGCTGGTTGCATGTGGAGCTCACGGTCAAGAGCAACAAGACGTCGGAGCGCGGCGGCCTGCCGGCCAGCGGCATGTTCCTGATCAATCCGCCGTTCAATCTCAAGGAACAGCTCAAGCCGGCCATGCCGCAGCTGGTCAAGCTGCTCGGTCAGGACGAGAACGCGGCCTTCACGCTCGAATCCGGCGGCTGAACACGGTTCAGCGCGAGCTCGACGCCGCAGACGCCACTGCCGTGGCCGAGGCTGCGGCGGGCGCCGCGGCCTTCGCCACCGGCCTGGCGGCAGGGGCGGCACGGCTGGCCACGGCCGTGCGTGCATTGGGCCTGGGTGCGGGCGCCTTGGCCTGCACACGCGGCCGGACCGGGGCCTTTGCCTGAACCCGGGTCCGCGCCTGCGTTTGTGTCTGTGCCTTGGCCTGCTGAGTCTTCTTGAGGGACTCTGCCTTCCTGGCGGTGACCAGGGTTTCGGGGCATTCTTCCTCGCCTTCGTCGAGCTGCCACAGCTCCACGGGCTTGATTCCCAGGCCGACCATGCCCAGCTCCTGCGCAGCGGCCTGGCTCAGGTCGATCACGCGGCCGGGCGCAAACGGCCCCCGGTCATTGATGCGCACCACCACCGTCCTGCCTGTCGCGGCGCTGCGCACGCAGACACGGCTGCCGAAGGCGAAGCTGCGGTGCGCAGCCGTCAACTCTTCCTTGTCGAAACGTTCGCCGCTGGCCGTCAGCCGGCCATGCAGGCCCGGGCCATACCAGGAAGCCAGGCCTTGCTGGTCGCTGTCGCGCGAGGGAACGAGGGCGAAATCGGGATTGGAGGGAGTGTCGGCACGCTCTTCGGGCGAAGCCGGTTCGGAGGGCCTGGCATCCGCGGATCTGCTGGCAGGCGGCGTGGCCCGCGAGGCGCGGCTGCTGCGCTTGCCTGCGGAGGGAACGGCCGCAGGCGTCTGGCCTTCAGCCATGGCCTCGGCACCTGCCGAACCTGCAGAACCGGCCATCAGGGCGCCGGACTCGGCATCGGTTTCGGCCACGGGAGCCGGTGCGCAGCCAGCCAGGGTGGCGGTGATGGCACACATGGCC
The DNA here is from genome assembly GCF_020523835.1 of Delftia sp. Lp-1. Lineage (NCBI taxonomy): Bacteria > Pseudomonadati > Pseudomonadota > Betaproteobacteria > Burkholderiales > Comamonadaceae > Delftia > Delftia sp. Lp-1. The sequence continues at coordinate 103,652 of NZ_JAJALJ010000001.1, read as the reverse complement.
AGCCAGCGCCAGTGCAGGCGTCGAAAACTACGATCCATGGGCAAAAACCTCCAGGGAACGCCTGACCGTTCCCAAGTTCAGAGGGCCGCCCGGGGCCGGCGCAGTGGCTGCGCGCTCAAAGGCCCAATCGATCGCAGATTTCCAGCGTGGCGACGCTCTGGTTCATCGTATAGAAGTGCAGCCCGGGAGCGCCCTGGCTGCGCAACTGCTCGCATAGACGGGACACGACATCGAGGCCGAAGGCGCGAATGGACGCCGTGTCATCTCCGTAAGCCTGCAGACGCAGGCGGATCCAGCGCGGGATCTCGGCGCCGCAGGCGTCCGAGAAGCGCATCAGCTGCGTAGAGCTGGTGATGGGCATGATGCCGGGAACAACCGGTGCATCAAGCCCCATGCCGCGCGCCGCATCAACGAAACGGCAGTAGGCGTCGGCATTGTAGAAATATTGGGTGATCGCGGAATCCGCGCCAGCGCGCACTTTAGCCGCAAACGCTTCCAGATCGGAATGTGGGGATTTCGCCTGCGGGTGGACCTCGGGATAGGCTGCCACCTCGATGTGGAACCAGTCGCCGAACTCGCGGCGAATGAATTCCACGAGGTCGCTGGCGTACTGGAATTCCCCTCCCAGGCCATAGCCGCTGGGCAGGTCGCCGCGCAGCGCGACGATGCGGCGCACGCCCATGGCCTTGAGCTCCTGCAGCTCGGCACGCACCTTGTCGTGCGTGGCGCCCACGCAGGAGAAATGCGATGCCGCGCTGACACCTTCGCTCTGGATGTCACGCACCATGTTGAAGGTGCCGGCCTGCGTGGAGCCGCCCGCACCATAGGTGACGGAGCAGAACTGGGGCTTGCGCGCATAGAGGTTCTTGCGCACCTGCACATGCTTGGCCGCGCCTTCGGGCGTCTTGGTCGGGAAGAATTCGAAGCTGATCGGAAAGCTCATGTAAGACTCACTGCTCAGTGTTTCATTCGTTGCGTTTGCGCAGCTTGGCGCGCCCCGGTCCGGGCACGCCGAACTCGGTGCTGGTGTCGATCACACGCTCGTTGCGCTGCTCGCGCAGCACGGTGCGGGACACGCGCTTAGGCGCGGCTTTCACGGCCGAACGGGGCTCGTCGCCGTCCTGCGTTTCAGGCTGTGCAGGCTCCTTCACCACGGCCGCCTGCTGGGCATGCACGAAGAATTCGCGGTTGCCGTCACCGCCTTCGATGGCCGACTCCATCCAGCCCTTGACCTCCAGGCCCAGCTCGCCCAGGCAGGTGCGGATGCGCTGCTCCACCTCGGTGAACAAGGCTGCATCGCGCACGATGCCGCCCTTGCCGACCTGGCCCGGCTGCAGTTCGAACTGCGGCTTGACCAGCATCAGCAGCTGGCCATGCGGCTTGAGCAGGCGCGTGACGGCCGGCAGCACCAGGGTCAGAGAGATGAAGGACAGATCGCCCGTGACGAAGTCGAACTGCGGCGTGATGTCCACGTCGGCAAACTCGGCGCGGCGGCGGCGCTGCGTGGCCACCGTGCCTTCTTCCCGGGCCTTGCCCTTGGCCGCGCGCTCGGCCTTGAAGGCCTCGATCTCTTTTTCCTTGGCGTCGTCGCTATCGTCATAGTCTTCATCGACCAGACCGCCGTTGCGCATCCAGGCATAGGGCGCCACGGGCTGGGTGTCGTTGTCGTCGGGATCTTCTTCCCAGCGTTCGGACAGCACTTCCTCGCAGGACTCCTGCAGGCCCTCGGCCGTCACCGCGCGGGCGTTGACGCCCTCGACGCAGATCACACGCACATCCGAGCGCAGCCGGTCGTGCAACTGGCCATGGCCCACATCCACGCCGATGACCTGGGCGGCGCCCGCCTGCAGCAGGCAGTCGGTGAAACCGCCCGTGCTCTGGCCCACGTCCAGGCAGCGCAGGCCCTGCACCGACAGCTTGGTGGCCGCCAGCGCGCCTTCCAGCTTCAGCCCGCCGCGCGAGATGAACCGGGCCTCGGCCCCGTCCAGCAACTGCAGCTCGGCACCCGCAGGAATCTCGTCGCCGTTCTTGGCAACCTTCTTCCAAGGCGTCAGCGGCGTCATGCGCCATTGCACGCCACCCGCAATCAGCCGCTGCGCCTGCGAGCGCGTGGCCGCATGGCCGGCTTCCACCAAAAATACATCTGCGCGCATAGCGTCGTTCCCAGGAAATCTCTAAACCAATGACGCCAAGCGGCGCCGCACCCCACAACTGGCAGGGCCCAACTCAGGGACACCGAGCAAGGGCCGCCCCGCCGCGAGGGTGTCGTCCCCCTCCCTTGCGAAGCAAGTAGAGAGGGGGAAGCGGCGCAAGCCGCTCAGGGGGTGCTTAGTAGCGGTAGGTTTCGGGCTTGTAGGGACCCTGCTTGCTCACACCGATATAGGCAGCCTGGCCGTCCGTCAGCTCGGTCAGCATGGCGCCGACCTTCTTCAGGTGCAGGCGGGCAACCTTCTCGTCCAGGATCTTGGGCAGCACGTAGACCTTGCCGACCTCGTAGGCATCGGGCTTGGTGAACAGCTCGATCTGGGCGATGGTCTGGTTGGCGAACGAGGCGCTCATCACGAAGCTGGGGTGGCCGGTGGCGCAACCCAGGTTCACCAGGCGGCCCTTGGCCAGCAGGATGATCTTCTTGCCGTCAGGGAAGGTGATGTGGTCCACCTGGGGCTTGATTTCTTCCCACTGGTACTGCTCGATGGAGGCGACGTCGATCTCGTTGTCGAAGTGGCCGATGTTGCAGACGATGGCTTCGTTCTTCATGGCCACCATGTGCTCGTGGCGGATGATGTCGCGGTTGCCGGTGGTGGTCACGAAGATGTCGGCCTTGTCGGCTGCCCACTCCATGGTCACGACCTTATAGCCTTCCATGGCCGCCTGCAGGGCGTTGATGGGATCGATCTCGGTGACCCAGACCTGGGCCGACAGCGCGCGCAGCGCCTGGGCGCAGCCCTTGCCCACGTCGCCGTAGCCGGCCACCACGGCAACCTTGCCGGCGATCATCACGTCGGTGGCGCGCTTGATGCCGTCCACCAGCGATTCGCGGCAGCCGTAGAGGTTGTCGAACTTGCTCTTGGTGACGGAGTCGTTGACGTTGATGGCACGGAACTTCAGCGTGCCCTTGGCAGACATCTCGTTGAGGCGGTGCACGCCGGTCGTGGTCTCTTCGGTCACGCCGATGATGTGGGCGCTCTTGCGCGTGTACCAGGTGGGGTCCTGGGCCAGCTTGGCGCGGATGGCGGCGAAGGCGATCTTCTCTTCCTCGGAGGCGGGGTTGTCCAGCACGGACAGGTCCTTTTCGGCGCGCATGCCCAGGTGCAGCAGCATGGTGGCGTCGCCGCCGTCGTCCAGGATCATGTTGGGGCCTTCGCCTTCGGTGCCGGCGGCGCCGAATTCAAAGATGCGGTGGGTGTAGTCCCAGTAGTCGGCCAGCGATTCGCCCTTGATGGCGAACACGGGCGTGCCGGTTTCCGCGATGGCGGCGGCAGCGTGGTCCTGCGTCGAGAAGATGTTGCACGACGCCCAGCGCACTTCGGCGCCTAGGGCCTTGAGCGTCTCGATCAGCACGGCCGTCTGGATGGTCATGTGCAGCGAGCCGGTGATGCGCGCGCCCTTGAGGGGCTGGGCAGCGGCGAATTCCTCGCGCGTGGCCATCAGGCCGGGCATTTCGGTTTCGGCGATCAGGATTTCCTTGCGGCCCCAGGCAGCGAGGGAAATGTCAGCGATGGCCGTGTCGGCGGAAACGGGACGAACAGCAGCGTTCATGGTTTTCTCCAAAAGATGAATGAAAAACCACGTTCTGCGGGAGACGAAAAAAAGCTCACCGCACAGAAAGCGTGGGCGAGCGTCGTTGCAGGTATGACTCCGAGCCTCGCGACCACGCCTGATGTGTGGGGGCCGCTGCAACGCTCCTCGGAGAGGCGCTGATTATACCGATCCCGGGGATGCCTCACCGCCCAGCCCCACAAGCCGGTAGCCCACCTGCAGCTCGGTCACCAGGTGGCGCGGCTGGGCCGGCTCGTCCTCGATCTTCTGGCGCAGATTGGCCATGTGCACGCGCAGGTAGTGGGCGCGGCTCAGGTACTCGGGGCCCCAGACCTGCAGCAGCAGCTGGCGGTGGGTCATCACACGGCCCTGGGCGGCGATCAGGGCCGCCAGCAGGCGGAATTCGATGGGCGTGAGGTGCACCGGCTGCCCCGCGCGCCGCACCTCATGCGTGGCCAGGTCCACCTGCACCGGGCCGAAGTGCACCTTGCTGGACGCGGCCGTACCGCCCGCCCCACCGGCGGCGCCCAGCTGCTGGCGGCGGCGCAGCATCACGCGCAGCCGGGCCAGCAGCTCGGGCACGCCGAAGGGCTTGACCAGGTAGTCGTCGGCGCCGGCATCCAATGCGGCCACCTTCTCGTCCTCACGCTCGCGCGCGGAGAGCACGAGCACGGGCACGGAGGACCACCCGCGCAGCTCGGTCAGGACCTGCTTGCCATCCGCGTCTGGCAGGCCCAGGTCGAGGATGACCAGATCGGGCTGGCGGCTGGCGGCCTCGATCAGGCCGCGGCGCGCGCTGTCGGCCTCGAAGACCTGCCAGCCTTCGTCTTCCAGCACCAGGCGCACGAAGCGGCGGATGCCGGGGTCGTCCTCGATCATCAGGATGCGGTTGGCGGGCGTGCTCATGGGGGGCTTTCGTGCATGGCGGGACTCTAATCCAGCGCAGGCTGCTCGGGCACGGGAAAGCGCAGCGTGAAGATGGTGCCAGGGCCGGGCCGCGCGGCGGCAGCCTCGATGCGCCCGCCATGCGCCTCGACGATGCTGCGCACCAGCGCCAGGCCCAGGCCGATGCCCGAGACGGTGGACTCGGCCGTGCCGCGCGTGAAGGGTTCGAACAGCGTCTCCACCGGCAGATGGGATGGCAGGCCCGGCCCGCCATCGCGCACGGACAGCAGCAGTTCGCCGTCCTGCACACGCGCACTGATGGCCAGCGGCGTGCCGGCCGGCGTGTACTTGGCGGCGTTGTCCAGCAGATTGACCAGCACGCGCTCCATGAGCAGGGCATCGAGCTGCAGCAGCGGCAGGCTGGCGGGCACGTCGGTGCTCACGGGATGCTGGCCCAGGCGCGCGCGCATCTGGCGCAGCGCGCTGCCCACCACTTCGTCCAGCGGAAGCCATTCGCGCTGCAGGTGCACGCCGCCTTGCTGCAGGCGCGCCATGTCCAGCAGGTTCTCCACCAGGCGCTGCATGGCCTGGGCCTGGATGCGGACCTGCTCCAGCATGTCGGCTGCGCCGCCCGGCGGCACATGGCGCTGCGCGGCCTCGGCCGCGCCCAGGATGGTGGTCAGCGGGGTGCGCAGGTCGTGCGAGACGGCCGACAGCAGGGTGTTGCGCATGCGCTCGCCCTCCATGGCGATCTGGGTCTGCTGGGCCACGGCCACGAAGTGCTGGCGCTCCAGCGCCAGCGCCACCTGGCTGGCACAGGCCTCCAGCAGGCGCTGCTCCTCGGGCACCTCCAGGCGCTGCGGCGCACGCAGTTGCAGCACCAGCACGCCGCGCATGCGCACGGGTGCGGCCAGCGGCACATAGCGGGCCGGTGCGGCCGGCAGCGTGTCCGTGCCCTGGCCGGCCTGCTGGCCATGGTCCATGGCCCAGCGCGCAATGCTGTCGTCCATGGGGCAGGAGCCGCCGCCGGCGGGGCGCAGGCGCTCGTCCGCATCGGGCAGCAGCAGCCCGGCCTGGGCGTCGAACACGCCCGAGACCGTGCTCAGCGCAATCTCCACCACCTGCTCCTGCGTGAGCGCGCCCGAAAGGTCGCGCGCCAGCCGCGCCAGGGCGCCCGCGCGCCGCTCGCGCTCGGCCGCCACGCGCGCCTCGTGGCGCAGCCGCGCCATGAGCTGGCCGCAGACCAGGGCCACGCCCAGCATCAGCACGAAGGTGAACAGGTACTGCGTGTCGTTGACATGGAAGGATCCGCGCGGGGGCACGAAGAAAAAGTCGAAGCACAGTACCGACAGCAGCGCCGCCCAGGCGCCCGGGCCACGCCCCCAGCGCAACGAAGACAGCACGACGATGAGCAGGAACAGCATCACCACGTTGGCCGGGTCGAAGATGCGCAGCAGCTGCTCGGCCAGCACCGTGGCGGTCAAGCAGGCCAGGGTCACGCCGGCATAGCCCTTCCAGGGCAGCGGCCTGCGCCGCAGCGGTGCGGCAGGCGCGGCCTCGGTCCGGGCCGCGCTGGACCCCCCGGAGAGCACCAGCACGTCGATGTCGGGATGCAGCTGGACGATGCGGTCGGGCAGGCTGCGGCCCCACCAGCGCCAGGGCGACCATGCCGGGCGCGGCGGCTGGGCCAGCACCAGGCGGCTGGCGTTGCGCTCGCGCGCGAAGGCAACCAGGGCCTCGGCCACATCGGCGCCCGGCAGCGTGGCCGTCTCGGCCCCCAGGCGCGCGGCCAGGGCCAGGGTCTTGAGCACGGCGGCCTGCACGCTGCGTGGGCGGTGCTGGCGCTGGGGCGCGTCCACGTAGACCACCATCCAGTCCGCATCGAGCCGGCGCGCCATGCGCGCGACCTGGCGCACCAGGGCGTCGTCGCCCGCGTGTCCTGCCACGGCCACCAGCAGGCGCTCGCGCGCAGGCCAGACCGTGCCTATGGAGCGCTCGCGCCGGTAGTCGCGCATGTCCTCGTCCACGCGGTCGGCCGTGCGGCGCAGCGCCAGCTCGCGCAGCGCCAGCAGGTTGCCGCGCCTGAAGAAGTTGCGTGAGGCCCGCTCGGCCTGCTCCAGCATGTAGACCTTGCCGTCCTTCAACCGGCGCAGCAGTTCGTCGGGCGAGATGTCGACGACGATGACCTCGTCGGCATCGTCGAAGATCTGGTCGGGCACGGTCTCGCGCACCGTGATGCCGACGATGCCGCCCACCACGTCGTTCAGGCTTTCCAGGTGCTGCACGTTGATCGTGGTCCAGACATCGATGCCTGCGTCCAGCAACTCCTGCACGTCCTGCCAGCGCTTGGGATGGCGCGAACCCGGCGCATTGCTGTGCGCCAGTTCATCGAGCAGCAGCACGCGCGGCCGCCGCGCGAGCGCCGCATCCAGGTCGAACTCGCGCAGCGTCCGCCCCTGATGCGGTAGCTCGCGCAGCGGCAGCTGCTCCAGGCCATGCAGTTGCTGCGCCGTTTCCTTGCGGCCATGGGTTTCCACGAGTCCCACCAGAACCTCGCGGCCCCCCTGGCGTTCGCGCTGGGCGGCGGCCAGCATGGCGTAGGTCTTGCCCACGCCTGCATTCGATCCGAAGTAGATGCGCAGCTTGCCCCGTCCCTCCTGCGCCCGCTCATGGCGCAGGCGCGCGACCAGGGCGTCAGGATCGGGGCGCGGCAGACCGGGCGGCGCCGGCTCGGCAGAGGACGAAATGGGCATGGTTCTCAGCCTAGCACCAGAGCGTGCTCCCACACTAGAACGCCGCCGACAGCGACAGCACCCAGCCGCTGCGGCCCAGGCTTTGCATCTGGCCCGCCGCGTTGGCCGCGCGGTAGTAGCGCGTGTCGGCCGAGGTGCCGGCCCAGGCCAGCGTGGCCGTCCACGGTCCCCAGCTGCGGGCCAGCGAGACGCGCCAGTCGGCATACGACAGTTCGCTGTAGTTGCGCACCTGCGTGTGGCCGGCATGCAGGCCCAGCACGGCCCAGTCGCCCAACGGGTGCTGGTAGTTCAGGTCCAGATAGCTGCTGCCGCGTGAGCTACCGCTGCCGGGAAGTGCCTCGGCAAAGGCCGTGGCCGCCGTGCTGTCGCGCAGCCCGAAGTAAGGCGTGAGCGCCAGCGACCATTTGGCGCTGAAGCCGCCGTTGGTGACGCCCAGATAGGCCTCGGTGGTGTCGTAGCGCACGCCGCCGCTGCCATCCCCGCGGGGCACGCGCGCGCCGGGGTAGTTGTAGTGCAGCAGGCCGATGTCGCCCGTCCAGCCCGGCAGCAGCTCGGTACGCCAGCCGCCGTACAGGTCCAGCTCCAGCGCGCGGCCATCCAGATAGCTGTGGCGCGACACGCTGGAGCCGGACACGCCCAGGTAGGCGCCCCGCGGCAGCGACAGCTCCAGCCCGCCCTGCAGCGCCGGCCCCATCCAGCTTTGCGAGATGCCCCGGAAACGGTAGTCGCTGAGCAGCGTCACGCTGCCGGTGAGGGCGTAGGCGGGTGCGGGCGATTCCTGGGCAGCGGCGCTGGCAGCGCTGACGGGGGAGGTCTCTGCCTGCGCATGGCAGGATGCGGCCGCCAGCGACAGCAGTGCGGCCAGGGAAAAACGGGGGACGGCACAAGCGGCCGTCATGGAAGAAACGGATTTCATCTTGGTTTTCTTGAAGAGAAGAGCAAAGCGGGGCCTGCCCGGCCGGGCAGGCGGGCCGCACAGGGTCACGCCAGGTTCAGAGCCACCAGCAGCATGTCGATCAGCTTGATGCCGATGAAGGGAACGACCAGGCCACCCAGGCCGTAGACCAGCAGGTTGCGCCGCAGCAGGGCCGAGGCGCCGATGGCACGGTAGGGCACGCCACGCAAGGCCAGCGGTATCAGGACGATGATGATCAGCGCGTTGAAGATCACGGCACTCAGGATGGCCGAGCCCGGGCTGGCCAGCCCCATGACGTTGAGCGCCGACAGCTGCGGATAGGTGCCCACGAAGGCGGCCGGGATGATGGCGAAGTACTTGGCCACGTCGTTGGCGACGCTGAAGGTGGTCAGCGCGCCGCGTGTCATCAGCATCTGCTTGCCGGTTTCCACGACCTCGATGAGCTTGGTCGGGTTGCTATCCAGGTCCACCATGTTGCCGGCCTCCTTGGCCGCCTGGGTGCCGCTGTTCATGGCCACGGCCACGTCGGCCTGGGCCAGGGCAGGTGCGTCGTTGGTGCCGTCGCCGGTCATGGCCACAAGCCGGCCGGCGGCCTGGTGTTCGCGGATCAGGCGCAGCTTGTCCTCGGGCGTGGCTTCGGCCAGGTAGTCGTCCACGCCGGCCTCGGCCGCAATGGCTGCCGCCGTGAGCGGGTTGTCGCCCGTGATCATCACGGTCTTGATGCCCATGCGGCGCAGCTCGGCAAAGCGTTCGCGTATGCCGTGCTTGACCACGTCCTTGAGCTCGATCACGCCCAGCACGCGGGCACCGTCGGCCACGACCAGCGGCGTGCTGCCGCGCCGTGACACATCCTCCACCACCTTGAGCATGGCGGGCGGGAACTGGCCGCCCAGGGATTCAACGTGGCGGCGCACGGCGTCGGCCGCGCCCTTGCGCAGGCTGCGCGTGGCGCCGTCCGGCTGGGGCATGTCCACGCCGCTCATGCGCGTCTGGGCCGTGAAGGGCACGAAGACCGCATGCAGCGTGGCCAGGTCGCGCTCGCGCAGGCCATGCATCTCCTTGGCCAGCACGACCACGCTGCGGCCTTCAGGCGTCTCGTCGGCCAGCGAGGCCAGCTGCGCCGCATCCACCAGCTGCGCGGCCGTCACGCCGGGCGCGGGCAGGAACTCGCTGGCCTGGCGGTTGCCCAGCGTGATGGTGCCGGTCTTGTCTAGCAGCAGCACGTCCACGTCGCCGGCCGCCTCCACGGCGCGGCCCGAGGTGGCGATCACGTTGGCCTGCATCATGCGACTCATGCCCGCCACGCCAATGGCCGACAGCAGGCCCCCGATGGTGGTCGGGATCAGGCACACCAGCAGCGCCACCAGCACCGTCAGTCCCACGACCTGGCCGCTGCCCGTCAGCTCCACCGCAAAGGACGAATAGGGCCGCAGCGTGACGATGACCAGCAGGAACAGCAGCGTCAGCCCGACCAGCAAAATGGTCAGCGCCAGCTCGTTGGGCGTCTTGTGGCGGCGGGCCGACTCCACCATGGAGATCATGCGGTCCAGGAAGGACTCACCGGGATTGACGGTGATCTGCACCACCAGCCAATCCGACAGCACGCGCGTGCCGCCCGTGACCGAAGAGAAGTCACCACCGGCCTCGCGGATCACGGGGGCCGATTCGCCGGTGATGGCGCTCTCGTCCACCGAGGCCACGCCCTCGATCACGGTGCCATCCAGCGGCACTGTGTCGCCGGCCTCCACCAGCACCCACATGCCCGAACGCAGTTCTTCGGCACCCACGGGATGCCAGCGGCTCTGGTAGTTGGCCTGCTCCAGCTTCTTGGCGACGGTGCTGCGCTTCATGCTGCGCAGGCTGGCGGCCTGGGCGCGGCTGCGCCCCTCGGCCAGCGCCTCCGCAAAGTTGGCGAACAGCACGGTGAACCACAGCCACAGCGCAATCGCCAGGATGAAGCCCGCAGGCGCTTCGCCTTCGCCCGCCAGGGCCTGGGCCCAGAGCAGGCTGGTGAAAATGGCGCCCAGGTAGACCACGAACATCACCGGGTTGCGCCATTGCGCGCTGGGAGCGAGCTTGCGGATGGAGTCACCCAGCGCCTGGCGCACCAGCGAAGGATCGAACAGGGACAAAGCAGTTTTGCGCGACATGGCTTACTCCTTGGCGGCATGGACTGCCGCAGGCTGCAGCGTCGCGGCCGAAAGATCGTCCAGCGCCAGATTCAGCTGCAGCACGTTCACGCGCGGCTCGCCCAGCAGGCCCAGCACGCGCGGCTCCACCTGCTGGCGCAGCAGTTCCTGGACCTTGGCCACGGGCAGTTGGCGCTCGCGGGCCACGCGCGGCAGTTGCAGTTCGGCATTGGCCACCGAGATGTGCGGATCCAGGCCGGAGGCCGAGGCCGTCACGGCATCCACAGGCACCGCAGCATCTGCAGCCAGGCCATTGAGTTCGCGGTAGGCCGCCACGCGCGCCGCCACGGACTCCTTGAGCGCCGCATGGGTCGGACCCTGGTTGGTGGCAGCCGACAGCGCAGCGTTGTAGGGCGCGGCCACCGTGGCATCGGCCTTGTCGGGATCAGGCGCCGAGGTGGCGCTGGGCCGGCCCTGGAAATAGCGCGGCGAGGCGAACTCCTGCCCGATCAGGGCCGAGCCCACGACCGAGCCCTGGCGCATGACCAGGCTGCCATTGGCGGTCTTGGGAAACGCAGCCTGGGCCACGAGCGTGGTGACCAGCGGATAGGCCAGGCCCGTGACCACGGCGACGAACAGCGCCGACCGCAGGCTGGGGCCGAACAGCGAGCGCAGCCCGCCTGGAATGGCCTGCGTTTGTGCCTGCGCATCAGCGCGCAGCACCGGCAAGGAGCCGGAAGTATGTGTTTGAACTTGCATCTCGAAACCTCCGCCGCACGGCCCTGCCAAGGCAGAACCGGCGGCCAAGAAAAAAACGGGCTCAGGTGGCTCAGGGATTCAGGGGTAGACCTGTCCTGACAGCATCTGCAGCTGCTCGACCACGGGCCCCAGGGCCAGCGAAGGCAGGAAGGTCAGCCCGCCGACCACGACCACCGCGAAGACCAGCAGCCCCATGAACAGCGGCGTGGCCGTCGGGAAGGTGCCCGGCCCCGCAGGCACGGTGGGCTTGGCCGCCAGGCTGCCGGCCAGGGCCAGCATGGGCAGCAGCGTCAGATAGCGGCCCGCCAGCATGGCCAGGCCGATGGTGGTGTTGAAGAACGGCGTGTTCGCATTCAGGCCCGCAAAGGCCGAGCCGTTGTTGGCCGTGCCCGAGGCATAGGCATAGAGCACTTCCGAGAAGCCATGCGGCCCCCGGTTGGCCAGGCTGGCCAGCGTGTCGGGCCAGACCGCCGCCAGCGCCGTGAAGCCCAGGACGGAGATGGGGTGCGCCATCACGGCCAGCATCACCAGCTTGATCTCGCGCGCCTCGATCTTCTTGCCCAGGAACTCGGGCGTGCGGCCAATCATCATGCCGGCCAGGAAGACCGTGAGGATGGCGTACTGCAGCAGGTTGATCAGGCCCACGCCATCACCGCCGAACACGCAGTTGAGCATCATCTGCGCCAGCGGCACCAGCCCGCCCAGCGGCGTCAGCGAGTCATGCATGGCATTGACCGATCCCGTGGTCGCGGCCGTGGTTGTGGCCACGAACAACGCCGTATCGGCGATGCCGAAGCGCAGCTCCTTGCCCTCCATGTTGCCGCCCGGCTGGGTGGCACTGATCTGCTGGTCGGCACCTGCGGCCGTGAGCAGCGGATTGCCTGCCTGCTCGGCCGTGAACACCAGCGCCAGAAAGCCCACGAACATCACCAGGCAGGCGCCGAACAGCACCCAGCCCTGGCGGCGGCGCAGCAGCATGGAGCCGAAGGCATAGGTCATGGCCGAGGGAATCAGCAGCATGCCCAGGATGTGGATGGCATTGGTCAGCGGCGTGGGGTTCTCGAACGGATGGGCCGCATTCATGCCGAAGAAGCCGCCGCCGTTCGTGCCGATGTGCTTGATGCTCTCCAGGCTGGCCACGGGGCCCAGCAGAATCTGCTGGCGCGCGCCCTCCAGCGTCGTCGCCCAGACCTGGCCATCCAGCGCCTGCGGCACGCCCTGCCACACATAGACCAGGGCCACCACAAAACTCAGCGGCAGCATCACGCGCCACAGCACGCGCACATAGTCCACCCAGTAGTTGCCCAGGTCCGATGCGCTGGAGCGCGCCAGGCCGCGAATGAAGCCCGCAGCCGCGACCACACCCGTGATAGCACCCGCAAACATCATGAAGGTAATGGCCACCATCTGCGTGGCGTTGGACAGGCTGCTCTCGCCCGAATACGCCTGCCAGTTGGTATTGGTCACAAAGGACGCGGCCGTGTTGAAGGCCAGATCCGGCGTCTGCGCCGCATTGCCCAGCGCATTCAGCGGCATCCAGCCCTGCAGGCGCAGCAGCGCATAGCCCAGCAGCAGCATGGCGCCGTTGGACAGCAGCAGCGCCAGCCCGTAGCGCTGCCAGCCCATGCGCTCGGCCGGGTTCACGCCCAGGGCGCGAAAGCTCAGCCGCTCGATCCAGGCATGGTGCTCACTCGTGAAGCAGCGTGCCAGCCACTGCCCCATGGGCACGGCCAGCGCCGTCATCACCAGCAGCACCAGTGCATATTCCATCCAGGTCAACCACATGGCGGTCTCCTTTCAGGCAGTCAAATCCGGCCCAGCGCCGCCACGAAGGCCAGCAGGCCCCCGAAGCAGCCCAGGCTCAGGGCGATAAAGATCAGGTCTTGCATCTGCGCCACCTCAGAACTGCTCGGGCCGCAGCAAGGCGTATCCCAGGTAGACAAACAGAGCCAGAGCGCCCAAGGCGCCCAGCCATCCGGTGATTTCGGTCAGGGTCATAGGAATTTCTCCCGCATCGGCACCGCTTGGCGGCACCTGTTGTTGCGATGGGGAAAACTCTAGGGCCGGGGCTGTCAAAAGCGGATTGAGATTGCGGCATGCCGTATCAAGACGGCGTCAAGATGTCCACCGATGCCTCTTATCGAATGGTTCAGAACCCCGCCCTTCACGCTCTGCCATCCCACCCTTATGACCCCTGCACTCCCAGTGAAAAACACTTCCAAGACAGGCCAAGCAACCGATGGCAGGACTTTCCTTCGTTTCTGGGGTTTGCTCAGCCTCCTGTACCTGGGATGGCTGCTGATCTTCTGGCCCGGCGTGCTGGGCGAGGACAGTGCGGCCGTCCTCATGGAAGTGGACAACCCGGACAAATTCCGCTCCGGCAAGGGGGTGCTGTGGTACTACTTCATCCGTCTCACCTACGGCGCCACCCACTTGGTGGAAGTACCCATCATCGCGTTGATATTGCTGTGCGCCATGTTCTTCGCCCGCATGCTGGCCTGGTACTGGACCTCGCGGCACCGCGCGCTGTGCGTCTTTCTGTTGCTCTTCATCTGCGCGGCGCCGCACATGTTCTATTTCACAGGCACGCTGTACCCGGACGCCATCTTCGCCGTGGCTTCTTGCGCGCTGCTGTTCGAGCTCTGGCTGCTGTGCAGCCAGCGCCAGCACAGTCGGGCATCCCTGGCCGTGATTGCCCTTGCCTTGCCCTTCGCCGTGTTCGTGCGCGCCAACGGGATTGTTTTCCTGGCACCTGCCATGCTGTCCCTGTTTCTCGCCGACCGCCGCAGCCGCTGGTATCTCGGGACCATCATCGCGTTCTGGTGCGCCACGGTCTATGCAGGAACCCAATTGCACAAATCGACCGCGCAAAGCGCCACGGATTCATTGGTCCTCTTCGAGACCGTCAAGCTGCTCCAGCCCAGGGCCATGAACGATCTATGGCAAAAGCAGCCCCTCATGAACGACCCTTGGGTACTGCAGGAGCCCAAGCTTTCCGCGCGCACCCTGGAAATCCTCGACAGCTACCGCCCCCGGGAGCTGATGCTCGCCTACTCGGACCCAGCCTACTGGGACATGCTGGTGTTCCATCCGTCAGGCCCCCAGCTCTTCGGGCTGCCCGAGGATCAGCGCAAGGAACTGGTGCAGGAATTCTTCCGCTACAACCTGTGGCACAACCTGCCGGACGTGGTGGCCAGTCGTGTGAACGTTTTTTTGGCTGCGGCGCTTGCGCAGGGTGGATTTCCTGCGCTCGACTATGCGCAATACGTCCTGAAGCGCACCCAGGCACAGTCACAGATGCGCCGGTTCGGGCTGGACCAGGCAGAACAGGCACTGCGCGCCGTGCACAGATATAGCTACGCGTGGCGGTGGCTGCTGTGGACACCTTGGCTGGGCATGGGCCTGCTGGCCTTGCTGCTGTGGCGCAGTTGCCGCTGCAAGGACCTGCCAGCCCTGCTTGTGACAATTCCCCTGGCGTTGCAACTGGCAGGTATCGCTGCATTCGCTTCGGCAGGCGAATATCGTTACTTACTGCTTTTCTTCACCATGCCGCTAGTACTCATTCCCATAATGATTTCGTCAGCGCACGAAAACAGGTCTTAACAGCCCCCAGGCGGCAGGTCAATGCATGGGCCAATCAGGGACACCGTGTAAAAGCAATCTTTTGCCCACGCTCTGTAAAATGCGCCGATTCGCCACGGGCGTCAGACACCCGTGCGCTCTCGACAGCCCATCTCCTGGATTCCCCCTTGACTTACGCCCTGGAAACCCGGCGCCGCCGGACTTTTGCCATCATTTCCCACCCCGACGCGGGCAAGACCACGCTGACCGAAAAGCTGCTGCTGTTCTCGGGCGCGATCCAGATCGCGGGCGCCGTCAAGGGCCGCAAGGCCAGCCGCCATGCCACCTCCGACTGGATGGAAATCGAAAAGCAGCGCGGCATCTCGGTGGCCAGCTCGGTCATGCAGATGAGCTACCGCGACCACGTGGTCAATCTGCTCGACACCCCTGGACACAAGGACTTCTCGGAAGACACCTACCGCGTGCTCACGGCCGTGGACTCGGCGCTGATGGTCATCGACGCCGCCAACGGCGTGGAGTCGCAGACCCGCCGCCTGATCGAGGTCTGCCGCCAGCGCGACACGCCCATCATCACCTTCGTCAACAAGATGGACCGCGAAGTGCGCGATCCGCTGGACATCCTCGACGAAGTCGAGCGCGAGCTGGGCATGCCCTGCTGCCCCGTCACCTGGCCCGTGGGCCAGGGCCGGCAGTTCGGCGGCATCATCAACCTGCTCACCCAGACCATGACGGTGTTCCAGCCCGGCAGCGAACGCCGCCCGCAGGATTTCGAGGCCATCCCCCTGGCCGAGGCCGACAAGCTGCGCGCACGCTTCGGCCAGTCCTTCGACGATGCGCTGGAAAGCATGGAACTGGCCCAGGGCGCCTCGGCCCCCTGGGACCACGAGGCCTTCCTGGCAGGCAAGCTCACGCCGGTCTTCTTCGGCTCCGGCGTGAACAACTTCGGTGTCATGGAAGTGCTGGATGCCGTGGTCGACATGTCGCCCCCGCCCGGCCCCCGCAAAAGCTCGCTGCTGGTCAACAAGCAGCCTGTGGAAAAGATCATCCACCCCGAGGACGAAGGCTTCTCCGGCGTGGTCTTCAAGGTCCAGGCCAACATGGATGCCAACCATCGCGACCGCATCGCCTTCGTGCGCGTGGCCTCGGGCAAGTACACACCCGGCATGAAGATGAAGGTCCAGCGCACGGCCAAGGAACTGCGCCCCACCTCCGTCGTGACCTTCATGAGCCAGCGCCGCGAAGCCGTGGAAGAAGCCTATGCGGGCGACATCATCGGCTTCACCACGCACGGCGGCGTCCAGTTGGGCGACACCATCACCGACGGTACCAACCTGCAATTCACGGGCCTGCCCTTCTTCGCCCCTGAAATGTTCATGACCGTGGTGCTCAAGAACCCGCTGCGCACCAAGCAGCTGCAGCAGGGCCTGATGCAGCTGGGCGAGGAAGGCGCCATCCAGGTCTTCAAGCCCGAGGCCGGCGGCAACATGCTGCTGGGCGCCGTGGGCCAGCTGCAATTCGAAGTCGTCCAGCACCGCCTGAACGCCGAATACGACTGCGACATCCGCCTGGAAGGCTGCCAGTACACCGGCGCACGCTGGATCACGGCCGACACCCCGGCCGAGCTGCGCGAATTCGAGAACGCCTACCCGCTGCGCATGGCGCGCGATGCGGCCGATACGCTGGCCTATCTGTGCACGTCACCCTATGACGTGCGCCTGGCCCAGGAGCGGTTCCCGAAAATCCATTTCCACCCGCTGCGCGAGCATGCAGGACTGGCGTTGCAATCCGGAAACTGAGCACAGGCAAGCCAGACGACAGGCATGACATCAAGCACTCCCGACCTCCTGCGGCCCGTTTCCCATACCAACAACTTCGATGCCATCCGAATCGTGGCGGCCCTGGCGGTTCTCGTCAGCCACCACCACGCCCTCATCGGGCAATTCGAGCCATTGGTCCTGGGCATACATTCGCTGGGAGGCTTCGCGGTGCTGGTTTTCTTCGTGGTCAGCGGCTACCTCGTCGCGTCCAGCTGGAACAACGACCCGCACCTCATACGCTTTGCCCTGAGGCGCGCCCTGCGCATCTGGCCTGCACTGACCGTTGTCGTCGTCGTGACGGCCTATGGCCTGGGCGTATGGCTTACCAGCCTGCCGACAAGGGACTATCTGCAAGACAGCGCGACCTCCGGGTATCTGTCCAACATTTGGCTGCATGGAAAGGCCGGACTTCCAGGCCTTTTCGAGAACAACCCTCTGAAGGGTGCGGCCAATGGGTCCATATGGACGATTCCCTACGAGGTGCAGTGCTATGTCATCCTGGCCTGCGCGGGGTTGCTGGGTGCGCTGCGTATTCGCACGGTCTGGGTTCTGGCCGTCCTGGTCACCACCATCTGGTACCAGGTTAAATATGGACCCGATTTTCACGCCGACTGGAAGCTGAAGCGTGAAATGATGGTGTATTTCATCCAGGGTTCTGCCATTGCCGTGCTTCAACCCTACTGGAGCAAAAAGCCGCTGCTGTGGATGATGGTGTTGACGAGTACCGGTATCTGCACCTGGTTTGCAGGATTCCGCTATCTCGCCTTGATGATAGCCCTGCCCTATCTGCTGATTTATCTCGGAACGCAGTCAACCCCCATTCTGCGCAAGTTCGGTCGATGGGGAGACCCTTCCTACGGGCTTTATCTGATTGCCTTCCCTGTACAGCAAACCGTGGTTCATTTTTTCTGGCCCTCCATCGGCTCGACGGCTGTTCTGGCACTCTCCATCGCCATCACCACGGCTCTGGCCTATGCCTCGTGGCATGGCATAGAAAAAAGAGCACTGAAAATCAAGCCCCGCAAACCGTAGCCTGCACCATGCTCAGAAGCCCGCAACGAAGATTCCTCCTGTTACTGACTTTCCTGGGTATTGCCTACGCGCTCTGGCTGCTGGCTTTCTGGCCCGGTGTTCTGGGGCAGGACAGCCTGGCGATCATGCTGGAGGTGGAAACCGACAGAGTGGCCCAGGCGGGCAAGCCTGCATTCTGGTATCTCTACAACCTCTGGCTCTACGGGCCATGGCGGCTCGTGGAAGCCCCCATCATCGTGCAGATGTGCGTCAGCACCATCGTGAGCGCGCGCATCCTGAGCTGGATGCTGGGCCAGCGCCTGTACAAAAGCTTCTGGTACTGCCTTTTCTTTGTCACGCTCGCCCCGAGCGTGCTCTATTACTCCATAGCACTGTATTCCGATGGAATCTATGCCATGGCCATGATGGGCATGCTTTTCGAAATATGGCTTTGCTACCGTGCGCGGCGCATTGATGCAGTGGCGTGCGGCATGCTGGCCCTGACAATTCCCTTTGCATTGTTCGCCCGCCCCAATGGGTTCATCAATACCATCGCCTTGGTCGCACTGTTCTTTGTCCTGCCACGCCTTCATCGATGGAAGCTGCTGGCCGTGACACTGCCATGGTGCGCCATCGCATTGTTCGCCAACACCCAATACAAATACCACACACCCATTGGCAGCGTCTTCCCGCTTGCACTGTATGAAACCGTCGGTTTCATGGAGCACAGACCCATGGGCTTGTGGGAGTACGACAAGCCCCGCATATCCGGTAAATCGGTGGAAGCGCTGACTTCCACGGGAAAATCCCTGGCCCACATACTGAAGTTCCACGACCACTACTATTGGGACCCGCTCATCTTCAGCGACGAGGGCCCCGCGCTTTTGCACCTTCCCAAGCAGGCAAAGAAGACAATTGTCAAAGAATTCTTCAAATACAATCTTTGGCATAACTTCCCCGCCTTCATAGCAAGCAGGGTCAATATATTCACATACGCCGCCCTCGCCAATGGCGGACTTCCGCCTCCCGAAGCCGCGCAATATATTCTTTCGCAAACAAAATCGGAATCATCCGTTCTATTCCGGGAGCTGCTGCCGCACCAGATTTTGATACCATGGTACAACTTCGCGCTGGAATATCGCGCAATATTCTGGGCGCCTTGGCTGGGACT
Source organism: Delftia sp. Lp-1 (assembly GCF_020523835.1). Classification (NCBI taxonomy): domain Bacteria; kingdom Pseudomonadati; phylum Pseudomonadota; class Betaproteobacteria; order Burkholderiales; family Comamonadaceae; genus Delftia; species Delftia sp. Lp-1. The sequence goes on along the minus strand of NZ_JAJALJ010000001.1, from coordinate 84,870 downwards.
TTTCCTCATCCTGGCCACCACCGCGAAGGCATGGCGCCTGCGGGATCGAAGCGGTCTCGTCGTGTGCAGTGTCTTCGTTCTGCAGCTGACTGCCGTCTTCTTCTTCTCTATTGCCGGAGAATATCGATACCTTCTTTCCTTCTTCACGGCGCCGCTCGTGCTGCTTCCGGTATTTACGAGCCTGTCGTCAAGTCCATCCAGCACGGCAGCCACCCCGTCCGGAAATGTAAAAAAAATTTCGGACAAATTACCACAAAGCGTTGCTTCCGGCCCATCGATTAGAATCAAGAATTCTCTTTTCCACAGACTGATTCGTTCCAACGAAAAAGCGCAGCTCTGGCCTAGAATATTGGCCTCAAATTTCATGCGGCGCAAATTAGGATTCTATTTTTCAGTGCTATGGCTGGCTTTCGTGCTGATTGCGGCGACCAAGCGCCTGATCCGGTTCTTCCCCCCGCCAGATGCCGAAATCAACGGTGATGCGTACTGGACCTACCTGCCCAATGCCCGCAAGCTGCTGGACCAGCCCTGGACTTTTCTGACCACGGATCCCTCCAGCTACCACGTCGCTCCTCTGGGCTACATGTGGGCCGCCCTGTGGGATGTGGACCCGGCACGCATTCAGCTGGCCAACTGCGTGCTGTTCCTTGTATGCATCCTGCTGATGTGGCGTTGCGCCACCCTGCTGGGAGGCCTGTGGGCCGGTGTTGTGGCAACCGCTCTGCTGGTCTTCTTCCCGGTGCTGGCATCTTTCGTCCCTCAGGTGCTGACGGAATCGCCGTATCTGTTCGGTCTGATGCTGTGCACCACGGCCGCCACCGAGTACGCGCTGGGCAACCGCCGCCCCCGCATGATGCTGGGCCTCTTCGCCGCCGGGCTGACGATCACCCTGCTGTCGCGGCCCGTGCTGCAGCTTTTTGCACTGGGTGGCCTGATCGCCGCGCTGGCGTTCACCATACTCTGCGCGCGCCGCGCCCATCCAACAGGGGGCGTCGTGGCACGGCTGGCGAAGTGCATCAATCATCGGCTGTGCGTGGCCTTGCTGGCCGCCCTGCTGCTGCCTGCCGCCGTGGTCGTGAAGAACGGCCTGTGCTTTGGGGTCTGGGGCCTTGGCACCGGCGCCGGATCCGGGCTTTACTACGGTCTCAGTCCGTTCAAGATGGGATTGGAGCCTGTGTACTCCGGCTTCAAATACGACGCAGGCATCACGCCTCTCACCGCCGCCCCCCACACCCGGGGCAATCCGCTGCACAGCGACGCCGACCGCGTCAATGCACGGGTGGCGATGGACATCGCAAAAAACACCTCGCTGCAGGATAACGCGTCGTTCTTTGCGGGAAAGCTCAAGGCATGGCTGTTCTACAGCACGCCCGAACTGCGCATAGCATCCAAGCTGCGCAGCCTCAGAACCTTCGAATGGTTGGCCATCGTCCTCGCAGCCCTGGCCCTGGCCCTGCGAACCCTGGGAGCCAGACGCGCGCCCGCGCAAGCCCGACAGCCACTGCCCGGACCCCAGGGGACGGACGGTGAAAAGCTGGTGGTGCTATCGCTGCTGCTGCTGCTGGTCCTGGGCATGGCCCTGCAACTGACCCCCGTGCTCTACAACACCCGCTATAACCTCTTTTTCCTGGAGCCCTGGCTGATGCTGCTGTGCGGTGTCAGCATCGCCGTTCTGCTGCAATGGCCCGCTGGCCCGATGCGCGGCGGGACGGCAGGTGCCCGCACGTGGTGGCTGAAATGGCTGCCTGGGAAGATCCTCGTCGCCGTGCTCCTGGCAGCACTGCCTCCGGCACTGACCCGCCATGCGGTTCGCCACGAAACCTGGAACATGAACCCCTACCGTCCCGGCCCCGTGCAGACCGTGCTGGACCGGGATGCCATGGGTCCCGTGCGCGCCGTCAATGCCACGGCATTGCAGGACGGCCAATGGCGCCTGGAGGCCAGCCCGGCCACCTTGCTCATCCCGCTGCGCGTGATGGACGCCGCCGCCCTGGCGCCCCACAGCATCCTGGATGCCATATGGCGACTGCGGTTCGCAGTCTCCGCACCGGAAGCGCCGCGCGCATGCCGCAAAGCGGCATTGCAGCTGTCCAACGGGCACCAGCCCCAGGGCTGGTACACGCCGGAAGCCGCACTGCCCCTTCAATTGGACGGGGAGCCCCACACCTATGCATTCCATGGCAATGACAATCTGCGTCCGGCAGGCGACGGCGATCTGCTGGTGAGCTTCAACTGCCCGCCAGGCACCGTCGTGACCTGGCATGGCGCGGAACTGCTAAGGTCCACGCTTCCCGAGGCGGCACGGGCCCTGGTGCAGCACGGCGTGCCCATCGACCCCTATTACCGCAACGAACCTCGCTGACGCCCTCTTCGAATCCACGATATGACTCCGTTTCTCACCAGCATCACCATCCTGTGCGTCCTGGGCATCTCGCTCGGACAGATGCTTTTCAAGAAAGCCGCGCTGTCCATGCCCGAGGCTGCCACCTGGCAGCACTGGGTCTTCAACGGCTGGCTCATTACCGCTCTGGCCCTCTACGGCATTACCACCCTGGTATGGATCTGGGTGCTGCGGCACGCGCCGCTGCATCTGGCCTACCCCTTCATGGGACTGGCCTTCGTGATCGTTCCCTGCCTGGGGTGGCTGTTCCTGAACGAACCCATCCGCATTCCCACGCTGGTGGGCGGCGCCCTCATCCTTGCCGGAATCACCATTACCGCCCACGCATCCTGAGACCCATGTCCACTCCCATGCGCATCGCCGTCGCCATCCCCTGCTACAAGGTCACCCAGCATGTGCTCGGTGTCATCAACGCCATCGGCCCCGAAGTCGAGGCCATCTATGCCGTGGACGATGCCTGCCCTGCCGGCAGCGGACGCTTCATCGAGGAGAACAACACGGACCCACGCGTGCGCGTGCTCTACAACCCCGAGAACCGGGGCGTGGGCGGCGCCATCGTCACGGCCTACAAGGCGGCGATTGCCGACGGCATGGACATCGTGGTGAAGATCGACGGCGATGGCCAGATGGATCCCTCGCTACTGCCGCTGTTCGTGCGTCCCCTGCTGCGCCACCAGGCCGACTACACCAAGGGCAACCGCTTCTACCGGCCTGAGTCGGTACAGGACATGCCGCCGGTACGCCTGTTCGGCAATGCCGTGCTGTCCTTCATGACCAAGCTCAGCTGTGGCTACTGGAACGTGATGGACCCGACCAATGGCTATACGGCCGTACGCACCTGCGTGCTGGCCGAACTCCCGCTGGACAAGCTGGAAAATCGCTACTTCTTCGAGACCGACATGCTGTTCCGCCTGAACACCGTGCGCGCCGTCGTCAAGGACGTGCCCATGGATTCGGTCTATGCCGATGAGGAGTCCAACCTCAAGATCGGCAAGGTGCTGCCCGAATTCCTGCGCAAGCATGCCTCGCGCCTGTGGCGGCGCTATGTCTACAACTACCTGGTGCGCGACTTCAACGTGGGCACGCTTTACAGCCTGAGCGGTGTCATGCTTGTGCTGCTGGGCACCTTCTTCGGCCTCTGGCGCTGGATCGTCAGCAACAGCACCAGCCATCCCGCCACCAGCGGAACCGTCATGCTGGCGGCGCTGCCCATCATCATCGGCATCCAGTGCCTGATCGCCTTTCTGCACTACGACGTGAGCAGCGTGCCCACCGAGCCGGTCAGCCTGTCCCTCGAAGACGAAGCCGTCGCCTGACCGCGCCGTCTTCGCGGCCTGCCACATCCAGTCCTGTCCACCAGCCCATCCATGCCCCACCTGCCTCGCACCTTCCACCTTCCATACGCATCCACGCTGATCGCCGCAGGCCTTGCCCTGGCATCCATGGCAGCCCATGCACAGACAGGTTCTGGTGCCACGCGCGGCCAGCCCCTGGTCATCGCGCCCACGGTGGAAGGCATGCTCCTGTGCGATGAAGCCGTTGCAGACACCGGGATCAAGTCCATGGACGAGGCCTATGCCTTCTGCCAGCAGCGCAAGCTGGACGGCTCCGCTGCCGTCAACCGCCTGCTGGACACGCTGGAGCCAGGCGGCCCCAAGGGCAACGTGCAGATCGGCTACACCGCCACGCTGCAATTGCTGGGGCTGTACCAGCGCACGGCCAAGGGCTGGGAAATCGACGAAGCCAAGGTGGACAGCTTCCTGAACGTTATCCGCAAGGTGCAGCGTCCGGTCGTGCTGTATTTCTCGGCAGACCATTTCGACTCGGTCGGCCCGATTGCCGCCGAGCTGGCCAAGGACCCCGTCAATCTGATGCAGCTGAAAGACGGCAAGCCCCTGGAACTGGGCTATTTCGGCTACCGCATCCTGCCCTACACGCTCTCGACGGATGCCTCGGTTCCCGTCAACCACTACCGCTTCAAGGCCCTTGAATACATGGCCAGGAAGATCCGGGAGCTGCCCCAGCCCGTACAGGACCGCATCATTGCCTACACCCTGCCCGGTGAACTGCACCACATGTTCCCGGACTTCGAGAACGGCATGGGCGCCTACAAGGACATCCGCGTCACCGACTACAGCCCAGGCTCGGTGGCAGGCTTTCGCCAATGGCTGCATAGCAAATACAAAGGCATCGCGCAGTTCAAGGCGCAGACCGGGCTGGACTACGCGTCGTTCGACGTCATTCCTGCCCCATCCAAGGACATACGCAAGGAAAAGCTCAACGGCTTCGGTGAACACTACGACGCATTCGCCGACGGCACACTGCCCGTGGGCGGCTGGCTGTGGGACCCAAAGCAGGCAATCGAGCGCCTGGATCTTTATCTGGACGGCAAGCTGGTGGGGCCCATGGCCCGCGGCCTCAACCGGCTGGACGTCTACCGCGCCGTGGACAACATCACCAGTCCCAACACCGGGTTCCGCTACAACCTCGACTTCAGCAACCTGACCGCCGGACAGCACATCGTGCAGGTCGTGGCCGAGTCCAAGGGACGCAAATACCAGTTGGCCAATGCCAACTTCGTTGTCGTTCCACGCAATCAGGGCAAGATGGTCAATCTGTACCCCAGACGGCTCGGGTGGATGCCCCCCACGTCCATGCTGGAGAAGCAGGGCGTACGCTTCTGGCTAGACATGCCTGCCCAGTTGCAGGACGTCTACTACAACCCCCTGGCAAAGGATTGGAACCAGTACCGCGAATCCCAGGTGTATGCGCAGCTTGCGGTATTCCATGAACGTGCCATTGCAGCCGGCCTGCCCGCCGCCAAGCTCTTTTCCCACCAGATCATTCCCGATGTGAACCCCTCCTGGAATCCACAGCTGTTCGCCTCGACCCAGACGCTCGACGGCAAGGCACCCTGGCGGCAGGGCCTGAACATGTATGGCGGAGCCACCGACAGCGACTGGCTGCGCTGCTTCATGAAGCAGCACCAGATCGGCAGCGGCTATGGCGCACCTGAATTCAATCCCCAGCAATGGAAGCTGGAAGGAACGCATCTGGCCGCGCTGAAGGCCCACTATGACGCAGGCGCCACCTTCATCAGCCCCTACTACTTCTCGGTGATCAACCAGCGCTTCAAGGGCGCGGCCGAACACGGCGTCAACCGCATGGAACTGTCCCCCGACAACCCCAAGGACGGCTCCGACAAGTTCTACAAGGCCATCGTCGAATTCGCCAGGCAGTAGGATGGAGCCCTTGCGCGCACGGTCCGTGCGCGCAAACGCTGCCCTTTTACAAGCCGCCCCGGGCGGCTTTTTGCATTTTGACGACCGTGCCTACAACTCTCCAGCCGCTGTCCCTCTGGACACCTCCCGCATCGCCGCTCGGCATCCTCACCGACATCGACGACACCCTGACCACCGAGGGCGTGGTGCCGGACCATGTCGTCGATGCCATCGCCCGGCTCAAGCAGTCCGGCCTGCGCGTGGTGCCGATCACGGGCAGGCCCGTGGGCTGGAGCGAGCCGTTTGCCCAGGCCTGGCCCGTGGATGCCATCGTGGCCGAGAACGGCGCCGTGGCCCTGCGGCGCAACGCGCAAGGCGGGCTGGACAAGCTCTACCAGCAGGACGAGGCCACGCGCACCGCCAACTACGCGCGCATGCAGCAGGTGCTGGCCGAGATCGAGGCCACCGTGCCCGGGGCGCTGCGCGCCACCGACTCGGCGGGCCGCGAATGCGACATTGCCGTGGACCACAGCGAATTCACCCAGATGCCCCAGCAGGATATCGACCGCTGCGTGGCCATCATGAAGGCGGCGGGCATGAACGCCACCGTCAGCTCCATCCACATCAACGGCTGGTTTGGCGCGCACAACAAGCTCGAAGGCGCGCGCTGGATCCTGCGCACCCTGTTCGACATCGACCTCGACGCCACGCTGGACCGCTGGATCTACATCGGCGACTCCACCAACGACCAGCTCATGTTCGAGCACATGCCCCACAGCCTGGGCGTGGCCAACATCGCGCGCTTCGTGCCCCAACTCAAGCACCTGCCTCGCCATGTCACCCAGGCCGAGCGTGGAGACGGCTTTGCCGAAATGGCGCAGTACCTGCTGACGCAGCGCCCCTGATCCACAGGGCTGAGGGCAGGTGCAGCCCTTGCAGGCCTTCGCCCTCGACCACCCCCATCGGCCCCTCCTGATCTGCGGGACCCGCGCTCCCCCCGCAGACACCATCACCCTCAGCACAGCCAACCGCCCGGCGCAGGCGGGCTGCGCACCCTCTTTCCCGCATTCGACAGAGCAAATCTAGGACTATTCCTAGATCAAGCATCAATTATCAGAATGCGCCCTATTTCATATAGCGGCGGTGCACACCTAGAATCCACCACATACCCAAAGAACAGGTTTTTGTTTCGCCTTTTTCTTTGACAGATTCTCTCCTGCACCCCATCCGCGCCATTGGGCACTGGTGTATTTGAACAATTCAACTTCAAACATGCCAGAGAAACAAACCTCGCCCATCCCTCGCCAACGCTCCCTCATCCGAACAATTTCTCCATGTCAGCGCCACCACCTATTCCAGCATGATCGCACCCCCTGCAAATCCTTGACCATGCTGACAGTTACCAACCATTGGATTGATGAGGTGAACATGGAACACTGATGATTTATTAACCACTCAACCATTCACACACTCTCTTATTCCATCAGCGCATTCATCGCTGCTGGAATTTTATTTATCTCTTCAACTCGAGGGAATACCCATGAAAAAGATCGCATTGCTGACATCGGTTGCCGGCCTGGTCATGATGGCCATGAACACCGCTCAAGCAGCAGACGGCACCATCAACTTCACGGGCGAGGTGGTCACCACCACCTGCAAGGTGGACACCACGGTCGCCGGCGCCGCCAAGGACGGCGTGAAGCTGCCCAACGTGGCGAACAACCAGCTGGCCACCGTGGGTGCCACGGTCGGCCGCCAGGCGTTCTCGCTGGAACTCAGCGGCTGTGAGCTGGCCACCGCCACCTCCACAGCGCCCGTCTCCAAGGTCGCCGTGTTCTTCGAAGCCGGCCCCAACGTGGACCTGGTCACCGGCATGCTCAAGCCCGCAGCGGCCAGCGGTACTGGTGCGCCCACCGTGGCCTCCGGTGTCCAGATCGCCATCGTGGATCCCAGCAACAACGAGCGCCTGAAGATCGGTTCCGCCCAATCGCGCTTTGTGGACATCGACAACAAGGTCGGTGGCAATGGCCGGGCCATCATGCGTTTCGCCTCCGAATACGTGGCCACCGGCCCCGTGACGGCCGGCCGTACCGACACCTCGGTGACCTACTCGCTGGTCTATCAGTAATCACTGACTTTCAGGCATATCGGCCGCCTTGCGGTGGTCGATATGCCGTGTCTTCTGCTTTCCTGACATGGGCCCGGCCCCATTCTTTCGCTCAAAACCCAGAGAGTTCTCCGATGCTGACGATCAAACGTTCATATGGGCTTGCTGCCATCCTGTTGTCCCTTCTTCTTGGAACGGCGGCACAGGCCAGCGTGACATTGACGGGCACGCGCATCATCTTCCCCAGTGGCGAGAAGGAAGCCACCATCCAGCTCACCAACGAAGGTAGCAAACCTGCCCTGGTGCAGGCCTGGCTGGACAAGGGCAACAACCAGGAATCGCCTGAGAACATCGACGTTCCCTTCGTCATCACGCCCACCATCATGCGCATCGAGGCGGGCAAGACCCAGACGTTGCGCATCATCTATTCGGGCGAAGCACTGCCTGCTGACAAGGAATCCCTGTTCTGGCTCAACGTGCTGGACGTCCCGCCCAAGGCGAAAATGGAAGGCGACTCCAACAATCTCCAGTTCGCCTTTCGCACTCGCGTCAAGCTCATGTACCGGCCCGGCAATCTGCCCGGCAATGCCCAGGAGGCTCCTGCCCTGCTTCAATGGTCGGCAGGCGTTGACGCCAAAAACCAGCCTGTGTTGAACGCACGCAATCCCAGCGCCTTTGTGGTCAATGTGGCTGGCGTTGAAGTGCAGCTCAACGGTAAATCCTTCGAGGCAGGTGTCGGGCCCGTTCTTCCCGGCCAGGTGGCCACCTTCCCAATCAAGGAACCTGCGGGTGCCAATATGGCTGGTGCGACCGGTGCCACGGTGATGTTCAGCAGCATCAATGATTGGGGCGCCAGTCTCAACCACGAAGCCATAATTGGCAATTCCGCCCAATAAACAGGGCAATGCGAGCAAAGCCACGCGAATCCCCCGTCCTCTCCGGTCTGATTATCTAACGCCACTGCATTTTCAGCCCGGCCAGCACACCGATACACAGCGTTAATACCCAGCAAAACTGCATCGGTCTCTTTACCGGGACTGGCACATCGGCCTTGGCCGTTCGCTTTGCATCGGGCGCACAGCATTAGGAGATAAGCAAATGATCAGGCCAGTCTTTCCAGATTCAGAAAAGGGAATCAAAAGCCGGCATACAAGGCAAAGACAAGGAATAATGCCGGGGCCAGGCCAAGGCCCTGCCGGATATTTCCAACTGAAGCCCGGCCATGCGCTGCTGCTCTCCGTGCTGGTCTGCTGGCAGTCCGAGGCCCAGCAGGGCCAGCAGGTCAAGGAAGTCACGACCTCCACGTCCACCGGCCAGTGGCAGCCCACGCCGGCTGCCGTCGACTTCGACCCCAGCTTTCTGAACACCGGCAGGCAGACCATTGACGTCTCGCGCTACTCGCGCGCCAACGTGGTCACGGCAGGCAGCTACAACCCAGACATCTACATCAACGGCAACTGGGTTGGCCGCAGCGAAGTGCAGTTCAAGGCACTGGCCGGTTCGCAGGACGCGCTGCCCTGCCTGGATAAAGCACTGCTGGAGAAGGTGGGCATCGACCTTTCGCGCCTGCCGCCCGAGGCCGCCTTGAAGCTGGTGGCCGACGGTGGCTGCAACCGTCTGGACCAGATCATCGCGGGCGCCTTCACCAGTTTCGACTTCGGCAAGCAGCGACTGGACCTGAGCGTGCCCCAGGCCTCGCTGCGCCGCTCGGTGCGTGGCTATGTCAGCCCTGACCAATGGAGCGCTGGCGTGCCTGTCGGCCTGCTCGGCTACCAGTTCAACACCTACCACGGGCGCTCCAGCAACGCAGAAAACACCACGCAGAGCTACCTGGGCCTGAACGGCGGCGTCAACATCGACCGCTGGCATTTCCGGCACAACGGCTCCTTCAGCTGGGCGGACACTGGACGGGGCAACTACCAGAACATCTCCACCTACGCACAGCGCGACATTGCCGACTGGTCTTCCCAGCTCATACTGGGCGACACCTACACGGGTGGCGACCTGATGGACTCCACCTCGTTTCGCGGCATACGCTTGAACAGTGATGACCGCATGCTGCCCGACTCCCAGCGCGGCTACGCGCCCGTGGTGCGCGGCGTGGCCAACACCAATGCCCGAGTCACCATCACGCAGAACGGCATCAAGCTCTACGAAACCACGGTGGCGCCCGGCGCCTTCGTCATCAACGACCTCTATCCCACGGGCTACGGTGGCGACCTGCAAGTCAGCATCACCGAGGCCAATGGTGCCGTGCGCAGCTTTGCCGTGCCCTACGCAGCCGTGCCGCTGTCGCTGCGCGAGGGGCAGGACCGCTACAGCCTCACGGCGGGCGTGGTGCGCCACCTGCCCAATACCTCGCCGCTGTTCTCGCAGGCGACCTGGCAGCACGGCTTCACCAACATGCTGACCGGCTACGGCGGCGTGTCCGTGGCCAAGGGCCATATCTCGCCCATGATTGGCGCGGCGCTCACCACGCCCTGGGGTGCCTTTGGTGCAGATATCACGCACGCCTCCACCAGCATTCCCAATGACGGCTCCTTTTCCGGACAGAGCTTGCGTGCCAGCTACGCCAAGTCCTTTGCGCAGACCGGCACCCACGTGGCCATTGCCGCCTATCGCTACTCCACCAACGGATTCTTCGGCCTCAACGACGCCATGCGCGCACGGGATCAGGCCAATCTGCTACGGCCCTCCACGGACCTGTACCGGCCTCGCAACCGCGCCTCTCTGGTCATGGGCCAGCAGTTTGGCCCCGGGGGAGGCAGTCTCAGCCTCACGGCGTCCACTGCCAAGTACTGGAACCGCCAGGGCTCCAACGTCGACTACGCCATTGGCTACAGCAACTCGTTCCGCAACATCTCCTACAACCTCTCCGCGGCGCGCCAGCGCGATGCCTGGGGACAGTCCAACACGTTCCTGCACGTGGGCCTGTCGATTCCGCTGAGCATGGAGCGCGGCATGATGCTCTCCACCAATACCAACCGCGACTCGCGCGGCCGCGTGCAGGCCCAGGCCAACCTGTCCGGGCTGCTGGGCGACGACAACGCCATCTCCTACGGCCTCAGCGCCAACCACAACACCGGTGGCATGAATGGCAGCAGCACCAGTGCCAGCGCCAACGCCACCTACCGCGCATCGCAGACCGAACTCAGCGGCAGCGTCAGCGCCAGCAGCGGCTACCAGCAGTTCTCGGTAGGCGCGCGTGGCGCCATCGTGGCCCACCCGGGCGGCGTGACGCTGTCGCAATCGGTGTCTGACACCTTTGCCATCGTGGAGGCCAAGAACGCGGAAGGCGCGCGCATCAACAACGCGCCCGGCGTGAAGGTGGACAGCCGGGGCTATGCCGTCGTGCCCTACCTCACACCGTTCTCGATGAACGAGGTCTCCATCGATCCCAAGGGCCTGTCGACGGACGTGGAACTCAAGGAAACCAGCCAGCACGTCGCGCCGCTGGCCGGCGCCGTGCCGCTGCTGGTGTTCAAGACCGCCTATGGCCGCTCGGCCGTGATCCGCGCGCGGCAGGCCGGCAACATGCCTGTGCCCTTTGGCGCCAGCGTGCTGGACATGGACGGCAAGGAACTGGGCGTGATCGGCCAGGCCGGCAAGCTGCTGGCGCGCGGGCTGTCTGACCAGGGCGAGCTGCAGGTGCAGTGGAAGACCGACACCGGCATGGTGGGCTGCAACCTATCCTATACCCTGCCTGAAAGAAAGCGCAGCACCACCTACCAGCCGCCGCAAAGCCTGGAACTGCCCTGCGTGGCCAGCAACAAGCTGCTGCCTGCGGCCACCGACGTGGCATCGGCCAAGCCGGGCAAGACCGCGACAACCTCAACCGCAACCACCAATGCCAAGACAGCCGTGGCCGGCGCCCCGGCCTCCAACGCGGCGTCGGCCGTGGCTCTGGCCGGCATGACCCAGGAACGCACGGCAGCAACGGCACCGGCCACGGTAGTCGCCAGCGCGCCGGCAGTCACTGCGGCTGCAGTGCTGCCCGCTCGTGCCACACAGCCGAGCGACAGCCAGCAGGCACTGAAGCTGGAGCGCAACCTGGACGGCCTGCGCATGAGCGTCAAGATCAGCGCCTTGCCCACCACGGTGCCAGTCACCAGCAACGCGGGCAGAACTCCCGTGGCGGCAGGGCACGACGCAGGCACCGGCAAGCACAAGCCGCCGCAGCAAACCCTGCGGGCTGACCGTCCGCTGGCCATCCTGCAGCCCAGCTTGAAGATCAGGGTCCTGGCATCGGCCGATCAGACATAAGCACCGGAAAAGCAGCCCAAATGGGCCGCTGCCAATGCAGGGCCACGTTGATTGCCTGCACCAGCAGGCTTCCATTTCCGACTCCCGCGCCGACTGCAGATACGTTGGTACGGGTAGCCATCGGCATGCAGCTATTTGCCGCCACTGCCCAAACGCTGTTCATCAAGGCCCGCAAGATTGACTGCGGGCCTTGTGCCGCAGGGCGGCACAGCCGAGACCTTGCTCTTCTCGCAAAGACCATCGTCCGCTTGTCTGCCGGCATCAGCTGCATCGCAGATCCCCCCAACCCATAGGCGACAGCCTTCCCACAAGGCTTTGCCCCGCCATTTCTGGACCCGCGCACGCACAGTTCGGATCACCAATTCGCAAGCAATTGAAGACAAGATAGGACTATTCCTAGGGAATCCCGAAAAATCCGCTCAAAAGATCAGGGAATTCCTAGAGAGAAAATCGCGAAATTCAGAATTATCCAATTTCATTTCAGCGAGCATGTGTTGACAATAGGCCGATCAGACAAATTGCCAAAAATCAGAATCTGATTCTTCGAAATTTTGTCATCAACGAGAACAATCCACCGTCAATTCATATTCCCAAAAAGCCTCTTCAGCCACACCCAATTGACGCATAAAAAAATATATTACCTGCAGCTTTCAGCAGCAGCAACTCTATAGCCATCGATATCTGGAATCATTCAAAAATATCCAATATCAAATCAAAAATGGAGGTGCGTCAAAGAAAAAGTTTCAAACAAGATCATTACTTCAATCCACCATATTCATCAAACTCAATTTCATCAGGCATAAATATGAAATTTTCTGCATTGAAATTTTCGGTTGCGGGCTTGTCCTTGCTTGCACTGAGTTCTGTCCATGCGCAATCCACTCAGAGTGGAATCGTCAGATTCACAGGAAATATTTCTCCTGTCACTTGCATCGTCAATCTGGGAAGTCGAGACCAGAAGATCGATTTCGGTATCGTACCTCCCAATGAACGCGGCTTCACGTCTGGCGGTGGCGCCGTCGGCAACGTTGCTCTTCCCGCCCATCATAGAACGATCACCATCAGGCTGGATGGCTGCTCAACCCCAGGAGCGAACAGTCAGCCCACCACTGCCACGGTCCGTTTTGATGGCCCCATCAGGAACGGCCGCATCAATACGAGCAATGCCACGGCCGACATCCAGTTACTGGAGAACAACTCGACAACGGCCATCTGGGATCTGAGCGGCCCGTCCGCGCCTGTCAACCTGCAATCAGGAACCAATACGCTCAACTACATCGCCAGGTACTACGTGGCTGCCGTGCCCCTTGCCTCAGGAGAGGCGAATGCTGAAGCGACTTTCACCATGAACTATCAATAGGCAGTCCACCGCCTCAGAGAAGCGCCGGCCACCTTCTGGTGGCTGGCGCATTCACCCCCAATGCCTGTGGCATTTCTCTCATATACAGAAATTCAGGATCTCCTATGCCGGTGAAAAATCGCCGATCCAGTCTGCTGTCACATTGTTTCGCCATGGCCGCATTGCTTATTTGCGTCCTCCCGGCCAATGCCAGCATAGTCCTCTATGGAACACGGGTCATATTTTCAGGCGACGAGACGGAAGCCACCCTCAAGATTTCCAATGAAGGAAAGTTGCCATCGCTGGTGCAGTCATGGCTGGACACGGGCGATGGAGATATGGCGCCCGAGGGCATAGATGTGCCCTTTGTGATCGCGCCGTCGCTCACCCGCCTGGAAGCCTCGGACCAGCAGATGCTGCGCATCATCTATTCCGGCCAGCCCCTACTCCAGGACAGAGAGTCATTGTTCTGGATCAACGTGCTGGACGTGCCGCCCAAGACCGAGAACGCGAAAGGCTCCCAGGGCAGCCTCGCACTGGCCTTTCGCACGCGCATCAAGCTGATATATCGCCCCAAGGGCCTTCCGGGCGAACCGAAGGATGCGCCTGAGCAGTTGCAGTGGTCCGCGAGCACGACCCGAGACGGGCAAGCCGTACTTCAGGCCCGTAATCCGACCGCATATGTCGCCAATCTGGGCCATATCGCCGTAGAGGCAGCTGGCCAGAGTTTCAAGATGAATGTAGGACATGTGCTGCCAGGAGAAACGGCAAAGTTTGCATTCCAGAAGCCCGCCGAAAACGAACAACTACCCAAGGAGCTTCCTGCGGACGCAGTCGTGGTCTACACCAGCCTCAACGACTGGGGTGGTGCCGAGGGCCACAGGGTCGAACTTGGGCGCTGACGGTAGCCGAAGCCCTAACGCAGCACCGAAAGCCTCCATGCCGGTCACGCGTGACTGGCCGAGGTAGGCAGCACGGCGCAGCAGGTGCAAAAAAAGGCATGTCCATCGAGAGGGATTGCTATGAAGAAAAAAGCCGACAGGGTACGGAAGCCAGGCTGTTTCCCGTTCAAGGCCAAACCACTACATGCCTTGCTGCTGGCAGTACTGGCCTGTTGGCAAATGGATATGCGCGCCTCGCAAACAGAGCACACCGCCGGCAGGATGCCGCCCGCACGCGCACAGCACATCGAATTCAACAGCAGCTTTCTGCGAGGAGGCGACGGGATCGATGTCTTGCGTTTTGCAGAGGGTAATTCTGTGGAACCGGGTCTCTACAACCCGGACCTTCTGGTCAACGGCAACTGGATGGCCCGCACCGAGGTGCGGTTCACTCAACGCAGTCGGGGTGCCAGTGCCCAGCCCTGCTTCAACATGTCCCTGCTGGAGCAAATGGACATTGACATGGCGAGCCTGCCGGCGAACGAGGATGTTGTGGATGGAGACCCAGCGTGCCTGCGCATTGAAAAGGTCGTCCCCGGCGCTTCCGCAAGCTTCAACGTAGGTTTGCAACGACTGGATGTGAGCATTCCCCAGATCCTGATGCGGCGCGTGGCAAGCGGCTACGTGAGTCCGGAGCAGTGGAACGCGGGCGTGACGACCGGCACGCTCGGCTATGACTTCAACACCTACCATGCGCGCGGCGGGCCAGCGGGCAGCAGCACCCAGGGCTACCTGGGCCTGAACAGCGGCTTCAACTATGCGCGCTGGCATTTCCGGCACAGTGGCTCGTTCAGTTGGAGCGATCAGGGACCGAGCCGTTATCAGAGCATCTCGGCCTATGCGCAGCGCGACATCGCCGACTGGTCATCGCAACTGATCCTGGGCGACACCTACACCGACGGGGAGATCATGGACTCGGTCTCCTTCCGCGGCCTGCGGCTGCGTACGGACGACCGCATGCTGCCCGAGTCGCAGCGCGGCTTCGCGCCCGTGGTGCGCGGCGTGGCCAATTCCAACGCCCGGGTGGTCATCCGCCAGAACGGCATCAAGCTGCAAGAGACCACGGTGGCACCGGGCGCCTTCGTGATCAATGACCTGTACCCCACCGGCTATGGCGGCGACCTGCAGGTGGACATCGAGGAGGCCGACGGCTCCGTGCGTTCCTTCTCGGTGCCCTATGCGGCCGTTCCTCGTTCGCTGCGCGAGGGCCAGCACCGCTACAGCCTCACAGCAGGCGCGGTGCGCGGCCTGCGTGAGAGCGCTCCGTTCTTCTCGCAGGCAGGCTGGCAGTACGGCTTCTCGAACATGCTCACGGCCTATGGCGGCGCCACGGTCGCCAGGGGCTATTTCTCGCCCACGGTGGGCGCCGTGTTCAATACACCATGGGGTGCCTTTGGCCTGGACCTCACACACGCCAACACCCGCATCCCCCATGACCGCAGCTACTCAGGACAAAGCCTGAGAGTCACCTACGCCAAGACCTTCCCGGAGTCCGGCACGGGCATCACCCTGGCTGCCTACCGCTATTCCACCAACGGGTTCTTCGGCATTAACGAGGCCATGCGGGCGCGCGACCTGACCC
Organism: Delftia sp. Lp-1; assembly: GCF_020523835.1. NCBI lineage: Bacteria > Pseudomonadati > Pseudomonadota > Betaproteobacteria > Burkholderiales > Comamonadaceae > Delftia > Delftia sp. Lp-1. Next base: position 69,016 of record NZ_JAJALJ010000001.1, on the reverse strand, counting down.
GGCCCGCTGCCAGCGGCGCACCGCCCCTGCTGTCGCGCCCGCGCACGCGCGCCGCAATGACACTGAGCCAGCGCCTGGGCGAGCAAGGCGGCAACCTGAGCATTTCCGCCTCCATGGACAACTACTGGAACCGCGCGGGCCGCCGCGTGGACTACACGCTCAACTACAGCAGCTCGTGGCTGGGCGTTCCCTACAACCTGTCGGCCTCGCGCCAGCGCGATGCCTGGGGCCGCCCCAGCACGCAGCTGTACGCAGGGGTGACAATTCCGCTGGGGGCGGGAAAGCCCAGAGTCATGAGCCGTTTCACACATGACTCGAGCGGCGGCAACCAGTTGCAGGCCAGCACCTACGGGCAGGTCGGCAGCGATCTCTCTTATGGCCTGAATGCCGAATACGGCAGCAGCGGCAACCAGGGATCGCGCCTCAATGCAGGCGCCAATGCACTCTACCGCCGCCCGTACACGCTGTTCAGCGGCAGCGTGAGCGCGGGCCGGGCCGGCCAGCAACTGTCGCTGGGCGCGCGCGGCGCATTGGTCGCCCACCCCGGAGGGGTCACGCTGTCGCAGCCCCTGGGCGAGACCTTCGCCATCGTGCAGGCCCCGCATGCCGAGGGCGCGCGCCTCACCAATGCGCCCGGTGTACGCATCGATGCACGGGGCTATGCCGTGGTGCCCTACATGACACCCTATGCCATGAACGAGGTGTCGCTGGACCCCAAGGGCATGTCCATGGATGTGGAACTGCAGGAAACCAACCGGCGCGTCGCACCGGTGGCCGGTGCCGCCGCCATGGTGGTGTTCAAGACGAGCTACAGCCGCTCGGCCGTGCTGCGCCTGACGCAGGCGGACACGTCGCCCGTGCCTTTCGGTGCCGTCGTGTCGGATGAGAGCGGCAAGGACCTGGGCATGGTCGGCCAGGCCGGCAAGCTCATGCTGCGCGGCCTGTCGGACCAGGGGCAGTTGCACGCCCAGTGGAAGGCCGGCGATGGCACGGCCCATTGCAGCATGGCCTATTCGCTGCCGGCGCGGGAGCGCTCCACCGGCTCCCGTGTGCCAGCCAGCATGGACCTGCACTGCGTGCCGTCACATCTTGCCGCAGCGCCGTCCCATCAAGCCGCGCTGACACACAGAGCCGAGACCTCGCGCCCCATCGCCATCCGCCAGTCCAGCCTGCCCTTCCAGGCCGAGAAGCATCTTGGCGATTTGCGGCTGAGCCTGCGCATCAGTGTCTTGCGCACCACGGCCGATGCGAAGCAGTACACGGGCCAGGCGCAGCCGCCCTTGGCGCCGGACGGCCAGGCAGACAACAGCCCTGGCCTGCGGATCGATCGCAGCCTGATGGGTGAATTGCGGGACTCGCCGACGCAAGCCCAGGCCTCGGTCGGCGTCTGAACCGACGCGGTACATGGCTGTGCCCACCCCCTTTCCGGCACGCGGTCCGCCGGTCACCTGCCCTGCGATATTGAAATCCAAGAACCGCCTTTTCATTCAGCAACGGAGCATTTTCATGACCATTACCCGTGCCATTGCATTGTCCTCAGTACTCTTCATTTTTTCCATAGGTCAGGCACACGCGCAAGCTTTTTGCTCTAACGATGGAGTCGGCAATTCCATCAACGATGGCAAAAATCACTATGTCCACCTGCCCAGTAGAACGCTGGAGGTCCCACTGCCGTTTGATATTGAATCTCGTGCAATCGGCAGTGTAGTGGGCCGCGTCGCCTTTCTCCCTTATATCATCAACAAGAAATATACTGAAATGAAAGGGGGTGCAATGTTCTGTGCAAAATACCAAAACTCTGGCTGGTATGGCGTGGGCACCTTTCACCAGATACACCGGGCTTATGAGAGCTCCATTCCCGGCATAGGACTGCGCATAGACTTCAGAAAAATGCCTGTTCCGACCAACCCAGACAATACAAAACGGCGTTACTTCCCCATCCAGGAACTGTCCGATGCTCCCATCTATATCGATCTGGTGAAGATTGGCCCGATCAAACAGGCAGGGCCCCTCAAAGGGGTTTTCCTTCAATACAAGGTCGACGACGTGGTCATCGCCCAATACCAGTTTGACCGTGAGGCCGCCGCTCCGACCGGTCCGTTCTGCACCGCGAGCCTCAGCGCAGAGAACCCGGCCACGGCCGCCGTCGCCCATTCTTCCGGTCGCCCCGCTGCTGAGGGCAGGCTGCCGAAAATGATCGCCAAAGCTCCATCCTGCCTTGCTGATGAACTGCCAGGCATCAAGCCGGTCATGGGAAGTTCCAGTGTCGCCCAGCTTTCGCTCAACCGCCACTGATCCCAAGCCTGACTTTGCGAGGGCCTTAGAGCAGGCGCTGCACTCCTCAGAGATGCCATGCGCCTGCACATGCCAGGGCTAACGGCACACGGCACAAGACGCCACGTTGTTCTTTCGAAGTGCCGCCTTGATTCCAGATGGAGAACCAGAATGAATATGTACAAGCTTTTCACATTTTCCATGGGAATCATTTTTTCCACCATTTCCGCATCCCATGCAGCAATCTGCATGCCGGCTGACTCCAACCCGACCACTGATGGAAAGAACCATTACATTGCATCTTACCCCGTGAATCAGGTCCTGAATTTGCCCATCAACATAAACTCCAAACCAAACGGTACAGTGTTTGCAACAATTCCGATTAAACCAGTAGTCGACAACAAGGCTCATTCATCAATAATTGCGCAAGTGGTTTGCTCCGGCGCCAGCAGACCTTCATTTTCAGGAATCGGAGCACCTGATGTCAGAATCTACCCCAGCAACGTCTCCGGAATAGGATTGCGCATATCGATGAAGGGGATTGGAACAATTCCCAACGAACTGCCCATACTAACAAATTCTTATCCCATTCCCGAGGGAGAAAATTTCATCATTACAATAGAATTCATAAAAACAGGACCCATCAGTACTATTTTTGGAGATATCCAACTGGCAGGACCATACATGGAAATGAAAATTGCCGGAGCACTCGCCGCGCAATACGTTTTCTCCGGTGTCACCCTGGTCCCCATCAATCCCACCTGCACGCTGGTGTCGGACAGCATCAGCGTACCGCTGGGCACGCATCCCGACACACGCTTCACGGGTTTGGGTGCGACCACGGACAAGGTGCCCTTCTCCATCCAGCTGAGCTGCTCCGGCGGCGACCCGAACACCCAGATCAAGCCTTTCGTGACGCTGTCGGGCACGACGGACACGCAAGTCCCCTCGGTGCTGGCGCTGACCGGCTCGCAGGTCAGCGGCGTTGGCGTGGAGGTGCTGAGAAATGGCGCGATCCAGGGCTTTGGCGCAGCCAACGGCTGGCAGGCGGGCACGATTTCGCAGGGCACGGCAAATTTCCAGATCGACCTGGAGGCGCGCTACCGGCAGATCAGGAATACCGTGAGCGGCGGTGGCAGTGCCAATGCCTTGGCGACCTTCACCATCGACTACCAGTAGGCCGGTCGCAGCACGGCCGCAACACGGCGGTATCGGCTTGGGCCACGAGACAAAAGGGTTAACCCCAGTCCAAAAACGTCGCAACCTCTGCGACATTTCAACCAAGCAAGGTTGCACCATGTCTTCTTCATGGTGCATCTCCATTCGCATTTCCCACCTCTTCCATTCCTCACTGGCACACCATGTCCACCACCGTAGGCATCAAGGTTGATGACGCTCTGCGCGAGCGCATCCGCATCGCCGCCCAGCAGATAGGGCGCACACCGCACTGGCTGATCAAACAGGCGGTTGTCCAGTACGTCGATGCCCTGGAGCGCGGCGCGACCACCATCCGGCTGTCCGGCGCGGGCGACAGCCAGGGCGATGTGGCGCTGGAAGAAGGGCAACCCAGCAGCCCGCAAGAGGTGCAACCTTTTCTGGAATTCGCCCAATCCATCCTGCCGCAGACGCCGTTGCGCGCTGCCATCACGGCCGCCTGGCACCGGCCCGAGCCCGAGTGCCTGCCGGTGCTGCTGCCGCTGGCACGCGCCCAGGATGCCCAGCAGGCCGACAAGGTGCGCGAGCTGGCAACCCGGCTGGTGCAGGGCCTGCGCGATGCGCCGGCCGGCAGCGGCGTGGCGGCGCTGGTGCAGGAGTTCTCGCTGTCCAGCCAGGAAGGCGTGGCGCTGATGTGCCTGGCCGAGGCGCTGCTGCGCATTCCCGACCGTGCCACGCGCGATGCGCTGATCCGCGACAAGATCAGCAAGGGCGACTGGCGCGCCCATGTGGGCCGCTCGCCCTCGCTGTTCGTGAACGCGGCGGCCTGGGGCCTGGTGCTGACGGGCAAGCTCACGTCCACCAGCAGCGAGAAGAACCTGTCTTCGGCGCTGACGCGCGTGATCGGCAAGGGCGGCGAGCCGCTGATCCGCCAGGGCGTGCACCGCGCCATGAAGCTGATGGGCGAGCAGTTCGTGACGGGCCAGGACATTGCCGAGGCGCTGGCCAACAGCCGCGCCTATGAAAAACAGGGCTTTCGCTACAGCTACGACATGCTGGGCGAGGCGGCCGCCACCGATTCCGACGCACAGCGCTACCTGCAGGCCTACGAGCAGGCCATCCACGCGATTGGCGCGGCCTCCAACGGACGCGGCATCTTCGAGGGGCCGGGCATCTCCATCAAGCTGTCGGCCCTGCACCCGCGCTACAGCCGCGCGCAGTACGAGCGCGTGATGGCCGAGCTGCTGCCGCGCGTGCTGCAGCTGGCCGAGCTGGCCAAGCAGTACGACATCGGCATGAACATCGATGCCGAAGAGGCCGACCGGCTGGAGCTGTCGCTGGACCTGCTGGAGGCCTTGTGTGCCGCGCCCTCGCTCAAGGGCTGGAACGGCATAGGCTTTGTGGTCCAGGCCTACCAGAAGCGCTGCCCGCAGGTGCTGGACTACCTGGTGGACCTCGCCCGCCGCAGCCGCCGCCGCCTGATGGTGCGCCTGGTCAAGGGCGCCTACTGGGACAGCGAGATCAAGCGCGCCCAGGAAGGCGGCCAGGCCGGCTACCCCGTCTATACGCGCAAGGTCTATACCGATGTGAGCTACCTGGCCTGCGCGCGCAAGCTGCTGGATGCGCCCGATGCCATCTACCCCCAGTTCGCCACGCACAACGCGCAGACCCTGGCCAGCATCTACCACCTGGCCCAGGCCGTGGGCGGCAGCTACTACAGCGGCCAGTACGAGTTCCAGTGCCTGCACGGCATGGGCGAGCCGCTGTACGCACAGGTGACGGGCCCGGCCTCCGAAGGCAAGCTGGCCCGCCCCTGCCGCATCTATGCGCCCGTGGGCAGCCATGAGACGCTGCTGGCCTATCTGGTGCGCCGCCTGCTGGAGAACGGTGCCAATACCTCGTTCGTGAACCGCATCGGCGATGCCTCCGTGCCGGTCTCCGACCTGGTGGCCGACCCGGTGGACGAGGTGATGAAGATCGCGCGCAACGAAGGCCGGCTGGGCGCCCCCCACCCGCGCATTGCGCTGCCGGCCGATCTGTTCGCGCAGCAGGGAGACAAGCCAGGGCAGGCCCGCGCCAATTCCCAGGGCCTGAACCTGGCGCACGAGCAGCAACTGGCCTCGCTGGCCGCCGCGCTGCTGCACAGCACGCGCCAGACCTATCTGGCCGCGCCCGCGGATGCCGACCTGCCGGCCGACCCGGCGCGTACCGAAGGCTGGCAGCCTATGCGCAACCCGGCCGAGCTGTCCGACATCGTGGGCTGGGTGCGCGAGGCCACGGCGGCCGAGGCCGAAGCCGCCGCCGCGCGCGCCGCACAGGCCGCGCCCATTTGGGCCGGCACACCGCCCGCCGCCCGTGCCGACGCGCTGGCCCGCGCCGCCGACCTGCTGGAGCAGCGCAGCCAGCCGCTGATGGGCCTGATCATGCGGGAGGCAGGCAAGACCCTTTCCAACGCCGTGGCCGAGGTCCGCGAGGCCGTGGACTTCCTGCGTTACTACGGCGCCCAGGCGGCCGCGCATTTCGACAACGCCGCGCAGCGCCCTCTGGGCGTGGTGCTGGCCATCAGTCCCTGGAATTTCCCCCTGGCCATCTTCTGCGGACAGGTGGCTGCGGCCCTGGCCGCCGGCAACACGGTGCTGGCCAAGCCTGCCGAGCAGACACCGCTGACGGCCGCCGCCATGGTGGCCCTGCTGCACGAGGCTGGCGTGCCGCGCGACGCGCTGCAGCTGGTGCCGGGCACGGGCGAGACCGTGGGCGCGGCCCTGGTGGCCCATGCCCAGGTGGCGGGCGTGATGTTCACGGGTTCCACCGAGGTGGCGCGCCTGATTGCACGCCAGCTGTCCCGCCGCCTGTCGCCTGCGGGCCGCACCATTCCGCTGATTGCCGAGACCGGCGGCCAGAACGCCATGGTGGTGGACTCCTCGGCCCTGGCCGAGCAGGTGGTGGCCGATGTGCTGGCCTCGGCTTTCGATTCGGCCGGCCAGCGCTGCTCTGCCCTGCGCCTGCTGTGCCTGCAGGACGAGGTGGCCGACCGCACGCTGACCATGCTGCGCGATGCGCTGCAGGAGTGGACCCTGGGCAACCCCGACCGCCTGAACACCGATGTGGGCCCCGTGATCGACGATGCGGCGCGCCGCCAGATCGAGCAGCACATAGAGCAGATGGCCGCAGCGGGCCAGAAGGTCACCCGCGTGGAACGCAAGGACGGCGTGCTCAATGGCCACTACGTGGCCCCGGCCCTCATCGAGATCGACAGCACCACGCGCCTGCAGCGCGAGGTCTTCGGCCCCGTGCTGCACGTGATCCGCTTCAAGCGCGAGCAGCTGGACGCACTGGTCGATGGCATCAACGCCACCGGCTACGGCCTGACCTTCGGCGTGCACAGCCGCATCGACGAGACCATTGCCCACCTCACCCAGCGCGTGCATGCGGGCAACATCTATGTGAACCGCAATGTGATCGGCGCCATGGTGGGCGTGCAGCCCTTTGGCGGCATGGGCCTGTCCGGCACCGGCCCCAAGGCCGGCGGCCCGCTGTACCTGCACCGACTGGCGCAGGGGCCAGCCAGCGCGGCGCTGTCCGTCTTTGCGCGGGCCGAGTCGTCCGCCCAGGCACCGCTGCAATTGCTGGGCCTGCTGCGCGAGACGCTGTCCAAGGCACCGCCCCAGGACATGTCCGCCGATGAGCAGGTGCAGGCCCTGGCCGCCTGCGACGAGGCCCTGGCCGCCTCGCGCCTGGACGCCGCCATGCTGCTGCCCGGCCCCACGGGCGAATCCAACCGCTACCGCCTGCTGCCGCGCGGCCCCGTCTGGGCACTGCCGCGCACGCCGCTGGGCCTGGTGGCCCAGGTGGCAGCAGCCCTGGCCAGCGGCAACGCCTGCCATGCGGTGCTGCCCGACAACGGAACAGGCGCCGACAGCGGCTGCGCCGCCACCTGGCAGGCGCTGCGCGCCGCTGCGGGCGATGCCGGTGTGCCATGGCTGCACAGCGCCAGCGCCGAATCGCTGGCTGATGCACAAGCGCCCATGGCGGCCTTGCTGTTCGAGGGCGATGGCGACGCCCTGCTGCAGGTCTGCGCCCAGGTCGCCGCGCGCGACGGTGCCCTGGTGCGCGTGGAAAGCCGCAACAGCGACGAGCTGCATGCGGGCCGCGGCTATGACCTGGCCGCGCTGTTCCACGAGCAATCCATCAGCACCAATACCGCCGCCGCAGGCGGAAACGCCCAACTCATGACCATGGCTTGAACCGCCGGGGCCGGCACAACCGGCCCCTGGCAAGCGCCCCGCACAACCCGAAAAACACGACCAACGCAGGACACTTCAATGCAATTCAACTGGAACGACCCGACGGCGATCATGTTCGCCATCTACCTGGTCGCCATGCTCGGCATCGGCGCCATCGGCTACTTCAGCACCAAGAATCTTTCCGACTACATCCTGGGCGGCCGCAGCCTGGGCAGCTTCGTGACGGCGCTGTCGGCCGGCGCCTCGGACATGAGCGGCTGGCTGCTGATGGGCCTGCCCGGCGCCATCTACCTGTCCGGCCTGTCGGAAGCCTGGATCGCCATCGGCCTGATCCTGGGCGCCTACCTGAACTGGCGCCTGGTGGCGGCGCGGCTGCGCCTGTACACCGAGCGCGCCGGCAATGCGCTGACGCTGCCCGACTACCTGACCAACCGCTTCGAGGACCACTCCAACGTTCTGCGCATCGTGACGGCCGTGGTGATCCTGGTGTTCTTCACGCTGTACTGCGCCTCGGGCGTGGTGGCGGGCGCGCGCCTGTTCGAGAACATGTTCGGCATGCCCTACAGCACGGCCCTGTGGGTGGGCGCGCTGTGCACCATCGCCTATGTGTTCATCGGCGGCTTCCTGGCCGTGAGCTGGACGGACACCATCCAGGCCTCGATGATGATCACGGCGCTGATCCTGGCGCCCGTGATCGCCTGGCTGGCCGTGCAGGGCCATCTGCAGCCGGGCCAGGACCTGCACGCCATCGTGGCGGCAGAGAAGTTCGACCTGTTCCGTGGCGCCAGCTTCGTGGGCGTGGTCTCGCTGCTGGCCTGGGGCCTGGGCTACTTCGGCCAGCCGCACATCCTGGTGCGCTTCATGGCGGCCTCGTCGGTGCAGACCATTCCCTCGGCCCGCCGCATCAGCATGACCTGGATGATCCTGTGCCTGGCCGGCGCCGTGGCCGTGGGCTTCATCGGCATCCCCTACTTCGCGGCCAACCCCGGTGGCGCCGCCGCCGTGAACGCCAATGCCGAGACGGTGTTCATGGAGATCACCAAGCAGCTGTTCAACCCCTGGATCTCGGGCGCGCTGCTGGCGGCCATCCTGGCGGCCGTGATGAGCACGCTGTCGTGCCAGCTGCTGGTGTGCTCCAGCGCGCTGACCGAGGACATCTACCGCACCTTCCTGCGCAAGAACGCCAGCCAGATCGAACTGGTCTGGATAGGCCGCGCCATGGTGCTGCTGGTGGCCTTGATCGCCATCGCCATCGCCAGCAACCCCGACTCCAAGGTGCTGGGCATGGTCAGCTACGCCTGGGCCGGCTTCGGCGCCGCCTTCGGCCCGGTGATCATCCTGTCGCTGTTCTGGAGCCGCATGACGCGCGGCGGCGCGCTGGCCGGCATCATCACCGGCGCCGTGACGGTGCTGGTGTGGAAGCAGTTCGGCTGGCTGGGCCTGTACGAGATCATCCCCGGCTTCATCCTGGCCTGGCTGGCCACGGTGGTCGTCAGCCGCATGAGCCCTGCGCCTTCGCAAAGCATCCTGAAGGCGCATGCGGCGGTGGAGAGCGAGTTCGAGCGGATCGGGGCACGCTGAGTGGTAATGAGCTGACCCGCTCCATCTGAACCCGACGCCCGATGACGCTTGCGCGCATCGGGCGTTTGTCATTTCAGCACCTATGGCATCGCCAAATCAGATGCACCTCAACGCACATGACGAGCGCTTTGTACGTGGTCGCCACAAGGGGAGTGGTCACTACAATCCATGGGCTCTTTTTTTCATCGCCGGGCCGCCCCAGGATGAAAAGCGGCCCCCTGCGGGGGACCGCGGACCTTGCCCTGCAAGGGGAGCGTGGGGGCCATTTTTCAACACACAACAAGTGAGACTGCCGCTATGCAAATGATCCGCCGCACCCTTCTTTCGACCTGCGTGGCCGCCATGGCGGCTGCTTCGGCTGGCGCCGTACTGGCCCAGACCAAAGAGGTCAAGGTGGGCTACGCCCTGGCCGTGAATTCGCACTACGGCGCGGCCGCCCAGGCCTGGGCCGATGCGGTGGAAAAGGGCACGAACGGCGCCTACAAGTTCAAGCAGTTCCCCGCGTCCGCCCTGGGCGGCGAGCGCGAGCTGATCGAGGGCCTGCAGCTGGGCACGGTGGAGGCGGCCATCGTCTCGACGGGCGCCATCAGCAACTTCGTGCCCGATGTGGGCGTGGTGGACATTCCCTTCCTGTTCCGCGACACGCAGCATGCACGCGCCGTGCTGGACGGCGCCTTCGGCCAGGAGCTGCTGGCCAAGTTCAGCAAGCGCGGCCTGGTCGCGCTGGCCTGGGGCGAGCAGGGCTTTCGCCACCTGTCCAACAACAAGCACGCCGTCAACGGCGTGGCCGATCTCAAGGGCCTGAAGATCCGTGTGACTGAGAACCCCGTGCACATCACGGCCTTCCGTACGCTGGGCGCATCGCCCACGCCCATGTCCTGGCCCGAGGTGATCGGTGCGCTGCAGCAGGGCACGATCGACGGCCAGGAGAACCCGATCTCGGTGCTGGCCTCGGCCAAGCTGTGGCAGGTGCAAAAGCACCTGACGCTGACGGCCCATGTGTACGCGCCCATGGCCCTGCTGGTGTCGCCCTCGTTCTGGGGCAGCTTGAACGACAGCCAGAAGGCGGCCTTCACGCAGGGCGCCAAGTCGGGCGCCATCGCTTCGCGCGTGTTCGTGGACACGGTGGAGAAGAAGGGCGTGGAAGAGGCCAAGAGCCATGGCATGCAGGTGGTGGAGAAGGTGGACCAGGCTGCCTTCCGCACGGCTCTGGAGCCCGCCTACAAGGAATACGCGAAGAAGTTCGGCCAGAAGACACTGGACACCATCGCCAACGCCAAGTAATCCCCTGACGCATTGCGGGCTGCGGCCCGCAATGCAGGGCGCCCCGCTGCGGGCAACACCTGTGGCCCCGCACGGCGCCCGCGCCGATGATCTGACCTTTCGGCGGCAGCCCGGCCCTTGCGCCACTCCCCTCCTGCCCTCGCCCACTCCTATGCTCAACCGAATCGAACGCGCCCTTGTGGCCTGCAACCGCTGGCTGCTGATCGTGCTGCTGCTGGCCATGGCCTGCATCGTGTTTGCCAATGTGGTGCTGCGCTACACCACGGGCGACTCCATTGTCTGGGCCGAGGAAGTGGCCCGGCACATGATGATCTGGGTCACCTTCCTGGGCGCGGGCCTGGTGCTGCGCTTCGGCGGCCATGTGGCCATCGACAACCTGCACCGCTCGGTGGGCACGCGCAAGGCGCAATGGCTGCGCCGCCTCGTGGTGCTGGGCGTGGGCCTGTTCTGCGCGGTGATGGCGGTGGCCTCGTCGCAGTACGTCTGGGCCACGCGCTTCCAGACCACGGCGGCCACGGACATTCCGATCTCCTTCGTCTACGCGGCCATGCCCGTGGGCTTCGTGCTGATGCTGGTGCATCTGCTGTTCATTGCGCGCGGGTATATCGCAGACGGCTCGTTCGCGGAGTCGGATGAGATGGATGCCGACGCAGCCGCGTCGATCTGATCCACCAGGCAGACACATCATGGGTATCACGCTTTTCATCGCCATCATCGTCCTGCTCACGCTGGGCTTTCCGGTGGCCTTCGCGCTGGCGATCTCCGCTGCGCTGGCCGTCTTCGTGGGCGGCCGCTATCCGCAGCTCATCGTGTTCAAGGAGATGTTCACGGGCATAGACAGCTTTCCGCTGATGGCCGTGCCTTTCTTCATCCTGGCGGCCGAGCTGATGTCGGGCGGCGCGCTCACGCATGTGCTGCTGCGCTTTGCAGCGCAGTTCGTGGGCCATCTGCGCGGCGGCCTGGGCTATGCCAATGTGCTGTCGCTGACGCTGTTCTCGGGCATTTCGGGCTCGGCCCTGGCCGATGCGGCCGGCCCCGGCTCGATGATGGTCAAGATGATGGACAAGGCCGGCTATGCACGCTCCTACGCGGCGGCGCTGACGGCCAGCACGGCCATCGTGGGGCCCATCATTCCGCCGTCGGTGAGCATGATCATCTACGCGCTGCAGGATGAGAACGTGTCGGTGGGCGGGCTGTTCATGGCCGGCTTCATCCCCGGCATCCTGATCGCGCTGGCCATGGCCGCCGTGAACTGGTGGGTGTGCAGGAAGCGCGACTACCGCTCCACCGAGCCGCGCCCTGACGGCCGCACGATGTGGATCAACAGCTTCAAGGCGATTCCCGCGCTGATGCTGATCGTGCTCATCGTGGTGGGCATCCGCTTCGGCATCTTCACGCCCACCGAGGCTTCGGTGGTGGCCGTGTTCTACGCCCTGGTATGCGGCAAGTGGGTTTACCGCACGCTGCAGTGGTCGGCGCTGCCGGGCATTGCGGCGCGCTCGGCCATGCTGACGGCCTCGGTGCTGCTGGTGATGGCGACTTCGGCCGCCTTCGCCTGGGTGCTGACGGTGGAGGGCATTCCGCAGTACCTGTCCGAGCTGATCGTGAGCTGGGAGCTGTCGCCCACCCTGTTCCTGGTGGCGGTGAACATCCTGCTGCTGGTGTTCGGCATCTTCATGGAGCCGCTGCCCGGCGTGATGATCCTGGTGCCCATCCTGGCGCCCATTGCGTTCAGCCTGGGCATCGATCCCACGCACTTCGCCATGGTGGTGATCGTGAACCTGACGCTGGGCATGATCACGCCGCCCGTGGGCGGGCTGCTGTTCGTGACCTCGGTGGCCACGCGCGTATCCATCACCGATCTCACGCGCGAGATGCCGCTGTTCCTGCTGGCCCACTTCGTGGTGCTGTGCCTGCTGACCTTCATCCCCGCGCTGTCCACCTGGTTGCCGCATACGCTGGGCTTCCAGTGACGACAAGGGCCTCCGAGTGAGGCCCTTTTTTTTGCCGCCGGGCCGCCCCAAGGCAAAAAGCGGCCCCTGGGGGGGGGCAGCGGACCTTGCGCAGCAAGGGTAGCGTGGGGGCCTTTTTTCTGGGGTGCCCAGCGCCTCAGAAGAGCAGGCCGGCCATGCGCTGGGCCGTTTCCTTCAGGTGCGGCAGGCCCTCCAGCGCCTGCGCCAGCGGCATGCGCGCCTCGGGCGCATGCACGGCCAGCGTGGCGCGGCACTGGCCCTTGGCATCGCGCACGGGCACGGCCACGGCGATCATGCCGCGCATGAATTCCTCGCGATCGCAGGAGTGGCCTTCGCGCACGATGCGCGCGCATTCATCGGCCAGCGCCTCGGGCGTGGTCAGCGTGTTGGCCGTGCAGGCGGTGAGTTCCACGCTGTCCAGAATGGCGGCGCGCCGGGCCGCAGGCATATGGGCCAGGAACAGCTTGCCGCTGGCCGTGGCGTGGATGGGCACCATCGATCCGGCCTCCAGCTGGATGCGCAGCGGCCAGTGGGTCTCGACACGGTCCAGGTAGCGCACGCGCGTGCCGTCCAGCACGGTGAGGTTGCAGGTCTCGCCCAGCCGCGCCACCAGTTGGGACAGCAACTCATGGCGCAGGGCCTGGCGCGGATCGGCTTGCAGGGCGCGCACGGCCAGGCTCAGCAGCTTGGGGCCTGGCGAGAAGCTGCGGTCACCCTCATGGCGCAACAGCCACTGCCGCGCCTCCAGGTGGGAGCACAGGCGCGAAGCCGTGGCCTTGGGCAGGTTGAGCGCGGCTGCGATGTCCATGAGGCCCGGCGGGGCCTCGGCCTGGGTCACGAAATCGAGCACGGCCAGGGAGCGATCGGAGACCGAGTTCGCTTCGTCCTGCCGTGCAGGGGTGGGGTCCGGGGCAGCGCTGGCAAGGGATGGCGGCATGGGGCGGTGTCGTGTCGTGTGGAAGGCCGGAAACGCTTTCGATCATGCCTGATCGCCAGGAGGCGGCAAGGGTTTGCGCGGGGTTGCAGTCCACGGCGGCAACGAATAAGTTTCACTGAAAGGAACAAATAGTTCCTTTAAAAGAAACTCAAAAGGAGCCACCGCATGCCGGACCCCATCGACAGCTATGACTACGTGATCGTGGGAGCAGGCTCGGCAGGCTGCGTGCTGGCCGCGCGCCTGTCCGAGGACCCGGCCACGCGGGTGCTGCTGCTGGAGGCCGGCCCGCCGGACCGCTCGCCCTGGATCCACCTGCCCATCGGCTACGGCAAGACCATGTGGAGCCCCGTCTACAACTGGAAGTTCGAGACCGACCCGGACCCCAACATGAACGGCCGGCGCATCTACTGGCCGCGCGGCCGCACGCTGGGCGGCAGCAGTTCGATCAACGGCCTGATCTACGTGCGCGGCCAGCGCGAGGACTACGACCACTGGGCGGCGCTGGGCAATGCGGGCTGGTCGTATGAGGAGGTGCTGCCCTACTTTGTGAAGTCCGAAGGCAATGCGCGCGGCGCCTTCCCGGGCCATGGCGCGGACGGGCCGCTCAAGGTCTCGGACATCGGCGCACAGCATCCGCTGATCGAGGCCTTCATTGCCGGTGCAGGCCAGGTCGGCGTGCCCCGCACCGAGGACTTCAACGGCCGCGACCAGGAGGGCGCGGGCTACTACCAGCTCACCACCCACAAGGGCCTGCGCTGCAGCACGGCCAAGGCCTATCTGGGCGAGGCCCGGCGCCGCCCCAATCTGCGCATAGAGACCGATGCCATGGCCACGCAGCTGGTGCTGCGCGGCCGGCGCGCCGTCGGCATCCGCTACCGGCAAGGCGGGCAGGAGCGCCAGGCCCAGGCGCGGGCCGAGGTGATTCTGTCGGCAGGAGCCATCCAGTCGCCGCAGCTGCTGCAACTGTCGGGCATAGGCCCGGCCGCGCTGTCGCAGTCCCTGGGGATTCCCGTGGTGCACGATCTGCCGGGCGTGGGCGAGAACCTGCAGGACCATCTTCAGATCCGCCTGGGCTACGAATGCAGCCAGCCCATCACCACCAATGACCAGCTCAATTCCTGGGTGGGCAGGACAAAGCTGGGGCTGGAATGGCTGCTGTTCCGCTCGGGCGCGCTGGCCGTGGGCATCAACCAGGGCGGCTGCTTCATGCGTGCGCTCAGGGACGAGCAGGGCCGGCCCGTGGCGGACACGCCCGACATCCAGTTCCACGTCTCCACGCTTTCGGCCGACATGGCAGGGGGGCAGGTCCATCCGTACTCGGGCTTCACCATGTCGGTCTGCCAGCTGCGGCCCGAGTCACGCGGGCAGTTGCGCATCCGCTCGCGCGATGCCTTCGAGCCGCCTTCCATCCAGCCCAACTACCTGGCCACCGATCTGGACCGCAGCACCAACGTGGCGGCCGTGCGCGCGGCACGCGCCATTGCCGACACGCCGGCCATGCGCCCCTTTGTGAAGCGCGAGGTCAAGCCCGGCCCCGATGCGCACAGCGATGCGGAACTGCTGGAGTTCTGCCGCAACCACGGCGCCACCATCTTCCACCCCAGCGGCACCTGCCGCATGGGCAGCGACGCCCTGGCCGTGGTCGATGCGCGCCTGCGCGTGCACGGCATGGCCGGCCTGCGCGTGGTCGATTGCTCGGTCATGCCCACCCTGGTCTCGGGCAACACCAACGCGCCCGTGGTGATGATGGCCGAGAAGGCCGCCGACATGGTTCGCGAAGACAGGCACGGAGAGACAGGGCAGCTCAAGGTCGCATGACTGCCCGTTCCTGCATCCCGGCAATGCGACAGACAACCAGGAGACAGCATGACGACGGCAACCGATCCCAGGGTCATCCGCAAGGTGGTGACCTCCGCGCTCATCGGCGCAACCATAGAGTGGTATGACTTCTTCCTGTACGGCGTGGTCGCCGGCATCGTGTTCAGCAAGCTGTACTTTCCCAGCGATGATCCGCTGATCTCCACGCTGCTGGCCTACACCACCTTCGCCGTGGGCTTTGTCACGCGGCCGCTGGGCGGGGTGATCTTCGGGCACTTCGGCGACCGCGTGGGACGCAAGAGCATCCTGGTGGTCACGCTGATGATCATGGGCGTGTCCACCTTCCTGATCGGCCTGCTGCCCACGCATGCGCAGATCGGCGTGGCCGCGCCCATCCTGCTGCTGCTGTTGCGCGTGGCCCAGGGCATAGGCCTGGGCGGCGAATGGGGCGGTGCCGTGCTCATGGCCTACGAATACGCGCCCAAGGAAAAGCGGGGCTTCTACGCCTCCCTGCCCCAGGTGGGCCTGGCCATCGGCCTGTTCATGGCCTCGGGCGTGGTGGCCCTGCTGTCCTGGCTGTGTACGGAAGAGCAATTCATGGCCTGGGGCTGGCGCGTCGCGTTCCTGATCTCGGGCCTGATGGTGGCCGTGGGCATGTACATCCGCCTGCATGTGAAGGAGACGCCCGAATTCGCGGCCGTCAAGGCACGCAATGCCGAGACCGCGATTCCCTTCATGGACATGATGCGGCGCTACCCCGGCAATGTGCTCAAGGGCATGGGCGCACGCTATATCGATGGCGTTTTCTTCAATGTCTTCGGCGTGTTCTCGATCAGCTACCTGACCTCCACGCTGCAGATCAGCCGCACCGATGCATTGATCGGCGTGATGGTCGCCGCCGTGGTGATGTGCTTCACGATTCCGCTGTTCGGCCGCCTGTCCGACCGCCTGGGCCGCAGCCGCGTGTATCTGTGGGGATCGCTGATCACCGCAGTCTCGGCCTTCCCGGCCTTCTGGCTCATGGCCCACAGCGGCGGCAATGTGCTGCTGATATGGATTGCCATCGTCGTGCCCTTCGGCATTCTCTACGCGGCGGTCTACGGTCCCGAAGCCGCCCTCTTCTGCGACCTGTTCGACGCCAAGGTGCGCTACACCGGCATTTCCTTCGTCTACCAGTTCTCGGGCATTTTCGCGTCCGGCATCACGCCCATCATTGCGACGGCGCTGGTCAAGACAGCCGGTGGCAGTCCTTGGCTGGTGTGCCTGTATGTGGTGTTTGCGGGCGCGGTATCGGCCTGGTGTGCCTGGGCGATTGGGCGGGATGGGCAAGGTGCCCGTGCCTTTCGGCCCGTGGGCAATGCCAGGGCAGGCCTGTGAATGGATGGAATCCGGGCGCTTTCAAGAAAGTTGAATACGTACGCCGGAAAACACATTTCCGGCGTACGAACCCATTTCAGGGACTCCAGCAAAAAACCACTCAAAACCATCGCACTGTTTCTCTTTGTAAAGACGATGGCTAGAATGCCCATGCATTTTCTTAATCAGACAGAGAGGGACCATGTTCAAGAAAGCATTGGCAGCAGCCATCTTGCTGGGCTGCGGCCTGGCGCACGCATTCATGCCCAGCAATGGCACCTGGGTCGTGACTTCCGAACTCAACGGCAAGCCGGGTCGCGGACTCGCCCTTGATGCGCAGAACGGCACCCTGGTCATGCAGATGTATGCCTACGAGCCCAGCGGGCAGCCGAGCTTCTACATGACGTCGGGCGCCTTGACCAACAACCGTTTTTCAGCGCCGCTGATGCGCTATACGGGTGGCCGCTATCTGGGCAGCGGCCCTCTGTCGGGCACCGAAGACCGCAATATGGGCCAGGTCAGCATGCGCTTCACCAGCGGCGTTTCGGGATTCATCACGCTGCCCGGCGAGCAGGAAGTGGCGATTTCCCGTTTCAACTTCGGTTACCCCGCCGTGGCATCCAGCCTGCGCGGAATCTGGGCGCTGACTTCGTTCGGCAGCGAAGGCGTTTTCTCCGAAGTCGTGAATATGCAGCTGCAGACACCCGCCACGGCGAACGGAAATGGCCTGATGGAAACTGCAGACCGGCTGTTTGGCTGCGAACACCAGATCCGGGGCAATCTGGCGGGCGGCGTGCTGTGCGTGAAGATCACCAGCTCTGGCCAGTTGCTGCGTTCCTACTACTTCGTGTACAGCGTGAACGAGGGTGAAGGCAGTTCCCGCACCAATGGAACCCGCCCCGAACAGGTGATGGTTGTCAAGCGCCTGCTTGACCCGAAGGGCGTGGGCACAGGCATCGTCTACGCGGCCGATGCACCCGTGGACCCAGTGCCCACCGTGCTGCACGACATCATCGAGAACCTGTCCTTCAGCGCCGCACCTCTGCCAGCCGAGCAGGAGTGACGCCCCCGCTGCCGGCTCCCCATCAGGGCAGTGCCGGCAGCTGCTCTGCATGCCGCAGGTCCACATGCTGCTGCAGGAAGTCGAGCACGGCGCGCGTGCGCGGGGGCAGGCGGTCGGGCTTGCCCAGGTAGACGGCGTGTATGGGCTCCAGGTCGCCCGTGTTGAATTCCTCCAGCACGGGCACCAGCCGGCCGGCGAGCACGTCGGCCCAGGCGTGGTACAGCGACAGGCGGGCCAGGCCCGTGCCGTGCAGCGCCAGCTCGCGCATCACGTCGCCGTCGTTGACGCGCACCACCTCCCCGATATCGACGGCCACGCGCTGGCCGTCCACCAGAAATGGCCAGTGCGGTATGGCGCGCTGGTAGCTCCAGCCCAGGCGCACATGGTGGCCCAGCTCGTCTGGATGCAGCGGCCTGCCCATGCGGGCCAGGTACTCCGGTGAGGCCAGGATGACCTGCCGCGTGTGGCCCAGCAGGCGCGCGACCATGTCCGAGGGCGGAAGCTGGCCCCAGCGCACGGCGATGTCCGTGCCGGCCTCGACCAGGTCCACGATCTGGTCCGTGAAGCTCAGTTCCAGGCTCAGCCCGGGATGGCGCTGCAGCAATTGCGGCACCAGGGGCACAAGCAGCATTTTTCCGGTCGATGAGCTGGTGTTGATGCGCACCAGGCCGCGTGGTTCGCTGCGCACGGCCACGCAGGCCTCCAGTTCCTCCAGGTCGGCCAGCACGCGCTTGCCGCGCTCGAACAGCTGGCAGCCTTCGGGCGTGAGATGCAGGCGCCGCGTGCTGCGCTGCAGCAGCTGCACGCCCAGGCGCGCCTCCAGCCGCGACATGCTCTTGCTGACGGCCGAGGGCGAGATGCCCAGGTGGCGCGCAGCGGCCGAGAGGCTGCCGCGCTCGGCCACCAGGATCAGCATTTCCAGCTCGGCAAAGCGGTTGGCATCGGCGCTGCCTGTGTCGGTGGCCGTGAGTGAGGCAAGTGCGGGCATGGCGTCTCCTGAAAAGAGGTTATCTATTCCACACAGGAACAGATCCGTTTCCATTATTCCATCTACACAAAGGTATGTTGCAGTGCGACATTAATGGACATCACACCAAGGATCACAAGGAATCCGTCCATGCCTCTTTCCCTACTCGCCCTGGCGGCCGGTGCCTTTGGCATCGGCACCACGGAATTCATCATCATGGGCCTGCTGACACAGGTCAGCCAGGATCTTCACATCAGCATTCCCACGGCGGGCTCGCTGATTTCGGGCTACGCCATCGGCGTGGCCGTGGGCGCGCCCGTGCTCACGCTGCTGACGCGCCAATGGCCGCGCAAGCGCCTGCTGCTGGCGCTGATGCTGATCTTCATCGCCGGCAACCTGGCCGCCGCGTTCGCGCCCAGCTATGAATGGCTGATGTCGGCGCGCGTGCTGACCTCGCTGACCCACGGCACCTTCTTCGGCGTGGGCGCCGTGGTGGCCACGGGCCTGGTGCCGGTGGACAAGAAGGCGTCGGCGATTGCGCTGATGTTCTCGGGCCTGACCCTGGCCACCCTGCTGGGCGTGCCTGCCGGCGCCTGGATCGGCCAGATGTTCGGCTGGCGCAGCGCCTTCCTGGCCGTGGCCGCGATCGGCGTGCTGGCCTTTGCCATCCTGGCCGCCTTCGTGCCGCGCGACCAGGGCCGCCCCGAGGTCACGCCGCTGGCGCAGGAGCTGGCCGTGCTGGCCAACGGCCAGGTCTGGCTGGGCCTGGGCATCACGGCCTTCGGCTTTGCGGGCGTGTTTGCGCTCTACACCTATGTGGAGCCGCTGCTGACCCAGGTGACCCGCATGGGCGACAGCCTGGTGGCACTGACCCTGCTGCTGTTCGGCGCGGGCCTGGCCGCAGGCAATCTGCTGGGCGGCAAGCTGGCCGACCGGGGCGTGATGCGCGCACTGGTGTGGAGCATTGCCGCGCTGATGGTGGTGCTGGCGGCAGGCCGCTGGGCCTTCGGGAACCAGGCCGTGGCCATGGCCTATGTGATCGTGCTGGGCATCGTGGCTTTCGCCACGGTGGCACCCATGCAGATGCGCGTGCTGGACCAGGCCGGCCCCCAGGGTGCCAACCTGGTCTCCAGCCTGAACATTGCGGCCTTCAACCTGGGCAATGCCCTGGGTGCCTGGGTTGGCGGCCTGGCCCTGGCCGGTGGCCTGGGCCTGGTCAACCTGGGCTGGGCCGCCGCCGCGCTGACGGCCGTGGGCCTGGTGCTGGTCTTCTGGAGCAGCCGCCTGTCCGCAGGCTCCGCACGCAGCGCAGGCGTGGCCTGCGCCTGAGGCTCAACGGGCCAGCACGGGCTTGAGCGCCTTGCCCGTGTGCGTGCCCGCAGCCACCAGATCCTCGGGCGTGCCGGCCGCGATGATGCGGCCGCCGTCCTTGCCGCCTTCGGGGCCGAGGTCGATGATCCAGTCGGCCTCGGCGATCACGTCCAGGTCATGCTCGATGACGACCACGCTGTGGCCCGCATCGACCAGGCGATGCAGCACGCGGATGAGCTTGTCCACATCGGCCATGTGCAGGCCCACCGTGGGTTCGTCCAGCACATAGAGCGTGTGCGGCGCCTTGTTGCCGCGCCGGGTCACGTCGTCGCGCACCTTGGTCAGCTCGGTGACGAGCTTGATGCGCTGGGCTTCGCCGCCCGACAACGTGGGCGAGGGCTGGCCCAGCGTGAGATAGCCCAGTCCCACGTCCTTGAGCAGCTGCAGCGGGTGGGCGATGCTGGGCATGCTGGCGAAGAACTCGACGGCCTCGTCCACCTCCATCTGCAGCACGTCGCCAATGCTCTTGCCGCGCCAGGAGACGGCCAGGGTCTCGGGGTTGAAGCGCGCGCCGTGGCAGACCTCGCAGGGCACCTTCACGTCGGGCAGGAAGCTCATCTCGATGGTGCGCATGCCCTGGCCCTCGCAGGCCGGGCAGCGGCCTTCGCCGGTGTTGAACGAGAAGCGGCCGGCCGCGTAGCCGCGCGCCTTGGCCTCCAGCGTTTCGGCATAGAGCTTGCGGATAGTGTCCCAGAAGCCGATGTAGGTGGCCGGGCAGCTGCGCGGCGTCTTGCCGATGGGGGTCTGGTCCACTTCCAGCACGCGGTCAATGCCCTCGAAGCCCTGCAGGCCCTTGCAGCCGGACAGCGGCGGCGCCTTGCCGGCGTCCATGGCATCGCGCCCGGCCTTGGTGGCGCGCTGGCCCACCCAGGCGGCCACATTGGCCAGCATCACGTCGCGCGCCAGCGTGGACTTGCCCGAGCCGCTGACGCCGGTGACGGCCACCAGTCGCTTGAGCGGCACGCGCGCATCCACGTTCTGCAGGTTGTGCAAGTGGGCGCCGCGCACGGTCAGCCAGCCCAGTGCGTCGGAGGCGGGCTCGGCTTCGACAACGACATGCGCGGCCTTCTTTTTGGATTTGGATACCTTGACAGGCGCGGGTTCCGGCACCGGTTCGGCCACTGCTGCAAGCTCGGCGGCCGCCTGCGGCGGCTGGCCTTCGCCCACCCAGCGGCGCGGCTGGAACGGGTGGCGCATGGCGTGCAGCAGGTAGCGGCCCGTGATGGAGTCCTCGGCCGCCATGATGTCGGCCGCCGTGCCCTGGGCCACCAGGCGGCCGCCGCGTATGCCGGCGCTGGGGCCGATGTCGATGATGTGGTCGGCGCGGCGGATGGTGTCTTCGTCATGCTCGACCACGACTAGGGTGTTGCCCTTGTCGCCCAGCTTGTGCAGGGCGTTGAGCAGGATCTGGTTGTCGCGCGCATGCAGGCCGATGGTGGGTTCGTCCAGCACATAGCACACGCCCTGCAGGTTGCTGCCCAGTTGCGCGGCCAGGCGGATGCGCTGGGCCTCGCCGCCCGACAGCGTGGGCGCGCCACGGTCCAGCGTCAGGTAGCCCAGGCCCACTTCCTCGAGGAATTCGAGGCGGCTCTGGATCTCGGGGATGAGGTCGCGCGCAATGTCGGACTCGCGTCCGGACAGGGCCAGCGCCTGCACCCATTGGCGCACGTCGTTGACCGACAGCTGGGCGATCTCGGCAATGCCCACGCCGTGGAAGCGCACGGCGCGCGCCGTGGCGTTCAGGCGTGTGCCCTGGCAGGTGGGGCAGGTCACTTCGGCCAGGTCTTCGATTTCCTGGCCTTCGAACTTGACCTCGCGGCCCCGGTTGTCCTCGACCAGCAGGGTGTCGTCATAGACCTTGCGCTGGTCCTTGGTGAGCTTGACGCCCGTGCCCACGCAGTCGGGGCACCAGCCGTGCTTGCTGTTGTAGGAAAACAGGCGCGGGTCCAGCTCGGCATAGCTGGTGGCGCAGACCGGGCAGGCGCGCTGGGTGGAGAACACCTGCAGGCTGCCGATGCCGGCCGTGCTCCGGCCGCCGGCCATGGCATCGGCCAGGTTGTCCAGGCCGGACAGCACATGCAGCACGCCCTTGCCTGTTTCCAGCGCCTGCGCCAGGTGGCCGCGCAGTTCGCGCTCATTGGCCGCCGTGACGGTGACGCTGGCCACGGGCAGTTCGATGGTGTGCTCCTTGAAGCGGTCGATGCGCGGGAATCCCGTGGTGGGCAGGAATTCGCCGTCCACGCGCAGATGGGTGTAGCCGCGCGGCCGTGCCCAGTCGGCCAGCTCGGTGTAGACGCCCTTGCGGTTGACCACCAGCGGCGCCAGCAGGCCGATGGTCTGGCCCCTGAACTGCGTGAGCAATTGGGCCGCGATGCTTTCCGCCGTCTGCGGCTGCACGGCGGCGCCGTCGTGGATGCAGTGCTGCGTGCCCAGCTTGACGTACAGCAGGCGCAGGAAGTGCCAGACCTCGGTGGTCGTGCCCACGGTGGACTTGCGCCCGCCGCGCGACAGGCGCTGCTCGATGGCCACGGTGGGCGGAATGCCGTAGACCGCGTCCACCTCGGGCCGGCCCGCAGGCTGGACGATGGAGCGCGCATAGGCGTTGAGCGACTCCAGATAGCGGCGCTGCCCTTCGTTGAACAGGATGTCGAAGGCCAGCGTGGACTTGCCCGAGCCCGAGACACCCGTCACCACGTTGAACTTGCCACGCGGGATCTCCACCGACAGCTGCTTGAGGTTGTGCTCCTTGGCGTTGACGATCTCGATGGCATTCCTGGCCGCGGCGCCCGACATGGCATGCGCCTTGCGCTGGCTCTTGTAGAGCATGGGAGCGACCTCGCGCACGGCCTCGCCGCCCACGCCCATGGCCAGGTCGTACTCGCGCAGCGCCTGGGCCGTGTGCGAGCCGGGAATCTGGCGCACTTCCTCGGGCGTGCCCTGGGCCACGATGGCGCCGCCGCCGTCGCCGCCTTCGGGGCCGAGGTCGATCAGCCAGTCGCTGGCACGGATCACGTCGAGGTTGTGCTCGATGACGATCAGCGAGTGCCCGGCCTCCAGCAGCTTGCGCAGCGCGCGCATGAGCTTGGCGATGTCGTCGAAGTGCAGGCCCGTGGTGGGCTCGTCGAACAGGAACAATGTGCCCTTCTTGGCCAGCGCCTGCTTCGACTTGGCCTGGGACTTGGCCGCCTCGGCCAGAAAGCCCGCGAGCTTGAGGCGCTGGGCCTCGCCGCCCGACAGCGTGGGCACGGGCTGGCCCAGCTTCACGTATTCAAGGCCCACATCGACGATGGGCTGCAGGGCGCGGATGACCTCGCGGTCCTGCGCGAACAGCAGGGCCGCCTCGGCCACGGTGAGTTCCAGCACATCGGCCACGTTGAGCTTGCGCGGCTGCAGCTCGCCGGCCGCGTGGCGCTCGATCGTGACTTCCAGGATCTCGGGGCGGTAGCGCGTGCCGTTGCAGTCGGGGCAGCGCAGGTAGACATCGGAGAGGAACTGCATCTCCACATGCTCGAAGCCCGAGCCGCCGCAGGTGGGGCAGCGGCCGTCGCCGCTGTTGAAGCTGAACTTGGCGGCCGTGTAGCCGCGCTGGCGCGACAGCGGCGCAATGGCGAACAGCTCGCGAATGGAGTCCCAGGCGCCCACGTAGCTGGCCGGGTTGGAGCGCGCCGTCTTGCCGATGGGCGACTGGTCCACGAACATCACGTCGCTCAGGTGGTCGGCGCCCAGCAGGCGCTCGAAGGCGCCGGCCGCATCCGTGGGCTTGCCGAAGTGGCGCATCAGCGCGGGCACCAGCACGTCCTGGATCAGCGTGGACTTGCCCGAGCCACTGACGCCGGTGATGGTGACCAGGCGCTGCAGCGGAAAGTCCACGTCGATGCTGCGCAGGTTGTGCTCGCGCGCGCCTTCGAGGATGAGCCGCGGCGTGGACTCGGTCACCATGCGCTTGAGGCCGAAGCCCACCTGCTTGCGGCCGCCCAGGTAGGCGCCGGTCAGCGTGTCGGCATGGCGCAGGTCCTCGGGCGTGCCGTCGAACACGATCTGGCCGCCGCGCGCGCCGGGGCCGGGGCCCATGTCGATCATGCGGTCGGCCGCGAACATCACGGCCGGGTCGTGCTCGACCACGACCAGGGTGTTGCCCGCATCGCGCAGGCGCTGCATGGCCTCGGTGATGCGTTCCATGTCGCGCGGGTGCAGGCCGATGCTGGGCTCGTCGAGCACGAACAGGGTGTTGACCAGCGAGGTGCCCAGGGCCGTGGTCAGGTTGATGCGCTGCACCTCGCCGCCCGACAGCGTGCGGCTCTGGCGGTCCAGCGTGAGGTAGCCGATGCCCACGTCGCACAGGTACTGCACGCGCGCCATGATTTCGGCGTGCAGCATCTTGAGCGCCTGGGCCTCGCCGTCATGCAATGGGGCGTCGGCAGCCGGCGCCAGCTGCTGGAAGAAGTCGCGCAGCCGCACCAGGGGCAGCTGCATCAGGTCGTGCAGACACAGGCCCGGCAGCGCGTCCAGCTGCTCACGGCTCCAGGCCACGCCCTTCGGCATGAAGCGGCGGTAGCGGCCTTCGTCGCCGGGCGGCAGCACGGCATCGGCGGCCTGCTTGCCGCCCAGGCGCCACAGCAGGCTTTCGGTCTTCAGGCGCGCGCCGCCGCAGGTGGGGCATTCGGTATAGCTGCGGTACTTGGACAGCAGCACCCGGATGTGCATCTTGTAGGCCTTGCTCTCCAGGTATTCGAAGAAGCGCTTGATGCCGTACCAGGTCTGGGTCCACTTGCCGTTCCAGTTGGGCGAGCCGTCCAGCACCCAGCTTTTCTGCGCGTCGGTGAGCTTGGCCCAGGCCGTGTCGCGCGGAATGCCTTCGGCCTCGGCATGGCGCATCAGGTCGTCCTGGATCTCCTTCCAGGCCGGTGTCTGCACGGGCTTGATGGCGCCCGTGCGCAGCGTGAGCTTGTCGTTGGGGATGACCAGCCCCCAGTCCACGCCGATCACGCGGCCAAAGCCACGGCAGGCCTCGCAGGCGCCCACGGCGGAGTTGAAGGAGAACAGCGAGGGAATCGGCTCCTGGTAGCTCAGGCCGCTTTCGGGGCAGTGCAGGCCCAGCGAGAACTTCCACAGCTGGGGTTCAGTGGGCTGGGCACCTGCAGCTTCCACGGCGGACTCAGGCAGCACATAGACCGTCATGTGGCCGCTGCCGCGCTTGAGTGCGACCTCGATGGCCTCGTAGACCCGGGCCCGCTCCACATTGCCCAGGCGGAAGCGGTCGGCCACCACGTCCAGCATCTTGACCTTGAGCGGCGCCGCCGCCTTGGCCTTCTTGCCCTTGGCGTCTGCAGCAGGCTCCACGGCGCCGGCCTTCTCGGCCTCGCGCTCGGCCTGGACCTTGGTGAAGCCGCTGGCCGACAGCCATTGCTCCACCTCGGCGGCCGTGGTGTTGGCGGGCAGCTCGACGGGGAAGGTGATGGCGATGCGCGGATCACCGGCCTGCCGGCAACGCTCGGCCAGCTCCTCCAGCACGCTGTCGGGCGTGTCGTGGCGCACGGGCACGGCGGTGTCGCGGTCGAACAGCTGGGCTGCGCGCGCAAACAGCAGCTTCAGGTGATCGTTGAGCTCGGTCATCGTGCCCACGGTGGAGCGCGAGTTGCGGACGGGGTTGGTCTGGTCGATGGCGATGGCCGGTGGCACCCCCTCCACACGGTCCACGGCCGGCTTGTCCATGCGGTCCAGGAACTGGCGCGCATAGGCCGAGAAGGTCTCGACATAGCGGCGCTGGCCTTCGGCATACAGGGTATCGAACACCAGGCTGGACTTGCCCGAGCCGCTGGGCCCCGTGACCACGGTCAGCTCGCCGGTACGGATGTCGAGATCCAGGTTCTGGAGATTGTGCTGGCGTGCGCCGCGAATTCGAATCAGACCGTGCGTCATGGGTGTTCTGTGGTCAGTGGGAGCCAAACATTCTAGGCAGTCCATGCGTCAGGCATCAGACGCTTCTCAATACCTGTATTTTCATACAGGTTAAACAAAAAGATACCCCCTCAACGCATCCGCGCGACCATAAAAAAACCCCGGAACCAGTCCGGGGCTCGTGCCTCTTGCCGAGGGCTTACTTGGCCATCTGCACGGAGGCAGGCATGGCCTGCTCACCCGGCACACCCTTCACCTGGGTGACGGCCAGCAGCGACACGACAACAAAGGCCAGACAACCGGCCGCGATGATCCTCATGGTTTTTTCCTTGATCAGGCTTTGAAAAGACGAGCCCAGACAAAAAGGCCCCGCACCTTTCGGTACGAGGCCTGATGGCAGGCAGGTGCTGATTGGAACAGACCTGCTTTGCTCGCGGCTTACGCCGCGCGGCGATCAGAATGCGTGGCGCACGCCGACGGCGAAGGACGAGAAGTCCGCGCCCTTCACACCGGTCATGTAGTTGGCGCCGGCCTTGTTGTCCACCTTGGTGTAGTAGCCGTAGACCTTGGTGCGCTTGCTCAGGTTGTAGTTGTAGCCCAGGGTCCACTGGTTGGCGCCGGAGTCGGCAATGTTGCTCCACTTGTTGGCGTGGCCCAGGTTCACGTGGAACTCGGAAGCGCCCAGGGTGTACATGCCCGACAGACGGAAGTTGTTGCGCGTGCCGCGGATTTCTTCGTCGTTGCGCTGGTAGTAGCCGCCCAGCACGAACTGGCCGAGAGTGTAGGCAGCGCGGAAGGCCAGCTGCTTGTCTTCGTCGAACTGGCTGTAGCCGGCGCCCAGGGCCAGGGGGCCCACGTTGTAGTTGGCAGCCAGGTCGTAGCCGTTCTTCTTCTTGGACAGGGCGGTGGCCTTCTCGTGCATGGAGACCGAGCCTTCCACCGTAAGGCCGCCGAAGTTGGGCGTGGTGTAGGAGATCTTGTTGGCGGTGCCCAGGCCGCTGGCGAACCAGACGGGATCGAAGTACAGCGCGTCGGAGGACGAACCCGTGTCATGGTTGTGCATGCTCACGTAGTCGGCCGTGGCGAAGTACGAGCCGGGGAAGAAGTTGCCCAGGCGCAGCATACCGAAGTTGCCCGACAGGTTCACTTCGCTCTGGCGGCCGAAGGTCAGCGCGCCGGTGGAGGAGGAGCCCATGCCGGTGTCGGAAGCGAAACCGCTTTCCAGCACGAAGCCGGCCTTCAGGCCGCCGCCCAGATCTTCGACACCGCGCATGCCCCAACGCGAGGAGTTGTTCTCCATCTTGCTGACGCTTTCGTCACCGATCTTCTGGCGCTCGATCGTGGTGTTGATACGGCCATAGATCGTGACGCTGCTTTGCGCCATCACGGTGGTGGAACCCAGCACGGCCAGCACGGCCAGGGCAACGCGGTTCATCTTGATCATCTCGGCATCTCCTTGGGATTGTTGAGTGGGTATTCTTGAAATCTCAGGGCCGACTCCGGCTCTAGATCAGTGCCATTTGCGGCTGCTGCGGATTCTAGGTGCGGGCATGTCAAAAAATGTATGCCCGCCTCTGAAAATGCGCCATCTGATGCTTTGCTGCCACAGGCATGACATGGAAAACCATTAGAAGCACCCAAAGAAAAAGCCCACGGCAAACCGCCATGGGCTTTCATCAATGCAGAGCAAAAAACTCCGGCCGATAACACGCACATCGCATGAACCCGGCGCGGCCCAAAGCCAGGGACACCAAGCAAGGGCCGCCCCGCCGCGAGGGTGTCGTCCCCCTCCCTTGCGAAGCAAGCAGAGAGGGGGAAGCGGCGTAAGCCGCTCAGGGGGTGCCTTCACTCAATCATTAGCGTAGATATCCACATCCTTGGTCTCGCGCAGGAACAGCGTGCCGATGATGGCCGTGGCGCCTGCAATGACGATGGGATACCAGAGGCCGCTGTACATGTTGCCGGTCTGGGCCACGATGGCGAAGGACATGGTGGGCAGCAGGCCGCCGAACCATCCATTGCCGATGTGATACGGCAGGCTCATCGAGGTATAGCGGATGCGCGTGGGGAACAGTTCCACCAGCATGGCGGCGATGGGCCCGTAGACCATGGTCACGAGGATGACCAGGTAGGTCAGGATGGCGACCATCATCACCTTGTTCATCTTCGCGGGGTCGGCCTTGGTGGGGTAGCCGTCCTCGGCCAGCACCTTGGCCACGGTCTTCTTGAACTCGGCGTCCTTGGCCTTGGCTTCCTCGGGGCTCAGGCCCTTGATGGAGAACGAGGGGATCTCGGTGCTGCCGATGCGGATGAAGGCCGTCTTGCCGGGCGCTGCGTCCTCGGAGTCATAGCTGACCGAGCCTGCGGCCAGCAACTGCTTGGCCACGTCGCAGGAACTGGTGAACTTGGAGGTGCCCGTGGGATTGAACTGGAACGAGCATTCCTTGGGATCGGCGACGATGACCACCTTGCTCTTGGCCTGTGCCGCAGCCAGGTCGGGGTTGGCCGCTTCGGTCAGCGCCTTGAACACGGGGAAGTAGGTCACCACGGCCAGCACGCAGCCCAGCATGATGATGGGCTTGCGGCCTATCTTGTCGGACAGCGAGCCGAAGATCACGAAGAACGGCGTGCCGATGATCAGCGCCGCCGCGATCAGCAGATTGGCCGTCACCGCATCGACCTTGAGCTGCTGCGTCAGGAAGAACAGCGCATAGAACTGCCCCGTGTACCAGACCACGGCCTGGCCGGCGGTCAGGCCGATCAGCGCCAGGATCACGATCTTGAGGTTGCGCCATTGGCCGAAGGACTCGGTCAGCGGGGACTTGGAGACCTTGCCCTCGGCCTTCATCTTCTGGAAGGCCGGCGACTCGGACAGCGTCATGCGGATCCACACCGAGATGCCCAGCAGCACGATGGACAGCAGGAAGGGAATGCGCCAGCCCCAGTCCGCAAAGGCCTGCTCGCCGATGGAGGTGCGCACGCCCAGGATCACCAGCAGCGACAGGAACAGGCCCAGCGTTGCCGTGGTCTGGATCCACGAGGTGTAGGCGCCGCGCTTGCCGTGCGGCGCATGCTCGGCCACGTAGGTGGCCGCACCGCCGTACTCGCCGCCCAGGGCCAGGCCCTGCAGCATGCGCAGGCCGATGAGGATCACCGGCGCCGCCACGCCGATGCTGGCGTAGGTGGGCAGGATGCCGACGATGAAGGTCGACAGGCCCATGATCAGGATGGTCACGAGGAAGGTGTACTTGCGCCCGATCATGTCGCCCAGCCGCCCGAACACCAGTGCGCCGAAGGGCCGCACGATGAAGCCGGCCGCGAAGGCCAGCAGCGCGAAGATGAAGGCCGATCCCGCATCGAGCCCGCTGAAGAATTGCTTGGCGATGATGGCCGCCAGCGATCCGTAGAGATAGAAGTCGTACCACTCGAAAACCGTGCCTAGCGACGAGGCAAAGATCACCTTGCGTTCTTCCGGAGTCATGGGCCGCGGGGTCGCCTTGACCCCCGCGCCTTGCGATGCGTTGATAGCCATGTCTGTCTCCTTGATTTATTGAATTTGCAGCGGGTTTGACATTGGCCCGCCAATTCACTATCCGCCTGCCTGCTGACGCGAATCTGACTCACCTCTTACAGAAATTGACGGCGAACTGAACGATTTCTTACTAACTCAGCAGCAACCCTGATGCCGTCTTTTTCCATGTGAAAAGCACCGTAAAAACCCTGCCAAACCATGCTGCACTGCGTAAGCACTCGGTCAGAAGCGCTTTCCAGAATGCGCCGCAAGGCTGCAGATCCATGGGGCTGCCGCCGCGATTCCAACTTCAGGAGACAAACCATGACCGATCCGGTGGTAGACAAAATACAGCGCCATCCCAAATACCAGGAGTTGCGATCCAGACGCAATCGCCTGGGCCTTTTTCTGACGCTGCTGATGCTGGTCGTGTATTACGGCTATATCGCGCTGATTGCCTTCGACAAATCATTTCTGGCCCAGCCCATTGGCGCGGGCGTTACCTCGCTGGGCATCCCGATCGCCATGGGCGTGATCGTCTTCTCGGTGATCATCACCGGCCTCTACGTGCGCCGCGCCAATGGCGAGTACGACAAGCTCACCCAGGACATCCTGAAGGACGCCACGAAATGAAGAATTCCGCACAACGCATGCTGCTGGCGCCCGCCGTGGCGCTGGCCCTGACGGGGCCCGTGCTGGCCGCCGGCGGCGATGTCGGCGTGGCCGCCAAGCAGGCCACCAACTGGACCGCCATCATTCTCTTCACGGCCTTCGTCGTGGCCACGCTGTGGATCACCAAGTGGGCTGCAGGCCGCACCAAGTCGGCCGCCGACTTCTATACGGCCGGTGGCGGCATCACGGGCTTTCAGAACGGCCTGGCGATTGCGGGCGACTACATGTCGGCCGCCTCCTTCCTGGGCATCTCGGCCTCGGTCATGGCCAGCGGCTATGACGGCCTGATCTACTCCATCGGCTTCCTGGTGGGCTGGCCCATCCTGACCTTCCTGCTGGCCGAGCGCCTGCGCAACCTGGGCAAGTTCACCTTCGCCGACGTGGCAGGCTACCGCTTCTCCCAGACGCCGTTCCGCGCCTTCGCGGCCAGCGGCACGCTGGTGGTGGTGGCCTTCTACCTGATCGCGCAGATGGTGGGCGCGGGCCAGCTGATCAAGCTGCTGTTCGGCCTGGACTACTGGATCGCCGTGGTGCTGGTGGGCGGCCTGATGATGATCTATGTGCTGTTCGGCGGCATGACGGCCACGACCTGGGTGCAGATCATCAAGGCCTGCATGCTGCTGGCCGGCGTGACCTTCATGGGCTTCATGGTGCTGGCCAAGTACGGCTTCAGCCCCGAGGCGCTGTTCGCAGAAGGCGTGCGCGTGCGCTCCGAGATCGCTGCCAACAACGGCGCCGACCCCTCGGCCGCCGCCAAGGCGGGCCTGGCCATCATGGGCCCGGGCGGCTTCATCAAGGACCCGATCTCGGCCATCAGCTTCGGCATGGCGCTGATGTTCGGCACGCTGGGCCTGCCCCACATCCTGATGCGCTTCTTCACCGTGCCCGACGCCAAGGAAGCACGCAAGAGCGTGTTCTGGGCCACGACCTGGATCGGCTACTTCTACGTGCTGATCTTCATCATCGGCTTCGGCGCCATCACCCTGGTGCTGACCAATCCCGAGATGGCCGATACGGTCAAGGGCGTGATCCACGGCGGCGCGGGCACGGCCAACATGGCGGCCGTGCTGGTGGCCAAGAGCGTGGGCGGCGACGTTTTCTACGGCTTCATCTCGGCCGTGGCCTTCGCCACCATCCTGGCCGTGGTCGCAGGCCTGACGCTGTCGGGCGCCTCGGCCGTGTCGCATGACCTGTACGCCACCGTGATCAAGAAGGGCAAGGCCGACAGCGCCGCCGAGCTGCGCGTCTCGCGCATCACCACGCTGACGCTGGGCGCCATCGCCGTGCTGCTGGGCATCGTGTTCGAGAAGCAGAACATCGCCTTCATGGTGTCGCTGGCCTTCGCGGTCGCGGCCTCGGCCAACTTCCCCCCGCTGCTGCTGTCGGTGCTGTGGAAGGATTGCACCACCAAGGGCGCGGTGATCGGCGGCTTCATGGGCCTGATCTCCTCCGTGGGCCTGACCGTGGTCTCGCCCCCGGTGTGGGAGGCCACGCTGGGCAACCCCGCAGGCTCGGCCTGGTTCCCCTACGCCTCGCCCGCGCTGTTCTCCATGACCATCGGCTTCGTGGGCGTGTGGCTGTTCTCGGTGCTCGACAAGAGCGCCCAGGCCGCCAAGGAACGCGCCATCTTCCCCGCGCAGCAGGTGCGCTCGGAAACAGGCCTTGGCGCCTCGGGTGCTTCGGGCCACTGAGCCACCGAGCCCCTCAGGCACCCACCATGAAAAGCCGGGCCCAGCGCCCGGCTTTTTCGTTGGCGTGGCAGCAGCCGCCCTCAGATTGATCGGCTGGAGAAGGCGCGCGATCGGATCTGCGATGGCCGGCGCCGTCCAGGCCTCTAGACTTGCGGGGTCTGCGCAGCTTCGCGTGTGCAGCACCGCTTCCCTCTTCAACGCACAGGACAGATCCGACATGCAACTCATCAGCCAAAGCTTCCAGGACGGCCAGGCGATTCCCGGCGAATTCGCGTTCGCGGTGCCCGATGCGGCCTCGCACGTAGCGCTGTCGTTCAACCGCAACCCGCACCTGGCCTGGAGCGGCGCGCCCGCAGGCACGCAGTCCTTCGTCGTGGTCTGCCATGACCCCGACGTGCCCAGCCGCGGCGACGATGTGAACCAGGAAGGCCGCGAAGTGCCGGCCAGCCTGCCGCGCGTGGATTTCTTCCACTGGCTGCTGCTGGACATTCCGGCCGCCACCACCGAGATCGCGGCAGGCGCCCAGTCCGACGGCGTCACGCCGCGCGGCAAGAGCGGCCCGGCCGCCCCCGGCGGCCTGCGCCACGGCATCAACGACTACACGGGCTGGTTCGCGGGCGACGAGCAGATGAAGGGCGACTACTTCGGCTACGACGGCCCCTGCCCTCCGTGGAACGACAGCATCGTCCACCACTACATCTTCACCGTCTATGCGCTGGCCACGCCCACGCTGGCGGTCTCCGGCGAGCTGACCGGCGCCAATGTGCGCGCGGCGCTGCAAGCCGGCCAGGTGCTGGGCAAGGCCAGCATCACCGGCCTGTACAGCCTGAACCCGTCAGTCTCCGCCGCTTGAGCGAACGCCTTTCCGGGCGCCCTACGTCGCGCCGGCCAGCCTGCGCAGCTTGATGAAGGCCAGCGCCGCCATCACGGCGTCGTTGAGCGCGTCGTGGGCCTCGCGTTGCGGCAGGCCCAGGTCGGCCATCAGCGTGGCAAAGCGCAGGTCGATCTCGGGCGCCTGCTGCTGCCAGGGCAGCAGTTGCCGGAAGCGGTGGTCGTAGTACAGGGCCGAGACCTCGATGCGCTCGTTGGGCAGGCCCGTGCCCAGCCAGGGGCGCAGCACGCGCTCGATCATGGCCACGTCGAATTCCAGGTAGTAGCCGACCAGCGGGCGGCTGCCGATGAAGCGCAGCAGCTGCGCCAGCGCGTCCTCGATGGCCAGGCCCCGGGCCAGGTCCCGCTCGCGCAGGCGGTGGATGCGCACGCTGTCGCCGGGCACGCTGCGCGAGGGGCGCACCAGCAGTTCCAGGCGTTCGCTGGACAGGATGCGCTCGCCCACGATGCGCACGGCGCCGATGGAGATGATCTCGTCGCAGCGCACATCCAGGCCCGTGGTCTCGCAGTCCAGCGCCACCCATTCGCCGGGCGGCGGCGCGTCGAAGAGAAAGGCATAGGAGGGGTCCGCCAGCCTGCGCCGCTGCCAGTTGCGCCGCAGGCCCGCCACCCAGCGCTGCAAGGGCGCCGCGCTCATACCGCGTCCAGCCGCAGGCGCTGGCGCAGCAGTTCGCGGAAGCGCCGCACCACGGCCAGCGTGTCCTTGAGCAGGTCGCGCTCCAGGCTGCTCAGGCGAGCCGGGTCCACATGGCCGGTGACGGGGCGGCCCAGGTCGATCTCGGCCAGTCCCGCCTGCAGGCGCAGGCCCATGAGGAAATGCAGGCCCTGGAGCAGCTCCTGCCCCTGGGCGCCGTCGAGCACGCCCTTGTCCACCAGCGCCGCGATGCGCTCGGCCGTGCCGGTGGCGGCGATGCGCTGGGACAGCGCCAGGCTGCGCACGCCATGCACGATGGGGAAAATGCCGGCCTTCTTGAGGTGCACGGGCGCGCCCTCGCCGCCGCGCCCCAGCAGCCGCTCCCACCAGCTGCCCGGCTCGTGCGCGAAGGCGTCGACGGCCGAGGCGAAGCGCGCCACCTGGGCATCGCTGTCCAGGGCCAGCGCCATCAGGTCGCGCCGCACCGTGGCCAGCAGCGCGGCATCGCCGGCCACGGCATGGGCGTCCAGGAAGATCGCCAGGTGCATGAGGCCCTCGGGGCCGGGCAGGATCAGCCATTCGCGCACCTGCCTGCCGAAGCTGGCCACCGTGCCGCGCCATTGCGGATTGCTGAGCATGATGCCGCCCGGGCATTCGGGGTAGCCGAAGCGCTGCAGCTGCGCGGAAAAGCGCGCGCAGATGGCATCGAGGTCCTGGGGCGGCGCATAGCCGTCGCGCAGCAGCAGGCCGTTGTCCTGGTCGGTCTTGAGCAATTGCTCGCCGCGCCCCTCGCTGCCCATGACGAAGAGGCAGCTGTGGGCCACCAGGTCCGGCGGCGCCAGCATCTGCCAGGCACGCTCGAACAGGCGCGCATTGAGCTGCTGCACCAGCCGCGCCATCAGTGCCACCCGCGTGCCGCCCCGGTGCAGGGCGGCCACCAGGCGCGTGATCTGGGCGGCGGCCTGCTCCAGCGCCTGCAGGTCGGCGGCCTGCTCGATCTGCACGGTGATGAGATGGGAGTGGTTGGCCAGAAAGCTGAACAGGTCCAGTGCCTCCAGGATGCCCAGCACCTGGCCCTGTGCATCCAGCACGGCCAGCCGGTGCACGCGGGCGCGCAGCAGCACGACCAGGGCATCGCCCAGCTGGTCGTCGGCGCGCACGGTGAACACGGGCTGGCTGGCGAATTCGCCCACGGCCAGCCGCTCCAGCGGGCGGCCGTCAAGGATGGCGCGCTGCAGCGTGGTGCCCGTGAAGATGCCCAGGCCGCCCTGCGGCAGTCCCGAGACCAGCACGCAGGTTGTGCGCTCGGCATGGAACAGGCGCACCACGGAGACGATGTCGGTGGCCGCATCCACCACATGGGCGGCACGCAGATAGGCCTGGTCCACGCGCGCCAGCGTCAGCGACTGCAATTCGTGCCGGTCGGCGCGCTGGGCCAATGTGCCCAGCTTGTGGCCCAGGTCGGAGAACAGCAGTGCGCCAAAGGCGGTGTTGCGCGCGATCAGCTCGCCCACGGTTTCGCGCGCAAGCTGGTAGGCGATGAGCTCCTCGGCCACGGTGAAGCGGCTGCCCGTGCGGCCGGCCACCAGGGCGCGGCCGTCGAAGCTGTCGTCGGGGCCGTAGCTGGCCAGCACCTCGTCGCCCTCGGTCTGCACCACATGGCCCTTGATGATGACGAACAGGTGGGTGGGCGCAGAGCCGGCGTCCAGCACCACGGCGCCCTCGGGAAAGTAGGCGATGTCCACGCCATCGCGCACCAGCGCCTGCTCGTCGGGCGTGAGGCAGTCGAAGGGAGAGGCGGCGAAGTTGAAGGCGTTGGGCATGGGGCGGGGCCGTTGTTCCAGCCCCGCCATTCAAACCTTCAGGCCTTGCTCCACGCTTGCAGCCGCATCCCAGCCGCTGTCGAACCAGCTGTCGCCTTCCAGGTAGGCGCGCAGCATGGGCAGGCTGTCCAGGCCCCAGAAGAGGCGGCCGTCGACCTCCCACGCCGGCACGCCGAACAGGCCTTGCGCGGCGGCGGCGTCGGTGTTCTCGCGCAGCAGGCGCTTGGCGTTGTCCGCCGCATCCGTGCGCAGCTGCGGCGCCAGCGTGGCGCGCAGTGCATCGAGCCGCGCGGGGTGCAGCGCGTCGGCGCCGCCCAGCCAGACATGGCGCAGCACGGCGTCCGCCACAAAGCGGTTGATGCTGCCGTCGTCGCTGCACTCCAGCGCCAGGCGCAGCAGCGGCAGCGGGTTGAACGGATGGCGGGCCGGCATGTCCAGCCCCACGCCCGTGGCATGGCCCAGCCAGCTCACATGGCGGTAGGTCCATTCGCGCTTGCCCGCGATGCCGGCCGGTCCCGGGTTGGCGTGGCGCTGCAGCAGCGCGCCCAGCAGCACGGGGCGGTACTGCATGTGGTGGCTGATGCCCTGCAGCGCCTGCGGCAGTTGCGCGAACGCCAGCCAGGCATAGGGCGAGATGAAGTCGAGATGGAAGGTGATCTGCTTCATGGCTGGTGCGTCGTGATGGGGATCTAGGGTGCGGTGGGTGCGGTGGCCGCGATGCCTGCGCGCTCCAGCAGCGCGTTCCAGATGGCCAGGCGCTGCGGCGCATCGGACTTGGACCAGGCGCGGATCTCGTCGATGGTGCGAAAGCACCCTTCGCAATGGCTGCGGTCGGGCGTCATGCGGCAGACCGAGATGCAGGGCGAGAGCACGGGCTCCTCTTCGGCACGCGCAGCGTATGCGGCGCGGGCCTTCTGGGCCAGCATTTCCTTGGGGCCCATCATGCCGCCACCTCCTGCACCACGTCGGCCCAGGGCGCACCGGCCAGCAGTTGCAGCGCGGCCGGTGTGGCCGCGAACACCGCATGCGGATGGCCGGCGGCAGCCCAGACCGTGTCGAAACGCTGCAGCTCCCGGTCCACCAGGGTCACGGGCGTGTTGGCATGGGCCACGGGGCTGACGCCGCCGATGGAAAAGCCCGTCTGCGCCTTGACGAAGTCGGCATCGGCACGGCCCACCGGGCCGACCAGGGCGGCGACCTTCTTCTCGTCCACACGGCGGTCGCCCGAGGCCACGACCAGCACGGCCACGCCGTCGCTGCGGCGGCGGAAGATGATGCTCTTGGCCACCTGGCCCACGAGGATGCCCAGCTGGTCGGCCGCTTCCTGGGCCGTGCGCGCCGCGCCGTCCAGCATGCGCGGTCCGTCGCCGTGGCCGGCCTGCTGCAGGAAGGCCGCCACGCGCTGCACGCCTTCGGGAAGATGGTGGAGTTCAGATCCGCACATGCTCACACCGCCTCGCATGCAGCCGCGCTGGCGCGCTTGGTGAGCAGTGCCTTGGCCACGCGCGACTGCGTGGGGCGGCCCAGGTGGTCGCTGATGAACTGGCCGGCGTCAATCAGCTTGTCCAGGTCGATGCCGGTCTCGATGCCCATGCCCTGCAGCATGTAGACCACGTCCTCTGTGGCCACATTGCCCGTGGCGCCCTTGGCGTAGGGGCAGCCGCCCAGGCCCGCCACCGAGGTGTCGAACTGCCACACGCCCAGCGACAGCGCGGCCAGCGTGTTGGACACGGCCTGGCCGTAGGTGTCGTGGAAGTGGCCCGAGACATCGTCGATGGCGAAGTGCTGCAGCGTGGCCTCGATGGCCTTGCGCACCTTGACGGGCGTGCCCACGCCGATGGTGTCGGCCACGCCCACATGCTGCACGCCGATGCCCTTCATGAGGCCGGCCAGGTAGGCCACGCGCTCGGGGGCGATCTCGCCTTCGTAGGGGCAGCCCACGGTGCAGCTCATGGCGCCGCGCACGTAGATGCCCTGGGCGCGCGCGGCTTCGGCCACGGGGGCGAAGCGCTCGATGCTTTCGGCAATGGAGCAGTTGATGTTCTTCTGGCTGAAGGCCTCGCTGGCTGCGCCGAAGACCACGATCTCGTCGGGCCACAGTTCACGCGGCGCCGACAGCGCGGCCTCCAGGCCCTTCATGTTGGGCGTGAGCACGCTGTAGCGCACGCCGGGGCGGCGGACGATGCCGGCCATGACTTCGGCGTTGTCGGCCATCTGCGGCACCCATTTGGGGCTGACGTAGCTGGTGACCTCGATTTCCTTGAGGCCGGCTTCCTGCAGGCGGTGCACCAGCTCGATCTTGACGGCGGCGGGCACGGGCTGTTTTTCATTCTGCAGGCCGTCGCGGGGGCCTACATCGACGAGTTTGACGCGGGAAGGAATGCTCATGGGGTGTTCTCACCGGGATGACGGGTACGGCCCCTATTGTCCAGGCTTGCAGGCCCGGGCACCACCCCATATCCTGCCGGGCCATGCACAACGGCTGCCAGCGCCCCCTTCAGCCCGGCAGGGCCGCCATTTCCTCGCGCAGCATCTCCACCATGCGCGCGGCAGCCGGCGACAGGCGGCGGCCGCTCAGGCGCACCAGGCCGATGGGGCGGCGCAGCACCGGCCGTGCCAGCGGGCGCGCCACCACTTCCGGCCGCTGCACCACCTGCGCGGCCAGCAGCGGCAGCGCGCTCACGCCCAGATCGGCGGCCACCATGGCCGCGATGGTGGCCAGGTGCTCCACGGCGTACTGGGGCGCAAAGCGTATGCCGTGGGTCAGCAGGGCCTCGTCGGCGTACTGCCGCACGCTGGTGCCGGCCGGCATGGAGATGTGGGGCAGATGGGCCACGTCGGCCCAGCCCAGATCGCCGCGCCCGCGCGCCAGCGCATGGCCGCGGCCCAGCAGCAGCACGAAGCGGTCGGAGGCCAGGGGCAGGTAGTCCAGGTCGGCATAGGCGGGGTTGGCCGCCGTGAGCGCAAAGTCCACGCGGCCTGCGCGCACCATGTCGAAGGCCGGCCCGGCCAGGCTGTCGAACAGCTCCAGATGCACGCCCGGATGCTCGGCCGCGAAGCGCGCCAGCACGCGGGGCAGCAGGCCCGCGGCCAGCGAAGGCAGGGCCGCCAGCGCCAGCCGGCCCACCTGCACCTGGGCCACCTCCTGCACGCGGCGCACGGTCTCGTCCATCTGGTGGCGCAGGATGCGCGCCTGCTCGGCGAAGACCTCGCCGGCCTGTGTCAGTTCCACGGCGCGCGTGGTGCGCTCGAACAGGCGCGCGCCCAGCATCTCTTCCAGCCGCGCCAGCGTGCCCGAGACGGCCGACTGCGACAGGTGCATCTGCAGCGCCGTGCGCCGAAAGCTCAGCGAATCGGCCAGCGCCAGAAAGACATCGACCTCGCGGGCCGACCAATTGATCTTCATAGCCGATCAGTTTATCGAAAAATGCGTCTTTACCGTTCAATGACGGCTGCCTAGACTGCGCCTCAAATCCATGAAATCAGCAGGAGACAGCATGCACAGCAGTTCGCCGCGCAACGCGCGCACGGTGGTCGTCGGGGGAGGCACCATGGGTGCCGATGTGGCCGTGGTCCTGGCCCGGGGCGGCGCCCTGGTGACCGTGGTCGACCCCGGCGCGGCACGGCGCGAGCTGCTGCTGCAGCACATTGCCATCGAGCTGGCCACGGCCGGCTTTGCCCGGTGCGCGTCCCAGGTCTCGGTCTGCGCGGCGCTGGAGGATGTGGCCTGGGACGGCGTCGCCCTGGTGGTGGAATGCATCACCGAGCGGCTGGATGCCAAGCAGGCACTGTTCGCCGAACTGCAGGCGCATGCGCCGGCCGACGCCGTGCTGGCCAGCAACAGCTCGGGCTTTCCCATCAGCGCCATCGCCAGCGGCCTGTCCACGGCGCAGCGCATGCTGGGCCTGCACTTCTTCATGCCCGCCCATTTGGTGCCACTGGTGGAAGTGGTGCTGGGAGAGCGCAGCGACCCGGCCCTGGGCCAGTGGCTGCACGGCTTCATGCGCGGCTGCGGCAGCGTGCCCGTGCTGGTGAAGAAGGACAAGCCCGGCTTTCTGGCCAACCGCATGCAGCATGCGCTGTCGCGCGAGGCCTTCGCCCTCATCGACGAGGGCATTGCCTCGCCCGAGGACGTGGATGCCGCCGTGCGCTTCGGCTTCGGCTTCCGCTTCCTGGCAGCCGGCCCCGTGCTGCAGCGCGACCATGCAGGCATCGAGGTGCACTGCGCGGCCGCCGCCACCATGTACCCCACGCTGTCCAACACCGATGTGCCGGCCCAGGCCCTGCGCGATCGCGTGGCGCGCGGCGATCTGGGCATGAAGACCGGCAAGGGCTTCTTCGACTGGCCCGAGGACCGCCGCCTGGCCGAGCGTGCCCGCTACGACGCGCTGCTGCGCCAGGGCCTGGCCCTGCTGGCCAGCGAGCTGCCGGTGCCGGAGCAGGCACAGGACACGCCATGAGCACGCCGGTCCCCACGTCAACCGCGTCGCCCACATCGCCCACGTCAACCACGTCGCAGTGGAGCGACCCGCTGATCATCACCGTGGCCCCCAACGGCGCCTACAAGCAGCCGGCCGACCACCGAGCCCTGCCGATCACACCGCAGACGCTGGCTGCCACGGCACGCGCCTGCCTGGATGCCGGCGCGGCCATGATCCACATGCACATCCGCGACGCCCAGGGACGCCACAGCCTGGATGTGGACTGCTACCGCGAAGCCTGGCGCGTGGTGCGCGAGGCCGTGGGCACGGACATGGTGGTGCAGATCACCAGCGAGGCGGCCGGCGTCTACCGCGCGCCCGAGCAGATCGCCATGGTGCAGGCGCTGCGGCCCGAGGCCGTCTCCATCGGCCTGCGCGAGATCGACCAGCCCGAGATCGGCGATGCGGGACTGGCGCACTTTTTCACGGGCCTGGTGCGCGACCAGGTCATGGTGCAGGTCATCCTCTACGACGTGGCCGACCTGCGCCGCTGGCAGGCGCTGCGCGCCCAGGGCGTGGTGCCCGAGGCGCCCTGGTTCCTGCTCTTCGTCCTGGGCCGCTACAGCGCGGGCCAGACCTCGCGGCCGCAGGACCTGCTGCCCTTTCTTGCGGCACATGACGGCGGCGAGCCCTGGGCCGTGTGCGCCTTCGGCGCCACGGAAAACACCTGCATCGCGGCAGCCGCCGCCTTCGGAGGCCATGCGCGCGTGGGCTTCGAGAACAACCTGCTGACGCGGGACGGCCACACCGCGCCCGACAACGCCGCCCTGGTCCGCCAGGCCGTGGTGTCCGCCCAGGCGCTGGGCCGCTCCCTGGCCACGGCCGACGACATACGCCGGCGCTTCACACCGGGCTGAGCACCAGGCGCCTTACAGGCCGATAAGCCGTTAAGCCGTTAAGCCGATAGGCCCATGAGCCCGCACAAGACGGGCCTTCCATTCCAACCACAGGCAGGAGACACAACCATGCAACAGCCCACCCACGGCACGCGGCGTGACGCCATCGCCAAAATCAAGGCAGCCACCGCATTCACGGCGCTTCCCCTGGCCTTCATGGCCCTGGGCCTGGCGGGCCAGGCCTCGGCCCAGACCCCGTCGCCGGCATTCCCCAGCAAGACCATCCGCTTCGTCGTGCCCTATCCGCCCGGCGGCCCCACCGACCTGATGGCACGCATGCTGCAGCCCGAGCTGCAGCAGCGCCTGGGTGTGACCGTCATCGTGGAGAACAAGAGCGGCGCGGGCGGCAACCTGGGCAGCGCCGAGGTGGCCCGCCAGGCACCGGCCGACGGCCACACCCTGCTGCTGGCCGCCAGCGGCCCCATGGCCGTGAATTCCTCGCTGTACAAGAGCATGCCCTTCAACCCGCTCAAGGACCTGGAGCCCGTGGTGCAGCTGTCGGCCTTCCCGCTGGTGCTGGAAGTGCATCCCTCGCTGGGCGTCAAGACCGTGGCCGAGCTGCTGGCCCTGGCCAAAACGGGCAAGACACTGAGCTTTGCCTCGGCCGGCAACGGCACGCCCCAGCACCTGGCGGGCGAGCTGTTCAACTCCATGGAGCAAGTCAAGCTGGGCCATGTGCCCTACCGGGGTGCGGGACCGGCACTCAACGACCTGATCGGCGGCCAGGTAGGCGTGATGTTCGACATCGTGGGCAGCTCGCTGCAGCACATCCAGGGCGGGCGCCTGATCCCGCTGGCCGTCACCTCGGCCGAGCGCAGCAAGGTGCTGCCCGATGTGCCCACCATGGCCCAGGCCGGCGTGCCCGGCTACCAGATCACGGGCTGGCATGGCATTGCCGTGCGCGCGGGGACGCCGCCCGCCGCCATCGACAAACTCAATGCCACGGTCAACGCCATCTTCAAGGACCCGACCTTCCGCACGCGCTGGGAGGCCATCGGCACGCCGGCCGTGGGCGGCACGGCGGCCGAATTCGGCGCCTTGATCAGGAGCGACTCCCAGCGCCTGGGCGCGCTGGTGCGCAGCACCGGCGTGACGCTGGACTGAGCGCGCCCGTCAGTAGCCGCGCTGCAGGTCCACGCGGCCGCTCACGGCCTCGCCCCGGCTCAGCGCCGCGACCTTGCCCACGA
Organism: Delftia sp. Lp-1; assembly: GCF_020523835.1. Classification (NCBI taxonomy): domain Bacteria; kingdom Pseudomonadati; phylum Pseudomonadota; class Betaproteobacteria; order Burkholderiales; family Comamonadaceae; genus Delftia; species Delftia sp. Lp-1. The sequence continues at coordinate 27,309 of NZ_JAJALJ010000001.1, read as the reverse complement.
TCTGCTCCACGCTGTCGCGCGCCAGGGTGCGGGCCGAGGTGTGGGGCGTGAGCGTGATGCGCGGATGCCGCCAGAAGGCATGGCCGTCGGGCAGCGGCTCGGTGCGGAACACGTCGAGCAACGCGCCGGACACATGGCCCCCGTCGATGGCGGCGATGAGGTCCTCGTCCGCCACATGGCCGCCGCGTCCCACGTTGATGACATAGGCGCCCGGCTGCAGCAGGGCCAGGCTGCGCGCGTCGATGATGCTGTCGGTCTCGGGCGTCAGCGGCAGCAGGTTGACGAGGATGCGGGTGGCGCGCAGAAAGGCGTCGAAGTCCTGCGGGCCGCAGAAGCCACGCACGCCGTCGATGGCATGCGGCGTACGGCTCCAACCGTTGACGGGGAAATCGAACACCGTCAGCGCGCGCGCCACGCGCTCGCCCATGCGGCCCAGCCCCATGACGCCCACGGGGAAGTCCACGCGCCGAGGATTGGGCCGGTGCTGCCACAGGCCGGCGGCCATGTCGGCCTCGTAGCCGTCCACGCCCCGGAAGAAGCGGATCACGGCCTGGCAGACATATTCGGCCATCTGCACGGCCATGCCGGCGTCCTCCAGGCGGTAGACGGGAAGGTCGGCCGGCAGGCGCAGCGGCAGCAGCGCATCGACGCCCGCGCCGATGTTGAACAGGGCCTTGAGTCCCGGCTGCTCGTCGATGAAGCGCTGGGGCGGCGCCCAGACCAGGGCGTAGTCGGCCTGCGGCGCGCCCGGCGACCAGATGTCCACCTCGGCGCCCGGCAGGGCCGCGCGCAGTCCTTGCAGCCAGGCGTCGGGCCTGGTGTCTTCGCAGCAGAAAGTCACTCGCATAGGTGGCCAAGCCTAACGGCCTGGCGACGCCCACGCGCGACTTTTGCGCAAAACTGTCTTGCCTGCGGGCTCAGCTTTCCAGGCGCAGCAGCTCGGAGCCTTCGGTCACCTGGTCGCCGGGCGCATACAGCAGCTCGGCCACCACGCCGTCGCCGGGCGCGGCGATGGTGTGCTCCATCTTCATGGCCTCCATCACGGCCAGCGGCTGGCCCTTGCTGACCTTGTCGCCGGCCTTGACGGCAAAGGAGACCACCTTGCCCGGCATGGGCGCCGTCAGGCGGCCGCCTTCGGACTGCACCTCGCCCGCATGGGCCAGCGGATCGGCCAGGCCCAGCACGGCCGCGCCCTGGGGAGCGAACACATGGCATTGCTCGCCCAGCACATGGACCTGGGCGCGCAGGCGCTGGCCCGCGAACTGCACGTCGAAGGCGCCGTCCCCGGCCTGTTGCCAGGACAGAAGGCCCTCGGCGAGGGACTCGCCCTCGCCCACGGCCAGTTGCAGCGCGCCGTCATGCAGGTAGCGCAGGCGCGCGGGCACGGCGGCCTCGCCCTGGCGGAAGTCCCAGCGCCGCTCGGCCACGCCGTGCGAGCGCCAGCCGTCGCGGCGGCTGAAGGGATCGGCGGTTTCCTGTGCGCGCTCGGCCTGCAGCACCTGGGCCACGGCGGCGGCCACGGCCTGTGCCTGCGGCAGGCGCTGCTGGTGGAACAGATGCTGCTTCTCGCGCTCGATCAGCGCCGTGTCCAGCTTGGCGGTTGCAAAGGCATCGCTGGCGATGACCAGGCGCAGGAACTGCACATTGGTGGCCAGGCCCACGATGCGTGTCTCGGCCAGGGCGGCATCGAGCCGCGCCAGCGCCTGTTCGCGCGTGTCGCCATGCACGATGAGCTTGGCGATCATGGAGTCGTAGAAGGGGCTGATGGCATCGCCCTCGCGCACACCATCGTCCACGCGCACGTCGCCGACACGGAAGCTGGCGCAGTCGGGCTTGCGGTAGACATGCAGGGTGCCGGTGGCGGGCAGGAAGCCGTTGTCGGGGTTTTCTGCGCAGATGCGTGCCTCGATGGCATGGCCGGTGATGCGCAGCTCGTCCTGGCGCTTGGGCAGGGGCAGGCCGCTGGCCACGCGCAGCTGCCAGTCCACCAGGTCCTCGCCCGTGATGGCCTCGGTCACGGGATGCTCGACCTGCAGGCGGGTGTTCATTTCCATGAAGTAGAACTTCATGGCCTCGGGCTGGTCGTAGCCGCCGGGCTGCTCGACGATGAATTCCACCGTGCCCGCGCCCACGTAGTTCACGGCCTGGGCGGCGGCCACGGCGGCCTCGCCCATCTTCTGGCGCAGCGCAGGCGTCATGCCGGGCGCGGGGGACTCCTCCAGCACCTTCTGGTGGCGGCGCTGCACCGAGCAGTCGCGCTCGAACAGGTAGACGCAGTTGCCCTGGGTGTCGCCAAAGACCTGGATCTCGATATGGCGCGGGCGCAGCACGTATTTCTCGACCAGCACGGCGTCATCGCCGAAGCTGTTGATGGCCTCGCGCTGGCAGCTGGCCAGGGCGGCGGCAAAGTCCTCGCTGCGCTCGACCAGGCGCATGCCCTTGCCGCCGCCGCCGGCGCTGGCCTTGATCAGCACCGGGTAGCCGATGCGGTCGGCCTCGCGCTGCAGCAACTGCGGGTCCTGGTCGGCTCCGTGGTAGCCGGGCACCAGGGGCACGCCGGCCTTTTCCATGAGCTGCTTGGAGGCCGCCTTCAGGCCCATGGCGCGAATGGCCGAGGGCGGTGGGCCGATGAAGACCAGGCCGGCATCGGCGCAGGCCTGGGCGAATTCCTCGTTCTCGCTGAGAAAGCCGTAGCCGGGGTGGATGGCCTGGGCGCCCGTGGCCTTGGCGGCCTCCAGGATGCGTTCCCAGCGCAGATAGCTGTCCTTGGGGGCGCTGCCGCCGATGTGCACGGCCTCGTCGCAGGCCTGCACATGCTTGGCGCGGGCATCGGCGTCCGAGTACACGGCCACGGTGCGCACGCCCATGCGGCGGGCGGAAGCCGCGACGCGGCAGGCGATTTCACCGCGGTTGGCGATCAGGATCTTCTTGAACATGCGTTATCTCCAGTGTTTTCTCTGCAGCCCCGGTCATTCGGCGACCGGCGGCTATGGTTTTTGATTCATCGCGGGAGACCCGCCCAACAGCGAGCGCAGGCGCTGCACCACGGCCTTGAGAAAGCGCCACAGCGCCCAGGTCAGCAGCCACAGGGCGATGACCACGACCAGCAGCACGGCGGCGAAGGCCAGCGGATGCGTGAGCGCCAGCCAGATCGCGCCCACCGAGGCACCGTCCTCCACCAGGCTCGCGCCCACGTTGGAAAACGGCTCAGGCGAGGTGTTGATGGCCGCGCGCGCCGTGCTCTTGGCCACCTGGCTGGACAGGGCCAGCGAGCCGCCCATCAGGGCCGCCATGGTGGCCATGGTCGCGCTGTCCGCACCGAAGACGCCGGCCGCCAGCGCCGCGCCCGCCGGGATGCGGATCACGCTTTGCAGCAGGTCCCAGACCGAGTCCACGCCGGGGATCTTGTCGGCGAAGAACTCCACGAACAGCAGCGCGCCGCTGGCGAACAGCAGGGCCGGATGCTCCAGCACATGCAGCCCGCCCGGCAGCGCCACCCAGCCCAGCGCCCCCAGCAGCCCGGTCACGAAGACCACGGCGTAGAGCCTAAAGCCGCTGGCCCAGCCCAGTGCGGCGGCCAGCGCCAGCAGGCCGGCCATGTCCATGCCGCTGGTGGCCTGGCCCACGCGCTCGGCCACCTCGCCAGCCGCCTCGCTGACCGTGTGGTGCACGGCCGGGCCCGGGTACAGGCCCACGGACTGCAGCCACTGGACGAGGGAGTCGGTCAGGGTGCTCATGGTGTTGGCTCGGCGTTGGCTCGACGTTGCTCGGTGGTGGCGCGATGAATGGGCAGCCCGCGCGTGTCAGGCCAGCCAGGCCGGCTTGCGCTTTTGCAGGAAGGCCTGCACGCCCTCCTTGCCCTCGGCGCTGGCGCGGATGTCGGCGATGCCTTCGACGGTGGCGGCGATCAGCTGCTCGTTGATCTCGCGCTCGGCCACATCGATCACCAGGCGCTTGCAGGCGCGGGCGGCGGCGGGACCGGCGCTGACCAGGTGCTTGAGCAGGCCGTCCACGGCGTTGTCCAGCTCGTCTGCCGCCACCACGCGGTGCACGAAGCCGATGCGCAGCGCCTCGGCCGCGTCGAAGCGTTCACCGCTCAGGAAGTAGCGGTGGGCCGCGCGCGCACCCATGGCGCGGATCACGTAGGGGCTGATGGTGGCGGGGATCAGGCCGATCTTCACCTCGGACAGGCAAAAGCCCGCGCCCTCGGCGGCCACGGCCATGTCGCAGGCAGCGACCAGGCCCATGCCGCCCGCATAGACATCGCCCTGCACGCGCGCGATGGTGGGCTGCGGGCATTCGTAGATCACGCGCAGCATTTCGGCCAGCAGGCCGGCGTCCTCGCGGTTCTCGTCGCGCGAGTAGTCGGCCATGCGGCGCATCCAGTTGAGGTTGGCGCCCGCGCAAAAGGCCGGGCCCTCGGCGGCCAGCACCACGGCGCGCACGTCGCTGCGCTTGCCCACGGAGTGGAAGGCCTGGGTGATGTCGGCGATGACCTCGTCGCTGAAGGCATTGCGCACTTCGGGCTGGGTCAGCGTGATGGTGGCCAGGGGGCCCTGGAATTCGAGGGTCAGTGCGGTGGTTTTCATGAAGTACCTCGCTGCAAGGAAAGAGGGGCCGCCGTCACATGCGGAACACGCCGAAGCGCGTGTCCTCTATGGGTGCGTTGCGCGTGGCCGCCAGGCCCAGCGCCAGCACGCGGCGCGTGTCGGCAGGGTCGATGACGCCATCGTCCCACAGGCGCGCCGTCGCGTAATAGGGGTGGCCCTGATCCTCGTACTGCTGGCGGATGGGGGCCTTGAAGGCCTCTTCCTCCTCGGCCGTCCACTGGCCGCCCTTGGCCTCGATGCCGTCGCGCTTGACGGTGGCCAGCACGCTGGCCGCCTGCTCGCCGCCCATGACCGAGATGCGCGCGTTGGGCCACATCCACAGGAAGCGCGGCGAGTAGGCGCGGCCGCACATGCCGTAGTTGCCCGCGCCGAAGGAGCCGCCGATGATGATGGTGAACTTCGGCACGGCCGCCGTGGCCACGGCCGTCACCAGCTTGGCGCCATGGCGGGCAATGCCTTCGTTCTCGTACTTGCGGCCCACCATGAAGCCCGTGATGTTCTGCAGGAAGACCAGCGGGATCTTGCGCTGGCAGCACAGCTCGATGAAGTGCGCGCCCTTGACCGCCGATTCGCTGAACAGGATGCCGTTATTGGCGATGATGCCCACCTGCATGCCCTCGATGCGCGCAAAGCCGCAGACCAGGGTGGCGCCGAAGCGCGCCTTGAACTCGTCGAAGCGGCTGCCGTCCACCACGCGGGCGATGATCTCGCGCACATCGAAGGGCTTGCGCGTGTCCACGGGGATCACGCCGTACAGCTCGCCGCCGTCGAACAGCGGCGCCTCGGGGGGCAGGTCGCCAGCCGAAGGCTGCTTGGCATGGTTGAGGTTGGCCACGGCCTGGCGCGCCAGCGCCAGCGCGTGGGTGTCGTTGTGGGCCAGGTGGTCGGCCACGCCCGACAGGCGCGTGTGCACGTCGCCGCCGCCCAGGTCCTCGGCGCTGACCACCTCGCCCGTGGCGGCCTTCACCAGCGGCGGGCCGCCCAGGAAGATGGTGCCCTGGTTCTTGACGATGATGGACTCGTCGCTCATGGCTGGCACATAGGCGCCGCCGGCCGTGCACGAGCCCATGACCACGGCGATCTGGGCAATGCCCTCGGCGCTCATGTTGGCCTGGTTGAAGAAGATGCGGCCGAAGTGCTCGCGGTCGGGAAACACATCGTCCTGGTTGGGCAGGTTGGCGCCGCCCGAGTCCACCAGGTAGATGCAGGGCAGGCGGTTCTGCGCGGCGATCTCCTGGGCGCGCAGGTGCTTCTTCACCGTCATCGGGTAGTAGGTGCCGCCCTTCACCGTGGCGTCGTTGCACACGATCATGCAGTCCACGCCGCTGACGCGGCCGATGCCGGCGATCAGGCCCGCGCCTGGCGCATCGTTGCGGTACATGTTGAGCGCGGCCAGCGGCGCGATCTCCAGGAAGGGCGTGCCCGGGTCCAGCAGCATGGCCACGCGATCGCGCGGCAGCAGCTTGCCGCGCGCCACGTGCTTGGCGCGCGCGGCCTCGCCGCCGCCCTCGGCGACCTTGGCCACCTGGGCCTGCAGGTCTTCGACCACGGCGCGCATGGCGGCGGCATTGGCCAGGAAGTCCGCCGAACGCGGATTGAGTTGGGTGCCCAGAATGCTCATGTGTGGCCTCTTCTTGTGTTTGCCCGATGCGGGCGCTTGGTTTTTTCGAATGTGCTGCAAAGAACGGCGGCCCGGGCTGGGGAAAATGCCGTATGCACACCGTTGAAATCGTCTTGCTCGTTTTGCTGCTGGGGGCACTGACCGGCATTGCCGCGCGCTATGTGCGCGCCATCCCGCTGCCGCTGATACAGATCGCCCTGGGAGCGCTGATCGCCTGGCCGCAAAAGGGCCTGCACATCGCCTTCGATCCCGAGCTGTTCCTGCTGCTGTTCATCCCGCCGCTGCTGTTTGCCGACGGCTGGCGCATCCCCAAGCGCGAGTTCTTCTCGCTGTACCGCCCCATCCTGCGCCTGGCGCTGGGCCTGGTGCTGTTCACGGTGGTGGGGCTGGGCTGGCTGATCCACTGGCTGGTGCCCGGCATGCCGCTGACCGTGGCCTTTGCGCTGGCCGCCGTGGTCTCGCCCACCGATGCCGTGGCCGTCTCGGCCATCACGCGCAACCTGGGCATGCCGGAGAAGACCATGCACATCCTCGAAGGCGAGTCCCTGCTCAACGATGCCTCGGGCCTGGTGGCGCTGAAGTTCGCCATTGCCGCCACGCTGACCGGCCTGTTCTCGTGGACCGAGGTGGCCAAGGAATTCATGTGGATGGCCCTGGGCGGCCTGGGCGTGGGCACGCTGATCGGCTGGGGCTTTTCCTATGCGCGCAGCACCATCACGCGCCGCCTGGGCGACGTGGCGGCCACGCAGATGGTGCTGCTGCTGATCCTGCTGCCCTTCGCCGCCTACATCGTGGGCGAAAAGATCGGCGTGTCGGGCATCCTGTCGGCCGTGGCCGCGGGCATTGCCACCAACTTCGCCGACCTGGAGCGCAGCAGCTACATCAGCGAGCGGCTGCAGACCGAGGGCACCTGGAGCATGGTGGAAGCCTCGTTCAACGGCGCCATCTTCCTGCTGCTGGGCCTGCAGCTGCCCTCCATCATCGGCGTGACGCTGCACGATGCGGGCAGCGAATGGTGGGTGCTGGTGGGCTATGTGGTGATCATCTCCAGCGCGCTGCTGCTGATGCGCTGGATCTGGCTGACCCTGGGCGTGCAGCGCAGCCTGGCTCGCGCCCACTTCCAGGGAAAGATGGCAGAGCGCCCCTCGCACCTGCTGAACCTGGCCACCACCATGGCCGGCATACGCGGCGCCGTGACGCTGGCCGGCGCGCTGTCCGTGCCCATGCTGCTGAACAACGGCCAGCCCTTTCCGGGCCGCGAGATGCTGATCTTCCTGGCCACGGGCACCATCTTGTTCACCCTGGTGCTGGGCAGCATCGCGCTGCCGCTGATCCTGCGCCGCATGCCCCAGCCCGGCGAATCGCCCACGGTGCGCGAGGAACGCCTGGCGCGCGTGGCCGCCTGCCAGTCCGCCATTGGCGGGCTGACGCTGAGCGAGGAAGAGATCCAGGGCCACACGCCCGAATGGGTGGCCATGCACCAGGAGGTCATGGGCCACCTGACGCAGGAGTACCGCAACCGCGTCCAGCTGCTGGACGACGGCAGCGGCACGGCCTCCAGCATCGAGATCCAGCGCGAGGCGCCCGAAGTCGTGCGCCAGCGCAAGCTGCGCTACCTGCTGGAGATCGAGCTGCGCCTGCGCTGCATCCACCAGGAGCGCGACGCGCTCTACGCCGAGCGCCAGGCCCACCGCATCAACGACGAGTCGCTGCGCCGCCTGGTCAGCGAGCTGGACATGCAGGAGATCTCGCTGCGCAAGCGCCTGGTCGTGGCGCGCCGCGCTGCAGCCTCGGCCGTGGCCGCGCCCGAGGGCGGCACGCACTAGGCGGCACGCAGTGGACAGCTGGCGGCAGCGCATGAAAGCAGCCCTCAGGCGGTCCTGGCCGGGCGCAGATCCAGCATGGCGATCATCTCGTCGCGGATCTTGAATTTCTGGATCTTGCCGGTCACCGTCATCGGGAAGGCCTCGACGAAGCGGATGTAGCGCGGCACCTTGTAGTGGGCGATCTGGCCCTTGCAGAAGTCGCGCACGCCGTCTTCGGTCAGCGCCTGGCCGGGCTTGACGATGATCCAGGCGCACAGCTCCTCGCCGTAGCGCGCGTCGGGCACGCCGACGACCTGCACGTCCTGCACCTGCGGGTGGCGGTAGAGGAATTCCTCGATCTCGCGCGGGTAGATGTTCTCGCCGCCGCGGATCACCATGTCCTTGATGCGGCCGACGATGTTCACGTAGCCCTGCTCGTCCATGGTGGCCAGGTCGCCGGTGTGCATCCAGGCCTCGTCGTCGATGGCCTCGCGCGTGCGGGCCTCGTCCCCCCAGTAGCCATGCATGACCGAGTAGCCGCGCGTGCACAGCTCGCCCGAGACGCCGGGCGCCACCACCTCGCCCGTGGCCGGGTCGACGATCTTCACCTCCAGGTGCGGCTGCACCTTGCCCACGGTGGACACGCGGCGCTCCAGCGGCGTGTCGGCATCGCTCTGGCAACTGACGGGGCTGGTCTCGGTCATGCCGTAGGCGATGGTGATCTCGGACAGGTGCATGTCGCTGACCACGCGCTTCATCACTTCGATGGGGCAGGGCGAGCCGGCCATGATGCCGGTGCGCAGCGTGCTCAGGTCGAACTCCTTGAAGCGCGGGTGGTCCAGCTCGGCGATGAACATCGTGGGCACGCCGTGCAGGCCCGTGCAGCGCTCGGCCTGCACGGTCTCCAGCACCAGCAGCGGATCGAATCCGTCATTCGGGTAGACGATGGCCGAGCCATGCGTGAAACAGGCCAGGTTGCCCAGCACCATGCCGAAGCAATGGTACAGCGGCACGGGAATGCACAGCCGGTCCTCGGGCGTCAGCCGCATGCACTCGCCGATGAAAAAGCCGTTGTTCAGAATGTTGCGGTGGGTCAGCGTGGCGCCCTTGGGAAAGCCCGTCGTGCCGCTGGTGAACTGGATGTTGATGGGGTCGGTGTTCTTGAGCGTGGCGGCCACGGTGTCGATGCGCGCATCCTGCGCATCACCGCGCGCCAGCAGGCTGGAAAAGCGCAGCATGCCGGGCTGCTCTTCGCCCTGGCCTGCGACGTCGATCCAGACCACGCTGCGCAGCTGGGGCAGGCGCGCGCAATGCAGGCGGCCGGGCTCGGCCGTGGCCAGCTCGGGGGCCAGTTCGCGCAGCATGCCCAGGTAGTCGCTGGTCTTGAACTGCGCCATGGTCACCAGCGCCTTGCAGCCGACCTTGTTGAGCGCGTACTCCACCTCGGAGGTGCGGTAGGCCGGATTGATGTTGACCAGCACCAGGCCGACCTGGGCCGTGGCCAGCTGCATCAGCACCCATTCGGCGTTGTTGTGCGACCAGATGCCGACGCGATCGCCCTTGTCCAGCCCCAGGCCCAGCAGCGCGCTGGCCAGGCGGCGCGCCTCGGTATGCAGGTCGGCATAGCTGTAGCGCAGGCCCTGGTGGCGGCTGACCAGGGCCTCGCGATCGGGCTGGCGGGCCGCCATGTCGGCAAAGAAATCGCCGATGGTCTGCTCGATCAGCGGCACATCGGTGCGGCCTTGGGCATGGCTGGAAGCGAGCGGGGCGTTCTGGGCGGGCATGCGTTGTCTCCTGTGTCGTCGGCGGCGCCTGGGACGGGCAAATGCAGTGGCCTGCCCCGTCACGGCAGCTATTGCGTGGCAGCATAAGGGCCAACCCCGAGCAGAACAGGCCACGAAGGTTGCAATAATTGCCAGCATGTTCACCCCCTCGCTGGTCAAGACCCCCCTGCCCCAGGCGGCCGCCACCATGGCCTCGGCACACCCTGCAGTCACGCCCATGGCCTTTGTGCAGGCCATTATGCTGGCCTACGAACGCCGGGGCATCAGCGCCCTGTCCGCCCTGGAGAAGGCACAAATCGCGCCAGACTCCGTCAAAGAGCGCAACGAGTGCATCACGGCGCTGCAGATGGAGGCACTGTCCGATGCCGCCATGCGCGAACTCGACGACGAGGCCCTGGGCTGGTTCTCCCGGCGCCTGCCCTGGGGCAGCTACGGCATGCTGGCACGCGCCAGCATGGGCAGCGAGCAGCTGGGCCTGGCGCTGGCGCGCTGGTGCCGCCACCATGGCCTGCTGGCCGACGACATCCGCCTCACGCTGACGCAGGAAGACGGCTTGGCCACGCTGGCCATCGAGGAGCTTTCCACGCTGGGCGCCATGCGCGAGTTCTGCCTGCTGTCGGTGCTGCGCAATATCCACGGCCTGGCCAGCTGGTTCATCGATGAGCCCCTGCCGCTGCGGCGCGCCTGCTTTCCCTTCGATCCCCCGCCGCATGCGGGCGTGTATGCGCTGCTGTTCCCGCCGGGCGAGGTGGAGTTTGGCGCGGCCCGGGCCTGCCTCCAGTTCGACGCACGTTTTCTGGATATGCCGCTGACGCGCGACGAGCCTGCGCTGCAGCGCATGCTGCAGCGCGCCCTGCCGCTGCAGGTGCGCCCCTACCGGCGCGAGCGCCAGCTGGTACAGCGCGTGCGCCAGCTGCTGGCGGCCGACGCCGAATGCCTGCAGACCGCCGACACGCTGGCGCGCCAGCTGCACCTGTCCCAGCGCAGCCTGCATCGCCAGCTCAAGGAAGAAGGCGCCTCGCTGCAGGCGCTCAAGGACGAGGTGCGGCGCGAGCGTGCCGTGGCCCTGCTGCTGCGCACCAGCCGGCCCATCAAGCGCATCGCCCAGTCCTGCGGCTTTCTCAACGACAAGAGCTTCATCCGCGCCTTCCGGCTGTGGACGGGGCTGTCGCCTTCCGAATTCCGCAAGAGCGCGCGAGTCCGGCCCGAGTGAGGGCCGCGCGCATCCTGGCGCGATTTGCATCCTGCGCGACTGCCGCCGTCCGCGCATCTGGCCTAGGCTTTGCGCATGCACCATCTCCACCATTGCGTCAGCGCGCGCTCCTTCCGCGCGCTGTGGATGCTCGAAGAACTGCAGCTTCCCTACACGCTGCACATGCTGCCGTTTCCGCCGCGCGTGCTGCAGCGCAGCTACCTGGAGCTCAACCCGCTGGGCACGGTGCCGCTGCTGCGCCACGGCGAGGCCAGGCTGACCGAGTCAGCCGCCATCTGCGAATACCTGGCCGCCCTGCACCCCGGGGCGGGCCTGTCCGTGCAGCCGCAGGAGGCGGGCTTCGCGGCCTACCTCAACTGGCTGCACATGAGCGATGCCACGCTGACCTTCCCGCAGACCCTGGTGCTGCGCTATGCGCACTTCGAGCCAGCCGAACGGCGCCAGCCCCAGGTGGCCCAGGACTACCAGCGCTGGTTCCTCGCGCGGCTGCGCGCCGTGGAGCAGGCCGTGGAACAGCGCGACTGGCTCACGGCAGACCGCTTCACCGCTGCCGACGTGGCCGTGGGCTATGCGCTGATGCTGTCGGCGCACCTGGAGATGGAGCCGCAATGGGGGCCTGCCACCCAGGCCTACTGGCAGCGCCTGCAGCAGCGGCCCGCCTTCCAGCGGGCGCTGCAGGCCGAGCAGCAGGCTGCGCGTGCGCAGGCCGTGGACGAGACGCCTTCGCCGCGGCTGCGCTAGGGCCGGCTCAGGCCCAAGCTCAGGCGCTGGCGCTGGCCTGCCCGATGGCGCGCAGCATGGCCGGCAGCTCGCCCATGTCGCCGAACACGCAGCTGGCGCCGGCTTCGAGCAGTTGCTCGGCCGAGGCATGGCCCTGGTCGGCCGGGAAGTAGCCCCAGACCGTGGCGCCTGCGGCCACGCCGGCGGTGACGCCGGTCACCGTGTCCTCGATGACCAGGCAGCGCGCCGGCTCCACGCCCAGGGCTGCGGCGGCTGCCAGGTACACATCGGGAAAGGGCTTGCTGCGCGGCAGCTCATGGCCGCTGAAGACGCGGCCCTCGAAATACGGGGCCATGCCGACCTGGGCCAGCTGCATCTCCACCTTGGCGCGGTCCGCGCCCGAGGCGCAGGCGATGCGGCCAGCGCACAGCGCATGGGATTCGCTGACGGCGGACAGCGCGCCGTCAATGGCCACCAGCTCGGCGCGCAGCGCGGCGTTGCGGCGCTCGTAGAAGGCAGCCATCCATGCGTCGGTCAGCGGCTTGCCGGTGCGCGCCTCGATCAGCGCGGCCTGGCTGCGCACGGTCTTGCCGATGAACTCGCGCAGGCATTCCTCGGTGCTGATGGGCCAGCCCGATTCATTGAGCATGGTGCACAGCACGCGGTTGGTGATGGATTCACTGTCGACGAGCACGCCGTCACAGTCGAAGAGCACGGCCTCGAAAGCAGTCATGGATGGATTCTCGAAACAAACTGAGCAAGGGCGCCCTGGGGCGCCCTTGCTGCGGAAAATGGCCGGATTATGCGCCGGCCGCGCATGCCTGTGCCCTGCTCAGGGGAAGGAGGCACCGGCCAGCGGATGGACCATGCGCTTGACGTTGCGCACCGAGATGGAATGGAACTGGCCATCGTCGGTGACCACATCGCCGAAGGCGAAAAAGCCTTCGGCCGCGTTGCGGTTGAACTGCTCCAGGCGCTGCGCGAGGCTGGCGTTGTTGGACACGGATTCGAGGCGGTACTCGATGGCGCCCTGCTGGTCGCCGCTCTTTTCGTACAGCTGCACGCCTTCGGTATTGCCGCGCAGCACCAGGGCGCCGCGCAGCAGGTGGCCCTTGGCACCCATCTCGTCCAGGCGCTGCTTCAGCGCCGTGCCGTTGGCCATGCCGAAGGGCGCGGCCAGGGCGAACACCGCGTACTCGAAGGCCGGTGCCTTGGAGTCCTTGACGTAGAGGTTGAACATCTCGTCGCCCGAGATCAGCGGGCCCATGTAGCGGAAACCCCGGCCGCTCATCTCGGCCAGTTGCTGCGTGAAGCCGGACGTGTCCAGCGCACCCACGGCGGGGCGCGTCTCGTAGCTGTAGGTGGCGGCGGCGCTGCTGCTGCGCACATAGAGGTTGCGCAAGTCCTGCGTGCTGCTCGGGAACGCCATGCCCGACTTGTACAGGTAGCCCTGGGCACCCTGCGCATTGAGCTGGGCCACCAGGGCCGAGACGCCCGCCACGTCGGGCACCATGCGGTAGTCCAGGCGCGTGCCGGTGTGGGCCGTGTCGGTGACGTAGAAGTCACCGATGGGAATGGGGAAGGTCGTGCCGCCCGAGGCCAGGCTGTAGGTGAAGGCATAGCCTTGCGCCCCCAGCGTGTTCATGGCGGACAGGGCCGCGTCGAAGTTTTCGGCAGCCGTCTCCATGCGGTACTGGCCGGTCACCGGGGTCGTTGTGCCGCCGCCGGGGTTGCCGGGCGTGCCGGGGTTGCCAGGATTTCCGCCATTGCCGGGATCTCCGCCGCCCGGTTCTCCCAATCCACCACCACCGCCGCCGCCGCCACAGGCGGCCAGGGTTCCCAGAAGCATCAATGCCGCACTGCGGCGCGTGAGCTGTACCATCTTCATGACTATCTCCCCTTCTCGTTGAATACGTGCCCGTTCCATGCGGAATCTCAGGGCATCGGCGGCGATTTTGGGGAGTTGGCCGACATCCGGTCACCCCCCGGCCGGGGGGTAATCGTTACGATGTGCGCAAGGTGTATCCGGGCGCGCCCTGGCGCTCCAGCCCTTTCGACATGCCTTTGCGCGGACCATGCACAGCCATCCCCTCCTGACCGATTCCTCCTGTCTCCAATCGGGGCGCTATGCCCTGGTGATCGACGACCACCCGCTGACGGCCATGGGCGTGTCCGAGTTCCTGAAACAATTCGGCCTGTCCGAAGTCCATGCCGTGGCCGATGCGGGCGAAGGCCTGCAGTGCATGGCCGGCAGGGGATCGCCGCATCTGGCCATCGTGGATTTCTGGCTGGGTGCCAGCGCGGGCACGGACGTGGTGCGCGAAATCCGCACGCTGGCGCCCGCCTGCCGCGTGCTCATGACCAGCGGCGACACGCATGGCGCGATTGCCCTGAAGGCACGCGCGGCGGGGGCCCATGGCTTTGTGCTCAAGTCCCAGCCGCCGCAGGTGCTGGAGCAGGCCCTGGCGGCCCTGCTGCGCGGCGAGACCTGGTTCCCCGCCGCCCCGCTGGCGCCACAGGCGCCCGGCGGCGCACATGCCATCCGCATGACGGCGACCGAGCTGGGCCTTACCCCGCGCCAGGCCCAGGTGCTGGACCTGGTGCTGCGCGGCCTGCCCAATCCCAGCATTGCGCAGTTGCTGCACCTGTCGCCCCACACGGTCAAGGAGCATGTGGCGGGCGCCCTGCAGCGCCTGGGCGTGCACAGCCGCATCGACGCCATCACGCGCATGCAGGGCATCGCGCTGGAGCTGCCGCCCTCCGTACCGCCGACCGATACGGTTCAGGCGCCGGCCAAGGCCAGTCTGCGCTGAAGCAGGGCCAGCAGCACCAGCGGGTCCACGGGCTTGCGCAGCAGCAGATAGCCCAGTTCCTGCGCCTCCTGCTCCAGCGCCGGTGACGGCTCGCCACTGAGCAGGGCGCCCGCCGCCTGCGGCGCTTGCGCCAGCACGTTCTGCAGCAGCGCAAAGCCGTTCTCGCCCTGGGCCAGATGGTGGTCGCACAGCACGAAATCGGGATGCTGCCCCGCCGCCAGCCAGTCGGCCACCTCGCGGCCCGTAGCGGCCACATCCACCTGCAGCCCCCAATCGCGCAGCAGGCCAGCCAGGGCCCGCGCCACCTGCGCATCGTCATCGACCACCCAGCACCGGCCCTGGAGCAGGGGCGGCCGGGCCTGCGCCTGCGCCTGTGCCTGCGCCTGTGGTCCCTCGGACGGTCCCTCGGACTGCGGCAAGGCCGCCTGCACATTCAGGCTGGACGGCAGTTGCAGCCAGAAGCAGGACCCCCGCCCTGGCGTGGACAGCAGGCCGTGCTCCACGCCCATGCGCCGCGCGGCTGCGGCCACGACAGCCAGGCCCAGGCCCTGGCTGCTCACGCCGGGCAGGTGGTCGGCCGCAGGCTGGGCCGCGCGCCGGGCCGCCTGGCCTGAGCGCGCGCGAAAGTGCGGTGCAAAGACATGGGGCCGGTCTTCGGCAGCAATGCCCAGGCCCGTGTCCCAGACCTCGATGCGCCAGCCCCCGCCGTGCACGCGGGCGGCCAGCAGCACCCCGCCGCGCTGGGTGTAGCGCAGGGCGTTGTGCAGCAGGTTGAACACCATCTGGCGCAGCAGGGCCTCGTCGGCACGCACCAGGCTGTCCATGCCGCGCGCCACGCGCCAGCGCAGCACCAGCCCGCGCTGGCGCGCCTCGGCCGCGAACAGGCGCGTGGCATCGCCCAGCAGAATGCGCAGGTCCATCACCTGGGCGCGCAGCTCCCAGGTGCCGTTCTCCAGCCGCGACAGGTCCAGCAGGTCGTTGCACATGGTGCCCAGCGACTGGGCACAGGCCTGGGCATCGTCAAGCACGCCTGCCAGTGCGCCGTCGGCATTGCGCTGGCGGGCGGTTTCCACCAGCAGGCCCAGGGCATGCAGGGGCTGGCGCAGGTCATGGCTGGCGGCCGACAGGAAGCGGCTCTTGGCCTCCAGCGCCTGTTCGGCCTGCTCCTTGGCGGCCAGGTAGCGCTCGGCCAGCAGCTGGCGGTCGCGCTCCTGCGCCCATTGCTGCAGCATGAGCTGGCGCGCCCCCCAGGCATGGCGCGCGATGGTGGCGCCATACAGCATGAGCAGCGGCAGCAGGTACAGGCCCCTGTTCGGGAAGTACCAGACCACGGCCAGCAGCATGGCGCCGTACAGCACGCCGAAGAAGCGCTTGAACACGGCAGCCGCCGGCGCCAGGAAGGTGGCGGCCGAGGCCACGACGCCGCACAGCACCAGGTAGATGAAAAGCCGGAATTCATGGCCGCTGCCATGGGTCAGCGGTATCGCCAGCGCCCAGGAACCGGCGTTGAGCAGGGCCATGCGGCCCATCACGCGCTCCCAGCGCTGCAGCCGCGCTGGCAACTCGGCCGAGGGCACGGCGGCACCCAGGTCCCGACGCAACTGGCGTCGCAACCCGACAAAGACGCAGGCCATGAAAGCCATGCCCAGCCACCACAGCAGCAGCGGCACCTGGAAGGCGCCCGTTTCGTGCCGCTGCAGCCAGACCACGATGCCGGGGATGATGAGGGCCGCCGCCTCGGACGAGCCCCGCGATGCGATGGACAGCAGCAGCCGCTGGCGCTGCTGCAGTTTCCACAGCGGCTCGGCAGGGCCGCCGCCGTGTTCAGAACTGGTCGCCATCCACGTAGAGCCAGCGCCCGGCTTCGCGCACGAAACGGCTGCGCTCATGCAGGCGCACGGCGCGGCCGCCCACGCGGTAGCGCGCGACGAATTCCACCTCGGCGCTGTCCTCGCCGGTGCTGCGGAAGTCCTTGACCGCCAGCCCCAGCCAGCGTGCTGAAGGCTCGAAGTCCAGCGAGGCGGGCCGCTGGCTGGCGTGCCAGGTGGCCAGCAGATAGGCGGCGTCCTCGCGCACGAAGGCGCTGTAGCGCGAGCGCATCAAGGCCTGGGCATCGGGCGCGGGGCAGTCGTCGAAATGGTCCAGGTAGCGGCCGCAGCAGGCATCGAAGGCCAGGGGACGGCCCTTGGCATCCTGAAGACCGCAGGGACAGGCTGGGGAGGTGGCGGCAGCGCTCATAGCGGCTGGCCCTGCGGAACTTGGGGAACTTGCGGAACTTGGGGGAGGACGGCGCGGGAGCAGGAATGCATGTCAGTCACGGCCGCCTTGCTGCGACCGGGTTCTTGATGGAGGACAGGCGGGCCATGATACTGACCGCGGGCCCTCGGGCCTGTAAGGAGAGCCCATGTTTTCAATGTCGGTCCCGTGGTGGGAGTTCGTGGTGCGCGGCGTGGCCGTCTACCTGTTCTTGCTGGTGTTCCTTCGGCTGACGGGGCGGCGCCAGACGGGGCAGTACGCGCCGTTCGACCTGGTACTGCTGCTCATCCTGTCGAATGCGGTGCAGAACTCCATGAATGCCGGGGACAACTCGCTGATCGGTGGCATGGTCTCGGCGTCCACGCTGATCCTGTGCCATCTGCTGCTGTCCTGGCTGACCTTTCGCTTTCCCGCGCTGGAGCGGCTCATCGACGGCAAGGCCAAGGCCCTGATCAGGGACGGACACCTGAACAAGGACCTGATGCGCGAGGAACGCATCACGCGCGACGATATCGAGGCCGCGCTGCGTGCGGGCGGCTGCCTGCACCTCAGAGAGGTGGAACGCGCCACGCTGGAGACCGACGGCAGCATCACCGTCGTCCTGCGCCGCCGCGACAGCGAGAACGACGGCGATCCGCCGGTCTGACCCCCTGCTCGGCGGCCACTGTCAGTCGAGCTGCTCCAGGAAGCGCTCGATGGCCAGGTTCACGGGCTGCGGATGCGTGAGGTTGGCCGCATGGCCGGCACCTGGCACCTCCACCCACTGCGCCCTGGGCAAGGCCTTGGCCATGGCGCGTGCACGGTCGGGCGCGATGGCGGTGTCGTCCGTGCCATGGATGACCAGGGCCGGCACATGGATGTCGGGCAGGCGTGGGCTGATGTCATCGCGCTGGGCCAGCGCCAGAAAGCTCTGCCCCAGGTTGATGGGCGTGGCCTTCCTCCATTTGGCACGCCAGGCCGCCGCGCCGCTCCAGCCGTGGCCCAGGATGGTGCGCTCCACCGTGGTCGCCATGTCGTCGCTGAGGCCATGCTCCATCCAGGCGCGCAGCAACGCTTCGTGGTGGGGCATCTGCTCGGGGTCTTCCAGCATGGCCTGGGTGTCGATCAGCACCAGCGCGCGCACGATCTCGGGGTGGATGAGCGCGCAGCGCAGCGACAAATATCCGCCCTGCGACATGCCGACCAGCACCGCGCGCTCCACGCCCAGGTGCTCGAGCAGGGCGGCCAGGTCGTCGGCCGAGTCGTAGTAGTCGAAGGGGGCGCAATGCGCGGGGTCTGCCGTCTGGCCATGGCCGCGCTCGTCCCAGCTGATGCAGCGAAAGCGCCCCTGCAGTGCCTGGACCTGGGGAGCGAACATGGTGTGGTCCATGAGCAGCCCGTGCGAAAACACCAGGACCGGGCCTCTCCCGCCCGTGTCCTCGTAGTACAGGTTCTGGCCGTTGACGGAAGCGATGGGCATGTCGGGATCTCCTGCGAAGGTGGTCACAAACCTGCCGGAAACGGCCGCCCGCCTCTCTCGGGCGCCGTGCCGGCGATGCTCCATGCTAAGCCCTGCGGGTGTCAGGGCCATCCGGCCCGACCCGCAGCGTGGGGGATTGACCTCAGGCCAGAGCGCGCTGGATGAGAATTTTCTGCACGTCGCTCGTGCCCTCGTAGATCTGGCAGACGCGCACGTCGCGGTAGATGCGTTCCACGGGGAAGTCGCTGACCACGCCATAGCCGCCCAGGGTCTGAATGGCGGCGCTGCACACGCGCTCGGCCATTTCGCTGGCGAATAGTTTGGCCATGGCCGCTTCCTTGAGGCAGGGCAGGCCGGCATCGCGCAGGCTGGCCGCATGCCAGATCAGCTGGCGAGCGGCTTCGATCTGCGTGGCGCAGTCGGCCAGGCGAAAGCCCACGGCCTGGTGGTTGAAGATGGGCTGGCCGAAGCTCTCGCGCTCCTTGGAGTACTGCAGCGCGCAATCGAAGGCCGCACGCGCCATGCCCACGCTTTGCGCGGCAATGCCGATGCGCCCGCCTTCCAGCGCCGACAGCGCAATCTTGTAGCCCTCGCCCTCGGCGCCGATGAGGTTGGCGGCGGGGATGCGGCAGCCCTCGAACTGGATCTGGGCCGTGTCCGAACTGTGCTGGCCCAGCTTGTCCTCCAGCCGCAGCACCTGGTAGCCGGGTGCGGAGGTCGGAACGATGAAGGCGCTCATGCCGCGCTTGCCAGCAGCCTTGTCGGTGACGGCGATGACGATGGCCACGTCGCCGTTCTTGCCGCTGGTGATGAATTGCTTGACGCCGTTGATCACGTAGTCGCTGCCGTCGCGCGTGGCCGTGGTGCGCAGTGCCGAGGCATCCGAGCCCACATGCGGCTCGGTCAGGCAGAAGGCGCCCAGCATCTCGCCGCGCGCCAGCGGCGCCAGCCATTGCTGCTTTTGCGCCTCGCTGCCATAGCGCATGAGGATGGCGTTGACGGGGCAGTTGGTCACGCTGATCACCGTGCTGGTGCCGCCGTCGCCGGCTGCGATCTCCTCCAGCACCAGGGCCAGGCTCAGGTAGTCAAGGCCGGCACCGCCGTATTCCTCGGGCACGCAGATGCCGTAGGCGCCCAGCGCCGCCAGGCCCTGGTGCACGTTCTTGGGAAAGTGGTGTTCCTTGTCCCAGCGTGCGGCATGGGGCGTGATTTCGGTGCGCACGAAGTCGCGCACCGCGTCACGGATCATTTCCTGGTCTGCGTTGAGCAGCATGTCTTGTCTCCTGATTCTTGTTTCGTTGTCCGTTGTCCGTTGCGCTGGTCGGATCTACCAGGCGATGCGCTGCCCGTCATGCCGCAGCATGCGGCCCCGGTCGGCCGGCGTGACGCCGGCCAGCGTGCGCACCAGGCCCTGCACGCTTTGCTCGACGGTGAAGGTGGCAGCCGCGCCACCCATGTCGGTCTGCACCCAGCCCGGGTCCAGCGCGACCACGGTGGCGCCCGGCCATTGCGGCTGGGCGCTGGCCACGACCATGTTGAGCGCAGCCTTGCTGACGCGGTAGAGCCAGGCGTCGGATTCGGCGTCGGCAAGCAGCGACATCTGGCTGGAGAACAGGCCGAACACGCCGCCCGCCGCCTCGACCAGCGGCGCCACCTGGGGCAGCACCTGCATGGCGCCCAGTACATTGGTGTGCATGACGCGGTCGAACTGCTCGCGCGTGGGCGGCGTGGCCGAGCTGTGGGCATCCCACACTCCGGCCACATACAGCGCCAGCTCGATCTTCTCGCCGTCGAGTTGCCAGGCCAGGCCGCTGACGCTGGCCGGGTCGGCCACATCCACCAGCAGCACCTTGGCGCCCGTGGCCTCGACGCGCTCGCGGTCGGCCTCGCTGCGCACCGTGGCGACCACGCTGCGGCCCCGGGCCGCATAGGCCTCTACCAAGGCAAAACCAAGCCCGCGCGAGGCTCCCAACACCAGAGTGACTGCCATGTCTTTCGACCTTTCAAATGGAATGCGGTCAGCGGCCCTGCTCGTCCGCGATCTGCTTTTCGTAGCGCTCGACCATGGCCTCCTGCGTCTCGGTGGGCGCAGGCAGGCCGATCTGCTGGTGGACCATCTGGTTCACCGAGGGCATGACGTTGCGCGACACCTGGGACTCTGGCTTCCAGAGCCGGGCGCGCATCAGGGCCTTGGCACAGTGCAGATAGGCCTCCTGCACCTGGATCTCCAGAACGATCTTGGGCCGGAAGCCTTCGCTGGCGAACAGCGCCGTGTAGTGGGCCTCGTCGCGCAGCTTGGCCACGCCGTTGACGCGCAGGGTCTCGTCGAAACCCGGCACCATGAACAGCAGGCCGATGCGCGGATCGGCGATCAGGTTGCTGAAGCTGTCCAGGCGGTTGTTGCCGCCCGAATCGGGAATCAGCAGCGTCTGGTTGTCAGGCGCCTTGATGAAGCCCGGCTTGCCGCCGCGCGGCGAGGCATCCATCATCGCGCCCGCCCCGCCCCCCGTGGCCACGATGCACAGCGGCGACAGCGCGATGAAGCGCAGGCAGTGCCGGTCCAGGTCCACCTGCTGCTTGAGCAAGGCCCTTTCGGCCGGCATGGCATACAGGCTGCGCAACTGTTCTTCGCTGGTAATCATGGTCGAGAGGTCAAAGTAATAGCGGATCGGCCGATCCAAGTCTAGCTCTCTGGACGTCTGTGGCGCTGCCCATAAAACTGGCGCAATGCAAATCAGAGACACCGAGGAAGGGCCGCCCCGCACCGAGGGTGTCGTCCCCCTTTCAGGGGGAGGGCGCGCAGCGCCTCAGGGGGTGACCATTTCTATCGCCATGGCTGTTCCCTCGCCGCCGCCTATGCACAGCGTGGCCAGGCCGCGCTTGCCGCCACGCGCCTGCAGGGCGTGCAGCAGCGTGACCAGGATGCGCGCACCGCTGGCGCCAATGGGGTGGCCCAGCGCACAGGCGCCGCCGTTGACGTTGACCTTGTCGCGCGGCACGCCCAGCTCGGCCATCAGGGCCATGGGCACGACGGCAAAGGCTTCGTTGACTTCCCACAGGTCCACGTCCGCCGCCGTCCAGCCGGCCTTCTTGAGGGCCTTCTGCGTGGCGCCCACGGGGGCCGTGGTGAACCATTCGGGCTCCTGGGCATGCGTGGCATGGGCGACGATGCGCGCCAGCGGCTTGCAGCCCAGCTCCTTGGCCGTGGACTCGCGCATCAGCACCAGGGCGGCGGCGCCGTCGTTGATGCTGGAGCTCGATGCGGCCGTGATCGTGCCGTCCTTCTTGAAGGCGGGCTTGAGGCTGGAAATCTTGTCCAGCTTGGCCTTGGCCGGGCCTTCGTCGATGCTGACGGTGACGTCGCCCTTGCGCGTGGAGACGGTGACGGGCGTGATCTCGGCGGCGAAGGCGCCGCTTTCAGTGGCCGCCTGGGCGCGCTTGACGCTTTCGATGGCGTAGGCGTCCTGCTGCTCGCGCGTGAAGTGGTATTTGGCGGCGCAGTCCTCGCCAAAAGTGCCCATGGAGCGGCCGGGCTCGTAGGCGTCCTCCAGGCCGTCGAGCATCATGTGGTCATAGACCTTGTCGTGGCCCATGCGGTAGCCGCCACGGCCCTTCTTGAGCAGGTAGGGCGCATTGGTCATGCTTTCCATGCCGCCGGAGACCACCACATCGCGGCTGCCTGCGACCAGCTGGTCGTGCGCCAGGATGGTGGCCTCCATGCCGGCGCCGCACATCTTGGACAGGGTCACGGCGCCCGTGCTGCGCGGCAGGCCGCCCTTGAAGCCGGCCTGGCGGGCGGGCGCCTGTCCCTGGCCCGCCATCAGGCAGTTGCCGAACAGCACTTCGTCCACTTTCTCGGGCGCCACGCCCGCGCGCTGCACGGCCGCCTTGATGGCGGCGCCGCCCAGATCATGGGCCGCGAGGTCGGCGAAGTCGCCCTGGAAGGCGCCCATGGGGGTGCGGGCTGCGCCGACGATGACGATGGGGTCTTGCATGCTTGTCTCCTGGGTTGTCGTGATGGTGAAAGAAAGGGAAAACGGGTCAGGCCAGCCAGCGGCTGCGCTCGTAGGGGAAGACATCGTGGACATGGCCTTCGCGGATGCGCTGCTGGTGCGCCTGCCAGAAGGCGGGGTCGAGCAGGTCGGCATGGTGGCGCATGAAGACTTCGCGCACGGCCGGGTTGCCCAGCAGAAAGGGCGCGAAGGTTTCCGGGAACACATCGCGCGGGCCCACGGGGTACCAGACCTCGCCGCTGAGCTCGTCCTCCTCGTTGCGCGGCGCGGGCACCTGGCGGAAGTGGCAGTCGGTCAGGTATTCGATCTCGTCGTAGTCGTAGAACACCACCTTGCCGCCGCGCGTGATGCCGAAGTTCTTCCACAGCATGTCGCCCGGAAAGATGTTGGCCGCGACCAGATCCTTGATGGCATTGCCGTACTCGATCACGGCGCTCTCCAGGCGCTGCCGCGGTGCCGGCAGGTCCAGCCCGTCATCGAAGCACTCCTGCAGCAGCATGTTCAGCGGCACCATGCGCCGCTCTATGTAGAGGTGGGAGATGATGACCTCCTGCCGGCCATCGCCGTCGCGGTCGCTGATCTCGACCTGGCTGGGCGCATGCTCCAGGATCTCTGCGATCAGCGCATCCGAAAAGCGCTCGCGCGGGAAGGCGACCAGGCTGTACTCCAGCGTGTCGGCCATGCGCCCCACGCGGTCGTGCTGCTTGACCAGCCGGTACTTGGCCTTGACCTGTTCGCGCGTGATCTCCTTGGGCGCGGCGAAGCGGTCCTTGATGAGCTTGAACACATAGGGAAAGCTGGGCAGATCGAACACCAGCATGACCATGCCCTTGATGCCGGGCGCGATGCGGAACTGGTCGCGCGAATGGCGCAGGTGGTGCAGAAAGTCGCGGTAGAACAGCGTCTTGCCCTGCTTGGCCAGGCCCAGGGCGTTGTACAGCTCGGCGCGCGGCTTGCGCGGCATGAGGCTGCGCAGGAACTGCACGTAGGCGCTGGGCACGTCGGTGTCGACCATGAAGTAGGCGCGCGCAAAGCTGAACAGGCCGTGGAAGTCCTTCTCGCCGAACAGGGCCGCATGCAGCACCAGCCGGCCGTTGTCGCCGTGCAGGATGGGCACGGCCCAGGAAAGCTCGGCAAAGCCGTTGATGATCTTGCCGACGATGTAGGCGCCCTTGTTGCGGAAAAAAAGGCTGGACAGCACCTGGATCTGGAAGTTGGCGTACAGGCGCATGGCCTGCAGCTGCGGCTCCAGGCGCTCGGCCAGGCGGGCGATGTCGCGCTCCAGATCCTCGAAGGGGCGCTGCAGCGCGAATTGCTCCACGACTTCGCGCAGCGTCTGCGGCAGCGTCTCGCGCGTGGGATAGAAGGCCAGGTAGGCCGGGCGCGCAGCCGGCTCCTGGTTCTCTATGTATTCCGTGCTGACGGCGGGCCGCACGAAGATGAAGTCGTTGTGGAAATGCGTGCGGTGCAGGATCTTGGTGGTGACCGAGTTGAAGAAGGTCTCGGCCAGCTCGGGCTGCAGGTGGTTGACCATGAGGCCGATGTAGTGGCGCTTGATCTGCTGCCAGACCGGCATGGGCTGGGTGCCCGCCGCAAATTCCTTTTCCAGCCGGCGCACGCATTCGCGCACACGCAGGTCGTAGAACTCGATGCGCTCGCGCTGGGCACGCTGCTGGCCCAGCCAGTCGGCGGTTTCGAAGCGGTGCTTGGCGCGGGCGGATTCGGCGCGGAACAGGCGGTAATGGCGGTTGAAGCCATCCATCATTGCCCGCGCGATGTCATGGGCAAGCAGGGTGTCCTGGGCAGGCATTGGCATGAAGTCTCCCGGGGTCCCGCCTGCCATGGCCGCTCAGTCGCGCTGGCGGCTGGCGACCAGCTCGACAGCCTCGGCATGGATGTTGGCGATGCCGCCGACACCGGGCACGGTCATCTGCAGATTGGTGATCAGGCCGTCCTTGAGGCCATAGCACCAGCCGTGCAGCGTGACCTTCTGGCCGCGCGCCCAGGCATCCTGCATCACCGTGCTCTGCGCCACATTGATGACCTGCTCGATGGCATTGAGTTCGCACAGCGCATCGTGGCGCCATTGCGGGGACAGGCTGGCCAGCAGCGCCTGGTGCTTGTCGCGCACATCCTTCACATGGCGGATCCAGTTGTCGGCCAGGCCCACTCGCACATCTTCCAGTGCCGCCAGCACGCCGCCGCAGCCATAGTGGCCCACGACCATCAGGTGCTCGACCTTGAGCTGGTCCACCGCGTACTGAATGGTGGACAGGCAGTTCAGATCGCTGGGCACGACCACGTTGGCCACGTTGCGGTGCACGAACACCTCGCCGGGCTCCAGGCCCGTGATCTGGTTCGCAGGGACGCGGCTGTCGGAACAGCCGATCCACATGTAGCGGGGTTTTTGCTGCGACAACAGCCCGGTGAAGAAACCGGGCCGGTCACGCTCCATCTGCTGGGCCCATTCGCGGTTGTGGACAAACAGTTCTTCGATGGAGGTTGTGCTCATAAGCAATCCTTTTGTTGGGTCAAACTCAAGAACGGCGCGGCAGGCGGGTGCGGGATCAGCAGGTCTCCGCGAACAGCTCGCGGCCGATCAGCATGCGACGGATCTCGCTGGTGCCGGCGCCGATCTCGTAGAGTTTCGCATCCCGCCAGAGGCGACCCAGTGGGTATTCGTTGATATACCCATTACCTCCATAGATTTGAACGCCTTCGCCGGCCATCCATGTCGCCTTCTCGGCGCACCACAGGATGACACTGGCGCAGTCCTTGCGGACCTGGCGAACATGCTCCGTTCCCAGCAGATCGAGGTTTTTGGCGACCGTATAGGCAAATGAGCGACCCGCTTGCAGCACGGTGTACATGTCCGCCACCTTGCCCTGGATGAGCTGGAACTCGCCAATGCTCTGGCCGAACTGCTTGCGGTCATGGATGTAGGGCACGACGTTGTCCATCACCGACTGCATGATGCCCAGCGGCCCGCCGGTCAGCACGGCACGCTCGTAGTCCAGGCCGCTCATCAGCACCTTGGCGCCGTTGTTCAGGCCGCCCAGCACGTTCTCGGCCGGCACCTCTACGTTCTCGAACACCAGTTCGCCCGTATGGCTGCCACGCATACCCAGCTTGTCCAGCTTCTGGGCAATGGAAAAGCCCTTCATGCCCTTTTCGATCAGGAAGGCAGTCACGCCGCGGGCGTTGAGCTCGGGCTCGGTCTTGGCGTAGACCACCAGGGTGTCGGCATCGGGACCATTGGTGATCCACATCTTGGTGCCGTTGAGCAGGAAGTAGCCGCCCTTGTCCTCGGCCTTGAGCTTCATGCTGATCACGTCCGAGCCGGCGCCGGGCTCGCTCATGGCCAGCGCGCCCACATGCTCGCCGCTGATCAGCTTGGGCAGGTACTTGGCCTTTTGCGCCTCGTTGCCGTTGCGGTTGATCTGGTTCACGCAAAGATTGCTGTGCGCGCCATAGGACAGGCCCACCGAGGCACTGGCACGCGAGATTTCCTCCATCGCCACCATGTGGGCCAGATAGCCCATGTTGGCGCCGCCGTACTGCTCGGACACGGTGATGCCCAGCACGCCCAGATCACCAAACTTGCGCCACAGGTCCATGGGGAACTGGTCGTCGCGGTCGATCTCGCCGGCGCGCGGTGCAATCTCGGCTTGTGCGAACTCGCGCACGGCATCGCGCAGCGCGTCGATGTCCTCACCCAGTTGGAAGTTCAGGCCCGGCAGGTTGGAAAGGCTCATCTCGTGTCTCCTGTGGAAATTTGGTGAAAGAACGCCGCCCGGCTCAGTCGGCCAGATCGCGGCCCTGCACGCACATCAGCGTGCAGCCCATGGTGGCAATCAGTTTTTCGCGGCCTTCGTCGATGGCATAGGCGCGCCCCTCGGTCACGATGATCGTGCGGCCCGGCTTGATCACCCGGCCTTCCATGCGAAAGCGCTGGCCCTTGGCGGGGGCCAGCAGATTGATCTTGAATTCGATGGTGAGCACGGCAGCGTCGGCCGGCATCAGGGTCAGCCCTGCATAGCCGCAGGCGGAATCCAGCGCCGTGGAAACCATGCCGGCATGCAAAAAGCCATGCTGCTGCGTCAGCCTGGGCGCCCAGGCCAGACAGACATCGACGGCGCCGGGCTCCAGCAGGGACAGCTCGGCGCCCAGGGTGTGCATCGCGCCCTGGCGTGCAAAACTGTCTCGCACACGGCGGGCAAAGTCGCTGTTGGCAGGTTCCAGGCGGAGCACGGTCAAGGCAAGCCTCACAAATTACGTTTACGTAAACGTCAATTATGAAGCATTTTTCCCATCCAGGTGTTTCAACAGAGTGCGGGCCTCGGATTCCTGCTCTCGCACCTCGGCCAGGTTGGCCTGCAGATCGGCCAGGCGGTCCTCGAGCTGGCGGCGATGCACAGCCAGCACTTCCAGGAATTTGCGCAGTTGCACGCCCGTGTCGCGGGGGCTGTCGTAGAGATCGATGATCTCCTTGGCTTCGTTCAGAGACAATCCCAGCCGCTTGGCGCGCAAGGTCAGGCGAAGACGCGTGCGATCACGCGCGCTGTAGACGCGATTGCGCCCGCCAGGCCCGGCGCGCTCGGGCTCAAGCAAGCCCATGTCTTCATAGAAGCGGATGGCCCGGGTCGTGAGATCGAACTCCTTGGCAAGATCGCTGATGGTGTAGGTGGTCGACATGGCTGGAGAGTCCGCCAGCATCCACAGCCGGCGGCCATGGGAATGCGACGTTGACGTTAACGTCAATGCTAGCGGAATTGGCCCCAGGAAACTGCGCCGGATGTTGCATCCGGGTGCGACGAAGAAGCCCGACAGGAATAAAAAGAGAGCGCGTCAGCGCTCTCTTTTTCTGGGATGTCCGTTTTGGATGTTCGTTTGGCTGTCCGTTTTGGCTGTTCAGCCTGTTTCCCCATTTTCCTACAGCCCAATGCAAAAAACCCCGTAGCTTTGGGCTACGGGGTTTCTTGGGCTGTAAGAGCCTGACGATGACCTACTTTCAC